>NZ_LS483447.1:0-122500 GCF_900476255.1 Porphyromonas crevioricanis
ATGGATCGAAGCTCCAATTATACTACAGTCTGGCAGGACTGTCTCGCTTGTTTGCGCTCCTTGCTCAACGAAGAAGAATACACCACTTGGTTTACCCCTTTGGTACCAGTAGACTTCGACGGGCGTACAATCAAGGTGCGCGCGCCGAGTGTCTTTGTCTTCGAACATATTGAGGCCAACTATGTAAAGCAGTTGGGACAAGCACTTCAGCAAGTAATTGGAGCTGATGGACGTTTGGTGTATGATGCCTTGGTAGACAGTACTTCCGGCAGCCCTTCTGCAGCCAGTATCCACTCTCCATCTCGCTCCAGAGCCAGCACACAGTTACCTATTACTATGCCCGGGACTCCTCAACCTGTGGCAGTACAATCGGGGTTCAACTCCAATCTTAATCCTCGATTTTCTTTCGAACACTTTTTTGAGAGTAGTTGCAACAAAATTGCTGTAACGGTAGGTCAGACAATTGCATCTGTGCCGGGGACACCGTCTTCCAATCCCTTCTTCCTCTATGGGCCGAGTGGAGTTGGGAAGACTCATCTCTGCCAAGCAATAGGCCTTAAAGTCAAAGAGTTGCATCCGGAGATGAGAGTCTTGTATGTGTCCTCTCATCTTTTTGAGTTGCAATACACAACGGCCTCTCGCTCATCGCAATACAACAACTTCATCAATTTCTATCAGCAGATAGATGTTTTGATCATTGACGATATACAGGGATTGATCGGAAAAACCGGTACACAAAAGGCCTTCTTTGAGATATTCAATCACCTCTACATGCTTGGCAAGCAGCTAATCCTCACCTCGGATAAGCCACCAGTAGAGCTCAAGGGGATGCACGATAGACTTATCACTCGTATCAGCGGTGCCTTGGTGGTTCCTATCGACAGACCGGACATCGAGCTCAGGCACATGATCCTACACCATCGAATGGAGCAGGAAGGTGTCCACCTAAAAGAAGAAGTGATCAACTATTTGGCAGATAACTTGCGAGGGAATGTCCGTGAGTTGGAGGGTACACTGATTTCACTCATCACCAATAGTGTAATTCAAGGGAAAGAAATAGACTTGAATTTTGTCGAGTGCATCGTGAAACGCTCGGTAGAGGTAGAGAATGCGGAAATCACAATGGAGCTGATTCTGGAGAAAGTGAGTGTGCAATGTGCCGTTTCTATAGAGAAGATACGGAGTAAGAGTCGCCTGCAAGATATTGTACAAGCCAGACACCTCTGCATGTATCTGGCGAAGAAATATACTCCTCTATCTCTCAATGCCATTGGGCAAATGTTAGGAGGGAAAAATCATACAACAGTATTGCATGGGCACAATACGATATGTGATCGAATGTGCACAGAGTCGGATTTGAAACACCTTGTCGAAAATCTGGAAAGATCTATCGGGGTACATTCCTAAGAAGTAGGGGTATACCCCCCAAAAGAAAGAAAAAAAGAGAACATATTGGCTGTGTAGGGGGCTGCTTCAAAACTCGCATTTTGAGGCAGCCCCCGATTGTTTTTTGTCTATTCTCACAATACACTGTTCCAACTTGTCGGGACTCAGTACCCTCTGGACATATGAAAGGCTTTCATTAAAGAGGAACAAAAGACAAGACCGTGACTCCGACAAAATAGTGCACCTTTGCAAACAGATACGATACAGCAGGATATAAATAGATGATCAGCAGAGCCGAAATGAAATGGATTCGTTCGCTTGACCGAAAAAGCGTACGAGATAAAGAGGGGGTATTTGTCGCCGAAGGAGCCAAAGTGGTGAATGAGCTAATGCCACACTTCCGCTGCTTCTTGCTGATAGCAACAGAGTCGGCTCTATCCTGCATTGACAATCAGCAAGCCGAACGAACAGAAGTTGTTCCCGAATCTTTCCCTTTTGACAAAGTAAGCCAATTAGAGTCTCCCCAGCCCATCATAGCAATCTTTTACCGACCTCAATACTCCGCTCCTTCACTCGAATACCTCCGTGGACTGACACTACTCCTCGACACAGTGCAAGATCCCGGCAATGTGGGCAGCATCATCCGTTCAGCAGCATGGTTTGGTGTTGGCACAATCTTTCTGACTCCCGGCACAGCCGATCCTTTCGGTAGCAAAGTAGTTCGAGCGACGATGGGGGCCCTGGGGCAAACCAGGATTATTACACTGGAAGAACCCGGCAAGTTGCTTCAGGAGGCTCGTCAGGCTGGACTTAATATCTATGGCACATTCCTGCATGGTCCTTCTATCCGAGAAATACAATTCCCCTCACCTCAAGAAAAAGCTCTTCTGTTGATGGGAAATGAAGGACAAGGCATCAGCAGCGATCTGGCTGCGTATTGCAACAAACCAGTACATATCCCTCCTGCTGCAAATCCCAAAGGACATCCGGAGAGCCTCAATGTGGCCGTGGCTACAGCTATTATGCTCTTCCATTGGCAGGGAACCAAATCCTGAAAAAAAAGGGAACGAGGAACACACAGGGAGGGAAACACCTCGAAATAAGTTCTTGAACGGATTTTATGCCGGACTATATTTTGACCATCTCAAGAGAAACACAACGAAATAAATTCTTGAATCTCATGTTGAAATTCCTCGAGCATACTTGACTATTTGGATTTGTCCGACTCGACAAAAGAGTGTACAAAGCTCTCATCATCGTATCTTTGCACCCATGCTAACAAATCAAGAGCTCTACGAAGCTATAGACAAACCTATTTTTCGCCTCATTGGTAGTACAGCAGATGAATTGAAGTTGGAGGCCTATGTCGTAGGAGGATATGTACGAGACCTTATGCTCCACAGACCATCGAAAGACATTGATGTCGTGACTGTAGGCAAAGGGATTGATCTGGCTAAAGCTGTAGCACGTAAACTGGGGCGCGAAGCTCATGTGTCAGTCTTTGCCCGTTTTGGGACAGCTCAGGTCAAATACAAGGAATACGAAATAGAGTTTGTAGGAGCCAGACGGGAGAGCTACTCTCCAGACAGCAGAAAGCCGGTTGTTGAAGATGGGACATTGGAAGATGATCAAAGACGTCGAGACTTTACGATCAATGCGCTGGCCCTATCTCTCAATACTGAGACATACGCCCGTCTGACAGATCCGTTCGACGGAGTAGCCGACCTCTACGAATACACAATCTGCACCCCTCTGGATTCAGAAGTCACGTTTAGCGATGATCCTTTGCGCATGATGCGTGCAATTCGCTTTGCTTCCCAGTTAGGTTTTATAATCGAAGAATTTACTTGGGATGCGATTTGTAAGATGGCCGAGCGAATCCGTATTGTCTCTCAAGAACGGATTGCAGACGAGTTCAACAAAATAATGCGTTCACCCAAGCCTTCAGTGGGGTTGGAGCTTTTTGCTCTGAGTGGACTGATGGAGATCGTAATGCCTGAGGTTTATGCTCTCAAAGGAGCTGAAACGAAAGAAGGGATCGGACACAAAGACAATCTGACTCATACATTCAAAGTTGTAGACAACATCGCCAAGCACACCGATGACCTATGGCTTCGCTGGGCTGCCCTATTGCACGATGTGGGTAAGCCCAAAACAAAGAAGTTCGTCCCCGGGGCAGGCTGGACTTTCTACAATCACAATTTTGTAGGGGCCAAGATCGTACCTCCTCTTTTCAGGCGGCTAAGGCTACCCATGGATCACAAGATGAAGTATGTGCAGAAGTTGGTGGACCTGCATATGCGTCCTCAATCACTTGTAGATGAAGGTGTGACAGACTCGGCTGTGAGGCGTCTACTCTTTGAAGCCGGAGACGATATAGATGATCTAATGATGCTTTGTGAAGCTGACATCACAAGCAAAAATCCAGCTAAAGTGAAGCGTTATTTGGATAACTACGGTCTGGTAAGACACAAACTGAAAGAAATAGAGGAGAAAGATCGTATACGCAACTTCCAGCCTCCTATAGATGGGCAGGATATCATGCGCATATTCGGCCTACCTCCCTCTCTTCCCGTAGGACAAATCAAAGATGCCATAAAAGATGCTATCCTTGATGGCCTGATCCCCAACGAATACGAAGCTGCCTACCATTTTATGCTCAAACGAGCAGCCCAATTGGGTTTACAACCAACAAATGGGATTGAAGACCCTAACCCGAAGTGATAAGCAAGACAATCTATTTTCGTAGACCGGCACAAGCGGATAGTCCCATACCGTTACGGTTGCCTTTCTCCAAAAGCATCTGCTCCAGAGAGATAGTCATATCAGCACTCTCTACGAAGAGCCAAACCTTCGTTAATGGATTTACCGAGTCTCTCTCGGATGATCTCGCTGTACTGCAGCACGCTCTCAGCGCAAGTCTACATCAAGAAGCTACAATTGACCTGCAGGCCTCCGGTACAGCCTTACGTTTCCTCACAGCTTATTTTGCACTGCAAACCTCAGTTCCCATTCTCCTTACTGGCATATCCAGGCTCTGCAACAGACCAATCGCACCATTGATCGATGCTCTGCGTATGCTTGGTGCTCGTATCACCTGCATGGCGCATGAAGGTTTTGCTCCTTTGTACATAGAACCGGCAAAGCTGGAAGGGGGCAAGATAATCGATTTAGATGCTTCGCTGAGTTCTCAATTCGTATCAGCTTTGCTCTTAATTGCCCCCTGTCTACCGGATGGCCTATGTCTGCAATTGTCTACACCTCCGGCTTCAGTCTCGTACATAGCAATGACGATAGAGGTGATGAAACGAGCCGGAGTTTCAGTGCAAGTGTCACCTGACTATCGCTCCTATACGGTTGCTGCCGGCAGTTATACGCCTCTCCCCTTACCAATGATTGAGAGAGACTGGAGCGCAGCAGCTTTTTTCTACACCTTATTGGCTATTCATCGTTCCCCTTCCTTACAATTACAGCTGGAAGGAATCTACCAAGACTCAATACAAGGAGATAAAAAGGCCACTGAATACTTTGCTGCGCTGGGCGTGGAAAGCCGACAAAGGAAGAATGGTATTATTATCGAGTATAACTCGATGTCGAAAAATCAAGAGACTATCCTTCGCCCGGACTTCTCTTCCTGCCCCGATATGCTTCCGGCATGGGTTGTAGCTGCAACACTGCAAGAGAGACCTTTTGTCGCCACAGGTATTGCTACCCTGCGGCACAAGGAAAGTGACCGAATCGCTGCCGTAACAGAGGGACTGCTCCGTCTGGGATACAAAGGCTTAGAAATTCACTCTGATAGTCTCGTTTACCATAGTACTCCTGTTCAGCAAATGAGAGAGACAATCCCTACAATAGATAGCTACGACGATCATCGTATTGCTATGGCTTTTGCCATGGCTTCTGCAGACAGACGGTTTACAAACGGACTTTGTATTCGTGGGATAGAAGCTGTATCCAAATCTTTTCCCAACTTTGAGTCGGTAGCAGAGCATTGCGGACTCCTATTTACTTCCAATGGAAATGCTTATTAGTTCTCAAACCATATGACTAATACCATACTCATCTTTATTATCTCAATTACCCTGTTAGCTCTGATTGCTTTATTAGCTTCTCGAAGAGAAAAACGCAATCGGATTGCTCGAGGACTGCCCGCAGAGGAACCTTCAAGCTATCGACGCCCCGAAGGTTGCTGTGGCAAACATGAAGTCTGCGAACATGATCCGGCTCTAAGACATAAACAGGCGAAACCGACCTATTTCGATGACGAAGAACTCGATCGCTATTGTGGTACTCCTCCCAACAAATACAACGAAGAGGATAAGACTCTTTTCTACGAAGTCCTTTACACCCTTCTGCCCGAAGACATAAAGCCATGGATACTCAGCCTCGGACAAAGAGGAATCACTCTGCCCGATGACGTCAGACAACAAGCACATAGACTGTATAAAGAGCAAGAAAAGCCACGCTCTTAAACGACTCTCTATATTTTCTCCCTCTTTGAGAAAGAAAACCGCCTCACAGTTCCTAAAAGAACCATGAGGCGGTCGTTTTATTTAGCCCTCCTTGCAAAAGAGGAGGGAATAGACACCTCGTCAGATCTTATTATCCGAACCAAGCACCTTCTCTATTTTGTGCATATACAATTCCTTCAGGCTGTCACGAGCCGGGCCGAGGTATTTACGTGGGTCAAACTCGGCTGGCTTAGTAGCCATTACTTCTCGGATAGCAGCTGTCATGGCCAAGCGACCATCAGAGTCAATATTGATCTTGCACACCGAACTGCCGGCTGCACGACGAAGCTGTTCCTCGGGTACTCCTACGGCATCTTTCAGTGCTCCTCCATACTTGTTAATGGTCGCCACCTTATCTTGAGGTACAGAGCTGGAGCCATGCAACACAATTGGGAAGCCAGGGATACGACGCTCAATCTCTTCCAGAATATCAAAGCGCAGGGGAGGAGGCTGCAATATTCCATTCTCATCACGAGTACACTGCTCTGGAGTAAATTTGTAAGCACCATGGGATGTTCCTACTGAGATAGCCAAAGAGTCTACACCGGTACGCTTGACGAAGTCTTCCACTTCTTCCGGGCGTGTGTAGGTGTGAGACTCATGCTGCACATCATCCTCGATACCGGCCAATACTCCCAATTCGCCCTCCACAGTAACATCATATTGGTGAGCGTATTCCACCACACGACGAGTCAGCTCTACATTTTCATCATAGGGCAAAGCTGATCCATCTATCATCACCGAAGAGAAGCCCATTTCGATACAACTCTTACACAGCTCAAAAGTATCGCCATGATCCAAATGCAAACAAATTTGCGGATTGGCACAACCTAATTCTTTAGCATACTCTACTGCTCCTTGAGCCATGTAACGCAACAGAGTTTGGTTGGCATACTTACGTGCGCCACTCGAAACTTGCAAGATAACCGGAGAATTGGTAGCCACTACAGCCTGAATGATAGCCTGCATTTGCTCCATGTTGTTGAAGTTGAAAGCCGGTATGGCATAACCACCTTTCACTGCCTTGGCAAACATCTCCCTGGTGTTCACCAAGCCCAAATCTTTGTAACTTACCATATGATTGTTGTTTACACTTGTAATGAATGATCAGATAAAGAAAATGCCGGGCTATAATCACCACGACCACTACCGACAAAGATAGCCCTTGTATTTGGATTTATCCCCACTACTACTCGGTATAAAAGCCTCTTCTGGGCCAAGCCCTCTGAGGCATATTTTTAGGGAATAGAGGGAGCATTCACAGCCTTGTTTATTTTGAGAAGGAAAGAAATAAGCCCTTGCTATCCTCAAATGGATGACAAGGGCTTTTCTCTTCGGCTGAACCTGTTTACATCAGAATCCTCGAGCTTCGATGGCTTTGTACTGATCCATCATCTTGAGGTTGTAGTATACATTTTTCAGCATATACAAAATCTTGCTGTCATCCGGGCGAAGGGCATCAGCCTTCTCCAACAGAGGTAGAGATTGCTTGAGGAGTTCGTTGGCCTTCGCTTCCATTGCTGGGTTGTAGTTTGTAGCACTCTTGAGTTCGGCAGCCTCATTGAACAGAGCATTAGCATACTTGAAGTTCACCTCTGCATCATCAGGCTTGATCTGCAAAGCCTTGCTATACCACTTGATAGAAGTCTCAATGTCATTCTTCTGGACATGAAAGAGGTCTCCCATCACCAGATACAGCTGAGCATTATTGGGGGCGATAGTAATCGCATCTTCGAGATACTTGATAGCCTCATCAGTCTGTCCCTTACTACCATAGAAGTCTACCAAAGAAGCATAAAAGAAAAAGTCATTGGCACACTCCTTGGCTCCCTTCTGCAAAAGATTCAGATATTCTACAGAGTCTTGTTTGGCCAAATAAGCAGAGGCTTTTCCGCGAAGTACTTGACAGCCTTGGTCTCCCCGAGCAGCACCTTCTACAATAGAGAGGATATTCAATGCACGGTCAGGCTGATTGGTGCGAGTTGCCATTTCGGCCACAATCACAGCAACGCCAACCGAAGAGGAGTCCTGTGTGGAAACCTCCGGATCCGAAGCAAACATCCCCAGGCTCTTGATCTTGTAGTACTGCTCAAAAGCATCGAGAGATTTGTTCATGTCATTGGCCTGAGAATATACCACACCTGCATTATATACATAGGTCAAGTCTCGCTTCAGAAGTTCGGCCAACTTTTTAGCATAACGGGGTTTTATCTTTCCTTTCTCATTGGGCATATTATCCAATTCTCCAGCCTTCATTGCCTCGGGAAAAATCCTCAAAACAGCAGCATACATCTTATCCACATCCACTTCCTCTCCTTTTTGCTGTTTATCCAGCCAGTAGCGAAATTCAGTCTCAGCGATGTGGGCAGCCGTGTAGTAAGTCTTGGCATCATTAGCTGTCTCAGGATTTTCCTTGGCAGCATTGATAAGGGTACGCGCCTCTTCAAAATCAGGCTTACTCTGCTCTGCTCGTTTCTCGGCAGCACTCACGTTGCTTTTCTGAGCCATAGCACCGGCAGTTGCACAGAGGGCCAGTGCCAATATAAATGCGATCCTTTTCATTCTCTTCGTTTATTGGTTGAGATTTATACTTAAGAAATCCTACAATCTATTATTCTTTCAAAGGTGAAGCAAAGATAAATCAGGATTCGACAATTATGTCATCCTCGGCCGTTGTATCTGCATCAGTAGTGGAGAGACTCGTGACCCCTTCTCCTTTCGGAGTCTCTGCTTCGGCCATTTCCTCCTCCGAAATGACACTGCAGACGGAAGCTATATCATCACCTCGCTTATCCAAATTAATCAGCCTTACACCTTGCGTAGCACGACCGATCACGGCTATATCCTTCACACTTATACGAATAGCAACACCGCTTTTGTTGATAATCATCAAATCATTATCCTCCTCTACAGCACGAATGTCGATCAAATGACCGGTCTTATCCGTTACCTGCATGGTTTTGACACCCTTACCTCCTCGGTTGGTTGTGCGATAGTCTTCTATCGAAGATCGCTTGCCATAGCCATGTTCGCTCACCACCAATACAGTCTGCTCCTCGGGGTGTTTGATGGCAATCATACCTATCACTTCGTCCTGCCCATCCTCATCCAGACGCATACCACGCACCCCTATCGAGTTGCGACCGACTGTACGAACTGTAGACTCGTCGAAACGCACAGCTCGTCCGTTTCGATTGGCAATCAGGATCTGGTTTCGGCCATTGGTCAAACGCACACTTACGACCTCATCTCCCTCATTGAGATTGATAGCGATCACTCCATTGGTGCGAGGGCGAGAATAGGCCTCCAGCAAGGTCTTCTTCACCATACCCGTCTTTGTGGCAAACATCAGGTAATGAGAATTGACAAAGGCCTCGTCTTTAGTCAGGTCTTTAATTCGGATGAACGCAGTCACCTTGTCGTCAGGATCTATGTTGAGCAAGTTCTGTATAGCTCTACCCTTGGCATTTTTGGCCCCCTCAGGGATCTCGTACACCTTGAGCCAATAGCATTTACCTTTGGCTGTAAAGAGCAAAATCGTTGCGTGCATCGAGGCCGAATAGATATATTCCACGAAGTCTTCGCTTCGGGTATCCGACCCCTTGGCCCCTACTCCCCCTCTTGACTGAGTGCGGAACTCTGTGAGAGGCGTGCGCTTGATGTACCCCATGTGAGAGAGTGTGATTATCATCTCATCATCGGCATAGAAGTCCTCTGGGTTAAATTCTTCACTGGCGTAAATAATCTCGGAGCGTCTGTCATCGGCATACTTCTCTCGTACCTCCAGCAGTTCCTGTTTGACCACCTTCATTCGCTCTTCTTTGCTACCGAGGAGCATCTCGAGGTAGGCAATCTGTCTGGCAATCTCTTCATATTCGTTCCGCAGCTTTTCACGCTCCAGACCAGTGAGGGCTCTGAGCCTCATATCTACGATAGCCCGGGCCTGTATTTCGCTCAACTCAAAGCGAGCGATCAAGTTTGCCATTGCTTCGTTTGGATCCTTGGCAGCACGGATAATAGCTATTACCTCATCTATGTGATCTACGGCGATGAGCAGTCCTTCCAGGATGTGCGCACGCTCTTTGGCTTTTCTCAACTCATATATGCAGCGGCGAGTCACCACATCGTGCCTGTGATCGACAAATTCTCGAATGAGATCTTTGAGGTTTAACAGCATAGGACGTCCGTTCACCAGCGCAATGTTGTTTACACTGAAAGAGCTTTGGAGGGCCGTCTGCTTGTAAAGTTTGTTGAGCACAACAGAAGCATTGGCATCTCTCTTAATCTCTATCACAACACGTATACCCTGCCGGTTCGATTCGTCTCGAATATCTGAGATTCCGTCTATTTTCTTTTCGTTTACCAGTTGAGCTATCGAAGCGACTAAGTCGGATTTGACTACCTGGTAGGGGATCTCTGTCACTATGATACGCTCGTGATTGGCATGCTGCTCGATCTCGCAACGAGAGCGAATAACAATCCGTCCTCGTCCTGTCTCGAAAGCTTCCTTTACTCCGGCATAGCCGTATATCAGTCCTCCGGTCGGGAAATCGGGAGCCTTGACATACTTCATCAATTCAGAAATCTCTATCTCGCCATCGGCATCGATATAAGCTACACAGCCATCTATACTTTCGCCCAAGTTGTGAGGGGGCATATTGGTTGCCATCCCCACCGCAATACCAGCTGCTCCATTGACAAGCAGATTAGGGATACGAGTCGGTAAGACAACCGGCTCTTGCAATGTATCGTCGAAGTTATTTTGGAAGTCTACGGTTTCTTTGTCTATGTCACGCAGCATTTCGGCTGCTATGCGACTTAGCCTGGCCTCCGTATAACGCATAGCTGCGGGGGAGTCGCCATCGATAGAGCCAAAGTTACCTTGCCCATCTACCATCGTGTAGCGCAAATTCCAAGGCTGGGCCAATCTCACCAGAGTGAAATACACCGAGCTGTCCCCGTGTGGGTGATACTTAGCAATCACTTCACCGACGGTTTTTGCACTTTTCTTGTGTGGTGACGAGTGTACATTGCCGGTATCATTCATGGCATACAACACACGTCTGTGCACGGGCTTGAATCCGTCGCGCACATCAGGCAAAGCACGAGACACTATCACAGACATAGCATAGTCTATGTAGGCCGTGCGCATCTCTTTGTCGATATCAATATTGATAATCTTATCCTCTGAATCTATCATATTACAAACCAATACCACGCCGACAACGCGTGATTTATGAATTTAATGCCACTAAGGTACGTCTTTTCGATGAGACGACAGCTAAAAAAAGAAAGCCAAAAGCAAGTTTTTTACATTTGGAGAGAGTCAGCCTTTACGGTCGATCAAAGGGGACGAACAAATGATACTCAATGATCAAAAATCACCATCCTCAAAAAGCTCTCCGACGGAGGGACGCAAAGAGCGTCCGAGGTGTCGATAAGCCAAATGGGTAGCTTCTCTACCTCTTGGAGTTCTCTTGAGAAACCCCTCCTGTATAAGGAAAGGCTCATAGACCTCTTCGATAGTGCCAGGATCTTCTCCCAAAGCTGTCGCAATGGTCGTGAGCCCCACTGGCCCTCCGCCAAACTTATCAATGAGAGTACAAAGCAGTTTGTTGTCGGTCTGATCCAGACCATAGGTGTCTATATTGAGGGCTTCGAGGGCAAAGTTCGCTATCTCCAGGTCGATCCTTCCAGATCCTTTGACTTGCGCAAAATCTCTCACTCGCCTCAACAAAGCATTGGCAATACGAGGAGTCCCCCGACTACGTCCGGCAATCTCCCGAGCAGCCTCCGGTTCACACACAACTCCCAATATCCGTGCCGACCGGGCCACGATATTGGCGATCGTGTTCGTATCATAGTACTCCAGATGCAGATTGATACCAAAGCGAGCTCGGAGAGGAGCCGTAAGAAGCCCGGAACGAGTTGTAGCTCCAATCAGGGTAAAAGGGCTGAGATCAATCTGTATAGATCGAGCCGAAGGCCCTTTATCAAGCATAATATCAATGCGATAATCCTCCATTGCAGAATACAAATACTCCTCTACAACAGGGCTAAGCCGGTGAATCTCATCTATAAATAAGACTTCGTTCGGCTCAAGTGATGTGAGCAGACCCGCCAAATCCCCAGGCTTATCCAGTACTGGCCCCGAACTGATCTTAATATCGACCCCTAACTCGTTGGCGATAATATGAGAAAGGGTCGTTTTGCCCAAACCCGGGGGGCCATACAATAGCACATGATCCAGAGCCTCCCCCCGCATCTTGGCAGCACGAACAAAGACTGCAAGATTTTCGACTACCTTGTCTTGCCCACTGAAATCCTCAAAACGATGAGGCCGAAGCGCACGATCCAAATCGCGCTCCTCGGGAGCAATGGGTATATTCCGTTCGTTGTGAATATTAAAATCCGAACTCATTTGCTGCAAAGATAATGAGACAGGGCGAGAAAAATACACCACCGAAAGCCCCAATGCCGGGAATGACGTACAACAAGAACGACCATGCAGCAGTCTCTGAAGAAAGCTCCTGCTTCGACCATCAAAACCAACAAGTTTTGTTAATTTCCTATCATGACAAAAACCGGGAAAAGAGGGGAGAAAAGAGACTGTTGTAGACAAGTAGACATGCCTTTTTTTATGTTTTATATCGCCTTCTCAAAACATTGATGAACAGGGCGTTTCAAAGGGATCATTTTTTCTCCTGTGAGACTTTTTGCCTGCGAACTATCTTACTGAGGAGCAGAGTGTTACCATTTAGTAGTGGATAGATAGGTAACGATTTAGAAATGAGCGGAGTGCTTTGAGGTACACTGTTTTGAATAGCCAAAGAACGCTCACTATTATCACTTGCAAAGATATTGATTTGTGAGCAAAAGTGAGCGTTCTTTCGTGATTTTCTTCTTTGAGAAGAGAGAATTTGTTCCCTACATCCTTCGTCCCCGTTTCTTTCTCTTGTTGGCTTCGTGGCGCAGTCTCCGCTGAAAGGCGGTTTCGGCATAATCCTCTCCATGGACTTGGAAGTCCAGCATACCGCCAACACCCGATGCAATCCCTTCGGCAACAACATCCACTACGCTCTCAACAAGGCTTGGTTCAGGACTTGGTGTTGGCTGTCGCTTTTCTTCTTGTAAAGGGCCTTTCGGCTGATAAATTGGAACAGAAGAGTGATAGGGAGCAGCATAGGACAGCCCGAATTGTTTCAGCAGCGAGTTATATCCAAACTCTCGTCCTATTTCCGAAGCCTTGAAAGTCTGCCCCTCAAAATGAAACTTCAGTCCATAGATGCTACCTTTCTTGTTCGTCATCTGTTCCACGGTTACTCCTCGTCGTCTCAATTCATATCGAAAATAAGCATAGCCGTTCACTCCGCCATTCGTATATTTTCCCAACAATCCGTAAGCCATCAAGCGTAGTTTTTCTTTGCTCGCTTCTCGCGTCTGATTGACTCTCGGCTTTTGATACCGTTTCTTTGCCCGTATCTCATTGGCAATCGTCAGACCGTGCTTGCGACTCAATTCCTCTGCCACTCGTGCTGCCTTGTTGCTCACAAAGGTTGTGTCGTAAACCGCCCCGTTCATATCCATCCGATTGGCAATGATATGAATGTGCAGATTGTCAGTATCCTTATGCGTAACGGCTACCACTTGATGCTCCTGCAATTTCATTGCTTGGATAAACTCACAGGCTATCCCTTGGAGCCTCTTCCAATTCATTCCTGCTTCATCTTTCGGAGCGATGCCGATTTCTATCCGCAGGAACTTATTCCTACAACGGCTGTTGAACTGATTGACAAGGTTCATCTCCTCGCATATTCTCTCTGCCGTATCTCCACAAAGGTTCTGGATTAAGAGCTTATTCTTGAGTTTCGTTTCTCTGAAAATATACTCCAATGCCGTCTTGCCGTGTGCTATGGCTTTACACTTAGCTATCATTACGCTTGATATTTAGAACATCATATACCTCGTCCGTAATCCGGTATCGAGGATTATAGAATCGCTCAAAGGCGTGCAGGGAGATGCAAGAAAGGTTCTTGGCAATGGGAGCCCAAGATGGGTCTCTCGTCTTAATCAAGTTGGAAATATGACTGAAGAAATAGCTGACCCGTTGCAAGACCCGAATGGCTTCCCGTTCGTGTTCTCCCAATCGGGGAACGGCAACAATCTCTCCCGTAAGCAATGCCTCCCGACAGAACTCGGAGAGCTTCTTGCCCGTCCGCTCCGCTCGCTTTTGTATCCTTGCTTTCTCCTCTTCGGAACAACGTACCCGAAGAAGGCAGGTCTTATTGGACTTCTTATTTCGTTTCTCTTTATCTGTTTTTGTTTTCATCTTAGCTTGTTTATTAAGGCATCCCAGCCGATGAGAACGAAGTAATTACGGCTCTCCCCCGAGCGCAGTGGCGAAGGGGGCAAGCGCAGTTTGTGGCTACAAACTGACGTCTTGCAATGTTACCGATGAAATACCTGCGCATATACTATACTTGGCTTTCATCTCTCGTTCTTCTTGCCTTCTGAGAATGCCGATTATCCATTTCATCACTGATGGTTCGGAATGCTGTAATTAGAGTTTACGCCAGCGTTCTATCTCCTCGCTGTATTCTTCCAAATGTCGGAGAGCTATGCACTCCAAGAAACTTGAAACATTGGCTCCGTAATCACCCAAGCGACGAACAACAAACTGCAAGCGTTCCCACGTGGAGCGACTGAGATAAGTTGCCTTTCGGTCGATGATTTTATGGGGCGAGAGAAAGGCTTCCTGATAGCTCTCCAAGCTCTCTTGTCGTTGCTTGTGGCTGATGCGTTTCGGACTGCTTGATACCGCTTCTTGTTTCTCCTGTACGGAATGCGCTGCATTCACGGCATCCTTTACTTCATCCGAAGGCTTGGACGGCAATGTCAGTTCGGATGTAGAGGAATGCAGAGAGCTTTCAGATTGCCCGGATTGCTCTATCTGCTTTGCTTCTTGTTTGGTAGAGATGGCTTTACTGACAATTTTGGAAAGTATCTGTGAGCCATCGGAGTCTTTGGGATGGTTCAAGTAATGAGACAAATCAAATTCTTCTTTCATGGCTTATTTGAGTTTACGTTTGACAATAACAGGGCGCACCGTTCGCCCTCTCTCGATTTCTAATGAGCTTTCTCCCGATTGGTAATTAGTAATCTTTGGATTGCCAATTAGCTTTTTCTGCTGTTGAGAGCATTGAGCAACATGATACTCATTGAGGTCTTTGTATCGGGAATAGTGTCGGCTCATATCCTCCACGTTGATACCTGCCGATTGTAAAGAATGTAGGGCTTGTCGTCCAGCTTGGTCGTTATCGAAGAAAGCTTGAACGGAATCGATACCTTTCTCGTGGAGATAGGCAATGGCTCGTGGGAGATTGCTGACAGAGTTCAGTACAAGGCAGGGAGCAGTTTCTTTTCCTTTCATCGTGAGAAGGGAAAGGAAATCCATAAAGCCCTCAAAGATGCAGTGAGGAGCATTGTTCGCTTCTCCTGCAATCAGAGAAATATCCTTTGGAGCTATCGTTCCCTTGAATGTCTTGTCGTCTCGGAGTTCATATCCTCCTGCACGATTGGCAAAGCCGATGGCAGAATACTCTCTTCCTCCTACTTCGTAGCGAATATGACGGAGATAAGGACTTGCCACGGCAAGGTCTATCCTGCGTACCTCTCGAAGATAGTTTTGCAGATACAGGGGCAACTCTTCGCTGATGAAGAGAATACGCCTTACATTACTTGGTCGCTGTTCACCTCTTATCTGCTCTGTGTGAGTTTCACGATGAAAGGAAGAGGAAGCGAGGGTTATCGCTTTCCTTTCGGCAAGATGCGCCATTGCTTCGTAGGTACTGCATCCACGCATCCGCATCACAAGGTCTATGATGCTTCCACCTTGGCTTGTCCCATAGTCGTGCCACAGGTTTTGCCGAAAGTCCACTTTCAGGCTGGCATTGGGGTCTTCTCGGTAAGGTGCGTGGTAAAGAGCATAGCTGTTGTAACGCTTGGCTGGCTCGATACCGCAGGCGTGCAGATAGTCCGCTATCGGCATCGCCTTGATGTGTTGCAGGTCGTAATATTCGTTGTTCATTGCTGTTATCGTTGGATTGGGATTATTCATATTCATTGTTCGATATTTCATTGTTCGCTCTGTTTTCTCTTTCGGGAATTTTCCTCTTTTCATCTTACTACCCTTCGACACTCGGATAAGTGATTGACAGTGAAAGAGAAAAGTGTAACACTTCATTCGGTTTTATCCTTCTATACCTTCTTTCTACACCTCTCCCCATTCATTCTGCCGTAGAAGCGTAGAAAGATGGTAGTAAGCAGTGTCGAAAGATGGACACCTCCTGCAATCCTTTCTCTTTCACTGTATTACCCTTAGTTGTAGTAATGTAGTAAGGAGAATAGGAAAGAAAAGAGAAAGGAGTATTACAAAGAGGTTGGTAACAACAGGGAGCTATGGTGGTTGCTCGGGGTGAATCTTGCGGACGGCATAGACATAGACAGGATTGCTGTTTATCCTGCGACACTCCCTCGCATAGCCTGCCTTTCTCAGGGCTTCGCCCATCCGTTTGGTGGAGAGGGATTGTCGGGTATAGCAGGAGAGGTAACCCACTATCTCCGAATTGGTCATATAGAAGCGTTTCGTTGCCGTCTCCGCTTCCGTGGGAAAGGTGAAATAGCGGAGCAACAGTTCCATCTCTGTCGTATAGACTTGGAAGGCTTCGCTGTTTCTATGCAATTCGATAATCTCCTCATCATTGAACCAATAGCGAAACCCTTCATTCAATAGGGTCTTGGCTTCACTGTAAACGTCATCCATCGGAATGCTCTTGGCTCGGTCTATATCTATTGCCAGCACTTCAAAGGGCAGGAAGCGTCTGCTTCCTGTCGGGTCGGTGAGGAAATCGTTGCCATTGACCGAAGCCACGAAACTTGCCAAGTGGGGTCGTTCCTCGATATGCTTCTCGTAGGGCATACGATACTTCACCTGCGGACAGGTAATGAGGTTCTTCAGTTCGTTCTCGTCCCGCTTGTTGAGGGCTTTGAGTTGGTCGTCAATGTTGATGATGAGGTTTTGCCCGATAAGGCTCAGCACGTCCTTTTCCTGCGGGTAAATCTTTCCCGTATAGCGGTAATCGGATAGAGCCGGTGGACAGAGCAAGTCAAGGAACGTTGTCTTGAACTTGCCCTGCTCGCCTGTCAGCACAAGGCAGGTGTGATTGCGACACTGCTTGTCGTCCATTACATTGGCGACCACTGCCACCAGCCACTTGGTGAGGTATTCTTTCCACTTCTCAGGATTGGTTACGCTCACGCAGTCGGAAAGGGCGGTGATAGCTTCCGCATTCCCTTTCGTCAGCGGTAAGGCTTGGAAATAGGCTTGCACGGGATTGATGCGTGGTGAGAAATCGCTTTCGATGATGCTGTACAGGTTCTCGGGTGAGGTCTGTACATCGGCTTCCTTGTCCAAGGCTCGTTTAAGGGTATTGATGCGGTAGCGGTCTATGGCTGTGTAATCACCCATCCCTCGAGGACGGTACTCCGCTCGGCGCAACACGGTGTTGTACCGAAACTCGTAGCGAGCTGAAAGAAACTCTTCTATTTGGGCATTCCTGGAGGGGTTGTCCTTCTCTTCTTTTTTCATTGTTCGTTCTT
Source organism: Porphyromonas crevioricanis (assembly GCF_900476255.1). Classification (NCBI taxonomy): domain Bacteria; kingdom Pseudomonadati; phylum Bacteroidota; class Bacteroidia; order Bacteroidales; family Porphyromonadaceae; genus Porphyromonas; species Porphyromonas crevioricanis. Next base: position 17,559 of record NZ_LS483447.1, read on the forward strand.
CTTCTGTTTGCTTGATTTTGAACTTTCATCCGAAAACGGATGCTGAAACCAAGTTAGAGAGCCGAACACAGAGACCCAAGGTTAGTGTGTCTGTTGCTTCGAGGTACAGAGAAATGCTCCGAGAATGGATGGGATAAACAGGAAAAATTGGGACAAAAACGCTCAAAAGGAGAGAACAGCGAGGAGAACGGCTCGGAAAGCGACTTCATCGGACTGCCAATGCCTGCATTCTTTTTCTTCGGACGAAAGAGGAGCATCTGTTTTCATTGGCAGGAGAGCCACTTCATACCATTTCGACGCCACAAGTACGCACGTAGAGAAAAGGGTGTGGAACAGGTGGTTTGTGCTTGTACATTTGCCTCGGACTTCCTGCTGTTTCCCTTGCTTTCATCGGGGCTGGGAACAAGGATTTCGCCTGCGTACATTTGCACCGAACAAAGTAAAAATGACAATTAAAACGATATTGATATGAGATTTACCGCCATCGACACCTCCGCTTGGGAGGAACTGAAAAAGAGCATCGAAGAGTTGGCTATTTGTATGAGAGAACATCTCGGTACAAAGCCCGAAGTCCCCGACTTGTTGCACAATGGGGACGTGTGCCGAATACTGAACATCAGCAAACGGACGCTCCAGCACTATCGGGATACTTCCGTATTGCCCTTTATTCAAATCGGGCATAAGTGTTATTACAAACTTGAGGATGTGGAAGCACTCCTCGAAAAGTCGAACCGAAAAATACAATGACTATGGAACACGAAATCGTAAACAAAGAAACACCCGAAATGAAACAACTCATTTCGGGCATTCAAGAAGTAAGCAAACGTATTCGGGAGATTGCCCAAACGCATCGTCCGCTGTTCGGAGGAGAAATCTATCTCACGGGGCGAGAGGTCTGCGAACGCCTTTTCGTCAGTCCCCGCACCTTGCAGGATTATCGGGACAAGGGCATTATTCCCTATACCCAAATCGCAGGGAAAATATTATACAGACTGTCAGATTTAGAGCAACTTCTAATTCAGTTCTATCGTATGTAAACAAGTGCATTTTTAGCTCTCTGCTTTTAAGCCTCTCTGACTCAGCACTTTTTTCACCTATTTATACAATGATTATTCCATACCTAATCTCAACGCATCTTTTACAACAAAATCTTCCGAGCTACATCCGCAATACAAACTACGTACCTCCCTTCATTAATAAGAATAAAAGTTTTCCCTTCTTGAAGAATGCCCTGCTGGATGAGCGAACCCTCCAGAGAGTAGACAGCATAGGCCTTACCTGACAACTCCGCAGGAGTTTCAATCACCAACTGCCCATTGCAACCATACACTTTACACAAAACAGGTGGGCGGTTGGGTTGCTCATTGGCTTGGGGGAACTGCCAAGGGTCAAGTTCTACAATAGTTCCAAAATTCCTAAAAATCTCCGAAGAGCGGTAGGCTTCTGCAGAGCCTTTTGGCACATAGAGGGTAACGGTTTCCTCATTGCAGGCATGAAAAGGCAAATTGGGAGCAATCACTGTCGGTTCACTTGTTACAGGAGGTACGACTGGTTTAGCATACACTTTCTTTAAATTGCGATTATTCCAAAAAGCCTCTCGTCCGATTAAAACGACCTTTGGGGGGATAACAATCGAGTCAAAAGGAGCACTGTTAAAAGCATCATCTTCTATATGAGTTACAGATTCTGGCAACGTTATATCTTTCAACTCTAAATTCCAAAAGAAAGCCCCATTACCGATACGTGTAACTCCCTCGGGAAGTTTGACCTCTCGCAATTCTTCACACCAATAAAAAGTATTTTTTTCGATTTCGGTTAAAGGAGCTTGAATATCGACCTTACGAAGTTTTTTTGCCCCCCAAAAGGCTCCCTGCATCTTCTTGACACTCTTGGGCACTACAATCTCATCCATCAAAGTGCCTTCAAAAGCAGTCTCTTCAATAATTTCCAATGTATTAGGAAGCTCTTTTATGTGTAAATTTTCACATCCCCAAAAAGCACTATCTCCAATCCTTTTTAAGTTTTTGGACCAATGTACTTCACGCAAGGCAATACAGCCTCCTCCCAACATGCTCTCACTAAACTCTGTCAGACTCTCGGGCAGCCAAATCTTTTCCAAGTTCCTATTCCAATAAAAGGCTCTCTTGGCAACATGAGTGACACCCTCTGGTATGCGAAGCTCTTTGAGATCGTGATTCCATTGGAAAGCACACTGCTCTATGTTTTTTAGGGTCTTGGGTAATTTGTAACTTTCCATACAACACTTGAAGAAACCCTCTTTAGGAATTGTATTATTCTCCAATACAGCATCTTCGATATCGAGATGGCGGAGCTTGCTTTGGGAGCGAGGATATCTCGCCAGACTTCGTATAAAAGCAAGGTCTTGAGCATTCAAGAAGCCCGTAATGCGAATATGGGATAAATCTCGCACCTCGGGCCCTACCACTTGCGATAAGGTCCCAGCTTTTGTTACATGATACTCTTGTGCTTGCACAGAGATAGGGAGACAAAACAAGACAAACCCTAGCAATAAGAAATATTTTGCACTCATAACCAATATCTTAAAAATAAATGATATATGGGGAGAGTGTCCTATTGAAGAACAGGACACTCTCAAAGGATTTATTCTTTAAAGAATTTTGCAGTAGCTACCAGTTGTCCATTTTTGTCTAGGATCGAGATTACGTAGCCTCCTTGCAAAAGGTCTGAGACATCAATACTCTTTTCTTGATGATGACCGTCCACCAATTCTCTTCTGAAAATATACGTGTCATCGAGTCCTCTTATATGTAAGAAATATGTCTCTTCTGTTGGAAGCCTATATGATAGAGTTAATCTTGATCTTACAGGATTGGGAATAACTTGTAATCTCGAATTCATCTCATTAGGTTCCACCATCGTTTCTGAGTAGGTGCAATATCCATCTGACTTAGCTATTACTTCTACTTTATATGTTTCCTTGCTATATGGATTACAGGAAAGCGTTTCTCCTTGCCCTACAAAATTCCCTTTTGAATCAAACCAATGATATTCAGCATCTTCTCCTACACCTCGGGCTGTAAGTATAAGCTTACTTCCTTGTCTTTCTTGCTCAATGTGAGGAATAATTACAGTTCTTGGATTACGGATAATAACAAAAGTTTCTCCTCCAACAATAACGCCTTTTTCGTCTATTTGTCGCAGAAGCAATGTCCGTTTTTCTGGTTGTGAATACCATGGAAGAACCGAAGTAAAGTTCACTTTTAGATTAACGAGGGAATATTCCTTTGGATTGAAAATCATATCTTTAAGTACTCCAGAAGAGGACGTATATTCTACAACGCTGGGAATTTCTGTAGACCTTAGATATTCTCCCTTTTTTCCTCCTTTTGTCCAGGCATTTAGCACTTTGGGAGACATCTTTAAGGAAACTTTCGCTTGCTCGAAAATGGATGTTTGGTTGTCCTCTAAAAGCTCCACAATATCCAAACTGTACTTTTTATGCTCGGATAGATGATTATACATACCTACTGTACCCTGATATCCGGAATTTCCCAATTTTACAAAAGTCACATTCTTTTGTGCGAGGTTGTTATTGTTAATTACATTGACATGCGAGGTCGGAGTAAGAGGATAGGTATCTGGGTCATTTCTATCCGTGATTCTTAGCAGCAAACAGAAATGCCAAAGGTTATCTCCCCCAATCTGTTCATTCTCAAGATTTGCATATTGTTCAGGATCCGGAGTACGCCATTTAATTGTTATAATTTTTGATTCTCCAGGATTTATAGGAGGAATTCTTCCCACATCAGTAACTCTAGCCCCCATCGTTAATCCCTCTTCAAGATCTTCTCCTGTCCAAGCTCCAGGCCAGGGTAAATGAGTGCCCGCTTTAGACCAATAAGCGACAACTGTGGAGGGTTTTGAGACCTGTGTCCCTCTATTCCAGACACGAACTTTTATGTAGTTTTCTGCATTTGGAATAGGATTTTGATGCATTTCCACATCATCATTCTCATGCCTAACCCATACTTCAGGAGCACTCCAGAAATCCCCATTTTTGATGGTTATATTGGGTTCGAATCCTCTATCTTCCGAATTATCTTTAATAAATAAATCATATTTTTTCAAAACTTGTGGATAACCATATTGATCCATGGGTCCAATGGAAGCATCACTATCATCACTATCCTCCTCCAGCTTGGCATTGGGAGGTAGATTTTTTGGACGAGGCCCAATACCCCACCAATAATATCCATCATTATCCTTATCATAAGCAGAGGGAAAGGTGGAGAAAAGATTATAAAAACTTTGGGGCATATGGTAAGCATAACCCCGAAGTTGGCAGGAAACGGGATAAGAAGGGGTTGCCGAATTGCGCATATTGCTAATATCAACAAAGGCATAGAGAAAACCATGATCTCCCCAACTTTCTCCCCAGCTATTTTTGAAAATCCAAACAGTTTTTCCAATACGCGGATCTCCCGGTTTAATCTTAATAGCAGTAGTATAATGTGGATAAATCACATCTCCCTCTCTGATTGTTTTATACCCTACCAGAGTCATGGCATGTCTCCATTCCCCGACTCTTCCTGCAAGAGGACTTTTTACCAACATGGATTTCAGTTTTTCCATATCGGCATGGGCGTTTCCAGTCGGATTAAATAACTCCTTTCCTGCAATCTTCACTCGATAAGCATAAGGCTTCTTGTCAGAGCAAGGGAGATCTTTTGCTTTATATTTGAAAGAGTTTTCATCCTGTAGGTAGTAGCCACGAATATAATCTAGTGCCGAAGAGGCAAAACCTCCAGTACAATTGCCTGCGTTTGAACAAGAAACCAACTCCTGTTCAGATAGATTCAAGTTATATGTAGCATTCTTATAAAGCTTGGCCACTGCTTCGACCGCCCCTGCTGCTGAAAAAGCCCAGCAAGAACCACATCCTGCCTGATCTTTAACTGGGGTAATCCAGCCTGTGACTTCATGTTGGAAATAAGGAGAACCCTTAATATTTGCAGAATGACGTGCTCTCCAATCGAAATCGGGGGTATAGGCAGAATTTTCTCTAGGGGCATTATCTCTGGACTGTCCACTGATATCAATAATTCCTCCAATGTAGTATTCTGCTCCCTGAAGATTGGGAACAACCCCTCCAAAAAGGGTCTTCTTTTCTTCATAGGAAAGGCGCGAAAAAGGAGTATCTCCAGCACGCCAAAGCTCCCCTCTTCGTGCTAAATCTATATTCATTCTTTGAATCAGAGCAGCACGGTATTCACCAGCATCTCTGAGCTGAAGTGAATAAGTGTATTTTTTTATTTTCAATGTGGAAGTAGAACTTCTCAAATTTCCTAATCCGCCGATATTCAAAGTCAAGTTGAAAATTTCAGCATTCTCGAGTTGAAGATGAATCTCCTGAGGATCGAAATCCTTCAAATTGAAAGTTTCCCATGCCATGTGTTCAAAATGGTCAACATCATTTGTCGCTAGTAGAGGAAAAGACTCATAAATCATCTTTTCAAAACCATGTTCGTTGACCGATAGAATACGGACATTCCCTTTGGGAGCTGTAAAACGAATTGTTCCGCTTACAGATATGGAAGAGATAGATTTTCCCTCTTCCTTGGAGAAGGATAATAAGATTTCATTACTTCTCAATGTTTTTTCAATCGAAACCTCAACATTCTGTCCCCATAAAGTTGTCGTGCCAAGTAACAGACAAACCAATGATATGAAGTATTTTTTTGTATTCATAGTTATCTCAAGGATTAAATTGTACTTATTTGGTATTGTAAACACTCTGGGTTACCTCGGTTTTTACTACCAAAGTAACCCCTTTCGTATATGGTGGATTATCTGTACTCATAAGCATTATCAATCATTTATAAAAACTAACAATACCAGGGTATTGAGGTCATAAATATTTCTATCCTAAAGCCTTCCCCTTTATTATCGTCTGCTAAATTAGTAAAATATTCCGAATGTACGTACGGTTTTTCTTTTGTTAAACACAAAACAATAGATTCTCAAGCTTAATTATTACCTTAGCGTTGGAATTCAGACAATAAGCACAGTAGAAATGAATAAGAATGAGGAATTGATATACAGCTCAGCTTTTCGCCTTTTTTTACAGAAAGGCTATCATGATGTATCTGTCAAAGATTTAGAGGCGGCTACAAACCTCTCTAGAGGAGCTGTATTTTATTACCAGCGTGATAAGAGGGCTTTGTATACGAGAGTATTGGAGTCATACTTCTTATCTCAACAGTCGGTAGAAAGGAAACTTTCTGGTTATGAAGCTTGTAATACACTTGCTGGCTTTATCGATTTTTATCTTGGCAAAGTAGAGAAATCAATGACATACATATATGAGGATGTAGGCAAAAAAAATATCCTTCAACCCTACCTCTTGTTGTCATTGGAGGCACACAAGCATATTCCTGATTTTAACGGACGTATGGAAGTCCTCTTTGAGGAAGAACGCAATGTCTGGAGAAAGATTATTGACAAAGCAAAATTGGCTGGAGAAATTTCACAAACGTTCGACACCGAAGTTATCGTCACTATGTTTCGTACAGCCTTTTTCGGTCTTGTTTTCGAAACGTCCTTCTCTAGAGATTTAAACATTTCCAAATTACAGAACCTTTTTTCGACAATTTATAACCTACTAATGAACTAACTGTATGATTCGTGATGTTTTCCTAACAACCACTTCTTCTCTTTTTCCGAACGAACCGATTCTGAATGAAGAAATGGAGGATTATTTGGGGCGAATAAATGGTAAAAATTCTAGATGTCGCTCCATCGTTTTGAGGCAAAATGGGATAAAGTGCAGATACTATGCTCTTAATAAACAGCAGGGTATAACTCATACTAATGCTGAATTGGCCAAGGGTGCTGTTGAGAAAATTCTTGAAAAACGCTCTTTGGACATAGGTGAGGTTTCTCTACTCGCCTGTGGAACATCCAGTCCCGACCAACTACTGCCCTCTCAAGCCTCAATGATTCATGGTGTTTTAGGTGGTGCACCACTAGAAATTTTTCAAAGCGGTGGTGTTTGTCTAACCTCTTTACAGGCTCTTAAAATTGCTTTTTGGGCTGTTGCCAGTGGCGAAAAGGAAAAAGCAGTGTGCTGTACTTCCGAATTGGCATCTCCTACCCTTATATCCCAAAATTATGACATTGAATATGAACGATGCAGTAAGGTTGGGACCAATCCTTATATGGCGTTTGAAAAGGACTTTTTGCGTTTTATGCTATCAGACGGGGCAAGTGCTGCATTGTTGGAGGCCCAACCGAATGGCGACTTGTCATATAAGATAGAATGGATTGAAATGACTTCATATGCAAATGAGTTGCCAACATGTATGTTTATGGGGGCAGAGTTAAGGGAAGATGGAGAGTTAAAAAGCTGGAAAAACTTTTCTCCTCAAGAACGACTAAACCGCTCGATTTTTGTGGTTAAGCAAGATATTCGCCTGCTTAAACCATACATTATAAAATATTGGGTTAATCACATAGAAGCAGTGTTGGCTAAACACAAAATTGGAGCTGAAGAAATAGATTATGTACTTCCCCATGTATCTTCGATGTTTTTTTATAACAAATTACTAGATGAGATAAAAGCCAGAAACTTGTGTTTAGGAGAAGAGAAATGGTACACGAACCTTTCTGAGGTGGGGAACATTGCATCTGCAGCCATCCTATCTGCATTAGATTATCTTCCCCAAAACAAAAATCTTAAGTCAGGCGATAAAATACTTTTATTAGTACCCGAAAGCGGACGTTTTTCGTATGGAACGGCATTATTGACACTTGTATAAACGAAAAGTCTGGGATGATTTATGGATGGAAGCATACCATTGTTGTAGTAAGTGATATGCTTCCTTCATTGTTTGATCTATCATCCTCTCTATAAAGAAGAGGATACTCGCTGCACCAACTTCTCCATATCTCTTGCAATCTTTTGGTCGGTGATTTGGGCGTAGATTTGCGTGCTGGCAATGGACGAATGTCCCATCATCTTGGCAATGCTCTCTATCGGAATGCCTGCTTCCAAGGTCAGCGTGCCGAAACTATGCCTACCAACGTGGTAGCCCAGCGGAGTACGAACGCCACACGCCAAGCCCACGGCTTTGAGATGGAAAAGCAGTTTGCCCTTGCTTATCGTATTGGGGAATATCTTGTAATCCTCTTTGTTCTCCTCCTTCGTGTAAAGCGAGAGTATCTGCTCCGCAATCGGATGCAGGGGTATCAGACTCTCCACTTCCGTTTTCTGTCTTGCCTTGCGGATATACCGCTTCCCCTCACTGTTCGTTTCGATTTGCGAAGCTCTTAGGCTCTGCAAGTCGGCAAATGCCAAACCCGTAAAGACAGAGAAAAGAAACATTCTTCGGCTCAGTTCCGCCCCTTCTTCCTGCAACGGGAATGCCAAGAGCTTTGCCACCTCGCCCTTGCTCAGGAAACGAGGTTTGCGCTCCACGGCTTCATACTTCACCTCTTCAAACGGATTGAAGCGTATTGTCCCTTGGCTGACAGCTCGGTACATCAACCGACTCAACCAACAGAGATGCTTGTTTATCGTTGCAGGAGCATAGCCCTCCTTCTTCAAATAAAAACGGTAATCATCAAAAAAGTCTATCGTTAGAGCCGTTAGGGGAATATCCTCCTCGCCACGACTTCGCACAAAAGCGTTAAGCTGTCTGTCGGAACTTCGATTGTTGCTATACGTTCCCTCGCTCTTGCTTTCTCGTTGGACTTTGAGTTCCTCCGTACTAAGAGCAAGCAGGGTCGTTTGAGTTCTCCCGATGCCTTGCTGGTAGTTCTTCAGAAGCTCGGCACTCACTGCTCCATATTTGTAGAGCAAGGTATTGTAGCCTTGTTCGATTTCTTCCCGAAAGGCTTGCAGGCGTTGGTTGGTCTTCTTGTCCGTTGTTTCCCCTCGCTTCACGTTCCAATCGTGGGGAGTTGTGCTTTCTCCCGTGGTTATCACTACGTTTGCTCCGTCAATGGTAATGCGGCAAAGGATTGCCGTTGTGCCGTCCGCCTTGGTCTTATTCTTATTGATATAGAAAAGGATTTTGAATGTACTGCGCATAGCTTTGTAGGGTTAAGGTTATATTTTCAGTGAAAGAGAGAAATCGCTCGAACTCATCAAAGAGTTTCTTCGGTGTAACGTGGGCATATCGCTCGGTCGTTTGGATGTTGCTATGCCCCAGCATTCGGCTCACCGTTTCGATGGGAACTCCTTGTTCCAAGGTAATCAAGGTCGCAAAGGTGTGGCGACCGACATGTGCCGAAAGAGGAATAGATATACTAGCCCGAAGTTGCAGGGCTTTGAGCTGGACAAGATAAGCCGAATAGGCAATGGGAGCAAAGAGCGTGGTTCGTTCGTCAGATTGATACCGCTCTATCAAACGCACAGCTTCAGACAGGAGCTTCACACGACAAAGGGTATTGGTCTTTTGTCTGCGGAACTTCAGCCACAAAGCACCCTCATCGTCCGTAAAGAGATGTTCCCGATTCAAGGCGACCATATCGCAATAGGCAACGCCCGTATAACAGGAGAAGAGAAAGAGATTATGAGCAGTTTCCAACTCCACTTCATACGGCTCAAAGGTCAAGCCCTGCAACTTATCCAACGAAGCCCTATCCAATGCCCGAGGTTGTTTGTTCTCTCCTCGCTCTATCTCCACGTGCGCAAATAGTTGTCGCTCTGTTAATCCTTCACGATACGCCAAACGGCAGACTTTCTTTACGGCTAATGCCAGCTTGCGATAACAGGCTTGCGAATGTCCCAATACTCCAATAGAGTAGCGTTGAAGACTTTCCAAGAAATCTTCTTCTATCTGTCCGAAAGGAATGTCTGCCGTATGGTACTTCTCACCAATAAAGACTTGCAAATGCTTACGGATAATATAGTAACCTCTCATAGTCGTAGTCTTTATTTCGATGCCCACCTTTTGCTCCATCTCCTTGACCATTCGGTCGTATCGCTCCAAGAAGGTGGTCTGGCTTTGCATACTCCCTTGGAACTGCTCCTTGATGTCCGATGCCGTAAACACCACACCACGCTCACAAAGTACTTGATAAGCCGACTGCACTGCGAGAAGCAAGCGTTCCAACTTGCCATTCGTGGCCACTGCTTCACGGCTCTTCCCGTTCAGTCTGCTCTCACGAGCATTCCACAGCTTGGGATCGCATGAAAGCTTACAACTAAATTGGGCTATTGTTCGCCCGTATGTTATTCGTCCCATTATCGGGGCTTGCCCCGACTTGTCCAATCCGCTCTTTTTCAGGTAGAGCAAAACCTTGAATTTGTCTGTTTGCATACGCTTCTGTTTTTATGGGCAAAGTTACCCGTTATCGAAGCGTTTTCAGCTATGCAAAACATTGTATTACAAAGCATAAGCACCGTAATGACAGAAAAGATAGTTACCGAACACTCTTCTGTCAGTTACCTTCTCTTACCTCTTCGTTACCATTAGAGAAATGGACTAACGATTTGGTAACGGAACTTCTGCATAAATCCACATCTTCTGCACTTTATCCCTCAATGCAAACCACCGAGATATGGCGCAAATCGCTCTCATTTCCATTCACTTACCTCTCATTCTCTCTCTAATGCCCTTTCCTCTGATAGTTCCTGAGAGAATTTTTGCTAACACAGGAGAGAGCAAATTTTTTCTCAGGAGAGAAATTTCATTCTCTCCTCAGGCAGAAAAAAACGACTCCTATCGACATCAAAAAAGGAAGTGAAAGTACGATCAAAAAGCTCCCAATCTGAGCAGAAAATGCACAGCAAATGGAAATAGAAAAACATACAAACAAACAAATAAATATACACACTCTAAAGAAGAGACTCGAGGACTTGTATTCAGGGACTGTTGCACAACACGGCACTCACTGTATCATTTTCGACATTCGGGCTTGGTCATGCACAACAAGTATACCTCCTGCACCTTCATTCTCAGTCTCAATACCGTCAAAAGGTCACCGCATTCTGCAAAATCAACAAAACGGCAATTAAAACTTGTCATTTTGTAGTCTGTGCAAAGATCTCTTGAAGGACTTTTTCAGTATACATCAGTATATATGCAAGGGCCGTACACAACGGTCTCTCCAAAGAATTTAATGCGATTGATCTGCTGCGAGAGAGCAGGTTTGCTCAAAAGAACTATTTTTGTGCAGTTTTCGAGTTCTACATATATAGACAATTGCCCAACTTAGGGTATATTTGCCAGATGTAGATAGGCTTTCTTCTTACAGGATAAATAAGGGGATTGATCGAAACAAAACAGAAATAAAGAATATGCAATCGAAGGAAGGAATATTGCTTATCGAGACTGCAACCCGAGTCTGCTCCGTAGCCTATAGCCTCAAAGGAGAGCTACTCGCACAACGTATCAGCTCGGAAGCAGGAGCCAATCACGCTGTACAGCTGGCACCTTTCGTACAGGAAGTGCTAACCGAAGCACAAGCACAAGGTTTTGCTCCGGAAGCTATAGCCGTAAGTGCAGGGCCAGGATCCTATACCGGACTTCGGATAGGCGCATCGACAGCCAAAGGACTTGCATTCGGCTTCGAGATACCTCTCATAGTCGTACCCACGCTGCAAATCGTGGCAGCAGCTGCTATACCATACAACACACAAAACTTACGCATTCGCAGCATGATCGATGCCAGACGAATGGAGGTCTACACAGCGATGTACGACACCGATCTTCGCCCTCTCTCAGACGAACGGGCAGAGGTGCTGACCCCAAAGTCTTTTGAATCGGACTTTGCGCTCGGTCCCGTCTTGTTGGTGGGAGATGGAGCAGCCAAAAGCAAAGAAATATTCACCCATCCCCATGCTGTATTCTGCGACCAGGAGATTGCTCCGACCGCCATGGCTATGGCTCGATTGGCTCAATCTAAGATGGAACAAAGAGATTTTGCAGATCTCGCTTATTGGGAACCGGATTATCTGAAAGAATATGTGGCCGTAGTTGGTCAGAACAAAGTGCTAAACAACATAACCAAGACAGTATGAAAATAATCGTATTAGCCAAACAAGTACCCGATACCCGCTCTGTGGGGAAAGATGCCATGAAGGCAGACGGTACAGTCAATAGGGCTGCGCTGGAAGCAATCTTCAACCCTGAAGACCTCAATGCTTTGGAGCAAGCTCTCCGCATCAAAGATGCTACCCCGGGTAGTAGTGTACATATCCTCACCATGGGTCCTCTGAGAGCTTCCGATGTGATACGGGAAGCTATGTACCGCGGGGCAGACGGTGGATACTTGCTCACAGACAGAGCCTTTGCCGGGGCAGATACTTTGGCCACAAGCTATGCTCTCTCTACTGCCATCAAGCACTTGGGAGGAGCCGACCTGATACTCTCCGGCAGACAAGCCATAGACGGAGATACAGCTCAAGTAGGTCCACAAGTAGCCGACAAACTCGGATACTTGCAGGTAACCTATGCCGAAGAGATAAAAATGCAGGATGGCAAACTGACCATCAAACGCAGACTTGACAATGGGGTGGAAACCGTGCGTTGCCCCCTACCCTGTCTGGTCACAGTAAATGGATCGGCAGCTCCTTGTCGCCCTCGCAATGCCAAGCTACTGCAACAATACAAACACGCCAAGACTCCTACGGAGCTGCAAGAATGTGACGAACGTATACAGACATTGGTAGCAGCACGCCCGGACCTCAACATCACGGAACTGAGTGCTCAGGCAGTAGGTGCCGACCCCAACCAATGCGGTTTGCCCGGGTCTCCCACCAAAGTAAAGACAATCGTGAATGTAGTATTTCAGGCCAAAGAGGCCCGCACAATAGAGCCGACCGACAAGGCTATAGAAGAGCTGGTGGTCGAATTGATTGCTAACCATACCATAGGCTAAGGAGGTGCCAAGAACAATGAACAATCTATTTGTATATCTGGAAATAGAAGACGCCCAAGTACAGGAAGTAAGTTTGGAGCTGCTTACCAAAGGGCGCAGCTTGGCAGACATTTTGGGCTGTGAACTGGAGGCTATCGCTATCTCCGGTTCCGAACAAGGTATTGCCGAGCAGGTGATGCCGTATGGAGTAGATCGTCTGCACATCTTTGCAGATCCCAGATTGGCCCACTACAGCACAATGCCTCACACGGCCATCCTCTGCAAACTCTTTGAGGCAGAGAAACCACAAATCGCTCTCATGGGTGCTACATCAGTCGGACGTGATCTTGGCCCCAGAGTATCTTCTACACTCGGCAGCGGTCTTACAGCTGACTGCACCGCTCTGGAGATAGGCACACATGAGGACAAGAAGGCAGGCAAGACCTATGAGCAGCTGCTATACCAAATTCGTCCCGCTTTCGGCGGTAACATCGTGGCAACAATCATCAACCCCGACTGTCGCCCTCAAATGGCAACCGTCCGTCCCGGTGTGATGAAAAAAGAGGTTGCTGCAAAGGCCGGGAAGGGAGAGATAGTTAAGCACAACATGGGCAACTATGTATCGGACACCGACTTTGCCGTAGAAATCATCGAGAGACATATAGAAAAAAGCCAACTCAACCTGGGTGGAGCCCCCATCATCGTATCCGGAGGTTATGGCGTTGGCTCAAAAGAGAACTTCGAGCTTCTGCACAAGCTGGCCAAACTGCTGGGAGCTGAGGTCGGAGCTACTCGTGCAGCTGTCGATGCAGGCTTCACCGAGCATGAAAGACAAATAGGACAGACCGGCGTAACTGTGCGACCAAAACTCTATATTGCTTGTGGTATCAGCGGACAGATACAGCACATCGCTGGTATGCAGGAAAGTTCGATGATCATATCTATCAACAGCGATCCCGAGGCTCCTATCAATACAATTGCCGACTATGTGATCACCGGCAATCTGGAGGAAGTGCTGCCCAAGATGATTGCTTCCTATAAGAAAAACAGTAAGTAAGACAAACAGACTTGTAATCGGGAAAAAGAAATATTATGGCAAACTTTTATACAGATACTCCTCAACTCAAATATCACTTGAATCACCCACTGATGAAGCGTATCGTGGAGCTCAAGGAGAGAGGATATACCGACAAAGATAAATACAGCTATGCCCCCATCGATTTTGAAGATGCGATGGATAGCTACGATAAAGTATTGGAAGTCATTGGTGAGATCTGTGCAGACATCATTGCGCCCAACGCCGAAAGCGTAGACCACGAGGGCCCCACTCTGGAGAACAATCGCGTGACCTATGCCAAAGGGACTCAACAGAACCTCAAAGCAGTGGTAGATGCCGGCCTCATGGGGATCTCTATGCCTCGCCGATTCGGAGGGCTGAACTTCCCTATCCTACCATACATTATGGCTGCGGATATGGTCAGCCGTGCCGATGCCGGATTTGTAAATATCTGGGGCTTGCAAGACTGTGCTGAGACCATATATGAATTCGGGAATGAGGATCAGCTGCAACGGTTTATTCCTCGTGTATGTGCTGGAGAAACTCTCTCTATGGACCTCACAGAACCGGATGCAGGAAGTGACCTCCAGGCAGTTCGACTCAAAGCGACCTATCACGAAGAAGATGGCACTTGGCGTTTGAACGGGGTGAAGCGTTTCATCACCAATGGAGACTCTGACATTCACCTTGTATTGGCGAGAAGTGAAGAAGGGACCAATGACGGTCGTGGTCTATCTATGTTCGTCTATCAGAAAAAAGATGGAGGGGTGGATGTACGCCGAATTGAGAACAAAATGGGTATCAAAGGTTCTCCCACCTGCGAATTGGTATTCAAAGATGCCAAGGCCGAACTGGTAGGAGATCGCAAGCTGGGTCTGATCAAATACGTAATGGCTCTGATGAATGGAGCACGTCTCGGGATCATGGCCCAAAGTGTTGGGATATGCGATGCAGCTTTGAGAGAGGGAGAAGCCTACGCCAAAGATCGCAAACAGTTCGGGCAGACAATAGATCGTTTCCCTGCTGTCTACGAAATGCTCGCTATGATGAAAGCCAAGACCGATGCTGCCAGAGCTCTGCTATATGAGACTTGCCGTTTTGTAGATATGTACAAACTCTACGATGACATATCTCGCGAACGCAAATTGACTCCGGAAGAGCGCAAAGAGCAAAAGCACTACAACCGTCTGGCCGATGCCTACACACCCTTGGGCAAGGGTATGTGTAGCGAATATGCCAATCAAAATGCCTACGATGCTATCCAAATACACGGAGGCTCGGGCTTTATGAAAGACTACACCTGCGAACGCCTTTATCGTGATGTAAGAATCGCAAGCATATACGAAGGTACCACGCAGCTGCAGGTTGTAGCAGCCATCAGGCATATCACCACCGGCACCTATCATGCCCAATTGGATGCTTATCAGCAAACAGAAGTCATCGAAGCCTTGCGCCCGATGAAAGAAGAGCTAGCCAAGCTGAACGCACGTAGTCGAGACCTGATAGAGTTTGTAGTCGAGCAAAAAGACCAAGAACTTCTTGACTTCCATGCCAGAAGATTGGTAGAAGCGACTGGCCACTGTGTGTTCGGCCACTTGTTGATGTTGGCAGCCAATGACGAAGAAAGCTTCCGCAACTCCGCGGAGGTCTATCTACGCTATGCCAAAGCCGAAATACAAAAGATAGAGACCTATATCAGAGAGTTCAATCCTTCTGACTTGGCCTACTATCGAGTAGCCAAAACTGATCAGGACTAAGCAATTCCAGAAAGAGACTGCTGCCTTATCCTTATGCAGCAGTCTCTCAAGAAATAAAAAAGCTCGGAGAGGAATCCTCTCCGAGCTTTTTTGTTGTTGATAAATATAGCTTACTAAGGCAAGTCTTATTTGATTCCCAACTTCGCTTTCAACTGTGCAGTACAGTCTACTGCAGAAGCTCCTGTATAGTGGAAAAGCTGCGCTTCCATGATATAAGCATAGCCATTCTCATCACCGACTTTTTTCAAAGCATCATAAACTTTCTGCTGTATGGGAGCCATGAGCATCTGCTGTTGCTTCTGCAAATCTTCGCTCATCAATCTTTCGCTCTGTCCCAAACGAGATACCATGTCCTGTATCTCCTGTTGGCGAGTCTTCTTTAGAACTTCGCTCAGGCTGTCTTTTTCCTTGTCGAAAGCTTCTGCCTTTTTCTCAATCTCCTGTTGCATAGCCTTATAATCGGCATCATACTTTTTGCCCAGTTCGTTAAGCTTGTTTTGAGCCTCCTTAAATTCGGGCATCTGTGCCATTACTTCCTGTGTATTGACAATGGCAATCTTTTGCTGGGCTCCGGCCACAAAGGGCAAGCAAAGCAGCAGAGTAAGAACAATTTTTTTCATCATCATTTCTTATTGGTTAGATTTTATGATCATTCTCATCGGGTGGAAAAACCGAGTTTGGCCAAAACATCCGTACTGATGTCTATTGCAGGATTGGCGAATATAATTCCGGACGAACCACGATCCAATACCATTTGGTAACCTTTGGCTTTGGCCAGATCTCGGATGGCGTTCCAGATCTCATCCTGAATAGGCTTCATCAGCTCCATACGCTTATTGAAAAGCTCTCCTTCCGGGCCAAAGTATTTGCGCTTGAGTTCGGCAGCCTCTTTCTCCATTGTCACAATCTGATCCTCTCGGCTTTTCTTTTGATCGGCTGAAAGAAACACCAAATCGCTCTGATACTTTTTGTAGAGGGTTTGTGCCTTGTTTTCGAGAGCCTCTATTTCATTTTGCCACTTCTTAGACACTTCTTCCAACTGTTGGTTCATCATCTCATAGTCTGGAATATTTTTTAGGATATACTCCATATCTACCAAAGCATACTTCTGTGCTGAGGCAAAACCGATTGCCACCAGAGCGAGAATGAGGGATAGAAAGATTCGTTTCATGATGTTTGTTGTGTTTGAGTTTTTATTAATGTGCTATTACTCCTTGTGGGGAACTTGGCCTAAAATTCCTGCCCAAGGACAAAATGGATATTACTTCCCCCTCTGTCCGACATACCATTGGGACGATCGAAGCCATAACCCCAATCTATACCAAGGATCCCAAGCATGGGCAAAGTAATACGAAATCCGACACCGGCCGAACGCTTCAAGTTAAAAGGATCATAATCGGAAAAATTACTCCAGGCATTACCGGCCTCCAAAAATCCCAATACCCAAATATTCGTTTGTCCTTCCAACATCAGGGGATAGCGTAGCTCCATGGACATACGCATATAGGCATAGGCATAGTTATAATTACTACCAGCTATAGAACCATTTTTATACCCTCGAAGACCTATCGTCTCGTTCATGTATCCACCCATATATGAGCTCATCCCATCACCTCCCATGTAGTATGTACCAAAAGGAGAGCGCTTGTGGCTGTTGTAGTAGCCGATCAACCCTGTCTCCACACGTCCCATCAACACCGGAGTTCGTTTGACGGTGGCGGGATTGAGCAGAGGCAAGAAGATACGATTGCGGTACATCCATTTGTGATATTCCACAAAACGATAACGATCAGCCATCGAGAGCTTGGGATTGGAGTAATCGTTCCCATCCCAAAGCGAATAAGGCGGAGTTGCTTTTACCGAAATTGTAAACTCCGAACCTGAGCGAGTATAGATAGGATTGTCTATAGAATTTCTTTGCAAACGAAGCTCCATATTAACGTCATTGGAATAACCCTCATGGAAATTTTGGAAAGTCTCATAAACCCAGTTGCGAAGTCTGTAGTGGGTGTAATTGAGTGAGGCATAAATCTGGAACCAGTTGTCCGGCCAACTGAGACGTTTTCCATAGCCGACTGACAAGCCAAACATCTGCAAGGACTTGTCCGGGTCTTGTGCCTTCTCGTACAACTCTCCACCTATGTTGTATCCGCCACCCATATTATCGTATCCTCCCATTCCATAGGAGCTACCACCATATATAGGATTATAGAATCCATTGTAATAGGGATTGTAATAGGAACTAATACGATTGTTGTAATACTTGGTGTCAATAGCTGTCATCTTGGAATAAAAAGCACTTACACTCAACAAGTTGGGTCGCTTACCACCAAACCATGGATCCATAAAAGAGATGCCATACGATTGGTAGAACTTACCATTCGTCTGCATATTGATCGAGAACGTCTGCCCCTGTCCTTGTGGCACAAAGTTCTTGTACATCGAAGGTCTGAAGATATTGCTCATGGCAAAGTTGGAGAACCTCAATCCGGTACGGAATATCACCCCCGTCTGGCTCCAACCTGCAGACAACTCAAATTGGTCATTACTCTTAGGAGAGAGGTTGTATTCCAAATCGACTGTTCCTGAAGCTGGGTTTGGGATCGTGTTCGGAATCATCTTTTCCGGATCGAAGTGCCCCAGCTGGGCAATCATACGGAGAGAATTGAGGACATCATCGCGCGAGAAGACAGCTCCAGGTTTGGTAAACAGCTCACGACGGATCACCTCATCATAGACAATATTGTTTCCCTTAATCGAAACCTTGTTGATAGTAGCCTGCATACCCTCCACGATACGTATATCAAGCGAAACCGAATCTCCATCCACCTTAGTCTCCACCGGATCTACATGAGCAAACATATAGCCGTTGTTGTAGTAAAGCATGGAAAGAGCATCCTCCTCTGTGAAGATGCGGGCATTGAGTTTTTTCTGGTTATAGACATCTCCTCGTTTCATGCCGAGCATCTTCTCCAAATTCTTCGTCTCGAACTTGGTATTACCCACAAAACGAATATCATCTATGTAATATTTGCGCCCCTCATTCAGTTTGATGCGAATATCAACTCTATTTTTCTTACCAGAAGGCATGATCGTGTCGGAAAGAATCTCTACATCACGGTAGCCTAACTCTTGATACCGCTCAATAATCCTATCCAAATCCTCCCGATACTCTTTATCTACCAATTTTTTGGAGCTAAAAATCTTGCGTATGCTATACCAAAGACGTCCATCAGTCAAACGAAAACGCTCATTGGTTTTCTTCATCGCCATACGTATCTGGTCATCGGAAAGAGCTGTATTCCCTTCTATACTGATCTCGTTTACCGAAGTCTTGTCTTTCCGATCAATTCGGATAGTAAGATTGACGAAGCCTTCTTCGCTCAAATTATCTTCCTGACGGATCTCCACATCCATGTCTCGGTAACCTTTCTCGGCATAGTATTTCCGGATGAGCTGTTTGGTGCGATCCGCCACATTGGGAGTCATTTGCAACCCCTTACGTAGGTTCGTACGTTTCTCCAATTCCTCTCGGTCACTTTTCTTGATTCCGACAAATTTGGCCTCATATATGCGAGGTCTCTCAGTCAGACGTATCTCTATCCATGCTTTGTTGCCCTGATATTTGGTAACCAGTATCTGAGCATTGGAGAAAAGACCATGGCGCATAAAACGCTCCACCGCATTGGTGAATGCCACTCCCGGAATAGTTACTTCCTCTCCTACGGCCAAACCGGAGAGATTGAGCAAAACTTCAGGGTCGTAGGACTTTGCCCCCACAATCCGTATATCCGCTATCACCTTATGTATAGGACGGGCATAGTTGATCTCTGGCAGACTATCTACGGGCAACTCTGCCTGTGGAGACTGCGGAGTCGGCAAACTGTCTGCCAGTACCTGAGCTTTGAGACCAACTGAGGCAAAAGCCACAGCTAGGCCGAGAGTAAAAAGTTTATGCATCATGGGTCGTAGCTAAATCTGTATCTTCTGCTTGTTGTATAGGTTTGTTTATCTGTTCTCTCGTGAGTCCGTAACGACGTTCGCGACCGCTGTAGTCAGAGATAGCCTCCAACAAAGCATCACCATCGAAGTCCGGCCAATAAATGGGAGAGAAGTAAAGTTCGGCGTAGGCAGTCTGCCAGAGAAGAAAGTTGCTAATGCGTTGCTCTCCTCCGGTACGTATCAGCAGGTCCGGATCAGGCAATCCGGCTGTACATAGTCGTTGAGAGATAACTGCCTCATCTATCTCCTCGGGGAGATACAATCCCTGCTGAATTTCTGTGGCTATTCGACGCATACAATGAGAAAGCTCCCAACGAGCCGAATAACTTAACGCAAGAGTGAGAGTGAGTTTATCGTTATGCTGAGTTTTCTCTATTGCCTCGGCAAGTGCAGTACGAGAGATCGAGGGAAGTCGATCCAAATCTCCTATGGCCAGAAGTCGTACTCCATGCTCTTGCATACCGGGAGTTTGTTCTCTGATCGTCTCCACCAACAAAGACATCAAAGCTTCGACCTCTCCTTGTGGCCGCCCCCAGTTCTCTGTACTGAAAGCATAAACCGTAAGGTAAGGTATACCAAGAGCCACAGCAGCACGCATCACCTTGTCCAGTGCTTTTGCTCCAGCTGCATGCCCCTGTTCGCGAGCCTGACCACGCTGCTGAGCCCAGCGTCCATTGCCATCCATGATGATAGCAATATGCCGAGGCAACTTAGGTGCAGTTTCGAGAAAGGCCTGATATTTATCTTTGGTTTGAGACATAGATCTTTTGTGCAGCTTACTTTATTTCAATTTGAGTTCCGGGATTTTCTTCTTTCTCATTTTTCTCTTTTCGGTACGACAATCACGCTTGTCTCTCGTCCCCAAACTGTAGGTAAAGGAGAGGGTAAGACTTCCCAATCCATCACCATTTCTCAGCATTGTCTGACTGATCCGAAAGGGATTATCCAAATGCTTTGTCTGCTCATTCGGAGCATCAAAAGCATCGGACAAAAGCCAACGATATATGTACTGTACACTCACACCCAAGCGAGAGTTGATTTTGTATTTGAAACCTCCACCTATCTGTAAAGAAGGGGCTACCACAGTTCCTTGATAGGAAGGCCCCAAAGCAAGCCCTCCTCCAAAGCCTACATAGGGAGAAAAGCGAGAAGTACGAAGGTAAGAGAACTTATCACTCAGAGGAACAAAGTTAAACTCGCCCATAACTCCCCAATGGTAAAGGTGACTATCGAAATCGACTTCCTTTCTCTCTGGGAATATATTGTCGGCATATCGATACCGCCCCTTGAGGCCATAATAGCCAATCTGTGAAGAGAGAGCAAAACGGAAATTTATATTGTACCTCCCTTCGGCAGAAAAGGTATAACTCGTTGCCGAGAATGGAGCCCTGCGCCCTATATCACCGACATACTGAGACAAGCCCACCTGCCCTCCAAACTCGAAGAGATACTCCTGCGCCTCCAACCCTACGGGGATCAGCAGAAAGCTCAGCAAGAAGAGATATGGGAATCGTCTTTGCATACCGGATATTTCTAAGAGATGTGCATTTTGTAAAGATTTGTCTGACTCGTAGTATCAGAGATACAACTTCAGACGCCCTCGAAAGAGTCTTACATTGGTGTCTGCGCCCTCACCTTTAGTGGCTACCCCGAGATAGATGTAATTCTGTTCGTCAGAAAAGGCAAAACAAATTTCATAGGGTTTGGCAACCGAAGGCAACATCAACTGCTCCACCCCTGCTTTCCACGTATAGCCTCTGTCAGAAGAATGGTAAACGGTATTCCTAACCTCGCCACTGCGCTCCGAAGTACCGAAGAAAAAGAGCTGCTTGTCACTCCTTACCATTTGCCCTGCTCGGTAAGAAGAAAGAGGCAAATTGGATGCAGCTATCTCTCCCGGTTTGAGCCAGTCTTGAGCATTAGTACTGAGCCAATACTGGCCTTCTGCAGATGCTTTTGACTTGCCACCCAATAGGCGAATTACAGGTTTGAGGTAATTGTTGTCTGCAACTATACACAAATGTTCCATCGGAAAATCCTCTGGCAAGGGGTCATGGTAATTAAGCCCCCCCCCTGACCAACTCGCAGCTCGTTTGAGATTGCCATCCATATAAGCCAAAGCCACCATATACGGCTTGCCGGCATCCTCCACACAGCCGAGGAAAGAAAAGCGATTGAGCCCAACAGGAGAATCCTCGGTCCACAAAATACCATCTGAAGACTTATATAGTCGATCTCGCTCTCCATCCGAAGTCTGAATGAATCTCTGAGTTCCCTGAGAATTGAGCTGCATGGCTACTACTTGCCCAGACAAAGACATCTCTTGTCGTTTCCAATCTTTTGGATTGCCCAAATTTCCGGAATACATCACAACCTTATCAGCCTCATTGGTATATATCCTTACATCGGACTTTTCCTGGATGGCGTAATATGAAGAGGCCAAATTCACGGATAGACTACTCGTCCCCAAGTCTTCCCAAAGGATTGTCCTCGGATCGAAGCTATAGATACGAATTTCCACCTGATATTCCTTGGTCATCTTTCCTGCCTGATCCTTTACCTGAAAGCGGATACGATCTGCTCCATTCAATGCGATGGAGTCCTTCCCACTCCACGGGACCCACTCGGCATTATCTCCCACCGCATAGCTAAGCTTATTGAGTTTGAAGGTTCCTACAGATGGCAAGACCTTACCTATCCTCGTTTTATAAGCAATGGGAATAGCATTGTATATCTTACCCTGTCGCTGATCTATCGAAAAAAATACTTTCCCCAATTCAGGAGTGTCTTTAGACTGCATCACCAATGTATGGATTTGCACGCTAGTCAGATCTACTTTCTCCACCGCAGAATCATTCCTGTTGCAGGCACTGCTGATGAAAGTAAACACCAAGGCCAGACAGGCCGCTGTCAAGTATATGCTGATATTGCTACGATTCATAACGATACAAATATATTAGGTAGCAAAGGTAACTTTTTCCTTCTTATCCCTAATCGTCCTCCATTCGGCTCACATCCGAACAATTGAGGGTATTCATCCAAGAGCTATTTAGGCAACAGACACTTCGCAAAACTCTATTAGCCTTCTTTTCTCGGAATCAGAGAAACTACTAAGTTCTTTGTCACAAATAACTGTAAGCAAATATTCTCGTTCTCCTCCATCCGACAAGTTGTAAAAAAGGGCTTTTTGGCAAAGGAGTGAGAGATCATCATTGAATGAATGCGGGCTTTCCGAAAGACAATTTGAAATCAAAAAAACAAGAACCAATAAGCAAACGACAGAAAAACAACTACAACACGAGAATAAAGAAGCAAAACTTCCTTTCATCGACAATCTGTGTAATCACAAAATTATTCTTACCTTTGCTCCGTGGTTTTTTCATAATAGTATTAAATTTAAGGTTAACAATGTTGGTTGGGGCATGTCGGGAGACATTCCCCAATCTTTTTATCCCCTCATATTCCTTTGCTCCAAGCCCTTTTAGTACATTTGTTTCCAAATGTGCAATCCAATGAGATTTGACGAATTCGATTTAAGCGACGAAGTATTGGACGGGCTGGATGCCATGAACTTCTTCGAAGCAACCCCTATACAAGAAGCAACTATCCCACTCATATTGGAGGGACATGATCTGATAGCTTGTGCACAGACCGGAACAGGCAAAACAGCGGCCTATGTACTACCGATCATTAGCGAACTCAATAGTGGGAAGTACCCTTCTGATGCTGTCAATGCCGTGATCATGGCTCCTACTCGGGAATTAGCTCAACAGATCGATCAACAAATCGAGGCCTTCTCTTACTTCCTCTCCGTATCGGCTGTAGCCATATATGGAGGTACAGACGGTATTGCTTGGGAGCAACAACGCAAAGGGATGGAGATGGGAGCCGATGTGCTGATTGCCACTCCGGGAAGGTTGATATCACATATCAATATGAAGTCGGCCGATCTCTCCCAGGTATCATTCTTTGTATTGGACGAGGCAGACCGAATGCTCGACATGGGTTTCTACGATGACATCATGCAGGTTTACAAGCAATTGCCCAAAACCTGCCAAACACTGATGTTCTCGGCCACCATGCCAAAGAAAATCAGAGAACTGGCTGCCGGAATTCTAAAAAATCCGAAGCAAGTAGAGATCGCTATCAGCCGTCCGCCCGAAGCTATCACACAGACCTGCTGTATATGCTATGACGAACAGAAATTACCCATTTTGCTCGATCTGTTTGCTGCCACACCTCCCTCTCGCACAATTATCTTTTCCAGCTCAAAACAGAAAGTCAAAGATCTGACACAAGCTCTCAAGCAAAGGCGATACAATGCAACAGCAATGCATTCAGACCTTGACCAAAGTGTACGAGAGCAAGTGATCCGAGACTTTAAGAACAGGAGTATAGACATATTGGTCGCCACCGACATTGTGGCAAGAGGAATAGACGTGGATAATGTGACTGTGGTAATCAACTATGATATACCCAGAGATCCCGAAGACTATGTACACCGCATCGGGCGTACTGCCCGAAACAATGAGTCCGGCTTGGCTATTACCCTTGTTGGAGAAAGCGAGCAATATGAGTTTAGTCGCATCGAAGAGTTCTTGGGCAAAAAGCTCTATCAACTACCCATACCGACACATATCGGAGCCACACCAGCATATGAGCCGAACAAGCTAAAAAGAGGACGTTTCTCCTCCGGGCGTGGACATGGGGGAAATCGGGTGAGAAAACCGGACACAAACTCTGCTCGGAAAGAATATAAACGAGACGAAAAGTCTCAAGCAAGAGATTCGAAAAGACAGCCTTCAGAACACCGGAAAGCGAATACCAAACCCTCAGGGAGAAAGGATGGGCAACACCTCCGACAACACAACAAACAAAGGTTGGCCAACAAGAAACAAACCCCAAGAGAACAATAATGGGAGCAGCGTATCACACGCCTGCATACAGCACTCTGCACAAAAGACTACCAGACAAACAATTGCAACGACACTCGGGACAGGTATGGAGATACAAAGCCGCTCGCAGAAAGCAATTAAGAATGCTTCCATAGGCATTCTGAGCTACCTGCTCCCCGTTTTGGCAACCTTCATTTTCCGTCGCTACTTCATCCTGCACCTCGGAGGAGAACTCTTGGGGCTCAATAACATTGTAGTAAATATCCTCGGCTTTCTGAATGCTTCTGAATTAGGACTTGCATCCGCTATTGCCTACGCTCTCTACAAACCGCTCTACGAGGGAAACAAACAAGAAGTAATCGACATTGTATCGATACAAGCCGTATTCTACCGCTGGATTGCCCGATTTATCCTCCTTGCCAGCATCATTATCTTTTTCTTTTTCCCAAAGATCTTTGCAAAAGTAGACCTACCTCTGTGGTATGCCTATGCGACCTACTTTGTGCTTCTTTCAGGGACACTGCTGAGTTATTACTTCAATTACAGACAAGTTGTATTCATCTCCGACCAGAAAGGTTACATCCCCAATCTCTGCATCCATATTCCCCGCTTTATAAAGCTCATACTGCAAACGCTCTGCATCATCTATCTGTCACATGGTTATATCTGGTGGTTAAGTTTAGAGCTGATCTGGTATATAACTACAACAGTAAGCATAGAGTACTTTGTAAGAAAAAGCTACCCGTGGCTAAGAGTAGACCGCAAGCAATTCGGGCAGCTTATAAAGACATATCCCGAAATTCTCATCCGGACTAAACAGCTCATCGTACACCGTTTGGCAGCCGTCGTATTGGACCAAGGTTCCCCTCTGGTACTTTTTGGAGTAACGGCTGCAGCTTATGCTGTCACAGTCTATAATAACTATTTGCTGGTGTACGCCAGCATAGCAGCCACCCTACGCATACTGTTCGGAGCTCTCACCAGTTCTCTGGGACACAAAATCGTCGAAGAGAAGAAACAAACGAGTGGGACAGAGTCCATGGCCTCCCTTTTTGGTCGTATCTATAGTCTGCGCAATTTCTTTTCCACAGCCGTTGTAGGTATCCTGCTCATTTTTATGCCCTCTTTCATTGAGCTATGGCTTGGGAAGGAGATGCTTTTCGACACTGGTACTTTCTATATTTCTCTCGGATATATCTACTATGCCTCCAATCGTTCGACCGATGATTTCCTGGCCGCCTATGGTTTGTACCAGGATGTGTGGGCTCCTTTTGTCGAACTATCTCTCAATCTCGGTCTCTCTATCCTGTTGGGGATGCAGTTCGGCATAGCCGGTATCTGGAGTGGTATTATCATCAGCCAAATAGTGATAGTTTATCTGTGGAAGCCCTATTTCCTGTATCAACAAGGATTGCACACCCCTCTCCGGCATTATTTGCTTCTGCTGACACACAATCGACTGATGAGTTTAGTCGCCATTGTCTTGATCTATCAAGTAATGATACCAAGCTATCCAATAGAGAGTTGGGGGCAATTCATACCCGAATTTCTGTGGCGTGGAGGATCAGTCACCCTTATTACGGGAGTAATATTCATCGGGCTCTCGGCTTTCTTCCGCCAAATAGTGATGCAAACGCTGCGACAGCTACACTTGCATTAACAAGATTGAAGCCCAAACAACAATATCCATCGATACAAACTAAAAACTGACAGCCGGGAATAAGAAAACCCTCACACCTTGAGTTGGCAGAGGGTTAGCGATTGTCGGGATAAAGCAGATAGCGGTTTCTCAATTTCCTGTACAGGGAGAGATCCTCCTGCCAAGTCGCACGAATGGCCTCCTCCCTAAGTCCTGATTCAAGTTGTTGAGACAAGTGTTTGTTTCCTGCCAGCAGCTCAAAAGTTCGACGACGGTTAATGAGTTTCAGCCCATGCTTGCGAGCCAGTCGATAATAATGAATAAGAGGAGCCAGAGACAGCCCCCTATCAAACAAAGGAGAGAGAGAATCTGCGGCATTGCTCTCTCCTTGAGCAGACAAGTCTACCCCATAACAAGCTCGTCCACTATAGAGCGGTTTGGAGGCACCCTGCATCGGATGTGGCACGAAGCGATATGAGCCAAACCGTTTATCCGGATAGCCCAGTACCTCAAAAGGACGATCTGTGCCACGTCCTACACTCATGATCGTTGCTTCAAAAAAGCAAAGCGAAGGATAAAGCCTGACCGCTGCATCGGTTTTCAGATTGGGACTCGGGGAAACAGGCAATTGGTAAGGCTGCCCGTGCTCCCAGCCTGAAAGAGGGATGACCGTCAAGCGACATTTCTTGCCGGATTGCAACCACCCTTCGGAATTGATCATTATAGCCAATTCTCCCATTGTAAGTCCATGCAACACCGGTATAGGGTGCATTCCCACGAAAGAGCGACAATCGGACTCAAGCAAAGGACCATCCACATAATCGTTCGGGTTGGGCCTATCACAAACTACAATTTCCTTCCCCTCCTCTGCTGCTGCTTCCATGGCATAGTGCATCGAACTGATATAAGTATAGAAACGAGCTCCCACATCCTGCATATCAAAGACAATCACATCTACATCGGCCAAATCTTTTGGAGAAGGCTTCTTGCGAGAGCTATAAAGAGAAGTGATATACAAACCCGTCTTCGGATCTCTCTCATGTGCGACCTTGGCTCCGGCATCATCGGTGCCGCGAAATCCATGTTCGGGAACAAATATCTTAGACAGGTGTACACCCTGAGAGAGAAGTGTATCAACCAAATGTCTTCGCTCACTACCAACAACGGAAGTTTGATTAACAAAGAGGGCTACTCGCTTGCCCTTGATCAGGGGAAGGAGTAGCTCCATTCGTTCAGCTCCACAGAGCAGAGCCGTATCCTTAGCAGATGCGACCCGGAGAGTATTGGGGGCGGAAGGATTGTTCGAATGGCCAGAACCGGAATGCCCGGTGACACAGGACAGCAACAAAGAAAGAAGCAGCAACAATCCGACCGGTTTATCGATCATTTCACAGCATTTACTTATTCACAGAGCGGTAATCAGCCATGAATTTTTCCAACCCGATATCGGTGAGAGGGTGCTTGAGCAAGCCCTTAATCGCAGACAATGGACAAGTAGCCACATCGGCTCCAACTTCCAGACAATCAATGATATGACGAGTATGACGAATGCTGGCTGCAAGAACTTCTGTCTTAAACTCATAATAGTTGTACATCTCCACAATGTCAGAAACAAGCTGCATACCATCCTCGGAAATATCGTCCAAGCGACCAACAAAAGGAGACACATAAGTAGCTCCAGCTTTGGCAGCCAAAAGAGCCTGTCCTACAGAAAAGACCAGTGTACAATTGGTACGATAACCCTCTGTCGTGAGTTGCTTCACAGCCTTAATACCATCAGCCGTGCAAGGCACCTTTATCACGATCTGAGGGTGCAGGGCAGCTAATTCACGACCCTCCTTCAGCATCCCTTCGTAATCTGTGGCGATCACCTCGGCACTAATGTCACCTCCTTCCACTATGTTGCAAATCTCCACATAGTGACGGTGACAAGCCTCCTTTCCACTGATACCCTCTTTTGCCATCAAGGAAGGATTGGTAGTTACTCCATCCAACACCCCCATTGCATTTGCCTCACGGATTTGATCCAGATTGGCTGTGTCTAAAAAAAACTTCATTGCTATATGTCTAATTTATTATGTCCTAATCTCCCACAAACGCCCCTTGACAAGCATCAGTAGCTCACAAAGAGCGACACGCAAAGGTATGAAAATTCACTACCTCGTCATTTTCTTTCGCCCATCCTCTTCTTCCTAAGAAGAAGACTCTCCAGGGCTCACAAAGAGTACTCAGAGATCCGATCCATCAAAGGGAAATGGCAAAGCATCCCGGTTATCCTCTATGCAAATCACCTCCTCCGGGCCGGCCAAGTAAACCGGATAGGGATGAAAGCGCACCGATGTCTCCAACATTACCTGACGACATGCACCACAAGGGCTGGCTACTCTCACGCGACCGTGGGGAGAAAAAGCAACTATCAAGAGCTTCTCTACAGCTTCATTGGGATACTTAGCTCCGGCATAAAACAAAGCCGTACGTTCGGCACAAATCCCCGAAGGATAAGCCGAATTTTCCTGATTGCTTCCACTCACAATCTCTCCATTGGAAAGCAATACGGCAGCTCCCACCCGAAAGTTGCTATACTTGGCATAAGCATCCTCCGCTGCTGCCACTGCAGCCTGCTCCAATGCGCGTAACTCGTTACTCATATCCTCTCTTCGAACAATCGAATAGGGAATCTCCAATATCTTATGCTCACACTTCATTTTCTACTACACTAAATCTTTAGCCAAAGGCCATGACGCAGCTCGAAAACCTCTGCTTTTCCTTTATGTGTTGCCCTCAATCTCTCTTTCTTCCCAGCAACGACTCCACCAAGAGAGTAAAGAAAGGGTGGACTTCACAAGACAAGAGGAGAAAAGCATACTCAAGCCTCCTCGCAAACATACGAAATAAGCCCCAATTGCAGGCCATGGTCTCCTTTTCAGGACTATCCTAAAATTTCAAATAGCAGGATAGCCATGCGCACACAAATAGTAAGCGTAGCAGCCCAAGTCGTTATCCAAATAGGCAATAGCCAAAACCTTCGAGAGGAATGAGGCTTACGCATGGCAAACAGAGGCAGTGCAATGGAGAGTAGGCCTAAAATCAAAGCTGCTATAGGCATCCAAAGAGGGATTTGCTCGGCAGCATAAGACTCGTCCCAGAAGTCAGAAGTGGAGAAAAGCCAATTCACCCAGTCTAAGAAAAGTTTGCCCAAAACGAGAAAGAAAGAAATGGCAGCAAACAGCATAGCTGAGAGGATTGCCAACTTGAACAGACAACCCAAGAACTTCGATAATGGATGTTCCTTGGGAGAAGAGATCGCAGCCGACTCGGCTATCGAATGAGACAGGTTCTCTTCCGTAGGGGGCAGTCCTCGCAACTCCAGACGTTGAGTAGCCGTAACTGCCGATGGGACAATCATCCAGACTAGCAAGTAAGAGAGTGGCACAATCCAGCCAACCCCTAACAACCAGGCAAAACCGACAAAAAGAGATACAGCAAGAACACGCAGAGCAATTACATTCCACCCTTTGTATATAGCCAAGCCACTCAGCACTCCACACAACCGCCCATGTTCAAGATCTCGATAATATCTCTTTATCGGCTGTCGGTATGAGACATGTTTTTTTTCGTGGAGCTTATCATTATCTACGCGAGGAGGAATGAAAGAATGATCTAACAACCTTATCGCCTCAATAGCCATGGAACGATCCACAACTATGCAAGCTTTTTCCTGCAATTGAGCAGAAAATTTCCCAGCCAGCAAAGAAAAAAGCCCGTCAAGCTCCGCTCCCTTGCCTAAAGCCTTTTCACGAGATTCGATAAAGGACGACACCACATCATAGGCATCATAATCTATATGGTAGATCTGCCCAGCAAGACTTACACTATAAACTCGCTTCATCGACGACAAAGACTTATGGTTGCAATATACGCTGCTGCCAAAGCCAAGCTGAGCGCAAGGTCTCAGCCAAAGGAGTCTCGGCTCTCCACCTCAGCACTTTGGCAGCCTTGGACGGATCCGCCCAAATCTGCTCTATATCCCCAGCTCTACGATCGGCAAAAACGTAGCGAAGCTTAAGGTTATTGACCTGTTCAAAAGTTTTCACCAATTCCAGCACAGATACACCATGTCCCGTCCCTATATTAAAGGCTTCACAAGGCGGAACTTCTTCCCTCAAATCAGGCGACAACAGATGATCAATAGCGGCAACATGAGCTTTAGCCAGATCATTTATGTCAATGTAATCTCTAATACAGGTTCCATCCGGAGTACTGTAATCTCGCCCAAAAATGCTTAACTGAGGGCGTATCCCAGCTGCGGTTTGACACACATAGGGAAGTAGATTCTGTGGGACTCCCTGGGGTAACTCTCCGATAGCAGCCGATGGGTGAGCCCCTATGGGATTAAAATAACGAAGCAATATCGCCTTATACGAAGTCCCGGCCTTCACCACATCCTGAATAATCTCCTCAGCAATCTGCTTGGTATTGCCATAAGGAGAAGTAGCGGGCAAAATAGGGGACTTCTCCGTTACCGGCTGAACTTCCGCCTCGCCATATACGGTACAGGACGAAGAAAAGACAAAAGCACGAAGACCGCATCTATCGGAAAATTCGAGCAATGACAACAAAACATCTATATTATTGCGATAATAACGCAAAGGTTGCAATACGGACTCGCCAACGGCTTTATGTGCAGCAAAATTGATAATACCATCAATAGTTCCCTCTGTGGCAAATATCCGATCAAGAGCTACCCCATCCCTGCAATCTTGCTCATAAAAAACAGGACGATAACCCAGTATTTGTTGCAACCCGTCGAGGACAGACAAATCACTATTAGCCAGATTGTCTACCACAATCGGCTCATAGCCGGCCAGAGCCAGGGTGACAGTAGTATGCGACCCTATATAACCAAGCCCTCCGGCAACCAATATCTTCTTGTGTTGAGACTGTTTCATTACTGCTTGGATATATCTCGATTGAGTTTATCTATGTAGCTTAGCAGTTCGGCACGCCCATCAGCTTTGGCAGAGGAGGTTACAAAAATAGGAGGTAACTCCTCCCAGTCTTCCGATAGGCGTTGCTTATACTTGCCAACCATTTCTTCGGCTTTACCTCGGCTCAGCTTGTCACTCTTGGTAAAAACAATTGCAAAGGGGACGCCAGCCTGCCCCATCTTATTGATAAACTCCAAATCTATTGCCTGTGCCTCGTGCCGTATGTCTATCAGGATAAAGAGATTTACAAGCTGCTCTCTCTTGGCAATATAACTTCCTATAATCCGCCCCAGCTCCTCACGTTGCTGTTTGGAACGCTGGGCATAGCCATAACCAGGCAAATCTACGAGATACCACGAATTATTGATAAGAAAATGATTAATGAGCAAGGTTTTACCGGGCTTCTGCGAAGTATTGGCCAGCTGTTTCTGCCTAACAAGCATATTGATGAGAGAGGACTTCCCCACATTGGAGCGACCGATGAAAGCGTACTCCGGCAAATCTCCCTGCGGGCATTTGCTCACATCACTGTTGCTTATTACGAAAGTCGCTGATTTGATTTCCATAATCTTGAGATAAAATATGTAGGTGCAAAGATAAAGGCAATAGCCAACATGAACCTTTCTCTAAAGGAGTCCTTGGGAGCGAGCCTCCTCTATGGTACGCCTGAGCCCCTCTGTCAATCCCACCTTGGGAGTAAAGCCCAATTGCCGTATCGGAGTATCATCGCAAAGCCAGGACCTCTGCCTGAAGATCCGATATTTGTCCAGATTGAGCGGTGTGATCTTCCCACAAAGACGACCAACACACTCCCCGACAAAGCAGGCCAGAAAAACAAACGGAAGAGGAATGCCCAAATGAAAGACCCGAGATTTACCCAAGAGAGACTGTACCAAACGGCCAAATTCGGCATCGGTATATACACCACCATCGGTAAGCATGTAGCGTTTCCCTTCGGCTCGCGGATTGGTCAGAACAAAGAGAGTGGCTTCCGCCACATCAGAAGCATAGACGAAGGTCAAAATCTGCTTACTCAACCCGGCCGTCAGGTCCCACCCCTTATTAATAGCCTGTATAGCCATCAGATAATCTCTGTCTCCGGGACCATAAACACCGGTCAAGTGCATGATAGAATAAGGGATGCCTCCTTGTAATACATACCGTTCCCCCAACAGCTTGGATTTGCCATAATCAGTGTTAGGCTGCTGTCTATCGCTTTCTTTGGTAGGATGTCCAGAGACGATGGGTGGGCCATAGGTTCCCAAGCTACTCATCAGCACAAAACGTTCAGGCCGGCATTCGGCGGTGGACAATCCCTCTACCAAACAGTGCGTTTGCAGGGCATTCACTTCATAAAAAACAGATCGTTTGGCTGTCTTCGTGACACCGGCATTGTGAATCACGTAATGCCAAGCCGGCTCTCCCGGAGGAGCCAATCGATTGGCGAAGTTCCGTATGGCATCGCTGGAGCTGTAATCCACCTCCACAAATCGAATACGAGGATCTGTAAGTCTCGATCTCGAGCTGTGAGTGCGCACTGCTGCCCAGACCTCAAAACCCTGTTTGAGGGCTTCCTCCACCAAATATCCACCAATAAAGCCCGAAGCTCCCGTGATGAGCAAACGCTTCCGTATCTGCTGTTCCATAATCTTGGACGAAGATAGCCAAATGAGAGGCTACCGCACAACACGGCTCGCGCTGTATTATTTTCGACGATATTCAGGCTTGACCATGTACTACAAGCACTTCCAGTCTCAATGCCCCAGATTACCCTGTTCTGCAAAGTCAACAAAATGACAAGTTTTAATTGCCATTTTGGAGTCCGCACAAAGGTTTCTTCATGATTGCTACATCATTCATCGGAGTCGGGCAAAATAAAAAAGCCGCCGCTTCTCCTTTCTGAAGAAAACGGCGGACACAAAAAATATCACTAAAAAAGAGAGAGCAAAAAGCCTTAACCCAAATATCCCTTGAGTAATTTACAACGGTTACTTTGTCTCAGTCTACGAATTGCTTTTTCCTTGATTTGACGCACACGCTCACGAGTCAGACCAAAGGTATCACCTATCTCTTCGAGTGTCATCTCCTGCCTTTCCCCAATTCCAAAGAACAGTTTTACGATTTCGGCTTCACGTTCGGTAAGCGTAGAGAGCGCACGATCTATCTCCTGCGCCAAGGACTCATTCATCAGAGAGGTATCCGTATTGGGCGTATCATCATTGACCAAAACATCAAGCAAGCTGTTGTCTTCTCCCTCCACGAAAGGAGCATCCACAGAAATGTGGCGGCCGGAGACTTTCAACGTATCGGTAATTTTATCCTCGGGCAAATCTAATTCCTTGGCCAGCTCGGAAGAGGAAGGACGTCGTTCATTCTCCTGCTCAAAACGTTGAAGAGCCTTGGTAATCTTATTGAGCGTACCAACCTGGTTCAATGGCAGGCGCACAATACGCGACTGCTCGGCCAAAGCCTGCAATATGGACTGACGAATCCACCACACAGCATAGGATATGAACTTAAACCCGCGCGTCTCATCGAATTTTTCGGCAGCTTTGATCAACCCGAGATTACCCTCGTTGATCAAGTCGGGCAGGCTCAATCCTTGATTCTGATACTGCTTGGCTACGGAAACCACAAAGCGCAGATTGGCCCTGGTGAGTTTTTCGAGAGCTCGGCGATCTCCTCGTCTGATCGCTTGAGCCAACTCCACCTCTTCTTCCACTGAAATAAGCTCCTCACGGCCTATTTCCTGCAAATACTTGTCCAGAGATGCACTCTCACGGTTGGTAATGGACTTCGATATCTTTAACTGCCTCATCTATCCTCTATACTTGTATCTACTTGTTACGACTAAAACTCTCCCAAAGGAGCTCTAATATGCACGTGCAGCCGAAGCCACAGCCGATTTTACCGATCAGAGCCAAATAACCAAATAAGGGAGAAGTGTGCCAGCATGGCCGAACCCTCATCCGCCGGCACCACAATGTGCGCCGGCGGGCAAAGGTACGACTTTTTTCTCATCAGGGCTTTTTGTCGAGTTCTATGGTATAGTACTTTATATTCCCTTCGGAAGGATAGAAACCCTTTATCACGAGAGTTCTATCCCGCCCTTTGCTATTGGAGACTTCCGATACGATACGTCTGACATCCTCCGGGCTACGCATCGGTTCATTGTTGATCGAAAGAAGGATATAGCCGGGACGAACTCCGACTTGACGCATCTTACCGGCACTCAAATTCTCCACCCGAATACCATAAGAAATCCCATAACTGATACGCGTCTCTTCATCGATTTGCTCAAAAGAAGCTCCAAGCACATCAATATCCTGTGGTTTGAGAATATTGACTCCTCCTTGAGTATTCTTGAGTGTCACGAACATCTTCTTGACAGAGCCTCCCCGGTTCACTCCGATCTCGACTTTATCTCCCGGGCGGTGACGAGCCAACAAATCAAGCATAGAAGCCATATTCACAACTTTCTGCCCACCTATCGAGGTGATGACGTCACCCTCTTTTATTCCGGCAGCCAGAGCCGAACTGACATCGGCAAAACCTACAACGACGGCTCCGTTGTGTACTTTCAGGTTGTACTTCTCAGTCAAGGACTCTTCTATATCGGAGCACTGGATACCCATCACGGCACGCTGCACAGTCCCATATTCTTTGAGATCGGCAACAACCTTAGAGGCTATGCTGATAGGCACAGCGAAAGAGTAACCAGCATAATTACCTGTCTGCGAATACAACATCGTATTGATACCAACCAATTCCCCTTTTCCATTTACCAAGGCACCGCCACTATTACCAGGATTGACAGCCGCATCGGTTTGAATAAAAGATTCTACCTGCAAGCGCGACCCTTGGGCGATAGTAGACCGAGCTTTGGCACTGACAATACCGGCTGTGACTGTGGAAGTCAAATTGAAGGGATTACCAACAGCAAGGACCCACTCTCCTAAACGCAAATCATCCGAATTACCAAAAGGTATTGTGGGCAAATTTTTGGCCTCTACTTTGATCAAAGCAATATCGGTGGCAGGATCACTTCCCACCAGTTTAGCCTTGAAAGAGCGGTTATCATTCAAACGAACCGTAATTTCATTAGCCTTCTCTATCACGTGGTTGTTCGTAATGATATAACCATCTGTACTTATGATTACACCTGAGCCATATCCTACGACCGGCCGTGTCTGTGGACGCTGAAAACTGCGACTTCCTCCTCCGAAGAAAAATTCAAACGGATCGACATATTGTTGATCGACTTGCTGACGCCCCTCTATCTTGATATGCACCACAGCATGAACCGAAGATTCGGCTGCGGCTGTAAGGTCGGGTAATCCACCGATACCTTCGGCCACCTGCCTGTACCGAGCCTGCTTGAATCCGTAAACTTCTTCAGTAGGAATATCTTCTCCTGCTGTATCGGAGGAAAGCACCCGATGAGTAACGACTGTAGTGGTGGCACTCAAGGCTACCACAGAGAGCGAAAGAACTGCATACTTCCAATACTTCTTCATCTTTACTTCTTACAATTATTTTGAGTTTTACTTCCAAAAAGGACAACCGAGAGATGACAATCCCTGCCATTCACAGCTGCCAACAGACACAACGCCACTCCTTCTCCTCTTATTATATTCCAGCTGTAGGCCAGAGACAGGCCTGGCCATTCATTTCGGAGAATGAGCCCACGAGAAGCGAAAAATCAGGACAAAAAAGCACAGACACACCATCCCTCACAGCCTTGTGCCAGAGACCGGTGTGTCTGTCCCGCTAAACCCGAAAGGGAATAGAATCAGCAACAGCCGGGCGACTGCTGTCTGTAGAGTTTTTTCACGCTTATGCCTGACGAGTGCCCAATGCCTGATCAATAAGTGTCAGATGTACGCCTCCGGCCAATCTAATGTCGTTCACGATCCCGGCTGCGGTATCTTCTTCTTCCACCTGCTCACGGATAAACTTCCAGAAAAAGTCCTGACTGGCCATATCACGAGCTTCACTGGCTACACGAACAACCCCTTCGATCAACTGTGTCACATGGCATTCATGCTCATAGACCTGCTCGAAAACGTCCAAGGGAGTCCCAAACTTCACAGGTACTTCAGCAATAGCTCCGATCTCTACCTTTCCTCCTCTTTTGTTAAGGTAGTCTGCCATTTCGTAGGCATGCTCCAATTCCTCACGGCTTTGGGCAAAAAGCCACTTGGCAAAACCATTGTAACCTTCGTTCTTGAAGTGCATAGACATGGACAAGTAAAGGTTGGAAGACCACATTTCGGCATTGATCTGGTCGTTGATGGCACGACAAACGTTTTCTGAAATTCTCATAAGTCGATATTCTTCTAATTTTTCACCGACGGACAAGCCGACGGCCTGATTTTATTACTCAATTTGCTTTGTTTCCGGAACAAACGACTTGAGCGAAAAGTTCAAAGTTCCAAGGAAAAGAAAAACCAATGGCAGGAGCCCCTATCCTACGATCTCAAACTCTCGAGCCACCCCTTTGAAATACATAAAAAACGCATTAGAATGTTTATCTATATATTATTATATTTTCTTTCTACCGAGCTATTTCTACTCGAATCGGGGTCATTTTGGCAGTATTTTTCCTCTCTTTTTTGAAGCTCATAGGAGGCACTCTTTGCTGACACGGGAGAAAACAAAAATTCTCTCCTGAGAGAATTTTCGCTAACACAGGAGAGAGCAAAATTTTTCTCAGGAGAGAATTTCGACCTTCCTGAAACGCCCTATTCATCGACATTCTGGAA
The DNA here is from genome assembly GCF_900476255.1 of Porphyromonas crevioricanis. Classification (NCBI taxonomy): domain Bacteria; kingdom Pseudomonadati; phylum Bacteroidota; class Bacteroidia; order Bacteroidales; family Porphyromonadaceae; genus Porphyromonas; species Porphyromonas crevioricanis. The sequence continues at coordinate 54,511 of NZ_LS483447.1, forward strand.
GGGCGACAAAAAGCCTATAAGAAGGGTTGTATTTGCTCACCTACAGCAGCCCCTTTTCTCTCTATTTTTTTGCTTTTCTCTGCGAATGGAAATTTACAGAACAAAACAGTCAGTGAAAGTTAGATCCGAGGGCAACAAACCCGGTATTCGTTCCTCTTCCCCTATCTGAACCATACCCGATTGCAAATACACACGAGATTGTAGGATCTCATGTACATTCCCAACATCCGAGGGTTTGATATACCTCTTATCACTTAGCTTTGCTACATGAAAACAAGCGAAGATGTGTTTTGCTTCCGTCGCTTTGCTCTCTCTCAGAGCAACTGCGCTATGCGAATTGGCACAGATGGCGTCTTACTGGGTGCATGGGTCGGCCGTCATGTCTCTGAGTCCTTGACCAGCATACTTGACGTTGGCTGCGGATCGGGACTTATCGGTATGATGTTGGCTCAAGCTCTACCTACTGCACAGATACATGGGCTGGAGATAGACTCGGCAGCTTCTCTCACTGCCACAAGAAATGCCGAATTGTCTCCCTTTGCCGATCGGGTGAAAATCGTCGAAGGGGACATCATCTCTCTTCCTGCAGAGCTCAGCAATTATTCGTACGATCTGATCGTAAGCAACCCACCATACTTCTCAAATAGCCTGAAGTCTGCACAGACAACTCGTAATCTGGCTCGACATCAGGGAGAAGGTTTCACCTTGGCACAACTACTACATTCTGTAGGCCCTCTCTTGTCAGCAAAAGGATTGGTCGGTATCGTGTGCCCCACTGACAGAATGGAGCAGCTACGACTATGTGCCACCTCGGAGCGGTTGGGATTGGTACGCCTTTGCCATATTCACACGGTTGAAGGAAAGGCAGCCAAACGAACTTTGAGCCTGTGGCAAAATCTACGTATCAACAAAGAGCCTCTTCCATCTCCTTATATCGAGTCTCTTGTCATACGGAACAGAGATGGGTGCTATCATCCCCAATATATAGCTCTAACAAGAGAATACTATCTGCCCGAGCATTTTAATACAACCGATTGATATGGCAGAGATTTGCAAAATCAAACACTATTGCTACCTTGGCTCACGCTACAACCGTCAGGAGTTCTCTGAGAAACCATCATCAGGGGAGAGAGGGGGGGATTTGCCCGACTCGATTTCATTATGACTCCAAAGCGTAGTCTCCGGCTTCCTTTTGCCAGGAGAGCGAAGAGAGGGGAGCTTTGCGTGTAGACAGTATCTCCAAAGGACTCTTTCGGTTTCATATTATCTATATAATAGAATAAAGGAGGTAACGACCATGGCAGAACAAAAAAGTTATTTCTTTCAAAATCTCGTTTTCGAGGGAGGTGGGATGAAAGGGCTTGCCTACGTGGGAGCTCTGGAAGTATTGGAACAGGAACAGATATACCCAAATATCAAGAGAGTGGCCGGAACATCGGCCGGAGCGATTATGGCAGTACTCTTGGGGGTGGGCTATACTCTGGAAGAAGTCAAAGAGATTGTGTGGGGGTTGGACTTCAAAAAATTCCTTGATGACTCTTGGGGCTTAATTCAGGACTGTCATCGTTTATTGAATGAATATGGTTGGTATAAGGGGGATTTCTTTCGTTCATGGATCGCAGACCTTATAGCCCGCAAGCTGGGAAACACAGAGGCAACATTCGATGACTTGAAACACTCATCGTGTGGTCTCAACACCAAAGAGATCTATTTGGTGGGCACCAATCTATCTACTGGCTATTCCGAGGTATTCTCCCATGAGCATTCTCCTCGTTTCTGCATAGCTGATGCAGCCCGTATATCGATGTCCATACCTCTGTTCTTCTCTGCCAAACGGAATTTTCGTGGTGACTTATATGTAGATGGAGGGGTACTAGACAACTATCCAGTGAAAATCTTCGACAGACGCAAATACGTAACCTCTGATTGGAGACGGACAGATTATTACGAGGAGATCAATCGGAGTATCAGACTCAAAAGCCGGAAGATAACTGACTACGTGTATAACAAACAGACGTTAGGTTTCAGGCTCGATTCAAAGGAGGAGATAGCTTCTTTTCGCGATCAGTCCGAAGCTCCTATAAGGCGAATAGAGAATTTCTGGGATTACACTTTTTCTCTGATCAAGACTCTTATCAGCGTACAGGATAATACCCATCTGCACAGCGATGATTGGCAACGGACAATTTATATCGATACTCTTGGCGTCAAATCAACGGATTTCCATATCGGAGACGATATCAAAAGAGCCCTGTTGGAATCCGGGAGGAACCATACTAAACAGTATTTCGAGTGGTATAACAACTCCGAGAAGAAGGCCAATCGCTAAAATTTTCTTCGGATTTCTCAAGATCTCAATGCAAAGAAGGCTGTCTCTCTTTCGTTCCTTATAACATATGTAAGGGAGAGATAGCCATTCTTTTCCTTGAGAATGAACTTGTAGTTCTTTTTTTCAGATCATCTCGGGAACATTTCTTTCGGATTGAGGAAGTGGCATTATACTGCACCCATTGTACTGTTATCGACATCTAAAGGCTCAGGCTCATACCTCTCCCAAAGAGTCGCCCTAAAAACCAACTTTCTTTGAAGTCCATGCAGCGTCTCTTATTACCTTTGCCGATGATCCGATCGTTTTCGGAGTATGCTACATGATTTTGCCTAATGGAAGAAGTACGTATAGATAAATGGCTGTGGGCCGTGCGAATATTCAAAACTCGCAGCATAGCCACCCAAGCTTGCAAGATGGGGCGTGTGACAATCGGAGGACAATTGGCCAAGCCGGGGCGTAATGTAAAAATAGGCGATGTCGTTGCCGTGCGCAAACCTCCGGTCACTTACAGCTTCGAGGTATTGGGACTTAGCACCAACCGCATGGGAGCAAAACTGGTTCCCGATTATATGCGCAACGTTACACCGGCGTCTGAATATGAAATTCTGGAGATGAACAAGATTTCCGGGTTTGTGGATCGAGCCAAGGGGTTAGGTAGGCCAACCAAACGAGACAGACGCGAACTGGAACAATTCGGGCAAAACTTCCTAAGCGGAGAGAGCCAGTTCAACTATCTGGCAGCAGAAGACGCAAAGGAACTTACCGGCACAACGGATTTCGATTGGGACGAAGATGATTTGTTCGACGAATAAATATCCAATCAAAATTTCAAGACTATAGTTCTTACGTAATAGTAGAGACATGGGATTACAAATTGTGGCAGAGGCTTCCGTGCCTTACCTCCGTGGGGTGGCAGAAAAGCTCGGGGATGTTCATTACCTCCCCAACGAGGATTTCTCCCCTGAAAACATTGCCGGAGCCGATGCGCTGATAGTGCGCTCAGTGACCCGTTGTACAGAGGAGCTGCTCCGGGGGAGTGCAGTAAAACTGATTTGCACGGCCACTGCCGGTTACGACCACATAGACGTCGACTATTGTCGTAGAGCCAACATTGCTTGGCGTACGGCAGCCGGCTGCAATGCCTCAGCGGTTGCTCAGTACGTAATTTCGGTTTTATCCTCTCTGATTCTAAAGGGGCATTTGTCGGAGCTTTCTGGGCGAACAATAGGCATCATAGGGGTCGGACATGTTGGCAAAGAGGTGGACCGACTTTGCTCGGCCTTGGGAATGCGTGTTCTGCGCAACGACCCACCCAGAGCTGAGCAAGAAGGGGCCCAAGGATTTGCCTCTATCGAACAGATTTGGGCAGAGAGCCACATTATTACCCTACACACCCCTCTCACAAAACAAACGACCCACCCTACTCACCATTTAGTAAACACTCCTTTCCTGGATCATCTGGAGCAGAATCCTCTCCTCATCAATGCAGCCAGAGGGGGGATCTGTGACACCCCTGCTTTGATCAGAGCTATCCACAATGGTCAAATCTCCGGTTTAGTATGTGATTGTTGGGAAGGGGAACCACAAATAGACCGCGAGCTGGTACAGCTCTGCAACATTGCTACCCCCCATATTGCCGGCTTTTCCGCAGATGGGAAAAGCAACGGAGCACGTCTTTGTCTCGAAGCAATAGCTGACTTTTTTGGTGTTTCTTTTCCTGCCAAAGAAAGTATGCAACCACCAGCACCCCAAAATTCCGTGATAGATCTTGATCTTTGGAGCCAGAGTGTTCCTCAATCCGAACTTGTGTACAGAGCTATTTTGCATACACTCGACACGGAACGCACCGACTGCGCTTTGCGAAAAATGCCGGAGCAGTTCGAGCAGATGCGCAAGAGCTATATTTATCCTCGAGAGCCACAGGCTTATCACATCCGTGGTGGAGAGGCAGGTATAAGAGAGATTTTACGAAAGATAGGATTCCAACTGAGCTAAGAAGGATAGCCAGACAACAATCATACCTCTGTGAACAATGAAACAGACAGTAACAACAACCGACGAATACATCAGTCTCAAAGGTGTACGAGTAAACAACCTCAAAGAGATTGACCTGGAGATACCCAGAGGTCGTCTGGTAGTGGTGAGTGGCTTGTCGGGATCCGGCAAAAGTTCTCTGGCCTTCGATACGCTCTATGCTGAAGGACAGAGAAGGTATGTAGAAAGTCTTTCGGCTTATGCTCGCCAGTTTCTGGGACGCATGCCCAAGCCTGAGTGTACCTATATCAAGGGTATCCCTCCAGCTATTGCTATCGAGCAACATGTCTCGGCCAGAAGTCCACGCTCTACCGTAGCCACATCAACCGAACTATACGAATACTTCCGCTTGCTTTTCGCTCGCATAGGCAAGACGATCTCGCCTATCAGTGGAGAGGAAGTCAAGCGAGAGGGGATCAAAGATGTGGTAGAAGCCGCAATGAATTTGGCCGAAGGCAGTCGCTGCTACTTACTGGTTGATTTGTCGTTACCGGCCAAACGGAGGAAAAACGACTACAGTGCCTTAGATCTGCTTCTTCGGCAGGGCTACAGTCGCATGATGTGGCATCAGAAGATTTTGCGCATAAGTGATTATTTGCAAGATCCCTCGCAAGCTCCGGTAGAGGAACTTAAATTGATGATAGACAGGCTGCTCATCGACCACTCCGACTCGGCAAATTTGCGGAGCCGGTTGGCAGATTCGGCCGAAAATGCCTTTTATGAAGGGCATGGTCACTGCCTCCTGCGTGTAGAGCAACCTGATGGACAATGGCAGGAGCTCCTCTTCAGCAAAAGCTTTGAACGGGATGGTTTGGAGTTCAAAGACCCAACACCTCAACTTTTCAGTTTTAACACCCCTATAGGAGCCTGCCCTACATGCAATGGATTCGGTGCCGTAATGGGGATAGACGAACAATTGGTAATCCCCGATCCCACCCTCTCCGTCTACGAGGGGGCAGTAAGCTGTTGGTCAGGTGTAAAAAGCCGAGAATGGCTTGAAGCTTTCATGCAAAATGCCTCGGCCTACTCGTTCCCTATCCATAAGCCTTACCGCGAATTGGCAACAAGCGAACGAGAGTTGCTTTGGAAAGGAGTAAAAGCTCAGAACGGCTACCCCAAAATAGAAGGTATAGACGACTACTTTGCCATGCTCCAGGCCGGAATGCACAAGATCCAAAACAGAGTACGTCTGGCTCATTTCAGAGGGCGTACTATCTGCCCCGACTGCAAAGGAGCACGCCTATCGCCCGAAGCTCTCTGTGTACGTATCGGAGGGCTCAACATAGCCGAGCTATGCGACAAGACCATCGCCGAGGCAACAGACTTCTTTATGCGCTTGAATCTATCCGAGCAAGACCAGTATATCGCCAAGAGGCTCTTGAATGAGATCAATCAGAGACTATACTATCTGGTAGAGGTCGGGTTGGGTTATTTAGGATTGTCTCGCAAAATGGATACCCTCTCCGGAGGAGAAAGCCAACGTATCAGTCTGGCAACTCAACTGGGGAGCAATCTGGTTGGCTCGCTCTATGTCTTGGATGAGCCAACGGTTGGGCTTCACCAAAGAGATACAGCCAGATTGATAGCCGTGATGGAGCAATTGAGAGATGCTGGCAATACTGTTGTGGTCGTAGAGCATGACGAAGAAGTAATTCGCAAAGCCGATTTCCTGATAGATATGGGACCCGAAGCAGGAAGTGGAGGGGGTAGAGTTGTATATAGCGGTGATCCTCGGAAAATCGACAGACAAACACCGGGCTATACAGCTGCTTTCCTAAGCGGTCGCGAACAAATATGCATACCGGCACACACCCGACCCGTGAATCGATACATAGAAGTGAAGGGGGCATACCTGAATAATCTGAAAAATTTGGATGTACGCTTCCCTCTGAATTGCCTCACTGTCGTATCAGGGGTGAGTGGATCTGGCAAGACAACCCTTGTCCGGGATATTTTCTACGAAAATGTTCGCACTCATTTCTATGAGCCGGGAGGAGCTATCAAGGGATGCAAGTCTATCCTCGGGGATCTCAACTTGATAGACGATGTGCAGTATGTAGATCAATACAGCATTGGCAGGTCTACTCGCTCCAATCCGGTCACCTACATAGGAGCATACAATCACATCCGAGAGCTGTATGCACGACAGCCTCTCTCGGATCAAATGGGCTATATGCCTTACTTCTTTAGCTTCAACAAAGAGGGCGGACGCTGCGAAAGCTGCAAAGGAGAGGGAGTTGTGACTGTAGAGATGCAATTTATGGCAGACCTGACTTTGGAATGTGAGGAATGCCATGGCAAAAGATTTAGGAAGGAAATTCTCGATGTGGAGTATCGCGGAGTGAATATCTACCAACTACTCAATATGAGTGTAGATGAAGCAATCGAATTTTTCTCTCAAGATCGAGATGTAAGTATTTGCAAGACGATCGTAAACAAGCTAAACTCCCTTCGGCAAGTTGGTCTGGGTTACATCAAACTGGGACAAAGCAGCTCCAGCCTCTCGGGTGGAGAGAACCAAAGGGTGAAACTGGCCTCCTATCTGGGAGTAGAGCTACTGAAACCCACCCTGTTCATTTTCGACGAACCGACTACCGGACTTCATCTCAAGGACATCAGTACTCTGCTGGATGCTTTCCATGCTCTTATTGACAAGGGGCATTCCATCGTGGTTGTTGAGCATAATATCGAAGTGATCAAGTCAGCCGATTATCTGATAGATCTGGGGCCGGAAGGAGGAGAAAATGGTGGTCATCTGTTGGTTGCCGGTTCTCCCCAGGAGGCCTCTCTATGTGGAGAATCGATGACAGCAAAATATCTCCGCCCCTACTTTCCTCAAGGTTAATGAGTAAGAGGAATCGATCACTCCTTCTATTATTACCCCTCATCCTTGGGGTATCGTATGTATTTGCCGTTCATGGAGAAGCCCCTCTTCGGTCGTACAAGCGCATTCGCCTGATGCAGTGGAATGTGGAAAACCTTTTCGATTGCCAACACGATCCCGAGAAAAACGATTATGACTATCTCCCCGATGGACGCTTGCAGTGGACAAGGGAGCGATTGTTTCGCAAACTCGATCGGATAACGGAGGTAATATCTCATGTAGGGGAAAGCGACTGGCCGACTCTTGTTGGTTTATGCGAAGTAGAGAACGACAGCGTAATGGAGATGCTGGTATCTCGCCCTCCACTCGCTGAACAAGGCTATCGTTATGTAATTTCACACAGTCCTGACAAAAGAGGAATAGACGTGGCTCTACTCTATCGTCCCGACTGCTTTGCCCTACAATACAAAAATGAGATAGAAGTTTGCCTACCGGAAGAGCCACAATTCTCCACTCGAAATATCTTATATGCCAAGGGATTATTACCATCCTGGCGTAGCCTGCATATTCTTTTGTGTCACTTTCCCTCACGTCGTGGCGGAGTTATGGCCACCAGCAAGTACAGGCGAGCTGCTGCCACGCAACTCCTTGCTGCGATAGATAGCATCCGCCAAAAAGAGCCAAGGCCCTTGATAGTGGTAATGGGTGATTTCAACTCCGAACCGTCGGAATTGAATTCGACCGATATGTTGGGATGTAGGAACGTGCAAGAATACCTCTCATCCACAGATACGATTTCCCATTCTTTCGCCCTGATCAATGCCTCCACCTTATCCCCACAGCCCAAAGATCCGCCTGGTAGCTATTTGTATAGATCAGTTTGGAGCAAAATAGATCAGATATTGTATTCTTCTTTTGCACTGCAAGACACAGCCCTGCGTATCCTACCTCAGAGTTTTCGTGTTGTGGCAGCACCGATAGCCGTAGAGCCACGTTCTTTCGGCTCGGTACAAATCCGCCCTCGGCGGACCTACCGAGGGAGTTACTATCACGGTGGAGTGTCCGATCACTTCCCTGTTATGGTAGAGGCCGAAATGCTTATCCCGAAGGGAGGTAAATAATGCAAATCGGATATTTAGCTGTTTGAGGACTACAATCTCCTATTTTGCTTCAGCTCGTCAGCCAAAAGGCCTCTTGTGTTACATAACACCCCCATCATTGCCAAACTTCATATTTTTGCAAAACTTTCATATACAACCTTGATGACAATGCAAGAACTCCAGGCTGTATTTGGACAAAAAAAGGGGGATGGATACACAATAAATGTAATACCTTTGCGTTCCGGAAGGTGAAACTTTCTACTAATTCACATAATCAACTTAGTGTTTTGATCAGTAGCCGGATACCTCATGACTCAAAACCTCTCAATGAGGGGGCAGACCAAGGTTCGGACACCAATGGGACAGCATCGACCCTTTCTGAGGCACCATATGCTTCGGACTGTTTTTCGGTTTTGATGTCTGTCTACTACAAGGAAAATCCCAACTTTTTGCATGACAGTTTGCAGTCGATATTCGAACAGAGCTTGCCGGCACCGGAGGTTGTGATCGTCTGGGATGGGCCATTAACGAAGGAATTAGAGACAATCTTGTGCGACTATAAGCAGCATCACCCTCAAGAGATCAAATACATACGTCTGCCTCAAAACAAAGGTTTAGGGAATGCCCTCAATATAGGCCTTCGACATTGTTCGCACGAGTTGATTGTCCGCATGGATACGGATGACATAGCTCATCGCAATCGCTTTGAACAACAGGTTGCCTACCTGCAGGCTCATCCCGAAGTCGATGTGATCAGTAGTGCCATAGACGAGTTTACAGATTCGCCCGAGGATATTGTCGCCGTTCGTCGATTGCCTGAGCAACATCAAGAATTGGAACGCTTTGCCAAACATCGCAGTCCGATGAATCATCCGGCTGTAGCTTTTCGCAAAAGCAGTGTGCAGCGAGCCGGAGGTTATGTGCACTTTCCCTATTTCGAGGATTACTATCTCTGGGCACGTATTATCCAGCAGGGAGGACGGCTCTATTGTTCGCCAGACTCACTGCTCTCCTTCCGAATGAATCGGGACACCTACGGCCGGCGTAAAGGCTGGCGATACGCCCTGAGTGAAGTTCATTTGCAAAACACTTTCCTCAAAATGGGCTTTATCAACAAAGGGCAGTATGTACGCAATCTGTGCCTTCGTGTCCCCCCTCGCTTCATGCCACGTTCGTTGCTATCGATAATCTACAAACACTGTTTGCGAAAAAAGAGAAAAGCCTGACTTTTCGGATTTTCTTTGTGGTGAAACTCTTCTCGTTCTACCCTTTCAAGCTCCACGTTTGATATTTTGATATATGTCTTGTTCTCTCTCTATAGTCGTGCCCGTGTACAATGAATGTGCAGTGTTGCCAGAGTTGTACGAGAGACTCTCGATAGCAGCCCGTCAGACCTGCTCCGATTACGAATTGATAATGGTGAATGACGGTAGCACAGACAAATCTCTAGGTCTTATCAAACAATTAGCTGAAGCGGACCCACATCTTTTTTACATTGACCTGAGTCGCAATTTTGGTCAACAAGTAGCGATCTCTGCTGGCTTGGACTATTGTCGAGGCAAAGCCGTTGTCATTATAGACGGAGATTTGCAAGATCCTCCCGAGCTGATCCCTCAGCTCTACCAAAAACACATGGAAGGATACGAAGTGGTCTACGCCCAACGCCGGCACAGATCGGGAGAAGGGTGGATCAAAAGAACTACAGCAAAGATGTTCTATCGATTCCTGCACTCAACGTCCCCTGTACATATTCCTCTCGACACCGGGGACTTTAGACTCATAGATCGTAAGATCGTGGATTGCTTAAAACGTATGCCTGAGCGGAACAAATTCCTTCGGGCTCAAATTTCCTGGATAGGCTACCGCCAGACAGCAGTCCTTTTCGACAGAGATCCACGTCGACATGGTAGGAGTGGTTACTCCTTCGGCAAAATGTTCACATTGGCAATAGATGGGATCACAGGCTTCACGACAAAACCCTTGGAATGGGTTGTTCGTTTAGGTTTTTTTGTGTCAATCGTCTCTTTTCTGTTGATTTTGTACGCCCTTGCCTCCTACTTCTTCGTCGGTCAAACGATGAGTGGTTGGACCTCTCTTTTAGTCAGTACAATGTTTATCGGGGGGTACAGTTGCTGGCTATCGGCACAATCGGCAGCTACATTAGTCGCATTAATCAAAATGTTGTAAATCGGCCTCTCTACTTGGTGGCAGAGTCTAACTGTAGCCTCGGTAGTGAGTTGCCAAATCAATGTGATCTGACAACAGCAAATTAGGTTTTAGTATCTTTCTCCAAGTATTACAGAAGTTGCTTCATTGCCTCTCTCGCAGTTTGCGACATTTGCACTTTCGCAAAGACTCATTATCTTTGACGCGAGTAAAAAGAACTTTGAAAACTCAACGATTATGAAAATTAAGTATTTCGTTTCTTTGGCAGTCGCCACATTGGCTATATTGATTTCTTCAACCTCTTGTGTTAATGAAACTTGCCAAGGTCCAATGGACTATCCTTTCTTGGCTCACTCGGATGTCATAGACTCTCCGATACCACAAGAAGGCAAGGTCGTTAATGTGTATGTTACACCGGAACGCTATGCCGCCGCTTGGGAAATTTTAGTGGTAGAGGGAGATGAAAGCCATGTAATTGCTGCTTCTGCTAGCCCTACGGCTGTAACAATTTCTGCTAATGCCACCGGTAAGGAACGTATGGTAGAGATCAAAGCCAGACCAAATGGTCAAGAACGCTGGCTCTTTATCACCAACGCCATTCAGCAGAAATAAGAAGAGATCAGTCCTCGTTGCAGGTACTGCAAAGAAGTATCCCCTAAAAGGCTGTCATCCCCTTGCATTAGAGGTTGGGGATGACAGTTTTTTTGTGCACAACACATTTCCTCGAGCTAAATACAAAACAACATTAAATCAGAATAAAGGACTTATGGGATTTTTCCGTAATCTGTTCGGTACAGCCAAACAATCGACTACAGAAACAAGCAAGTCAGGACAAAGAAGCGATGAAAACACCTCTATCGAAGGCTCTATTTTATCAGAGAAAGAGAAAAGTCGACAAGAAAAACAATCTGAACGGCAAGCTGATACACTTAAGTTCGATGCCATACGTGCCATGCGTGTTGGAGAACTACGATTTGCCCTATCAGCACTGGAGAAGTCACTGGAGCTGAGCACTCAGTTCGAGACACGCTACTATTATTCGGAAGCTCTGCTTATGGCTGGAAACAAAGATGAAGCCCTCCGGCAAATGGGGCTCTTGCTGGATGAAGAACCGAACCACCTACCTACCCTATTAAGTCGTGGCCGATTGTTGTTAGAAATGGATCACTATGCCGAAAGCTTGTCTGATGTGGACAAAGCATTGGCAATTGAAGCCACTCTTGAACCGGACAAAGAAGATCTAAGTCGCTACCAACTCTCCATGATCAAGGCTCGTGCACTCAGAAGCCTGGAACGCTACGAAGAAGCAATCTCTCTCTTGAATTCTCTGTTCGACCTGTACCTGGAAAGGGGACAAATCCTCCTATTAAAAGCAGAGATAGAGATTTCCGCCAATCTCCCCACTGAGGCAGACAAGAGTCTGCAGCAAGCTGTGGAGTTATTGCCAGAAGAAGAACGCGTTCCTTTACTCATGGCACAGTTGGCCCAATCAAGCTACAATCATGAAGCAGCAATCAGATATTACGAACAAGCTTTGAATCTGAATCCTTTTTGTATCGAAGCTCTTGTTGCCAAAGCCAGGCTTCGCAGTGAACTTGGAAATACCGATGCAGCTATTCGAGATCTATTAGAAGCTAAGGAGGGAATGGCTCCTTCCAGAGATCTATTGCAGGCTCTCATCGAACTATACAACTCTCTGGGCAATATCGAAGAGGTTCAGAATTTGGAGAAAGAGCTTTCTGACGAAAAATTTGTCGACACAGAGAGTGGCAAAAACAATTTCGATAATCTTTACAGCGGAGGGATATATTAGACAATGAATCGCAAGCAGAAATGCTATGTTGTTTGGAAAGGACACAACCCCGGTGTGTACGATGATTGGCTTGAATGCAAAGCTCAAGTAGAGGGATACAATAATTCCAAATACAGAGCCTACCCCAACCGAGAAGAAGCAATCGCAGCATACGAAGCTGGCTATCATGCTGCTTCGAAAAGCTCCCGAACAGAGGAAAAAGGAGGGGAGCATAAGCCAATTTGGCGAAGTCTGTCTGTTGATGCTGCTTGTAGTGGTAACCCCGGAGATATGGAGTATAGAGGTGTGTTCACGTGGAGTAAAGAGCTTGTCTTTCATGTGGGGCCTCTACCAGGAGGGACTAACAACATTGGTGAGTTTCTTGCCTTGGTGCATGGTCTGGCTCTGTGCAAACAGAAAGGATGGGATCTACCCATCTATACAGATAGCCGTACCGCGATGGCTTGGGTGCGAGAGAAGAAGTGTAAGACATTGCTTTTGCCTACAAAACAAAATGCGAAGATCTTCGATCTCATCAAACGGGCAGAGAACTGGCTTCTGCATAATACATACACAACTCCCATATACAAATGGGATACGGGAAGCTGGTCAGAAATCCCGGCGGATTTCGGGCGCAAATGAATCAGTTATTTCTCTTTAACCCGGGAAATGAAGCCAGCTATATGTTCCCTAAAGCATCGGCCTATACTCCTCCCTCCATAGTACGACGCATGGAGCAGGATCTCTCATCTGTATTTGCCGCACTAGGGACAGAGAGGGATGCTGTTTTTTGCCCTTCCTCCAAAGGAGATTTATTGCTTTGTGCTGGACAACCGGCCATTGCCTATGCCAAGGAGAGGGACCTTCCACGACATCGGATTTCCAATGAAGCAATGCTCTTGTGTCCATGGGGACCACAAGCTTTCGGCTTTGCAAACTACCAAAAAAGAATAGAGAAGCTGGGGCAAAAATTACTTCCTCTTGCTCCTGAACATCCCCATGTTCGTAATTTGATCGATCGCACAACCGCTGCACGATTGATGAGGGAACTATCTCAAAACCTTGATTATCCTGCCGAACTCGTTGCTATCCCGTTCCACTCGTCTTCCGAGATAACCAATTTGCCACCCTCCTTTTCCGGTCATGCTTTGGCCAAACAACCCTATTCTTCTTCCGGGAGAGGGATTATTCCTCTTTCCATTCCTCTGTCAACAGCAAATCGCCAGGCTATAGACAATGCTCTTCTCCGATCCGGACATCTCATGCTTGAGCGACGACTTGATAGAGTGGCCGACTTAGCATCGGAGTGGGTGATAGAAAAGGAGGGGCAAGTGTACTTGTGTGGTTATTCGGCTTTTCGGACGACTGAGCGTGGCAGCTACATCGGAAATTGGCTCTATCCGCAAGAGGAGATTAGACAAAGGTTATCTGAACTGGTGGGAGGAAAGCTCCTGCGAGAGACGGAAAGAAGGACAAAAGAATTTATAGAGAGGGAATTAGCTCCTTTCTATCATGGTCTTGTGGGGATCGATCAACTTATTTATCGAAATAACGATCGACTCGCTTACTATCCGGCCGTGGAAATCAATCTGCGTATGACAATGGGGCATTTGGCAATTAAGCTCGCTGAGCGACTTCTATCCCCGGGAAGCCGAGGAGTCTTCCGATTAGGGATCGCTTCGGGGGAGGATCTACCTACTCCTTCATTTGATTCGGATGGCCTACTCCGTACGGGAGCTATCAAGCTCAGTTCACGAGCAGCAGATGCTCGTTTCGAAGCTATCATCGTAGCACAGCAAGAAAGCTCTGCACCCCCTTTTAACCAAGTATTCCCAGCTTAGTTTACCTTCCTTTCGTTTGGGATTATCAACTACCTTTGCGCCATATGGATTGGAATACTATATCAACTTTTCTACAAGAGAATGCCATAGAGCTTCTGGCCGCAGCAATAACTTTTCTCTGGATCTACTTCGAGATAAAGGCTTCCATGTGGATGTGGCCATTAGGTGTCATACTTCCTATTTTCTGGATCTATATCTCTATGGAATCTCGCTTCTATGGCAACGTAGTTGTCAATACCTACTACCTGATAACCACGATTATTGGCTGGGTCATGTGGGCCCGCAACCCCAAAGGGACAGAACAAGGCCAAATACGCACACTCTGGGGAAAACTTCTTGCTCTGAGTTTATTAGGTATGGTGCTCCTTGCTGTTCCTACTTATGGTTTGTTGAGCAACTGTTGGGGTTGGTTTGATATTCCGGCTGAGAATACTAGTTCTCTGCCTTGGGCTGATACTTTGGCCACATTGATTAGCTTCGTGGGGATGATATGGTTGGCTCTCAAAGTCAAGGAGCAGTGGTTGTGTTGGCTTTTTGCCAATATCTTCTCTTCTATTATATTCTTTCACACTAGATACTGGATCTCCGGGGTCGTATTTGTGGTTAATGTCTCCCTCTCCGTGATCGGTTACAGACAATGGATTAGAATGCAGAGAGCCCAGTCCCAATCACATTATTCGGCTACTTAGAGATATTTTGCCATGCAACAACACACACTGATAATCCCTGCTATTTCTGCGAGCAATGCACCATTAGTCTCTATTCTGGCTGCTGGAGAGTTTCCAGCCGAAGGAAGCCTGAGTGCTTCCATATTGTCAGCCTCTTATGTAAAGTCTGACCGACGTCTGGTATGTTGCGATGGAGCATTCGACAGATTGCAGAAAGCCGGGTATGGACTGCCGGATGCAGTGGTGGGAGATTTAGATTCTATTTCTGAAAAAAGTCTCAAAGCCTTGGGAGATCAGGTTCATCGTATGAACGATCAAGAGACCAATGATTTGACCAAGACAGTGCATTATGTGCAGAGTCGCTATGCTCCTTCCTCTCTGTGCATTCTGGGTCTTACCGGATTGAGAGAGGATCACACTTTAGGCAACATCGCCCTGCTTCCCTCCTATATACGCATGGGTTTCGAACTGATTGTGGCTCCTACGCCTTATGGATGCCTCTATGCTTTTGAGGGGAAAGCTCGCATTTTCGGTTCTCCCGGCCGGCAAGTATCTCTTTTTGATTTTTGTCATTCACCCCTCAGTACAAAAGGGCTCAAATGGGAGCTTCACCGGCAGGTTTTGTCTGAACTCTGGATGGGGACACTCAATGAGATGCAGGCAGAGAGCTTCGAGGTGAACAGTTCGGCCCCAATTGTTATATCTCTGCAAGACGAGACAAAAAAACGCAGCCGGTGAAAAAGACCCGACAGTCAGTCCAAAGCCGATGGTGGCAAACCCTTTTGTTTTGCCTGTTTTTTTCGGTCATCCCAGCTGTAGCTCAGCGGACCAACACTGGTATAGAGGGAGTTGTGGTAGATTCCATCAGTGGGGATCCACTCCCCTACGTAACAGTTGTTTTTGAAGAAAATAGCCAAGAAGGAACTAGTACGGATGAGAACGGCTACTTCAAACTAACCTCTTCTAAAGGATACCGCAAGGTCGTAGTGAGCTATGTAGGCTTTGCCTCTCAGCATATCACACTCAAACCCGGGGAGATGCGTCGAGGAGTAAAGGTGCGGCTCTCCTCCGAAAGCGTCCATCTATCCACCCTCTTTGTTCGCCCGAAACGGCAGAGATACAGACGCAAGAACAATCCGGCTGTGGATTTAATCAACAGAGCCATTGCGGCTAAGAAACGAAACCGTATTGAGTCTAAACAACGTTATCAGTACGACACTTACGAACGCTTAATTCTCTACAGCGATCACTACCAGCCCGGTCGGAAAATGTTCGGTCTGGATTCTGTCCGTTCGAGACAAATGGCCGACACATCTTCCTTTTCGGATAATCTGATTTTTCCTCTTTCTGTGCGAGAAAAGATCAGTCGAGATACGCACAATGAGGTTGATGGGCGATTGAGCAGAGGTATCGTACGCTATCACAGAGGGATAGAGGAAGAGGTGGATGAAGGTCCCCTATCAGCCAACATAGATGAGATTTTCCGTCCAATAGACATCTATGACGCAAATATCCCCATCCTGTTACAACGTATCCCTTCTCCTCTGAACACTGCCTTTGCCACGAGTTTCTACAAGTTTTTTATTCAGGATACATTACATATCGCTGGGGCCAAGTGTGTAGAACTCACCTTTGTGCCCTTTGAACCTCATGCACCGGGATTCTCGGGGCGTATTCGCTTGGCCCTCCCAGAGTGTGCCGTGCAACATGTAGAGCTGAATATGCCTGTTGCAGCTAATGTCAATTGGGTGCGCAAGCTACGTTTGAGACAAGATTTTCGCCCCATAGTCCTTCCCGAGACATCCGGCCAGGACAGTCTACCCAACCGCATATGGATACCCGACAGGCAAACAACTGAAGTTTTGATCACCGCGGATGATCTTTTCTTGCCCGGAGGCATAGAGGCACATCAGACACGTGTCTTCTATGACTTTCATTTCGATGATGAGGCCGAACCTATGCCAGCCGAATGGAAAGAACGACCTGAAGGATATGTACCGTTCCTTCCTGATACCAAACGTTGGGAAGAACTCCGCCCTGAGCCGATGCCCAACGGAGGATTGGCTGTCTACGAATTGATGAATGTCCTGCAAAAAACCAACAACTATCGTTTCCTGACTTTCCTCACTCGTTCTGTCATGTCCGGCTATGCCTCTTTGCCCGCCGGCACTCTGGATGGAAAAAAGCTAAGCAAGGTAGATATAGGCCCGGTTGAAACTTTTCTCAGCGGAAATGCTGTAGAAGGTTTTCGAGCTCGAATAGGAGGAGGAACCACAGCTAACTTGTCACAACACTTTTTCCTGGATGGCTATCTGGCATACGGATTCAAGGATGAGAAGCTGAAGTATCGTGCCAATCTGACCTATACACCCTTGAAGAAAGAGTACTTTGTGGACGAGTACCCTCGCCGTAATTTGTACCTGACCGCTCAGTCCGACATACTCATCCCAGGAGAAGTTTCCGATGCCGTCTATCGAGGCAATGTGTTGGATATACTCGGAACGAGAAAAAATACTAATCGCACTTATGTAGACAATTATCGTCTGGGATTTGCAGCTGATTGGACCCGCAGCGTTTCTACTCAAATCTATGCCGATTACCGTCAGGTAACACCTACCGGCACACTTGTATATGAATCGGTAGATGAGAACGGCAACCTGCATCGTATCGACAATTATCGAACCACAGAGTTCGGGTTTACTCTGCGGTGGGAACCGATGAGAGTGATCTACAATGGGCGTCGAGGAGCCGAATCCGGCTTCAATCTGACAAAGCGTGGCCCCATATTCAGACTAAGTCATCGTATGGCTTTTGCCGGTCTGTTCGGCAGCGATTATGGATTCCAACGTACGGATTTGTCCTACTATCAGACTTTGCGAATGTCCTTCCTTGGCTTTATAGATATGCGATTCAACGCAGGCATTCTATGGACGAAAGCTCCCTATCCCCTCCTAGCTATTGCTCCCTCCAACAGCAGCTATGTACGTCGGAACGACGCCTTCCAACTTTTATCGCTGACCGATGGGCCGGGCTGCACGCCACCTATCACCTGAATGGATTGATATTGAACCGCATTCCTCTATTGCGAACATTAGGACTGCGCGAAATCGTTTCGGCTCATGTTCTTTGGGGAGATCTGACTTCTAAAAATCAACCACCTGCTCCCGGGCTTTTTATTTTCCCAGAAAATGTTGGTCCAATGCAGAATACATGGTACACAGAAGGAAGCGTCGGGTTGGAAAACATTCTCAAGTTCCTCCGCTTAGAGTATTTCTATCGCTTTTCACAACAAAATAAACCCGGAGTCCCTCGTCAAGGGCTTCGATTTGGATTTGCCTTACGTTTCTAAATAGGGAGTATTTACCCCGGTTTCATTGGAGGTAAGAATCTCTGATCTCCGATGGGTGGGAGTATGCATACCGAACATTACTCTCGAAGAGAAAGTGAAATCCTCTCCCAACCTCGACACAAGGCCAAAAGCCTCCCTACTCATTTAAGCGGGATTTCTCCCGATTTTCTTTTGCCAGTCTCTAAAAGTTGTACAGATCCGAAAGTGATACGATGGGGCATTTCAGCCCGTGCCAATCGAGGACGAAGCCATGCTCGCAATGCTTCTTCGCTCAGAGGATATTCCTTATTGCAACACTCCACATGGGCAGCCAATACCTGTCCGAAAGAAGGATGAGGGATAGGGAAAACCTTGGCGGTAAAGACCTCCG
The DNA here is from genome assembly GCF_900476255.1 of Porphyromonas crevioricanis. NCBI lineage: Bacteria > Pseudomonadati > Bacteroidota > Bacteroidia > Bacteroidales > Porphyromonadaceae > Porphyromonas > Porphyromonas crevioricanis. Next base: position 72,984 of record NZ_LS483447.1, read on the forward strand.
GGTGAGCAGCGATAGTGCGTTCCACCACTTCCGGATAGATATTTTCACCTCCGGAAACGATCATCTGATCGGCACGTCCTTGATAGAAGTAATACCCTTCTTGATTACAACGCATCAAATCGCCTGTGGCCTGCCATTGTTTATCTCGCCCTTGCATAGCCCAACCCGAACGAACCCATAAGACTCCTACCCCATCAGCACTGACCTGCTCCAATCGACAATGCACACCTCGTATGGGACGGCCAAGCGTGGTCTCTGTGTATCGCTCCAAATCATCAGGAGTGGCCAAAAGAAAGAAACCAGCCTCAGAGGTACCATAAAGATTGTAAACCACCTTACCTAACTTCTCGTGTGTCTCTTGAATAAGTTTTCTCTCAAGTCGATCCCCTCCACATATAATACAACGAAGAGAGGCCAGTTGCTCTGCCGAAGAAGATTTTTGAAGCATCCGGGAGAGCATGACAGGTACCAAGGGAGCCACTTCGATACCATGCCTGTGAATAGCTTGCAGAGCTTGCTCTGCGTCGAAATGACGAGTAAGTAAAATTTCCTTGCCCATAACAAGCGAAGTGATGAGCGTTGCCAAACCGAATCCATGGTAGAGAGGGAGGGCTATGTATACATTCCGATAGCGATGTATGCCAATCTGCCGGAGTAGAGCCAAAAGAGGCGGGAGGAATTGTGTGGCAGAAGGGCGTCGAGAAGCAGCCTTGTAATGACCGCTCGATCCTCCCGTGAGCACAGTTAGCTCGCCGCCTCTTCGTATGCGAGGTAGTTTTCCTTGTGGTACCAGATTCCGCGTCAACAGGCTTTCAACATTCTCTATAGTGACAAAAGCAATCGAAAGAGAGGAGGGAAGACTTTTCTCACGGAGATTTTCGTCGAGAATAAGCAAATCATACCTTCCTCCCTTATGAAGCAACTCATCCAACTTCTCTCCTCCCATCTCGGTATTGAGCAGATGCGTATGCACGCCAAGACGAGAGAGAGCGGGCAAAAGTAATACAGCCATGCTGTGATTGCGACAGAGAAGTCCGACTCGTTGCCCAGCCTTGAGCTCATAGTGCCCCTGAAGCAAGTAGGCTAACTGTGTTGCTCTTTGATACAACTCGCTATAAGACAAAGAAGCTCCGTCGGAGGGGAGAAGAGCTGTTTGATGCGGATAAGTCTGGGCAGAAAAACGCAAGAGAGCCATGAGGGTAGTACCCTCAGAAAGCAGGCTCTTTACCCAGCGATACAATCCCTTAGGAGTAATGAAATGCAGCTTAATAAGAGTCTGAAAGACAGAATATGTCTGGGATGTCTTCATAAGAAGTCGGAAGTGTGTGTTAGAAAATCTGCACAATGGTGTCTCCTTGCACTTGAATTTGTACCCTGTATAAGGGTATCTCGTCGTCTTAAAGGGGCTGCTTCAAAACATAGATTTTGAAGCAGCCCCTTTTTGTTGCTACCTAAGACTATCTAAGGTCTTTTACTTTTGATTTTCGTAATCAAATGCCATCATTAGCTTGACCAGTTTTTGCTCTGCTTTTTCGAGCGCATCAGCCCGTTCTCCAGTAGTTGGTACGTATCCCCCGGCCTGCAAAGTGATGAATGTATCCACATTGCTTAAAGTCTCATCGATGATAGGCATTGCTTTTTCTGGATCTTCCTCAGACAGTTTAGCCCTAATACTTCCCGCAATCAGGTTAGCATTATCTCCAATTGAGATAGCAAGTGTATCCATCAGACTGAATGTGCGTGACTGGTTAGAAGTAATTCTCCAGTTTACAATGGCTTTTGCCAAGCCTTTGATCCATTTCTCACGCAAGGCTTTGGGAGCGACCAGACATTCGCCAAAGACATTTTGAGAAGGAGTCCAACCCTCACTTATCAGTTTTTTGATGGTACTATTAGACATTTCAGGCTCAAGCTGGTTGGTAGAAACACAGAACAATCGTCTCAAATCAATAGCAATATCAGAAACGAATAAACCACTGGCACGGCTGTTACTCGGAATCCATTTTCTGCTCAAACTTCGATCTTCCCCTTCAAGAAAAAGCATAATTTCTTCTTCCGAAAGGACTCGCCCTGTTTCATCTCTTACAATAGCTCGATTATTGGGTCTGTCACTTCTATCAAACGAAATATCTTCCGTACTCAGCCCGGCTAAAAGGGGATGGAGACCTCTCATAGCTGAGATAGAGAGAGGACTTCTTCTTTTTAATGTTCTCCCTCTATCCTCTTGTTCTTGCCCCTCTCCTTCCTCCAAAGTCTTTTTCTTCTTTTTCTTGTCCTGAGATTTTTTTTCAGCTTTCATCCAGCCTCCGAAGAGTTGGTCTACATAGGAAGGGTCACAAGTAGCATAGACCTCACCCTCTTTAAGTTCCTTTTGCTTGGTCACATCAAAGAGAAAAGTCGTAGGGCTCGGGGTTTCTCCCAAGTACTCGCAAATCGCATCCAATATGGACCTTTTGACCTGTTGCCCACTTGAGAAAGGAATACGACGACTAAATTGAGGGTCGTAGTAGTATTTCTGACCATCTGCAACACAGAAAACAGTGTGCTCTGCTCTTTTGAGCGTACGGATATAAATGGTGTTCATAGTCTTGTATGTTTATTGTTTATGATTGTTTTTCCACAAAGGTGTAATCAAACTTGAGCAATGTATTGAAATAGACGAACTCCTCATTGGTCATCAAATGCACCTCGTCTTTCAAAGTTTTCAATTGTGCCAAATCGTCCTTGTCTACTCCTGCCAGCATCTCCGTAAGAGCTTCTATAAACTGCTTCTTGGTTTTTACATCAAAAAGTTTCTTTTCGATCAGATTCTTCCGTTCTGTCCCCGAAGCCCCTTGCCTATAGCGCAGAATTAGATTTGCCAATTCTGCAGTATAGTCCGTAATCTCTTGCTTATTCCTTGACAACATAGCAATTAACCAGGTTTTATATGATTGATAAATATTTATTTCTTCTTCTTTCTTGATTGTGAAAGTCTTTGCCTCCAGCATATATTTCTCCAAATTTTTCGGGCGCAATGCTTGTAATCCTATACTTCCTAATTCACAAGCCCTTTTGATATGTCTTCCGTACAAGGCTTGAAAATCTTTACTGTCGAAACGATCAGCCCCTTCGTAGAGCTGTCTGTAAACATCTCTTAGCCTCGTACCCGATTTCAAATAGATGGGAATAAATCCGATCGTTTTATTAGTCTGTCCAAAGCTGTAGACGTAGGAGGTCAATTCTCCGTTGGGATAATGCCGTGAAAGGCTAAAAAACAGATTGGACCAATCAACTGTATTGACCTCTATCTGACTCTCATTCACCGCAAATATGCCTTCATTTTCGAGGGTTGAGAAATCAAAGTCTTCGCGATAACTTTTCCCCAATCTGTAAGTGAGCCACTGCCCATTCCAGGAGTTTATCTGATTGCCTCGCAATTTCTCAAGAGTGGGGTCGTTCAGGTACTTGCGATAATATCCCCATCCTTCAAATACGAGTAGCAACAGTTCGGGGTCGTCGATCAAGAAGTTGTACCCTCCTGCTACTCCAATGCCCAGCCCCGAGCCAATCCAAGAACAATAGATATCCTCCTTGTCACTCTCTGTAACAATATCGGTTGTGAGCCCCGATGTACTCGCAAATTCTGTTTCTTCCGATGCAGGGTAGCCCAAAGCAAAACTGGCATCAGGAGATTCGTTCTCTATTTTGTCGTAAAGGTTTTCCAGCTTCTCCTTCCTTTCGTCGGGAGTCAAGAGGTGCACCTTCTGTCCCTTACTCATCTGGACAAAGGGGGAATTGGTCACCCACTGCATATACTTAGGATGATTAAAGAACAACTCGAAATAGACCTGACTAAAGAACTCTTTGGCAGATAACTTTGAGTTATTTTTCTCGTTAAAGGCTTTTAGGAACGTCTTTCCAATTACAGAGGTTATCATATTATCACTCCTACATTGTTGTTTATCATATCAATATCTAAGCCCATTTCGGAGGAATAGGCTTCGTCCGGCACAATGAAAGGGCGGTTTCCCTTTTCGAGTTGTCTCCTTTGTGCCACAGCGGAGAAATAAGAGGGTATTTCCAACTGAAGTCTTGTCTCCAAATCTCCTTTCTCATATTCGTACACATCACTCTCTGTTACGCAAACAACGCTATCGATATCCAGTAACTTGAATAGTATCGCCTTGCTGTTGTGCGTCAGACAGTCTATCGTAATTCTGCCGTCGGCCTTGAAAATCGAATGCTCTTCGATCTCCAAAAAGTCGATAGAAGTAAATACCTCATCTATTTTGGACTGCAATTCTCTTTCTCGTAAAGGTTGGGCGTCTTCCAATACCTCAAACGATTTTTGCAGGATGTCCACATCATAAGGTTTGGCCTCTTTCTTACTCTCAGACGGGGCTATCACATAAATATCTTTCAGCTGCCCAATACGCTCCTTACTTCTTTTGCGATTGATTCGCCCGAAACGCTGGATCATGGCATCCAGAGGGGCACACTCGGTAATCATCACATCAAAGCTTATATCCAAGCTAACCTCCACAATCTGTGTTGCTACCACAACGCAAGCCTCATCCGAGGTATTGAACTGATGCAATGACCTACCCTCTTCATCAAGACCAAGCAAAGCTCTCTCCTTTTCATTTCGGTCTTTTCTTTTGAAACGACTGTGCAACAACAAAGAAGGTATCCATGGATATATCTCCCGAATTTGCTCATAGACTTCCTGAGCCTTCTTCACCCGATTTTGTACAATGAGGATTTTCTCTCCTTTCTCGATGGCCTGCCCTATGAGGGAGAAAAGGGATTCAAAAGAGGTCGCTTTGTGAATGATGTGCCGGTCATACCTATCCAACTCTTCGGAAGAGAGTTTTATTTCCAAAACATCGTCTCCCAAAATCTCCCCTATTTTGCGATAGAGCAAAGAAGGCATTGTAGCAGTACCGATGTGTACTCTACAGCCTATTCTCTTTAGGATCTGGACCAACTTCAATACAATAGCCTGCGATATGCCCGAGTAGGTATGTACTTCATCCAGAATAACATCACAGTCCTTCAGGTCAAGCAGCATGGCCTCATATCCTTTCATCCCGAAAGCCAAAGCCGACAACTGATGGGGAGTCAGTATCTTGACGGCAGAACCGATGTGCGACTGGAGTACCGTCTCCTCGTCTCTTCCCCGACGTTTTACGACCTGCGAGGTGGAGTGAAGCAAACGTATGTCGAGCTCCTGATTATCTCTCTCGAGATCATTGGCCACTCTCTGATACATGGCATTGATCGAAGCCTGGTAAGGAAGGGTATAAAAGACACGTCCGCTACATCTGCGGAACAGGTAGTCCGTCTTGCCTGCTCCCGTAGGGGCAACTACAATAGTATGCTTCTGGGGAGCATTGGCATCCAACAGCGAAAGAGAATAGAGAGGGTGAGGACGATTGTAGAAAGACAAATCAGGGCTTCTGAAGAGACGGGGAAGAAATGTTTGCACTGCTCCCGAAACTGCGGATGCAAAATGATCTGCTCCCATCAAGAGCCCTCTCCATTCCGAAACAGCTCTTTCTCTTGTCCGTTCTTCGCAATAATCAATAGAGTACTGCAAATTGTCAATAGCCTCCTCTACGGATATGTGCCGGTAAGGAATGCCCAGAGCAAGCAATACTTTCCAAGCTCTCTCGGACCATTCTTGCCACCTACCCAAATGGTAATCTACATAGTCGCACTCCTCTTCCAAATCAAGTAATCCCAATCCTGAAATGTCTCTCCTGACTGACTTATGATGGCCTACCACCATCTCTATGAGTGCATTCCACTGTTCCTTGGGAAAGGCAGAGAGGAAAAAGAGAGAGGCTATCTCGTGACGAAAAGAAGTACTGCTGGGTTGTGGAGCTTTTTCCAAACGATCCTGAAAAACATGATGTGCCTTGCCTATATCGTGCAGAATGGCTCCATTCCGAGCAATATTTATATCCACAGAAAGATGGTTCGCCATCTTTTCTGCGACCAAAGCAACCTGCTCTGTATGGGCAAGCAATGTAGCTCTCTCAGGACCCGATTTGGCAAACAAGTCGTCCATCAGTAACTCTTGACCGGAGAGCCCACTATTTTTAGCCAACCATACATCTGTTCCCCTGTTTTTCTGTTAACACCCACAGGGAAGGAGCGATCATTCCTCTCAAAAATAAGCTCGAAACCGGCCATCTGCTCTTCATCATCAAACTCACTTTCGGACAAGACCAGCATCTCTTGAGGAAACACAATGTCTTCGTTTCGTACAAGACAGATATGCTGAGAGAAGGCACGTTGGGCATCTTCCTGCTCTTTGAAAGCCAAGTAGAGCACAGGGTTGATGAGCACACCACGTATAATAATGGAGGTATCCCTCCGATACAAATAGTCACTTCCCTTCCTTGTCCTATTCCATCCCCTTGTTTGCATCATCTCCTGCTGTTGAGAGATTTGCTCATAAGAGAGCCTGTGTCTGACAATCTTCTGAATGCCGGAAACACTCAATAGCTCGGGAAAAAGTTTCCTCTCAATCCCCTCGACGATGCTGGGCGTTAGAAATTGTTGAGAGAAAGTCTCGCTATCTCTCACACTGGTCCACGGTTTGATGAAGCCGAAAGGGCCGGTATATTTCACAACATAAAGAGTTCTATCCATGGTCGTCTCTATTTTAGTGCCCCAAATCCTATTCCGGTGCTATTACCAATACCCACATTCCACGCAAAAGCAACCATTTCTGGACTCCCCTCCACGACTACGGGACAGAGATTAGCCTTGTTCTTTATGCCCTTGTAAGAGATGAGTTTGACCCTGGGATTGGGATAATCTCGGTCGAAGTAGACTTTCACATCCTCTGCTTCCAACCCTGCCATACGCGCCTTGGTCTTTAGTGTTTCGGTCATAAAAAGGTCTGCCTCCTTGTCCTGGTAGGTGTAATGCGTTTCTTTGACTTCGTTGTGTCTTTTTATAAGGACTGGACTGGCTAAGAAGAAACGCTCCTTTCGAGAAAAGTCCGGTGTAGGCTGAAGACGGATATCGACCACTCGTGTACCTGCAAACATTTCGGGTTGCTCCAAAATACTTTTGACCACTCTTCGTGCCGGCTCAGAATCATAAAAATTGAGAGTAAAGAAAGAGCCGTCCAGTAGCTTGATACCCTCTTTAGTCGTCTCGACATTCTGAAACCACGAAAATGAGTACAAACTCACTTGCCCATGCTCGCTATTCTCTCTTCCCAGCCATTTATGTACACAACCCGTGAGTAAGGATTGATAATTAAAATCGATCGGCCGATTAGAAGCCGATACCTTTATGTATAGTCTCATATCTTGATTGAATTATTTTTCCAAACAGTCTTTAAGGAATACATTTCACAAATCTTTCTAATCCAAAATAGAACACAACGAACGGAGCAGACATAGCTGGCAGGTCTTTCTGTAGAAATGCACTACGAGACCTCAAGCCTACCCTATCACGCTCAAAAAAGCGAGATCAGCCCTTCGGGCTCTCCTATCAAAAACCGCAGCGATTTTATTCGGATAAGAAAACAGAAATATGTTTTGCAAACATACAAATTAGATTCTATTGTCCTCTGATATGGATAAATCGTAGATTTTTTGTTTAGGAAACTTTGCACGGACTCCTAAATGGCGATTAAATCTTGCCTTTTATTGGCTCTGTGGAATGCGTTGATCTTGAAGGCATTGAGATGGAGCACACAAGGAGTATACTTACCATTATGAGCAAGCTCGAATATTGAAAATAAGGCAGCGAGTGCCAGAGGATAGAGGAATGCTCTCATCCACATATAATGTACAAGAGAAGGAGAAGTCTCCAGCTAAGAGCTAACGGAGCAGGCGATAGAGATAGAGCCAGCGTAGTAGAGGAGTGAAGAGGTGTGTCAGGGGAGCCGTAAGCCGAGCCCACCAAGGGACATAAAACAACCGTCTGCCGGTAGCCAAGCGAAGCAAAAGCATAGCTCCCTCGTCTGCGGTGTAGCAAGGTAAGTGCCTATAAGCCTTATTCGCCTGCGACATAGAGGTCGCCACTAATGGCATGTAGGCGATACGCACCTGAATGCCTTGTGGAGGGAGTTCCATTTGAGCTGTTCGGCACCAGAGATCAGCAGCTCCTTTCGAGGCATGGTAGGCTGACCAATGGGGAGTTTTCGGGTAGAGCAAACTCACCGAGGAAGTATAAATGATGCCCCCTTTAGCTCGCTTCAAACTGGGTATCAGCGCAAGAGCCAAGTGCACCATAGCTCTATAATTCAGGTCAATAGTGCGATCAAAGTCGTGTGCACGATCCAGACTCTCGAGAAGGGGCCTACATATAGATTTACCTGCATTGGCAAAGAAATAATCGACCGAAGGCAGCAGGCCGGGAAGCTCCTCACAAAGTTGCTCCAAATCATCTCTTCGACGCAAATCTACGGCTCGGTATATAGCGTGGCAACCTGCTCGCTCCGCCTCCTGGCAAAGAGCTTTTAGCTCTGTCTCCCGGCGAGCAATGAGAAGCAAAGAGGCTCCACAGCGAATCAATCGTCGAGCCAATGCAGCTCCTATGCCTGATGAACCCCCCGTAATGACAACCCAACGCCCCTTGAAGTGCACCTTTAGACGGTGTTCGGAGCAGCGAGGGGTAGGATAAAGCAGATGCATAACTGTGGTCGAAGAGAGAGGATCGGCCGAAAGGTACTACAACTAACCGAAACCGTTGCATTTCTCCGGCTCTGTTTAGAGTCCAAAAGAATCCCTCTCGATATGCCTCATTCTATTTATTTCTATGTTTTTCCATTTACACAGAAAGGCACTTTTTTCTACTCGAATTAGGGCTATTTTGATCGTGTTTTTCCTCCTTTTTTGATCCCCATAGGAGATATTTTTTGCTAACACAGGGGAAAAGGAAATTTCTCTCAGGAGAGAAAATCGACCCTCTCAGAACGCCCTATTCATCGGCATTCTGGAGGGTGGTAAAAAAGAGAATAAGAAGGAGGTTGCATACACTTGTCCACAGACCCTTTTTCTCCTCTATTTTCCGGTTTCCGCCACGACCAAAATTTACAAAACACACCAACTTCAATAAATAGAAATAGGTAATACCTTCAAGATTTCTAGAACAGCCTTTTGATAATCCACGCAACAGTCCTTAGAAAAAGGGAGACCTTTGTGCACAGATTGCAAAATACAGTAATCTTGAAGGGATTGAGACTGAGAGTGGGGAGTATACCTATCGTTATAGCCACGAATGCCAAGACGACAAAGCAAGTAGCGTGTCATGCAACGGTTTCTTAAGAGCAAAAAATATCTCCTGATAGAACAGCACTCTATCAGGAGATATCTTTCAGTTTTCTCAGAAAGCAAAAAAACTACTTTCTAATGACGGGAATTGACCTTTCTCCGACCTTGACAAGGTAAGATCCCTGTGGCAAATGAGACACATCAAAATCGGCAGCTCCATCCTCATTGCACTTTGCATTCATAATTGCTACGCCTTCAACAGTAAACAGTATTACCTCAACAAAGGCCTCAGCTCCTCTTATCTGAAGATTACTGGACATTGGATTAGGATACAGCTGCACTTGCTCTGATTGTACAACCTCTGCTGCAATTGGCTTCGACCCCATGTAGCGTATGGGCTGACCTCCGTTGTAATCTTCACATAACCATCCCTTTTCCCAAGCCAATCTCACATCTTCCTCATAACAAACATTCTCCTCCTTGTCGGATTGAGTATCTATAATACACAGCTTATTGTTATTTATGGGATGCGGATAGCTATGATCTGGTAGTGATTGAATAAAACGGGAGGTTGCTTCCCCATCCATTTTGTTCCTTTCGGCAAAAATTGAAAATAATTTATCCAGACCCGTTACATCTAGTTCTCGAAGAGCATTACTCGATACATCCATTATTGCCAAATCCTCTGCTTTATGAAATTCCGTAGAAACTACCAAGGTTTCCAAATTTTGATTGTTATTTAGTATAACCCCATTGAGCTTCTTTGCACGAGAAAGATCCAAACTTGACAGGTTAGTCTGCGAACAAGTTATTCCCTCCAGTTCTGCAAGCATAGACAAGTCAAGATTTGAGAGCGGATTATTGGAGCATCTCAAAGTCTGAATTTTCGTATTTGCAGCAAGATTTAAGTCTCTCAGGTTGTTATACGAACAATCTAAAAATCTCAACTCTTTCAACTCCTTTAGCTCCAAAGATTGCAAATTAGATGCACTGCAGTCGACATACTGAAGTTTTTTATTGTTCACAAGTGATAGGTCTAGCACTTGTGTTGAGGAACAACGAAGGTACTCCAACTCTAAATTCTTACTGAGATCTATCGAGTTTAGAGGGATCATTGAGCAAGATAAAATTTTCAATTGTGGGCAATTCAAAACATCCACCTGTGTTACTAAAGCATCTGTTATCTTGAAGGATGTTACTGTTCCATAAATTTCCACATCAAAAGATGGTTGATCGGGGTCTTGCGACTTCAGCTCGTAAGATACCCATTCTCCATTTTTCCAATCTTGAAGATTTTCAATCCCATTACTTTTGATGACAACAGCATCCTCTGCAACAATTAACAACGGCAATACTCCTGTAAATTTGTACGGAGAACCGTCTTGAGCTACAGAAGGATCGAACTTAAAAGTAATACAAGGCTCTGTTTGAGCTCTCGCTGTAACGAGCGAGAGAAATGAGACAATAAACAATACTGTCATTCTACAAAATAGCTGCAATATTCTTTCCATAATTTTATTTTTCCTATTCCTTAAAACACTCATTCTAACGATGAACAATACCTAGAACTCCTCCTTTCTTCACCTGCTGAATCATTATCGCCGTCACCTCTCCAAACGAGTATTCCACATTCCAGCGCAATAATAAAAAAAAAGCTATTTCCACCCAATCTCTTTGAGCATAGCCTTCCCTAACGCACTCTTATCATTACCTTTGCAGACTAGGTCTGCATACAAGATGCATGGGGACATACAACTGCCCCGATAAATTCAGTCAGACCCAAGAGGATAATCATATATATATATATATATCAATATCAAGATGAATTGGTTTGAATGCAAAGTTTCTTACGAGAAAACAGCCGACACCGGCCTTACAAAAAAAGTTGTAGAAAGTTATCTGGTCGATGCGCTTAGCTTCACTGAAGCAGAAGCTCGTATCATCAAGGAAGTGACTCCTTTTGTGTCAATGGGGGAATTTAATGTGAACAATATCAAACGTGCTAAGATAGCAGAGCTATTTACCTCTGCCAATGAAACAGAGGATCGCTACTATCGAGCTAAGGTTTTATACATTACACTTGATGAAAAAACAGCCACCGAGAAAAAAACTCCTGCCACAATGGTGGTGCAAGCCTCTTCGCTCGAGACAGCGGTCAAACGCCTGATAGAAGAGATGAACAAAGGAATGGCAACCTATGAAATTGCCTCTATAACCGACACCAATATTATAGACATCTATCCATTCGAGGGAAACCTAAAGGAGGTCAGCCGATGATTGCAGAGCGATTGGATGCCGTGCGGAGTGGCCTGCCGAGCACAGTGCGGTTGGTAGCCGTCTCCAAGTTTCACCCGGCAGAAAGCGTAATAGAGGCCTACCGTGCCGGGCAACGTCATTTCGGAGAGAACAGAGTACAAGAAATGGTCGGTAAGGCCGAAGCTCTGCAAGATATTTGCCCCGAACTGCAATGGCATCAAATAGGAACATTGCAACGCAACAAGGTAAAATATATCGCCCCCTTTGTCTCATTGATAGAAAGTGTAGACTCGATCAAGCTGGTAGAAGAGATCGAACGGCAAGCCGAACGAGTGGGGCGTGTGATAGACATCTTGCTGCAGGTACATGTAGCAGCCGAAGAGACCAAGAGTGGATTTGCCTCGAACGAGCTTCTTGAGGCAGCCCGGCTACTGGCCACCCCGGGAGCCTATCCTCACATTCGCACTTGCGGACTGATGGGAATGGGCACTCTTACTTCCGATGAGGAGCGTATCCGCTCTGACTTCAGGCAAATACGTCATCTTTTCTCATCCCTCAAACAAGGCTGCTTTGCTACATCCCCACACTTCTGCCAGCTCTCCATGGGAATGAGTGGTGACTATCGCATTGCCATAGAGGAAGGCTCTACTTCCGTACGCATCGGCACGGCGATCTTCGGAGAACGCAACCACATCTGAGACAGCAGTTTAGAGTCCAAGATTTAGCAACACTTTTGTTTGAGGCTTCCATTCGCTCCACAATCACAATACAGCAAATACAATACTCAAAAGGGAGACCGAAACAGATATTATGACAGAGACCAATCAGAATCAACAGTCGCAAAACCGCTGTCCTCGTTTGTGGCGGCGATATGGGGTACCGGTGGCAGTCATTCTTTTCTTCGCTGCCCTGTCCCTCGCATATTTTACCCCAGCAACATTCCAGGGGCGGGAGCTCTTCCAGCAAGATGTAGCCGGAGCCAGTGGCACGGCACAAGACGTGCGCGACCACGAAAAGGCTACCGGCGAACACTCCTACTGGACCAACAGTCTTTTCGGAGGAATGCCGATGTACCAAATCTCCCCCTCCTACCCCTCCACACAGGCCCTGCAGAAAGCACAATATGTAGGTACCCTTCGCCTGCCATTCGACCTGCTGGGGTCCTATGCTTGGCTGCTCTTTGCCATGCTTGGCGGATTCTACCTCTTTATGCGTTCCTTGCGACAAAAAATCCTGCCATCGATCATAGGAGCCGTGATGTGGACTTTTTCCAGCTACTTCCTTATCCTGATTGTAGCCGGACATATCTGGAAACTCACTGCTCTGTGTTTCATTCCTCCGACCATAGCCGGGATGGTTTGGTGCTACCGGGGCGAATATCTCAAAGGAGGCTTTGTGACAGCTCTCTTTGTAGCCTTGCAAATTCTGGCCAACCATGTGCAAATGAGCTACTACTTCCTCTTCGTGATGGCTGCTCTCTTTGTGGCTTTTCTGGTCGAAGCCATTCAGCAGAAACAACTCAAACGCTTCGGGATAGCCTCGCTTACCTTGCTATTTGCAGGCATCGTAGGTGTAGCTATCAATCTCACCAATCTATACCACACCTACCAATACTCACAAGAGACCATGCGTGGTGGCTCTGAACTGACCCTCAAACAGCAAGAAGGCGGAAATAGTGCCTCTCACGAAAATAAGAGTGGACTGGACAAAGACTATATCACGCGCTGGAGCTACGGCAAAGGAGAGACTTGGAGCTTACTTGTCCCCAATGTAAAGGGGGGAGGCAGCGGATACATGGGAGCCAGCGAAAAAACAGCGGAGATCATAATAGACAAGGTCTCTCATCCCGAGATAAGGAGTTATGTAGCCAGTAGCAATCATTACTGGGGGGATCAGCCTTTTACGGCCGGTCCTGTGTATGTGGGGGCTTTCGTACTTACTCTTTTCATCTTTGGTTGCATTCGAGTCAAAGGACCCATCAAATGGGCTTTGCTTGCTGCCACCATACTCTCCGTACTGCTCTCTTGGGGGCACAACTTGATGTGGCTCACGGATTTGTTTATCGACTACTTCCCGATGTACAACAAGTTCCGCACAGTGTCGAGCATTTTGGTGATAGCAGAATTTACGATACCGGCCCTAGCTATACTGGGGTTGAGCGAGTTGCTTCGTCATCCGGAAGAGGCTCTCAAAGACAAGTGGGCCATAGGTCTTAGCTTGGGGCTTACTGCCGGAGCCGCTCTGCTATTTGCCCTCTCTCCTTCTCTCTTTTTCGATTTCCTTTCTGTGCAGGAGCAAAACCATTTTACTCAGGTAATGGCAAAAAATCCACAGGTTTATGGTCAAGTGATAGATAGTCTCACTTCCGTGCGTATGGCAATCTTCCAGGCTGATGCCTGGCGCAGCTCGCTGATCATCGTCTTGTCGGTTATTCCCATTGTCCTGTACCTGTATCGCAAGCTCTCGGCCATACCCACTCTGTTGCTGGTAGGTGCAATCACGTTGATCGATCTTTGGGTGGTTGACAAACGTTACCTTAATGATGTCCATTTCATCAGCTCGCAAATGGTCAAGGCACAGGCAGCCCCGAAGAGCATCGCTGACGAATTGATTTTGGCTGACAAAACACCTGGTTTCCGTGTACTAAATCTCTCCGTAGATACATTCAACGACGCAACAACTTCTCGCTGGCATCACAGTGTAGGAGGGTATCACGCAGCCAAGCTGCAGCGATACCAGGATCTGATCGACCATCAGCTATCCAAGCGCAATCCACGCGTATTGGCCATGCTCAACACTCGTTATCTACTCATACCCGACGAAAAGGGTCAACCTCAGGTAATCCCCAACGCAGCAACCTATGGACCAGCTTGGTTTGTCAGTGAGATAAAGTGGGTAGAAGATGCCAATGCAGAGATGAAAGCTCTCGATACACTCGATCTGAGAAATATTGCTGTGATAGACAAACGCTTCGACTCGCAAACTTTGCGTTCTATACCCAAACTAACTGACAGCACAGCCCGTATCGATATAGAAAGTCATACCCCCAACAAACTTGTGTATAGAACCGAGAGCAAAGAACCAGCTTTGGCGGTATTGAGCGAAATCTATTATCCTCACGGTTGGAAAGCCACGATAGACGGACAACGGGTAGACATTGTCAGAGCAAACTATGTACTTCGGGCTATCGCCATACCGGCCGGAGAACACCGATTGGAGCTTAGCTTCGAGCCGGACTCCATACATAGAACAGAGCGTATAGCATACGTCATGTTCTACCTCCTTGTAGCAGCCGCCATCGCTTTGGTCTTGAAGCAGTTTGTTCACCTGCGAGCAAAAAAGATGGATAATAAAGAAGAATAACGAGCAACCTAATCCGTATTTTCCGGGTTTTACTGTCGTAGTTTTCCTTTAGGGTAAAAGAGCTGTTTTTTAGGAGTCTCACCCAAATAAAAATTTACAAGGAGAAGCAGTAAACACAGATAACCAGGAATAAAAAAGCGATGAAAATAATATCCTACAACGTCAATGGACTAAGGGCTGCCGTAAAAAAGGGGTTAGCCGAATGGTTAGCACAAGAGTCTCCAGATGTATTTTGCATACAAGAGACAAAGCTCCAACCGGATCAATTCGACCCGACTCCTTTTGTCGAAGCCGGATACCCCTATTCTTATCTCTATTCAGCCCAGAAGAAAGGCTATAGCGGAGTGGCTATCCTCTCCAAGATAGAGCCGGACAAGGTACAATCCGGCATGGGTATAGAGGCTTATGATAATGAAGGACGTTTTATCCGGGCCGACTTCGGCGACCTCAGCGTTATCTCTGCGTATCACCCCTCTGGACAAAGTGGAGATATACGTCAGGCTTTCAAGATGCAGTGGCTCTCGGACTTCCAAGACTATGTAGGCGAACTTCGTGCAAGCCGGCCAAAGCTGGTACTCTGCGGTGATTACAATATTTGCCATGAAGCTATAGACATACATGACCCGGTGCGCAATGCCACGGTAAGTGGGTTTCTGCCCGAAGAGCGTGCCTGGATGTCTCAATTCTTGGCCGATGGATACACAGACTCATTTCGCCACCTCTATCCCGAAGCAGTCAAATATTCGTGGTGGAGCTATCGAGCCGGAGCAAGAGCAAAAAACAAAGGATGGCGTATTGATTACTGTATGCTTACCGATAACCTTCGCTCCGAACTCAAAGAGGCCGAAATACTCAACGACGCTGTACATAGCGACCATTGCCCGGTAAGTGTTACACTTTGATGACTTCGTCTGAACAAAAGGATAAAGAATTGAGCCAGTAAGAAGCCTGAAACGTCATTGGGTCCCAATCCGACTTTATTGTTTTACTTTTGCCGGAGACTTGCTTGCGTGGCATGACTTAGCACAAAACAACGCTATTCTTAGATCAGCATGAAAAAAGTATTTCATCTACTCCTGCTCGGCTTGTTCCTCTGTACGGCAGCTTCAGCCCAGCAGCAATACATCAAGGTACCAGTAGCATTCTACAATCTGGAAAACCTCTTCGATACGGAAAAAGGGCCAAACCAAGACTCCGACTATCTTCCGGAAGGACGCAACAAATGGACGGAGGAGCGATACAAAGAAAAGCTCTCCAATATGGCCGATGTAATTAGTCGCATCGGGGGGAGAGGTCCGGCGGTGATCGGAGTATCGGAAATAGAAAATCGCCGTGTCCTGGAAGACTTGGTAGCTCAACCGCAACTGGCGCACTTGGGATACAGCATCGTTCATTATGATTCACCTGACTTGAGAGGGATTGACTGCGCACTGCTCTACAGACCAGAGATCTTTCGACTCACCAATAGCAGTGCACACCCGGTGAATATCCCTGGAGAGCCTCATATCAAAACACGAGACGTTGTTCTTGCTTCGGGTAAGATAGATGGGGAGAATTTCCACTTTCTGGTGGGGCACTGGCCTTCCAGAGCCGGAGGAGAGGCAGCATCCATACACAGACGTATGGCCGCAGCCCGTGTAATGCGCACCCTCACAGACTCCATCGTATCGGCCGATGAAACAGCCAAAGTGATTCTCATGGGAGACTTCAATGATGACCCCACATCTCCCTCTGTAGCGAAAGGTCTGGATCTAAAGGAAAAGGCTGATCCTTTAGCCTACAACGAACTTTTTACCCCCATGCTTCGGTTGTACAAAAACGGGATAGGCACATTGGCCTATCGTGATGTTTGGAACCTTTTCGACATCATTTGCGTCAATGGCAACTTAACAGGGAACAACTACAGCAGTTTCCGGCTATATCAAGATCCTAATACGGAGCATCTGGCCTTTGTTTTCAACAAACCTTTCCTTCGTCAAAAAGAAGGGAAGTTCAAGGGATACCCTCTCCGCACAATGGTAGGAGGGGCCTATCAGGGCGGATACAGCGACCACTTCCCTGTGTATATCTATCTAGTGAAAGAGATAAAGCAGTAAGTTTCGGGTTGCCCGATTATCACTATTTTTGCTCCGTCTTCACTCATTTCTCCAAATGAGAAGAGAGAAGAAAGACCACGTTCAGCTATTATCCAGAAACAATACTACAGAATAAATGGCAACGACAGCAGACTTTAGAAATGGTATGTGCCTCGACATCGATGGCCAGTACTACTTCATCGTGGAATTTCTCCACGTAAAGCCCGGCAAAGGTCCGGCTTTTGTTCGCACCAAATTGCGCAACGTATCTACAGGTCGCATCCTTGATAAGACATGGAACAGCGGTGTGAAAGTAGAAGAGGTGCGTATCGAGCGTCGTCCTTATCAATTCCTGTATCAGGATGAGATGGGTTACAACTTCATGCACCCCGAAACATTCGACCAGATAAGCATCCCGGGAGAAGGGATCCAGGGAGTGCAGTTCCTGAAAGAGGGCGATATGGTAGAGGCAATGGTACATGCTGCCAGCGAAACAATCCTCACCTGCGAACTCCCCCCACACGTAACCCTACGTGTTACATACACCGAGCCGGGTCTCAAGGGAGACACTGCAACCAACGCTCTTAAACCGGCTACCTTGGAGACAGGAGCCGAAGTACGTGTACCTCTCTTCATCAGCGAAGGAGAATTGATCGAAGTCGATACACGAGATGGCTCTTATGTAGGTCGTGTGAAAGAATAATTGCCCCAAAATCCCGACAATCGCCTTGTTGGTATTTCGGGATATGTCAATTTGTCAGAATGCCAGCTCCGAAATTCGGAGCTGGCATTTCTTTTGCACGTAGATAGAGTGTAATAGCAAAACAAACTAAAATCAAAATATTTAACAATGAACAAAAAAGGGCGTATTGGGGTAACGAGCGACAATATATTCCCCGTCATCAAGAAGTTTCTCTACAGTGACCACGACATTTTCCTGCGTGAATTGGTTTCTAATGCTGTGGATGCGACCAATAAACTACGTACTTTGGCATCAAAGGGAGAAGCCAAAGGAGAGTTGGGAGAGCTCAGTGTACGCATACAAATAGATCCCGAGGCAAAGACTCTCACCGTATCGGACCGGGGGATAGGGATGACTGCCGAAGAGCTGGATCGCTACATCAACGAAATTGCCTTTTCCGGAGCTGAGGAGTTTCTCGAAAAATACAAAGACGACAAAGCGAACATCATCGGACACTTCGGTCTGGGATTCTATTCGGCTTTTATGGTAGCCAAAAAGGTAGAAGTATTCACAAAAAGTCACCAAACAGAAGCTCCAGCCGTCTACTGGAGCTGTACTGGCGATCCTGACTATGAAATGACGGTTGGGGACAAACAAGACAGAGGTACCGATATAGTACTGCATATAGATGAGGAAAACAAAGAATTCCTACAACCCGAACGCATATCGGAATTACTAAAGAAATATTGCCGTTTTCTGAATGTGCCAATCATTTTCGGCAAAGAACAGGAATGGAAAGATGGCAAGTATCAGGACACCGAGCGAGACAATCAGATCAACGACACTACCCCGGCCTGGACGAGACAGCCGGCCGAGCTGAAAGATGAGGATTACAAGACTTTCTACCACGACCTCTACCCAATGGGGGACGATCCGCTCTTTTGGATACACCTCAATGTGGACTACCCTTTCAACCTCACAGGTATTCTCTATTTCCCGAGGGTAACAAATCAGATAGAATTGCAACGAAACAAGATACAGCTCTACTGCAACCAAGTATTTGTAACTGACGAAGTAGAGGGTATTGTACCGGACTACCTGACTTTGTTGCATGGTGTGATAGACAGCCCGGACATCCCTCTCAATGTCTCACGCTCGTATCTGCAAAGTGATGCCCGCGTCAAGAAAATATCCTCGCACATCACCAAGAAAGTAGCAGATAGGCTGGAAGAACTTTTCAAAAAAGATCGCCAGACATACGAGGAGAAATGGGATAGTCTAAAAATCTTTATCGCTTATGGAATGCTCACCGATGAGAAGTTCTATGACCGAGCACTGAAATTTTATCTCTTTACCGATACCGAAGGCAAGCACTATACCTACGAAGAATATACCGAGCTGGTACGTGGCGAACAGACTGACAAGGACGAACGGTTGGTAATGCTTTACACAACATCGAAGGATGAGCAATACGTACATGTAAAACGCGCTACAGACAAAGGATACAGTGTGCTGGTAATGGATGGCCAATTGGACGTCCATACCATGAGCCGTTTGGAGCAAAAGCACGAAAAGACAGCTTTCGTACGTGTAGACAGTGCCACCTCAGACAAACTGATCAATAAGGAAGAAAAAGCGGGAGTCAGCCTAGGACAAGAGGATAGCGATATACTCAGGGAAGTATTCGGAGCATGTCTGCCTACAGTGGACAAAAAGAGCTTCCACATACAATTAGCCTCCATGGGTGCCACAGCCGATGCCGTAACAATCACACAGGATGAGTTTATGCGTCGTATGCAGGAGATGGCGAAATTGCAACCCGGAATGAATTTCTATGGTCAGCTACCGGACAGCTACAATATCGTACTCAATACCGACCACGAATTGATTGTGCGTATACTGAATGATACCAAAACGCAAACAGACAAAGAGCTAACAACAGTGCGCCAACAGCTGAACAAACAGAAAGAGGAAGTAGCCAAATTGAGTGCCAAACAACAAGGCAAAAAGGATGAAGAAATCCCTTCCGCAGAGAAAGAGGCCTTAGAAAAAGCTCGTAAGGAAGAAGAAAAAATCAAAGCTGAAATATCGGAAAAGCTCAGCCAATATGGGAAATCCAATGAACTCATAGGTCAACTTCTGGACTTGGCTCTGCTCTCCGGAGGACTGCTTACAGGAGAAGCACTGGCCAACTTCGTGAGCCGTTCGCAACGCCTGCTCTGAGATAAGTAGTTTTAAGCTTTCTCTCTCCTCTCTTAGTGGAGGTCTTCCTTTAGATCTCTATCTTTGGAGTGTCTCACAGTAAGTGAGGGTGTGCCGAGATAAATTCGACACGCCCTTACTTATTTTTTTCCATAACGAGGCCGAGGACAGCAGAGCATATTTTCCAGCTGTAAGTACACCTCAATAGCAAAAAGGAGCCGTGCCAAAATTGAATTCTAACACAACTCTGTTACTTGGGTAGATTAATTAGAGAGTCTTCTTGTGCATATTCCGGAAACAAAATGTTCCTAGAATGGTCAAAGCATAAACTATGCTCCCACCTACAGTAATCCAGAAAAAGAAATCATCCCTGTCGAATGTGAAATAGAGCGAGATCAAAAAGTACATCAAAAACAATATCGTCCTTACACACTCCAAAAGAAGTGTTTCTTTTCCATCCCTACTGGTGTGATTATTTGTGAATATCCTCATAACAAAGTTATCTCCTAATATTTGTTACCAGCATCATAAGGAAAGCACACTTTACTATTGATCTTTCCTTATTGCCGAAGGTATAAACAATGGGCCATTCGGTAAAATATCTTTATGAGAAACATCTAATAACACCCATGCGATAAGCATGAAACATCGTTTTGTTATTAGCATACCCTCACGAAATTTAGACTAAGTGTTGCTTTTTTTTCGTAGAGTGTATAACCTCCGAAGGACAAAAAGCAGAGGGAAGAAGTTTCCACAAAAAAGACTACCTTTGTGGGGTTAATATGCGTATTGTATGCACAAAGCAGTATTTCGCCTCTTCTTGGTATTTGCCTCTCTGATCATGGGACTTAGCTCTTGTTCAGAGTTTGTGCGTGTACAGAAGTCGGCCAATAACAATCTGAAGTACGCCTACGCAAAGAAATACTACGAAAGTGGGAAGTACAGCAAGGCTATTGACCTGCTACAGGAAGTTGTCCCCGTATTCAATGGATCGGCAGAAGGGCCGGAATCTCTCTATCTGCTTGCCGACTCGTATTACAAAGACAATCGCCCTATTGCCGCTTCGGATTTCTTCGTTCGCTACTACAGTTCTTACCCCAAAGCCCCCAAAGCTGAGGAAGCTCGTTACAAGGCAGCCATGGGATTTTACGAAGCCTCTCCCGAAGCCAGACTCGACCAATCGGCTACCTATGAAGCTATTCAGGAGATGCAAGCCTATTTGGATTTCTATCCCGAAGGAGTACATGTGGAGAAAATCAAGCAGATGCTCTTCGATTTGCAAGACAAATTGGCCTACAAGGAATATCTCCACGCAGAGTTGTACTACAATTTAGGACTCTATATGGGTAATAACTACCGGGCTTGTATCATCACAGGCAAAGAGGCTCTCAAGGAGTTCCCCTATACGAAATATCGAGAGGATTTTCTCTATCTCATCCTCAGAGCCAGCTATAAAGAAGCTTCTTTTAGTGTGAACGAAAAAGTTCAGACCCGATACAGAGAGGTATTGGATCAGTATTATGCTTATATCAACGAATTTCCTGACGGTAAGTATCTGCGTCAGGTAAGACAGATCTATGAATTTGTGTCTAAGCATATATCCAAAAACGTATAAACATCGAACAATAATATATGGAACTGAAGAAAGTAAATGCCCCTACAAACACTGTCACAAGAGACACCTCTGTATTGAGTGCCGATACCGGTAATATCTACGAGACGGTGAGGATCATAGCCAGACGAGCCAATCAGATAGCTCAAGAGGTTAAAAAAGATTTGGAACAGCAGTTGCAGGAGGTAGCTTCGTATTCCGACACATTGGAGGAGGTGTACGAGAACCAAGAGCAGATAGAGATATCCAAAGCCTATGAGCGTATGCCTAAGCCCGTACTCATCGCAACAAAAGAGTACGAAGATGGGGTTCTGAGGTACTATATGCCGGGAGAGCAAGCCAAAGTATCCGGTCGTGTAGAAACCCCGGAAGCCACCGAAGGGTCTCAAGAAGCATAAACAAAGGAAAAGCTATGTGGCAACGAATACAAACCCTTTGGCTATTGTTGGCAGGAGTAGCAATGACTATGCTACTCTTTCTTCCTTTGGCAGTAGCCTATGGGGCCGATACTTATGAGATCACTACAGCCGGTATTCGCAGTATGAGTGCGCAGTTGGTAAAACCCACTTGGGGGCTATTTTTTGTAGACTTTCTCTCTGTATTGGTCTCTTTTATCACCATATTCTTATACAAGAGGCGCATCCTGCAGATCAGGCTGTGTGTATTCAACATCTTGCTCATCTTGGGCTTGTTGGTATACTTCGCCATGATCGCATACAGCTTTATCTCAGCCGAAGGGCTCAGCTTCAGCTTCAAACTATGGATGAGTTTACCATTTGTAAGTATCATCCTACTCTATCTGGCGATCCGAGGGATCGGAGCTGACGAAGCTAAGATTAGAGCTCTCAACCGCCTGAGGTAAGACAGAGAACAAGGCCTGACTGAGCAGACACATTTATTTGAATTTACTTTCGTAGTTACATCTACTAACAAAGAATAGAGAGCCGATTCGTCGGCTCTTGTTTCATAGCAATCAAAGATCGATATATGGACCGCAAAGTACGGGTGCGTTTTGCCCCAAGTCCCACAGGGGCTCTGCACATAGGTGGAGTACGCACGGCATTGTACAATTATCTCTTTGCCCGCAAGCACGAAGGAGAGATGATACTAAGAATAGAAGACACCGACAGCAATCGGTTTGTCCCAGGGGCTGAGGAATACATCATAGAGGCCTTGCATTGGCTGGGAATTCATTTTGATGAAGGGGTCGGATATGGAGGAGAGTATGGTCCGTACAGACAAAGTGAGCGAAGGGACATTTACAAAAAATATGTCGATCAGCTACTGCAAAATGGGAAAGCTTACATAGCTTTCGACAGCCCGGAAGAATTGGAAGCGAAACGCAAAAAGATAGAAAACTTCCAATACGATGCACATACCCGTATGCAGATGCGCAACTCCTTGGTGCTACCTGCAGAAGAAGTCTCCTCCCTTATTGAAGAAGGACATCAGTATGTTGTTCGTTTCAAGATAGAGCCCAACGAAGACATACACGTACAGGATATGATACGTGGGGAAGTGGTAATCAATAGCTCCGTGTTGGACGACAAAGTCCTCTACAAAAGCGCAGATAATCTCCCAACTTACCATTTGGCAAATATCGTGGATGACCACTTAATGGAGGTCTCTCATGTCATTCGTGGGGAAGAGTGGTTACCCTCAGCTCCTCTTCATGTTCTCCTCTATCGTGCTTTTGGCTGGGAAGACGCTATGCCTCGCTTTGCCCATCTCTCTCTTCTTCTCAAACCAGATGGCAATGGCAAACTAAGCAAACGCGATGGAGACCGACTCGGCTTCCCCGTTTTCCCATTAGACTGGATTGACCCAAAAACAGGAGACAAAAGCAGTGGATACCGCGAAGCCGGATATTATCCGGAAGCAGTGATCAATTTCCTTGCCTTGCTGGGGTGGAATCCCGGGGAGAATGCGGAAATTATGAGCATGGACGAGCTGATACAAAAATTTGAACTGGAGAAATGCAGTAAGAGTGGAGCCAAATTCGACTATGAAAAGGCTCGTTGGTTCAATCATCACTACCTACAGAAACAATCCGTTACGGAGTTGGCAAAGGCTTTCCTCCCTATTTTGAAAGCTCACGGCTGTGAGAAAAATGATATCCAATTGGTGGAAAAAGCGGTCTCTTTGACAAAAGAGCGAGTGAATTTCGTATCGGAATTGTGGGAGCAATCTTCTTTCTTCTTTGTGGCACCAGAAGTCTATGACGAGAAAACAGTAAAAAAACGCTGGAAAGAAGACTGTGGCACTTTGCTCTCTGAAATGTCGGAACAAATCGCAGCTCTTCCGAATGTAAAAGCCGAGCCGACAGAACAGGCTATCAAACAATGGATAGAAGAACATCAATATCCCTTAGGTAAGATCATGAATGCTTGTCGTCTGGCTCTTGTAGGAGAGGGAAAAGGACCTCATATCTTCGATATAATCGAACTCCTCGGACAAGAAGAAACTATCAAACGTATCCGACTTGCCATCGAAAGACTCGGATGAAATATTTCTACCACTTTATCGGGATTATCTATTCCTCCCTAATCAAGCTGGCGGTCTTCTTTAGCCCCAAAGCTCGGATGATGCAGCGAGGGCGTTGGAGATTATGGGCACGGCTACGCCAACGTATAGAACCGGGGACAGAGTACATTTGGGTTCATGCCGCTTCTCTGGGAGAGTTTGAGCAAGGACGTCCACTAATTGAACGTATAAAAGCGGAATACCCCGAAGAGCGAATACTGCTCACTTTTTTCAGTCCATCGGGTTATGAGGTACGCAAAAACTACGACTTAGCCGATGTTGTGTGCTATCTCCCTGGAGATAGTATCAATAACGCCCGACGCTTCATCCGGCAAGTCAATCCTAAAATGGCCATTTTCATCAAATATGACTTTTGGCCATGTTTTCTATTGGAACTTCGTCGTTTACGGATTCGCACCTATTTAGTTTCTGCAACATTCCGTCCATCCCAACTCTTCTTCAAATGGTATGGAGGAATATACAAGGCACTGTTGAAATGCTTCACCAAACTCTATGTGCAAGACGAAGCCTCCAAGATCCTGCTGGCTAAGCACGGGATCACAGAGGTCGAAATCACAGGTGATACGCGTCTTGACAGAGTTATTTCAGTCAGTAATAACCAGAAACCTCGCCCTCTATTCGAGGTTTTCCGAAACTCCACATCAAATCCGATCATTGTAGCAGGTAGTACATGGCCTCCCGATGAGGAAATCCTGTTGAGATATTTTAATGCTCACCCCGAAGTTAAGTTGATCTTAGCTCCGCACGAGATAAATAAGCCTCACTTGTTGGGCATTATCTCACATATCAAGAGACCTTTTGTCCGACTCTCCGAGGCCCAATTAGATACAATAGCAGACCAGGATTGTATTATCATCGATAGTTTTGGGCTCCTCTCCTCCGTCTATCGCTTCGGCAACTTAGCATACATTGGGGGGGGCTTTGGCAAGGGGATCCACAACACACCCGAAGCCGCTGTTTATGGTCTTCCAGTATTGTTTGGGCCTCGTTATCACAAGTTCAAAGAAGCTATAGGCCTAATAGAATCTGGGGGAGCCTTCTGCATCAATAGCTTGGACGAATTTACTCAAAAGGTCAATCATCTCTTTTCCGATGCCAAATCACTCAACTCTTCAGGAAAAGCGTCTCACGATTATATCTTCCGTAATGCCGGAGCCACCGAAAGAATTTTGGCTGACATCTTTGATTCTTGATCCCAGAAAACTTTTGGCTTTCCGTCTCTTTCTCCCTTTGCTCCGACAAGCCCATGTATCCCCCTGAGAAAAATTGGATAGTAAAACTCTGGCTCTGTTGGAAATACGCCGGAGCCATATTACTCATTTGGACTATCATCCTCCCTCTCATAGCCACCTTTTCTTGTGGATTAAGCAAGAGAGCTGAGCTGCCACAGTTTGCCTCACACACTCCGATATACAGAGAATGGCCCCGGCTGTCTGTACAAGAATTAGATAGTCTCCGGGAGATATACGGAAGAAATAAGCTTTTTCTGGAAGAGTATATTGAGCCGACTTTGATCGCTCTCTCTTATTATCCCGAATTGAGAGACGTACCAATCGAGTTTAAGTATTCGTCCGAAGCCACTACCATGGCAGCCCGTCCGATCTCTGGTTTTCTCTTGGGAAAAAGAAAATATGGAGTACTGATCAACGGAGATAAAAATTTTGAGGGAGTTTTGCTACAAGATACCCCATTCAATGCCCAAATTGGAATCATCGGCCACGAATTGGCCCATATAGCAGACTACAATAGAAAAAACATTTGGGGGATTTTGGGCTGCCTTTTTCGTTATTTAGATCAAGACCGTAGGCCACTATTCGAAAAAGAGACCGATATGGCTACAATAGAGCGAGGGCTCGGTTGGCAACTTTACGACTGGGCGGTCTATGCCATGTACCACAGTCCTAAAGCGACTGAGAGATACAAAGAATTTAAGCAGTACACTTACATGAAACCGGAGGAAATCTCCTATCTCATCAGACATTTCTCAGGCTACGCCTCCGTAAAAGACTCTATCTCAACTTTCTCCGAAGCAATAGGAAGACAGTAACATTGAACACTATTAAGAAGCCTCTATAGGGCAGAATTACTTCATCCAAATCTATCTCAAAGAAAAGAGGATGTATCATAATGATCCTGAAATGGATTTTCCAGCTATCAAAAAAAACTATAAAGACATCTTAATCATACAAGAAAACCGCTATCAAATAGGATTTCATCCTTTTGGTAGCGGTTTTTCTATATAAATGATGGTACCCTTAACTCTAAACTGAATTACGACACTCCCTCACTCTTCTTCTGTTTTTCCTTCTGATATGAGAGTCACAACTCCATCTCGGAGCTGATAAAGCTCGAGTGTCTCCGGGCAACTTGCAAACCCTTCCTCATCAAAATTCAATCTATGGGCCGCACGGCTAACCCAGCCGATTTGCCTGGAGGGATTGCCTACCACAAGGGCAAAGTCGGGTACGTCTCTTATCACTACTGCTCCAGCTCCTACCAACGCATACCGCCCAATTACGGTGCCACACAAAATCGTGGCATTGGCTCCGATACTCGAGCCCTCTTTCAGCAAAGTCTTTTTATATTCGGCCTTCCGGCTAATAAAAGCTCTGGGATTTAGCACATTGGTAAAAACACAGGATGGCCCCAAAAACACATTCTCTTCACATTCGACCCCGGTGTAGAGTGTTACATTGTTTTGCACACGGCATCCATCTGCCAAAACAGCATGAGGCATCATCACAACATTCTGCCCCAAGCTACAATTCTCACCAACCTTGGCCCCACGCATTAGATGACAAAAATGCCAAACATAGGTACCCCGTCCTACTTTACAGCCACGCTCTACAAGAGAGGAAGGATGAATGTAGATCATATCACTATCAACATAAAAAAGAGACCCCCTGCACACCTAAGCAGCCTAAAAAGACCGAGGGAGCATCCTGATTAAAAAAAGACACTCAACACTTTTAACGCCGACAAATGTAAGCAAATAATCCCTTATACAGGGCTTTTTGCACTTAGTCTATCCCTCTTATTGATCAAAATCTTCTTTTCAAAAAGAGAAAAGTATCCGAATTGTCCTTTTTTTCTGTCCTACTCCTACAAACAGAGACTGTTGCATGAGCTCCTACCAAATCCTCCAAGAAAGCATTTTGTTATGTACTATTTTGTTTATTTAAGTTCTTTGCTTGAGGTTTTTTTCTACTCTAATTCGAGGCTTTTGGCCTCGATTTTCCTGTGATTTTTTGATATCCATAGGAGTCGTTTTTTGCTGACACGGGAGAGAACGAAAATTCTCTCCTGAGAAAAAAAATATTCTCTCCTGTGTTAGCGAAATTTCTCTCAGGAGAGAATTTTGGCCCTCTCAGAACGTCCTATTCATCGGTATTTTGGAGAGTCATCATGAGCTAAAAAAAGAGGAATAAATTCGCTTGTCTATACAGCCCCTTTTTCCTCTATTTCTTCAGTTTTTGCAGCAAGCATGAATTTACAAAACATATCTATTTTAGCGACAGAAAACAGCCACTTGAGCCTCTTGCATGGACTCCAAAAAGGCAATCAAAACTCGCCTTTTTGTTGACTTCGCAGAATGCGGTAATCTTGAAGGCATCAAGACGAAAGGCACAGAGAATATACTTGTCGCATATGGCCAAGCCCGAATGTTGAAAATAACATACCAGTGCCACATTATGCCACAGTCTCAAGTAACGCTCCTCCCTCTTCCTTTCCAAACTTCTATTCTTCAACAAAAGGCCAATAGGATTTCCTGCCTCCTTTTGCCTCTCCTTTATCCATTCTCGCCTAAATTTGGGTTCTATAAGCATCTTTAGGCGAGCTTCTTTGTTCTCTACAGTAGAAAGGTTATCGACAAAACTCATGTTAAACATCGACGGACAAGACAAAGATCTTCTACAGTCTCCCTCTCTTCCGGGCAAAACAATGCGTAGGCATATCTATCGCTTGGCTTTGCCTAATATCATATCAAATGTAACCGTGCCACTGCTCTCCATGGTAGATGTTGGTCTGGCCGGCCATTTAGGTCGCCCAGAGGCAGTCGGAGCGATAGGGGTTGCCTCCGGAGTAATCTCGCTTGTCTATTGGTTGTTTGCTTTCCTTAGAATGGGGACTACTGGCTTCACTGCTCAGGCTTATGGGCGTAGCGATGTCACAGGCATTCTCATTCAGCTCTGTAGAGGTCTCTTGCTTGCCATAATACTGGGTATCATTATTTGGTTCGCCAGAGACCTCATGTATGCCGTTGGCATTTTTCTATCAGCCGGAAGCCAGTCCATAGCAGACGAGACAAAGACCTACCTACAATACGCCTTCGCGGGGGCCCCGGCGGCTCTGATGCTCTATGTCCTGAATGGTTGGTTTGTGGGCATGCAAGATACACGCATTCCCATGTGGGTAGCTATCGGACAGAATGTGCTCAATATTCTACTCAGTCTCATTTTGGTGAAATATGCAGGACTGGGGGTTGCCGGTTTGGCTATAGGAACAGTCTCAGCCCAATATGTGGGTGTATTGGCTTTACTGACAGCATTTGCAGTCAAATATACTCGACTCCTTGCCTTAATCTCCCAACGGCATTTTGTATCGACTCTCCATTTGGCTGTCTCAATGGGGATGGGAGGATTACTGCTGCTACGTACTCTTTTGCTGAGCGGAATCAGTCTATTTTTCACCTACGCTTCGGCTAAATTCGGAGCAAACACCTTAGCTGCCAATATTCTACTTATGCAGCTATTCACTCTCTTTTCGTATTTTCTCGATGGTTTGGCTTATGCCGGAGAGGCTCTTGCTGGCCGATATATAGGGCAACGCAATCCCTACCGATTTGCTCTAATGCGCAGACAGTTGTTCCGAATTGGTTTTTTTGTTGCTACTGCCATTGCTTTGCTTTATCTGCTATTCCCTTCTTTCCTACTAAGACTATTGACCAACGATGCGACTGTCTACAATGAAGCGATGAGCATGGTTTTCTGGATATCCTTAATTCCGCTGTGCAGTTTTGCAGCTTTCTTGTGGGATGGGATTATGGTGGGGGCCACAGCTTCGGGTATGATGTTGGCTACAATCTTGTTCGGAGCCATGTGTTTTTTCTCTTGCTATTTCATTTCGGTTGGCAACCTTGGCGTATGGGGTCTTTGGCTCTCTTTCGATCTCTATTTACTCTTTCGCTCCCTCGCTTCGTGGAAATTGGGTAAAAGACTGAGATGTAGCTACTAAGTTTCTCTCCTGCGCTACAAATCGACTATCTCTTATTACGAGGATGAAAAGTCTCTATCTGTACTCGTAGTTGCTCTCGATCTATGTGTGTATATATTTGGGTGGTAGAGATGTCCGCATGCCCCAACATAAGTTGTATAGCCTGCAAATTGGCACCTCCTTCCAATAAGTGTGTAGCAAAGCTGTGCCGAAAAGTATGAGGACTGATCACCTTGTCTATCCCTGCAGCCAAGGCAAGATCTTTGACAATCCGAAAGACCATGATTCGGGATATAGCCTTTCCCCTTCTGCTAAGAAACACATATTGCTCCTCTCCTTTCTTTGGCTGCGGAAGCTCTTCTATTCGAGACAAATAAGCCCGTATTGCAGCCACGGAGGGAGGGCTCATAGGCACTAATCGCTCTTTACGTCCCTTGCCGGGAATACGCAAAAAGCCCTCGTCGAGAAACATATTGGGGTAAGAAAGGGAGCATAACTCCGATACACGCAATCCACAGCTATACAAAAGTTCGATGATAGCACGGTTTCGCAGAGCAAAGGGAGTAGATGGGTCTATGACAGAGATCATCCGATCTATCTCATCCACACTGAGAACTTCAGGCAATTTGCTTCCTAAGCGGGGAGATTCGAGAAGTTCGGAAGGATCTTTTGGCAAATATTCATCCAAAACAAGAAATCGGCAGAAACTCCGAACTCCAGCTATAATGCGAGCAATGGAGCGAGGAGAAATCCCCAAATCGTAAAGCTCGGCCACAAATAGCTGCAGGTGCTCGTAGGTGAGGCCTCTCAATTGCAACCCCTCGGTCTCTATGTAAGAAAGCAATTTAGCTGCGTCACCGGTGTAGGCGGCACAGCTATTGTCAGTCAGATTTAACTCTAATCGAAGATAATCGGTATAACCGTCTAAGAGAAGTTGTTTGTCCGACATAAGTTCTCGCCTTCCTGCATCATAATTAGGGAGCAATGGCAGATCGTCCGGACTCCGATACATCATCGAAGTCAGAGAGAGTACAAAGTGAAAGGGTATGGCCATCCCACTCTGCCCAAGAATCGTAACGAATCCAATCCCCCAACAACAAAATACGTTTCTGTTCTGGCAAGGCTAAATCCACAAGCAAGTGTCTATGACCAAACATGAAAAAGTCTATCTCTGGATGCTTCTCCAAGTAGGCTTTGGCCTGTACTACAAGCCATTCATTTTCCAAATCGAAATAATCATTGTGGTAAGCATGAGGCACACGCCCCTCAGTTTGCTTCTCAAGCCCCTTACGACGTGAATGCAGCGAAAGCCCATAGGCCAGCCCGACAGTCCATCGAGGATGTATTGCTGCATAGAGTTTTCTCAATATCGGGTTGCGAAAAATACGGTATATCAGATCATTCCTCTTTTTCTGACAACGATATTCACTATCTCCATGAGAGAGACGGAAGCGTTTGTTTCCGTCGGTGAACTCAATGGCAGTGTGGTGCACCTGTGCGCCCAGTTCTTTCTCGAAATAGTCTGTCATCCAAGGATCATGATTGCCGGCCAGAAAATGCAACTCCACACCATCATCCGCCATCATGGCACATTGCCCGAGGAAGCGCACAAATCCACGCGGAACAACATATTTGTACTCAAACCAATAGTCAAACATGTCACCCAAGAAATATATGGCCTTGGCTTCTGCTGATATGGAACTGAGCCAACGCACCAATTTGCGCTCTACAGCCATAGAATCAGCATGGTATTGCGACCCCATATGTACATCAGACAGGAAATAGATTTTTGTCCTCATACTTTTCCCTGGCGTCTATCGGACAGACTTACATAAAACCCAACTCAAGCAGAGCTTCTTCACTCATCATCTCTTTGCTCCACTCCGGCTCAAATGTAATATCGACCTGCACATCACGAATACCTTTCACACTGCCGACCTTCATTTTCACATCCTCGACGATAAAATCGGCAGCCGGACAGTTGGGAGCTGTAAGCGTCATCGTGATGTGAGCCAATCCGTCGTCTTTGATGTCTACCTTGTAGATCAATCCCAAATCATAGATATTCACGGGGATCTCCGGGTCGTAAACCGTTTTGAGCATCCCTACTATATCTTCTTCTATCTGCAAAAATTCATTATCCATACCTATGAGAGTTTTTCTAACGAAAGAACCATCTACTACACCTTTCGTTGCAACAGCTAAAGTAACACAAAGGATGCGAACCGGCTGTTTGGCTCCGATCGATAAGAAAAAGACAACCGGCCGTTCTTTTGACAAGAACGGCCGGCTGTCTTGGTTGTACCTCTGATTAGGTAGGGATCAAAGGAATAAAAACTGTTGGTTAGCGCACTCGGCGAAAACGTTGTCCAGGCAAAGAGAGCAAATCTCCGGAAATGCGGTAGTCGTATTCTGTTTGAGTTTGCTTTCCTTGCTTGGAAGTAGAAGATATATCGAGTGTATAGAGGACATTATCTTTTGTTCGATAATAAACCTCCCTGCCATCCTCTATAATCCTGTCTCCGACACGCTTGTATATACGGCCTTCAGCTGTGTACACATAAGTAAGT
Organism: Porphyromonas crevioricanis; assembly: GCF_900476255.1. Taxonomy (NCBI): domain Bacteria; kingdom Pseudomonadati; phylum Bacteroidota; class Bacteroidia; order Bacteroidales; family Porphyromonadaceae; genus Porphyromonas; species Porphyromonas crevioricanis. The sequence goes on from NZ_LS483447.1 coordinate 104,726, forward strand.
GTTTGATCGGAGGGGACAGTAGGCCCTCCTTCCAGATAAGGCATCCAACGTCCGATAATCTCCGGATCATGTTGTCCGCTGATATAAGCGTTCTTGTCATCTATATCCTTGTCACAAGAAGTCAAGCTCAATGAGCCGACCAAGACAAGAGTGAAACAGATGAACAGCAAACTTATTTTCTTCATAAACGATGGTATTATTCTCATGGTATTATTCTCTTTGTGATTGTTTGTGCCGGATGCAGAAAGGGTTCTCTCAAAAGTTTTCCGGGAAACGATCAAGGTATTTATGACAGAGAGCTATTTCCTCTGCAGTGAGGACCTGACTGAGGCGTTGTCGGTTACGTTTTGTGATCGTAGAGCAAATCATACGAAGGTCTGCAGAAAAAGATTGATCCTTCGCATCCTCCACATTAATACGAATCTTAGCCGGCATCAATACTTCGGAAAAGAATTCTTCCGGATGATTGGCCATACCCAACAATTCATCCTCATTACTAAAAAGGATAGAAGCTCGGCAGGTAATGCCCGGCTTAACCTCTAATACTTCTCTATAAGCATCAGGATAAATTTCCGTCTGTTGCCTGACAAGGGGTCTGGGCCCCACAATACTCATATCACCGACAAAGACATTGAATAGCTGTGGTAACTCGTCCAGCTTGTATTTGCGGAGAAAATAGCCGGCAGTGGTAATTCGCTTGTCTCGCTCTCCTATAGTAATCAACAGTCCTGATTCCCACTCCTGACGAATCATAGAGCGAAATTTGTACAATCGAAAATCTCGTCCCTTGCATCCCACTCTTTTTTGGACAAAAAAAACTGTACCTGGAGAATCCAACTTGATCCAAACGGCTATCAACAACAACAACGGCGACAAGAGCAAGAGGCCCAAGCCCGATGCCATGAGGTCGAAAAGTCGCTTTCCTGTGTAAGCCATTTGATGCTCAACTACTGTATTGCTACCGATGTATGGAAGGCAAAGATAATTCAAAGCCTCCAAAGAGCAGTTCTAACCTTCCCTCGCCAATTCTTGCAAATTGACAATTCGACGTATCTGCCCATTGCTGATAATGAAAAACGTAGGCAAAGACTGCACGCCAAAACTATATAAAGACTCCTGCTTCGCATCATTGACTGTGATCCAAGGCAGAGTACGAACTGCATTTTGCCAGAAAAAGAGATCTCTATCAATACCTACCTCATATATCTCCAGTCCCTGTTTTCGATGCAGGCGACGAAGCTGCTGTACCAAATCGGGAGACCAATCAGCCTCATGAGAAGTAAAGACCAGAAGGAGCTTGCTGTGCGTCTTAGCAACATCAGCCAAGTCCTGAGCCTCCCCTCTCTTGTCTATGAGCTTTAGTGGAGGTAAGGCCGAGTGTTCTACACTATCAGACAGAGCCAGCTGCTGTCCGGTGTAGGCTCGCATTTGACGAATGGCTGCAATCCCGAGGAGAGTCAGTTGCCTAAGCTTGTCTGTATAGGGAGCTTGGGGGTAATATATTTCATAAGCAGTTGCTACAGCAGCAAAAGCTCTGGAGTCTTCAGGATTCTGCACATCGAAGTAGAGCAACCCTTCTTTGTCCTGAAACAAAGCGTAATAAGCCTCGGCCGATCTGGGATTGGGGAATATATACTTCTGAGAATACTGTTTTTTGAGGTAATCGACCTCTGCTGTCACCTTCTCTTTGTATTCAACTGGGGAAAGTTTCTTCTCTCGAAAAAGAGCTGCCAGACTATCTATACGAGCGGATGTTTCCACATTAAGCATACGTATTTGCCGTATTTTTCGGTTGCAGCTATCCGTTTCCTCAAGACTATAATCCCGTCCAAAATTTGAGGCTTTGGCACGTATATGAGTGCGACTAAGAGAATCCACAGCCAGATAGATATAGTCACTACCGAACCGTAAAGAATAGAAAGAAGGATAGTAATGCCCCTGCACTCCAAAAGCAAAACGACCATCGGCGGCAAGAGAAACCGAATCAATCATTTCACCTGCACTATCTCCCGTACGCAGCAGATAGACCATACTCCCTTCGGTAGCCCCGTCTATTTGTCCACTGATATTATATCGAGATTCTTCTTTGTTACAGCTCGCCAAAACAAACACAGCCAAGGCGATTGTCAGTATCTTCTTCATCATCCCTACAATAAAAACGTATGCTGAATCGGTATAATTATAATAGTTACCTTCCCCCACTGGAGTGAACGCCCAGAAGCACTCCTTTAGTATACAATCACAAATGACTGGCATACCCAAAAGAAACCTTCTCCGACCAAGAAGTAGAGGATAGTTGCAGTCACAATCATTCCTCCTCCAGCTCTCTACCACCCAAGTTAAGGATACGTTCGCAAAACTACGATAAAAGAAATACTCCCGCATAAAAACGATTCTATCTCCAGACTTCACAAGACAAAAACCTCTCGCAGAGGTCAATTTTGGGCCTTATAAACCAATGGGGCTGTATCATAAACTATGACACAACCCCACTGTTTTTCTCTTTACAGAAGTCCTATTCAACCAATATTTTTGCATAGCGATGGGGGTTATCCATTGACTTCAAGACATATATGCCAGTCGGAAGGCCCAAGGTAGAAACCTGACCATAACCCATACGGACCAATCGCCCATCCATGCCGTACAAATACAATTGTCCCGAAACTTCGCTGACTGCGACTCCAGACAGGCGATCATAGCGGTACCATCCCTCTGGGTTCTGAACAACCGGCAAAGCCAACGGACGATGATATACACCATCTATACCGATATCATGAAAAGGATTTCTCTTCCACCAATCAGTTTCGTAGACTGTACCGTCCGGAGCTACATAGCCTCGATACCCATCAATATTTGCATCCTTCAGTGGGACATCACACCATCCTATGCCAGTAAAAGTCCCGCCAATGGGATAGAGCTCATCTTCAAGTCTAAAAGGGTGATCTGCATAACAGTATGCGAGAAGGGGACGGCTCTTTCCTGAAAGGAAAAGGCAATAGCAATGAACAATACTTCCATCCCTTTGTTTTGCAACAAAGGTTAACTCCAACTCAGCCTCTCGGGGAGTCCCATTGTCGTCTATCGTAACTGACCAACGCTCTCCTACCTTTTTGTTGGGAGAATGAAACAGGTTACGGACTGCCTTCTCTCCCTCATCTTGGCCCCAAATATCTCCATTGGGCTGGACATATAGATAGGAAGTAAAGACGGATACTACTTGTTTGAGATAGTTGTATCGCGTGCGTACAACCGTTTTCTTGATCTCTGTATCCAAGGTTTCTTCAGCGGTCACCTCATTGACTATAACGCCAATGCAACGCTCTGCTTTGTTCATGTCATTGTCAGGAGGGCCAATCATCCAGCCAGCACTTTCCTGATTGTAATACCACTTTCCTCCCACAGGGAGAAGATCTTGTGTGGCCTCTTCTGTCTGCGCTTGCAACCTCAGCCCAAACCCAAATGCAAACAACAAAAACACCAACAATGTAATTTTCCTCATTGTCCTACCCTATTTATTAGTTTGATAACAGTATTCAAAAAGGTCTCTTAAGTCAAGGAGCAAGCAAAGGGCTGAAGAGAAAGCAAGAATCCAGACTACAATGGGATAAAAGAACGGAGAATGAACAAGATTTCAATCAGTGTAGAACGTTTTCTAGCAAACTCCACTCTCTTTCTCTGTCAGCTACACAAAGCTAATTATTTTTTTACTCAATAAAGAAACCCTATCTCCACGAAAAGCTCTCCTTGGGATTAGAGCGACATGCTCTGAAAAGCTTAGGTGCTTTCCGTCAAAAGCAATAAAGCTTTTCGGAGAAAGCTTAGGAGGAATTCTTACCCCTCTCAAAACGCCTTATTCATCGAGGTTCTGGGAGAGGCCTTTTTGGAGAAGAAAATTGCGAACAGAAAAGACTCAGAAAGCCAATAAAAAAGCAGAGGAAAGCTCCATCCCAACGATGGTAAACAATACACTTACAATCTGACCACAAGATATACTAACATCTTTCGCAAAACAACTGTCAAGCATAATAGACAAAGCCTTGCATTAACCTCATTATGTATCTTTGCCACATCAATAAAAACAACAGACACATAAAAATGGAAAAGATAAACTTCGTCGAAGAACTCCGCTGGCGTGGCATGATACACGATATGATGCCCGGTACAGAGGAAGAACTGAGCAAGGAGCTTTGCTCCGCCTATGTAGGCATAGACCCTACAGCCGACTCCTTACATATCGGTCATTTGGTATCGGTGATGATGCTGAGACATTTGCAACGTGCCGGACACAGACCTATCGCCCTGATAGGAGGTGCCACCGGAATGATCGGAGACCCGTCGATGAAATCGCAAGAGCGCAATCTGCTTGACGAAGAAACGTTGAGACATAACCAGGAGGCTATCCGCAAGCAACTCGGTAAATTCCTCGACTTCGACACCAAAGCTGAAAATGCAGCTGTGTTGGTTAATAATTACGATTGGATGAAAGATTATGGCTTTTTAGCTTTCATCCGCGACATCGGCAAACACATCACAGTGAATTATATGATGGCCAAAGACTCTGTAAAGAAACGCCTGGCAGCCAATACGCAATCGGGACTGTCCTTCACCGAGTTTAGCTATCAATTACTGCAAGGGTACGACTTCCTTTATCTCTACCGTCACTACAACTGTCGCCTACAAATGGGTGGGTCGGATCAATGGGGAAACATCACCACCGGTACCGAACTAATCCGCCGCATAGAAGGAGGAGAGGCTTATGCTCTCACCTGCCCTCTCATCACCAAAGCCGATGGTGGCAAATTCGGAAAGACGGAGAGTGGCAATATCTGGCTGGATAGAGAGCGTACTTCTCCCTACAAATTCTATCAATTCTGGCTCAATGTAGGTGACGAAGATGCAGTGAAATACCTCAAGATATTCACCAATCTCAGTCGCCAAGAGATTGAAGAGCTGGCAGCCGAACAGACTGCAGCCCCTCACTTACGTCCTGCTCAGCGCAAATTGGCCGAAGAGCTGACCGTGATGGTACACAGTCGTGAAGACTACGAAATGGCTGTCGAAGCATCCGAAATTCTCTTTGGCCGAAGCACCAAGGAACAGCTTACACATTTGGATGAAAATACTCTTCTGGAGATATTCGAAGGGGTACCTCATTTTGAGTTCGATGCAAAGACGCTCACAGAAGGAGTTAAGGCAATCGATCTGCTCACAGACATAGCTGCCATATTCCCTTCCAAAGGCGAAATGCGTAAGACAACACAAAACGGTGGAGTGAGCCTGAACAAGGAAAAGTTGAGCTCGCACGAAGATCTCATACGAACAGAAAACCTTTTGGCCGGTCGTTACCTCATCGCCCAAAAAGGAAAGAAGAACTACTATTTGCTGATAGCTCGCTAAATGTCTTTCTTGCGCCATCTGCTCCCTTTGTGCTTACTGCTCAGTCTCCTTGGAGTGCAGACACAGCATCTCGATGCACAGGATTACTACTTGGCAGCCACCCGGGAGCCGGCTCTTGATTCGATACAGCCATACAAACTTGGTCTGAGCTGGCAAGCAGAGAGTTTTTTCCGAAACAACGAGTACAACTCATCCCTTTTCACCGGTTATACTCTGCCGGGCTATCGACTGTCGGCAACCTTTGACTATCGGGTAGATGCTCTCCATGGTGCACGACTTTCCGTGGGAGCCTACTCTCTCCAGTACTGGGGTGCCAGTCGCTATCCGGCAGCATCTGCATACCGGGACATCGGTTATTGGAGTGACCTTAAATCAAGACGAGGGATCAGGGTGCTGCCTTTCGTTCGAGCTGAGATCAAACCGGGACCTCGTTCAATCCTTGTTTTGGGAAGCATATATGGAGGAGCTTCACATCGGCTCATCGAACCACTCTACAATCCGGAGCTCAACCTCACCGCTGATCCTGAAAATGGGTTACAGTATCGATACCAAGGAGACCGGCTGACAACCGACCTTTGGATAGACTGGCAAAGCTTCATATACAAGCGCGATGATCATCAAGAAGCCTTTGCTGCCGGGATGCATACCAAATGGATTATAGCTGGTGAGTTGGAACAAAAGCTCTGGCAGATGAACCTTTCCCTGCAGGGCACAGCAGTACATCGAGGCGGAGAATACAACCTCACACAGAATGATACTGTACATACCTGGCTCAATGGTGCTGCTGGTCTCGAAGCCCTTTGGTTGCTACCAACATCCAAACGCAATGTGCTGTCAGCTTCGGTCTACGCTTTAGGCTATTCACAACGCAGTCGCCATTACCCATTAGACAAAGGGTTCGGCACCTTTGTCGATGTGCATATCAGTGGCTCTCATCTGGATGCGGGTGCCAGCTATTGGCAAGCACGGGACTGGGTAGCTCCCTTAGGGCTCCCGTTTGCCAATGGGCTGAACCACAAAGGCGAGCCTCTCCCTCACGGACGCTCCTCTTATCTCAAAGGGTATGCCGATCTACACTATAAGTGGAAACACGATCTGTCCTTTGGTCTAAGTGCTGCTGTTTGGTACCATCCTCTGGCTCCTCAGTCGGGTATCAGTCACTATTTAGGCCTCTACTTAGCCATAAAACCTTCTGTTATATTCATCAGATAGACCCTACCTTAGGGTTTTGTATACCTTTGCAGCAAATATCGATTTGCTCAATTATCAGATTTAACCCAACAAATTAGATATGATGCAACGTTTGGAAACTATCGCTGCGCTGCGTGCCGCCGTGGCTGATTTGCGTGCCGGAGGCCGCACCGTAGGATTGGTACCGACAATGGGGGCCCTGCACGAGGGGCATATGAGCCTTGTTGGCAAAGCTCGTAGCCATGCCGATGTGGTTGTTGTAAGTGCCTTCGTCAATCCGACACAGTTCAATGACGCTCATGACTATGAGACCTATCCCCGTACACCGGAAGCAGACGCCCAAATGCTCGAAACTGCCGGTGTAGATATTCTCTTTACTCCCGCTGAAACAGAGGTATATCCCGAACCGGATACAAGAGTTTTCGATCTGGGCAGTGTGGCAGATGTAATGGAGGGACCTCGACGTCCCGGCCACTTCAATGGTGTATGCCAAATCGTCTCGAAACTTTTCGACTATGTACAGCCGGATTATGCTTTCTTTGGAGAAAAAGACTTCCAGCAGATCGCTGTAATCAGAAGAATGTTAGAGATCACCGGACAAAAAGTAGAGATCGTGCCCTGCCCTATTGTGCGAGAAGACGATGGGTTGGCCAAAAGCAGTCGCAATGTACGTCTCTCCGCACAACAACGCTCCATAGCTCCCCAAATACACAGCATCATGGATCGGTCAAAAGCTCTCAAAGCCGACATGCTCCCGACTGATGTACGAGACTTAGTGGTAAGCCAAATAAATACGCAGCCCGACCTAAAGGTAGAATACTACGACATCGTTGACGGACGCACCTTACTACCGATAGCCCGTTGGAGCGATACTGATGATCCGGTAGGCTGTATTACAGTCTACTGTGGTGAAGTGCGACTGATAGACAACATACATTATTGATATAACAACATTGCTGACCCTGCATCTACCCGATAAGTTCCGCATGAGGGCCAGATTTAGACTTGGCCTGTGCTTTGCCTTGCTTATACTGGCAGGGTGTCGGGCTCGCATACCGAAAGAAAACCAGACAACGGACAGTGTAGAGATTGTTTCCGTCAATCCTATACCAAAGCTAGAACCACACCTACCAATAGAACCTCTCATACAACAACGGCAAATGAGAGCTGTATGGATCGCTACCATATATGGCTTGGATTGGCCAAAGCAAGTTGCTCGGAATGCGAAAGAGGAGGAACAACAAAGGCAAGAATTTTGCGAAAAACTCGACAGACTAAGTAAACAAGGATTCAATACCGTATTCCTACAAGTCAGACACCGCGGTGATGTGATCTACCCCTCCCAGTATGAACCTTTTGCCACTGCTTTTAGTGGTAAGCGGAAAGCCATGGGCTATGATCCTTTGAGCTTTGCCATAGAGGAATGTCACCGCCGAGGTTTGCAAATTCACGCTTGGATGACAACTTTCCCCCTTGGAAAGGGCAGGCTGAGCCAGTATCCTCCTCGCAGTATCCATCCCGATTGGTGCATCAAACACCGTGGAGAATGGCAGTTGGACCCCGGAAAACCCGAGGTGAGAAATTACATAGCCGATTTGGTAAGTGAGTTAGTGAGACTCTATCCCGGATTAGATGGCGTGCATCTGGACTATGTACGCTATCCCGATTTTGCCGATAGCTTCGCCGACGGAGCCTCTTACAAACGCTACGGACAGGGAAAAAATAAAGCCGAATGGAGACGAGAGAATATCTCCCTCCTATTAGAGCTTGTCTACCGTGCAGCTCAGGCCGATACCGGACCAAGACTGCTTAGCTGTGCTACTTTGGGGCGATTAAGACGCCTGCCTCAGTACCCTACAATCGGCTGGACTGCTTATGAAGATGTCTATCAAGATCCTGTGGATTGGGCTAAAAGGGGAGTTGTAGATTTCATCGTACCGATGATGTACTACAAGGGGAATTATTTTGATCCTTTCCTGATCGACTGGAAGAAACAAATTCCCAATCTGACCATTATCCCCGGCTTGGGCCTATACCGCTTGGCTGAGCCGAAGTCGACATGGACAGCACAGGAAATAGATTGGCAAATGGAATTGGCTAAATCTCTCAATCTGCCGGGAATTTGCTTCTATCGGGAACAGCAACTCACTCTCAACAAAGAGATAGAAGAGGTTATACTCAAACATTTCTCCGAGCCAGGTATGCCTCTACTCTTTCCTCACAAGGCGCAAAAGCCTTCTTAGGCAAAGACGTGTCGGATTACATTGGCAAAAACATCTCGATCCTCCCCCCTTGTACACCTACCTCCATATTCCTTTCTGCCCCAGTCGCTGTATATATTGTGACTTCTATAGCCAGACAAAGAGAAGATTGATTCCTGAGTATATCGAAGCTCTGATGCACGAGATTCGCTACCGTCACGAAAAGCAAACAGATCTCTCCACTCTGCAAAGTATCTATTTCGGAGGAGGGACTCCCTCGCAGTTGCAACCCGAACACATAGCTCGATTGATAGATTTACTTGAGGATGTCTACGGGATAGAGGAGAAGGCGGAAATCACACTCGAAGCCAACCCAGAAGATTTGACAGCAGAATATGTAGAGCAAATAGCAGCTTTACCAATCAATCGTATCTCAATGGGGATCCAATCATGGCAGGATAAAGACTTGCATTTTTTACGCAGAAGACACACAGCAAAGTCAGCTGAATCGGCAGTCAAGCGTTGTCAGGATGCAGGCTTAGACAATATCAGTCTAGACCTCATCTATGGTCTGCCACAGCAAACCCTCCCTCTGTGGCAAAAAAACCTACAGCAGACAATCGCACTACATCCTCGGCATATCTCAGCCTATCATCTTATATATGAGGAAGGGACTCCCCTCTATCATCTCTTATCTACAAAGCAAATCTCAGAAATAGACGAAGAATTGAGCTTGGATCTTTTTTCTTGCCTCATCGACACATTGTCCGAAGCCGGATATGAGCAGTACGAGATCTCCAATTTTGCTCAAAAAGGATACCGAGCAGTACACAACTCAGCTTACTGGCAGGGTAAACCTTACATGGGCTTCGGCCCGGCTGCTCATTCCTATGATGGCAGGACCTGTCGCAGGGCAAACACTCCGGATTTGGATCTCTATCTACATGCAACAAATAGAGGTGAAGACTCACCACACACGGACGAACTACTCAGTCCAACAGATCTCATCAACGAAGCTGTCTTATGTGGGTTACGCACAGTAGAAGGTCTTATGCAGAGCTCCTTTGTAGAACGATTTGGAAAAACTTGTTGGCAACAAATCAGAAAGAAAGCCCTACCCTACCTACAGAAAGGCTTACTTGAGGAAAACTCCCAGGGAATAAAACTTTCTCGAGAGGGAATCTTCCTATCCGACACTATAATGAGCGATCTTTTCTGCTGATCAGCCCTCGCCCCCCACTACCGAATAATTGGTATTTTCTATTACCCGATAGCGAACATATCGCTTGTATTATAGTCACAAATAACTATTTTTGCAGCATAAGAACGTATTCACATACGAAACACAACCTCGTCTGCCTTTCAAGTAAGAACAATAACCATTAAAAGCAATAAGTATATGTCTATCAAAGGAACTCAAACAGAACAAAATCTACTCAAATCTTTTGCCGGAGAATCACAAGCTCGCTCTCGCTATACTTTCTTTGCCAGTGTTGCAAAGAAGGAAGGTTATGAACAAATCGCTGCTATCTTCATGGAAACAGCCGAGCAGGAAAAAGAACACGCTAAACGCTTCTTCAAATTTCTCGAAGGAGGTATGGTGGAAATCACAGCCTGCTATCCTGCCGGGGTGATTGGAACAACAGCCGAGAACCTTGCTGCAGCTGCAGCCGGTGAAAATGAGGAATGGACAGAGCTCTATCCCGAATTTGCTCGCATTGCCGAGGAAGAAGGTTTTAAGGATATTGCAAATGCGTTCAAACAAATCGCCAAAGTAGAGGAGCAACACGAGCTTCGCTACCGGACTTTGCTGGAGAGAGTTCAAAACAACACAATCTTCTCTCGCGAAGAAGCCATTCGCTGGCAGTGCCGCAACTGTGGCTATGTAGTAGAGAGCAAACAAGCTCCAGCCAAATGTCCAGCTTGTCTGCATCCGCAAGCCTACTTTGAGCCGATGCACCAAAATTTCTAAAGCAACAGCTCTCCCAAATATAATAGAGACCGTGTAGCGAATTGTCAATGCAGTTCGCTACGCGGTCTTTTGTTGTATAAAGAAAGATTTCATAGTCATAAAAGGTCTCCATAGGAACATGTACTGCACGAGCTCTCCAAGGGCTGTTGTGGCAATTTTTTACCGGACTTTGCTGGATGAGGCAATCTATAGCTTTGAGACTTAAAGTGTTTGAGTATTATCTCGACTTCAATATCGATAATAGTGCAGTAACTGGCATATTACACAATGGTTTGAAATAGATTAACTTTGCGGTGTGTACATAATAAACACAGTGAAAAACAAAAACCAATGAAATATTCTCGCTCTCTCATTTTTTTTACCCTTTTGCTTTCCCACATCGGGATTGCAAGTGCAGTACTCCCAGATAGTATTCCACAAGTACGCAATATAATCTTAATGATTCCGGATGGTTGCTCTTTGGCTTCCTATTCGTTAGCTCGTTGGTACCAGAGATACAAGGAGCCAAACAAACAGCACCTCAATATAGACCCATATATCAAAGGTACAGTGTTGACCTACTGCTCCGATGCTCCCATTGGAGATTCGGCTCCCACGACCTCCTGCTATGTAAGTGGTATCCCATCCAAAGCAAATTACATAGCTACTTATCCAAAAAGCGAAGGAAAAAATGACCTGATCTCTCTGGATGCAAACAAGGCTTTCAGCCCTCTCACCACAATTCTAGAAGCCGGAAAGATCATGTTGGGAAAGCGAAGCGGACTGGTCTTTACCTGCGAATTTACTCATGCAACTCCGGCTGACTGCTCAGCACATACAGCTAACCGCAAACGCTATGAAATGATAGCTCCTCAAATGGTGCATCAGAATATAGATGTAGTAATAGGGGGAGGGACATATATGCTATCCAAAGGGTTGAAAGAAGAATTACGCAATAGAGGCTATGAACTACTACTCGATGATCTGGAAGGCTTTCGTCGTAGCTCCGGACATAAATTGTGGTCCCTTTTTGGAGATATCAGTATTCCATACGATTTTGACCGCGATACTACCCGGTATCCGTCCCTCGCAGAAATGACAGCTTCGGCCATCAGTCGTCTCGATGATCCCGGTCATTCGGGCTTCTTTTTGATGGTAGAAGGCTCCAAAGTAGACTGGGCAGCCCATGCCAATGATCCAGTAGGGATCGTAAGCGAATTACTTGCTTTTGATAAAGCCTGTGGTGTAGCCTTGGATTTTGCCAAACGAGATGGACAGACAGCTGTTGTTATCCTTTCCGACCATGGAAATAGTGGTATCAGCATTGGCAGAGCTAATCTTGGAAAAGGCCAAAAAATTAGCTTAGAAAAACTTATCGGGCAATTGGCCCGGCACAAGTATACCGCAGATGGCTTGGCAAATATCCTTTCCTCTCATTCCTATGCAGAAGTAGATAGCCTTCTCTGGGATGCTTCAGGCATTCGTCTCAATGCAGAAGAGCGTGAAGCTCTCATTCATTGCCCTGACTATGAGGCCGGACCTCTGAGAAAGGAAGAGCGCAAACCTGTGGCAGACAACCCTCTTTCCTCTGAAACTCTTTTTAGCTATTGCTGCAAACTTCTTGCCAAGTACAGTCCCGTTGGTTTTACCACGCATGGCCATACAGCAGAAGATGTGTTGCTCTGTGTCTATCATCCTCAAGGAGCCGAACCTTCCGGGATGTTGTTCAATACGGAATTGGCATCTTACCTCGGTGCTTTATGGGGGCTCAAAGCTCCATACTCTGAATTGGGAGAGCAAATCTTCGCAGCACATACAACCGTCTTCGCTGGTATGAGAGTAAATATCCAACCCGCTAAACGTAGCTATAAGGAGATTCGTCACAAACAAGACTTCCATGAATTGGACTTGTCGGATTTCGCCCCTATCCTGACTGTGACACACAAGGGAAAAAAACTTTCTATCAAGCCATACACAGATTATGTCGATCTCAATGGCAAACGCCACAGACTACACTCGGTAATTGTCTATGCTCCGGAGAATAATACTTTCTACCTACCTCGTAGTCTGCGCTCTCTCCTAACAAGCAAATAGGCTAAATCCACTACCTTTGTGTGCGATTTAGCAGGCTATCCCGGTCGCTGTCGATACAAAAGCACAGAAAAAGACAAACCAAAGACAATGTTGCAGGATAAGATAAAACAGATAAGAAAAGAGATAGAAAACTTGGTTGCTTCCAAGGCAACCGATGCCGAAGAATTGCGTCTCAAATACCTCTCAAAAAAGGGAGTTATCAGTAATTTATTTGCTGAGTTTAGAGATGTAAGTCCAGAGGAGAAACGAGCAGTCGGAGTCGAACTGAATGCTATCAAAACTTTGGCTACAGAAAAGATCCGTGCTTTGGTGGACTCTTTTCGCGACAAACAGGAAGAAGAAATATCAGAAGACCTCAGTCGCACAGCCTATCCTTCTCCCCTGGGTAGCCGACACCCCCTCTCTTTAGTGAAACAGGAGATATGCCGCATCTTCTCCCGTCTGGGTTTCAGCATTGCCGAAGGTCCTGAAATAGAAGATGATTGGCACGTTTTTTCTGCCCTAAACTTTGCCGATGACCACCCTGCTCGCGATATGCAAGATACTTTCTTTATCGCACACAAGCCCGATATATTACTACGAACCCATACCTCATCGGTGCAAGCTCGGGTAATGGAGAACACGCAACCCCCTATCCGCATTATTTGCCCCGGTCGAGTTTATCGCAATGAAGCCATATCGGCCAGAGCTCACTGTTTCTTCCACCAATTGGAAGCACTCTACATTGACAAAAATGTCAGCTTTGCCGACCTCAGACAAGTCTTGCTGCACTTTGCTCAGCAAATGTTCGGAGCAGACACGCAAATAAGACTCCGCCCCTCATACTTTCCATTTACCGAGCCATCGGCAGAAATGGACATCAGCTGCTGCCTTTGCAAAGGCAAGGGTTGCACCTTGTGCAAAGGGACAGGTTGGGTAGAGATCCTCGGCTGTGGCATGGTCGATCCTGCTGTATTGGAAAGCTGTGGAATAAGTAGCAAAAAATATAGTGGCTATGCACTCGGCATGGGGATAGAGCGTATTGCCAACCTCAAATACAGAGTGGACGATTTGCGTCTGTTCAGCACCAACGACACGAGATTTCTTGAGCAGTTTAAGCCGGTACACTGATCTGCTCCCATACAGAAGTCTTGCTCTGAGCTGATATTCAGATTTCCTTTATGACTAAAAAAGAACGATATGCAGCAGTGGTGGCCTATTTCTCCGAGTCGATGCCTGTGGCGGAAACGGAGTTGAGTTATGGTTCTCCGTATGAGCTATTGGTGGCCGTAATCCTCTCAGCTCAGTGTACGGACAAGCGTGTGAATATGGTCACTCCGGCTCTTTTCCTTGCTTTCCCAACTGTGCAAGACATGGCTAAAGCAAAGGTGGAGGAAGTCCTGCCATACATCCGTTCGGTCAGCTACCCCAATAACAAAGCTAAGCACCTGGTTGGTATGGCACGCCGTGTCGTAGAACAATTTGGAGGAGAAGTTCCAGCCGAAAGAAAAGATCTGATCACACTGCCAGGAGTAGGGCGTAAGACGGCAAATGTAATTTGTGCCGTGATCTACAACCAACCTACCATGGCTGTGGATACCCACGTATACAGAGTTTCAAAGCGTATCGGTCTGGCCCCGTCTTCGGCAAAAACGCCACTGCAAGTAGAGACAGAGTTGGTAAAGCATATTGCCGCAGACATCATCCCCAAAGCCCATCATTGGTTAATCCTGCATGGGCGATATGTGTGCACAGCTCGCAAGCCCAAATGTGACTCTTGCGGTTTGACTGAAGTGTGCCGTTATCACAGGACTCTTTCCGGGCGTAGAAAAGAACAAGAGGCATCCCTGTAAAGACCTCTTGGTAAGAGAGAATTTTATCCAAATAGAGAATAATCACCCTCTGAATCTCTGAGAGTTTCCCCTTCCTTTAGAGCTCTCCTGCGAAAGCAATAGCCATACGAATTCCTCTCGTATGGAGCAAACTTCCCCTTTTGATTTCACAATCCAAGATGATCGACATAGCGAATGTCGCATTGTGTAGATGACCTAATTCCACATCGATAGCTAAACAGGGCCTGTGAAAAGGAATTAGAGTATCAAGACCGTGCAGCGGTCTCTTATTTTGCTACCTTTGTAGCAAGGGTTGGGCCGAAAGGCTTTTCTGTACCATCGCAGGCTTGAGATGGGCCGGTTCTTCCCTCGCACATATGGGTGTGGAATGCAAAATATCGAGCATATAGAAACAATCAGTATAACCAACCAAAAACAAACAGATCAATGATCAAAGTAGGTATCAATGGGTTCGGCCGTATAGGTCGTCTCGTATTCCGTGCAGCTCAAAAGAGATCGGATATCAAGATCGTAGCGATCAACGACTTGCAGGAAGTGGACTATCTGGCGTACATGCTTAGATACGATAGCGTGCATGGCAAGTTCGATGGTACGGTAGAAGTTCGGGATGGCAAACTCGTGGTAAACGGCAACGAAATCCGTGTGACAGCAGAGAAAGACCCTGCTAACTTGAAATGGGATGAAGTTGGAGCAGAGTATGTGGTAGAATCCACCGGTCTCTTCCTTACCAAAGAAAAGAGTGAAGCACACCTGCAAGCCGGGGCCAAGTATGTGGTAATGTCTGCCCCTTCTAAAGACGAAACACCTATGTTTGTTTGCGGAGTAAACTTCGACAAATACCAAAAAGGAACACAAATCGTATCCAATGCCAGCTGCACAACCAACTGTCTGGCTCCCGTAGCCAAGGTGCTCCATGACAAATGGGGTATTAAGGACGGTCTGATGACAACGGTACATGCTACCACCGCTACACAGAAGACCGTAGACGGACCTTCTGCCAAAGACTGGCGTGGGGGACGTGCTGCCGGTGGTAATATCATCCCATCGAGCACCGGTGCAGCCAAAGCGGTAGGTCGGGTAATTCCTGAGCTGAACAAGAAGCTCACCGGAATGAGTTTCCGAGTACCCACATTGGATGTATCTGTGGTAGACCTCACAGTAAATCTGGCTAAGCCAGCTAAATACGAAGAGATCTGCGCCGAAATGAAAAAGGCTTCCGAAACCTACCTGAAGGGAATCCTCGGCTACACAGAAGAAGCCGTTGTATCTTCCGACTTCATCGGAGAAGAAAATACTTCCGTATTTGATGCGACAGCTGGTATCGCCCTGACCGATACCTTCGTTAAGGTCGTTTCTTGGTACGACAACGAGTGGGGATACAGCAACAAAGTTTGCGAATTGCTTCTCCATATGGCTAAGGTCAATGCCTAAATAAAAGCTTTTGCCAAGTCCTCTCAAGGCTTGGTATAAGACATACAAAGCCCGGTTTTCCGAATAGGAGAACCGGGCTTTTGTATTCTAATTCTCTACCTTTGCACCCATGGATAGTACAAGACAAAGTAAAATAAGCCGTCTGATACAGAAGGAACTGAGTGAGATATTTCGTTTGCAAACCAAGGCATTGCCGGGAGTTATCGTTTCGGTAACCTCTGTGCGTGTAAGTGCCGACCTAAGCATTGCCCGAGCAACCCTCTCAATCTTCCCTTCCGATCGAGCCGAAGAACTACTAAAAAACATTCGTAGCCAAGCCTCACAAGTCCGTTTTGAATTAGGACAACGTACCCGTATGCAACTCAGACGAATACCAGAATTGCATTTCTACATAGACGATTCTCTGGACTATATAGAGCGCATCGATGAGCTACTCAAGAAGTAGAGTTCGTAACCAAGCCTAAGAACCTCATGAAGCTCCCACTATTCTTTGCCGGGCGCTACCTTTTCAGTCGAAAGAGCCTGAATGCCGTAAATATTGTATCGGCGATTTCGGCTGTGGCCGTGGCTGTGGTATCCATGGCTCTGCTATTGGCTCTCTCCATATATAATGGCTATGAACAACTGATCCTCTCCCAAACATCCGGTCTGGATCCAGATCTTTTGGTCGAACGTGTAGACAAACAGAGTTTCGAGCTCCCCCCTTCTCTTAAAGAAAAGATAACAGCTGTCGAAGGAGTGGAAACAGCCGCAGGGATGATCTCTCAAACAGGACTTTTGCGATGCAAGCAAAGACAGACACCGGCCACAGTGATAGGTGTTGAACCTCTTTTCAGCACAATAACCGACATAGATCAGTTTATCTCGGATGGAGAGTTTCAACTAATACGGTCGGATAGCTCGGCTTACTACAACATAGGAAGTGCTCTGGCTTGGGAGCTGGACGCCCTTGTCGGATCAGATACTATTGACATCTATTTTCCTAAGCGGATTGGCCTGATCAATCCTTTACTACCTGCTTCGATGCTTCGCATGGATTATGGTACAGTTGCGTCCATCATTCAACCTGGACAAGCCGGATACGACGAAGTGGCTTTCATTCCTATAGACCAACTACGCTATCTGCTTCAATATACGGACAACGAGGTAACAGCCATAGGAATAAAACTACAACCCGAAGCTAATACTCAAAAGGTGAGCAAACTATTGGAAAACCTACTGGGGAGCTCCTACAAGGCAAAAAATAGAGAAGCTCAATATCCAGAAATATCACGTTTGGTTGCAATGGAGAAGTGGATTACTTTCCTCATACTCCTTTTTATCCTAATTCTCGCTCTCTTCAATGTTATTAGCAGCTTAGCCATGTTGCTTTTAGAGAAGAAAAAGGACATTGTCATTTTGCGAGCTTTGGGGATGCGAATGCAGGATATTCAACGCATATTTGTGAGCGAGGGGGTACTGGTAACTCTTTTAGGAGCCCTCCCGGGCTTGTTCCTTGGAGCCGTATTGGCTTTCCTGCAGCAGGAATACGGTATTGTAGAAATCGGCAGCTCTACAGAGATGGGCATACCAGCTTATCCCGTAGAACTTCATTTAAGTGACTTTTTGATGAGTCTGATTGTAATATCCTCATTGGGCTGGATCTGTGCCCATTACGCAGTACGTATGTTTTTACGTC
>NZ_LS483447.1:125000-312500 GCF_900476255.1 Porphyromonas crevioricanis
CGGATTCTTCTCCTCTCGGACATGGACCTTAGCACCCATGCCCTCACTCCTGTAATATATGAACTGCGCATTCGGAGTTTGTCTGGACTTGATAGGCGGTGAAACCCTCGCATCCAATCAGTCGCTCTACCTCACAGTCAAAAAATACAAGGCTGCACCTAAATGCATTTCGGGGAGTACGAGCTATCTCCAAGTTTGATTAGCCTTTCACCCCTACCCTCAGTTCATTCGAAAGCTTTTCAACGCTTAACGATTCGATCCTCCAGTTAGTGTTACCTAACCTTCAACCTGACCAAGGGTAGATCACTTGGTTTCGCGTCTTCTCCATCCGACTATACGCTGTTTAAAACTCGCTTTCGCTACGGCTCCGGTGATTAACACCTTAACCTCGCCGAATAGAAAAACTCGTAGGTTCATTATGCAAAAGGCACGCAGTCACCAATATAATATCGGCTCCTACCGCTTGTAGGCAGACGGGTTCAGGATCTATTGCACTCCTCTGTTCGAGGTTCTTTTCACCTTTCCCTCACGGTACTGGTTCACTATCGGTCTCTCAGACATATTTAGCCTTACGGGATGGGCCCCGCTAATTCACGCAAGATTTCTCGTGTCCCGCGCTACTCAGGATACTCCTAAAACTCTAACCCAGCTTTAAAATACGGGACTATCACCCCCTATGGTGCGCATTTCCATACGCTTCTTCTAACTGTGTAAAATCTATATCGAAGTCCTATTACCCCCATATTGCAATCACAATATAGGTTTGGGCTAATCCCCGTTCGCTCGCCACTACTGAGGGAATCACTTTTGTTTTCTTTTCCTATGGGTACTAAGATGTTTCAGTTCCCCACGTTCGCCCTGCTTGTCGCAGTGTCAGACCTCCTGCCTGACGGGTTGCCCCATTCGGAAATCTGCGGGTCAATTCGTATGTGCCAATAACCGCAGCTTTTCGCAGCTTATCACGTCCTTCTTCGCTTCTGAGAGCCTAGGCATCCACCGTCTGCCCTTATCAAATTCGCCTTATGTGTGTGGTTAATCCTACACACGGGTTGTTTTCTTTTTGCTCTATTGTTTTTGTTCTATCATTACGTCAAAGATCGCTTCCCTATTAGAAGATCCTCCCCTAATAAGAAATGTGGAGAATATCGGATTCGAACCGATGACCCCCTGCTTGCAAAGCAGGTGCTCTAGCCAGCTGAGCTAATCCCCCGTAGTCCCAGGCAGAGTTGAACTGCCGACCTCTACATTATCAGTGTAGCGCTCTAACCAACTGAGCTATAGGACTGCATCGACTGCCTGAAAACACACGGAAAATAATAACGCCCATCTCCCAGTGGTCTCCATGATGTTAGCCACCTATACAAAACACTCTCCTATCCCCCCCCACGCTAAAATATTCACGCAGAAGACTCGATAAAATGAAAGAGCCCATAAACAGAACTAACACCTATATCGAAAATCATAGAAACAAAAGAGAGCACAAGTCGTCTTATACATAAAATCCTTCCCTGTGCAAACGTAACGAACTCCAGAAAGGAGGTGTTCCAGCCGCACCTTCCGGTACGGCTACCTTGTTACGACTTAGCCCCAGTCACCGGTATTACCCTAGGACGCCCCTCGCGGTTACGTACTTCAGGTACCCCCGACTCCCATGGCTTGACGGGCGGTGTGTACAAGGCCCGGGAACGTATTCACCGCGCCATGGCTGATGCGCGATTACTAGCGAATCCAGCTTCACAGAGTCGAGTTGCAGACTCCGATCCGAACTGGGATAGGGTTTGGAGATTCGCATCCGGTCGCCCGGTAGCTGCCCTTTGTCCCTACCATTGTAACACGTGTGTCGCCCCGGATGTAAGGGCCGTGCTGATTTGACGTCATCCACACCTTCCTCACGGCTTACGCCGGCAGTCTTATTAGAGTCCTCAGCTTAACCTGTTAGTAACTAATAATGTGGGTTGCGCTCGTTAGGGCACTTAAGCCGACACCTCACGGCACGAGCTGACGACAACCATGCAGCACCTACATAGATGCCCCGAAGGGATAACAACTCTCGCTGCCTGTCATCTATATTTCAATCCCGGGTAAGGTTCCTCGCGTATCATCGAATTAAACCACATGTTCCTCCGCTTGTGCGGGCCCCCGTCAATTCCTTTGAGTTTCATCGTTGCCGACGTACTCCCCAGGTGGATTACTTAACGCTTTCGCTAAGAAGCATACACTCATATCGCATACTCCGAGTAATCATCGTTTACGGCGTGGACTACCAGGGTATCTAATCCTGTTTGATACCCACGCTTTCGTGCTTCAGTGTCAGATATAGCCCGGTAAGCTGCCTTCGCAATCGGGGTTCTGTATGATATCTATGCATTTCACCGCTACACCATACATTCCGCCTACCTATTCTAATCTCTAGCTCTGCAGTTTCAACGGCATGCTAGGGGTTGAGCCCCCAGGTTTCACCACTGACTTACAAAACAACCTACGCACCCTTTAAACCCAATAAATCCGGATAACGCTCGCATCCTCCGTATTACCGCGGCTGCTGGCACGGAGTTAGCCGATGCTTATTCGCAGGGTACTTGCAATTAAATACGCGTATCTAATTTTACTCCCCTGAAAAAGAGGTTTACAATCCTTAGGACCGTCTGCCCTCACGCGACTTGGCTGGTTCAGGCTCTCGCCCATTGACCAATATTCCTCACTGCTGCCTCCCGTAGGAGTCTGGTCCGTGTCTCAGTACCAGTGTGGGGGATAAACCTCTCAGTTCCCCTATCCATCGTCGCCTTGGTGAGCCGTTACCTCACCAACTAGCTAATGGAACGCATGCCCATCTGTCAGTAATAAATCTTTCCTTATCCCCCCATGCAGAAGAATAAGTGTATCCAGTATTAGTCCGGCTTTCACCGGGTTATCCCAGTCTGACAGGTAGGTTGCATACGCGTTACGCACCCGTGCGCCGGTCGCCGGCATAAGTAGCAAGCTACTTACCCGATGCCCCTCGACTTGCATGTGTTAAGCCTATCGCTAGCGTTCATCCTGAGCCAGGATCAAACTCTCCATTGTTATCTTGTTTTGTTTGTTTTCCTGTTATATGCTCATTATCGTTCGCCTGGTTGGTTGTACTTGACGAAAGTCTCGTTTCCTTATATGACCCCCTCTATAATAATCACGTGAAAAAAACTTCACAGCCAAAATAAAGGAGAGGAAAAAAACATTCCTGTACTACACTTTTGTTCTATGAATATCGTCAAAGATCTCTTCGCTTTACCTAAACTCCCCTTTCCTAAGAATGCTCCCCGGCAAGCCAACCCTCTGGATCAGCTGCAAAAAGCCACTCAAAAAAAAGGAAAACCGAGTCCAACTTAAAAAAACAAGCAGCAGACCACTGTCAAAAAAAAGGAGTACACACTCCTCAAATAACAGCTCTATCGCCTTCTGCCATTCCTTTCAAGTGGCGCCCCGCTCGGGCTTAGCGAATGCAAAGATAAAACAGTTTTTCCTTCCAATCCAAATCAAATACCAAAATATTTGACGAAAGATTAGTCGAGAGAGGCCTAACAGACTTGAAATCAGCACGAAACAAAAACAAAACTTTTTCCCGGAAAAACAACTCCAAAACAAGAAATCAAGAAAAAGAGAAAAAAAACATGGAAACACATGAGATTATGAAAAAAGAAGCGAGAAGGGAGAAGCGAGAGAGGAGAAGCGAGAGAGGAGAGGCCTTGCCCAATCACCGGGCAGAAGTAATGGAAAAGGATTATGCGAAAGAAGGAAAAAGATCAGAAGAGGTACACATATACATGAGGTATACATATATGCATACAAGATGGAGAGAACATAGAGGAAAGAAGAAGAAAAAAGAGGGAGGTGTACAAAAATAAGAATTAGTGGAGCTTGAAAGGTGGGTATGCATAAAAAACAGATAGGCTATTGTACAGAGAAGAGAAAAACAGAAGGAGCATCGATTTGCAGTCAATGCCCCCAATCTTTTGTAGTATGCGATCCGTATCGGTTCTTGAGTACTTTCTTACCATCTACGATGTAGACTCCAGAAGGCAATTGATCGAATGGGATATTGATCTTCACTCCTTCGAAATTGTAGATGTTGCGGTGAATCGGAGTATCGGGACGAATATGCTCTATGTCAACTGTCCTTGGCCTGATTACCACAACGCCTTTAATGATGTTTCCAGATGCATCACATACGGCATGTTGTCCCTCATTCCATACAGCTCCTGCTGGCTCAGTAATGTAGCAATCCTTGAGCGTAAACGAAGCCAAGCCGGAAATAGACCCACCGCTACCTTCTGCCCCTACAGTAGAATTCTCGACAATAAGTTTGCCTTTTCCTGCGATGCCCCATCTACCTCTAACGTCTACACGACAGTGTGAGATTCTAAGAGTGGCATCCTTGTTTATAAGAAGGCCCGTACCTTCTTTCTCATCAATAGCAAGTGATCCAGAGCCATAAATTCCACAATTCTCATAAATATCCACCCACCTTGCCAAACGACATGTCCCATTTATCACGATTTTACTGGAGACTTTACAACAATGCTAGCCTTATTTCCCCCATCGATCGTAACATCTGTGAGAGTAAGAGTTCGGGTAATTGGAGAGTATTTGGCCGTTCCCGAAACACCTTCGATAGACGAAAGATCGCTGCAGTTACCCAGGATAATCTCAGTACCGGCTATATAGATGCCATATCTGGTTGTTGGCAGTTGTGCCACTGCCGGCGAGGCAAGCATCATACTGAACAGTGCAGCTATCGCCACAAACATGCTCTTCCTTGTTGAGGAGATTTTCATACCAATTGAGTAGTTAAATGATTTCATACTAATACTAATAATGAGTTATTAAGAGGTTTGATGCCAAATTGAATAGTCGAATTGTTAGATATTTTCTCTTTCCTCAAAAGGGCAAACAAGCCCTCCCCAAAAAAGTATCCCTCACTCCCTCCACTACAAAAGAAGGTCTGATGCAGGAACTCCTGCCACAAAGTTGAGCAATCAAAAGGATTTTCTTTTGTACTACTTGCACATCTTTTTGGACTATTTACGCATTCCAAATACTGACGATTTTGAAAAATCGCGCATAAAAACACTTATATAATTAACAATTAGCTTATTAGAATTGCAAATAACTTTTTGCTGTATTTCCTATGCTCAGGCTAAATCACCTATGGGGAGGCCCTCTTCCTCCTCTTCTCTCTGACATCTTGTCTACTACAAATTCAGGCTACAGAGCCCAGCGAACAAAGAAAAAAGAGCTATGTGAAAGTCTAACTTTCGACACAGCCCCATTTGAGTGTCTCTGAGTGCTCAAAATACAAGACAATAAGACTAGGGTAGAAAGAAGTGTATCGGAGCGTGGTACCAAAGTCGATTGTTGCAAGCATCTCAACAATTTGAGCATCATAACACATCTTCATCAGGAACTATTGCAATAGATTTCCGTAGATCTAAGTAAATTTTTCAAACTCAAAGGTGATATGTTTTGTTAAGCATCATGCTCGCAAAAAGAAGAGAAAAAACACCTGAAAAAGCAGCCAAATACAAGTGAACAAAAAAAACTCTCAAAGGCTTTACAATGACCGCCTAAAAGGCCGATGAATAGAGCGTTCTGGAAAGGTCGGTTTTTTCTCCTCAGAGAAATTTTGCTAACACAGGAGAAAAAGTTTGCTCTCACAGGAGAGAATTTTTGCTCGCTCCCCTGTTAGAAAAAAACAGCTCCATAGAGAACAAAAAAAACAAGAGAAAAACAGACTCAATAATACCCCAATTTCAAGAAAAAATACCAGAAAAAGAAAATGAAATTATAATATTCTTAGGAAAATTATATAGATACAAAAGAGATGCAAGAAGGAATAATCAGCAGAAAGAAAAAAGAGAAATCGTTCCCTACGATGACAGAATACAACATCCCCCCTCAAGGCCGATAATTTGTACTTTCGCAGAGTAGTCTTATATGGGCTACACATACTCCAAGAAATATCGCCAAAGATGCAGCACCCATACGCTACAACCGCCTCTTAAAGCTACTCTGCCCTTATGAAGCCCGCCAAACCAATCGCTTTTGTCATAAACCGAATAATAGAAGCAGCACCCGTCTACGTACTATACAACATAATAGCATACCTGCCAAAAAAACTATACCTCCCCATAATTATCGAATTGAGAGATAGCGCACCTTCCAGGGCAAACCTACGCCAACACTTCAAAGAACATGGATGCGAACTACTCACCCTTGGCTATAGTCTTTGGCAACTGGAACTACGGACAAAAAAGGTGAGTCGGCACATAAACGAAATACTCCAAGCAAGAAATATAGATCTGATACATACACATGGCTATCACCCCGACTTGGTAGCAGCGAACTTGCATGGGGAGTATCGACGAATAAGCACTCAACACAATATCGCAGGTGATAGCTTCCCGATAGTAAAGGGGAAACTGATCGGCTCTTATATGACGCATCGTCTCCTCTCGCAGTTATCTCGAATGCAAGCCGTCGTAGGGATCACCCAATCGACAACCAATTACTACAAAAAAAGATTAGGAACCGCTGTACACACTTATACCGTATCCAATGGAATAGACCCTCAACGCTTTGGGCAAATGGAAAATGTCGACACCAAGGCCGAGTGCCGCAAGAAACTGGGATTGTCCAACTCGACAACCGTTCTGGTGGCCGTTGGTCTCTACACTTCTCTGAAAAATCAGCCAACACTGATTCGAGCTGTGGGGCTGCTCAATAGTTCTAAGCGAATATCGGATGATCACCTTATCATTTTCCTCGGCAGTGGTATCATGCAGGAACGATGTCGATCTCTGGCACAGAGTTTGGGAGTTCGTGTTCGCTTCGATGGTCTGGTAAGTAATATGCCAGAATACTTCCGTGCAGCGGATATGCACGTTACGGCATCTCTTACAGAAGGCTTTGGCTTGACTGTGGTAGAAGCAATTGCCATGCGTTGTACAGTTGTATCCTCTGCGATTCCAGCTTTTGAAGAGATAACAGAGCGATTACCATCCATCAAACCTCTACACTTTGAGCCAACCGATGTCGAAGCCTGCGCCTTAGCAATAGAAAAAGCTCTTGACTATCAATTCGACGAAATAGAAGCACAGGACTTCACTCGCTACTACTCGGCTCCACGCATGGCAGAGGAGTATCATAAACTATACCAACAGCTCGAAAAAGGTCAGATAGAAGAGGCTGAAAAGTGATATATAGACAAGGTATTTTGTGCGAAATATAACCTCATTCTTGTCGGATAAACTCCGCATGAGAGCTGAAAGTTGCCTATATTTGTGATTCAACAAAGCCCTCTTATGGAAGACAATACAACTCTTGATTCCCCAAAGGACAACTCCTCAGTGGATGAAGTCGGAGACAATCTGCTCTCCCCCGAAGACACACAAACAAATACTCTCTTGGATCCGGATAGCTCGGATACAGCAGCTCAGCAAGCAGAAACCCCACTTGTGCTTCGCACGGAGAATTTGGTGAAGCGTTACCGCAATCGAACGGTGGTCAATCATGTATCTATCGAGTTGCATCAGGGAGAAATTGTAGGGGTATTGGGGCCAAATGGGGCCGGCAAGACAACTACATTTTATATGACGACCGGCCTGGTGGTTCCGAATGAAGGGCGAATATTCCTCAATGATACTGATATCACACAATATCCGGTATACAAGCGAGCCCAAGCCGGAATTGGTTACCTGGCACAGGAAGCATCTATTTTTCGCAAGCTCTCTGTCGAGGACAACATCAGAGCTGTTCTCGAAATGACAAACAAAAGCCCTCAGGAGCAACGCGAAAAGTTGGAAAGTTTGATTGCGGAATTCCACTTGGAGAAAGTGAGAAAGAACCATGGGAACAGATTATCCGGGGGAGAAAGACGACGTGCAGAGATAGCTCGTTGTCTGGCAATCGACCCCAAATTTATCATGCTTGATGAGCCTTTTGCCGGAGTAGACCCAATCGCAGTGCAGGATATACAGCATATTGTAGCCGGACTGAAAAACAAAAATATCGGGATACTCATCACTGACCACAATGTTTATGAAACACTCAGCATCACCGATAGAGCTTATTTGCTTTTCGAGGGGAAAGTCTTATTCCAAGGGACGGCTGAAGAATTGGCCGAGAACGAAATTGTGAGAGAAAAATATCTGGGTAAAGATTTTAAACTTAGACGAAAGCAATTCCTAAAGCAGTAAAAACAGCTCCCTCTCCTCTTTGTTGCATTCTCCGAAGCCTCTCCATACCGATATGCTACGAATATTATACCTCCTCTATTTCTGCCTAATAGCTTTTCCGCTCTTCACAGTATGCACAATCCTCTGCACCTTAGTCACAGTCATTGGTTGCAGTTTGGGCGGACGAAGGATATTTGCCTATTATCCAGGCATGATATGGTCCAAAGTGGCAATCATCCTCTCCGGCTGCCGAATAAAAGTACAAGGAAGGGAACATATTCGTCCGAAACAGAACTATGTAGTAGTAGCAAATCATCAGGGAGCATTCGATATCTTCATGATGTACGGACACTTGGGTATCCCTTTCCGCTGGGTGATGAAAGACGGCATCCGCAAAATTCCATTTGTCGGATTGGCCTGCCGATATGCTGGGTTCATCTTTGTGGACGACCGCAAACCCAGCTCCATACAATATACCATGCGGCAGGCAAAAAAGGTATTGAGCGAAAACACATCCATTTTCATATTTCCTGAAGGCAGCCGCACGACCAACGGGCGAATGGGGCGATTCAAAAAAGGGGCTATTCTGATGGCAGACGAATTGGATATACCACTCCTCCCTGTCTCAATCGAAGGCTCATATAAAACCCTTCCAATAGGGAAAGTTCTCCCCCGCCCTACCCTTCTGAAGCTTACAATCCATCCAGAGATGAAAGTATCCGATTTTGGTGAGAAACCACAAGCCTTTGTTGCAGCTGCAGAAGCAGCAAAAAGGAGTATTGCCTCAGCTCTTCCCTTGGAGCAGAACTAATAATGTTCCATAGGTTCTCTTCTCAGACAAAGGAAAAGAGCCTATTCTACTATACGAATCAAACAGAGGTCTTTTATCCACTCAAATCTTCCACAATATGCTCTACCAAAGTCGCTATCAGCAACACAGAATATTCGCAAACACACCTTTTCGTCTGACTGTAAAAACTCCATCAGGACAAGAAGGGGGATATATAGAAGTGGTATGTATAGCCGATAACTTTCTAAAAGTACTCCACACAGTGGTCGACCCGAAACACAGAGGAGGGGGCTTGGGCAGGGAACTGGTGGATTTAGCAGTGAGATATGCCGCAGAACATCGACTGAAACTCCTCTCAGCTTGCAACGATGCGGCCATGCTTATCCAGCGCAACGCCTCTCAACGGGCTCTCTCTGCTTCGGCTGAAGACATAGCCGACTACTTGCGCCCGATGCGCCAACCGGAAGAGAAAAAATATTTTGTAGAGCGAGTATTGGGGATCAAACCCGGAGAATACGGCTTTGGAGATCAGGTGTTACCTCTCACTTTACCACAACTGCGAAAATCGGAGCAGATACTTGGGCCTTTCTCCGAATCTCTCATCTCGGAACTACTATCCCACCCTATACATGATTTGCGACTTATTGCAGTCATTGGGCTTACCGGGATGTACAGAAAAAGCAAACTCCCGGAAGAAAGAGAACTCCTGCATCAGACCTATGTACAGCACTTCCCCGGGATAAACAATTGGGATCTGGTCGATCTCTCAGCCCCATATCTTATCGGAGACTATGCCCACAAGAAAGGGCAAGATTATACAGAGATATATTCTTTGTCTGCCAACTCGAATCTTTGGATCAAGCGTATCGGCATCGTTTCTACTCTGGGCCTAGTCCGGCAAGGCATCATAGCTCCGACTCTCCACGTTGTACAAGAAAATCTAAGCCACCCTCACCACCTTATACACAAAGCCATGGGCTGGGCCCTGCGGGAAGTCGGAAAGAAAGATGTGGATCAAATGATTTCCTTTATAGAACAATGGGGTTCGTTCATGCCTCGCACCACACTCCGCTATGCAATAGAGCGATTAGACCAGCCTACCCGGAAAAGGCTTCTCTCATTACGTTAATCCCCAGACGAATCTTCTCCTCTCCGTCATGGCATAAGCCCCTGAAGAGCTTAACAGAAGCAATTATGGGACGTAGGTATCGAGCAATTTGAGCCCCCCTTGTGTCTCTAATACAAACCCTCGAATCTGAGCCGGCAAAAGGAGAGTATCCCCACGATACAAGTTTGTGGAATAGCCTTGCAGATCCCTCAATACTCCTTCTCCTTCGACACACTGCAAGATCGTAAAACTATCGCGAAAAGAAAGGTCTACGGTTTGGCATCCTTGCGTCATTGACAGCAACGCAACAGAGAAGTATTCACAGCCAACCAAAGGTGACCGAAAACGCCCTTCAAAAATCTCATATTCAAGCTGATAACCTGACGTTGGGATAGAATAATCGATTGCCTTAGCAGCATAATCCGTATGCAATTCTCTATAATTGCCATCCTTGTCTTTGCGCATAAAATCATATATGCGGTAAGTCAAATCGGAGCTTTGCTGGATCTCCGCCAATAAACACCCTTTCCCGATAGAATGGATACGTCCGGGAGGAAGGAAGAAAACATCTCCTGCTTTTACTTCATGCCGGATCAAAACCTCCTCTATTGTTCCTTCGGCAATTCGTCTCCTGTACTCTTGTTCCGTGATGGGAGATTTCAATCCACAGTAAAGAGAGGCTCCGGGAGCAGCATCAATGATATACCACATCTCTGTCTTCCCTTTTGCCGATGGGCCATGCAACTGCTGCGCCAATCGATCATCCGGGTGCACTTGGATAGATAAGTCCTGCTGTGCATCAATGTACTTTATCAACAGAGGGAAGGAACCGGGGTATTGTGCGTAGACTTTCTCTCCCATAAAAACAGGACCGTAGAGACTTATCAATCTATCAAGCCGATAGCCTTTCAGAGAACCTTCTGCCACCACTGAACAATGCGCAGGCAACTGGGCAACCTCCCAAGACTCCCCATAGAGAGCTGCCGGGTCAGTTGCATCAAGGCCTTTGAACCTGGGCAGTCTCTGCCCTCCCCAAAGAACCTCCTTGAGATAAGGCTCAAAACGAAGCGGATAAAGCGGACAGGGAAGATGCATAAAAAGTCATTTGATTAAACAACAATGCCCCTTTGCAGACTACAATGTCTACTCCGAGGGCATTGGTGTGAGTTTTCGGGCTGTACAATACTCTATTTATTTACTCCTCTGCTAAACAGAGCAGAAAAGGGCAACCCGTGAATAGCTCTGTATGGAGCTTTACTCCATATTGGTGAATACGTTCTGCACATCTTCGTCTTCCTCGATTCTTTCGATCAATTTATCCACCTGCTCCCTTTGCTCATCGGTAACAGCTTTGGTGTCTTTCGGCATACGAACAAACTCGGCCGACTTGATCTCGTAACCATTCTCTTCGAGGTATTTCTGTATTGTGCTATTATCTGCGAAGTCACCATAAAGGATGATTTCATTTTCTTCCTCATCCTCCTCCAGCTCATTTACACCGAAGTCAATAAGCTCTAATTCCAAGCTCTCCAGATCTACATTCTCAGGTCTGGTGATATGGAATATACACTTATGATCGAAGAGGAACTCCAAGCTACCGCTCGTGCCGAGACTACCTCCATGCTTATTGAAGTAGCTACGGATATTGGCTACCGTACGTGTATTGTTGTCTGTTGCAGTCTCTACGAAAATAGCGATACCGTGTGGGCCATAGCCTTCGTAATTGATCTCCTTGTAATCCGTAAAGTCTTTCTCCGTTGCTTTCTTGATAGCTCGCTCTACGTTGTCCTTGGGCATGTTCTCCTTTTTTGCCGTCTGGATCAACACGCGAAGACGCGGATTGGTATCCGGGTCCGGTCCTCCGTCTTTAGCTGCAATTGTGATTTCCTTTCCCAGCTTAGTAAACACTCTGGCCATATTGCCCCAGCGTTTCATCTTTCTCGCCTTACGGTATTCAAATGCTCTTCCCATATCTATTATTTCGAAATGCTATATCGTTGTATTTTTATTACTGTCGCAGCTCATCTCAGACTGGCCCCTAATTGCTTATCCATGGCCTGAATCAGCTTGTTCATTATGGACTCGATCTGCTTCTCACTCATCGTCCTATTGTCATCCCTGAGATAGAAACTTACAGCATAACTCTTCTTTCCCTCGGGCAGGTGCTTACCTTCATAGACATCGAATAGCTCCACTCGCCTGAGTAGCTTTCGCTCGGTATTGCGTGCAACCTCCTGTATCCGAGCAAAGCTCACCTCTTTATCTATCAACAAAGCCAAATCTCGCTTCACTTCGGGATACTTAGGCAAAGAGTGAGCCTCGAATCCGGCCCGACGACTGCCTAACTCAAAAATAGCTTGCCAAGAAAGCTCTGCATAATAAACCTCAAAAGGAATATCCATGGCTTTTGTCACGGAAGGAGAGATAATCCCCCAAGTACCCAGATAGGTATTAGAGGCGTAAATATCCATACTGACCTTGTAGAGGTCTGAACCGCCTTCTCTCAACTCCAACTGCTCTGTATCCACGGCCGAACGCTTGAGTATGTTCATCACATGTGCCTTGATTTCAGACACTGATGAAGCCTCATCGGGATGTGCCCAAGAGCCACTTACTCGCTGTCCGGCAATCCACAGAGCCAAACGGGTCTCTTGCTGATAGCTCGACAAAACATCTGCCGAAGACTCGGACTTATCACTCGGGACAAAGCTGTAAACATTGCCCCACTCGAAGTAATAGAAGCGGTTAGCCTTGCGATGCTCGTTGCGAGAGAGAGACTGCAACCCCCCGAAAAGCAAGGTGGAGCGCATAACATCCAACTCATTGCTAAGCGGATTTATCAATCTCACCAAATGAGATTCGGGACAAGAATGTAAGTTGTGATAAAAAGATGAAGAAGTGAGCGAATTGCAGAGGATCTCATTAAATCCGGCACCTACAAGCTGCTCAGAAAGAATAGTAGACAAATTGTGTTGCCGATCTTCCTGCGATTCGTCACCAATGGAGATTGTCATCCGTCCGTCCAGCTCCACATTGTTGTAGCCATAGATGCGTAGGATCTCCTCGGCTACATCGACATCTCTTGTCACATCTGTGCGATAGCGAGGGACTTCGAGCTGTAGTGTGTCTCCCTGCCTATCCGCGATACGGATCTCCAATGCTTCCAAGATGGTCTCAACCTCCGGCTGAGGGATCTTCTTTCCGATCAGACGATCCAGCCAACTAAGGCTCAATGCAACCTTGTGAGGTTCCTGCTTCACGGAATATATATCGGTTACAGCCGAGGTTATCTGTCCTCCGGCTATCTCCTGAATCAAAGCTGCGGCTCTCAGCAAAGCTCGGTGCGTATTATTGGCATCCAAACCTCGCTCGAAGCGGAAAGAGGCATCCGAATTGATGCCCAAGCGACGGGCTGTCTTGCGAACGCTCGTTGGATGGAAGTTGGCCGCCTCAATTAGCACAGAGGCTGTGCGCTCGGTAGTACCTGACTCCAAGCCACCAAGCACTCCGGCAATACACAGAGGCTCGTCTCGGCCGGAAGCTATGATAATATCGTCGGCGGTAAGCTTACGCTCTACCCCATCGAGAGTAACAAAGCTCTCTCCCTCCTGGGCCAAACGCACAACAACACCTCCGTCTACCATATCGGCATCATAGCAATGCAAAGGCTGTCCCAACTCGTGCAAAACGAAATTGGAAATATCCACGATATTATTGATCGGCTTGAGCCCTATTGCCCGAATTGTATTTGCCAACCAAGTAGGACTCTCTCCCACCCGTACGCCATCTATTCTCAGCATCTCAAAACGTGGGCATAGCTCCGCCGGACAGGCTATCTCAACCGGAACAGTAGGTTTTTCGGGGATGATCAACTCCGGCAACTCCGGGTATTGAGCACGCACAACCTTACCCGTATGAGCAGTAAGATAAGCAGCCAAATCCCTTGCTACTCCGTAGTGCGAAGTGGCATCTACCCTGTTGGGAGTAATATCCACCTCAATCACATAATCTGTCTCCACCCTATAGAACTCTGCAGCAGGCATACCGGGGTATACCTCCTCTGCCGGTAGAGAAATTATTCCGGAACAGGACTTCCCAACACCTATTTCGCTCTCCGAACAGATCATCCCAAAGCTATCCACTCCACGCAGGCGAGACTTCTTGATCAGAAATGGATTGGCCTGATCTTGCCCCAATATCGTACCGATAGTGGCCACAACAACGTACAAACCGGCAGCTACATTAGGAGCTCCGCAAACGATCTGCAAGGGGGTATCCAGACCTACATCCACCGAGGTCACATGCAAGTGAGTACTATCGGGATGAGGCTCACAAGTCAAGACATGCCCCACGACCAAGCCCTTGAGGCCTCCGGGGATCGATTCGACCTGATTGACACCGGACACTTCAAGACCGATGGAAGTAAGAATCTCGGAAAGTTCGTTAGGACTTAAATCTATATCGATATACCGCCGAAGACGGTTGTATGAAATATTCATGTGTAGTGCGATACTTCTATTTATTGCGGTACAAATTTAGCTATTTATTCCGTTCTCTTTCATCGAGTCAAACCCGGTCCGATGAGTCTGCAAAAGAGACTTGACAAAGAGGCCAAAGGGGCTGATAAATACCAACTTAATTGTACCGGTTCATTGCCCGATCTATACCCTCAAGGCAAAAGCTACGGACAATCTCCACAACCTTATCCAAAGCCGGGTTCATCTCGGTAAGCTCTCCCTCGGAAAATTGCCCGAGGACATAATCGATTTGCCCTCCTCGAGGGTAGTCATTGCCAATCCCAAAGCGCAATCTGGGATAAGCCTGCGTACCCAATAACTGAGCTATATTTTTCAGGCCATTGTGCCCGGCATCACTTCCGGAGGCCTTCAATCTCAATTTTCCGAAAGGCAAGGCCAAATCATCAAGCAATATCAATATCCGCTCTATGGGGATCTTCTCTTGCTGCGCCCAATATCGGACGGCATTGCCACTCAGATTCATATAGGTATTCGGCTTCAGCAATATCAATTCGGCATTTTTTATCCTCATGCGAGCTATCGCCCCATAACGCTCCTCCTTAAATAATGCGCCAACCGTCTCAGCAATAGCGTTCACCATGCGAAAGCCAATATTATGTCTGGTACCACAGTATTCGGCCCCGATATTTCCAAGTCCTACTATCAAATACTTCATCTTATCGACAAATGGATCTTGTCTTTTCTATCAAAATCAAAAAAAAGAACGAGGCTGCCCTCGAAAAGCAATACACTTTTCATAGACAGCCTCCAAAAACATTTCCTTGGGCAAATCTTCATCCTCATCTTCTCGAAGAGAGAGGACAAGGAGATCTGTCAGGTCAGAAAAAATTACTCTTCCGTAGCTTCTTCTTCCTCATCAGTAGCCTCCATCATGGCGGCACGAGCTGCACCTTGCGCTGCACGAGTGAGTTTCACTGCACATACAACTGCGTTCTTCGCATTCATCAACTCCAAGCCTTCAAAAGCAAGCTCTCCAACTTGGATTGTCTTGCCGAGACCCAATTTGGTAACATCGATAACCAAATTTTCAGGAATAGACGAATAAACAGCTTTTACACGCAGACGACGCATATCGAGCTGGAGCTTACCACCGGCTTTCACACCGACAGAGTGTCCCTTGAGTACCACCGGCACTTCCATAACCACAGGCTTGTTCTCAGATACACGAAGCAAATCCATGTGCAAAATACGGTCGTTTACCGGGTGGAACTGAATATCCTTCATGATACACTTGCAAGACTGGCCATTTACATCCAGATTGATCAAAAAGATCTCCGGGCTATAAACCAACTTGCGTACAGCCTCCTGCGTAATTACCAAATGCTGCACTTCTCCCTCCCCGTAAAGTACGGCAGGAATTTCATTGCTCACACGAAGAGCCTTGGAGGCTTTCTTACCAAGATCCGTACGAGGATTGGCTTTCAGGTTAAATTCTTTCATTCTTGTCTGTTTTTTGTGTTACTCAAAATTAGCTTTACCTAATCTCCCATCACACGGAGGGATATCAGACTTTTATCTCAAAAGTGGCGCAAAGATAGGTTTTCCCTTCTTTCCAGATAAAACCCGACTCCTAAGAAGTCTATTATGCCTCTGCGCTATCTTCTATATTTTCTTTAGCAACCAAGTCTTTGTATTCGTCTTGGCTCAATGTCTTTTCATCCAGTGTCACCTCGGATTGGATACGGCGTGCCAAAAGCATATCCGTAGCTCGGAGATATACGTGCTCACTCTGCTCTCTGTTTTGCAACATTTCGGCAGCATACTTGTCTATCAAATCCTGCGGAGCTCTCGACAAGCCATATTGGGCAAAGCGTGCCTGCGTGATCTTGCGAGCAAGGGCCATAAGCTCATCTTTGTTCGGCTTGACATCATACTTCTCAGCCAACTTATCTCTCAGAAGACTTTCTGTGAGGGCTGGGAGCATCTTGTCTACTTCGGCACTTGCGTCCTCGCTTGTCTTTTTCTCATCGCGCTTCTGATTGGCATACCAGCGTTTGAGTAAATCCAGAGGATAAACAGCAGATTGATTCTTATCTGCCAGATATTTATACATGTCTACCTGGAACTTATAATCCCCTTCCTCTCTCAACTGACGCTCCATATCGGTGCGAATCCAATTGCGCATAGAGGCTTCGTCTGTCACATCTTCCTGTTCAGCGAATACGGTCTTGAAGAACTCTTCGTTGAATTCGGGATCTTTCTTCCGTGAGATAGATGCAATCTCAAAAGCAAACTCGACATCTTTACACCGCTCTACTTCTTTGCGGTCGATGCCCAAGAGAGAAGAAAGCTCGAAGGCGTTTCCTTCATAAGCCTTGTACAAATCGAGTGTGAGCACCGTGTTGCGCTTCACTGAGGCAAACTTGGCTTTCTCAGTCTCATCTTTCATAAACTGAGGGAACAAGACGGCATTTTCTTTCTCTATACCACCGTCTTTGGGCTGTCCATTTTCCAACTGTGTGAGGCGTCCCTTAACGATGTCTCCCTCCTCGTAAGAATCAGCATCGACAGAAACCTTATTCTGCTCGCGTATATGCTGAACTTGCTCGTCTATATCGGCATCGGAAACAGAGATATTATAGAAGACGATCTTATCTTCCTTGCCCAAGTTTATATCCAACTTCGGAGCAATGGCAACATCGAAATCAAACTTGAAATCCTGCAGGCCTTCCATATCCTGATCCGAATATTCTTGTTTGATCATCGGCTCTCCGAGAACATGTATCTTCTCTTCGCGAATATAGTTGTACATGGCCTCTCCGACTTTTCTGTTGATCTCCTCGATCTTAACAGCAAGACCGAATCTCTTCTTTACCAAGCTCAGAGGTACATGGCCTTTCCTAAATCCCGGCATATCTACCTTAGACCTGTGAGAGCGAAGTGACTTCTCTACCTCGGCCTCATAATCCTGCTGGGCCAACTCTACTGTCAGTACGGCTTGTACATCATCCGTGTACTTAATATTTACATTCATATATTCTCCTACTTGTTGTATTCCAAATACAAAATATCCAAGCATTATCGACCAGGAGCTCAGCCTCCGGCCGACAATAGCTCGGCAAAGGTACACAATATCAACCGACTAATAAAGCGACAGTCTCACGAACCGGCAAAAGCCCAGTTTGTGAGACTGTCGCTCTAAATTCAAGTATGTGTATCTCCTATATAGATAAAGTATCAGCAACCACAACTACAGCCACCGCCACAACCTCCGCCACAGGAGCCACCTTCTTCTCCGCAGCCACAACTTGACTCATGTTCGTCACCGCAACCACAGCTGCAACCACCATGATTGTTGAAGAACTGTGCATTGTCTTCGGCTGTAGCCTCTCGTACCTCCAAGACCTCTCCTACGAAGTGCAGGTAATTATTGGCCAACGGATGATTGAAATCCATTACCACTACATCATCCTTTACTTCGACCACTTTGCCCACGAGCATATTCCCCTCGCTGTCATTCATAGGCAAGGTGTTACCCGGGAATACGTTTTCAGCATCAAATTCTTCCTTATCATTCTGAAAGATTTTCTTGGGCAAATCAATGATGTATTCCTTATTGGTCATTCCGTAGGCTTCCTCCGGGCTCAACTCGAAATCGAACTTGTCTCCCACTTTCAGGTTCTGCATTTTCTTCTCGAAAGCCTCCAGCATTAGCCCCATGCCATGGATATAAGCCATGGGCTTCTCGGCTGTTGCCTGCTCCACAAGCTGACGCTCTTCCTGCTCACCTGCAAAGAGTTCATACTTGCAGGCTACAAACAAATTGTTGGATATTGTCTTCATCCTAAATCTTCTTTTCGTTTTGATTCAATTACCTGGCTATCAATAACTCTTCGTGCTTTTCTTAGACTGCATCCTCTCACTTTGCAGTGACATACAGTTCCTTGCACGATCTAGATAGCTCGGCGCAAAGATAATACTATATATGGAGTGAAACATGAGGAGCTAGCTTAGCCCTATTGCAGCATCAAAACAGCCGAACCAAGCATAATGGCGATACCAAAACTTACCAATGTGCCTATCAGAACATATTCTGTCGTTCGTATTTCACGGGCCTTGTTCAACTCCCCAAATCTGAAAATAGACTTTGCAGCCAAAAGGAAACCTACCCCTTCTATACTCTCAGTCAGGATAAAAGTCAGGATGAGCAAACGTTCCAAATATCCAATCCACTTCCCTGCATTCGGAAGAGATTTATCCTTCAACTCCTGTGGCGTCCATTTCGCAATAAACAGTCCCAAAAGAATGGAGGATGGCTGCAGAACAAGCAGATATGCGATGGCAATGAGCCATACTTTGGGCGTATTCCACTCCATGGGAAGTTGAGAGAGGGTAAATCCTTCGGCAAAGAACACAAGCCATAAGACAAGGATCACGGCAACGTGTACCACCTGATCCAAGAGGAAAGCTGTTATAGTCTGTCTCATTTTCGTGGCTTTGAACCAATCCATTCCGAAATGGGTAAAGAAGATGATAAGAGGGAGCAGGTAATTCGTCCACTGTGCCACGAATAGGTAGGCTAATACAGCATGAATAAAGCTGTGCAGCAGAAGGTAGTCAAAACCTTTACGTCCTCCCGCACTTTTCCCCTTGGATAGTTTGTCCGACTGCAATGCAAAATCGGCAAGGACATGGGCGAAAAGCAGTCGTAATAGTACTATCATGTTCATTTATTGATCTCTTTAAGGATTAGTTTCTGATAACGCTCCAAGTATTTCTTGATCAAGTTTTCCTTGGCAGTACCCAAAAGTTTACTTATTGTTTGAGGGGATTTGTCAATCCGAGAAGCGATTTCTTTCTGAGTAATATCATGCAATAATACGAGGTAGATTACCTCTGCTTGGGCTTGCGTCCATCCCGAAATAATGTCATCGGCAAAAGCTGTACTGACCGATAGCTCTTCATTGATATGCTCCCACCTCGTACGCAAAGTAAGTCTCTTTTTCTTGATGTCATCCATTTCCCTTCCGGAGAAATGAAAGGCTTCTCCATCCGAGACTAAGATATTGTCTGATAGGAAACTGACCTCTCCTATACCTATAGACACACGGGCATCCCAGCGTCTCTTACTCTCCTGAGGTGTGCGACTTACCAAGCCTGCTCGAAAAAGGATGGCCACCAGCAATGTTTTTTCTGGTTGTTCCACCAAAAGCTGAAAACTGTCTCCCCGAAAAAACTCTATCTGCAAATCCGAGACCTCTTTCAAGTCCTCAGCTATTTCCTGCATAGTGAGTAATAGCTTCTCTCTCCATTCCAGCTGAATGGATGAGGAAGAAACAATATCTCCAGTAATAACTCCTTTTATTTTCATGTAGCAACCTCTGAGGATTATACATTATTCTGCCACAAAAGTAGCACATAAGATTGACAAATCAGCCTAATCAGGTTGATTTAATCAAATCAGCATAAAAGAGTTGTTATCCAAGAATCACCCAAATAAGGGAGGCTTTCCATAAATAAAAGAAGTGTCATCAGGGATGGGAGGTAATACCATCAATATCCATAGCGATGCCGCAAGTACAGCGTTACATAAAGCTGCTAATAGTCATATTTACTTTGGCTTACTCTTGCCCACACGGGCCCAACATGGCAGGGAGCTTCGATCTGCAATTGTTTGGGTGAAAGCTCCTATTTTACGCTCTCGAAATAAACATGTTTTGTAAATATTCGATCGCAGAAAAAAGAGGAAAAAGAGAGGGAAAAAGAGGCTATGCATACAGATAAATGGGTAGCCTTTTATGCGTTCTGAAAGACCTTCCAGAACACCGATGAATAGAGCGTTTTGGAGAGGTCAAATTTCTCTCCTGAGAAAAAATTTGCTCTCACAGGAGAAAAATTTTGCTCTCACAGGAGAGAATTTTCGCTCTCTCCCGTGTCAGCAAAAAACAGCTCCTATGGACATCAAAAAAAGAGCAGGAAAACCCACTCCGAAGGACCGCAATCCGAGTATAAAAGCAGCTCAGAAAGAGGACAAAAATTCACAAGGCTAAACAGAAAAAACACGTCGTTATACCTTGAATATCTAATACATAAAAAGAGGGTGTGCCATAAATTGGATTATGGACACACCCTCCTCTCGGGTATTGAAATTATAAGACGATTTCCCTTAAGCTGTCACACGCTCCAGACGCTTCATTACAGAGAAAATGAATGCAGCAGAGAGCAAGCAGCAAGCGATCAGAACGCCCCAGAAAGCTACCAACGACATTTTTTCCCAGAAAGATCCCATCACACCTACAAGCAAGTTACCCACAGCTGTGGCGGCCAACCAACCACCTTGCATCAAACCTGCATACTGAGGAGGAGCCACCTTGGACACAAACGACAGACCCATCGGGCTAAGGAAAAGTTCAGCCAGAGTAAGTACGAAATATGTACCGATCAGCACATTGGGGCTTACCAATATGCTGCTGGTACCCTCAATGTCACTGGGTGCAGGCAAACCGATAGAGCCAACCAGCAATACGAGGAAGCCGACAGCGGCCAACAGCATACCAATACCGATCTTGCGAGGAGCAGAAGGCTCTCTATCACGACGAGACAGGTAGGTGAAAAAGCCTACCGTCACAGGTGTGAGCAGGATGATAAAGAATGGATTGAA
The DNA here is from genome assembly GCF_900476255.1 of Porphyromonas crevioricanis. Classification (NCBI taxonomy): domain Bacteria; kingdom Pseudomonadati; phylum Bacteroidota; class Bacteroidia; order Bacteroidales; family Porphyromonadaceae; genus Porphyromonas; species Porphyromonas crevioricanis. The sequence continues at coordinate 146,248 of NZ_LS483447.1, forward strand.
CTGCTGGAAGATTTGCGGAGTAATACTCTTGGTAGCCTCAGTGATAGAAGCAATGTCTAAGAAGTAACCACCGACAAGTCCGGCAATACCCAGCACAATGAGGATAAGACCGGTCTTGGCGTTGCGCTTTCCTCCCAACAAACCAAAACTTGAAAGATAAACTCCGTACATGAAGCAAATAAAAGGAATGAGCATCACCAGAGAGAAGGCCATGAATTGGTTAGGTGACACCTTGCTTTCGGTATAGTCACGAGCAAAGAAGGTCATGGTAAGGCCATTCTGGTGGAAAGCCATCCAGAAGAAGATAACAACGAGGAACACCAGACCAAGAGCCAAAAGACGCTCTTTTACCTCTTTCGGAGACATCTCTACGGCTGAGTGTTCGCCCTTGGCAGCTGCAGCCTTGGCTTGCTTGGCTGTGACATCGGCAGACTTCCATGTAGAGCGGAAAACGAAGAAGATAAGAATAGAGATGATTAAGCTACCGCAAGCAACAAAGAAAGCCCAACTGTACGAAGTAGAGAGCAACTCTGTCACATATTTATTACCGAAATCACGCTCAAAGCCCTTTGAGTCAGTGGAAGCTAAAAGAACAGGATCTGTCACTTCTGCTGCTGCCACACGAGCCAATATTTGTTCTTTCTTGGCAGCATCGGCAGCATCCCGGCTGTTTATAATTTCGTAGTCACTGGAAGTCACCATCAAAGCCGGATCGGAGATCTTGCCAGCCTTGGTATACTGATGCAGACCTGCCAACTTGAGGTTGAAGAGGACCTTTGCCTCATCTTCGGCAAACATCACCCCGGCTTTTTTCTTAGCCTTGGCAATTGCCTCGTCCTGCTTGTCAGCAGCCCAACCACTGTAGTGAGGGTGTTTGCGAGCATACTCAGCCACGAATTGATCGGCATCGACCACTTTGTCATTCAATGCCACATAGTTTCTGGGTATGGAGGCATCGTAATAAAAATTCTCCTTTGCCAATACGCTATTGGTAATGGTATTTCCCATACTCGGAGCAAAGAAAGCACCAATGTTGATAAACATGTAGAAAATAGAGAAAGCCATATCTCGGTTCTTGCTGTACAAAGGATTGTCGTACAGCTTACCTACCAAAGCCTGCAAATTCCCTTTGAAAAGTCCCGTACCGGCCGAAATCAATATCAACGACAAGGACATGAACAGGATACCAACAGAGTCGGTACCGAATGGAATACCCAAAAGCAGATACCCGGCAAACATGATAGTGATACCGATAAGGATGGTCTTGCCGTAGCCCAACCACTTATCAGCCACAATACCTCCGAAAACCGGTAGGAAATACACCAAAGCGAGGAATGTGCCATAGATCAAGCTAGTCGTTGCGGATGAGAATCCGAACTTAGCCTGCATGTACAGCGCTAAAATGGCCAGCATGGTGTAATAGCCGAAGCGTTCGCCCATATTGGCAAGGGCCAAAACGATAAGCCCTTTGGGGTGATTCTTTGCCATAAATTTTTGTTTGATTACTGGTTTAGAATTATAATATGGATTGTATGAATATTCAATAGTTTCACTCTATCCGGTCTCTGTATATATCAGCTTTTTGTATGGCAAAGCCATTGTCTCGATCTGCACAACCGAGAGACTCCTCAATCTGCACACAAGAGACAGCACAACGGTGACAAAAAAAGCCAAAAACCAAAAACCAATGGTCGAGAAACATGTACTACACTATCTATGTGATTATCTACAAATGTACAAACTTTGGTCTACATTACTATCATCGAGATTCCATTCTGCCCACGAAGACATACATACCGCATTCCGATGCAGAAAAAGCATTCTCTTCGTGCCATATCTCCGCCTCTCCGCTAACTAACCTCCTCTCTATGGCAAAGGGATCGTTATACGATTTTGCAACAATGCATTAAGTACAGTATTCTGCAAAGTCAACAAAATGACGAGTTTCAAATGCCATTCAAGAACATTCATTCGAAAGTCTCCAAAAAGCTCAATCCAAAAGAGCGAGACCGTGATCGATACTCCGACACGGTCTCGCTCTTCATTAGCGACTGAAAGGAAAGACTACTCCAAACCTCTCAATAGCATATTCGGTCACTCTACAATAACCTTGTAAGCCCGCATGTTATTCTGATTGTTTGTAATCTGAAGGATGTATGCGCCCGGTTCGACTTCGATTCGGTAGCTGTCCTCCTTACCACCCTTATAGATAGTGTTCCCCATAAGGTCGTACAGACTAACGGCTTGAGCCTTACAATTCACAAGGATTGTATGATTGGATATGCCAAAGATATTTTCTTCAACAGGCACCCAAACAGCCGTTCCCTGCTGAGTAATGAGCTGGAAGACCGTGAAACCTTTCAGGACATAGGGAATAGTAAGATCCTCGATATTCTTTCCGTTGGCACGAACATGCTTCACGTGGAAACCCTCGTTAGCAACAGCTTTGATCGTCAGAGGAGTATCGACTTTCACCTTATCTCCAGACTTCACTTCTCCTCCGTCACTTTTCAGGAGAGACAAAGCTCCATTTTCAGCAGGTAGGATCTGGATGTAGGCCTCATTGCACCCCGTGCCATCACCTTCATAATTTACTTTCCAACCCTTGAGAGAAGCAATGAGAGAGGCTGCCTTCTCGGCTTGATTGTGCGAATCACTCTCGGCCTCCTTAACAAAGAGGGTAAAGTTCTGCTGATAGTCGGGGATAGCTTTGTGCTGTGGGAGAGTAAAATAGAAGTCATTCAATTCACAAGCTGTCATCCCATTGCTTTCACAATGGATAGCTCCGAGATTGATATTTTTGGAAAGATCAAGATGCTTAATCTTATTCCTATCAAAATGGAGAGACACAAGACTTGTATTATTGGTCAAATCGAGCTTCTCGAGCTGGTTACCGGATAGATAGAGAGCGGTCAATTTGCCGTTTTTGGAGACATCTATATTGGAGAGATTATTGAAAGAAGCATTGAACATCTCAAGCTCCGTCAGCTTATCCAAGCCTTTTATATCGGATAGTTGGTTTGTATGCACCTCCAGTTTTTTTAGTTTTGTATTAGCAGTCAGGTCCATCTCCGAAATATGATTCTTCTTGATACCCAAATCTTCGAGATTAACCAAATTCTTCACATCCAAACTGCGCAACTCATTGCCGCTACAGCGGAGAGTTTTTAGCTCTACAAGATTGGATACATCCAATGTCTCAATCCCACAGAACTCACAATTCAATTCCTGAAGATTGGGGCATCCTCTGAGGTCTAATTTCTTGATCCCCGGATTCATAAATAACTCGAGTATTTCGAGCTTCGACTGGCTTTGTATTTCAATTCCCTGAAGGTCGTTATCAAAATCGCCTACCTGGGGATAGCTATCCAACATCGCATGCTTGATCTCTCCCTCGATCTTGATCGTTTCGCCCAGAGCCTTGTGATCCAGACGGGTCAAACTCGTTGAGGAAATGTTGTAAGGCATCCTTACTCCGTCTCCCCAGTCGATAGTCAAGCCATCGGAACCTTCCGGAACAGTAAAGGCAATGGATAGATCATGCCCCTTCTTGGCTTTGAGTGTAAGTATGGATGGGAGCAAAAATACTGGTTCAATAGTAGAATTGGCCTCACTAATCACAAACCGATTGTGTCTAAACAATTTATCATTGACCTTGATACCTGCAAATTCATAACCCTCATTGGCCTTGATTTCGGCTTTGATCAAACGACCAATATAGGCCTTGTCCGTTATCGGCCTATACTCTTGCCCATACTTGTTGGTGGATTGAGTCAGAGACATCGTGCCATTTTTCGACTCGATAATTTTTATAGGTACCTGATCGCAAGTAGCCGACTGATCGCCCCTTACGTCTAAAATCCAAGGGGTATCTTCGCTCTGCATCTCGATCTTTGAGGGATCCGATTGTTCTGCCCCAGGACAACCCTTGATAAGCAGGTTGGCACTCCATGCCCTGCCGTTATGCACAGGGAGAGTCATAAACATGAAGTTGATAGAGCATGCAGTCATATTCTTGTTGTCTCTGACATCAACGAACTGTAGGCTACCGCCATTGGCATCGAAATCAAGAAAGGCAAGCTCGTTGCCCGAAGCATTAAGTCTCTTGAGATATGTTGCGTTGGACAAATCCAAGAAATCGATCTTGTTGCTCTCGCAACTCAAATCGGAGAGTTTACCAAGGCTGGAAATATCAAGTGCACTGATCCCATCATTAAACCCGCAAGACAAACCGGTAAGCTCCGTATTGTGAGAGACATTAAGAGACTTCAGCTTGTTCACCGCACAATTAAGTCTGACAAGTTTCACATTGGCTGAAACATCGAGAGTAGCCATGGCATTGGAGTCACAATTGAGCTGCGCTAATTCTGTACACTTCGAGAGGTTCAAAGTTGTGAGCTCATTCTTTGAAACATTCAAAGAACTCAACATGGGATAGTTGTCCCCCAACTCTAGTTCCATCAAGGTATTATGATTTAGATCGAGGCTTCTCAGATTAGGCAGGCGTACCGGATAGAATACACTTACATCGCAGTAAGAGAGATCGATCGTCTCTATTTTCTCAAGCCCTTCTACCAAGATATTCCCTACGGACTCGTTGTGAGAAATATTGAGAACTTTCAGGGCTGTGAAAGGTCTGAAATCGAAAGAAGACATCTTGTTATAGCTCAAATCCAATGTCTCTAAACTGGGAGCACCCACCAAATCCAATTGATCCTTGGTGATCAGATTCTTCTTGAGAGACAAATATTTGAGCTTATCCTGCTGAAGAAGTTTGATAGAAGTAATTTTCAACTCATCGGCCTCCAGTTTGGTCAAAGGAGCATAAATCTTAATTACCTCGCCTTTTACGGTACCCTCAAACTTCGAGAAGTATCCGGAAGCATTCGGATCAATGTTTTTGGTTTCTAATTGACCATCTCCAAAATCGATACTAATTGGAATGTCATAGCTCTCTGTTTTGGGGTAAAGAGTGATAGCAGAGCCAAACTCCAACTGCGTGCGAATTGTAACAACAGGCTTGTCCGTCTGAGCCTGAACACCCAAGATAGATGCCAAAAGGAAGCAAACAAGCCACTGTAGCTTAGTGAGTTTCACCATACTTGTCTTTGTTTTTATTATTGACTTGGAGCGACTATACGCCCTCGGTGAGCAAATATACAAAAGACAAAGGCCAAAAAATCACGAGTATGTAACGCTATTGGTGTGCGGTATGCAAGAGGTCTGTTTTTTTGAGGGGGAGGGAGCTCGGCTCAAAAAAAATGCCCTCTCCTCGCAAACAAGGAAAGGGCAGATAAATCCTAAAGAAAACCTGACTCTAATGGTCGTCACTCATTAGTTTTGTTGAAACGAACTTGCGACTCAGCCTTGATAGCTTGAGTATTTTTTGCCGGGGAATCACCCCCTTCAATTTGTCGTAATACTCCTTCTGTATCTCAATGGAAGATAATTTGGCCTCGTAGAGTTGATCCAGCAAATCATCAATCTCTCGATCGGTAGGATTAACCTTGGTTTCTATCTCTCTGCGCAAACGAAGTGCTGAACGCATACAATCCACACGTCTCCTGTCATAAACCCTCATCAAAGGCAAGAATGCCCGAGTTTCATCATCGGTCAGTTGGAGCTCTTTGAGCACAAAGGTCTCATACTCGATACAGGCCTTCTTATACCATGGACCCGCAGGGCATCTTCCTCTCGATGTTTCCTGCGCTGAAAGGGAATCCGGACAACACAGCCAAAGAAGCTGCAAGCCCAAATATAGTGGTAAGAGTATCTTTCGCATCAAATTTCTACAAGGATAAAATCGGGTAATACTATGTGAGTGATCGATCTTGACATCAGTTGCTCCTAATGGGGTTAAAAAGCATCCTCCGGCAGATAGGCTCGTGCCAAATAGTCGTCTTCGGTCAAAAAGTCGTAATAAGCTTCTGTCTCTATAGACAAATCGTTTTGGGTAACCGGTTGCTCTGCTATCGGCAAACTCTTTACGCGTCCCGTCTGCCACTCAAGGAGCTTGAAACCGGCGATCACGATTAGGAAAGAGGCTGCCATATAAAGCACCGGCCTAAGGTAAGACCATAGCCGAAGATTCGGCTTCTGCACTCGCTCTTGAGCACACTCCTTCTCGATACGAGACATTATCCGTTCGTTGAGATTATCGAAGTAATCCTGCGGAACGAAATAATGCTCTCTACTTCGGAGAGGATCCGGCCATTTTGATATTTCTTTCGGGCTATTCATAAGTCATACTAAAAAAACGAAGCCACGACCGAGGTCCGGAGGCTACGTAAGTCTGTGCCATATACAGCTATAGAGACAGAAGAGTCTCAAAGTTTAATGCTGACTGCGCAAAAAGGATTCTATTTTTCGGCTGGCGTGGTGATAGGATGCTTTCAAAGCTCCCTCACTGGTACCGGTGACCCGGCTAATCTCACTGTACGGCATATCCTCGTAATATCGCAAAGTGAAAACCAAGCGTTGTTTATCGGGCAAAGCAGCAATTGCCGCAGCAAACAGAGCTTCAGCTTCGTCTCCATCGAAATAAGGGTCGGCCAAGGCCTGCTCAAGCAGGAAAGCATTCTCATCTGTCACATCAACTTCGGAATGAGAGCCTAGCTTGTTTTTCTTGAGGAAAGCCAGACATTCATACATGGCAATCCGATAGAGCCAAGTGGAGAGTAGTGCATCTCCCCGAAAATCATCTATTCCGGCCCAGGCTTTCAAGAAAGTATTCTGCACCATATCATCGGCATCATCGTGGTTGTGCACCATACGACGTACTTGCCAATAAATCCGCTCAGAATAACTCTCGACCACCTCAGCGAATGCAGCGCGCTTAGTATCGGGCTTGCGCAAACGCTCAAGCAAATCGGCTTCGGAATGACCTAATTTTCCCATCTATTCACAAAGATAGTGTATTTATTCCTCTCAAAATTTCGGACATCCGAATCTCGACAGCGAATTATATCACAAAAAGAGATGGGATAGTAAATTGAAAATCAACGAAATAGAACTCAAAAAGAAAAATATCAGATGCCTGTCAATCGCTTATAAACGGCAGCAACCATGCGAACATCGGCTAGTGCCTTATTGCTATACTTCAGCTCAAGCCGAGGCTTTCCATAATAAAGCACACCGAAAAGTTCTCCGAGTTTTGGGTATTTCCATTGTCCTGCTGCTCCGATAATATGAGCGGCATCAATCCCGGACTCCATAGTGCAATAGGAGTCGGCTTCAAGCAAGGGGGAGGGATCACAAGCATGGCATTGCATATCTCGAACTAACACAGCCAAGTGATAAGCAGCATTATGAGCCACCAGCAACGGGCGGGCTTCGAGTCGCTCCAGCAACAAGCCATACACCTCGGCGGGCGACTCTCCTTCCGTTCTCATCTGCTCAGTAGAAATATGATGAATAGCCTCAGCCTCGTAAGGAATTTCCTCTTCGGGCTGAGAAAGTAAAAAGCAGTGCTCCTCTATTTTTCGACCTTCTGCATCCAAGAGGATCCATGCCAGTTGGACGACGGCAATACGTTTGAGCGAAGGGTCAAGTCCTCCCTCTTCTGGAGGCAAACCAGTTGTTTCAGTGTCTATAATCATCACAGCAGGCTTCGCCCCTTCCGGAGCAGCTGTCAGCCGGAGCTTTCTTGTTTGGTCTATATCTACCCGAATAGGTTTGTAAATAGGGTTCCCAAAGCGATCTCTCGGTCTGCCTTCACTCAGGATCCAACCTACTACCGAACCGAAGGCTACTGTGGCCAATAGTAGCCAAATACTCATGGGAACATGATTTTAGTATCACGCTCAATCGCTTCTCGTACCCAGGTTTCAGGCACAAATCGCCAATTGGCATTATTCTGCACTTCGATACTGCCCTTGTCTACAATATATTTGTGCACATAGCTGCGAATATCGTCTTTCTCTTCAACAATACGCCTGGCTAATTCCTCAAAACGAATTTGACAACCTTCGGTAAGCAAATCTCCTCCTCCACCTCCTCTGAACGAATCAAGAGCCACACGGTATACTTTGGAGTAGTCAAACGGTTGTCCATTACTCATTTTTAAGATCTTCACTCTATCTCCAGCAGGCTTCGAGACATCCACTGTATAATCGATCCCGGCAGCAGAGCTGTAGTTAAAAATCTCATGCAATGTCTTGAACTTATCCTGCGGAGTAATCCCTGTCCGGAAGAGGAGCAAATGGTCTTTCGGTCCTTTCATGTGATTAGCCCATTTACCATAAGAAAACTCCAGATAGTCCTTCACTTCGGAACCGGTAAGTTCCATAACATAGAGGAAGTTTTCAAATCGATAGAGGGAGAATAAATCTCGCACACGCAGAGGGCCAGCCGGGATATAAGTATGCAAATCCAATGGAGAAGCAAAAGAAATGTCGGCTCCTGTAGCATCCAGCTGCACACGATGTATCAGGCTAAGGAAGGGAGTAGGGCCGAATAGAGAGCCACGAATATCAAGTGGAGTCTCCAGCACTCCTACCTGTCGATTTGCCCATTTACGTACAGCCTGTTGTTGCTCGGAAAAAGCCCTTTCAAAAGCCGGATCCGGCTCATATTGGTTCAAGTCTACCAACCTGGACGAAATATCCTTAGCTACAATCTTATTCCCTTTGCGGGTAACACGAATAGTCAAGTCCGAAGCGAAATCCAGATGGCTGGCAGGGTTGCAGACATGCACCGAATCTCCACGAGAAGTACGTAGCTGCCCATTGAACTTGCGGTGATCGTGACCGATAAACAAGGCATCAAACCCCGAGACTTCCTTGGCCAACAACTCTCCGGCGTTCTCGATATAGTGTCTATTGGTATTTTTCAAACCGGAGTGCAACAAGCCGATGAGAATATCAGGCTTCTCATGCTCTATCACATACGGCACCCACTGCTGAGCGGAAATCAGTATATCCTCAAACCCAACTCCTCGCCAAAGATCTTGAGGTAACCACTCCGGTATCGCAGGGGTTACAAAGCCCAAGATAGCGACACGAATTCCGTCTATGTCTTTGATCGTATAAGGAGGCAAATAAGGCTTGTCCGTCTCAATATCTATCATATTAGCAGCCAACACGGGAAACTTGCAATCCTTAATCCACGAATCATACACCTCGTGCCCGGTCTCTATATCATGGTTCCCCACTACGGAAGCATCAAAACGCAAATAATTCATCGTTTGTGCAGCCAAGTTTACAGGCAGGGTATCGGCATAATTGGAATAATAGGCTGCCGGTGTCCCTTGAAGGATATCCCCCCCATCAATCAAAAGCAGGCTGGGATTTTGTTTTCTGGCTTCCTTGAGAAAGGAGGACAATCGAGACATGGAGCCGGTGCCGGCTGAGTCGGCCAAGAAGTCGAAAGAGAAATAATTGCCGTGTATATCGGTTGTATGTATGATGCGTATTTCTGTAGTACGCTCTCCGGAGCAAGCTGACAAAAAGACACAGCAAAAGACACCCCAAGCAGCGATAAGGGAGCGACAAAACAAAATAAATCTACTCATATTCAACTTCCTAAATTATTTACCTGATTTCTTACTGTATGACCTATAAGCTGGATGATCATAAATCTGCTGTATCGTACGCACAACTCCCAAACCATCCTCCAGGCCCACAACCTCGGCTTCCTCTCCCAATAGAGAGGCTACCACATGCCGAATCACCAAATGATGATTCTGCGCACTACCCGAATATCCGCCATATTGGTTGCCTGGTGCGGAAACCGGCATTTTGGGCACCTGATAACCGGCCACTTCGCAGTGCTGTATCTCATTCAGGAAAGCCCCTCCAAGACGGATGCAACCCTTCTCCGACAATACCGTGAGGGCTATCTCCATATTCCGCCCATAGACAGCTGTCGAATAGCTAAGTCTCCCCTTAGCTCCGGAAACAAAATCAAATGCTACTTCTCCGCTATCTTCAAAATCAATCAGATTGCCATGGCTGTAATTGGCAAAATCGGCAAAGCGCAACTTATCAATTGGACCAAACCACCAAGTGAGTAAATCGACGAAATGGGAGTACTGGGTAAATAATGTCCCGCCATCCATATCGGCTGTACCATGCCAGTTGCGAGGAAGATAGTAACGCTCATCCCGGTTCCACAAACAATCCATTCGCACATCATACACCTTACCCAAACGGCCGCTCCCTATCAAGTTTTTAAGCCATATAGAAGAGGGAGTATATCTATTCTGCAGGACCCCGAATATCCGCCGTTTGCTTTGGGTAGCAGCTTCTCGCAAAAGCTCACCCTCATGCAGGTCGAGCACAATAGGCTTCTCAATAAGGACATGATAACCTGCAGACAAAGCCAAACAACCCATATGTCCATGCAGACCATTAGGTGTACATATAGATACCACATCTATATCCAAACCCGATGAAAGGAGTTCCTCAATAGACTGAAAGAAAGGCAGCTGAGCAGCTTCTTCGGGTAGATTCAGCTCTGCCCGATCTCTCACATCACAAAGAGCGACAACGCACCCTCGGGGATCTCTACTGACCATTTCGAGATGCCGCTTGCCAATGTGGCCACAGCCTACGATGGCAAAACGCACAATCCCTCTGCAATCAGGCTCCATATTTTGATTCATAACTCTATCACAAATCCGAGTTAATTCTTCCTTATCTATTGATCATAAAAAAGCTACGCACAGCATCTACCACACGCTCGCACTCCTCTTCTCTCATCAAGGGGAAAATAGGAAGCGATAGTATTTCTTCGCTCAGGCGATCTGTCTCGATACAAGGAGAACTATGGGGCGAAGCTATCCGAGCGTAACACGGCACTCGGTGTAGTGGAGTGGGGTAATAAAGGCCTGCAGCAATTCTCCGGTCAGACAAGAACGCTCGAAGAGCATCTCTTTGACCTCCTAAGACTCGTATCGTGAACAAGTGCCACGAAGGCTGGGCATTCGGGAGCAAGCTGCACTGGGGTAACAGCAAACCTTCTATGTCCGATAAAGCCTCGGCATAGCTCCGAGCAATCACCCGTACGAAATGCTGCATCTGAGACAAATACCGCAACTTGACACTCAGGATTGCCGCTTGCAAAGCATCCAAGCGACTATTACGCCCAGGTTCTATATAGTTATACTTTCCCTGCTGCCCATGCCGAGCCAGCATGGCGATACGCTGCATATCGTCTGATGAAGGTCCGAGCACAGCCCCTCCGTCTCCCATACAACCGAGAGGTTTGGTCGGGAAAAAGCTAAGCGTAGAGACATCACCCCAACTTCCTAAGGCTTTACCATCAAGACTTCCTCCCAAGCCTTGTGCATTATCCTCTATCAACAACAAGCCATGGTTGTGGCAGAAGTCTTTCAGACGAGGCCAGGCAGCAGGCATACCATATATGTTCACGGCTACCATTGCCTTGGTTCGCCTGCTCATACAAGCCTCCAAATGCTCCGGATCGGGATCCACATTGTATCCCTCCTTTTCTACATCTACCCATACAGGTATCAGCCCCTGGCTTACCGCCATTTCTGCCGCTGCAACGTAGGTATGCGAAGGCATCAATACTTCGTCACCGGGCTTCAAACGGGAAAGGCTGAGAGCTAAAGCCAAAGCATCAGTACCATTGGCACAAGAAACAGCTCGGTATTCCTTCCCTTCTCCTACAAAAGAGGCTAACTGCTGCTCGAAATGACCAACTGCCTCCCCTCCTATATAAGTACCACTATCCACCACCTCGCTCACGGCTTGGTCTATCTCTTCTCTCAGAAAGAGATAGATGCGACGAGGATCAAACTGCGGTATGTGAGATAAGCCGGACATTTGCAGCAAAAGAGAGGATCAAAATTCGTTTTAGCCGACCGTACAGCCTGGCTCTATAGGCTCCGTAGGTCCAATCACTCGCAGCTTTCCATCGGGATATTCTGCCGACAGAATCATTCCTTCCGACATGATACCTCGCAATTTGCGGGGTGGGAAATTAGCTATAAAACAGACCTGTTTGCCAACCAAATCCTCCGGTTGATAATATTGGGCGATACCCGATACGATAGTCCGCCCTCCTAAACCATCATCGATACGGAACTGCAACAACTTATCTGCTTTGGGAACCTTGGTACACTCCAACACGGTACCAACCCTTATGTCCAACTTAAGGAAGTCGTCAAAACTGCATTCCGCAGCTATCGGCTTGGGTTGCCAAGCAGCCAAATTGTTGCTCTCCTTGGTTGCAGCCAGTTTCTGTAACTGGGCCTCTATCACGGCATCTTCTATTTTCTCAAAAAGTAATTCTGCCTTCCCCAGGCAATGACCGGCCGGGATCAAGTCTTCCCGACCCAGAAGATCCCAATCAAGTCTATCAATCGGCATTGCAAGCATTTCTCCAATCTTATCCGCACTAAAGGGCAAGAATGGAGCAAAAGCAATCCGCAGATTGGCCGTGATCTGTATGGCTACATACATAATCGTGGCAACACGCTCCGGATCGGTCTTGATCAATTTCCAAGGCTCGGTATCAGCCAGATATTTATTCCCCACACGAGCCATATTCATGGCTTCTCTTTGGGCATCACGGAAATGGAAAGCATCTAACCGTTGCTCTATCTCTTCCTTGAGCCTGCGAACTTCTGCCAATGTCTCCCGGTCATAATCATCAAGCGAACCAGCAGCCGGCACCACTCCATCATAGTATTTCTGTGTCAAGACCAATGCACGGTTTACAAAGTTGCCCAAAACGGAAACCAACTCATTGTTGTTACGAGCCTGGAAATCGCTCCATGTGAAATCATTGTCCTTAGTCTCCGGAGCATTGGCAGTAAGGACATAGCGCAGAACATCCTGCTTGCCGGGAAATTCATCCAGATACTCATGCAACCAAACAGCCCAATTTCGACTGGTAGAGATCTTATCTCCCTCCAAATTGAGGAACTCGTTGGCAGGAACATTCTCCGGCAAGATATAGGAGCCTTCGGCTTTCAACATAGCGGGGAAAACAATACAGTGGAATACGATATTGTCTTTCCCTATGAAGTGCAGCAGCCTGGTCTCCGGATCTTTCCACCAGGTTTCCCAATCATCAGGACGCAAATCTTTGGTATTGGAAATATAGCCGATAGGGGCATCGAACCAGACATACAAAACTTTACCTTCGGCTCCTTCCACAGGCACCGGTATTCCCCAATCCAAATCGCGACTCACAGCTCTTGGCTGCAGTCCCATGTCTATCCAACTCTTACACTGACCATAGACATTACTTCTCCATTCTCGATGATCCTCCAGGATCCATTTTTTGAGGAATGACTCATGTTTGTCCAAAGGCAAATACCAGTGTTTGGTACTGCGCAACTCCGGTACCGAACCACTAATGGCACTTTTGGGGTTCACCAAATCAGTAGCATTGAGCGATGTACCACAAGCCTCACACTGATCACCATAAGCCCGCTCGTTTCCACAGTGTGGGCAGGTACCCGTGATATAACGATCGGCCAAGAACTGCTTTGCCTCGGGGTCGTAATACTGCTCTGTAGTCTGCTCTACAAACTCTCCTTTCTCATAGAGTTTTCGGAAAAACTCACCCGCTGTACGACGGTGCGTATCACTGGTGGTGCGACCGTAGACATCGAAACCAATACCAAATCGCTCGAAGCTCTCTTTGATGAGGGTATGGTAGCGATCTACCACTTGTTGGGGACTTACCCCTTCGGCTTTGGCTTTCAGAGCAATGGGGACTCCATGCTCATCCGACCCTCCTATCAAAAGTACTTCGCTCCCTCGCAATCGCAGGTAACGCGCATAGATATCTGCCGGTACATATACTCCGGCCAAGTGTCCGATATGAACAGGGCCATTGGCATAAGGCAAGGCCGTGGTGATCAGTGTACGCTTGAATTTCTTTGTCATACGCTCTTTTCCGTGGTAAAACCCCATCGACACACAAGCAGGAGTCAGTCAAGCCTGCCTTGTGTACACATTATTTATTACTTACAACTGCAAAGATAGCAAGCAATCTTTTAGAGACCGTTGCACAACGCGGCTCTTGCTGCGTTATTTTCGACATTCGGGCTTGGTCATATACGATACAACGATCTTTTGCGCAAGTCCCTCTATTCTGAGAGTTTGCATGGGAGGAGAAATTTTGTGGCAACAGGTAGGAGGCAATTATCCTCCGAAAATCACGCTACGAGACTTATTGTGCAAACTACCTCATGTCTCTTCTCTAAAAAGAGAAAGCCTCTTGCCTGACAACGACCATGGAGCTCATCCCACAGCATGCACAGACAGAGGCTTTCCGAAATCCACTAAGCGACTCGACTATGGCAGGTCGAGAACACAGAGTCTCCCGTCTGCGAGCGGGACGATCTTCCTCGGGGGGATTTTGAGAGGATATACAGGACGCATATCCTTAGCTTAACCTCGAAGCCGCAGAAACAGACGATGCAGGTCTTCTGGCTTCGTTGCTTCACCAAAACAAGCGCCTTCCCATACGAGACAAAGAATCCTCCTACAGTGGCATAATGCCTGCGGCTCAAACGCAACTTACAGCAGCGGGTCTGCCCGGGATTTTCACCCGATTCCCTTTTAATCCCAATCCGACAAAAGCCGAATTAGGGAACACCATCGCCACAAAGGTATACAATAAAATGAACTATGCCGGACTAAAGCAATCTGCTTAGTTAGGCTCGATACCGAAATAAGTATCTACCGAAAACAAATTGGCGGGTAGTTGTTATTTTACTAACTTTGGCATCAGGGGATATCTGACAGCAATGCCAAATGAGAGACTTACAAGCGTGAGTAGAATTGTTAGTCTAAGCGCAAAGCCGTATCAAAAGACAACAAGATAAGAGCAAACCTATCAATAACAGCATTGGTTGATTTTAGCCATGTTTTTTTTGTTTTCAGACAGAGAGTTTCTACAACACTACTCCTCAACTGAGTTAGAAATCAATAAATCATCCTTCTTATGAAAACAACACGAATACTATTAGCAGTGCTTATTGCACTACTCGTTGTGCCTGTGACAACTAGGGCACAAGAAGAAATGGGCGAGAAGCCAACAGATGAAAATTACCAAATCATGGAATTTCCTCTCCGTGATGGTACGATTTGGGTGAACAGCTGCCAAATGAGTAAGCACGTCATACCTTCTGAGGGAGCAAAGTCCCCCGAAGGGCTCTTCTTTTCCTATATATTTATAAATGGAGATACGACAATCAATCAGTTGAACTACAAAAAAGTCTATTGTACCAAAGACGATAGATTTATCGCGAACGAAACAAACTACTGGGGGGCTATTCGTCAAGACAAGGGGGTTGTTTACTTACGTATACCACAAGGGCTTTCTGATCCGGAGACCTATCCCAACACATTCTGGGAATTTGGAGGTTGGCATTGGGCAGGGAATGTAGCTCCTTTCAATTTCATAGAAAAAGGAGACAATTCAGACACAGGGTCTCTTCCTAATCCCGATCAAGAGCGTATCCTATATGATTTCAACCTGTACGAAAAACCACAAACGGCATACGATCGAGTATGGGGAAATGATGCAACAAGACCTCAATTCAAGGACTATAATTATGAGTATATCGCAGGGAGGTGGAGACGAACAATTTCCTTCAAAAACAACTCCTCTTTCGGTGTTAAATGGGTAGATGGAATAGGAGCTATGGAAGGCTTCGGATTTACTTATGTTCGGCTCATACCCACATCAGCTTCTATGCTCAAAGAAAAAGCTCCGGGGCAACATCTTTTTAATATCTATCATAGAGCCTCTCTGCTTTGTTTCCTGCAGGATGACCAAGTTGTCTATCACGACCCTCGTCCACAACAGGACTTGTACGACAACCTAATCCTTCCTCAAGAGAATGTCACAGCAAAAGATTGCTTCCGAGCAGACCAGATGCTAAATGTCGAAGGTCTGACAAATAATCCTTTCTTGCCCAAGGAATGGGCTTTTGTTGCTAAGGACAATCTTCTACGATGGGAAAAGACAAACCTAAAGACATTGGCTCTGTACAATATGAAAGCTGAACAAGTATGGGTCGGCAATATGGAGGACAAAACCTCTGTCGATCTCTCCTCCCTTCCCACAGGGCTATATCTCTACATCGTGACCGACACACAAGGCTTGCGATACACTGGAAAGATCTACTTAGGCGAATAAGTTTGCACTAAATAAAGAAGCCTGTGACACAAGAGAAGTTTCCTCTCCTTGTCGCAGGCTTTTTCTTTGCTTACAGAGACCTTCGCACAGACTTCCTCTATGACGTACCAGACATAACGAATCAAAAGAGTTTCGTGTGCGGAGGTTTTGGGCTCACGCATTCTTCAAGGGTTATCAAGAAGCTCCTACATTCTTGTAGTTGGAATAGATATATTTTGTAAAATTCAGATTGCAATAAAAGCCGAGAAGAGAGAGAAAAAAACAGACTGTACACACAGAAGATTAGCTCTCTTTTACCCCTCTTGTGTGAGGCTTCCAGAACAGCGATGAATAGGGTATTTCAGCAGGGTCAAATTTTCTCCTGAGAGAAATTTTGCTAACACAGGAGAGAGAAATTTTTTTCTCAGGAGAGAAATTTCCTTTTCTCCATGCGCAGCAAAAAACGTCTCCCATGAGCATCAAAAAAGAGAGGAAAAAAACGATCAAAATAGCCCCAATTTGAGTAGGAAAAGCACAGCAAAAAGAAAACACAATAACGCACAACCAAACAAAAGAAAACAAATAAAAGTTGCCGCTCGGAGAACTATCCTGGGGACTTTTTTTAGCAGAGATCGTGCAATCATTTCAAGGAGCCAAAGAAGAATTTTATACAGAAGAGTCTGGCTCCAATTCAGGTATAAAAAAAAGGGTGCAAACCGCATGCTGCGACCTGCACCCAAACTCTTTCGTGGAGTATAGCGGACTCGAACCGCTCACCTCAACACTGCCAGTGTTGCGCTCTACCAGATGAGCTAATACCCCCCTTTGCGACCGCAAATATAGAACATTTCTTGGATATACATACATTTGCGTATAGAATATCAATCAGACCATTAGTAGGATACAAATAGAATACAAAGTCTACTGAAACAGCCTTTTTACAACCCATACAACAGTCCCCCTCAAACAAGGAAATTCACAAGTATGCGACACTTATATAATATCAACTTTGCAATTCCTCGAGAGCAGAGCAAGGAATTGGAGGCACACCTTAGCAAGACCACGTTGCCACAACTGAGAGCGGCCTTTGCAGAAGTAGAACTATATGCCTACCGCCTCACTGATCCGATTTATGACGAGAATGTATGTAATTGCAGCTTGCAATTCATCTTCCCCGATAGAGAAACGAAAGAGCAAGTCATGGCTTCCCCTACCTTGGCCGAATCAATCAAAGCCATATCTGAGGTTTTCGACAATAGATTATTGAGTTTCGATTCGCTACTCGAAGAAATTCAACCCGAAACGATCGACTAAGGAATGCCAGCGGAGCGTATCATCTTAGGCATAGACCCGGGTACGGTGGTTATGGGCTACGGACTGCTGAGGGTACAGGGACAACGGGCCGAGATGATCACAATGGGTGTGATCAAGCTCAATAGATACGACAATCACTACATCAGGCTAAAACGTATTTTCGATAGGGTAACAGGTCTGATAGATGCCTATCTACCTGACGAACTTGCTATCGAAGCCCCTTTTTTTGGCAAAAACGTGCAGTCCATGCTAAAGCTCGGACGCGCTCAGGGCGTTGCAATGGCAGCAGCCCTTACCAGAGATATCCCGATCACCGAATATGTACCTATGCGTATCAAAGAGGCGATCACCGGGAATGGACACGCCTCCAAAGAGCAGGTAGCCGGTATGTTGCAGCGTTTCTTACACATCCCCGAAGAATCAATGCTAAAAGAGATGGATGCCACAGATGCTTTGGCTACAGCTCTTTGCCACTTCTTCCTCACCTCCAATCCGCTGCAAAAACAGACCTCGGCAACCAAGAGTTGGAGCGACTTCGTAAAGGCCAATCCCAATCGAGTCAAAGGCTCTCAAGAACGGAGAAAGCCGATATAAACAGCTCTCATTATCTTTGTAGAAACATTATAGCACGAAAGTTCCTATGGACGACATAAGCAGACTTGGCGGGCAAATACATCAGCTGGAAGAACCTGTACCGCTGCCCTTGCAGGCCGAGTACTTCAAACAATCTATTGCACTGAGGATGACCAAGGGAGAAGGAAATCCGCACAACTATCCGACCATGGATGCCGAGAAGCTCATCTTCGATCAAGACAAACCTCTCTCGACACGCCGTATGGCACTCTCTCGACTGGCAATGTCGGGCAGAGTAGAAGCCTATCGGGTAATCGAAGACTTTCTGAAAATTGCTCCCGAAGGAGAGCTAAGGCAGTGGGCCATGATGGCCAAACTCGAATGCAGAGTGGCTATGATGAGCGACTTGGTCGATGAACGACAGATAGCCGTAGCCAGCGGGTTGGGCGGCCGTGGCGATCTAATGCGCTTCATGGGGCTTTTCCACACCGTACATCTGCAAGAGTTCGAGCCTTTTCAGGTGGAGCTATTCACCAAAGAGCTACAATACCGAATGGAGCAATATGGAGGCGAAGTGGAGGATATCTCCGTTGGATACAATTACATCCAAATTTCTTTCCTCCTACCCATACAATCCCCTATCAAAGAGATTTTTGTGGGATTTATCCTTGAGTGCAACCTCTATGGAAATTTCTTGGGAGACAGCTTTATGGTTACCAACTCCCAGCCCATCACTCCACAGGTAATCAAAGAAACTTTGGCCAAATATGCTAAGGAGAAAAACCTTGATCCAACTCATTAAGTACGGGCTGATCGGCGTTTCCAATACGCTCATCACAGCCATCGTAATATGGGTTCTGCTAAAAAAAGCCGATAGCCCCGATTGGATAGCCAATCTATTGGGCTATACGGCCGGTATCATCAATAGCTTTGTATGGAACAGGAAGTGGACTTTCTCCAGTGAACACAGCTGGACGAGAGACTTCCTGATATTCCTACTGGCTTTTCTAATCTGCTACCTGATACAGTACGCAGCCGTCTTTGTTCTCAACAGACACACGACCTACGACTCCTACTACAATCATGTAATAGGGATGCTGCTGTACACAATACTCAATTTCCTGTTCAACAAGTATATCACATTCTCCCCTGTATCTAAACAATGCGAAGCCTGAATGAAACCCACTAATCCTTCTCTTCCTTCTCCGCCGGCAGAGGAGCGCATGCTCTTATTGGCCAGCTATCAGGAGTTTGAAGAAGCCGAATACCTGCTATCACTTCTGTCTCGGCATGGCGTGAGAGCCTATCTGCGCAATGAGTTTAGTAACAGGATGCTATCCCCCATGGTAGACATCGGCGGTTATAGGGTAGAGATCGCCGAGCTTGACGTGGAGAAAGCCTTGCAAATACTGGAGGAAGAGGGTTACAGTCTGCCTGATGAGACAGAAAGCAACATCGGCACAATAGCAAGTTTGGCCGACAAATTGCCCTTCTTCAGAAAAAAGAATTTGGAGTTTCGCCTTTGGGCTTTGCTGCTGAGTACAATCCTATTTCTTGCACTCTTGGCTTTGACTCTATACTTGATTACATCCTTTGCCGGCTAACCCTCCCTTTTGCCATGCGAACACGCAAACCCCTCAGCAAACTTCAGATGGTTTGTATCATCCTTTTGTGGGTTTTGATTGTTATGTACATACTCGCTCACGCCGAAATAGATGGGCCTCTCGTGCTAAGCCTTGTCATATCGGGTGTACTTGTGTT
The DNA here is from genome assembly GCF_900476255.1 of Porphyromonas crevioricanis. Lineage (NCBI taxonomy): Bacteria > Pseudomonadati > Bacteroidota > Bacteroidia > Bacteroidales > Porphyromonadaceae > Porphyromonas > Porphyromonas crevioricanis. Next base: position 166,003 of record NZ_LS483447.1, read on the forward strand.
GGTACCTATCTACAAAACAATTCGCAAGCGATCAAAAAAGAATTAAATACATACTTATCACTCATAACCTACGAAGACACACATTTATGAAAACTCACGCAGAAGATTTCTTCCACAACAAACCGAACAACTGGAACTGTTGCCAATCCGTACTCAAACAATTTCAAGACCACATCGCTCTCTCCGATGACGAAATAGAGCTACATTACCGTCCTTGTGGAGGAGGACGGGCAGAAGGTGGGCTTTGTGGAGCCCTCTATGCAGCCGAAGAGTTGATGAAAAAGCATCAGTTACCGTCAGTAAAAGACGATTTCAAGAAAGAGGCCGGTGGGACAACTTGCAGAGAACTGAAAGCTGAACTCAAATTCCCCTGTGTAGAAGCTGTACGTCTGGCCGAACGGCTTGTCAATGAGCGTCTGGGCGAGAAAAGGAATCAATAAAAAGACTGTTGTGCAAGGCAACAGTCTCTTATCAACAAAGACCATTGAGGTCTGAAAAACGAAAGCCCTGCAAACCGACTTGGTTTGCAGGGCTTTTTATTTTGCCTCAATCAACTATCGTGCTGAGTCTTACTTAGAATTCCAATTCGAGACCTATGGAAACCTCCTCAGGAGCAAAGCGCAAGCCGAATCCATTTTGTCCAAAAGCCGGGCCTCCATGACCATGTCCGCCAATGCCATCATGATGGCCGGAGAAATAGTCTTTACGATAACCTATGAAGCCAAGGTGCATGCAAAGACACAGCCCCTTGGTCAAGTCAATACAAGCTCCGGGACGAAGACCGACCTCAAAACCCTTGACAGTCTCGTGTTCTTCCTTAGAGTAATTGAAACCTACACCTCCATCTATATACAAGTTGAATGGACCTCTGTGCATGTAGTAGTAGCGTACGAAAGGAGAAACACTGAATGCACGCTCGATATGGTCTTCGCCACTTTCTTTATGACGAGACTTGTTGTATTCGTATCCGAGCATTATACCGGCTCCCCAAGTATCATTGAAGAGGACGCCAAACTCCGGTTCAAACTGAAAGAAAGTTGCTTTCTGGTCATTGTTGTTCCAGTAGGTAAAAGCTCCCCCAACGAAAATAACGTTTTCATGATTGTGGTCATGGTCATCCTTGGGAAATCCATAATCCTGGGCATTGGTAGCAGTCAAAGCGGCAACTGCCAAAACCAAAAGAGAGAAGATTTTCTTCATAATTCGTGTAAGTTTAGATGTATTGGTTATTTTCTTGTTTTCAGCAAGCGATGTGGCAAATATAACCAAAACTTTCACATTCCCCCGACTAAAGAGTTATAAAATACAAATACACAATCTCTCTGCCTCCGAAACAAGGAGGAGAATCCTTTTGACACAAATATACGCGAGAGCCTCGGCTTCTTGAAGGTTCTGCGACAGAAAATGACCCTATTGTACAAAAAGGGAAATCGGCTTGGCGAAGAAAGGGTTTTACAGCGAGGGAAATAGCCACGCAATCAGGACTCCTCTATTATGACTACCTTTGGGCATAATATTTACGCTTATAGTATAATCCTCATGGAGAATTTCAGTCAGTTGGCTGCCCGAATATTCGATGAGGCCATTATGGCCTACGAAGCTAAGGGAGATATAGACGCCACTTACCCCAATCCCTATCCGGAACAAACGATAGAGCACGATCTGTATCGCAAAAATCTTATCGACAACATCCAGTGGCATCTCGAAGACATCATTCGAGATCCGGACATAGACCCTGCTCTTGCACTACAAATCAAGCGTCGTATAGACAGGAGTAACCAAGATCGAACCGATCTGGTAGAGCTTATAGACTCCTACTTCCTCACCAAATACAGAGAAGTATGCCCGCAGGCTGATGCAACGATCAACACCGAGAGCCCGGCTTGGGCGATAGACAGACTGTCGATACTCAAGCTAAAGATCTACAACATGCGTCTGGCTACTCAACGCACCGACACTTCGGAAGAGACCAGAAAGAGCTGTCGCCAGAAATTGGCTGTCCTCATGGAGCAGGACATAGATCTCTCCGGAGCCATAGATCAACTATTGGCCGATATAGAGGCTGGGCGCAAGTACATGAAAGTCTACAAACAGATGAAGATGTACAATGATCCCAATCTAAATCCTGTACTTCTGGATAAGGCCAAGGCCTGATCTTTTCTTCCCAAGCAAATCGACTTGCAGCAATGCGCTATCTGGTGATTCGCCTTTCGGCATTTGGAGATGTAGCCATGAGCATACCGGTTCTCTATGCGGTAGCTCGCGCCAATCCAGAGCACAGCTTCACTCTGCTGACAATGCCAGTACTCACCTCTTTGCTGTTGAATGCCCCACCCAATGTCGAGGCCATGGGGATAGACACCAAGCACGACGAAAAACGGCTGGGGGGGCTACTGCAATTTGCATCAAGGCTCTCGGATGAGCGATTCGACAAGGTAATAGACCTGCACAATGTTCTTCGCTCTCGAGTTTTGAGGACTTATCTCAAATTCAGAGGGGTGAGTTCGGTGCACCTGCATAAGCCACGAAACAAAAGAGCCATGCTCGTGGCCATGCCACCGCTAAAGCGCAAGAAACCCATCGGATCAATGATAGAGCGATATGCAGCCGTCTTCAGGGCAGCCGGCCTGCGCTTTGAGTTTGATACAGAGCCTACTTCGCCTCCGATTGCATTGCCGACAGCCGATTTGCTTGAAGCACAAAGACGAGCCGGGTTGTTGCCGGTCGAGCAAAGCCCATATATACGGATCGGCATCGCACCTTTCGCTGCTCACAAAAGCAAGACCTACCCGATAGAGAAGATGGAGCAGGTTGTAGAAACACTCAGCTCAAGAGGAAATCTGGAAATATGTCTCTTCGGAGGTAGAGGGAAAGAGGCCGAAACCCTTGAAGTCTGGGCCAACCGGTACCCTCACACCTACTCCATGGCCGGGAAATTGACCTTGACCGATGAAATTGCCCTGATGCAAACACTGCGCTGTATGCTGTCGATGGACAGTGCCAATATGCACTTTGCTTCTTTGGTGGGTTGCAGAGTTGTATCTGTCTGGTGTGCCACTCATCGCTATGCTGGATTTCTGGGTTACGGACAGTCGGCCGAGGATGCCCTCTCTCTCGACCTGGAGTGCAGCCCTTGCTCCATATTCGGGAACCGCCCTTGCCGTGGTCGCAATTATGCCTGCCTTGAGTTACCTGTGACAACTATTGTAGAAAGAGTGAGCTCTATCGTAGAGGCTCCTCTCAACAATCCGACCTCGCTGTCTACGCCAATCGGGTGAGAAGCCTCATACAACCACCATCATAGAAAAACTATTTGTCTCGATATATGCAGATCCGAATAAACAAGCTAATCAGCGAATCCGGATTAGGTTCTCGCCGGGAGGCCGAAGCCTACATTACGGAAGGACGCATCTACATCAACGGGAAACGAGCCTCTCTCTCCGACAAGGTTTGTGAGAAAGACACCGTACTGCTGGATGATGTAGAGCTGCCCGTAGCCGAACTGATCCAAGAGCTTTCGGCCGCAGAAGCCTACCGAAAAGCCATCGAAAAACCTTCCCACAAAAACACAAAACAAAAGGCAGAGAGGACATACATCTCCCCCAAAAGTGCATCTCTTCGCTCCAAAAGCAAAAACAATCCGGAGAATAAGCGCAGGCACAAATACAAAGAGCGGCTTGAAACCGAGAACCGGGAGAGTCCCTACGCCGAACTAAATCGCAAAATCAGAAAACAAAAGAAATGAAAGTATATCTAGTAAGGCACACATCTGTTTTACTCGATGGGAACGTGGTTTGCTACGGTGCAACGGACGTGGATGTGCGAGAAAGTTTTGAGCAGGAAGCCGAAGTGACTAAGAAACTGATCAGCGACCGATCTTTTTCGGCCGTTTTCACCAGTCCTCTCAAACGTGCCAGAAAGTTGGCCGACTACTGTGGCTATCCCGATGCAATACAAGATGACCGTCTCAAAGAGTTCAACTTCGGAGAATGGGAGACTCGGCCATGGAATCAGATCATATACGAGCACGATGTAGCTCATTTTTTCCACCGTTATCTCCACGACCGAGTACCGGGAGGAGAGTCTCTCACGGATCAGCAAAACCGAGTGATCGATTTTCTACGAGAACAGAAAGCCAAAGGATATGAGTCAATCCTTGTGTTCTGTCATGGAGGGATCATCAACTGCGCCCGGGCTGCCGTCGGAGATTTCACTCTTGAGCAGGCATTCGAGCATTTGCCGGGATTTGGTTCGGTGACTCCCATTGAATTCTGAAAAAACAACCACTCATTAAAAATACATTTATGAAGAAAGTAAAGATGTTGGCCATGATTGCTCTGTGTGCAGCCATGGCCTTGCCTATGACCTCGTGTCGAAGCCGATCCAAGGCAGCTCGGGCAAAGGCAAAAAAGGAAGTCAAAGCTCCTTCAAAATTCGATCAGGCTATTGCAGATGCAAAGAAACAAGAAGGCCCCTTCTCTGTCTACTTTACCAAGAAAAACAAGCTCTACTTCGCCCTTCCCGATTCGGCTTTTTCCAGAGAGTATCTCCTGGCAAGCCGTGTAGCAGCTACCAGCAAAACCAATGAAGTGGTGGCCGGGCAAATGAATATCAATCCTTTTCTGATCCGGTTCAGCAAAGACAATACCAATGTATACTTGCATCGCTCTCAATACCTCAGCACGGTACGCCAGGGGGATGCGATAGAGCCCAGCTACAAGCGCAATTTCCTCGATCCAATCCTCAAAGCTTTCCCCATCGTCGATACCAAGGATGGGAATGTGTTGATCGAAGTAACCGAGTTTTTCACCTCCGATGAAAAGAGCCTGTCTCCGCTCGTCACAGCCCCTCCGGCCATGCAAAGCAGATATATACAAGGATCGCTATCCAAATCTGCCAGCAACATGATGGGGGTAAAGGTCTTCCCTCAAAATATCGAGATCAAGAGTTTACTGACCTATCAAATCAAACCGTTGGGACAGCCTTACACCTTGCAGATGAACCGCTCCATTCTGCTTCTGCCGAAAAAACCAGTGCGCATGCGCCTGCAGGATAACCGGGTCGGTTTCTTCCGCTCTTTCCGAGAGCATTTTACGACCGACAGAGATAAGGTAGAAAAATATGCTCTTATCCATCGTTGGGATCTGCAACCCAAAGACTCGGCTGCCTACTTCCGAGGAGAACTGGTGGAGCCTATCAAACCTATCATATTCTATGTAGACTCTGCCTTCCCCGACAAATGGCGTTCGATAGTAAAACAAGGCGTAGAAGATTGGAACATCGCATTCGAAGCAGCTGGCTTCAAGAATGCAATCCAAGCAAAGGATTATCCCAAAGACGATCCAGACTTCGATCCCGATGATATTCGATACAGCTGTATCAAATATGCAACGACCTCAACAGCCAATGCAATGGGGCCGAGCTATGTAGACCCCAGATCCGGACAAATCATCTGTGCCGATGTAATTTGGTATCACAATGTTATCAGTCTTGTGCACAGATGGAGATTTGCCCAAACCGCAGCCGTAGACCCACAGGTACGCAAACCGGTTTTCGACGACGAGGTGATGCGCAAGAGCTTACGCTATGTGACCTCGCACGAAGTAGGGCATACGCTTGGGCTAATGCACAATATGGGAGCCAGCTACAGTTTTCCTATCGACAGCCTGCGCAACCCCGGCTTTACTCAGAAGTATGGTACGACCCCCAGTATTATGGACTATGCTCGCAACAACTTTGTGGCCCAACCCGGAGACTTGGAGCGTGGAGTATCCCTCACCCCTCCCGTCCTTGGCGTTTACGACATACATGCCATCCGGTGGGGCTATCGCCTAATCCCCGAAGCTCAAACAGCTGAGGATGAGCGTCCGACACTCAACAAATGGATTATGGAGAAGGCCGATGACCCGATGTACACCTTCGGAGCCCAGCAATTCCCCCACACCATAGACCCGACTGACCAAATGGAGGACTTGGGTAATGATCACCTAAAAGCCGGAGATCTCTCCATCAGCAACCTGAAGATCATCAGCAAAAATGCTGCCGAATGGCTCATGGAACGAGACAAGAGATACGACGACATACATGAGATCTACGGAGAAATCATAGGTCAATACTTCCGACACATCAGCCACGTAAAGCCCTATATAGGCGGTATCATATTCAATGAGAACCGACAGGGAGACCAACAAACAGCCTACACCTATGTACCTCGCAGCCAACAATTGCAGGCAATGAAATGGCTTGCACGCGAAGCACGTACTTTCCACACTTGGCTGATCACTCCAGAGCAACAAGCAGTGTTTACCAATGGTGAATATTACGTACACCCGTCTCTACGAGCTTCTATTGTACGAGCCTTCTTCAACCCTTCGGCTCTTATGCGTATCTATCAAAGTGAATTGTCGGGTGAAGAAAACAGCTATGCCCTGAGCGACTATACAGACGATGCCGTAAAAGTGCTCTTTGAACCCTCTATCAAAGGCAAGAAACTCAGCTCAGCCGATATAGATATAGAAGCCCTGGCCATCGGAATGATGCTGAAAGCCTCTGGTCTGGTGAAGGAAGAAAAGTCTGGATCAAACAGGTTGCAAGACGAAGAAGAGCTTTTGGCAACTAAGTTTTTCAAAGAAGAGCAACTCCCCTGCGCTCTTGGCTACAGACAGGGAGCCAACGCAAACGATATGGCACAGTCTTTTGCTCGTATCACCATTGCCTATCGCCCCATACCAACCCACGTGATAGCTCCGCTCTGGATGAAGCAACTCAAAGAAATTCGTCGTATCTACACAACACGTAAGAACGCAACAGATAAGGCTCTGCGTGCACACTACGAATATCAGATCATGCGCATAGACAATGCCCTTTCCGGCAAAAACCTCTAAGAGGAAAGAGGCTAAACTCACATAAACAGAGAGGGAGCACTACCGATCGGTAGTGCTCCCTCTCTGTTTGTATATAGCCGAAGAATAGACTACTCCAGCATACGATATTCAAGCACCTGCTCGATAGAGAAATCTTCTAGACCGAGGTAGTAAGCAGCTGCATCTACCAGCGCCATCATGGGTACAAGGCCTATGATCTCAGCACCTACGATCTCTACACCATAGCGACGAGCTTCGATACGCACCAACTCGTGTGCACGATAGATAGCTGTCTTGCTGTAGTCGGTCAAGTTCATAGATACCTGAGCGATATTGCGATCCGTCAGCTCCACGCCCATGGCCTTGCAGAAACGCAGACCGCCACCGATGTGACGTACTTTCTTGGCAATTGCATCGGCAATAGCAACATCCGAGGTATTCAGGTTTACGTTGTAAGCAACCAACGGCATACGCGCACCCACGGCTACGGTACCTGCTGTAGCATGACGATCGGCAGGACCGAAATCAGGCAACCATTCGGGTTCGTGTATTTTCTCTGCCATTCCTTCAAATTCTCCCTTACGTACCTTGGCAAGGTTTTCACGATGAGGAGCGGTTGCAGACTTTTCATACAAGAACACGGGGATACCGAAGCGTTTGCCGATCTCTGCACCCACTTCCTTAGACAAAGCGATAGCCTCGTCCATATCCATATTGCGGATAGGGATAAAAGGCACTACGTCTACGGCTCCCATGCGGGGGTGTTGTCCCTGATGCTTGTTCAGGTCGATCAACTGTACAGCCTGCTCGATAGCTTCGTAGAGAGATTCTGTCACTGCTTCGGGATCACCGATAACAGTCACTACCAAACGGTTGTGGTCTTCGTCGTTGCTGTAGTTGAGCAATTTCACACCCTGACGTGTGCGGAAAGGATTGACAATCTTCTCGATGTTTTCCTTGTTACGCCCTTCACTGAAATTAGGCACGCACTGTACAATTTTGGATTGAGTTGCCATAATACTGGTTTCTTGAATAATGATTTTATCAGATTGGTATTAAAAACTTGCGCTAAGGTACCGCTTTTCGCCCGATAAACTAAGTGCAACTTCTACGTTTTCGAGGCTTCTCAAGTTTCAGAAATATGCTCCTCCCAAGGTGTGTTGTTTTGTTTATTTCCGTGTTGATTTATTTTCTTTCCATGCCGCTATTTCTGCTCAAATCAGGGCTGTTTCGACCGTTTTTTTCCTCTCCTTTTTGATACCCATAGGAGATGTTTTTTGCTGACACGGGAGAGAACGAAAATTCTCTCCTGAGAAAAAATTTGCTCTCTCCTGTGTTAGCAAAATTTCTCTGAGGAGAAAAAATCGACCCCTCCAGAACGCCCTATTCATCGGCATTTTGAGAGGGCCATATAAGAGGCGTAAGAGGGGGAACTATTCGCCCCTGTACACAGCCTGTTTCCCCTCTCTTTTTCCTTTTTTTGCTACGACCAAAATTTTACAAAACATACACACTCCAACAACATAAAAAAGGGAGCTTTCCCCGGACAATTGCAAAATCGGATTTTCTTGCCCTGTTGGGTCCGTACAACAATATCAAATGAGAAAAAAAGAGGAAACGATTGAATATCATTGTCATGACGTCGAATATTTTTTCTACCTTCGCACAAATTTTTAGTCAATGCACATGGCAGAGATCCCTTTGTTTTCGAATGGATCAAAAAAGTTTTTATGAACAAACCAATTAAACTTAAATTGACGGCATTATTATTGTCGTTCCTCGGTGCATGCACCCTTTCAGCACAGTCAATTGTAGGTTTCAAAGCAGGGGTCGGTGTTTATAGCTTCCCCAACAAAGATGTTAAGTCCGTGGCCGACGTGTCGGCTCGCTTAGGAGCTTCTTATGCCTATGCATTTATGCCGGAGAATACAATCCAACCTGTGCTCCAAGGCGAATTGGCCCTATCATCGGTAGGTGCAGAAGTGCAAATCCCAACAACAACAGTAACCAGCGACCCCACGAACAATGTTTCTTTCCGTGGGACTTTCCTGAACTTACCTCTTTCCGCCGGTGTCAGATTTAATCTTGAGGATCGTTCGGCTCTTACTCTCCGCGCCGGTTGTTTCTTCGATTTCGGGCTATGGGGTAATAAGAAAGTAGAAACGAATCTGTCGGACAAAACCCTGTACGTGGATATGTTCAAAACAGTATCCTTCAAGGATAATAGGGGATTCGAGAAGCAGGTCTTTGGATTTAAGAAAATTATGGGAGGTTTCTTACTTGCATTGGACTATGCTGCAAACGAACACCTCAACTTCTCGCTTGAGGCACAAAAGCAGGCTGTTCTTGAAGATGGAGGACTTATCTCCTATTCTACAACACAACAAAGACTAAATCCGATGAATATAACCTTTAGTATTGGTTATAATTTTTAGGATAAAGCATTGTGAGAAATAACACTACAAAAAAACAATTATTTTAATCACTGCCATTCAAATACAAATAGACTCGCTATATAAGCTAATTTGACATAAGAATACTAAGTGCACTTTCCAAGTGTAAGTGCGACACAAAATAAACTTTTGAGAAGACCGGTTGGGAGCCCCCGACCGGTCTTTGCTTATCTGTTGTTGTGTTGCGCTCGATACCGGAATGCGCAACATAGAAAGAAACTCTCGTATAGAACTCTCTTCGAATACTTCTTCCTAAATTTGCTTCAGCATTATATCGCATCACAGTTCCGGGAGTATCAGAACGCAGTCTTTCCTTATCCGATATAAGGAAGGCAAAAAGAAAGAAGGATAAATATTCGATATATAAGGAAAGAGACTTGTCATGAAAAAGAGTAGTTTTTTGGGCGCACTACTTGCACTTATTTTATTCCCATTGGGAGGCTTTTCCTCGAGTATTCCGCAAGTTTTGGCACATGAAGATCCGGTCATAACAATGACCACAAGCAAGCAGGTTGGAGAAAAAATCACATTAGTCATCAGAGGCAAAGCACCCATCCGCATTGATGGCGTGAAAGAGGAACCGGTATTTGGGAAATATAAACAATACACCCTGACTCAAACAAGCATTTCCATACACGGAGAGGTTACAGAGCTGTATTGCTATCCGGACTCTCTGACGAGCTTGGATGTAAGCAAGAACACAGAGCTTACAAAATTGGACTGCTATTCCAACTCCCTGACGAGCCTGGATATAAGCAAAAACACAAAGCTTGCAGAATTGGACTGCTCCTCCAACTCCCTAACGAGCTTGGACATAAGCAAGAACACGAAGCTTGCAACATTGGACTGCTCCTCCAACTCCCTGACAAACTTGGATGTAAGCAAGAATACAGAGCTTACAAGATTGTCCTGCCACTCCAACTTCCTGACGAGCTTGGATGTAAGCAAGAATACAGAGCTTACAGGATTGTCCTGCCACTTCAACTCCCTGACGAGCTTGGATATAAGCAAGAATACAGAACTTGAGTCGTTGTTCTGTCTCTCCAACCAACTAATGAGCTTGGATGTAAGCAAGAATACAGAACTCACAATATTGGACTGCTCCTCCAACTTCCTGACAAGTTTGGATGTAAGCAGGAATACAAAACTCACAACACTGTCCTGCCAGGCCAATTCCCTAACAAGTCTGGATGTAAGCAGAAATACAGAACTGATGTGGCTATCCTGCCAGTCCAACTCTCTGACAAGCCTGGATGTAAGCAAGAACGCAAGGCTTGCGGAATTGGACTGTTCCTCCAACTCCCTGACGAGCTTGGATGTAAGCAAGAACGCAAGGCTTTCGGAATTGGACTGCTCCTCCAACTCCCTGACGAGCTTGGATGTAAGCAAGAATGCTGAGCTTGCAGAATTGCGCTGCTCCTCCAACTCCCTGACAAGCTTGGATGTAAGCAAGAATACAAAACTGACATGGCTGTGCTGCCACTCCAATCAAATACGAGGAAAAGCCATGAGCCAACTTGTGGTAGGATTAGCAAACAGGGAGGACAAAAAAAATGCAGGGCTGTTGATTGTGATAGACAGCCAAGATTTCAATGAGCAAAACCATTATCCGAAAAGCGATATTGCCACAATCAAGGCAAAGAACTGGGTAGTCTATGACTACAACGGAGGTAGCAATAACCGCATTCTGCTAAGTCTGTAAAATGGCAACTAAGCTTGCCATTTTGGAGCCCATGCGAAGGGGCTATAGAAGATTTGGCTTCGCACAACAGGCTCAAACATGCTTTTGAGTAGACCGGTTGGGAGAGTCTCTGGCCGGTCTTCGTTTATCCATCATGTTGCACTTAATACCGGGATGTGCAATACGTAAAAAGCGCAAAACACCCTTGTGTTATTGGTTCGATATAACTACCTTTGCCCCTGATTTTACGCAAAAACGAATGAGGCAACGATCGAGATACAGTATAGATCTAAAGTCGATACAGCAAGATTCCTACGAAGAACGGTTATTGCTGGATGATGCCTACTTTGCATCCCTCGATATGGCAGAGATTCGCTCCGGCCGAGTGGAGGCGCACATTCAGATGCGGAAAACAGCGGGACTCTTTGACTTCCATTTTCACCTCTGTGGAGAAGTCCTCATCAGTTGCGACCGCTGCCTTGGCGACCTGACTTGGCCTGTCAATACGACAGCCCATTTGGTAGTCAAGCTCGGCGATCACTACGAGGAGGAGAGCGAAGAGGTCTTGGTACTGCCGATAACAGAAGCAGTGCTGGACTTCGGCTGGCTGCTCTACGAATACATAGAGCTATCCCTCCCCCTGCAACGCATGCATCCCGAAGACGAATGCGATCCGGAGATGCTGCGTCGCCTCGGACAAATGGAAGCAAGCAGAGGGGGGCAACCAAATGAAGAGGGTGCTACTTGCGATACTCGCTGGGAAGTACTCAGGAGCCTGCAAAACATTTCAGACTGATTAACAATTAAAACATAAAACTATGGCACATCCCAAAAGAAGACAGTCGAAAATGCGACAGGGCAAACGCCGTTCGCACGACCATGCCCAGATGCCGACATTGGCAAAATGCCCTAACTGTGGCGCCTGGCACATCTATCACACCGTATGCAACGACTGCGGTTACTACCGTGGTAAGTTGGCCATCGAGAAGGTAGAAGAAACTGTCTAAACGAAGGGTCTTGACCCTGTCGATGAGACAAATACCAATCCCCGGCTTCCCCATTTGGGGTGGTCGGGGCTTTTTTTTTACCTTAGCGGAGGTTTGTACCACACGTACCTTAGACACGTATATTATATGAAAACGATCAATGCTGCCATCACAGCTGTCGGAGCTTATCTACCCGAAGACAAGCTCACAAATGCCGATATCGAAAAGCTTGTAGATACTTCGGACGAATGGATTATGACCCGCGTAGGGATCAAGGAAAGACGCGTGCTCACCGATCCCGACAAAGGAGCCAGCTATCTGGCTATTCAGGCCGTACGTGGTATGCTCGAAAAAAATGACATAGATCCCAAAAGCGTAGACGGGCTGATCTTAGCCACCAATACTCCGGATTATCACTTTCCGCCCTCGGCAAGTATCGTGGCGCACGAGTGTGGCTGCACCAACGCTTTTGCATTCGACCTGCAAAGTGCCTGCCCCAGCTGGCTCTATGCTCTGGAGACCGGGGCCAACTATATCCGCTCCGGGCGATACAAAAGATTGGTTATCGCTGCAACAGAGAAGATGACTGCGGTAATAGATAAGACTGACCGCACTACGCTACCCCTCTTCGGTGACGGTGCCGGGTGCGCCTTGCTCGAACCAACAGAAGAAGACTTGGGAGTAATCGACTCAGTATTGCATAGCAATGGTGTAGGGAAAACCAACCTGATCATGAAAGCTGGAGGCTCGGCCAAGCCCCCTACGCACGAGACTGTAGACAACAGAGAACACTACGTATATCAGGAAGGAGCTGTGGTCTTCAAACACGCTGTGGTAAATATGTCCAGAGCCTGTTTGGAAGTGATGCGACGCAACAAACTCACCCATGCTGATATAGACTGGGTTGTTCCTCATCAGGCCAATTTGCGCATCATCGATGCCGTGACACGCATGATGGAGGTGCCACAAGAAAAAGTGATGATCAACATAGAGAAATACGGCAATACCAGCTCCGCCACCATACCCATCTGTCTGTGGGAGTGGGAAAAGCAATTACATAAGGGAGACACCCTCATACTCACTTCTTTCGGAGCCGGGTTTACGTGGGCAGCCGTCTACCTCAAATGGGCATACGATCCCAAATAAGAACCGATGACAGAAAACCAAGAGACCATACAAAACGACAATATGCCGGACTCGCTCCGGCATTCCGTCAAGCCCGGGCATCGCTCGGGCTTTGTCAACGTCGTTGGCAATCCCAATGTGGGAAAATCCACTCTCACCAACCTGCTGGTAGGCGAGCGACTCTCCATTGTCACATCCAAATCGCAGACAACACGACATCGCATCCTCGGTATCGTCAATACTGAAGAGATGCAGATCGTATACAGCGACACTCCCGGGGTACTCAAACCCAACTACAAGCTCCAAGAGTCTATGTTGGCCTATAGCCGATCTGCCTTGAGCGATGCGGATGTGTTGGTATACGTAACCGATGTGATAGAGAAATATGAGAAGAACAGCGAGTTTCTCTCCTTGGTAGCCAAAGCTAAATGCCCGGTAATACTGGTTATCAACAAAATAGACCTCACCACTCAAGACAAACTGGAGCAGCTGGTAGAGCAGTGGCATACCCTTTTGCCTCAGGCAGAAATACTCCCTATCTCCGCCACCAATAAATTCAATATTCAGCCACTGAAACAGCGTATAGAATCCCTCATCCCCCTCTCTCCTCCTTATTTCGACAAAGACGCTCTCACCGACAGACCGGCACGCTTCTTTGTGACAGAGATCATTCGGGAGAAGATTTTGCTTTACTACCAACAGGAGGTTCCCTATGCGGTAGAGGTCGAAGTAGAGGAGTTTCGCGAAGAAAGGGACTTGATACGTATCCGTGCAATCATCGTCGTGGAGCGTGAGTCTCAAAAGGGAATTATCATCGGGCACAAAGGTGCTGCAATCAAAAAACTGGGCAGTACGGCACGGAAAGATCTGGAACGATTCTTCGACAAAAAGATCTTTTTGGAACTGTATGTCAAAGTAGAAAAGGACTGGCGCAACGACGAAAAGAAGCTCCATACCTTCGGCTACCAACAAAACGACTAATCAGCATATCATGAGCAAATTAGTAGCCATTGTCGGCCGCCCCAATGTGGGCAAATCCACTCTTTTCAATCGCCTTACAGAAACCAGGCAAGCCATCGTCACGGAGGTTGCGGGGACAACTCGCGACAGACAATACGGCAAAGTGGTATGGCAAGATCGAGAGTTCTCTCTCGTAGATACTGGGGGCTGGGTAGTCGGCTCGGAGGATATATTCGAGGATCGTATCAACTCTCAGGTAAGCATAGCCGTGGACGAAGCCGATGTGGTTCTCCTTGTCGTAGACGTAGAAGTGGCCGATCCTTCTTTGGACAGCGAAGTAGCTACAATCCTCAGGCGAAGCCGCAAACCGGTGATATTGGTTGCCAATAAGGCAGACAACTTTGCTCTGCATGCGCAAGCCTCTGTGTTCTACAGTTTGGGTTTGGGAGATCCCTACCCCATTGCTGCGATCAACGGATCAGGCACAGGTGAACTCTTGGACAAGATCATAGAGCTGCTACCGAAAGAAGAAAATTCACGGCCGGAAGAAGAGCTGCCCAGAGTGGCAGTAGTCGGCCGCCCCAATGCCGGGAAAAGCTCTCTGATAAACGCCTTTATGGGAGAGGATAGGCATATTGTCACCGACATTGCCGGGACGACAAGAGACTCTATCTACACCCGATACAACAAATTCGGGCAAAACATCTATCTGGTAGATACAGCAGGCATCCGAAAAAAGGGGAAGGTAAACGAAGATCTCGAATACTACAGCGTAATACGCTCCATACGTGCCATAGAAAACTCCGATGTATGCATACTGATGCTCGATGCCACGAGAGGAGTGGAGAGCCAAGATGTGAATATATTCGGGGTGATACGGCGCAACAACAAGGGACTTGTGGTGTGTGTAAACAAGTGGGACTTGGTAGAAGACAAAAGCAATGGAGCCATACGGACTTTCAAAGAGGCCATACAGGCACGCTTTGCCCCTTTTGTCGATTTTCCCATCATCTTCATTTCCGTTCTCGAAAAACAACGCATATTCAGGGTATTGGAGACTGCGGGAGATGTGTACAAAAGACGTTCGACCCGTGTCCCGACTCATAAGTTAAACGAGATCATGCTGCCCATAATTGAGGCAACCCCTCCACCAGCATGGAAAGGCAAATACATCAAGATCAAGTACGTAGCACAGCTGCCGACTGCCGTTCCGACCTTTGTCTTCTACTGCAACCTGCCACAATGGGTCAAGGAGCCATACAAACGCTTTTTGGAAAACAAGATCCGAGAACACTGGGACTTCAGTGGCATCCCTATCAATATCTTCATGCGGGAGAAGTAAATCTCCCTGTCACGAAGCCTTATCCGACAAAAGCGAACATTAGAACCCATTATTCACTATGATCAAAGTAAGAAACGCCTTTTTGTACCTGATTGTACTATCTGCATCTGCTATCGCACTACTGGCCGGATGTGGGGGGACAACAGAGGAGGCAAAGGTCGAGCTCGTCTCCCTTGCTCCCTCTGATACAACCATTGCTGCGGGCAAGAAATTCATGCCCAGAGTGCACATAGACCCTCCTTGCAGACAAAAAGATCCTCTGTATTGGCAGAGCAGCAACGAAGCTGTAGCGGTTGTCTTCCCGACAGGAGAAGTATTGGCTATGAGCGATGGAGAAGCGACTATCTCGGCCACGGCAGCCGATGGCCCCAAAGGAGAACTTCACCTAACGGTCGGCTATGATGTGCCGGCATCGGGGATACAAGTCTCCCCCGAGGTCCTGCGAATCAATGTGAACAAACAAGCAATGTTTCAGGCCAAAGTAGTTCCCTCCGTCTATGATGGGGAAATCAAATGGAGCTCTGCCGATGAGAAGATCGCATCGTTTGCTAACCCCAAAGAAGGCCTTATCACGGCGCATAAAGCTGGGGAAACGGAGATAACAGCTCGTATCAACAGCTATTCGTCCAAAGCTAAAGTAATCGTCTACAACGGTCCGGAAGAAGGTAAGTCTTCCGGTAAATAAGAACTGATCATCTCTAAGAGAGAAATTTAGAAGGTTATTGACCCGAACCAGCGACAACTCAACTTCTCGGAACTATGGAAAAGAAACTCCAAATCACAGCAGCCCTGCTCCTCCTGTTTTTGCTTGCAGGCTGCAAGGGTAAGCAAGAGGAAATACCCCAACCGAACCCCACTCCCTATCCCTCTATCGAGACTAAGACATTCAGCTCTCTGCCTTTTCTCTACGATAAATGGGGAGCCAAAGCAGATGTTCTGATACAGGCGGAGAAAGACAACGGAGGGACAGCTTCTACCATAGATATCTTCGGATCTCCTTCGGATCTGAGCTTCACCACCTCCGACCAACAGGTACCTTATCGTGTGTACAGCATGGAAGGAGACAGTTTAGTCAGGTCACGGCTGCTGGCCGTCCCTTACAGTCTGGTACTGCAAGTCTCTGAAGACCGCTTGCGCACAATGCCAAATCCTCATCTCGAACTTCTACTACGCAAAGCCGGATTCAGTCCGGAAACAACAGCCAAACTGCCTTTCTTCTTTGTGAACAGCGAAAAGAATTGTCGTCTCTCTCTTGATTCCAAACTGCTGGAAGGCAGGCTGTCAGCTGTGATTGGTATGGAGCCGATACAAAAAAGGATTCGTCTCTTGCGCCAAATTCCTGTAGCTTGCACGCAATGGGGAGCCTCTCCAACGGAGATCTACTCCTATGAAACAGCTTTGGGATCTGTTTTTCTGGGAATTTCGGAGCAAACCATCATTTTCGATACAGCAAAGGAAGCTCCTCTTTTGTCCAGAGCCTATCTACTCGATTCGGACAAAAAGCTCTTACAAAGTGAGATATACCTCTCTGACATTTCCCTCCTATACACTTTGGATACAGAGCAAAAACCTAAGATAAACCCTCATTGGCAAGGCATTTTGCAAGAAGCCGGCTATGAGCCAAACAAGGAAGTTCCCTCCAATCCGGCCGGACTTGTTCTCAGCTACACAAACACCAAACAAGGGATTCGCTTGTCCTTCGGATCAAGTACCCTGCCATCAGTATACAAGGATAACTCTTCGCGAGGGCTAATCGTACTGGAGCAATACACTCCAAAAGGCTAAACCCTTCCTCCATCAACAATACCCGACATCGTGCGTATAGATATTCTCACCGTACTCCCCGAGATGATAGAGCAAACACTCAGTTGCTCTATTATTGGTCGCGCCAGAAACAAAGGGTTGCTGGATCTGCACATCCATCAACTACGCGACTACTCTACGAATAAGTGGCGACGAGTGGACGACTACCCCTTTGGAGGAGAGCCGGGCATGGTGATGCAAATAGAACCGATTGACCGCTGTATATCGGCTCTGAAAGCAGAGCGGGAATACGATGAAATCATTTTCACCTCCCCCGATGGCGAACGCTTCACTCAAGGCGTGGCCAACGAATTGAGCCTAAAGAATAATCTGATTTTTCTCTGTGGGCACTACAAAGGGATCGACTACAGAATCAGAGAACACCTCATCACCAGAGAGTTTTCCATTGGCGACTACGTACTCACAGGAGGAGAGTTGCCGGCTGCAATCATGACAGATGCAATCGTACGTCTTATACCCGGAGTACTTGGGGATGCTGGTAGTGCTCTCTCAGACACTTTTCAGGACAATCTACTCGCTCCTCCTATCTATACCAGACCGGCAGAATACAAGGGTTGGAAAGTCCCCGATATTCTGCTTAGCGGACACGAAGCAAACATTGCCAACTGGCGCATACAACAAGCAGAAGAACGAACTCGAAGACTACGCCCGGACTTGCTGGGTAAATAACATTTTGAGAGTTGTACTGTTTGCTCTAAATTTGCAAATACAATCAAATTCGGAGGGATGCCGGAGTGGTCGATCGGGGCGGTCTCGAAAACCGTTGTGCCTTCGGGCACCCAGGGTTCGAATCCCTGTCCCTCCGCAATAAACCTTGGTTTTCAAGGAGTTACAAACAATGTACACGGATGCACATACAAATCAAATGCCCCGAACACAACATTCAGGGCATTTGTTTTATATCTTATACCTGCCTGTCAAGGTATTTTCCTTTTTCTTTTCAGAAGCTTTTTAATTAGGCTCCTGATTGGCTTGTGAAATAAGTATATGGAAGCTATGGCAAACAAAGTGGCGTAAATGTATCCTCGGCGTGGGAACCCTTTCGTTCCTGTCCTCTTCTGCCCGGACTTCGTTTCTTTGCGTATGACAGCCTTTTCTCTCGCCTCCTTATTCGTTGAGCTTTCAGATTCTTTTTCCTTGTTCTCCACCAACTCTTCGACGGTTGTTTGCCGTATCGACTTGATGGGCTGCCCCCTTATGTGAGATACGTCGAGGGCTGTATTATCTATCGACACTTCGTAGAGCACACTGTCACTATGATAGAACTCTATTTCCGTAACGCTTGCACGTCTTTGGCTCTTCCTTATTGCTTCTGTCATCCCGTCGAACGCACTCTCTTTATGTGCGGACAACGAGACGGAATCAAGCTTGCTACGTTGCAGTTGTATCTCCTTTCTACTTTTCCGCCACTCAAGAACCAATCCCCGATGCTCGCATTTTCTGCGAGTAGAAGTCCTGTTGCAACAGAAGAAAATTGCGCTCCGAAATCATCCCACTTGCTGCTTGTGCAGCTCGGAGTAACGCCACTGAACGAGCCTGCATCTACCTTGGCGATGTAGTACGTTCCGCTACACTTCACAATATCTCGACGAGTTGGATTGCCATAATATGTGATGCCAGATTTGTATCCCCCCCTAAACACACTCACCGGGCTATCTCCTTTATCGCCCTTTCGACCTCTTGCTACCACCGCCCAATAACTTACATAGCTGCTCGGACGCTTATTAGAGCTTGGAGATCGGAAAACTTGCTAACCGCCTCCTTGCGTACACCTTCGTTGGTTGAGTTTATAGCCTTATTGAAATGCTCATATTCCTCTTTCCGCTTTTTAAGTTTCTCAATAAAAGAGTCCTTCAAGTTGCCCTTTGGTGCACTCTCTTTGGTGGGATTTTCAATTAGCTTTCGCAAGTCTTCAATTTCCTTGAGTTTTTGCTTCCACTCATCAGATTGAGGGATTAAATTATTGAGTTCTTCTTCTTTTGATTGTATTGCCTGATTAATAGCACGGACGGTACCTTCATCATAATCGTTAATAGCCCCAATACTCGCATTTTTAAGTTTAATAAATGCATTCTTCTCCTCCTTTGCCGAAAGATCGAACAGTTCACGCAGCTTACTATTGGCTTTTTCTACTTCCTTTTTTTTCTTTTCATACTCCGGGTTTGCCACCGTCACTGTCACCATATGCATACCTCTTGGTATAGATTGTTCTTTCGTCGGTTTTAGTTTTTCTAATTCTCTCTCAAGCTTAATTAGATTTTTCACTTCTTCCTCGGCTTCTTTGAAGTACACAGCTGCCTTCGCTTTAGCTATTTGTGCCGATATGAATGCTTCTTTGTTGTTGATCAACAGGTTTTCGGCGTCCGATACAGAACGAATGGATACGCCAAGCTCTTCGAAGGCTTTTTTGTTGTCTTTGATGAACTTCTCTTTAGCTTTCATGTCGTCACCAAGTGCTCTGTACGATTGAGACAGCTGCTCAATCTTGGCTATTGGTTTATATCCACCCTCAACAACTGCATTTGAAAACTCCTCTTGAGCCTCTTTGGCTTCTCTGTTTTTGGTGATAATCCTGTCGATGAGTACTATTGCGCCTGTTATAGCAACCGATAGCCCGAGGGTCAGTGTGGCCATCAATGCTTGCGCTGCAACGTTAGATATACCAAGAGCTGT
The DNA here is from genome assembly GCF_900476255.1 of Porphyromonas crevioricanis. Lineage (NCBI taxonomy): Bacteria > Pseudomonadati > Bacteroidota > Bacteroidia > Bacteroidales > Porphyromonadaceae > Porphyromonas > Porphyromonas crevioricanis. The sequence goes on from NZ_LS483447.1 coordinate 185,910, forward strand.
AGCAAACTTCAGTTCAGCTGCAGTTAGCAATTCCTTAACCTTCCTAACTGTGTGAAGAATGAAGGCTCCATTCTTATTGAGGGCTTGTGAAACCTGCTCCAATCCTATTGTGATAGCTATCACAGACTGCACTTTGGTCATAACCTTTTGCAGGTCTTCATTTTCTCCTGCAAACAATGACACAGCCCCTATTGCTGCAGAAAGCCCTCCAGCAAGTCCCGAAAGACCCTGTAGAACCCCTTGAAAACCTGCTTGATCGCTCGATAGAATTTTCCCTTGTTGAGCAATATCCGTCTGAACTTTTTTAATTGTCCAAGTTCGTTAGCAAGAGATTTGTAGGCTTCGCTTTGCTGGTCAATGCCTTGGCTGACAAGCCTTGCCATTTCCTCTTTCAATTCCCTAATACGAGACTGCAAAGTCTGATATGCCTTTGCACTTTCTTCTGTCTTTTTCCTGACATTCTCTAAGATGACTTCATGCTTTCTGAGCTCATCCGCAGCATCTTCAGCCTCTTTTATCAGCTGTCTGCGCCCCCTCATCTCTCCTGCAATAGCTTGTTGTCTATCTGTTTGATATCCTCCTTTATTAGCATCAATAGACGTACCTTGCGCAAGTCCTATTTGCTTGTATTCTTCTTCAAGCTTTTTGATTTGGCTTCTATGCAGTCCAACAGCCGCATCTATTTTTGCAAAAGCCGCATCTATGTCGGAGGCCACTTTATTGAATGTTTGATCCATATCATTTCCTCCCTTTACGGTTGCATCAGACAAGCGTTGAAATAAAAGATACATTCATCTACAAGAGTACCGATATAGCAACCTATATCATAGCCTTGGCAAATGATAGGAGAATCTCCATCAATATGACTAAGGTACAGAAGCTCCTGTATATCATCTATGGTGCATACTTGAGGATCTATGGCGAACGATTACTTAATGAGCATCCTCAAGCTTGGCCTTATGGTCCTGTCTTTCCAACGACAAGAAATAAACTCCTTAAGCAAGAGTTGTCGCTTATCTCAGCAGATGATATTGTAAAGGAAGAACGAAAGAAGATTCTAAAAGACACAAAGCTCAACAAGGTTGTCGATTTTGTGTTTAATCATTTCGGATGTTGGAATGCAGGGCAATTGTCGGAGTGGTCACATAGTGATGGAAGCCCCTGGTACCAAACAACTAATAGAAATGGCTTTAAGTGGGGCGATGTAATCCCGGATCATTTAATCAAAGGTTATTTTAACAGTATTATTTCTGTAAAATCGGAGTCGTAAAGGTGGATTGGGATAACGATGTGTTTGTCTTATCGGAGTCGGTATTGCCTCCATCTACGGCTTCAACAAGCAATAATGACGTTAAGTCGCTCAAAGAGCAAGAGCATCAACTGAAAAATAAGAGATACGCAAGTGATACGAATTGGAGGTGTCGGCTTTCGTGGTGGGTTATCATCGTTGACTCCGTTTGGCTTGCTTCGGTGTTGCTTGTTCTTATCTTCAATCGCAGGTGCTGTATAGGGTTGTCTGACGCTGTTTTAATGACGGTGTTAGGAACAACAACACTTAACGTACTCGGGTTGGCATTTATCATATTACAAGGACTTTTTAGTAGTGAAATAACTCATAAAACAAAACAGCAATGAAGAAATTACTAATTACAATGATCGCCCTTGTCGGGCTGGTAGCGTTCTCGGGATGTTCAAAGGATGACAAAGAGAATGATTACTCACTAGATGGTACTGTGTGGAAAAACGAAACAGACGGCATCAAAACCATCAAATTCGCTTTAAGAACTTTCACCTTTGATTACGTCTATCAAAACGGAACGTATCACGAGGAAGACCACGACAACGGAACATATGTGTACAATCCGCCATTCATACACTTTACCGCCATCAACCGAGAAACAAATAAGACGGAAACACAATCGGGGAGGATTGATGGAAACAAACTGATATTTGGAGAACTCGTTTACACGAAGCAATAAAAAAACGAAGAGGGAGCGTTTCTGCTCCCTCTTATTTGTTGTCTTGCTTCCATATTAAAATCCTATCGGGCTGGTGATGTCAATACGCAAGCCGAGTGCATTCACCAAACGGAAGAACAACCCCACGCCCGGTTCTATCACCCCATTCTCTATTTTAGAGATATAGGACTTCGTAGTACCCACACGCCGTGCAAGCTCGCTTTGTGTAACTTTGGCTTCCTTGCGTGCTTGAAGAAGTAGTTGTGCAGCATAGAATGCCTTGGCTTCTTCTTCATGTTTAAGCCTCTCGGGGCTTCCCTCTTTACCATACTTGGCATCCAATACCAAGTCGTAATCTGAAATTTGATGGTTATTTGTCTGCATAATATGCCTCCTTTATTTTTAATGCCCTTTCTATTTCGTTATTTGGCGTCTTCTGTGTCTTCTTCTGAAAGCCATTAAACAACACCACTATTTGACCCTCATCGAAAATGAAGAACACACGATAGATATTGCTATTGTACTCTGTACGTAGCTCAAATAAGCCGTCACGAACAGCCTTTACAAACTTAGTAGAAACACGGTCTTGAGTTTTAAGCAAGAGCAATCCGTACTCAATTTTCTCTCGTACTTTATCTTCAAGCTCTGCCATAAACGCCTCGAAGTAGCCACCGTATGTTCTTATCTTCCTTTTCATACTGCGAAGGTAATAAAAGTTTCCATATAAAGCAACCTTTAGAGACTTTTTTTGATGCAAAGAAGAAAAAATCCTTATTTCATTTTGCCGTGTCAAATCTAACACCTACCCTTGCAGCGGTTACAGATGGTAGTTGTACCTACTTCGCAGAGCAAGCGGTTAAGTTGCTCACATCAAAAGTGGGCTTTTTTATTGCCCATCTGAAAGATATAGGCGGTTGCCTTTTGCGTAAGATAATCAAAGCTCTCGGAGTGGAGATACCATCTGTAACCAGCGCAAAATGGTAGCCGCTTTTTCCTATGCCTACAACCGTCTAAAATGGTTACAGATGGAAAATTTAGTAATTCACAGCTCACAAGGGCGAGACGTAACGACAAGTCTAATCGTTGCGCAGGTGTTCGGGAAAGAACACAGCAAAGTATGTAGAGACATTGAAAGTCTCTCTTGTTCAGAAAGTTTTAGGGTCGCCAATTTTGGCGAGGCTACCTTTGAAAACCAAAAGACAGGACAAAACCACAAGATGTATGAAATCACCAAGGATGGCTTTTCATTCTTGGTAATGGGTTACAACGGCAAAAAAGCGGGTGAGTTCAAAGAAATGTTCATCAACGAGTTTAACAAGCGTGAAATGATGCTCAAAAGCGATGACTACATTTTAGCACGCTCACAAGAAATCCTGCACAACCGCTTGCAGTTAGCGGAACAACAACTCGAAGCCGCTCAAGAAACGATCTCGATTCAGAGTGAGCAACTCAAAGCTCAAGCCCCGAAGGTTGAGTATGCAGATAATGTATTGAACTCTGTAAACACCTACACGAGTACTCAGATGGCAAAGGAACTTGACTTGCGTACGGCTGAAGCTGCACAAGCTGCTGAAAAGTTATGGTATAATGATACGCCAAAGCGGTCAATGGTTGTTAGCTGCAAAGTATTGCGGTCAAAACTACACGAAGACACGCACATTCTCCTACACACGCCAAGACGGCTCGCAAGGGACGAACATTTGCACAGTGTGGACAGAGCGTGGGCGTCGGTTCCTACATCAACTAATGTCAAAGAAAGGGGGTGCGCAATGAAATCAATGGTAGAAGAAATCAAGAGCTTGCCTATCAGCGATAACACGGCACGCCTTATTGCTTGCATCCGGATGATACAGCGAGTCTATGGAGAAGTCAGTAGCGTTATTGAGGGCATCTATGGAGAGGCAGAAGCAGAGAGATTGATCAATAACAAGATGCTGAATGCCTATTGTGATATGGAGGATGCAATTCAAGAGTTTGTGAAGATATCTGTTGCAGAAAACCTAATCAACATTAATATGAAAGCCATCTAAAAAAAGCTCCCCTGATGAGTGATGTACAGCTCATCAGGGGTATCATTCATTTAATAAGTAACTTTGCAACGCAGAAGAATGCTATTATGTCAGCCACAATTACAGGTAGCATTGCAGAAGCCTATTACCGTATTCCTCAACATATACAAGACAAGGCGTGGGGTTATCTACCAACAGAGATGCAGGATATAATAACTCAATTCAAACAGAAGTATGGATAACGATCACAATACTGGGAGCATCCTTATTTACCAGTCTCAAGATGGTAAAGTAAAGGTTGATGTTCGTTTTGAGAATGATACAGTATGGCTATCAACAGACCAAATGGCGACACTATTTTGTCGTGACAAGTCTACGATTTCTCGACACATCAAGAACATATTCGAAGAGGAAGAGTTATACCCCTCATCAGTTGTTGCAAATTTTGCAACAACTGCCTCTGATGGCAAAGTATATCAAGTAGACCACTACAATCTTGATGTCATCATCTCTGTGGGCTATCGAGTAAAAAGCCTACAAGGCACACAGTTCCGCATTTGGGCGACACAACGCCTACGAGAGTATATTATCAAGGGATTTACTTTGGATGATGAGAGGCTAAAGAGCGGTTCAAGTTACAACTACTTCAAAGAATTACTTGACAGGATTAGGGAGATACGCCTATCAGAACGAATATTCTATCAGCAAATCAAGGATATCTACGCTACAAGCATAGACTATGATCCGAGAGATGAAATGACCATTTCTTTTTACAAGGAGGTGTAAAATAAGCTTCTTTGGGCAATAAGTGAGCAAACAGCTGCAGAACTTATTTACTATCGCTCCAATGCCCAAGTCCCTATGATGGGGCTTACATCAACAGAAAAACAAGGTAGAGTAACAAAAAAACGATGCCTTAACGGGCAAGAACTACCTGAATGAAGAGGAGATGCGCCAGCTTAAACTTATTGTGGAGCAATTTCTTGCTTATGCAGAAATGCAGGCTATTGCTGAAAAGCCTATGTATATGCGAGATTGGGTACAAAAACTTCGCCTTATTTTAACTATGAATGAGAAAAATATACTTGAACATGCTGGAAAAATCTCTCATAAATTAGCCGTCTCCAAAGCAACAAAGGAATACGAAGCTTATAAAATCAGACAACGCGAAATAGAACACTTTAATGATATTAAGCAGTTAGATCAAGATATAAAGCAAATTCAAAACTCTAAACAGCAATGAAGAAATTACTAATTACAATGATCGCCCTTGTCGGGCTGGTAGCGTTCTCGGGATGTTCAAAGGATGAACCTACAAACCTGTTCAAGGGAACAAAATGGACAGCTCCTGATGATATTGCAGAAATGATTTATGGAGGGACCTGTACCACATCCATTGAGTTTCTTACCGATAGCAAATGCCAAGAAATAAGGGTGAGAAAAACAAGAATGTTCTCTGGTGTTGATGTAGAAGAAGGAACGTACTCTTTCAAGGGAAATTCTGTCTCTTGGACGATTGGAGAAAAAACTATCAGTGGTAAGGTCTCTGGAAGTGTTCTTTCAACTGATATGGGAACTATAAGTGGAGGAAAACGCACATACACGAGGGAGTAATTTCATGAAGTATACTGCACTTGCATAATCCATGGGCATTTGTACTCGTACAAATCAAAAGTAGAAAGTTATGGGCTTTTCACTCCCCAAAAAACAAAGAATATGAAACAAGTAGAAAAACTAAAAGAGCTTCAACGGAAAGAACAAGAAATCGAAGCAAATAAAAGCACAGCTTGGGAGAGCACTTTGCGTGTGGTTGCATGGCTCTCAATTATTGCGGCGTTAATTAGTATTATCGCCGCAATCGAAGGAAGTAATCCAGCAATACTTATAGGTGGTGCTGTTGCTTTTTTGAGTGGCACTTCCCTCCATATTCTGTGTAACATCTCAACTCACTTGTCAGACATAAAAGAAATCCTTAATAAAGGCTATGCGCTTAAGAAGATCCTTGAATTTGGCTCTCAAGAAGAACAGGAACAGACAGAAAAATAACCCCATTTGCACAATCCAAAAACATTGCACCACCTTTGCGGTGTTCAAAGTAATCGAGAGCGACTTATAGGCTCTCAAACGTAGGTTGAGGGCTATTTTATATAGTCGCGTCGGCAAAGGAATAGATATTGGTATCCATGCCCCGTCGCATTGCTTAATGGCGTGCAAAGGACCTCGGTAACCTGTAACAACGGGAAAGGTCTACACCTTTTATTTGTTTACAGCTATGTTACAAGCTACCGAAGTACAAATCTTCCAATTCAACGGTAGTCCTATCTCCTTTCAGAATGGGGATAGTGTAATGGTGAATGCCCCCGAAAGGCTACCGCAAGAAAGAACATTGCCCGATATAAAGAAAGAACTCAAATCAGGCTATCGGAAAATGAAGAAGTTAGACAAACCAAAAAACAAACAGCAATGAAGAAATTACTAATTACAATGATCGCCCTTGTAGGGCTGCTTACAGCATTCTCGGGATGCAAGAAGAACCCACAAAAGCAAGCCGAGCTTCTTGTCAAGAAACGATTAGAGGTGTCGCTTCACGATTTTAGTAGCTATGAAAGTGTTCAATTCGGCACGCTCGATTCTACCTTTTCGCAAGTTAAAGACCTCGAAGAATACCAAACTTCTCTTTCATTGGCTGAGAAACTAAAAGAAAAGGGATTTGAAAAGGGAGAAGACGCTAAGCTATATAGTAAATTTGGGTTATATCAAGAACAAGCACGATATGCAACAGAAGCAATGTTACTGTTGGATAGTGCAATGTTTCATATTAGGAGATGTGAAGAATTAGATTCTCTTTTTACACCTGAATTTATAGGTTGGCAAATAACACACTCTTTCAGGGCAAAGAACGCAAGCGGTAACAAAATAATCACACACCGCATATTCTACTTTGACAAAGACTTGACAAGGATTGTCAAAGATGAAGATAATAGCGAGAAATAATCCCCTACCCGAAATTTGCACGATATTCTATGAGCTGGCTAAAGAAATTATTCGAACACAAAGAGAAAGACGAACCAAAGAAATTTGAAGTTGAAAATGTATTGGTTTCTTCTGTAATGCCTAAATATTGCAATATTGGGAATTTGATTTTTGAGGGGAAACATAATGAAGCAATTCAAAAGGGGGCATCAAAGGGGCTAATGAGATAATTAAAATATTGTGTGCAACGATTCAAAAAGGGCGGGCCTACATTGTGATAGACCTGCCCTTTTCATTCTCCTCGTCGTCTTCCCGATTCAGCAAGTATGCGTTCATCATAAGCCTCCGTCTTTTTTCGCTCTTCCTCTTGCTGTTCGGGGGTTAGGGCATTCCATCGTTGTTTTGCTTCTTCCCATTTCTGCCTAAACTCGTGGTGTTCTTTTTCGCTTTCTGCGAGTTTCTTATGTACTTTGGTGCTGGTTTCAGCATTAAAACTATTATCGTCTTTTGGAGAAACATAATACAAGCACGACCCGACAGAGCCATCACTAAACAGGTAGTCAATGCCATACATCCACATTCCTGCATCTTGATCAAACCTTATTTTCTCCCCTCTGGTAATCTTGTAGCTCATAGTTGCATTTTTTCTGTGTTCCGCTTCGAAAATAATCTATTATAACTCTGTCATATGCACTCGTATTATTCCAGTTCCATCTATTACCTCGTCAATTCGGAAAGTGGTGTTGTTAGTAAATAACACTTCTTGTTGATTTTCAGCTGCAAAGCTACTTCTCTGTCTCTACTTTGGATAATGAACATTCTCGATGCCGTATTCTCGGCAAAGCCAAGGGCGGTAAAATTCGGCTTGACTCTCGGCACTACGATGCCGAAATTCCCCCTCACTCACCTCTTTGTATCGTCGCATCAGGCTGTGGTTGCTGTGGTCAAACACAAAATTATCAAGCTCTGCCTCGGGCAAATACCACACAAACTCCCCCCCATCATCAAAAAAGAAAAAATACTCCAAATATCGCTCCGCAAGGGCATCGCTCGCCTCATCCTCGCTATCATCATCGATGTAGTAAAACCCCGTAGCCTCATAGCGAGCCAATCGCACATCCTTTATTTCTGCATTGCTCATAATTCACTCATATTTAGCCATACCACATCGCCCTTATCCTCTAAGTTATCTATGCGAAATGCCGTGTTACTGGTAAATAACACTTCTTGTTGATTTTCAGAAGCGAAGCTACCATTAAATTCCGATATTTGGGAAATATCACGCCCATTTTTGCTCACAATCGTTATCATAAGTTGCACCCCTTTCTTGCCCAGTGCCCTAAATCCTGCAAATCTTTTAGCCACATTCATATCCTTGCTTGAAGATACAAAGCGATTTTGTTTCACAATACTCCAACGCCACCACCAAACACCCGTTCAAACTCCTTATGCTTGATAATCATACCACGATACACCGATCCTTGATAAATTGGGACTTTCTCAAGCCCCTGTGCTATCAAGGTTTGTGCCGCTCGGTTGAAGACTGTAAGCATTCCTTTCTCCATCTGCTTGTTTAATTGTCGATAATTTCCGCCATTTCGTGTGTAATGATGAATTGCGGCAAGTTCTGTGTTAGGAACATCTGGATACAATGCCGAAAATTCTGCCAATACACGCTGCATTGCCTCTTTCGTTTTGCGTGCGTGTGTGAATTTCTTTTCCTGGTCTGTGTAGATATCTACATCAAACTTACTCTGCACAAACTTTTGATTGTCACGGATGAAGTGTGGCATATTTGCCCATCCTTTGGCTCGCTCTTGATTAACCTGTACCCATTCATTGAACGCCTGAGGGACACACTTTACCTCATCGGGTTTCCATTCTCCTCGTTTCCCGTCAAATATCTTTCGGTAAAGGTCATTTCGTTCCTCCTGCTTTGCTAGTATAGGCAACATTTGACATCTGCATTGAGGATGCCAGCCCTTAAACTTGAATGACTTAGGATATTCTCCAACAAGTTCATCGCAAATATCCTTGAATGGTACAGGTTTTCCCTTTATCAAAGTTGTGTGATTGTTTGACAAAACGATTTGCCACCCAACAATCAAGGAGTTGTTTTGTGCCGCATTCCATTGTGCTTCGTGATAAGCTGCCTTTATCTCCGTTCGTGCCAATCGCATAGCATTTTTGTAGGCACTGCGATAGACACCCTGCCCGGGATGGTATTTTTGAGCCGCCTTACTTAGTTCTAATTCGCCCGTTTCCTTATTTTTCACACGGCGAAAAAGACGCTCAGGTTCATTCAAATATCCTTTTAGTGGCTTGGATATTTCGGCGGCACTCTTACCCTCTTTAATGCCGTTTTGCAAGACAATTTCAATTTCCTTTTTTGCATTCCGTGATAAGTTCCAAACACGCTCCGAAATAGTAAACCCGTGCCTTTTCTCATTGTAAAAGGCTTCCGCTGTTTTATCTCGTGCGCTTTTCGTGGCTTGTTCTCGAATATGGTCGTTCAACTTCCTTTGCTGTGCCGTTTTTGACAATGAAAGTTTCACCCTATCCCAAAAGTTCTCTTCACCACATTTCCATTCTCGCTTAATACCGTTAAGTAGCAACACATTCATTTGCCTCGCCATTGTAGAGAGCATCTTCTCTATCTGCTTGTTCGCCGTATGGTTGTGAGCAAAGAAGAAGCCATCGCTGCCTTGCTCAATAGCATTTTTCACAGCTTTAAGCTTGAATGAGATCAAGTAGTTTTGATAGATAAGTTGTTGCAACAACCGCAACAACTTATCCTGCTCCTTTTGACGCTTGCGTTCTTTGCTGTCTTCTTCACCTTTCATCTCAAACCATTTTCTACGTGCTTTTTGAATGCGCCCATTACTTCTCGTATTTCATTTCCCATATCGGCCTCAAACTCGTATGAACTACCCGTTAGCACATCGAACCCTTTATGTTCAACATAGCGTGCATATTCAGCTCCTGCGACAACAACAGCAACCATAGCATGACCAGCTTCTTCCCCTGCTTTTTTACGAGCAAAAGCCAACCCCTGATTAACCCCGTCTATCCCCATTTCACCTCCAGTGTCCTCAAAATAATTGAAGACTTCCAATCCATTGTGGTATAATACACATCCGATAGATGAACGTAACTTGTGGGTTTGATCCTTATACGTATTAGTCTGTTTTGCTCGCTTGACCATTTTAATACAAGCCGTTTTCATTGCTTCCATTAAGGCCTCCATAAGCTCATCATGTTTGCTGTAGGCGTAAGCACGTATAGCACTCATATCAAAATTCGCTTGTATTCCCATAATCCTTTGTTAGATAGTTGGTTCGAATACATCTGTATAACGTCAGTTCGACGTTAGTGTATCTATCTTCTCCGAGAACATCTTGCATTGCAACCATTTTCCGTATTCAGATAAAATCCTCTGGAGAAAGAGGTTTTTGGGAAGCTCTACTTTCTTGTCTGGCAGTTTGTCGTAGTACGACCTGAATTTTGTCTTTCCCATGTATTCTTCGTTTGCTATATGCATTTGTTACCTTTGCGATACTTAGGTAAGTATCACGGCGCAAAGAGACAACAATCAGCTGTATGTGCAACGTTTTATTGTATGCGACATGGGAACAATTAGGACCAATGCACTAGGTTAAGTTGTAGAAACATCTAAAAACCAGAGATTTAGATATCTTTTTGATAGGTTAAAAAACGATGGGAGAATATACAATGCAACAGATTTATCCATAAAATTGGATGTGGATAAGAGTTATATATCAGAATTGCGTAATAATAAGCGCAACTTGACCGAACAGTTTGTTGCATCTTTAATTAGTACCTTCAATGATGTTTCTGGCGATTGGCTCCTAACCGGTGAAGGCGAAATGCTACTCAAAGACGATGGAGATGATGCCTCTTCAAACACGACAGAAGTCGCAAGTGATATTTGCTTTGTCCCATTGCTCGCAATATCAGCACAAGCCGGCAGCCTTAATGACTTTGTTGTGTCTGTCAAGGATCGTAATTGTGAGCGTGTGATTTCGCCAATAAAGGGAGCTGATTTTGCAGTCACTGTTTCAGGTGATAGTATGGCTCCTGAATACCCCTCCGGAGCTCAGATTCTCATAAAGAAGATCAATGAGAAAGCCTTTCTCGAGTGGGGAAAGGTATACGTGTTAGATACCTGCAATGGCACAGTCATAAAAATACTTGTACCATCTCAGAAGGAGGGCCACGTGAAATGTGTGTCAATCAACCCGGATGAACGATATGCCCCATTTGATGTGTCAATGGCGGACATATTCGGAATATACAGAGTGATGCTTTGTATGTCGGTTAAATAGACAAGAGAACCTCAACGAGATAATAGATGTAACATTCAAAGAGAAGCGATGAAGAAATCCATCAACCCGCAAGTGATCGAAATACAAAAACGCTTCTTTGATGCGATCGCAATGGCCAAGGCACTGGGGAGAACAACTGGCTTGAAGTCTTTTTGTGAGGCTCACAACTTGAACCTTGTAAAGTACTATCGTATCAAGGGTGATTTCGGCAAACCTATCGACGAAATGCATTATAAAGAAATCGATATTGATGCACTTGCATACATATGTGAGGATTTCGGGATTTCTCCGCAATGGCTGTTACTTGGTCGTGGAAAATTAGAAATTCGTTAGTTAGATGTTGATCGACGAAAGTGGCAAACTTGATTTCTAGCATGTGTTCGATATGTTCACAAGGCAAGTTGGTGAACAAAACCAGTGGACCCCATCAACATTTCAAAAGTTCCGAACATTACGACATCGCCTCAAATCGTTTGCCCCAAACATATCTTTCCCCTCTCTGACAGAGGAAAAACTGCAAAATCTCATTAACTACTGCAACAAAAAAAAGACTTTCGAAACACAACCATATCGAAACAGCTTTCATTCTTGCGGTGGTTCTTAAGATGGGCGGCTCAAAAAGGGTATTACAACGGTAATTTGCACAATACATTCAAGCCAAAGCTGAAGGGTATTTCTGTTGATTCAAAAGAAATCATCTACCTCTCACGAGAGGAACTGAAACTTCTTCAAGATTTTGAGTTTCAGCGAATGCAGGAAGCCCTTGAACGTGTACGGGATGTATTCTTATTTCAATGCTTCACGGGGCTTAGGTATTCCGATGTTGCTAAGCTAAAACGTTCTGATGTAAAGAAAGGAGTTGTTCATGTGGTAACAAAGAAGACTGTTGATGGGCTCAGGATTGAACTAAACAAGCATTCTCAGGCGATAAGTATAGAGATTGTAATTTCACTGATGATAAGGTATTGCCCGTTATCTCGAATGAGAAGATGAACGCCCACCTCAAAACATTGGGGCAGGTTGTCGGGCTTGACGAACCTACACGAATAGTTTACTTCAAGGGCAACCAGCGTCATGAAGAGGTATATCCCAAGTGGTATCTATTGACTACACACGTCGGACGGCGCACCTTTGTTGTAACAGCTCTTCAATTAGGCATTCCCGTTGAAGTGATTATGAGATGGACGGGACACTCGAATTACGAGGCGATGAAGCCCTATGCAAAGATAGTAGACGAGTTGAAAGAGAAATCTATGTCAAAGTTCGACTCTCTTTGAGCGTACACGAAATATTTATAAAAATCAATCCACATGGATTTGTACACGATTTTTCAACTGTGATATGAAAGATGGTGCAACTTCATGCTATCGAATATGTGAAACAAACGGTTATTTGGTGTTTTATGACAGTATATGGTAGTAAAGTCTTGCTTCCTGTCCCTCCGCAATAAACGACTTATAAGCAACACATTAGAATGGGCTGTGACAAACAAAAGTTTTGTCACAGCCCATTGTTAGTCAATAGGGAAAAGGAATAGACAGCTCAAGGCACCGGAGCTATCTCCCTCCAAGAAGTTTCTATCAAAAAAGAAAAAGGAAAAAGTAATTTCCGACCTGTCAGTCTCGCTCTCCCCAAAAACGATAAAGCTGCAAAAGAGGAACAGACACTCGAAATGCAAGAGAGGAATATCTGTGCCTATCAAACCCCAAGAAGAAACCGACACGCATCAAATCTCCGATCCCGAGACTATAGCCATATTCCGTCCAAACGGATGTCTCTCTCTTACCCAAATAACGCAAATGCTCTTCTTGCAACAGAGGAGGCTCCTCGTATCGAGAAACAATAGCTTTGAAATGGATAGCTTCATCCAGTGGGAACCCCTTCCTCCCCATTGCCTTTGCTAAGGGAAAGATAGAAGTCTCATAATTCAGATAAATCGACAGCCATCTCTCTCCCAAATTGCGGGCAGGGGTTATTGTCTGAAAACGATAAGACATTTGGGAAAAACCAACGGTATTGGCTGTAGAAACGTATTTCAAATCCTGCTCACTCCGCCACATCTTGCCTATATAAGCTCCCGCTCCTAACGCATAATGCATATACTGCCGAGAGTCTATATCATAGGTACCGCGAAGCATCACTTCCAATCGGCTGTAATCGGAAGAAGGAAGGTCTCCTCCCAAGGGCCAAGCTCGCCGATAGGCAACAGACAATTCGGGGATCCTATACCCGAGGGGAGAAATATAAGCAGCCCGTCCGGCTGGCGAGATTTGGACATTGGCTAAAGGATGAAAACGCAATCTTAACTCCGTACAAAAAGCACGATGAGAACCGTACCAGGCAGAATCGACAATCGGCCTGCGGTGTTCAAAAGTGGAGGTAAAGTCTATCCCCAACCAATGATTCAACTCTATTTCGTTTCTCAACAGTAGCCAGTCTCTCTCATAAGTCCGTGTCGGCTCATTACCAAGTGCAGGCTCTATATAATCGAGCAAATAAGACTGATGACCATTCAGGAGATTGTATCCTCCACTGCTCTGCCCCAACCCCAAGAAAAGCATTCCATCTCTCTCCGGGGCATAATGCAAGCCCAAATAGCTATGCCAAACCACTTTTTTTCGCCCGGTGGTATAGTAGGCATTTCCTCTGACATGCAGAGCATAGCCTGCACGAGGTTTGTAAGCAGCAATCAGTTCATAACCACACCATATGCCGTCAGTGCTATTGACTTCTGGAAAAGCAAACCCCAGCCCGTCCACTCCTAACATCCAACAAGAGTCAAGCTGGAAATTGTATCCAAAGAGAGCAGCCATCCCCGCATCGAGAAACTTCTGACGAGTACTGCCACGCTCATCCTCAATCTCACTCGAGATCCCGAATTTTTCGGCGAACCTTGCGTCCAAACTGTCTATGCAGCGATAAGCCCCATAAGCCGTAGATTTCGCCTGTGGCATAAGCCGATACACACGTGGAGCTATGAGCTTAGGACGATAGATGCAAGAGCTGTCAGTCTCCGAAGCCAACATCCATGTCGAGTGAAAAAAGACGAGAAATAAAAGGAGATAGAAGTGACGACGGGTCTTCTTGAAATAAGCACGGATAGAGAAATAAACCATAGCTTTGCACACATGAAAGACAAGCAACACTCTAAGGCTAAATCAATCTTCTCCTACATTGTATTAGGACTAATCCTGGCCATTATAATTGCAGCAAGTATCTGCACACTGGTATTGGAGGAGCCCAAACTGCAAGTCATATGGATGGGTGGAGGTTTGCTCATACTCAATCTCCTGATTCTACTGGTCTTTGTAGGACGCAATATACGCTGACCTCACTTGCAGCGACGTACCCCGTGAGGGCTCACGACAACATCCATGGCCGTATCCCACGGATCTGTGGGTAATTGGGGAGTATCCATCAGGGCATAAGTCACCCCCACACGACAAGCATTGGGAGCTTTGGGCAGGAAACGATCATAAAAGCCCTTACCACGCCCCAAGCGGAAGCCATTGTCATCAAAAGCCGTAGCTGGCACAAGTATCAAGTCCAATTTCTCCGGAGGCAAGGCTTCCGAGGGATCTGCCTTGGGCTCTTCTATTCCAAAAGCTCCTATCCGCAAATCTTCCGGCCCACGATACCTGTAATAGGCAATATCATCGCCCTCCACCCTGGGTAAGTAAAGAGCCATGCGGCTGCTATACCGATCCAAAAGGGATGCAAGATTCGGCTCGTCCGGCAGCGCGTGATAAAGCCCCACACGCCTCTCTTCGGAAAACTCCGGTAAGGTCTCTATCAAATCGACCACCACTTGAGAAGCCCATTGCACATGCTCTGCATTCAACTCCTCCTTGGCTCTGCGACGCAACTCTTTTCTTATCTCCTGCTTGGTCATTTCTATTTCCTTCGTTACTTCCTTTCCTATTCCTTAGAAGGGGTTTTCTCTACCTCTTCCTTTCGATCTTCTCGTCCATTAAGACTGAGAGGAAAAGCCTGCTCCTTCTCTATCATCTCCACACAGCGAAGTATGCCATTGTCTCGTTCGTTGAATATCATCCACATGGCTTTTCTGCTAAGGATATGCTCAGCTATCAAAGCATAAGTCTGGTTAAGAATCAAATCGGCAGAGCTATGCAAGGCATTCGGGCGGAGGGCTATTCCCTCACGATGTGCGAAATTGCCCACCTGATAGAGTAGTCCCTGTGTATTGAGGTAACCGACCAACTCCTCAGCAGTCTTGTATTGAGAGAGCTTAGCCCGGTAACGATCGGCATAGATAAAAGAAAACTTGTGCAGTACTCCCTGATTCACCAGTCGGAAATAATAGCTCGTAAAACCTGTCGTATCTCTCGGGATGAAGACATCCGGAGAGATTCCTCCGCCACCGTAGACCACGCGCCCTCCTTGTGTACGATACAACAATCTGGGGTCTTGCGGAGGATCGATTTCTTTGTCCCACTCATCTTGCGCATAGCGATTTTGCACCTCCATGCTATAGTCGTACAAATTTCCCGGTTCGTAGGGCTTCTGTATGCAACGTCCGGAAGGCGTAAAATATCGGGCTATAGTAAGTCGCACCTCAGATCCGTCCGGAAAATCATACGGCTGCTGCACAAAGCCTTTACCAAAGGTACGTCGGCCGACAATCACAGCTCTATCCTGATCCTGCATTGCTCCAGCAAAAATCTCACTCGAGCTGGCAGAGAATTCATCGACCATAACAATTAAAGGGACTCGCTTCAGCAATCCCGTACCATCGGCCAAGACTGTCTCTTTGGGATAAGCCTTTCCTTCTACATAGAGAATACTCTGCCCTCTCTGCAAAAACTCATTGCTCATCCTTACGGCAGCTTCCATATAACCGCCACCGTTTCCACGCAAATCCAGCACTATACCTTTGAGTCGCCCCTTGGTAAGCATGGGAGAAACAGCTGCCAAGAACTCCTTGTGCGTGGTACGCCCCCAACCATTTAATTTGGCATACAGGATACCCTGAGCAATCTCGTATTGCGATTCTATTGAGTTGATCGGTACATGCCCACGTGTTACCTTCAGGTGCATCGGCTTGCCATTGCGCAAAATGGACAAATCAGCAACACTCCCTTCCAGACCTTTGAGGTGATTGCGAATACTGTCGCTATCCAAAGGAGGCTTGGTCAGATCATAGCCAGACACACCTAAAATGCGGTCTCCGGCTTTCACTCCGGCACGAGCAGACGGCCCCCCGGCAATCACCTGCACAACGACTACTGTATCCGTAATTGTATTGAATTGTACCCCTATACCACTGAAAGAACCTTCCAATCGCTCGGTTTCTTGCTGCTGCAACTGAGCACTGAGATAAGAGCTGTGCGGATCCAACTGCTCTAATACAAGAGGGATTACTTTTTCCTGTATCGAATCGGTCGAGACTTCATCCACATAAAGCTGCTCCACCAACTCCAACACAGCATTCAGCTTGGCATATTTGCCCGCCGCACCGGAATGCTTGCCCAAATAATAACCTGAATAAATAGCCAAAAGAGCGACCAACAATCCAATAACGATATAGGCCGCCGTACCAAGATGATGAGACTTTACAGACATTGCCGGTTGCTTGCAGTCTGCCTTTTCTCTTTCCTTTGGCTCTACCTCTGCAGAATTTGCCTGTTCATCGGAGGAAAGCTCCTTTTTATCTATATTCTCCATATCCGTTTAGTGTTTCCTCCACATTAAGGCATTGGCAGAAAATCGACTTGTATCCCGGCTCTTTGCAGCAGCTCTATACCATCGGAAAGACGGTATTCCTTGGCATATACCACCCGCCTGATTCCACACTGAATAATCAGTTTTGCACACTCTATACAGGGTGAGTCCGTGATGTATATAGTAGCCCCGCGACTGTCATTGGTCGATCCAGCCACTTTCGTTATGGCATTAGCTTCGGCATGAAGCACATAGGGTTTGGTGGCTCCACTCTCGTCTTCGCAAATATTTTCAAAGCCGGAAGGGGTACCATTGTAACCATCGGAAATAATACGCTTGTCTTTCACTATGAGTGCTCCCACCTTGCGCCTTTCGCAATAGGAGTTCTCCGCCCAAATAGCTGCCATTCGCAGGTAGCGTTTGTCGAGTTCGGTATTCTTGTCCATCGCTTTGCTTTAGGAGTGACAGCCTGCACGACTTTTGTTTTACGGAAAGAGAGGAAGTAAAAGGCCGCCACCACCCTGCAAAAGTAACATTATATCAAGATAATACACAGTCCTCTCTCCGTGGCGAACATCAGAAAATTAGCATCATAAAAGACTGCACTACAAATACTGAAATAGCTCTTTGGCCAGTCATTACCCACACACGGATACTCTCTTCTTTTTTTATGTCTCCGTTTCCTCTTTTTTATCCGACACAAATATCGAAGCGATGTAGGCGGTAAAAGTCCCGAAAAGACCTACCTCTGCGGTCATCAAAAACATCGCAATAAGTCTTCCCTCTGTCGTTACAGGGAATTTATCCCCATAACCGACTGTCGTGATGGTGACATAAGACCACCAAATAGCATCCTCCGCTGTTTGTATATTGCTGTTCGGTGCATTTTCGACCTGAAGAATAGCTATTGAAGAAAATATCATTAGCAAAATCGCTAAAATCGCAGCCGAAGCAAATGTGCCCTGAGCCTTGCTTTTGAAAACGTATGTCACAAAATCCTTTGTGGTACGGAATGCTCTTAAAATTCAGAATAGCCGGATCAATCTGAATATTCTCCCAAATCTCAAAAAGTCTATCATCGGAATACCCGAAACCAAATCAATCCAACCCCAACGCATGAACTTCCATTTATCATCTGCCTGACAGAGCCTTACACAGAAATCAAAGAAAAAGAAAATACAAATGGCGACATCAATGTAATTCAAAAGCCGGGATGTCTCTTGTGGCAGTTCAAAAGTTGTATCAATAATCAGCACACCAAGAACATAGACGGAAAGTACAAAAACCGCCAGATTTAGGAAACCGAATTTAGTTGTAGTATTTTCTTCCATTTCTACACAATAAGAGCTAAACAAAGCCGGTAAAGCTTTGGCTTGCACTGGTCAATCAGCTAAGACAAAGAGCCCTCCTCGAGAAGAGGATAAATCAAAAAACTCTCCTTTTTCGACACTTCTCCCTTGCACCCAGCGATTCAGGAATAAGTAAGGGGAACCTAAACGTCTGATTTGTCTTCCTCTGTCTCCTCATCAAGAGAGAAGATCGATCTTCTGGTACTTGGCCCATATTTATTTTCGGCCAAATCTCCTCTGCTAATAGTCCATGCAAACAAAAGGGCGGCCAGCAACAGATTAACGAAGCTAAGCAAGAAAAAAGGTATACCTCCTTTCCGTCCCCAAGAATTGATTAATATGGCAAAGAACGTGACATTGGAGACAATCGACAAGAAGAACAAAGGCCCCCACCAGCCACTCCTGCCTGTATCGTGTAGCCGTCGTGCCAACACTGCCATTGTAGGCAAGAGAGAAAACAGAAAAAACAGAAGGGAGAACAGAGCAAAGAGAACCTCGACAACAAGATTCATACCGGAGGGGATGCTTCCTCCAAGAATAGATCCAAACAAGACCGAAAAGAGAGCAAAGCCCGTGCCATTCACGATGCGCACAAAATCCAAAACAAAGAAGATCAGAAACTGAAACAGCATAAAACTCCAAAACTCCTTCCGTCCGGCTCTCCCCCTAAAGTTGGCATACTGCATCCAGCAGCCCAACCAATAATCGAACAAAGAATTCTCTTTCTTCATCTCCTAATTCTTCCTTTAGCTACTTACAGAAGAGTTGGGCCCATCTCTTTTTGGTAGGATCGGCCCAACTCTTTTCGACTACTCTTGCGGTTTATTTCTGAGGATATTCCTTCCAGTCAGTCAAGCGCATATCGCCCTTCTCGATCAATGCCCGGTGGAAAGCAAAGCAGGCTGTAAGATCCTGCGGAGTATGCCCGGCAATCCCTCTATCGAGATATTCATTGAGCAGCGGACGATAATCGGGATGTACACAGTTGTCTATTATCGTACGAGCTCGCTCTATAGGAGACTTTCCTCGAAGATCTGCAATACCATATTCGCTAATAATCACCTTTACCGAATGCTCATTATGGTCTGCATGCGAAACCATTGGTACAAAGGCCGAGATTTTCCCTCCCTTAGCCGTGGAAGGAGTGGTAAAAATAGAGATATACCCATTGCGAGTAAAGTCTCCGGAGCCTCCCAAACCATTCATCATCTTGGTTCCGGTCACATGGGTAGAATTGACATTACCAAAAATGTCGGCTTCGAGAGCAGTGTTGATTGTGATAACACCCAGCCTACGCACAATCTCCGGGTTATTGGAATATTCATTGGGGCGGAGCAGGATCTTATCCTTAAAGAAATCCAACTGACTGTATATATCACGGATCACCTCCCGGCTAACTGAGAGAGAGCAGCCACTGGCGAACTTCACCCGGCCTTTCTTCATCAGACCAATCACCGCATCCTGAATCACTTCTGTATAAACCTCAAATGCAGGGATCTCCTCGTTGTCACCTAAAGCACCGAGGACTGCATTGGCCACATTCCCCACTCCACTCTGCAGGGGGAGAAAGTCAGCTGGTATACGTCCGGATTTCATCTCTTGCACAAGGAATTTGGCCACATTGTTACCAATAGCCAAAGTCACATCATCCAAGGGCGTAAAGCCACTATCGTCATTCGGCTCGCTCGTTCGTACAACCCCTACAATCTTGGCTGGATCCACCTGCACATAAGGTTTCCCCACTCTGTCGCTGGGCTTATAAACAGGCATATCCTTGCGATGTGGAGGATCCAACGGCTCTGCTATGTCGTGGATACCGCAGATCTCTTTCGGATGCTTATCGTTGAGCTCTACAATAATGCGCTCTGCCAATCGGCAAACAGTAGGCAAGAGGCCTACCCCCGTGGTGGGTACGATACGCCCATCTTCCGTGACGTCGGCAGCTTCCACAATAGCTACATCGATCGGGCCATAGAAGCCGTAACGCAATTCCTGCGCCAGATGAGAAAGATGAATATCGAAATAGCTTACCTCACGAGCGTTAATCTGATTGCGCAAATCCTTATTGGACTGATAGGGTGTGCGGAACTTCACAGCCTCGGCACGTGCCAATTCACCATCCAAACGATCACCGGTACTGGCTCCGGTGAATACTCCGATCTTAAACTCTCTACCGGCCTCATGCTCTCTGCGAGCTCGCTCGGCTATAGCATGAGGAACGACCTTGGGACATCCGGCAGGAGTAAACCCCCCGAAACCGACATTGTCGTTGTGCTGCACAAAGCTGGCGGCCTCCTCGGCCGTGATAAATCTTAATGCCATATGTAATGCAATTTATTTGGTGTGAGTAACTGACATACAAGCCATTCCGATCCGACAAACCGGCAGACAGCCAACAAGGAGAGAGAGACCGCCATACAGCTCTATTGAACCGGAATATCCATTAGTTTGTACTACTTTTGAGTACCCAAAAATACACAATTAAAGTGTTTCTTCCTGCCCTTTGGCGATCAATAAATACCAGCGATGAGCGATACCACCCGAATAGACTCCACCAAATACCTATACATCGAGACTTACGGCTGTCAAATGAATGTGGCCGACAGCGAAGTTGTTGCTTCTATCATGCAGATGGCCGGCTATGCTCAGGTAGAGCACCCGGAAGAAGCCGATGCCATACTTATCAATACCTGCTCGGTACGAGATAACGCCGAACAGCGAGTCATTCACCGCATCGAACAACTGCAAGCTCTGCGCCGAAAGCTGCACAAAGCCATTGCCATCGGAGTGCTGGGATGTATGGCCGAACGCGTACAACAAGAGCTCATCGAAAAGCACGGAGTCGATTTGGTGGCCGGGCCGGACAGTTATCTGGACTTACCCAACCTTATTGCAGCAGTCGAAAAAGGAGAAAAAGCTATCAATGTGGAGCTATCTAAGCAGGAGACATACAAGGATGTGATCCCCCTGAAGATAGGTGGTGTACACATCTCCGGCTTCGTATCTATCATGCGTGGATGCAACAATTTTTGCTCCTATTGCATCGTGCCCTATACCAGAGGACGAGAGCGTAGTCGCGAAGTAGACAGTATCCTCGCCGAAGTGCGAGACTTGAGGGAGAAAAACTTCCGAGAAGTTACCCTACTGGGGCAAAATGTCAATTCCTACTCCTATCGAAACCCACAAGGAGAAGAGATCTACTTTGCCGGACTACTCAAGCTGGTTGCCGAAGAAGCCCCTCAGATGCGTATCCGCTTCACCTCACCCCATCCGAGAGATATGGGCGATGATGTGATTGAGGTCATGGCAGCTTATCCCAATATATGCAGACACATCCACCTACCAGCACAGAGTGGGAGCAACAAGATATTAACGGCCATGAAACGTTGCTACACGAGAGAGTGGTACCTCGACCGCGTGGCCGCCATCAGACGCATCATGCCGGATTGTGCCATTAGTACGGATCTATTCTGTGGATTTCATTCCGAAACAGAAGAGGACTTCCAAGAAACACTCTCTTTGATGAGAGAAGTAGGCTACGACTCAGCATTTATGTTCAAGTACAGCGAACGTCCCGGGACCTTCGCAGCCAAACACCTGCCGGACGATGTGCCGGAAGAGGTGAAAGGTCGTCGCCTGAGCGAAATGATAGACCTGCAAAACAAACTAAGCGAAGAAAGTAACCGGAGAGACATCGGAAAAACATTCGAGGTCCTTATCGAAGGATTTAGCAAACGTAGCCGGGAACAACTCTTCGGTCGCACGCAGCAAAACAAGGTGGTCATCTTCGACAAAGCCGGGCATCGTGTGGGCCAATATGTACAAGTGCGTATCAACAGTGCCAGTAGTGCAACCCTATTGGGGACGGTGATCGAGTGAGAAGCAATCACGGCCGAGTTTTTGCACATTAGGCAAAAACAAAAGGGAAGAAGGATGGAGGATGAATATGAGTCAACGCAAGTTTTACTACAGCATAGGAGAAGTGGCTCATCAGCTCAATGAGCCGGTGAGCACCATACGCCACTGGGAAAGTCAGCTCCCCGAACTTCGACCGAGAACCTCTCGCAGAGGTACACGCCTGTATCGCCAAGAAGACATAGACCGTCTCATGACGCTGCGTATTCTGATCCGAGAACAAGGACTTACAATAGAAGGAGCCAAAAGAGCCCTTTCTCAGCAGGGAGACGAATTGGAGGGACGAATAAAAGCGATCACCCTGCTGAAAAACATTCGCGGACAGCTGTTCGACCTGCGAAGAGCATTAGACCAAACAGAGAGAAAAAGTATGCTCACCCGTCTTGCCAATGACCTGCAATTGGATGGCATCCTACCCAAGAAAGAGGAGCCACGATCCTAACATGACAGCGTGCGGTAGTAGTCCTCCCCTTCAGAGCACAATACATAGACCCAACGAATAAGTCAACCGAGGGGTAAATCAATCCTTCGGGAAGCATCGCTTGGGTTTCATCAAATAGAGGCTGCAACACGAACTCTAAACACACATGTTTTGTAAAATCCCCTCTTCACTCAAAACGAGAAAAATCGAGGAAAAATCCCACAAATATCCGGCTCAACATTCTCCCTTTCAAACCCTCTGAACTCACTTTCCAAAATGCCCTATTCATCGGCATTCTGAGAGGGTCAAAATTCTCTCCTGTGAAAAATTTTATTCTCTCCTGTGTTAGCAAAAATTCTCTCAGGAGAGAATTTTCGCTTCCTCCTGTGTCGCTAAAAAGTAGAACCCATGGAAATCAAAAATGAGAGAAAAATCAAGGCAATTGAGGTCTCTTTTCAAGACAAAAAGGCCTCTCATCTATTTACACAAACAACACAATAAAAAACAACAGATAAAAATCATTTGCATGAAAGCATTTCATACCTCTCCTTGAGAAGTAGAATCAGAGACATGGAAATCAACAACTCCATACCGTCTAATCATAGAGATACGCTACCGCAATGGATAAGGCTATGGGGCAGGTTGAATTATGAGTATGTACTAAAAAAACATTGGCCTAAGGATCTCTGCTGTTTATGATGTTGCCCATGAAAACTTTAATCTCTGGCTAATTTACCGTACACTCTTGATCAATCCCGATCAAAACAAAAAGAGCCGATGAGGGTATTCCCCTCATCGGCTTTTTGCACACCGCAAAACCCTGAGCAAAGCCTCTGAGGTTTGAATAACAATCCTCCAAACAAGCTTTGTCCCTAATTCTTTGTCTATATCTCTCTATCCAAATCCTTGAGTTTTTTCTCCTGTTTGCGCAAAAGATAGGCATAGCCCAAGGAAGAGAATAGAAGATACCCTCCAGCTTGCATCCACAATATCGTATGATAATTAGAGACGACCTCCAATCCTCCTCCCATTGTATTAAGAGCAACCATACCTCTGGCTCCGGGAGTGGAAGGAATGAGGAAGGATACCCAACGCCAAATCTCGGGCATCGCTGTCTCCGGCCATGTGACTCCCGAAAGGAATACAAAAATAACAGAAGTAAAGGCGATTAAAAGCATAGAATCCTCTCGGTTGAAAATAAAGCAAGAGACGAAGAGAGAAAAGAAAACACAAGCCAGCAGGAAAGGTAAGATAAAAAGAGCCAACTCCCCGAGATGAGCCATACGAGGTAAATCGAATATCGCAGGCACGGCCAGCAAGACCCAAACACAAACAACAGCATAAACCATTATATAGGCCACACTCTTGCCAAATACAATACGCATCGGACCACGATAATGTCGGTCGCTTATCAGGGGGATAAGCTCACGGTGAAGACTTCGCTCCCTCTTCGTGGCTGCCAACATAGATACTCCCATAACCATCGTTTGCTGGATAATCAGGATCAGGATAACAGGGAGCAAGAAAGAGGCATAACCTCCAGCCGGATTAAAAAAAGAGACATCCTCATTCACGACGGGCTGTACCTGAATCAGAGCGGGCTGACCGGTCTTGTCTATGTCATGGTTTAATCGATATGCACGCCCCAAATCCAAAGCAGCCTGATTGAGCGTGAGCATAAAATTCTTGTAATACAAGACACTGGACAAGTCGCTAAAAAAAGTGACCCGAGTTTGTTTTCCTTGATAAATATCTTTCCGAAACCCCTTGGGAATACGAGCTATGGCATAGGCTTCCTTGTTCCACAAGGATTGGCGGGCTTCATTGACATTCGTAGTCACACCCACCACTTGCACTCCGGCAGAGGCATCGATCATACGGATATAAGCCCTGGACAAGTCGCTGTTGTCTTGGTCTACGATCACCATTTTCGACTCATATACCACCTCTTCATTGTAGAGATAGGCATATAACAACGGATAGAGCAATGGGACCAAGAAGAAGAGAATAATCACTCCTCTATCCTTGAAGATGGAAAGGAACTCAGTCCGCCAGATATAGTATATATCGGAGAGTCCCTCCCGGAAATCGAATAGTTTCCTGCGCATGACAATAGTTTTCAGGGAATATATTTGAATTCGATCAGTGCTCGCTTAAGCCGTTTCATGACCAACATCGGCAAAAAAGCAAAAGCCAACAGGGCGATGTATGACGGGAGTGTATAATAGAGAGGAATCCCATTCAGAGCCTGATCGACATAAATCAAAAAGTAATGACGCAACGGGAAGAGATAAGCCAAAGACTGTATAGCCGGAGGCATCGCCGAGAGAGGAAAAGAAAATCCTGCAATAGAGAAGCTAAGCATCCCAACCAAGGTAGAGAAGCTCAGCCCCAAGCGGAGTGTAGGTAAGATGGAAATAAAGAAAATACCCATAGCTTGGGAAGCGATAATAAAGACTGTCATCGCCACAATCATAGGCCACCAACCTCCTTGCAAAGGGAAGCCAACATAGCCATACAAAACAGAAAGCAACAATAGCCCAACAGCAAAATAGACAACGAAATGCACCGATAGCTTACCGAACAAACCCAGAGAAATAGAACCTCTGGAGATACGCAACCACTCGTGTGAACTGCGATACTTGATCTCGACCCCTATGGAATAGGCTGTAATCAGGAAAATCATCAACTGGAGAATGCCAGGCAGAATAGCATTATTGAGGTAAATGGAATAATTCAACCACTCATTCCCCAAAATATGAGCCTCCACTTTTATGGGCTGAATCTTGGCTATTGCCACTTCTGTCGGTATTCCATGAGCTTCCGCCAATGTCAGGATGACTTTCCCATTGACCAGCTCACTCATCATCTTCATATCCTTGAAAGTGAGACTCCCCGCCATCAAATAGCTCGCATTGAAATAGTATGAGACTTGTGGCCGACGGCCGTTGATCACGTCTCGACTAAAATTCTTGGGGATTAGGTAGATACCATAGATTTTCCCATGTTGCATGGCCATACGTGCCTCTTCAAACGAATAGGTACGCATCTGCACATCGGTCTGTTGCTGAGAACTGAGATTGACAATAAGACTACGGGATGCAACCGAATTGTCTTGATCAACCACAGCTACGGGCAAGCCCTTTGGTAAACCCGCAGACATCAGGTGCAGAAAAAAAAGCATCGACAAAACAGGTACCAACAGCATACAGAAGAAATAGACCGACGTGGCTCCCATGCGCCGGAATTCCCTACGCTGCACCTCCCATATGATACGCAAACGCTTGAGCATAGCCCGTAGAATCTCAGTGAAGAACAACAGACATACCCGGTAGCAAGTCTTTAGCAATGCCCTCATCCGTAGGCACAGCAGTGAGCTCGAAAGTACGCAAGTCTATTTGCTCAGAAGGCTTGGCCGCTTTCCATGCAGCGTAGGTACCCATATCTTTTACTTTTACGATACGTAGAGACAGCTCCTTGCCCTGCAAAGCAGGCACATGGCCTTTGATTTCCACACCAATACGTTTGTCTCCAAGCAAATCTTCACGGATGGAGAACACGACTTTCTTCTTTCCGGGATCGTATATATTCATAATCGGGGCTCCACTACCTACCAACTCTCCTCTGTGTGGAAAAATCTCACTTACAACCCCATCCAGAGGAGCGAGCAAGGCTCCTTCTTTCAGGTAAGAATCAACCTCCTGGATTGCTCCGCCGGCTCTGTCTACAAGAGCTGCGGCAGCCATCTTATCCTCTCGTTGGGCACCGTTCACAGCCATATCATATTGACTTTTAGCTGCCCGCTCTGTAGCCTGCATAGCCTGCAGTTGAGCACTTACTTCATCGTATTTCTGTGCCGGTATCACGTCCTGTTCATAGAGTTTTTTCACTCTTTCATAACTCTTCTGAGCGATCTCTAATCCAGCTTTGGCTTTCTGCCACATCTCGAAAGCAGCCCTTTTGGTCTCCTCTCTGGCTCCCACCATTGCCTTTTGTCTTTGCGCCTCTGCTGCCTGCTGAGCTGCTTTGGCCTGAGCCAATTTGGCCTCCACTTCCGGCGTATGAATACGCACAAGTGTATCTCCGGCTTTCACCTGTTGCCCTTCCTCCACATAGTAGGTCACAATGCGGCCGGGAACCTTACCAGATACACGCACCTCTTCTACCTCTACCTGCCCTACAATGGGAGCAGCCTTGGGTTTGAGGAAGAGAATCCCCACCAGAGCTATTACGACTATGACAACGATCACTATAATAAAAGCAAGTAGCATATTATTGATATTGAACTTCTGCTTGTCGCCTGCTACTTGTCCGTTTTGTGTTTCCATATTACCTTGTTTATATGCTTATGTTTAGGCTGAAAATTATTACTGATAAGTGGGAATAGTCAATTTTCCATGGGCATCACACCGATCGCTCTCTGATATTTAGTATATGCCACACGTACCCCTATCTGTGCCTCGATGAGAGCATCTTCGGCTTGTATCCAAGCTGTTTGCGCCTGAGTAAGATTGATGACTGGTATTACCCCCTCTTTGTAGCCGATAGTAGCCATGCGCAAGTTCTCTTTAGAATTGTCGGCATTGTCTTGGGCCTTCTTGAGTTGCTTGTGAGCTTGGGTTAGGTTCAGCCGTGTTTGGTTGATTTGCAGATTAATTTTGGTGCGAGCATCATCCGTCTCCAACTTGCGGATAAGCAAGCGTTCATTTGCATTACCATACTTGAATGTACCACTGACAAGCCCCGTCAATGGCATAGTCAAAGCCAATCCGATATGATAAGTACCACCAAAAACTCTGTCAGGATTAGACCAATAATTGGGAGAAGAAACGGAATAACCACCGACCAAGGCGATATGTGGCAACATATCGGCCAATACCATTCTGCGCTCAAGAGAAAAGATCTTCTCAGCCGTTTTCAAACTGCGTACCTCAACCCTGTTCTCTACCACAGAGGCAATGTCTGTATCCTCCGCAGAACGATATAATTCTAAGCCATCGGCCAAAGCTCCATTTTGCTCATCCGTTGTATAGATAGGATTTTCCGGATCTAATCCACAGCGTTGAGCCAAAAGCATGCGGCTCAGTTGCAAACCATTTTCTATACGAGTCAGCATTACCTCTGCTTCACTCTGCTTCACTCTCACCGACAGGGCATCTGCCTTGGTCGCTATTCCCTGCTCCACCAAAATATGCACATCGGCAGAAGCATCTTTGATAAGTTTGAGGTAAGCCTTACCAAGTCTTAATTTACTGCTCAATCCCACCACCTGCCAATAAGCCTCATCCACAGCATCGTAGACATCACGCTCTTTCATCTCTAGCGTAGATTGCTTGAGCTTGGTAGCCTCATTGGCCATACGACGTCCGGCCACGATCTTGCCTCCCATAAATAGGGGTTGAACAGCCGAAACTGCCCCAAAACGAAGATCTGACATACCGATTTTCGTTTTGTTTTTGATAAAAGGAGGGACAAAGGGGGATAATGGCCCCAGCAACTTATCATAGTTGATGGGTTGTAAATCATCACCAAAGCTCACAGCAGCGCCATAGAGAGACACCTGAGGGAAAAAGTTCACACTCACCTCTTTCTCTTTGTATTTGGCTGCCTCTATCTCGTGCTTGGCGATAGCAATCTCTCTGTTGCGATCTCGTGCCAATCTATAGCAACTATCCAACGTGAAGGCTGTTTGTGCCTCCATAGACAGGCAAAGCATAGCCCATAATGCAGTCGTCGTTCCTACGACCAACCATTTTCTTTTTTTCATACCATTGTATATCTATTACTTCCCGCCACCGCAGAAAAACACTATGCCCTCGCTGCTCTCTTCTCTAAACCCTTTCCAATACACAAGACACGATCAGGAGATCAGCCAAGAGCGTCCAGCAAATGTAGCAATTAAATGTTCTCATGTATTGCCACATTCAAAATGTCACTTTCAAGGCTTATCTCCAATAAAAGTTGTTACATTATTTAAGGTTGCTGCAAGATTCAAATCCGGATCCGAAGACTGATCTGGTAGAAACAAAAAAAGGTGTGCGATCTCTCGATCCGCACACCTTTTTTATTCAGCTGGTTATTCTGTCGGAATTACTCCACAACTACTTGTACAGCTGTCTTTCCAACTTTTATTACATAAAGTCCGGCAGAAAGAGAGGTCAGGTTCAACTGAACTCTACCATCACTGTCGGTCACAGCAGAGAATAAGAGCTGGCCTGATAGACTGTAGAGATATACATTCTCTTCGGCAGAAGCCTCTATCCACAAGAAATCTTTTGCAGGATTGGGGAAGAGACGAACTTGGACGGAAGGGTGCACACACACGGCTTTTTCCGAACCTTCATAGTCTACACCTTCTCCATTATTTGCGAAGTTCTTGTAGTCGAGTACTCGCCAAGCTTTCTTCTTTGCAGCGGTTACGTCCTCGATATAGCAAACGTTCTTCTCCTCTTGGCTTTCCGTATCAATGAGCATGATACGGGCATTATCTGCACTCGCCCGATTAGGAAGAGAGGCAATCAACTTGCTCATTTGACTTCCCTCAATCTGATTCTCATAGCAGCGAATATATTTGACAGCTTTGTTGGCAGACAAATCCAAAGCAGAGAGTTTATTGCTGTAGCAATCAAGTGTATCTAATTTGAGGTTTCCACTCAAGTCCAGTTCGGAGATCGAATTGCGTTTGCAGACAAGCTCGGAGAGGTCTTTCAGGTGCTTGACATCGAGTTTATCGATCCCGGTATTCGTACAATCCAAGGAACGAATCCATGGAGTCTTGCTCAAATCCAAAGTCTTGAGAGGAGAATTTTTGCAGCTCAAAACGATGAGACCAGGGTTACCACTCAAATTGAGGCTATTGAGTCCCTTATTAGAGCAACGCAGCTCGCCCAAACAGATATTTTGCAACACATCAAGGTTCGTCAGCTTATTCCCGGAGCAATCCATGAAATATAACTTACCGCAAGTAGATACATCCAACTGAGACAGGTTATTGAAATAGCAAATCAATGAATCCAGAACCGGTTTATTG
Organism: Porphyromonas crevioricanis; assembly: GCF_900476255.1. Taxonomy (NCBI): domain Bacteria; kingdom Pseudomonadati; phylum Bacteroidota; class Bacteroidia; order Bacteroidales; family Porphyromonadaceae; genus Porphyromonas; species Porphyromonas crevioricanis. The sequence continues at coordinate 215,593 of NZ_LS483447.1, forward strand.
GACAAGTCCAGCTCATCAAGCTTATTCGTATGACAAGCCAAATATTCGAGCAAAGAGTTTTTCGACACATTTAGTTCGGTAAGCCCGGTCTCACTGCAGTCGAGCCAACGCAGGTTGGGATTATGGCTCAAATCCAGAGGACTCATAGTATGGCTATCATAGCTGGAGCAATCCAACACTTCCAAATCGGGACAGAAGCTCACATTCAAGCCCGCCAACAAATTATTCTTGGCTTTGAGGACTTTGAGCTTTGCTGCTTGGGTCAAATTGAGAGAAACAAGGTTATTGTCACTACAATCTATGTACTCAAGAGCTTCGTTGTAGGCCAAAATCAGATCAGTGGCAGCATTATTTGTGAATTTCAGACTGACCAGATTTCTATTGTTTGACAAATCCAATTTGGAGATTCGATTTTTTGAGCAAGACAACTCTTCTATATCGGGAGCCTCGGACAGGTCTATCATCTTTATGGCATTGTCGTCGCAAACAAGTCGAGTAACAATCCCTTTGATCGTGATCTCTTGTTTCTCCAGCGTATATTCATGCTCCCACTTGTCGTATTGAGCTTCCTCTTTAACACCCTCTATCGCAATAGTGCCTATTCCTTGTATAGTGAGATTAATCTTCTGCCCAACTTCTTTTGCAGTTGTGATCTTGATCATGCCCTCACCTATCGCCGGAGCATCATTACCACGGAAAGGAATTCCTTTTCCCCCATTTGCAAAACGTTCATAATCAAATACTTTCCATCCGGAAGTAGTTGCTTTTGCCACATCACTCATGGAACAGTAGTTCTCTTCTTTCTCATCTTTTGTATCAATGACCTCTATGCGATTCCATTCACCCACTTTGGCTATGGGGAGAGATTCGATAAGGGAAGTCATTTCATTCCCTTTAATCTTATTGCTGTAGCAAATAAGTAATCGCACATCCGGATTTTCAGCCAGACTGAGCTTCGTCAGCTGATTCTCACTGCACTTAAGAGTATCGAGCTTTGCATTCTGAGTCAAATCTATTTCACTCAAATTATTACCACTAAAATCGAGATAAGTAAGCTCTTTGAGCATAGACACATCCAAGCTTGCAAGCCTGTTATTAGTGCACTCCAGATGCTCCAATTTAGGGTTTTGAGACAGGAGGAGAGACTCCAATTGTCCATTCTTGCAATTGAGTCTTTTCAGCAGAGTGTTCTTCGACAAATCTAGATTCTTGAGGTTCTTGATGGAGCAACTCAAGTCTGTCAGTTCGGTATTTTGTTTCAGATCAATAGTTTCGATAGATGTAGCTGAGCAGGAGAGATAACGCAAATTCTTATTCTCCGAAAGATCAAGAGAACTTATCCTGGTATTGAAACAATCGAGAATCTCCAGATCCTTATTTGCCTTGACATCTATTTTCTTAAGATCTTCATTGCGAGCACACGAAAAAGATTTTAGAGCGACATTGGCCTTGAGGTCTATCTCCTTCAGGAGGTTGCTCTCACAATTGAACTCCAAAAGCTTTGTATTTGCCTTCAGATCTATAGCATTGAACTTATTGTCTTTGATGTTCAGACTGGTAAGTTCAGGGTTATTCTTCAGGTCGAGCATATACAGATAGTAGTTGCTACTACAGTCGAGTACTCTCAACTCCTTATTTTTAGTCACATCCAAGTTGGCAATGTAGTTCCCCTGACACTTCAGCTCCTTCAAGTCTACATTATTACTCAGATTGAGGACATTCAAGGAATTGTATCCACAGCCCAGATTGGTCAGTTTCTTATTGTTCTTCAGATCCAGCTTTTCAATTCGGTTATCCGAGCAGTAGAGCACCTCAAGAGAAGGGCAGTTGCTCACATCAAGGGATACAACCTTGTCCTCGACACAAGAGAAAGACCGGATATTGCCATAGATCTTTACTTCCGGACTTAGCAACGTGTAAATCTGTTCCTTACCATCGGCTACTATCGCTTCCTTCAATCCATCAGCTTTCACCTCGCCCTCTGCTTCAAACATCAGCGTGATGGGATATCCGACACGAGTAGTAGTGCGAAATGAAATGGCCGGAGTTTGCGTATTGCCATCCCGGAGCTCTACTTTTGAGCCAAGTTGAGAAGGCTTCATAGAAGCTTCTGCTTTCATAGAAGCAAAAGCAAAGAGGCTCATAAGTAGTACGGCCCCTAAAAGTCTAATTCGACTAGTACTAGTAAAAGAATTAGTGTTCATCTTTGTAATACTGATTTAGTCAAATAATGGATGGAGGTCTATCTGAGCAAGTAAACCGGCTTGTATATCCGACCTACCAGGCCAAGTTATGCATATTTTATCAACAGCTTTGTAGCTCTGCTGTCCTAGACTTCTTCGACAAACCCCAAAGAGGGCATGCCGTAAACTGAACTACGACACACCCTCTCCCTCCATCTCTATTTAATAAGCATAAGAGTGTTTTTGTTTAGCGAAGTACCACCTTTTGCACAGTAGTCGCAACTCCTGTCTGTACCTGCAAGAGATAAACACCTCTGGGGAGGGAAGATACTCCCATCCGAACTACATCGGCATCCACAGCCAAGCTACGTACTTGCTCTCCGTTCAGAGTAAAAAGTTTAATCTTTTGTATATCAGAAGCTTCAATCCCAATTAGATCTGTTGCAGGATTGGGATACACCTTTACTTTAACTTCGCGACTTACCTCTTTGGTAGAAGCAGGGAATGAGTAAGTATAGGTATAGTCTAATTCCTTCTCAGCCGATCCTCCTGAGAGAGAATAGTAAGTCTCCTTGGTTCGACAATTTTTTAGCCCACGCAACACAACACGAGATATCTCGGTAAAAGGTAGCTGCGGATAGAAAACCTTTGTTCCATCTATACTCTTGTCATACTCGAAGACTCTATCAAAAACTCGTCTCCCTCCTTGATTGACCCCCACAAATGAGATCAAATTATCATCTTCGTATTTATATATATCTTCTTTAAAGACAGTAGCCCAATTGTCCATAACAGACCTATACTCAGCCTTAAGCAAGTTGTCATTTGCATCATAAGTATAGTCAATTGAGGCTCTAGCTGTCTCTACTCTATCTGCTCCACTTCCGGACAATCCATAAAGCGTTTCCTTGATTAGGAGCTTTTTATCATTGTATTCATACCTTATCATTTGGTTAGCCGTAGTTGTTTCTTCCCAGCGATCAAGCAATCCATCTTCTCTATAGAAGAAGTCCATTACGTTGAAAGGTTTGGTAAGATCGAGCATATAGACTGTGCGATGAGTCATCTGGTTCTTCTCATTGTAGGTATACACGAAACGAGTATCCACTACAGTCGGTTCTTGGTACCACGTTGCAGGATCTTCGGTCGGCTTCTCTACCAATACCTTGTAGATGTCTAAACGTACAATGTTGCCATGATCATCGTAATAGAGCGAATCAGTATGCATTCTAAGGTCTTCGTACTTGAATAGATCTCTGGCAACGAATCGGTTTTCTTTGTCATAGACAAAACGATAAGAGAAATCCTTGAGTTGATCTGAGCTATAAATTCCCGAGAGAAACATCTCCTTTCCTTCATTTGCTCGTAACGAAGCAGATTCTGGTACCTGGGCAGAGGCCACCCCCAAGGAGGCCACAGCTAAAAAAAGAGAAGTAATTGTTCTTTTCATATCTCATTGTTTTTCGTTAATACGATCAGGTTTATTTGTATAGTATCGTACTATAACCCCATCGACACAAAGGTAGGAAACAAAATCACAAAAGCAAACAAAAGGCCTAAAAAGAAGCTATAAATAGCTACTAAAACCCATTTCACAAGACATATGTAGGTATATCAACAGGCTTTCTCATACATATGACAGGCGAGATAAGGGAATTAGAAGAACAAACTATTTAGTACGAAGTTTCCTCAACTGATAGTCCATAATAATCGGTAGCAAAAAAAATGGAGGGGGGGGGGGCCTCCGATAGACAGGGAAAAGCAGAAAGTGCTGTGATCGGAGAAATCACTTATCAAAATCCACGAATCGACTTGTCGTCAGGACGCTTGAAATTCCGCTTCTCCATACGTTTCCAATACTCCTCGTTAAGATCTTTCTTTTCTTCCTGTGGTTTAGTCTTGCGAAGCTCCTCCGGCTTTTGTTCATCCAGAGGTAATTCGTTTATCTGCCAAATCTCATTTGTGATCCATTGAGCTTTGACAAGCAGTTTCTTGGGAAGGTAATAGACCTCTTCCGGCAATCGATCCGGATATTGGCCGGTATCCCAACGCCCATTCGCATTAGCATCGATAAAGAGGCGCGCGTAATACTCTCCGGCATTGATATAAGGAAACACAGCCTTGCCATTGACGGTGTTGGTCATTGCTAATACATTCTCAGTATTGTCGAGGAGCTCTACCACGCAATTATCGGCTACCGGAGAGATCTCCAACTCTACACTGCCGTATTCCTGCTCTTTCGCCAGCTCCAGAGTAAAGCTGAAGGCTTTATTCACCTGTCCATAGTAATCCTGCAATACAGCCTCATCAATAGAGAAGCGATACAGACTCCCCCACTGCCAATCAGAAGACAAACGATATACACATTCATTTGCGGGCAATGTTTCTATCTGATAGTTCAAGAAAGGCCTCCAAATACTGTCTGATTTGACCTCCACACAAATAAGACTGTCAAGCTGCTCTACAATAGGATGGGGCGAAGTAATAGAAACCGTGTCCAGCGGTGTTTTGGAATAAATACCCTTGCTACCGAAGACTTGCAACTCAAAACGAGGGCGTTTGTCTTGTATCTGACCTGTACTGTCTGCCGGCTGTTGTACTACAGAAGGCCGATCTTCTTTCTCTTTGGCTTTGCTTTCTTTCTCATTTGTGGCAATAGGGGTAGCCTCTTTGACTTTCTTATCGTCCTGAGCTATAGGAGTTTTTTTCGATTTTTGTTTGTGTAAAAATAACGTATCGGTAAGCACGATAGGCTGACGAAGGGAATCTAGACTTGAATAAGAGACTTCAAGCGGAATGCTATCTCGAGCGGACAAATCAGGAGAAAGGATCTCGTACCGCAGAGTCGTAGCATTCTCCCTAATAGCAGCCAAGAATGGATAGGGCCTACTGGGGCGACTCTCCACAGTGGGGCGACTTAGCTCCCTGAATAAACTGTCGGGCAAAGAATCCACTGTAACCCTCCGACTGACCGGCAACACAAGTGACGAAACAGAAAGAGAGTCCGGGAATTTAATCTCCGGCATTTGATCAACCGGGATAGCAAAATTCAGTACAAAAACCGCCGAATCCGGACGTTCGGACTTGAGTAGCTTCTGAGCATCTTGCACAGGGCGAAAAAATCGCAATATGATCTCCCGAGAAGAAGAGGGCGGTAAACTTCCTTGTGAAAGATTGCCAGGTACAGCCAGAAGAGCTGTGTCTGCTCCATTCAAAAGAATACTATCCTGCAATGATTCGGAAGAAAGAGACTGCCCCTGAGTAGAGCTTATCAGGGAAACAGAATCGAGTGCGGCAGTAGCCACAACCTCAGCTTGTGAAACTTGCCTCTCCTTCGATACAAGAGAGGCAGGATTAGCAGGCAAGGAATCGGACATTTCCTTATGGATAGTATCCGACAACACGCTGTCAACCACCTCCTCTCTGGGCAAATCCTGAACTGCGCAGTGAATTTGCTTATCAAAGGCTAAACCCTCTCCATTGGGAGAAAGCATATAGTTTCGGTCTATATCCTGAAGGGCATAAATACGATAGCAAGAATCCGGCAAATGAAGTAGAGAGAAATGGCCATCACTACGAGTCGTTGACACTCGGTAGAAGGGCTTGGTAATAATGGCCGAGTCCCCACGATCGACATGCACCCCAACCTTCAAGCCCTCCATAGGCTCTAATGTGCGAGCATCCACGACTACTCCACTCAACCGACCGTTATCCAAGTGATCTCCGGTAGAGAATGAGTACACAAATCCCTCTATCGGAGTATTCTCGTGTATATCGGCAACGGCATCGGAGAAGTCGATCGCATAGGTTGTATTAGGGAGGAGATCTTCCTGAAGTTCAATAGTAACATTTCGTCCCGATACTTTGATTTTTGGCGGTTCGGCTTGAGGGGGCGAAAGTGTCACCTTGGTGAGGGGACTTTTCACCTGCACTATTTCGTCGAACTGTAGCCTAATTCGCTTACCCTCTACCTGTACACTGTTAGGTAGTGGTGTAGCCAGAAGGAGCTTGGGAGGATCCTGATCAAAAGGTCCTCCTTCGGGAGATGCTTTACTGGCACAGGCTGAAAGACCCCACGTCACCGCCAAAAACAGCAACGATACCCATAGCTGTTCACAGCAACGTACCGAAGAGAAGAAGCGAGACACTGGTCTTACCGATAGGCTTGACGAATCAATTCGGCTACTTTAGCCAGCTCTTCCTGCGTAGGATTGAGCTTTTCTTTTCCGAAATGGATATCGGACTCTTGCTGCATCGGTACCAAATGAATATGTGCATGCGGTACTTCCAGTCCAATCACAGCTACTCCGATCTTTTTGCAAGGAATTGCCTCCTTGACAGCCTTTGCTACACGTTTGGCAAAAACTGTCATTGCAGCCAAATACTCATCATCAAGATCGAATATATAATCCACTTCTCGCTTGGGGACAACCAAAGTGTGCCCCATAGCCAAAGGATTGATATCCAAAAAAGCGTAATAATCGTCGGTTTCGGCTATTTTATGCGATGGAATCTCACCATTGATGATCTTACTGAAGATTGTTGCCATTGTATTTCTTTAGATCCATTGGACTTCTAATGAAAACAAATATAAGGAAAGAGATTTGTTTAGATTGCGATCTCCACAATTTCAAAGGTCTGTATACCTCCTGGTACAGTGATTTCAGCCTTATCTCCCACTTTCTTTCCCATAAGACCTCGAGCGATGGGGGTGTTTACAGACATCTTTCCCTCTTTGATATTGGCTTCCGAGTCAGACACCAGCGTATAAGTCATAGTAGCCCCATTCTTGAGATTCTTGATCGTGACCCGATTGAGTATCTGCACAGTATCCGTCCCTACGAGACTTTCGTCTATAATACGGGCGTTAGCCAACAGACCTTTGAGCTGGCTTATTTTGCTTTCTAATATACCTTGTGCTTCCTTGGCCGCATCATATTCGGCATTTTCAGACAAGTCCCCCTTGTCTCTTGCTTCGGCTATCTGTCGAGAGATCTCCGGACGTTGCACACTCTCCAGTTCGTTGATTTCGGCCACCAACTTGTCGTAGCCGTCTTGTGTCATATAGGTGTATGCCATTGTTTTTTCTTTGTTTCCGGACCAAGGATTCGCAAAATGCAAACCTCAACCCTGATACACTTGTTTTCTTATATTTCGATAAACTTCTTTTGCAACCGGATAATGCAAAACAGAGACTGCCCACTTTGCAGTGGGTAGTCTCCGATTTTTCTTACCCTTCCTCCGAATATAGATAATCCGAATAGACTGAGACCTCCCTACCGGGTTCCGTCTGAGAGAAGCTCTTTGAGAGCTATTATCTGCCTGGATTATCAGCTTTCTTCAGTTTTGTCCCCTGATACAAGCGACAAAAAAAGTGGGGGACAGACATTAGGCCCACCCCCTCCGCCAGACTTCTTTCGGAGGTCCGGTATGCTTAGAAGTTTGCTAAGTTTAGAGCTTTTTAGCAGCGTCTGCAACTTCCTTAGAAGCTTCCTGAGCTACTTCCTTTACTTGCTCAGCAGCACCTTCCATTGCTTCAGCAGCAGAGTCAGCTGCAACCATCATATTTTCTTCAGCCTGCTTCTGAGCTTCAACTTGAGCAATAGAGTCTGCAATGCGAGCAGAGTCTTCAGATGTAGTAGTATTGGTCTTACCGCCACAAGAAGCGAGAGTCATAGCTGCAGCTATAGCTGCAACCGCTACAATTTTCTTCATGTTGTTTCTAATTAAATGAGATAAGTAATATTCTTAATATCGGGTACAAAGGTACAATAAGTTTTAGTATCGCAAAATCATGCTGTTCATATCTCAGAAATTCAAGTATTCGAACTCACAAAAAGAGAAACTCTGAAAAGGAGCAACCCCCTCTGGAGAAAAAAAAGAATGGAACAGCATACATATTATAATAGTGCAACAGCCCTCCTCTTCATCGTCTCTGTCCTACTTGACTCCAATCCCTCTGTAAATAATATCGTATATGCGAGGGATATCGTACACATTTCGCCCATCAATCACTAAGGGCGTATGCATACTCCGGCGCACAACCTCCCACGAAGGCATTCGGAACTCCTTCCATTCAGTGACATGAAAAAGCGCATCGGCTCCTATAAGCGCATCATATTTGTCCATAGCATAGCGGACTTTGTCGCCCAATCTGCGTCTTGCTTCATCCATTGCAATCGGGTCATATACAGACACAATGCACCCGGCAGCCAAAAGGGCCTCTATCAGGACTAATGAGGTTGCTTCTCTCATGTCGTCCGTTCCGGGCTTGAAGCTCAATCCCCATACGGCAACCTTGCGCCCAGTAATATCTCCATCAAAATAAGCCAAGAACTTATCGAAGAGGACACTCTTTTGCTCCTTGTTTACAGCCTCTACCGCCTCCAACACCTGCATCCTGTAGCCATTCTTTCTGGCTGTCTCGATGAGAGCCTTGACATCTTTCGGGAAACAAGAACCTCCGTAGCCACAGCCGGGATAGAGGAATTTACTACCAATACGAGAGTCGCTACCGATCCCCATACGCACCATATTGACATCCGCACCTACTCTCTCACACAGGTTGGCAATATCATTCATGAAGCTGATACGGGTAGCCAGCATGGCATTGGCCGCATACTTGGTCATTTCTGCTGAGGAAATATCCATGAAGAGTACACGGAAATTATTTAGCAACATCGGTTTGTAGAGGTAGGTAAGCAGTTCTTTCGCTCTTTCGCTATCGACACCCACAACCACACGATCCGGACGCATAAAGTCCTCCACAGCATTTCCTTCTTTCAGAAATTCGGGATTAGAGGCCACATCGAATGCTATATCCATCTGGCGTTCAGCTAATTCATGAGAAACAGCATCTCTGACCAAATAGGAGGTACCCACCGGCACCGTACTTTTGCAAACGATAAGTTTGTAGCTATCCATAGCTCGCCCAATGTTGCGCGCAACTTGCAGCACATATCTCAAATCGGCTGCCCCGTCTTCATCCGGAGGAGTCCCCACAGCTATAAATACAATCTCCACATGAGGGAGTACGCGATCAAGCTCCGTATCGAAATGAAGGCGTCCGGCCTCGAGATTACGTTTGACAATAGCCTCGAGCCGAGCCTCGTAGATGGGCACAACACCTTGCCTCAGTTTCTCTATCTTTTCTCCGTCTACATCCACACAGTAGACTTCCGCACCAAGCTCGGCAAAGCAAGCTCCGCTCACCAGGCCTACATATCCTATTCCTATGATCGCTATTTTCATCTCGGGTGATTTCTATTGTCTGGAGGGATTGATTTATGACCGTTCACAAAGAAGCTCTCGCACGCCCAAAGTCCAATGAGAAGGTCTGATCCCGTATGCATCATACAGCAGGCTGTTCGACAAGACGCTGTATGCAGGTCGGATGGCAGCCGTAGGATACTCCTCTGTACTGATAGGTCGAAGAATACAGGGGTGCTGAGGGGATGGACGGAAAGACAGTGCATAAGCGGCCAAGTCATACCAAGAAGCTACTCCCAAATCACTGTGATGCAAAAGGGGAACTCGGAATTTAACATCTCGGTTGAACACCATGGCTATATCCAATAAGCTCTTGGCCAAGTGCGGAGCATAGGTAGGCGAACCTATCTGATCGACTACTACTCCCAATTCGTCTCGCTCGCTGGCAAGACGCAGCATATTGAGAACAAAATTGGAGCGATAGGGAGAGTAGAGCCATGAGGTTCGCACAACAAGAGCACGCCCGACAGAAGCAAGGGCCGCCACACCCTTCTCGCCCTCAAGTTTGCTGGCTCCATATACAGATCGGGGAGCCGGGAGATCCTGTTCGGTATAGGGGCGATTCTTCTCTCCATCAAACACGTAGTCACTACTGATCTGTATCATTCCGGCATAATCTAAATCAGCAATGAAAGAAGCCAGCTTGAGGGGAGCAAAAGCATTGAGAGCAAAAGCCTCTTCTCTATCCTCTTCGGCTTTATCTACAGCTGTGTAGGCTGCACAATTGATGAATATCAATTTGTCGTTTCGTTGGTCAAAAGAGGAGTTGGACAGCAGGCTCTCTATCCCCCTTTGCAGACTCTCCGAATCCTGATTGATATCCAGCACATCTCGGCCGGGGTTTACAAAGCATAAGTTCTCACGCCCGGCCGCCTCTGCCGCAAGCGCAAGGCCCAACTGTCCTTTCCCTCCGGTAGCTATTACATGAAGCATTCTTTCAAGAGATCGGTTTGTCCGATCATTAGTCGTTTTCGTCTTTTGTCTTGTATCGCTCTGAGAGCAGGGTCAGAAAGTTTCCAACCCTACTTAAGGCCTCTGTTGTTTCTTTGGTAACGGGCTTACCTTGGAGCTTTAGCAGATAATAGCCGTAAATTCCCTCCAACAGAGTTTCGATTTCACCACATTCTTTCCCATCGGACTTCTCCCTCAATCCTACAATGTAGGGGAGAACCTGATAGTACAGACTTGTGTACAACTGCTCCTTAGGATCAGCCAATAGATTTCGGTGCAAATCCTCCAGCTGCATCAATACAATACGCAGAATATTAAGGTGTCCTTCTTGGCGAAGGCCTTCACCTAGCATCATATCGAGCAGTTCGGCATAGCGACGTTTGATCTCCTTAGCTTCCTCTCCCTCGATGCTATAGCGACTCAGAAGAGAGCACTCCAGCTTATCCATATCCAAGTCACAAGCTCTTATCAAGTCCTCTACCTGCCACATATATAGCAAGTAATTGACAATATGGTCAGCTCTAAGTTTGTCAGCTGTGATCATCGTCGGTCGTTGTTTAGGGCTGCAATATACGCTCTACATCTTGCTCCTTTGCATCATGTGGTGCCGGGGTTATGCCCAGCAATCGGCATAGCAGAGGGTAAATCGTGATATTAGGTATGGGTTGCTCTATGCGATGGGCATTGGGGAAGTCCGGACCGAATGCTGCGAACAGGGCTAACATCTCGGGATGAGCATTGTCATACCCGTGCGCCCCTCCTGTAACGAAGGTTGGGTTAGTACTGAAATAAATATAGGTACCGATATCCGGTATCAACACAATCTCCCCAATGCGAGGATTGGAACCGTAGTGCAGCCGATCGGGAATGTCTGCTTTGCGATAAACTTTGACATGAGGCACCTGTTCAAGCTGCTTCATCACCTTATCGACCTTACCCGGCAGAGGGTACAGGATTGCCGGTACGCCATCTACTATGTATTCAAAGTCTTTTTCATCGAGCCATTGAGCTAGATTTATGGACTGCTCAGGGGTATAGGTAGCCATACCATGATCCGAGACAATGAGGAAATCGATCTGATCTCGATTGGGCAGCTTGCGTAAGCGAGCCAACATCTCTCCGACAACCTTGTCCATCTGCTCTACTTTCTCGATTGCCTGCCTGCTATCGGGAGAATAGGTGTGACCGGTATAGTCCGGCTCCTCTATATACCACAAAATAATGCCGGGGGCTGTCTCTTGTGGCATACTGAGCCAATGTATTACAGAGTCTATGCGCGTCAGTGGACTGATTTTGCTATTGTATTGCATCCAGTAGTCTGGCCGTTTTCCTCCAATAGCCGCTTCGCTGCCTACCCAAAAGAATGAGGCCGAGCGTATCCCTTGTCGTCCTGCGGTTGCCCATATCGGCTCTCCATGATAGAAATCGCCACGTTCTACGGACTGACGATCTCCAATACTGTAGCGACCCAACTTTTTGTCAAAAAAACTATTTGCCACTAAACCATGATGATTGGGATAAAGCCCGGTCACCATACTATAATGATTAGGGAATGTGAGTGTGGGGAAGCTAGGTCTGAGCCTTCCCGAAACTCCGACTGAAGCAATCGAATCGAGATTAGGGGTTCGTGCCTTGTCGAGATAATCGGCACGAAAGCCATCGAGCGAAAGGATCACTACTTTGCGCTCATTTCCTTTTTGCTCCTTAACGACAGCATTGTCGTTTACTGTAGCAGCTGATCCAATTATCGTTGTCGCAGATCGAGTTGTGCAGCCGATCATCAAACCGGGGACAAACAATAGCAACAAGCGAATCATTATATATTTTCTCATTGTATCACATATTTATTTTCACCAAATATCCTCCAAAGATATATAAAGGACACCATCCACAGGCTATTTTGCCACAATTACAAATATCATTTTTTGCCCCGAAGCATTTCCCGAGCATCCTTATAATTTGCTACCTTTGTCAGACTAATCTTGCATCCAAATAGATCCGATAATACAACAATGGAACAAAACAATTACGCTGTCTTTTCCGGCTCCAAGTCCAGGTACCTGGCCGAGAAGATTTGTACAAGTCTGGGCTGCCCTTTGGGCAAGATGACAATCGAACACTTCGCCGACGGAGAGTTCGCAGTGTGGTACGAAGAAAGTATCCGTGGTAAGGATGTTTTTCTGGTACAGAGTACCTACCCTTCGGCTGACAATCTGATGGAGTTATTGCTGATGGTAGATGCCGCCAAGCGTGCCTCCGCACACTATATCACAGCCGTAATTCCCTACTTCGGTTGGGCACGTCAGGACAGAAAAGACAAACCTCGTGTATCTATCGGAGCCAAGCTGATTGCCGACATGCTCAGTGCGGCCGGCATAACCCGCCTGATAACTATGGATTTGCATGCCGATCAGATCCAAGGATTCTTTAACGTACCAGTGGATCATTTGTACGCATCGGCTCTTTTCCTCGACTATATACACAACAATCTGCCTCTGCAAAACCTTGTCATTGCTACTCCGGACGTAGGTGGCACCAAGCGCGCCAACAGCTACGCTCGCCATTTGGGTGTACCGATGGTGATTTGCCACAAGAGTCGCATCAAAGCCAACGAGGTTGCAGAAATGCGTATTATTGGGGATGTAAAGGGAAAGGATGTATTGCTTGTGGATGATATTGTAGACACAGCCGGCACTATTACCAAAGCAGCGGATTTGATGATGGAGCATGGAGCCAATTCGGTTCGTGCCATAGCAAGTCATGCAGTGATGAGCGACCCGGCCTCTATGCGTCTGGATCAGTCCAGAATCATGGAAATGATATTTACGGACTCTATCCCCTACTCTCAGAAATGCGAGAAAGTCAAAGTCCTCTCTTGTGCGGCTATGATCGCTGAGAGTATCAAGCGCGTTTGCAGTCACGAATCAATTAGTTCTCTCTACTCTTTCTGATCAGAGACAAGGAACGCACAATAAAGCAAAAAGGGCTGCCCGGTCTATGGGCAGCCCTTTTTTGTATGGTCCGAAATCTCTGACTCTGTTGTATAACACGACATTCGTTACATTATTACCGATATTCAGGCTTGATCATATACCACAAGTAGTTCTCTGCACTCTGGTCTCGATGCCCTCAGGATTACCTCATTCTGCAAGGGCGACAAAAAGACAAGTTTTAATTGCCTTTTTGGATCCATGCAAAGGGTTCTCTATTTCAGTTCCCCAAAAACCGATATAAAATCACTCTTCACAGAAAAAAACAGTACCGCAAGAAGTACACCCCCAACAAGGGTGAGGGGCAGAGGGATCCTCGTTCCCCTGAATAAGTTTTCCTTGGCGTACAGCCTCGGCCGTGGCTTCATCCATTGGAGCATATACAACATCTACAACGGAATTTTTGCCACAAGCAGGGCAATTCACCGGCTTTTCGGCGAAACTAAAATTGAGTGGTCTGTGTGCTCTCATAATTTCTATGTTGATTAGGTTTAATTCATAAGTTCTCAATAGCTAAATACTCTACCCTGCCAAAATGTTTTAAGGAGAGAGAAGTTCTCTACTTCGGAAAGAGAAGGGAAAACCGCCCTATCGGCTTAGTACGGCAAGTCCGTGAGTGGAGTTCCACTCAGAAAGTCATCTTGAGATTGCAGGGGAGTTGTACCCATAACGGCAAGTGGATCTTGCGCTTCTTCGTCTGTTCGGCCAGCCGCAGACTCTCGTATGGTAGAAAGCTCGGCTTCCAGGGGGAGGAATTTGGCAAACTCAGCCCGGAAACGAATACGCACATCCCCTATGGGACCATTTCGATGCTTGGCAATGATAAATTCCGCCAAGCCGATCAGAGAGTTGCCATCCGGATCCTGAAATATCTTATAGTACTCGGGTCTGTGGATAAAGCAAACGATATCGGCATCTTGTTCAATCGCCCCTGATTCACGCAAGTCCGAAAGTTGAGGGCGTTTACTATTGAAATCCCCTTGCCGGGTCTCTACACCACGATTAAGCTGCGAAAGAGCTATGATCGGTATCTTGAGTTCCTTGGCCAATACCTTGAGAGAGCGAGAGATCATACTCACTTCCTGCTCTCGGTTACCCACATTCATCCCTGATGCATTCATCAACTGCAGGTAGTCGATAATGATAATCTGCACACCGTGCTCTCGCACCAGACGTCGGGCTTTTGTGCGCAACTCAAAGATAGACAGAGAAGGGGTCTCGTCTATGAAAAGCGGTTTATCGGTAAGGACTTGTAGTTTCTTGTCCAACTGTGCCCATTCGTATTTTTCCAGACGACCACTTTTGATTTTGTCGCCCGGTATTTCACAGACATTGCTGATCAGACGCTTTACCAACTGCACCGAACTCATTTCGAGGTTGAACACCGCAACCGGGATATTGTAGTCCACAGCTATGTTTCTGGCCATTGAGAGGACAAAAGCCGTTTTCCCCATGGCAGGGCGTGCAGCAATGATGACAAGATCCGAGCGTTGCCATCCGGAGGTCATCTTGTCGATAGCCGGGAAGCCCGATGTGATACCACTGATACCACTTGTCTGGTTGGCTGCAATACTTATTTCGTCCAAGGCCTGCTTGATGATCGGATTTATTTGGCGCACCTCTTCCTTGAGGTTACGCTGTGAGATCTCAAACAGCTCGGCTTCGGCCGATTGCATTTGATCTTCTATGTCCTCAATATCATCAAAAGCATTCTTCAGCACCTTGCTGGAAAAGCTGATCAACTGCCGGCTCATGGACTTCTGAGCCAAGATAGCAGCATGATACTCCAGATTGGCCGAACCGGCCACACGCAGAGTAAGGGAAGCAATATAGCTGGGACCTCCTACCTCGTCGAGCTTCTCCGTACGCCGTAGCTCTTCGGTCACAGTAAGCAGGTCTATAGGCTTCTGTTTGGATGCCAAACTCACGATCGCCTCGTAGATCAACTGATGTATCTTCAGGTAGAAAGTAGAAGGCTTGAGCAGGTCACTTACCGATGAGTAAGCATCCTTCTCCAGCAATATAGCTCCCAAAACAGCTTCTTCCAGCTCTATTGCCTGCGGTGGTATGCGCCCTTCTATGGGGTTAGCTATAACCACCGGATCTTGTAGTTTGGATTTCTTCCCCTTAGTTGCCGGCATATCGGTATGGAGTGATGGTAATTTTTGCGCTTTCAGTCTAATTTCAAAACAGCCAAGAATGCTTTCTGCGGAACTTCTACGGAGCCGATTTGCTTCATCCGCTTTTTCCCTTCTTTCTGCTTCTCCAAGAGCTTACGTTTACGAGAGATATCTCCTCCATAACACTTGGCCGTCACATCCTTGCGAACAGCTTTCACGGTCTCTCGGGCTATAATCTTAGCTCCGATAGCTGCCTGAATAGCAATGTCGAACTGTTGCCGGGGGATCAGCTCTTTCAGTTTCTCGCACATCCGCCTCCCGAAACTTTGAGCATTGTCGAAGTGAGTGAGTGTAGAGAGAGCATCCACGGTTTCTCCGTTGAGCAGAATGTCCAGTTTGACCAACTTAGAGGGGCGGAAATCCGATATGTGATAATCAAAAGAAGCGTAACCCTTGGAAATACTTTTGAGTTTATCGTAGAAGTCGATCACTATTTCCCCGAGGGGCAAGTCATAGATCAGCTCCACACGATCTCCGTGTATATACTCCTGCTTGATAAGAATCCCCCGCTTGCCAAGACAAAGAGTCATGATCGGCCCGATGAAAGCGGTATTGGTAATGACCGAAGCTCGTATATACGGCTCTTCTATATGGTCGATAAGCGTTGGATCCGGCAATCCACTGGGGTTATGCACCTCGGTACAGCTTCCTTTCTTGTCGTAGACTTTGTAGGATACGTTGGGCACAGTGGTGATCACATTCATGCCAAATTCGCGATCCAAACGCTCCTGAATAATCTCCATATGTAGCAGGCCGAGGAAGCCACAGCGGAAGCCAAAGCCCAAAGCTGCTGAGCTCTCGGGCTGAAAAGTGAGAGAAGCATCGTTGAGTTGGAGCTTCTCAAGCGAAGCTCGCAAGTTCTCAAAGTCTTCTGTTTCGATAGGATAGACCCCGGCAAAAACCATTGGCTTAACTTCTTCAAAGCCGGCAATCGCTTCGGGAGCAGGCCGATTGATATGTGTAATCGTATCGCCCACCTTCACCTCTTTGCTTGTCTTGATCCCAGATATGATGTATCCCACATCTCCACAGTTTACCGTATTGCGAGGGGACATACCGAGCTTGAGAACGCCCACTTCGTCGGCATCATACTCACACTCAGTCGCCATAAATTTCACACGATCACCCTTGCTTATACTTCCGTTCACGACCTTAAAATAGGCAATAATCCCACGAAAAGAATTGAATACAGAGTCGAAAATCAGACACTGCAAGGGCCCATTGGGATCACCTACCGGAGCAGGTATCCTCTCGACTATGGCGGACAAAATCTCATCCACCCCCAATCCGGTCTTTCCACTGGCCCGAATAATGTCTGCCCTGTCACAGCCCAAAAGATCTATGATTTGATCCTCCACTTCATCGGGCATTGCGCTGGGCAAGTCGCACTTATTGACGATAGGGATAATCTCCAAATCGTGCTCCAGAGCCATATAGAGATTGGAGATTGTTTGGGCTTGAATACCTTGCGCAGCATCAACGATAAGGAGAGCTCCTTCGCAGGCAGCGATGGAACGAGAAACTTCGTAGGAGAAATCCACGTGTCCCGGAGTATCGATCAGGTTCAGCACAAATTGCTCGCCTTTGTAGCTATAGTTCATCTGTATGGCATGGCTCTTGATCGTGATACCACGTTCGCGTTCCAGATCCATATTGTCCAAGACCTGATCTTGCAGGTCTTTGCCACTCACGGTTTGCGTTATTTCGAGCAGACGGTCGGCCAAGGTACTTTTGCCATGGTCGATGTGAGCTATGATGCAGAAGTTTCTAATATTTTTCATCGGGGACAAAGATAGCAAATCGCAAGCCTTGTAACCAGAGCTTTTTCTCCGGAAAAAGAGTTCAAACCCGGAGCTGCTTGCATCTCTCCTTAAATATAGGGAAAGAAAATAGCTGTCCATTACTGCCAACCGAGATATACCTCAAATTTGAGTCTTTCGCAAGGGCTCCAAAACAGCAATTAAGACTCGTCTTCTTGTCTACTTCGCAGAATGCAGTAATAGCAAGGTATCAAGACTGAGACATAGAGAAATACTTAATGGTATATGACCAAGCTTGAATATCGAAAATAACGCAGTGAGTGTTGTGCTATGCAACAGTTTCAATCCTATATCGTAGCAGGGAATACTGTAAACAGAAGTAAAACATCATATTGAGAAAACCAATAGAAAAAAGGCGTTTGGGAGACCTTTTTATCCCCTCCTAAAACACCGATGAACAGGGCATTCTGAGAGGGTCAAATTCTCTCCTGAGAGAAATTTTGCTAGCACAGGAGAGAACGAAAATTCTCTGAGGAGAGAAATTTCGCTCTCTCCCCAGAGATTTCTTTTTGCGTAGTATGGCAGTCGATCTTGGCTATTTTGAGATAAACTCTTTTTAATGTATACACATATATATTTTGCACTATATAATAATAAATACTGATCCCATGCAGTTTTGTGCAACGATATGATACTAAAGAATGCAGCAACCACTATATCGTATGATAAGTCCAAAGGTGAGAATACAAAAAAAGGGGCGTCACCGCCCCTTCTAAAGTTGTCTCACAAGGATTCGAACCTTGACAAACAGAACCAAAACCTGTTGTGCTACCATTACACCATGAGACAAGCCCAAAGCTCCTCGGGTCTGCTTGACAGGAACCCCGAAATGCACCGCAAAGGTAGTGTAAGTATTTTTTCCCCGCAATACCCTGACCGAAGGACTACCGCCTTAGCTTATGGCCGGAGAGAGACGGGTCTCTCCAATCGACACTTTCCTCACCAGCTCATCAAGAGAGAGCATTGTACAGTCTTCAGTCGGATGCATTGCTCAGATCCATACGGATGCGCCATTCATGCGGATAAAGGTTATTGGCTCTATTGCCCACATTCTTGACAAAACCCAATGGCAGACCGGCATAGGTAATCAACAGATAGCCCTTATTAGCTTCCGGATGCAAGGAAATAGCCTGTCTCTGCAGATAGTGCTGCGCTTCTTCTCGGCAAAGATCTACACGATCGAAGGCTTCAAAATCAAGATCTATAGAGAAAGCCAATGCCGGAGCCGGGGCATAATTGCGCCCCTTGAGTTCGGCAAAATCTATCCCAGCCATAATAAGCCTAATGTTGGCAGACTCCAATTGCTCTAATACAGGGATTATCGGTTTTGGAATAGCATGGATAAAGCCATCCGCCATGTTCCGGAATACAAAATCTTCGTGATGAGTAAGCCATTGTCGTATATGCAGAGGGATATCCTCCAAGCCTTTGTGCTGCTTGTCGTTTCTTTTGCTCTTCCGGTGAGCCATAGAAACATCTTGATCTTCTTTGCGCACAAGAGCCATAAAAATTCCTTCTCCCTCAGTACGATGTGGCATAAAGCGGAAAGTTGTCGTAGCAGACGAATAGCCCGATATCCCTCTCCTTGCAGCCTCCATCTCGGCAATGTGCGAGGTATCCAGCTCTACCGGCTTAGCCCCCAGCTCATTGAGCAGATATGCAACATTCTCTTCGTTTTCCTGTCTATTGTAGGTACAAGTCGAATAAACCAACAAGCCACCGGGCTTGAGCATCTTCCAAGCTTCATCCAAAATTTCTCGGGCTCTCTTGGCCGATTGAGCTACCCGCTCTCGAGACCATTCGAGACGAGAATCAGGATCTTTGCGAAACATACCCTCACCCGAACAGGGAGCATCGACAAGAATAAGATCGAAAGAAACGCCCGATCGGCTCAGAACAGAAGGTTCCGCAGCGGAACAAATAGTATGCGAATAACCCCACTTACGCATATTCTCTGCCAAAATACCAGCACGGCTCCATACCACTTCATTAGCTACCAGTGTGGAGCCTGTCGGTAAAATATCCGCCAGAAGAGTCGCCTTACCACCCGGAGCAGCACATAGGTCGAGAGCAGTAATCGGAGCCGTTCCCAGCAGAGGGCGAATAAGTGATAAAGCCATGGAAGAGGGCTCCTGAACATAATAAGCAGCTCCGTGAAAGAGAGGATCGGCCGTAAAAGAAGGTCGCTCCGGCAAATACACACCCCAAGGAGAATACCAAGGGATTCTTTTGTAAGGGCTATTGTAGACCTCAGAAAAAGGAAGAGCACACTGTATCAAGCCTGTTGTGGCTTTGTATGGGTGCATACGTATGGCTATCGTAGGCGGTTGTTCTATGGCATGCAGCAATTGCTGGGATTCTTCTTCACCGAGCAACTCCTGCATATCGGCTGCAAAGCCTTTGGGTAATGGAGGAAGATGTATCATTTACCTAATATAAATATGGTGGGTATTTTGTGTAACTCGGGTTTATGCTTTTTCCACTTACCCAAGCTTTGAGTCTTAATCATTTGCCGGCTGCCGGTTATATCGGAAGCTATGCACAGTAAGGTCGAAGGTTTGCAGCAACGGCAAAGGTCGTCTACGAGTTTTTCATTGCGGTACGGAGTCTCGATAAATATCTGTGCGGATCCATGGCGATCTACAGCTTGCTCCAACTGTTGCAGAGCCTGTCGTCGCTCTCGCTCATCTATAGGCAAGTAGCCATGGAAAGAAAAGCTCTGCCCATTGAATCCGGAGCTCATCAAAGCCAAAAGAATACTTGATGGCCCAATCAGAGGACAAACCCTATAACCGGCCCTATGTGCAGCAGCTACCAGCAAGGCTCCCGGGTCTGCTACAGCCGGACAACCGGCCTCACTGATCATACCTACATCTTCGCCTTCTTCCAATGGATGCAAATAGCTCCCGACGTCTTCGGGAGAACTGTGCTTATTCAATTCATAGAAATGAAGGCTATCAATATCTATACTGCGGTCTGCAAGTTTGAGAAAACGTCTGGCCGAACGCACATTCTCCACAACGAAGTGACGTATATGCGCCAGCAACTCTACATTATAGGCCGGTAAGACGTGATCAAGGGGACCTTCCGAAAGAGGGACGGGAATAAGATAGACAGTACCGGGACGACTATCTGTGGAGGTGTTTGTCGTATGATTATTCATCATAAGAGAATTTTAGGACTGGAAGAAGAAGCCGGCTGAGACTGCTTCTCGACATGTGCTTGACGAAGTTGTTCGGCCAAACGCACAGTATGGCATATATAGGGCAATTCACTTTTGAGACAGGGAGCAATCGTCCGGGTATTCAGATGTTGCTCTATCTGATCTATAGGCCACCATTTGCCTTCGCAGGGGCTTTGGTGACAAAGTAAAAGATCGGGAGCCTCTATCTGTTGTATGAAAAGGTATATGTATCGCCCACACTCTTGCCCATCCAAACTATAGTGCAACAAACACTTAGGTTGGGGACGATGTATTCCACAAAAACGATTGTACACCATCGAGGCGGCCAAATCACTCGGCTCTACCCCATCGGACAGAAAGTTCTGAAAAGGCGTGTCGTATCCTCCCACCGGACAAATATCAGTCGGTTTACGGCTCTCCAGATAAATCATATCATTACAAACCGTCAATACCCTCACAGTGGGCAAGTAGTAGAGCTGAGGATTTTCGAACCGATGAAGGGAGGAACGAGCTGTAAGACCCACCCGAATACCCATACTATTGAGCAAAGGCAGCCATTCTTCCTGATGTAAACGGCTACGCAACAGCCAATGGCGAGTCAGCTCATAGCCTATGATAAGGAGGGTAGCAATCGGGGCTACATACAGTACCGGATCCGACGATGTTTCTTCTCCATTCCATATTGAGTTCAACAAGATAGCCGGCAAATAAGACAGACAGAGCAAGCAATGGCACAAGAGCTGCTCGGATGCGATGTACAAGCGTTGCGACTGGTCCTTATGCTTCTCCTTCCGACGACTTTTTGCCGAGACTCTCCTGTATAGAAAAACGGACAATCGTTCGATCAGAGAATAAGCAACAAAAGTCGATAGCCACACGAGCTGTAAGTGGGATTTATGCTCTATCTCCCACAATATGGATACTGCCAGAGACAACAACACAGCCAAGGCAGGCCCCAAAAGAGCCGTATGCATACAGAGTGGTTTGCGCATGAAGGCATAACGTAAGCCCAAAGCAAAGCACAGAGCAAAACCAATAAGCAACACCAAGCCCGGCTGGATATACAACAATCCCCATGCCACCCACAAAATAGGCAATAAGCCCTCTGCCGGGTGAATACTACTGGAGAATGGACAAGATGTTTTCATACCTCAAGGGTCGCTAATACGACTTCTATATTTATTCTGCTGTAACTGACTCAGATGTGCTAAATCCTGATTTCCACCATCTTCTCTATTCCAAGAAAGAGAAAGAGACACAGCACATATCCGAAAAAGGTTGCCCGCATTCGGATATTTACTTTTGGGGACTGTGATGCTATAACAAGCCACTATCCTATCAGGTTGAGTACAACTATCATTTTGTCAGTCCCGTACTCAATCCTCGAACGGACATAGAGAGATGGTGGAATAAACCCATGTAGCATCTATCTCGAAATGATTTATACCTTTGTCGCAGAGATGAATAGAAGAATAATACTTACACTGTTGGCTCTATGCTTGGCTTGTACAGCCAGCTTCGCCCAACTTCGGCAGGGAGAAAACACCTACCCTATCGCTGCTGAGAATATCTACCTGATAGAGGCACAAAAGCTCTCTCCTTTCGTATCCAAAGTCTTATCTCTTGTTGAGTTGAAAAACGATACAGCGTCCTTAGCAACCACCTTGGCTCAACCGGAAAAGCTGCAATCTGTCATCAATCGACTCAGACGTGATTTGCCGGTACAACCTCTTGATCTGACCGAATCTGCAAAATACCATCAATGGTCTATGGATGTCCCTTTTCAGGACAAAAACAGAAATCTGTCTCCCGAAGTACTGACGGAAATAGCCTGCCTATCTGATGGATTTAAACGCGGGCAATATGGTTATATCGTCATTCGGGCAAGCTACAAGCCTGCAGATCTTCTCATCCCAATACGGATGGATAAAATCAAGCAAGCCTTGGAGTCTTCCGGCATACCATCTACAAGTATCGGCTTGGCACAAGACAAAGCCCTGGATGCCCATGGGGAAATAGAGCTTATCGTCATTCGCTGAAGCTGCTCTTTTTTACTTAAGCCTTTTCTGACTGCCTCACAGCGGACGGTGCTCCGGCTGTGTGGCTTGTGTTGTACTTCGCCCTTTCTAATGGAGGGAACGTACTTATGGACAATGAAAAGGGCCAAGGTCTCACAATAGTCTCTACCTTTGTTTCGGGACTTAGTGTGAGTAGTTCCTCCGTAGTAATGAATGACCTGCTGAAGCAAGACATAGCTTATCTGCCAGGGGTCGGCCCCAAACGTGCCGAAGTGCTGAAAAAAGAGATCGAAGTGGAGAACAAACTCGATCTGCTGCAGTATTTCCCTTACCGCTATGTAGACCGCTCACGCTTCTATACCACAAGAGAGATTCACGCAGAGATGCCTTATGTGCAGCTGCGAGGCTATATCCGTCGTTACGAAGAAGTTGGCAATGGCCGACAACGACGACTCACAGCCATTTTTTCAGACGAATACGGTTCCATAGAGCTGGTTTGGTTCAAGGGCTATCGCTATATAGAACAGCTCTACCCGGCCGGTGCACAATACATCATTTTCGGGAAGCCGGTTCTCTATCGGCATGGATTCAACATTGCCCATCCAGAAATAGACAGAGAAAGTTCGGCAGAGCGTATTACCGGAGGTTTGATGCCTATGTATAACACCACCGATGCCATGAAAAGAGCCGGACTGCACTCTCGAAAGATACAGGAGCTGGTTTTTCTTCTACTCAAATCGGTGAAAGGGCATTTAGAAGAGACTTTACCGGAAGACCTTATAAAACGGTATGGGCTAATGCCCTATACCGAGGCTATCACTCTGGCGCATTTTCCTCGCAACAGCCGTGATCTGGAATATGCCCGCGCTCGGCTCAAATTCGAGGAGCTCTTTTACCTGCAACTCAAACTCGTAGGCAGGAAACACAAACGCAAGACAGTGTTTCAAGGGGAAGTATTCGAGCAAGTGGGAAATCTATTCAACACCTTCTATCACGAACATCTTCCTTTTGAACTGACGAATGCACAAAAACGCGTGCTCAGGGAAATACGTCGAGATACCCTTAGTGGGCACCAAATGAATCGATTGGTACAGGGAGATGTGGGCAGTGGGAAAACGATGGTTGCCCTGCTTTCCATGTTACTGGCATTGGACAATGGTTGTCAGACAGCCATGATGGCTCCTACTGAAATTCTCGCACAACAACACTACGAAGGACTCAGCGAATTACTCAGCCCTCTGGGGATAGAAGTTGCCCTGCTCACCGGCTCTACAACCAAGACTCAACGACAGAAATTACTTCCTCGATTGCTATCCGGAGAGGCTCCCATCGTTGTCGGCACCCACGCCTTGCTTGAGCCAACTGTCCGATTTAAGCGATTGGGATTGGCTGTGATTGATGAGCAACATCGCTTTGGAGTTGAACAAAGAGCCAAGCTATGGATCAAGAACTTAGAGCGACTTCCTCATGTCCTCATCATGTCTGCTACCCCTATTCCTCGTACTCTGGCAATGACTCTCTATGGCGATTTGGATGTCTCCGTAATCGATGAGTTGCCTCCCGGCCGCAAACCGATACTCACCCTCCACCGCTACAGCAACGATATACATACCGTTTTCGATTTTCTGCATCGTCAGCTTCAGGCGGGCAGACAAGCCTATGTCGTTTTTCCCATGATAGAGGGGAGCGAGAAAGATGACTACAAAAATTTGGAAGAGGGCTACGAACTCTACTCAGCTGTCTTCGGCTCAGAAAAAGTCGGCTGGTTACATGGAAAAATGAATGCACGTGATAAGGCAGCTGCCATGGCTGCTTTTGTCTCGGGAAAAAAGCGAATACTCTTGGCTACAACCGTCATAGAGGTAGGAGTGAATGTTCCCAATGCCACGGTAATGATTATCGAGGACGCCGGGCGTTTTGGTCTCTCTCAGCTGCACCAATTAAGAGGACGTGTGGGGCGTGGGGCAGAGCAGAGCTATTGCATCCTGATCACTGACACAAAATCGGGATCCGACGCAAAGAAACGAATTGAGGTAATGTGTGAAACGAACGATGGTTTTGTAGTTGCTGAGGAGGATATGCGCCAAAGAGGTTTCGGTGAAATAGAGGGGACTCGACAAAGTGGGCGTGAACTGACACTGAAAATAGCCAACCCGGCTACAGATGCACAGTTAGTTGCGTTGGCTCGTCATGTAGCCGAAGAAGTTATCTCAGAAGACCCCAAACTGTCTTTACAAAAAAACTCCCTCATTCGAGAGCATCTGCAGTATCTCAATAGGCACACAGACGAAGATTACCGCAATATCAGTTGATTACTCTCTCAAGGCTTTGTGCACTCATTGTTGTTTTTATCTCCGTGGAAAGGGAATGATCTGATTACATACAGAAGGAACAACCCTGTTGTATACAGAGGCAATAAGCTGATTACACACGGAGGGAACAACCCAATTGTATACAGAAGCAATGAGCTGACTACACGCAGAAAGAACAATCCTATTGTGTGCAGAGTTACACTCGAATTTGGAACGATTATATCCGATCAATATACGAGCTTGAGTCATTTTCTTTTTATCCACTCTCTCTTGTAGTCTTACTCGCATTGCCTGCATCATCCCAGTTCATTTTCTGTCTTTATTATCTATGTACCTATAAACTTTATACGACATCGAGTCCCTAGCCTCTCTTTATTCTCTCCCGTTCTTGATTAGGAATTATAGATATAGATTGCAAGGGATGGAAAGATTCATTATACCCGAGTCAGGGAAAGAGACCGAGCCAAAATTGAATCTTGATGCAGTCTCATTTTCCTGTTTAACAGTATGACAATTCAATTGTCTTTGGTTTGTCTCCAAGCAATATGCGCTAGCAAGCAAAATGTTATATAGCACTCACGGGAACGCTACACTCTCCCAAACAAGGTCTATTTGTAGAGGAACTTATGGCTCACAAATTCTCCATTCCAAATCTGGCGATCTCATCAATAATAGGCAATACTTTTTCGCCTAATGGTGTGAGAGAGTACTCCACTTTGGGAGGAACCTCCGGATAGTGTTTCTTTTTGACCAATCCTTTGCTGCAAAGAAATTTCAGTTCATCAATAAGCATCTTCTCACTTATGCCGGGAATCGCTCGTTTGAGCTCTCCGTAACGGATTATCCTTCGATTGATTTGGAAAATGATGAGCAGAGTCCACTTTCCAGCGAAAATCTGCATTGACTTCCGCACAGGACATTCGTTGTCCGAAATTTTTCTTTCCATAATAAAGTCTTTTACTACTGATAATCAGCAAATCTATCAATATAGTATGTATCATACAATATTGTATGTACTTGTATATTATAAAGCATCGGCATTACTTTACAGTGATTTCAATAAGTAAAACACAGATCTATGGAAAAGAAAACTGAAAAAGTGAGCCAATTTTACACTGCTTTAGCACAGGGTGATTTTGAAACAGTAGGAGCATTACTTTCCGATAATTTGATATGGCATCAGCCGGGAGAAGGTACACTGTCAGGCATTTACAACGGGAAACAGAGTGTTTTCGCTCATTTGGGAAGAATGGCTCAATTGAGCAATGGTACTTTCGCCATCAACCACGTGGATTACATAACGGAAAATGGAGACTTAGTTGTAGCGTCTATTGGTTTTATGGTATCTGCAAGTGGACATTCGATAGAAATGAAAGGAGTAGATCTCTTTCGCTTTGATAATGACTTGATAAAGGAGGTGTGGCTTTTTTCTGAGAGAATTGACGAAGAAGATCAATTTTGGACAGCGTTGGCACAAGACTGACAGCCCCTCCTTAGTGTAAACTTGGAACTGTCATCGCACAACAAAGGCGGAGTATACAACAGGTTTTCGGTGGTACAATAATCCGCCATAAGAAACAGGCAGTAAGAAGAGTGCTTCTTGCTACCTGTTTTCATATTCAACTGTCTCATCTGTTTTTACTACAACTCACGAACAAAGGCACAGAGTGCTATGCAATGGTCTCCGGTGGTTCTCGGGGAAGATGCCGCTACCGAGGGTTAGACAAGACACATACACAGAGTATCCTTGAAGCCATGGCGTACAATCTCATGCGTATGCCAAGGCTTATTGTGCTTCAAACTGCCAAATAAGCACAAAATCCCCGACCTTGTGGCGATTTTCCACAAGATCGGGGTAAAGGAGGAGAATATCACAGCTGAAAAACACGACCTCAAATAGCAAAACACGGTCTGAAAGAACAAGGCTACCGACTTTCTATTGCGCAATGGTCTCCAATGGTCTCAAGAAAGAGAGAACAATCAAAAGATCGTTGTGGTCCATACAATGGCTTGTTTTAATGCATTTTCATTCTCAAAAAAAGAAGTTGGCCAATGGATGTTTATTCCATTGGCCAACTTCTTATGAATCAGAAAGAGAAAGAGAACTTAGCTCTCTAAATGTATCAAGCCTCTACAGCCTCTGCTTCTCGCTCGGTTTTCTCAGGAAGAGTAGTAAGCAACTTGCTCTCGGCTTGCACCTTCTCGTA
Source organism: Porphyromonas crevioricanis (assembly GCF_900476255.1). Lineage (NCBI taxonomy): Bacteria > Pseudomonadati > Bacteroidota > Bacteroidia > Bacteroidales > Porphyromonadaceae > Porphyromonas > Porphyromonas crevioricanis. Next base: position 242,707 of record NZ_LS483447.1, read on the forward strand.
ATCATCCTTATGCATCACGATCAGCTTGTCGTAAGCGCGCAGACTAGTTCCGGCAGGTATGAGATGACCGCAGATCACATTCTCTTTGAGACCTTCAAGCGTATCGGACTTTCCGTTGATCGCAGCCTCATTAAGCACCTTGGTTGTCTCCTGGAAAGAAGCAGCACTCATAAAGCTGGTTGTCTGCAACGCAGCCCGAGTAATACCTTGCAGGATTTGGTTAGAAGTAGCTGGCTTAGCATCTCTGGTTACCACCGGACGCAAATCCTTGCGTTTGAGCATTGAATTTTCATCTCTCAATTTGCGCAAAGTTACGATCTGCCCCGGTTTGAAGTTCTGGGAGTCTCCGGCATCTTCAACAATCTTCTTATCCCAAATGCGGTCATTTTCTTCCATAACCTCCTGCTTATCCACGATCTGGCGCTCCAAGAAACGAGTATCTCCCGGATCCATGATCTCTACCTTACGCATCATCTGGCGAACGATCACCTCGAAGTGCTTGTCATTGATCTTTACACCCTGCAAACGGTAAACATCCTGCACTTCATTAACGATGTACTCTTGTACAGCCGTCGGACCTTTGATGGCCAAAATATCAGCCGGAGTGATGGCACCATCAGAAAGAGGGGTACCGGAACGCACGAAGTCGTTACTCTGCACCAAAATCTGCTTGGATAGAGGCACAAGGTATTTCTTCACCTCTCCGAGTTTGCTAGTCACCGTGATCTCACGATTACCTCGCTTAATACGACCAAAAGTAACCTCACCATCGATCTCAGAGACGACAGCCGGGTTGCTTGGATTACGTGCTTCAAATAACTCTGTCACACGAGGCAAACCTCCGGTGATGTCCCCTGACTTGCCTATGGCTCGTGGGATTTTCACCAATGTCTCCCCTACTTTAACCATGGTGCCAGAATCTTTGACTACGTGTGCACCAAGCGGAAGGTTATAAGTGCGCTGAGGATTGCCATTAGCATCGATAACCGTTACTGACGGAGCTTTTGTTTTATCCTTCGATTCGATAACGATCTTCTCTCGAAGTCCTGTTGTATCGTCAGATTCCACTTTGTAGGTAACATTCTCCTCGAAGTTCTCAAACTCCAGTTTACCATCAGACTCAGAGACAATAACAGCATTGAAGGGGTCCCATTCAAATATCACATCGCCCTTCTTCACACTATCGCCCTTCTGTTTGTAGAGCTTAGCTCCATAGGGAACATTGTGTGTCGCCAACACAATACCAGTATTGGGATCCACCTGACGCATCTCTGTCATTCGACTCACAACCACTGAATAAGGCTTATCAGAGTCTTCAACATCCACGATTCGTAGTTCCTCAAAATCAAGTACAGCATCAAACTTAGAAATCATGCTGTTTTCCGTAGCGATATTAGAAGCGATACCCCCAACGTGGAAAGTACGAAGAGTAAGCTGTGTACCTGGCTCTCCAATAGACTGAGCAGCAATCACGCCGACAACTTCTCCTCGCTGCACCATCTTGTTTGTAGCCAAATTACGACCATAGCACTTGGCACAAACTCCTTGTTTAGATTCACAAGTAAGTACAGAGCGAATCTCAACGGTCTCAATGGGCGAATCCTGAATCAGCTGAGCCTGCTGCTCACGAATTTCCTCTCCAGAATGAACAAGGATTTCCCCGGTATTCGGATGTACAACATCATGCACCGATACACGACCGAGTATACGATCGTAGAGAGAAGCAACAACCTCTTCGTTCTTACGCAGCTCTCCAGTGACTAATCCACGAAGAGTACCGCAATCCTCCTCAGATATAATCACATCATGAGAGACATCGACCAAACGACGTGTCAGATAACCGGCGTCAGCTGTCTTAAGAGCTGTATCCGCCAAACCTTTACGCGCTCCGTGAGTAGAGATAAAGTATTCCAATACCGATAGTCCCTCCTTGAAGTTCGAAAGAATCGGGTTCTCGATAATCTGCCCACCTTCTACACCACTCTTTTGAGGCTTAGCCATCAGGCCGCGCATACCGGATAGCTGACGAATCTGTTCCTTAGAACCACGCGCCCCGGAGTCCATCATCATGAACACCGAGTTGAAGCCTTCGTTATCCTTGGCCAGATGATCGATCAGCACATTAGACAACTTAGCATTGATATGTGTCCAAGTATCGATAATCTGGTTGTAGCGCTCATTGTTTGTGATGAACCCCATAGAGTAGTTGTTCATCGTTTCGGCCACTTTTTCATAGCCTTCATCGATCAACTTTTGCTTCTCCTGTGGAATAATCACGTCTCCAAGATTGAAAGACAATCCTCCCTTGAATGCCATGTAATAACCAAGGTTCTTGATATCATCCAGGAACTGAGCTGTTCGGGCCACACCACAGATCTTGATTACTAAACCAATGATATCTCGCAAAGCTTTCTTACCCAGCAGTTCATTGATGTACCCAACTTCCTCGGGAACAAGCTCATTCACCATCAAACGGCCAACAGAAGTCTCGACCATACGAGTCACAAGAGCACCGTCTACTCGATCTTCCACGAGGACTTTCACCGGAGCATGTAAATCAACTTTGCCCTCATTGTAGGCTATCGTGGCCTCTTCAGGTCCGTAGAAAGTGAGGCCGGCCCCTTTGGCTCCGGGTCTGAGCTTGGTGATATAATAGAGCCCCAATACCATATCCTGAGAAGGCACTGTGATAGGGGCACCATTGGCCGGGTTAAGGATGTTATGAGAGGCAAGCATCAAAATCTGGGCCTCAAGCACAGCCTCCGTACCCAAAGGCAAGTGTACCGCCATCTGGTCTCCATCGAAGTCCGCATTAAAAGCAGTACAAGACAATGGATGTAACTGAATGGCCTTACCCTCAATCATCTTGGGTTGAAAAGCCTGTATACCCAATCGGTGAAGAGTAGGAGCACGGTTAAGCAGCACCGGATGTCCTTTCATGACATTCTCCAGAATATCCCAAATCAGTGGCTCTTTGCGATCCACAATCTTTTTGGCACTCTTGACTGTCTTGACAATGCCTCGCTCTATCAGCTTACGTATCACAAACGGTTTATACAGCTCTGCAGCCATATCCTTTGGCAGACCGCATTCATGCATCTTCAGCTCGGGCCCAACCACGATAACCGAACGCGCAGAGTAGTCAACACGCTTACCCAGCAAGTTCTGACGGAAACGCCCTTGCTTGCCCTTCAAGCTATCAGAAAGGGACTTCAAAGGACGATTGTTATCCCCTTTTACGGCACTGCTCTTGCGACTATTATCAAAAAGACTGTCTACAGCTTCCTGAAGCATACGCTTCTCATTGCGCAAAATAACCTCCGGGGCCTTTATCTCGATGAGCCTCTTGAGGCGATTGTTACGTATGATAACTCTTCGATAAAGGTCATTCAAATCGGAAGTTGCAAAGCGTCCTCCATCCAATGGAACCAGAGGTCTCAGATCCGGTGGAATTACAGGAATGACCTTCATGATCATCCATTCGGGCTTATTGATATGTGCTGAAGAGCGGAAACTCTCAACTACCTGCAAGCGTTTAAGAGCTTCATTCTTGCGCTGTTGCGAATTGCCATGATTTGCACTGTAACGCAATTCGTAAGACAACTCGTCCAAGTTCACCCTTTGCAAAAGGTCATAAACAGCCTCAGCCCCTATTTTGGCAATAAACTTATTCGGGTCGGTATTGGGTAGCTCCTGATTTGTGGGGTCTTTTTTCAAGACTTCATCCAACAAATTGAGATATTCCTCCTCCGTTAGAGTATCCATTGCTGAAAGAGGTTTTTCCTCCTCTTCACGAAGCAGATGGGCAGCGATACCCGGTTGTACTACAATGTACTTCTCATAGTAGATAATAGCATCCAGGGTCTTAGTCGGCAATCCCAACAAATAGCCAATCTTGTTGGGCAAGGAACGGAAATACCAAATATGAGCCACCGGCACCTCTAGCAAGATATGCCCCATGCGCTCTCTGCGCACTTTTTTCTCGGTTACCTCTACACCACAACGGTCACAAACAATACCACGATAGCGAATACGCTTGTATTTACCACAATGGCACTCGAAATCCTTTACCGGTCCGAAGATACGTTCACAGAACAATCCATCTCGCTCAGGCTTATAGGTACGATAATTGATTGTTTCGGGCTTAAGAACTTCTCCACACGAGTTCTCCAAAATCTCTTCCGGGGAAGCAAGAGACACAGTGATACGGGAGAAATTGCTCTTTATCTTATTTTCTTTCTTAAAAGCCATATACCTTATGTGTTATTAGTATGCTCTGCCGACTCTCAGAGAGGAGAATCCTATTCCCGGAGAATCGGCAAAAAGGCATCAATCCAATCTGAAACTCAAGCCCAACCCACGGAGCTCATGCAAAAGGACATTGAGCGACTCCGGTATACCGGGAGTGGGCATTGAGTCTCCCTTGACAATTGCTTCATAAGCCTTGGAACGACCGGCCACATCATCAGACTTAATGGTGAGGATCTCTTGCAAAATATGAGAAGCACCAAAAGCTTCAAGGGCCCAAACTTCCATTTCTCCGAAACGTTGTCCCCCAAACTGAGCCTTACCGCCCAAAGGTTGTTGAGTGATAAGAGAGTATGGACCAATCGAGCGTGCATGCATCTTATCATCAACCATGTGCCCGAGCTTCAAGAAGTAGGTAACCCCGACAGTAGCCGGTTGATCAAAACGCTCACCTGTCCCTCCATCGTAGAGATAAGTCTTACCATTGCGAGGCAAACCGGCCCTGTCTGTCCACTCGTTCATATCCTCCAGGGAAGCTCCATCAAAGATCGGAGTGGCAAACTTAACATCGAGACGACGCCCGGCCCAAGCCAAAACGGCTTCAAATATCTGTCCGAGGTTCATACGCGAAGGTACACCCAACGGATTCAGACAGATATCTACCGGTGTCCCATCTTCCATGAAGGGCATATCTTCCTGACGTACAATCTTCGATACGATACCCTTGTTTCCGTGACGTCCGGCCATCTTATCCCCTACCTGTATCTTACGCTTCTTGGCAATATACACCTTGGCCATTTGTACAATTCCAATGGGGAGTTCATCTCCTATTGTCTCGTCTATCTTGCGACGTCTCAGTTCCGCCTCTATCTCTTTAGACTTGCGGATATAATTGACAGCAACGGCATTTATCAAGTCATTGGTATGCTCGTCATTCGTCCAACCGGAAAGCTGCACCTGATTGAAATCTATTGCCTCAAGATCTTTTCTAGCAAAACGGGCACCCGGCTTGATAATATCTACCTTCAAGTAGTCTTGCACCCCGGCAGACGTCTTGCCCTTGGTCAGGACAACCAACTTCTCAATCAACTGCTGACGTAAGTCGTGCTGACGCTTTTCGTAGATCTTATCGAGCTCTTCCTTTATATTTTTCTCTTGGCTTCTGGGCTTCTTCTTTACGACTTTGGAGAAGAGTTTGGTATCGATGACAACACCCGAAAGTGAAGGAGTCGCTTTGAGAGAGGCATCTTTCACATCTCCGGCTTTCTCTCCGAAGATTGCTCTAAGCAACTTTTCTTCTGGAGTCGGATCGGATTCGCCCTTAGGAGTGATCTTACCAATGAGAATGTCTCCCGGCTTAATCCGAGCTCCGATACGCACAATACCATTAGCATCGAGATCCTTTGTCGCCTCTTCACTTACATTGGGAATATCGCTAGTCAGCTCCTCAAAGCCACGCTTTGTCTCACGCACTTCGAGGGTATACTCATCTACATGCACAGAAGTAAAGAAGTCCTCCCTTACCATGCGCTCATTCAGCACAATAGCATCCTCATAGTTATAGCCCTTCCATGGCATATAAGCCACCTGCACGTTGCGTCCGAGAGCTAACTCTCCTCCCTGTGTAGAGTAACCTTCGGTAAGGATCTGGCCGGGTTTTACACGGTCTCCTTTGCGACAAGTCGGGCGAAGGTCTATTGTTGTGCTTTGGTTCGTCTTACGATACTTGGGGAGAGAATAGGTCACAACAGCATCGTCAAAGCTGATGAAGTCCTCTTCCTCTGTTCTGTCGTATTTAATCTTGATACAAGAAGCATCAACGAAAACGACCTCGCCATTTCTCTCTGCTACTACCTGTGTACGAGAGTCTTGTACAAGCTGAGCCTCGATCCCAGTACCAACAATAGGAGCTTCCGGACGAAGAAGTGGCACAGCCTGACGCATCATGTTCGATCCCATCAAAGCTCGGTTGGCATCATCATGCTCCAAGAAAGGAATAAGAGAAGCTGCAATAGAGGCAATCTGGGTAGGGGCCACGTCCATCAGATCGACTTCTTCGGGGGCAACCACAGGGAAGTCCGATCCATAACGAGACTTAACTTGGTCGCGAACAAAGCATCCTTCTTCATTCAACGGAGCATTCCCTTGAGCCACTGTCTTCTCTTCCTCTTCCTCTGCAGTATAATAGCCAAGGCCTGACTTAGAGAAATCCACCTTACCGTTCTTTACTGTACGATAAGGTGTCGAGATAAATCCCAATTCATTAATCTTGGCATACACGCAAAGCGAAGAAATCAAACCAATGTTGGGTCCTTCTGGTGTCTCGATAGGACACAAACGTCCATAGTGCGTATAGTGAACGTCACGAACCTCAAATCCAGCTCTCTCTCGGCTAAGTCCGCCCGGCCCCAAAGCTGAAAGTCGACGCTTATGGGTTATTTCGGCCAGAGGGTTGGTCTGATCCATGAATTGGGAAAGAGCATTCGTCCCAAAGAAAGAGTTAACAACAGACGATATGGTTTTGGCATTGACCAAATCTACGGGAGAGAATACTTCGTTGTCACGAACATTCATTCTATCTCGTACTGTGCGAGCCATACGTGCCAGACCTACACCAAACTGATTATAAAGTTGCTCTCCCACTGTCCGAACTCGACGGTTAGACAAGTGGTCGATGTCATCCACCGAAGCCTTTGAGTTTACTAATTCGATCAGATACTTGATAATCTCACGAATATCCTCCTTCGTGAGTACTCTTATCTCCGGGTCAATATTCAGGTTGAACTTCTTATTTATCCTGTATCGACCTACGTCGCCTAAGTCGTAGCGTTTTTCGGAGAAGAACAAACTCGTAATAACATCTCTTGCACTTGCCTCATCTGCAGGATCCGAATTACGAAGCTGCTTGTATATGTAAGACAAGGCTTCGTTCTCTGAATTACAGGGGTCTTTCTGCAGAGTATTGTAAATAACCGAATAGTCTACAAGATTGTCCGGATCATCCTTGTGCAAGACAATGGTCTGCGCTCCAGAATCCAAAATGTCCTGAATGTTCTCTTCTGTAAGTTCGACCTCTCTCTCAACCACGATCGAAACTCGCTCCATGGAAACAACCTCTCCCGTATCCTCGTCACTGAAGTCGTCCACATAAGTTTTGGTTACACGAGCGGCTACCTTACGACCGATGTTCTTCTTCAGGCTGGTCTTGTTTACCTTTATCTCATCTGCAAGACCAAATAGCTCCAATATGTCTTTGTCCGATTCGTATCCAATAGCACGCAACAATGTTGTCACAGGCAATTTCTTCTTTCTGTCGATGTACGCATACATGACATTATTGATGTCTGTGGCAAATTCGATCCAAGAGCCTTTGAAAGGAATAATACGAGCAGAATAAAGCTTAGTTCCGTTGGTATGAACGCTGGTCCCGAAGAACACACCGGGAGAGCGGTGCAATTGAGACACCACAACGCGCTCAGCTCCATTGATGACAAAAGTTCCCGACTCGGTCATGTAAGGAATAGGGCCAAGGAAAACATCCTGGATTACAGTCGAGAAATCCTCATGATCAGGGTCCGTACAATAAAGTTTCAGTTTAGCCTTGAGGGGGACACTGTAGGTGAGTCCACGACTGAGACACTCTTCGATAGAATATTTCGGAGGATCTATGTAGTAGTCCAAAAACTCAAGGACAAAGTTGTTTCGAGTATCAGTGATCGGGAAATTCTCTGCAAATACCTTATACAGACCTTCTTTCTTTCTTCGCTCCGGAGGGGTATCCAACTGCAAAAAATCCCTAAACGACTTGAGTTGTATCTCAAGGAAGTCCGGGAAAGGCAGCGGATTCTTAATTGAGGCGAAGTTTATTCTCTTATTCTTTTGCATGGACGCCATCTATGGTACGGGACTAAATAATAATACAAGGTTATTAGACACGAAAGGGTTAAGAACCCCAAAGAGGGGTTCTTAACCGTGGAAGCCTGATATTCAGGCCCAAAAGGAGCTTTTACTTAAGCTCAACTTCTGCGCCGGCTTCTTCGAGAGCTTTCTTGAGAGCCTCAGCTGTAGCCTTGTCTACACCTTCCTTAACGTTGGAAGGAGCTGCGTCTACCAAGTCTTTAGCTTCTTTAAGACCAAGACCACAGTGTTCTTTCACAGCCTTTACAACCTGAAGTTTAGCACCACCGGGGCTCTTGAGTACTACATCGAAAGATGTCTTTTCTTCCTCGGCAGCAGCAGCACCAGCACCAGGAGCAGCGACAGCAACAGCAGCAGCTGCGGGCTCAATGCCGTATTCTTCTTTGAGGACGGTAGCGAGTTCGCTAACTTCTTTCACTGTGAGGTTTACCAGTTGTTCAGCAATAGCTTTGATATCTGCCATTTTAGTATGATATTAATAAGTTTTTATTCGTTGTTTTGTTGAATTCATCTTTCTTCTAGAGTCTTCAATACACCATGGATGGTAGATCCGGCTGATTGAAGTGAAGAAACAACATTCTTGATAGGAGATTCCAGAAGAGAAATAACCTCTGCAAGTAGTTCTTCGCGACTCTTGATGGAAACCAAAGTATCCAGATGCTCAGCTCCAATATAGAAGCCTTCCTGTGCATAAGCTCCCTTGAGAGCTGGCTTTGTCTGCTTCTTCTTGGGATCCGAAGTCAAATCTTTGATGATACGAGCTGCAGCATTTGCTGTATGGCAAAGCATCAAAGCAGAACTTCCCTTGAGGATGGGATCGAACTGTTCAAACTCCTCACCCTTATTGTGCAGAGCAGCGCGAAGCAGCGTGTTCTTCACCATCATCAGTTTCACCTCCCCCTTGAAACAAGAGCGACGCAAACTCATAGTGGCTTCGGCATTGAGTCCCTCAATATCCACCAGATAGAAGTGTGGATATTCGGCCAATAGCTGTCCCAGCTTCTCTATTACTATACTCTTATCTTCCTTTTTCATAACACGTAGTACTCTTTAGTTATTGACCATCATCTACAGATCTAGGATCTACCTTGATACCAAGACTCATAGTGCTGGAGAGGAAGATACTCTTGATGTAAGTCCCCTTGGCTGCGGAAGGCTTCAGTTTGTTGAGCGTAGCTACAAATTCACGAGCATTCTCACAAATCTGATCCGCTCCGAAGGAAATCTTACCAATCGAAGAATGGACAATCCCGGCCTTATCGACCTTGAAGTCTATCTTACCGGCTTTCACCTCGCGGACGGCAGCGCCAACCTCATTTGTCACGGTGCCACTCTTGGGATTAGGCATCAAACCTCTCGGGCCCAATACTCTACCCAAAGCTCCGATCTTACCCATGATAGCCGGCATAGTGATAATCACATCTATGTCCGTCCAGCCTCCTTTGATCTTATTTATATACTCATCCAGTCCGACATAGTCAGCTCCGGCTGCTTTAGCCTCTTCTTCCTTGTCGGGGGTACACAAAGCCAATACTCGGACTTGCTTACCAGTACCATGAGGTAAAGTAACAACCCCACGAACCATCTGGTTTGCCTTTCGAGGGTCTACGCCCAGACGCACATCAATGTCCACGGAAGCATCGAACTTGGTAGAGGTAATCTCCTTAACCAAGGCAGAGGCATCCGCCAACGTATATGCTTTCCCCAGTTCTACCTTACTGAGAGCTAGCTTCTGATTTTTTGTCAGTTTTGCCATTTCAATTCAGATTTAGATATTTTCGGGGAAAGGACCCTTTACAGCAATACCCATACTGCGAGCCGTACCGGCTACCATCTTCATGGCAGACTCCACGGTGAAACAGTTCAGGTCGACAATCTTGTCTTCCGCTATTGCTCTAACCTGATCCCATGTGATCTGAGCCACCTTGCTGCGGTTAGGCTGAGCCGAACCAGACTTTTTCTTGGTCATCTCCAAGAGTTGTACAGCCACAGGAGGGGTTTTTACAATGAAATCGAAAGACTTATCGGCATAGTAGGTAATTACCACAGGTAACACCTTACCAGCCTTGTCCTGAGTCCTGGCATTGAATTGCTTGCAAAACTCCATTATATTGATACCCTTGGCACCCAATGCAGGGCCTACAGGCGGAGAAGGGTTTGCAGCTCCTCCTTTTATTTGCAATTTGATTTGTCCAGCAACTTCTTTAGCCATTGTTCTTGAATTAAATGTGAAACACGTTGCACTGTGTTCGATGAGAAAGGCGCAGTAATCTCAACCGCTATTCTTTCTCTACTTGAGAATAATCCAGCTCCAGTGGAGTTTTTCGACCGAAAATCTTCACCATCACCTTGAGCCGTTTCTTATCCGCATTTACGTCTTCGACGGAAGCAGTAAAGCCACCAAAAGCTCCGGAAATAACCTTCACTGTTTCTCCTACAACGAAATCAACATCGTAAGAGACATCCGAATCATCAAGTTGATCGGCTTTCCGCAGCATCTGATTAACTTCCGACTCTCTCAATGGGACAGGATTTCTCCCATCACCGAGAAAATCGATCACATTGGGTATGGTACGCAACGTATGCGCCACTTCTCCCACTAAATTGGCTTCTACCAATATATAGCCGGAGAGCAAGGGGCGCTCTACAAGCACCTTCTTGCCGGCACGCTGTGTCATCACCTTCTCTGTAGGAATAATCACGCGATCCACATGTTCACCGAGAGAGGAGTTGCGCTTCTCTGCTTCGATGTACTGCTTCACCTGATTCTCCTTGCCACTGATGGCCCGAAGTACGTAAAACTTCTTTTCGTCCGACATAGCACCAATGATCAGATGACAAGTTTATAAACCTGATCCATCAACTCATTAAACACCGTGTCAACGAGAAAGATAAAAAGAGCGATAATGATGGAAGCTACCATTACCACAACTGCACTATTGGTCAGCTCAGCCCTTGTAGGCCAAGAGACCTTGTGTACAAGCTCGCCATAGGAACCCTTGACATAAGCCCCTATTTTATTGAATACACTCATCGTATCAATCGTTTTATTGCACGGGTTGAGAGACTCGAACTCCCGACACCTGGTTTTGGAGACCAGTGCTCTACCAACTGAGCTAAACCCGTAACAGGGAAGGAAGTCAGACAAAGAGAGGGTGCAGAACCACTGGAGCTACACCCTCCTTCTATATCCTTCACTCGAAAGGTCAGAAAGTCGGCCCTCGATCTGAAGACCGACTTTCACCCTCCAATTATTAGTCAAGAGCTGTAATCTGACCAGCACCTACTGTACGTCCACCTTCACGGATAGCGAAGCGGAGACCTACGTTACAAGCAACCGGGTAGATCAACTCTACATTGATGGTTACATTGTCGCCAGGCATTACCATCTCTACACCTTCTGGGAGAGAGATCTCACCAGTTACGTCAAGGGTACGGATGTAGAATTGCGGGCGATACTTATTATGGAACGGAGTATGACGACCGCCTTCTTCTTTCTTCAGAATATAAACCTCAGCCTTGAAGTTCTTATGCGGAGTGATAGTACCCGGGTGAGTGATCACCATACCACGCTTGATTTCGTCTTTTTCGATACCGCGAAGCAAAAGACCTACGTTGTCACCAGCTTCACCCTCATCAAGGATCTTGCGGAACATTTCCACACCCGTAACAACAGACTTCATACCCTCAGCACCAAGACCGATAATCTGCACTTCATCGCCAGTCTTTACAATACCAGTTTCGATACGACCAGTAGCCACTGTACCACGACCTGTGATAGAGAACACGTCTTCAACTGGCATCAAGAAAGGCTTGTCTTTCTCACGCTCAGGCAGGGGCACCCACTCATCCACGGCAGCCATAAGCTCCATAATCTTCTCTTCCCACTTAGCGTCCCCATTCAGAGCACCCAAAGCAGAACCACGGATGATAGGAGTATTGTCGCCATCAAAATTATAGAAAGAGAGGAGCTCTCTCATGTCCATTTCAACAAGCTCGAGCATTTCCTCATCGTCTACCATGTCACACTTGTTCATAAACACAACAAGTCTCGGCACATTTACCTGACGAGCCAAGAGGATGTGCTCACGAGTCTGAGGCATAGGACCATCAGTAGCAGCTACTACGATGATAGCACCGTCCATCTGAGCCGCACCCGTTACCATATTCTTCACATAGTCAGCGTGACCCGGACAGTCTACGTGAGCGTAGTGACGGTTAGCCGTCTCATACTCTACGTGCGAAGTATTGATAGTAATACCTCTTTCCTTTTCCTCGGGAGCATTGTCGATAGAGTCGAATGAACGGAGTTCAGACAAACCATTCTTGGCCAACACCGTAGTGATAGCAGCCGTAAGAGTTGTCTTACCGTGGTCGACGTGACCGATCGTACCAATATTTACGTGTGGTTTCGATCTGTTGAAATGTTCTTTTGCCATAACCTATTATTCTGTTTCTGATTAAGTTGTTCTATTACGCTAACCACAAATCCGAGCCGATGCCGGGATTTGAACCCGGGACCTCTTCCTTACCAAGGAAGTGCTCTACCACTGAGCTACATTGGCGAATTCTTTCGGTTCTCCGACTAACATCGGACTGCGGTGGGCAGTGATGGATTCGAACCACCGAAGGCGTAAGCCAGCTGAGTTACAGTCAGCCCCATTTGGCCACTCTGGTAACTGCCCTTCCGGGATAAGTACCCCCGGTGCAAATCTCAACCGGAACGATTATCGGCTGCAAATTTAGCAAGTTTTCCATTACCTCCAAATATTCTGAGAAGAAAAAGTACCGAAACTCGCACGCCCCCACCTCTCTGAGAGAGAAACAAAGCCGGAGAAAAAAAGTAGGAAATTCACCCTCCGGCTCTTTGTTTTTATCTGTCCTTGAGACGCTCAATCTGTTTCTTAAGAGCATCGATACACTCATCTATGGCAGCCTCAAATGTATCGGACGACTTCTGAGCAAACAATTCGGCACCTCGGACCGGTATCTGAATGGAAGCATGCTTATTCTCAACTGTCTCGGGTTTAACAACCTTCAGGACAACCTCTGCCACCATCGCATCCTCCACGAAACGCTCCAACTTAGAAAGTTTCTTCTCTATAAACTGCTTTAGCTGATCTGTGGCATCAAAATGTAAAGCCTGAATTCTCACGTTCATAACATCTTGTTTTTTTGCTCTCGGATGAGCGTTGTACATCTGTTTCAGCTGCCCGAAAGTGCTATGCGTATACCCCACCGTAGTACTGAGACTCTGATGACCGAGCAACTCTTTCACTGCCAGCAAATCGGCCCCCTCATTGAGCATCGCTGTGGCGAAAGAATGACGCAACACATGCGGACCTCTACGAGCCAAATGAGGGAAGTGGATGAGCACCCGGTGTACGATATGATACACATCCTTCACCTCGAGTGGGCTGCCACTCAAAGATACAAAAAAAGAATCAGGTCTTACAATCTTTTCATCTCTCAAAACCCGCCACTTGCCAATCAGCTCAGCCAAACCTATCCCAAAGGGAATAATACGCTCTTTGTTGCGCTTACCCAAGACTTTGATCTTTCGAGATTGAATATCCACATCTGTGTCTTTGAGAGCGGCACATTCGGAGCGTCGTATGCCTGTCTGATAGAGCATCTCAAGCAACAAATGATCTCTCATTTGTTCAAAATCGGTGTCATCATAGGGCATACCCAACAATTCATCCATTTCCTGATCTGGGATAAATGCCGGGAGAGGCTTCTCCACTTTGGGACTTCGGAGATAACGAACCGGATTGTTTTCGATCCGACCATTCTTTTGCAGATATAAATAGAAAGATTTGAGCGAGGACAGCTTTCGACGGACTGACCTCGGAGCCAACCCTCTGCCCATCTCCTGCGAAAGCCATTTGCGAACACGATCTCTATCCAAACCGGAGGGGCTAAAATCTGCCCCCTCCCCTATCTCGACAAGGAAAAGCTGGTAGTCTCGCAAATCGGACAAGTATGCAGACAGTGTATAGGGAGACATATTGCGCTCATATTTCAAATAGCGCACATAGCCCTCTATCTCTCCAAAGAGAGGCAAATCATCATCAGTCTGCGAAATATCCGAAGTAGAAAAACATTCCATGTACAATCTTTTCACATTCAAGTTGTCGTATCTGGATGGGGGGGGGAGGATAATAATAGGAATAAGGTCGGCCTTTATGAGGGAAAAAAATAGAAGAGAAGAAAAACAGATCTGCTCTTAAAAACAATTCAAAGAAACCGAGGCAACCTCAACTTTTACTTGACAACCGTTTCGCTCACAATCAAAGAAAAGGAGATCGCCCCGGCCCGAGACAAAGATACATAGCGCAAAAGGTATTTCCATCGCACCGAGATATCTCCCCGACTAAAAGACCGTATGGGAGAGCCTTCCTCGCTCGGCATCCCGGCCTGCTATGGACCAAATCTCTCGCACCAATCCCAATTCCAACACATTGACCCATCGAGAGGAGCGAATCCGCCCCAAAGTCGTGTCATCAAAAGACATCCTATAGGCCACCCTAAAAGTAAAGTAGCGTGGCAACGGAAGGTCTAAAGACAAATCCGTTCTTATCCGCTGAGTAATACCGGGATGAGTCAAATGCATCCCTTCCTTCACCCCTCGGCTAATTTTCTCAGGCAAGAAATGTTCATAATAACTTTCTCCGTAATCCACCCCGAAAGCTGTTCCTAAAAAGGACTGATGCCAGGAAAAAGAGACAAGGGCAGGGAAGCGATCAAGAGGCAGTCGGTAGGTGAGTAATAAGGCAGCTTGCAAATCTCCATGCAGTTTAAGAGTAGCGGGATTGTTTCCATTGCGAGTACTAAAAATCCCTCCCAACCCACAATCGAACCCTGGCCCCAAATAACAAGCAATCGGAGTGGGAAGCTTGATTAGCCAAAGAGGAGTTATCCCCAATCTTCCGTCTACCCCCCAAAAAGAAGCATTACCAACTGGATTATCTGCCCAATCGGCTTCTATCTGCCCATAGTAATGGAGCAAAAGAGACTTATCTGCCTTTAGCCCTGTGTAGCGTTTGTATCCATACCCAGAAGTTAGTCCTCCGTAGCGCAATGGGGACAAATAGGTATCTTTGAGGTAGAGCCCTCCGACATTCAATGTATTGACTGTGCGACTCGTATGCACCTGCTGTGCCGACATGCCGACAAAGCAGATAAGCCAAAAAGGAATGATCCGGACAAGCCGAACACGACTAAACATCCAATGGAGCAAACTCATTTATCCTCTTCTTCAGTCAAAGTTTCTTCTGAAAAATCCAATCGGGGAACTCCTAAGATCCGGTCTCTCCACTCCATGTCAGTAATGGAATCCTCGTCTTCTTCAGTGTTTTCTGTATCACTTGAAACAGAATCTTGTGGCAACGATGTCTCTTCCGGCTGTCGCAGAGGTTCCAGCTCCTCTACCTTGTCAATCTCATAAGTAGAGACACGCTTCCCTTTTGCTTTGATACTCTTTATTCCAACAAAGCTCTCTGCCTCTATCCTCAAAGGTGGGCGGTCAATGTCGGCTCCCGCAAAACGAGCCTCCAGATAGGGATAGGGCGTATCGGTGAGCAATAATAATCGACTTGATTCATCATCGCCCTGAATACGCATCCTCTGATCCCCCTCCATGACAAAACGCTTAAGGTAGACAAATCCCTGTTCGGCATTGTAGTAAACAGCTGTCCACACCTTGTCGGGGTGATAGATCTCTATCCGTGAGACATTAGATTCATAATGATTTGTGTCGCTACAATCAGTCAGATAACACTCCCCGGGGGAAAGAATTACGAGCATCTTGTCTTCCGGCTTAAAGCTACCGATCAGTTCTCCTTGGCCATCGTAGTTGAGACGCATCACATCTCTATCGAACCAAATCTGCCGTGCGCCAAGCGTTGAAGCTCCTTTCTCTTTAAGGCTAATCTTGTGCACTTCAGCTCGAGTAAGCAAATTCCCTCGAGCGGTACGCGCTTTGATGAGGATGTCACTGAAATCCTTCTCAAAAACAAGGATCCTCTGTCGGGGGCGTGGCTTGAGTATGATCTTCACCGTTTCGGCCTCAGCGTTACGGTTGACCGAAAAGTAAACCACCTTGGAGCCTGCTTTCCCCTGAGTCAGGTCATATTCACGATCCCTCACATAAGAGGTGATGTTGAATCGTTTGATATAGAACGGGCTCTTCTTGCCATCACGATAAATCACATTGTAAACAGTGCGTTCGCGACTTCGCTCAAAACGATCGATATGGATCACCTCTCCCCTGCCGACAAATTTCTTCTCCTCTACTTTGGAAACCATATAACGTCCATCACGGAAGAAAATGATAAACTCGTCCAGATCCGAGCAGTTGCACACAAACTCACTCTCCTTAAGGGCTGTACCGATGAAGTTCTCTTCTCTATTGATATAAAGTTTCTGGTCCAGAGCTACCACTTTGGTTGCCTCTATTTGTGTCCAACTCACCAATTGAGAACGACGTGGGTACGCTTCTCCATATTGTTCGGCCAAATGTTCATACCAGCGTATCGTGTAGGCCACAATCCCGGCGATGTTTTTCTTTAGCTCATCTATCTTTCTCTCCAACTCCAGCATCATCGCTTCGTGTTTGGGGATGTTGAAGCGAAGGATCCGAGCCATTCTGATTTCGAGCAGTCGCCTGAGATCCTCCTCTGTCACTGGACGCAAAAGATTCTCTTTCCAGGGCTCCAAACGTCGGTCTATATGTACCAATACGCTGGGCTCATCGGGGGCTTCTTCAAAGGCCTGATCTTTATAAATTCTTTCCTCTATAAAGATCCGCTCCAGAGATGCAGCCATATATTGCTGTTCATGCTCATTGAGCCGATGCTGCAACTCCATGCGAAGCAGCTCTCGGGTACGATCCACACTCATCCGCAACAGCTCACCCACAGAAAGGAACTCCGGCCGCTCATCTCGTATCACACAAGCATTGGGCCAGAGATTAACCTCACAATCGGTGAAAGCATAAAGAGCATCGATGGTCTTATCCCCGGAAACCCCAGCAGGCAGGTAAACTCGGATATCAACCTCCGAGGCAGTCATATCAACCACTTGTTTGATCTTTATTTTTCCTCGTTCGTTGGCTTTCAGTATAGAATCGATCAGGGAAGATGTCGTCTTACCGGCCGGCAACTCACTAATAGAGAGGGTTCTATTGTCTATTTTACCAATTCGAGCTCGGCTCTTGACACGCCCTCCGCGTCTGCCATCGGCATAGCCGGAGACATCGACTAACCCTCCGGTGGGAAAATCGGGATAAAGCTCAAAGTCTTCACCACGGAGATAGTGACAGGCTGCCTCTATAATCTCACAGAAATTATGCGGAAGGATTTTAGACGATAAGCCCACTGCAATCCCTTCGGCTCCCTGCAACAAAAGGAGAGGGAATTTGACCGGCAAAGCCACTGGCTCATCGGCAGAACCATCGTAAGTTCGTTTCCAATCGGTGATTTTATCATCAAATAGGACTTCCTGAGCAAAAAGGGATAGTCTCGCCTCTATATAACGACCAGCCGCAGCACTGTCTCCAGTGAAGATATTCCCCCAGTTACCCTGCATATCAATCAGATAGCCCTTTTGCCCCAACTGCACCAAAGCATCGTTGATCGAAGCATCACCATGTGGATGATAGGCCATAGTCGCCCCCACAATCTTGGCTACTTTGGTCATCCGCTCGGGGCCTAACACGTGCATGGCATAGAGCACTCGCCTCTGTACTGGTTTCAGGCCATCCTCTATATGTGGTACGGCGCGCTCAAGGATCACGTAAGAAGCATAGTCTAAGAACCAGCTCCTATACATACCACCCAAATTTTTCATTACGGAGGCTGTTGTTTCAGGCAAATACTCCGACTTAGCATCTGCAGCCTCCAATGTGTCTGCTTCAGCTTGTTCTGACCCTATTTCCCCGGGTAACTCCTCATCGTACTCTGTCATAACTTGGTTATCTGAACTAAAAAGAGATAAAAAGGCATTGCACAAAGATACGGTTTGCAAAGAAGAGTACAACCGCTGGCAGCCACATAACACACAAAATGGAAGCACGAGGGAGCAAGCCGGCAATTTGCTCACCCCAAAAGACAGACATATTTTTGCAACACAACGAGATCCCATCGTCTAGCCTTACACATAAAAAAGACATGAAAGAAATCTCTCAGCACAACAATGGATCCGGAGGCCCAAATAAAAACAGAGTAGTGAAACAATCAAGCAAAACTCTTTCCATGAAAAGACTCCTTTCCTTTTTATCCATCACTTTTATGCTCTCTCCATGGGCATTACAAATACAGGCAAACGCCCAACATGGCCATACCCTATTCTCTATCAACGGAATAGAGATCAACTCAGAGAATGCTCATGACTTGACCCGAATAGAAGGTGTAAAGGGTGATGAAGTGAGCTACAATGTCGGGACGAACACCCTTACTCTGCACAATGCTACAATCAACAGATAGTCATGCTTCTTTCTGCAACAGAAACAAACCGAATCTTACGATACTCCTGAAAGGAGAGAACTCCATATCCTCAAAAGAAAAAGGTGCAATGCTGCTCGAAGAGTCCACCTACATCACAGGAGAGGGAAACCTGAGTATCTCCTCGGACAAAGGGAGTGCTATTCTCCTGAACAAAGGAAATACCACGCTCACAATCCAGGGATGTACAGTAAGTGCAGTTGGGGATAGCTGGGGGATCTCTGGAGGCGATGGGAAAAGGAATGAGACACTAAATATAGTAAACGGAGCCAGGCTGCGAGCCAAAGGTTTTCACGGGGCAATTGTAGACATTGCGGAGCTCAAAGGAGACTACGTCATCACGAAACCTGAAGGGGCTTACTTCGACAGAGAAAGACATGCAGTCTTCGACAAGGAAGGGAATGTGGCCAAGGGAGAAGTGGAAATAGTATCGCAAGGAGACTCCAGCAGCAAACAGATCGCTCTCCCTGTACGTGTGTATGCCCACAAGCAGAACCTCTACATCTCGTTGCTCCAAAGAAAGGTCATTCGCATCTATAGTATAGAAGGCTCCCTGCTAAGAGTTCAGGCACTGGGGCCGGGGGACCATTGTCTTAGCCTACCGGAGGGAATATGCATCATACAGCTGGGCAGACAGTCTCTCAAGACAATTCAATAAGGGCGATATCCATATCTCCGGCTTTGAGAGGAGGCTGTGCCAAAATAGATAGTTTGGCTCACCCTCCTCTATAAATTTGCCTTTTAGGATGAAAAAGGAAAGCCTAGAAGGATAAAATGGATCAGCAAATTATGATACGCTCAAGCATCCCAGGAATGTCTTACAGAAATAATAAACTCAATAAATCAGGCAAGTAGTATCCCCTTCTAATAGGAAAAGGCCGGTAAATATGGATGCAAGGCAATGCATGATAATAGACTTAGAAAGGCGAGGTGATCAACGCATGTTTGTGACAGAACAGGTGGTCTCTATAAATGAAAATAAGAATGGACTCTGGTCTGTAAGATTTTCCACATCCCCTCATTTATTCAATTACAATAAGTCGAGGTTGCTTTATCTCATTCATCCCAAAGCGATAGACCTTGGCGAAAAAGGCCTCTATATCAACAATAAACGCATCTCTAATGTCTCTGAGGTACTACAGTTCACAGATGGCACACATACTTTTTATAGAGTAGGTTACACCAATGCGGGATACGAAAACTTCCAAGGAAATGAAGTGTATATCACGCGCACTCCTATAGATAAAAACGGAGGATCAACTTGGAGTTATTTACGTAAGCTGGCAGAAGAAACCGGCCTGATGAATAGCGATGAAGACAGTATTCTGTCAAAACAATATGACTTGGTCGATGTCAAGCGAGACAATGTCCCTTTAGCTCAATATCTTGGCGACAAGACGAAGCTGAGAGTTTATCATAAGCCTAAGCGCATATACTATCCTTTTGGATGCAATGCAAGTCAAAAGTCTGCTGTAGAAGCAGCTCTGACGAACCAAGTGAGCGTGATACAAGGGCCTCCAGGAACAGGGAAGACACAAACGATATTGAACATCGTTGCCAATTTATTGATGGCAGGCAAGAATGTACTTGTCGTCTCCAGCAACAACTCAGCCGTTGAGAATGTGGCAGAGAAACTCAATGATGTTAAACTTGGATTTCTCGTTGCAAAGCTCGGGAGTGTGAAAAACAAGGAAGACTTCATCTCCAATCAGTCGGGGTATCCTGAGATGAAGGGCTGGTCTTTAGAAAACGCTTCTATTGTTGAAGAGAAAGTTTTGGATGCTCTTCGCACTATTTCACAAGGTTTTGACAATCAATTGCGCCAAGCTCAGTTAAATGCTGAATATGAAGCTTTAATAAAGGAGGCGAAACACGACAACATACTCCAAAATGGCTCATCCAAGATTAGCTGGTTGGAGGGGAAAAGTGCATCTAAACTGATGACACTGATCAACCTTTACCGAATGATCGCAGAGAATGGACAGAAGCCAAACCTTTGGTTTCGTTTGAAGTATTCTTTTGTGTTTGGGATAAGAATGTTTTCATTCCTCAATAGGAACTTCTCGGATGTGATTACAAAATTGGAGGCAACTTATTATCTCCTGCGTAAGTCAGAAATTGAACAGGAGTTGGACACTATTGCCTCAATACTTAAGTCTATTGATATCAAGAGTAACATAAATACCCTTCGATCTTCCTCTCTCCAAGTCTTGAAAGCCAAAGTATCAAAGAGATATAATGGAAGCACAAGGCGACTGTTCTCTGTCAGGGAAATTAAGCCCCAAACAGAGGAATTCCTAAAAGAGTATCCCATAGTACTAAGTACTACCTATTCTGCCAAAAGTTGCATTAGCAAGGATATGGTATTCGACTATGTGATCATGGATGAGGCCTCACAAATAGATATAAAGACAGGAGCATTGGCTCTGTCATGTGCCATGAATGCCGTAATTGTAGGTGATGACAAACAACTTCCAAATGTAGTTAGCCGAGAAGAGTTGCATGCATTAAATGCTATTCAGAGCACATATAAGGTAGATGACAAATACGATGCGGCCTCTCATAGTTTCTTACAGTCTTGTGTAAAAGTATTTAACGACGCCCCGACTGTATTGCTGCGTGAACATTATCGTTGCCATCCCAAAATTATAGAGTTCTGCAACCAACGTTTTTACAATGGCGAACTGATAGCCATGACTTCCGGATATGAGGCACAGAAAGTCTTACAGGTTGTAAGAACTCCCAAAGGAAATCATGCACGTGGGCACTTCAATCAACGAGAACTTGATGTAATAGTCCACGAAGTATTGCCGAAGTATACTGATTCAGACAGCATAGGCATCATCACGCCATATCGCTTGCAAGCAGATGAAATAAACAAAGCTGTTGGTAGAGATATAGCAAGTACAGTACACAAATATCAAGGGAGAGAATGTGATACGATCATACTTAGTACTGTGGATAATACCCCTACCAACTTTTCTGATGATGCCAACTTACTCAATGTGGCAATATCACGTGCAAAAACTCATCTATGTATCGTGACAAGTGGTAATGACATACCGGAAGAGACAAACTTGGCACAACTCATCAATTACATACAGTACAACAATTTCGAAGTAAAAGAAAGCAATATATATTCCGTATTCGATTTACTCTACAAACAGTACACAGAGGAAAGATTGGCCTACCTATCTTCATGCTCACAAGTATCTGACTATCTTTCGGAAAATCTTGCATACAACGTCCTGGCAGATGCAATCGCGGAGTTAGGATTGGCAAATGTGGAGGTATTGTGCCATTACCCTTTGTCAAAACTTATCTCTTGTAAGGGTACATTAGATGAAAGGGAGAGAGCATTTGTGGAAAGTCAATATTCCCACGTTGACTTTTTGATATATAACTCCTTGACCAAACGCCCTCTTCAAATTATAGAGATAGATGGCTGGCATTACCATAGAGAAAATGAAACTCAACAATCTCGTGATGCGCTGAAAGATCAGATTGTCAAAAAGGCTGGACTTAGTCTTTATCGGATTAGTACAACAGATACTGTCAATGTGAAGACAATGAAATCTTTCTTGCAAAAACAGTTATCAATTGATTAGAATAGAAGCATCTGAGCCTTTCAATCAGAATCTTTATCCTGACAGCCTCAATTCAGGATCATTCTTGATTCCTTACTCTTTACTTAACCCTTTCACAGCTGTGGCTTCAATGATCTCCTTAAAAATGTCGGAGTTAGCCCCATTTTGAGGCTACAACGACAATGTCCGCTGTATGATTTGCAAATATGGGTTGTAATAGACCTCTGCCAGACTTTTCCCAAAGAAGAAGAGAGTACGTCAAGGAGCCAAGAGAGAAATGACATAGCAAGCCCTCCTCTCAGAAAGGCTATTGTGCCCTTGTCAAAAATGATATGTTTTGTAAAAAATCAGACTGTGAAAAAAATGGGAGAAATAGAGAGAAAAAAGCTGCCCCGAAGGAGCAAAACCCTACCCTTTCATATGCTTTATAACGGGCCTTCAGAATAGCCTATTCATCAGTATTCTGAGAAGGTCAGATTCTCTCCTGAGAGAATTTTTGCTAACACAGGAGAGAATAATTTTTTCCTCAGGAGAGAATTTTCTTTTTCCCCCGTGTCAGCAAAAAACGTCTCTGCTCTGCATCAAAGAAGGTGAGAAAACGCAACTCAAAAGGCCTCGATTTAAGCAGAAAATTCGCAAGAATATAAAAACAAAATAACATAAGAATAAACAGAAAAGCACATTAACAAAAGATCTGAGGAACAGAACTCAATCAGAGACTATTGCTCAATTCGGGATGGGGGGATTGGGAGCTTTGCACGAATTGGACAGCAGCCCTCTGTTATACTGACATGGAAAAGTGCGAAGTATATCAAAATTTATGCATATAAGCTTGAATAAACTCCCATTGAAATATAAAAGAATAACATTTGCGAGACCTTTGAAAAATAAGGAGATGTAGGAAAGAGGTATTCTTCGGATAAAAGGTGGGAAGAATTTGGGGGGGAAGCAAGGGACAAGGAATAAAATGGCTTGTAAATCACCCTTTGAACAATGCTTTTTGTATCCGTAGTGATAACACTTTTGTTTGTACACCCAACGAGCTTATTCATCCGTCCCTTTATGCTGACGGACAAGCTGTTTTTGATAATCCTCCTCCGCCTCTTTTTCCTGCTCGCTCCGATTGTCTTCCCTATCGTCTGCGAATTCAATCGTAATGCTTCCATTGGGTTTATATGGCGTCTGCACAAGGCTTGCATCGACAAGCATCCCTTCCCTTATTGAAATGTGATGGAGGGAAAGTTACTTATTAAACTGCACCAAAAGTTTGTCCATCAGGCCCAGTTCGGTCAGTGCCGAACGAAATCGACTGATGGTGCTGTGGTCGGGAGAAACCTCTTCCATTTTCAAGCCCAAGAATCGGGAAAAAGTGATTGAATCATTGATACGCTCCTCCAGAGCACAATCACTGAGGTTATACCATATCTCCAGGTGCAACATCTTGAATAAGAGAATCTCATCATAAGCAGGAGCACCGATGGCATTTTGTCGCTTCGTGTATTTCTTGTTGATCAGCGTCCGAATCGGACACCAATCAATAAGCCTGTCAATCTGATTGAGGAAGTCGTTTTGTGCTTTGAGATAACGCTTTGAAAGGAGTGCGTCTGCAAATGTTACATGCTCATCGGTGTTCTTGGATTGGTATGCCATGGGAAGAATATTATTCTGTTTTCAATACTCACTTATAGGAAATAATTCCCTATTATACAGCGAATTAACAAATAAACACAGGAGAATTGTCGTGCAAAGGTCTCGTTTCAGGGAAATTGATCGGAATAGAAACGATCTCTCCTGATGGCACGGCCTATTTTCAGAATCGGTACTGCAGCTTCAGGAAGCTACATTGTATGCTCTTCTAGCCAGAGTGTTAAGATCGCGATCTGAAAATATTGATCTTGATGCATTAGACAGAGCAAAGCTGGCATGATAATGTCGATGATAACCCAGCATATACAATAGTCTCACATTACCCATCGGAAGCTCTGTAAACAATTACTCCCACAAGGACGAACAACAACGCGAGAGTTGGTTGTTCGTCCTTGTGGGAGTTCCTTTTGCTCTCTCCATAAAAAAGAGACTTAATGTTTGTTTGACAAACGCTTCTTGAGAGCCTCTTGATAAGCTGCCCTCTTTTTTCGTCCCTTTTCGTTGCCTGCGAATTGATCAAACAAGAGATATTCAGGTAAATCAAGCCCCAGCTCCTCAAAGCGAGATGGTACACGACCCTGTCCTTCTGCCTTATCAGGACGAAGAAGTCGGAAATGATCAGTCAGCTGCTGATCTATTGTATAGGTCGAGAAATCAAGGCTACGATCGGTCAGTTCAATCAATGAGTAGAAGGCAGTCCCCGAGCCCAGTCTGTCAAAGATGGGAGAAAAGCCATTTTCGTAACACTTGCCTGAGAAAGAACTGATCAAGTAGACCGGAGTGGTACTTCTGTAGGCATCCTTATCAGGATGAGTGGTACGTGCATAGGCATGGTCGTGCCCGGCCAAGACCAGATCAACCTTATGTCTCTCCAAAATAGGACGCACCAAGCTATACATGATGGGGTGAGAGCGTGTCCCTCGAACGGGCTTTACCGAATGGTGCATCATGACAATGAGAAAAGGTTGGGAGGCAGACCCCAAGACATCATCGAGCCAAGACAGCTGATGATACAACTCCAAAGGCCTATCCAAATGATTGGAATTGAGAGAGACAATACGGCAATGAGGATGATCGATATAGTACGAGAGACCTTCTTGTCCGGCCGGGCCGTTAAGAGGGTAATTAAACTGAGCTTTCCAGCGTGGGTCTATCTTCTTCCTAAATCCCTTAATAACTTCGTGATTGCCGGGGGTAGCCACAAATCTTCTCTTCATCAGCGTTTCTCCGACTGATCTATAGACAAGATCCCAGTACGAGTTCATCGGTCGCTCAATGAGATCTCCGACTTGTAGATAAAGATCCGTAGAGAGATAGTAACGGCTTATACTATCCAACTTCTTCTTGGCCTCTGCCAGATCTATATCCTGCAAATCACCTAAATACATCAACCTCAAAGTTGAGTCTGGATGTGGGAAAGCAATTGTCAGAGAATCGGTATTACTACAACCATCGGTATAGACCTGTATCTTGTATTCACGCTGGTTATCAAGCCCTTTCAAATGAGCAGAATAAAAGACATCAACCCCTCCACGACTTTCTACACGGGAAGCCATGGCCGGCAGATGTATCTCAGGCATAGAATCTGAAGTATACACAACCCAGGATTTAGCAGGTTCACTACCAGCCCTCCATGAGACTGTGACATCGTGACAAATATCTTGCCCGGGAGTCAAAGTCAGTCTATCTATAGTATCGGAAGGAGTATAGGACACTTCGGGTAGATTGGAAAACCATACCTTCCAGCGAAGAGAGAGAAAAATAACCAATCCTACGAGAAGGATCAGTGGAATAAGGAAGCGTAAGCTCCTCTTTCTTGTAAAATTCATAGACAAATGTTATTGGTCTTTTCGGGAGGAAAGTCAAGAGACTACTCAAAGAAGGGAGTTCCGTCTATTTCCAACCTAAGGGTAAGTGTCGGTTCATCACAAATTTCCCTTGGCCCATAGAAAACCAAGGGGCCAGGATAGACATAGCAATCCTCTGACTCCCAACGAGAGCGATGATCAGCAAAGTAAGCAAATGGAGCTCCTTGCAGATCGACTAAAGACTTCCGGATCACGGGCTTAGCCAATCCGGCTCGACGCTCCAAGTGCATCAGACGAGTAAAGGGCACCCCTCCAGCCACACAATGATCAGCCGGATGTGTCGTGTTAGAAACGGTAGCCATGTATCCAGTCAGCCCCTCGGAAATAAGGGCTACGGCTGTGCGTCCCAAACTGTAGCAGTAATCAGCATCGAAGTTGGAAGGAAAAGAGCAGCGTCCCTCATAGCCAAAAAAGTGTGTAAGGGCAGCAAATTTACCCTGATAACGACCGGCAGCTGCCATTTGAGACAAACGCTCTTTTACCAATTCTACAAGGAGGACCTCCGTCTCTATCTTGGAAACCTGTACGTTGCCGTGCGGATCGCGATCTTCCAACAGCTGTAGAGCCACATACTGAGGCAAAGAGAGTAACAAAGAGGCATTCTCGGGCTTAAGATGCTCAGCAACAAAAGCAGTCCGTTCCAAACGAGCCAACCGCTTGATATGATCGGATTCGGGCCTGGAGAGATAGTCATTCAGCTCATCTATCAAACGACGGAAAGAAGGGAGAAACTCCAAAATTCCCTCTGGGATCAATGCAATACCATACATTAGACCTCGCTCAGCTCGTTTGGCAATCACTTCGGCTATGTATTCAACCAGATCTGCAATACGCCAATCTTTAGCCTTGACATCCTCGCTGATAATCGCAATATTGGGTTGACACTTCAATGCACACTCCAGTGTGATATGCGAAGCCGTGCGTCCCATCAATTTGATAAAGTGCCAATATTTCTTAGCCGAGACACAATCTCGCTGAACATTTCCAATCAATTCAGCATAAAGTTTGGTAGCTGTATCAAAGCCGAAGCTGCATTCTATTTCCCTACCTTTTAGGTCTCCATCAATCGTTTTCGGACATCCGATTATCTGCACTCCAGCATTGATAGAACGATAATATTCTGCCAAAATAGCGGCATTGGTGTTAGAGTCGTCTCCTCCGACAATCACCAAGGCGGATATATCCAAATGTTTCAGGATGAGCAAAGCTGCGTCAAACTGCTCTTTCTTTTCCAGCTTGGTACGGCCAGAGCCGATCATATCGAACCCACCCGCATTTCGATAAGGAGCTATAAGAGCCTCGGTCAGCTCTATATACTTATGATTGATCAAACCATCTGGCCCCATCAGAAAGCCATATAAACGGCTATCTGGATGCAGGGATTTCAAGCCATCAAAAAGCCCACTTATCACATTATGCCCCCCCGGAGCCTGACCTCCGGAAAGCAAAATCCCTACATTCAAAGGTTTTTCTTGTCGGGAAGTCTCTGTCTCCGAATTACGAAGGTATACCCTTGGCATACCACTGGTATGTGGGAACATCATGGCAATGGCTTTCGCTTCGGCATCGGGAGTCGGCACATCGGCTGTACACAATCTCCATGCCCCATTAAGAGCTACAGGGATCTTAGGAGTGTACTGGGAACGAAGTTTCTGCAAAGGGCTGATATCAAACATAAGAGAGACGTTTAATTCAGTTTCGTTGGACAAAAGAACAAACAGCCTGCAAGACCCTTTCGGTGCAAGCATCCAAGTCATCATTAACAACGACCAGATCAAATTCACCGGAGCGAGACATCTCATATTCAGCCTTTGCCAACCGCTCCTCTATTACTTTAGGGCTATCAGTTGCACGGCTCGTGAGTCTTTGACGAAGCGTCTCTATGGAAGGGGGCATCAAGAAAATAGACAAAGCCTTATCGGCATACTGCTCTTTTATATTCATGGCACCGACAACATCTACATCGAAGACGACCGTCTGCCCTTGCGAGAGTCGTCTATCGACCTCTTCTCTCAATGTTCCATAGTAAGTGTCGGTATACACTTCCTCGTACTCCAGAAAGGCATCATGCTCTATACCGGCACGAAAATCTGCCGGCGAAAGAAAATAATACTCCACTCCATGCCGCTCGTCTCCTCTTGGTTTTCGGCTTGTGGCAGAAATGGAGAAGCTCAGATTCAGCTCCGGAGCAAGCCTCATCAGTCGCTTGATTACAGTACTCTTGCCCGTGCCCGAGGGGGCAGCAAAAATTATAAGACTGGACATAAGTATCAGATGATATAAAAAGGATTAGTCAAGGATGGGTGAATAGTTTGCGGCAAAGTCGTTTGCTCAGGGACATTCGTCCTCGACGAATGGCAAAATAAGGAGTCTGAACAGCTCCAAACGAGCGGAAAAAGAATTCCACTCCACGCAACATCGATCCTTCGAAATCGACAGACAGGATACCATTGCGGCTCACCTGTGTATAGATTGCCCGATACAGGCAATAGGCCAATGCATCCTTGCACTCAGTAGTATCCTGCCCTCCGGCTATGTAGTAAGTTCGCGTTCCTCCTCGTACCATAAAGACAGAGGCTACTATCCGACCATCCTTGCTGCAGCAGTATATTTCCCCCATATCTTGCTGTCGCATGGCTTGAGTCAAACTCTCCAATCGATCAGTATAACGGAGTTTTGCTGTTTCAGGAGAACGATCCAGAGAAAGTCTGACCATAGCAATGAGATCACTAAAACTACCGCCCTCTACAAAGCTCAGCCCCGCACGTTCACTCTGACGAAGTTTGCGCCTGAGCAATTGATTTGCTTCCATCTGAAGAGACGAAAGAGGATCAGGAGAGTCCAGCTTCAATATGTAAGTATATCGAGTTGTCTGCTCAAAACCTTTCCAATAAAAGGGGAGCCAGTCGGAAAAGTCCGGTGGAGTATGAAAACTGCAGCAATCTAACTGAGGGAAATGCTCAACCAAAACTTCTATAGCCAAGCGTTTATCAGCAAAGCTCATGGTGGCACGAGGAGAGGGAATAAGTAGTGGCCCCAGATATTGCGTGAATGGAGGTTGTGACAAACAACCTGAGACCGGAGTATAAAAGGGGAACAGTAAGATATGTCCAGAAGAAAAGCTGATTGTCAATGACTGCCACCCTTCTTTTCCACAAACAGCATCAAGCCAAATCGGAGAAAAATAGGGGGCAACAAGTGATGAGGCCGCATGACGATAAACGGCCTCATACTCATAACGTTTGGTTGAGATATGGCAATCGGTTCGGGACATAACGCTCCCTCACAAAAGCTTGAACTAATGTTTACCAGAAGAATGGCTAATAGCCTCGGTTATTTCCAAAGCCAGCTGTTCGGCCAATTCAGGATCGTCTTGCACAGTCTGTTTGGCAGCATCCCGTCCCTGGCCTAATTTCCGCTCTCCATAGCTGAACCAAGAACCACTTTTCTTGATGATATTGTATTCGACACCGAGATCTATGATTTCTCCTGATCGACTGATTCCCTCACCAAACATAATATCAAACTCAGCTCTGCGGAAAGGAGGCGCAACTTTGTTCTTTACCACCTTTACCTTGGTCAAATAGCCCAAAACAGTCTCACCATCTTTGATAGCCGTACTTTTGCGTATATCCAGGCGGACTGAGGCATAAAACTTTAGGGCATTTCCTCCGGTCGTTGTCTCCGGATTACCGAACATGACGCCGATCTTCTCTCTCAACTGATTGATGAAAATACAAGTCGTATTAGACTTACTAATTGCTCCTGTCAGTTTACGCAAAGCCTGAGACATCAAACGAGCATGCAAACCGACCCGACTGTCCCCCATATCACCCTCTATTTCCTGCTTGGGAGTAAGAGCAGCAACTGAGTCAATCACCACAATATCGATAGCAGAGGAGCGTATTAATTGCTCTGCTATCTCCAAGGCCTGCTCTCCATTGTCAGGCTGGGCAATCCAAAGATTTTCCACATCTACTCCCAAAGCTTCGGCGTAACTGCGATCAAAAGCATGCTCAGCATCTATGATAGCAGCCAAACCTCCTTGCTTCTGCGTTTCGGCAATGGCATGAATAGCCAAAGTTGTCTTACCCGAAGACTCTGGTCCGAATATCTCTATAATTCGTCCTCTGGGATAACCACTCACCCCCAAGGCCAAATCCAAACCAATCGAACCGGTAGGTATCACCCCTACATCTTCGATACTCTCGTCTCCGAGCTTCATGATAGCTCCTTTGCCATGGGCTCTCTCTATTTTTTCCATGGCCAGCCTCAAAGCTTTAAGCTTATTCTCGTCCGGCTGTACCCGCCCTTCCTGCTGTGGCGATTGCTGTGTATCTTTCTCCATAATCTTGTATCTCGAATTAGTTATGTCGGGAATTTCTTACTCCTTACCAACTATCTGATTGGCATGATTCTTTGTATCAACCTGTTTGCCTCGTATAATACGCTCCACTCGCCTATCTGTGCCGATGACAAAAGTAGTACGTTCGGTACCCATATATTTGCGACCATACATACTCTTCTCTTTCCATACACCAAAAGAGCGGTTCAGTTCGGTACTTTCATCGGCAACAAGAGGGAAAGGCAACTCATGTTTCTGTCGGAAGTTGCGATGACTCTTCTGAGAATCTTTGCTAACACCTATCACCTGATAACCGGCATCCAACAAATCGGGATAGCCATCCCTGAGACTACAAGCCTGAGCGGTGCAGCCTGAAGTATCATCCTTGGGATAGAAATACAAAGCAATCTTGCGCCCGGGAAAATCCGAACATCGCACTTGCTTACCATCCTGATCTAAGCCCAAAAGGTCAGGTACCAAATCTCCTATTTCCATATTCTACCGATTGTAAGAGTTGTTCATCTATCTAAAAACCTGCGACTGAGTCCATCAAAAGCATCGATACGCCTATCTCGAAAAAAAGGCCACCAACGGCGCACCTCTTCACAGCGAGCAAGATCGATCTCCACAACCTCCAGTGTGGCCTCCTGTCCCAGATCGGCTAATAATTCTCCCTGTGGGCCAGCCACAAAACTACTACCCCAAAAAGTAATCCCTCCAGTAGATCCGGATGGGTCTGCTTCATATCCGACTCTATTAACTGTAATCACAGGCAAACCATTGGCCACAGCATGCCCACGCTGCACCAGTCGCCAGGCTTCTCGCTGTCGGCTCTGTTCTTCTGCCGTATCACTACTTTCGTAGCCAATGGCAGTGGGGTAAATAAGGAGCTGTGCCCCACGCATAGCCATGAGCCGTGCTGCCTCAGGGTACCACTGATCCCAGCACACCAACACTCCCAACCTACCAACAGAAGTATCAATAGGTTCAAAACCCAAATCACCGGGGGTGAAATAGAATTTCTCGTAGTAGGCCGGATCATCCGGTATGTGCATTTTGCGATATTTCCCAGCTATACGACCATCACGTTCGATCACCACAGCTGTATTATGGTAGAGGCCAGCCGCCCTACGCTCGAAGAGAGAGAGCACAAGCACAAGATCCAGTTCTCTGGCCAGAGCTCCGTAAAGCTCCGTAGAAGGGCCAGGTATTGTCTCGGCCTGATCGAATAGCTCTACATCTTCTGTCTGACAGAAGTACAACCCATTGTGCAACTCCTGCAGCACAACCAAGTCTGCACCTCGAGCTTTAGCTTCTCGAATGGCAGCAATGAGACGTTCCGTATTATTCTGTTGGTCAGCCGTATTGGCCTGCTGTATCAATCCTACTTTCATAAATGTCCTAAATCTATCAAGCTCCAACGCACAAGGTAAACAAAAAAGGCTCAAAGAGCCTTAACCACAGCTGGCAAATCCTGCCGGAGCAAACCAACTGGGAATTGCATTGTGACACAATGCAAACTGCCATGCTGACGAATCAGAGCCCTACAATCAACTCCAATCAGTTCCTTACCCGGGAAACAAAGACGAAGAGTGGCCTCGGCTTCTCTATCTCTCTCCGAAGCGTAAGTCGGATAGAGTACAGCATCATTCATGATAAGGAAATTGGCATAAGTGGCCGGCAGACGGCACCCGCCTCTATCATAAATAGGCTCTGCCATTGGCAGTGGGATCAGACGATAGCCATAGGGAAGCAACCCAGACAATTCTTCTTGCATCTTGCTCAAATCAGCATAATGGCTATCGGCCTCGTCAGGAGGAGCGACATAGGCAATCGTCTTTTCATCGCAAAACCTCGCCAAAGTATCTATATGACCATCTGTGTCATCTCCTTCCAAAGCTCCATACTCCAGCACAAACAGTTTTTCGGCTCCCAAAGATTTTGCCACCTCTGCAGCTATCTCTTCTGCTCGCATCTGTGGGTTACGATTCGGCTCGAAGAGGCAAGAAGCTGTTGTAAGGATATGTCTGCGTCCATCAGTCTCTATAGCCCCTCCTTCCAGGAAAAAGTTCAGCTTCGTAGACATAGAAACATTGTCTTCCCAGAGAAAGGGAATAGAAGCGAGCCGCCGGCAAATCATGTTGTCATGGCAAGCAGCGAATTTCATCCCCCATGCATTAAAACCGAAATCGACCAGGGACATCCGGCCTCTTTCATCCGAGAGCGAGAGGGGCCCGAAATCTCTGGCCCAAGTATCGTTAGTAGGCATCTCCACCACACACAATCCCTTCCCCAAATAAGGAGTCAAAGAAGGTGGCAGCTCTTCTACATTGGGGCAAACAAGCAGAAGTCGCTCTCGACTCAATATGGCCAAAGCAAGTTTCTCAAAGCAAGATCGAACCTCTTCCAGCATGTACTTCCAATCACTTTCTTCGTGTGGCCAGGAAAGCAATACAGCATCCTGGTTACTCCACTCAGGCAAAAGAGTAGATACTATTCGTTGCGAGTAGGAATAAACTTTCATACTTCTGTATTTGAGCGATTATCTCTGTGCAAAGCCTCCAACAAAGACCAATTCTGAGGTTGTGGAAGCCAATACCTATAATCTTTTCCCAAGAGGAAAGCCGAGCGAATGATTGATGAGGAAATCTCCAACAGGGGAGCATGAGCAAGGTAAATACTTCCATTGGATAAAGAAGAAGGCTCCACCTCCACAGATGGTCTGGGATAGACAATAAGTGGCCACCCAAGGAGGATACGACTATGCGCATACCAACGATCAAAATTCAACCAGTTATCCGCCCCTATCACCAAAAAGAATTGACAATCCTGGTGCAAGACAGACAAGGCCTGCAATGCCAAGATCGTGTAGTGAGGCGATGGAAGTTTCTGCTCTATTGTATTGAGACGAAAGCGGGCATCTCCATCTATTGTCTCGACAATCATCCGACAACGCAAATCATAGGGCAAGAGTTCGTCTGAGGTCTTCAACGGATTCATCGGGCTGGGCAAAAGCCAAACCTCCTCCAGTCCGGCCTCCTCCAACACGTAATTGGCAATAGCCATATGTCCTATGTGTATGGGGTTAAATGAGCCGAAGAAAAGGCCTATCAGACGCTTCTGTCCGGAAGAAGCAACAGTTCTATTCATGGATATTTCTAATATCGAGAGTGCGCATGGCTAGCTCCAACTCTGCCGGGTCTCCGGTGTGTTTGCCTGCTACATCGCTCAATTTCACACACTGATGCCAATCTTCTTTTCGTGTCATTTTGCATCGCCACAGTTTCATTACGATATTAACCGGCTTCACGCCATTGCCCACATCATTAGAGAAATTAGTACCAATACCAAACCGTACACCAATACGCCCTCTACAAGCCTGTTGTATGCGGATAGCTTTCTCCACATTGAGCGAATCCGAGAAAATGATATACTTGATCAAAGGATCAACCCTCAATTCTTGATAACGATGAATAACCTTGTCTATGAAAAGTAGCGGGTCACCACTGTCATGTCGAAGACTCGTATAGAGCATTGCGTGCTTCTTGCTAAAGTTTCGCAAAAAAACATCCGTAGTATAGGTATCGGTAAGAACCGTCCCCAAATCTCCGTCATAAACATCTATCCAATGCTCCATAGCCATATAATTGGCCATCTTGTAGCCATAAATGGCTCCATGAAACTGCACCCATTCGTGCGGATGCGTACCGCTGACCTTCAAGCCATGCTTCATTGCCAGATATACGTTGCTTGTTCCGAAAAGACTGCTTCCGGAGTATTCTTTGAGCAAAGCCGTGACACGATCCTCCATCTCATAGCTGAAACGCCTGCGCATACCGAACATGGAGTAGACCACTTCATGCTCCTTGAGAGTACGGGCCTTCTCTGTGGCAACACGCTCGGCATAAGCCAAATCGGGCTGACAATCAGTAACCCGATAGTACAACTCACTCACGATAGCCAAAATAGGAGTTTCCCACAGGGTAACTCGATAGAGCAAACCCTCAGCCCATATATGCAGATGCCCATCGGGGGTCTGCTCTATATGTACCTCTCGAGAATCGAAACGGAAACCTCGCAAAAAATCTATGTAAGTTGGTGGTAAATAGGGTAATTCATGCTCCAAAAAGCTTGCTTCTTCTTCTGTAAGCCTGAGTTGCTCCATTGCCTGAATCTCTTGCCTGAGCAATTGGTCAAAACCGGGAGGATAGACAAGCAAATCCCGATCGATAAAACGAAATGCGCCCATAGCACGAGGGAAAAGTTTGGAGTAGGCATAGCTGGTCGTAAACTTGTACAGATCGGTATCCAGAATACTTTTAATAATAGCCATAATCGGGTTGCTAAGGTAAAATTGAGGGAAGAGAAGACAGGTCAATCAAGTACGAGCACCGCAGATCTGCCAGCAGGCAGGTTCAGAGCATGAGCGTAAATAGCCATATCATCCAAGCGGTCATGATACATCCGAGAAATCCACACAACATAATCTTCCGGGCGAATGCGAGCAATGAGTTCATTGCTTTCGCGACAGGAAGGTAACCAGAACAAGCGCAAACAGGGCTTACCGGGGTTTTCCGAATCAGGCATTTGCTGCGAATCCGTCCACTCCGAAGATAAACAACAGACTTCTATACCATACTTACGTAGAGCCTCGGCCAAACGCTCCCCAGCATGAGCTGCGTCTACACCCATAGACAGAGGACTAACCCAGACTGTTCGCAACTGTGGTAAAGGCTCTAATTTCCTCCAGAGCATCAAAGCCATACGCTCCCATTCTTGGGGATTTTGCTTGCGTTTTTTGCGAGGCAAACAGCCCAAATAGTCAGCAGACAGAGTGGAGGGGGCTTCAGGCAAAGAAATCAGCTGATTACGCAGCACCATGCGGTAATAAATCCAAAGAGTCGGTATCACAAAGGCAAGCACAAGGAAAAGGAACACAAAATATAGACTTGTATCGGATTCAACCACTGCCGGGGTAGCATAATCGAGAACTTCAGCTGGCTCACAATTACGCAACTCTGCCAGACTAACCTCGGCCTCAGCCGAGAACTCCTCCAAGCGGTTACGCATAGAAGAAGTCAGTTTCTTGTCCGGGTCGGCAAGTATTCCTTCGATGTGTTTCTTCGTTCTTTCCAATTCGGTTGTTGCATCGGCTAACATTCGTTCTACAGAAACAGCGATCAACTCATTCAAGATACCTATCATCTGCATCTCAGGCTTGTTGCCCTTGAGGGAGACTCCCACCAAGCCATCGTAACTGGAGGCCTCCAGCTCGGCATTCAGTATCCGAGTTTCCTGTTCCGGGTCGGTGTACAACACATCAAAATCGTCTTCGTATGGCTTATCCACAAAAAGGCGTGCCATATTCTTACTTAAAAAAAGCTTACCAATGGGTGTATCGGTTAAACAATCAAAGGGTAAGAAAGAGGTTCCGGGATATTTCCGATCATCGATTTGGAAATTGCTCAACTGCAAACCATTGGACTTTTGCTTAGCAGAACAACGAACATAGTTGCCCGGCTCTGGCTCCACAAACTGAATATCAAATGGGATATGACCATATAGGTCTCTGTTTTTGAAAAACTTGCGATAGGAGCAAGTCACCATTGCATTACTTCTCTTGATTGCCTCATGGAGAGAGGAGGTGGCATTCAAGTAACCGAAAAGAGCCTGCCCCGATAAAGCTGAAAAAGCACTCAGAGGTGGGTAATAATCCCCCCCCCACAATGAAACATTGGAAAGACGACTACCCTCGTCGGCCTTACTCCTCAAACTCAAATAGTACTTACGAGTTACTGGAGGACGATGCTGCAACAGCAAAAAAAGAAGCATCGACACTAAGCAAATCGACAATATATAGTATGGCCATTTACTCAAAAGAAGCCTTAGAAAAGAAAGGCTCGCAGCATAACGAGAATGACCAACAACAGATTGGGATTTCGGACTGAAATTATTACTCATGATATCCAACGTATATATGACACGAAGGTACTCAAATCAAAAATTCGGAAGAGATCGCACTCAATAACAACAATACTCTCCTCTCGGTGTATCGCCCAGATGCCCTTGTCTTCCTTCTCCGGACAAGAGCAAAATGTCCTTCTAATTCAGAGATTTCACAAAAAAGAAAGCTGAAGCCACGACAAATCATGGGAGAGAGACTTTGAATACTTGCTCTCCGACTTGTAGTAAACAGATATGGTTCAAAACATCCACACCAAGCCTCGCACATCCTCGCGCATCGATCTGAGTAGAACTAAGCATATGCCCATCGAAAGAAAAGAGACGAACAATGGAACCAGATATTGCAGCTGAAATCACAATCTCATCAGTCACCATATCATAGGAAATAACAGGACAACCTTCCGGCTCAAGAGATAAAGATTCAGGGAAGCTACCCGGGTAGTCCTCCACAACAATTCCATTAAAAGCCTTTGTCCTCCAGCCTCGACTTTGGGCAATGGCAACATCACTCGTAAGACAAATATTTTTTTCCTGATCGCTGTGGATATTGAAGACATAGCAATCTCCCTTGCGACTTTCCCGAATTGGCAAACTCTTAATCATGGAAGTCATATGCTCCCCTTGGATATTATTGGTATCACAGACAAGCAATTCGAGCAGCCTGTTCTGCGAAAGATCCAAGGAAGATATTCTGTTATATGAACAGTTGAAGGAAACCAATGCTTTGTTCTTTGTCAGATCGATCTCTGCAAGTTGATTGGAAGAACAACTGATCTCCTTCAATGTTTGACAACCAGATATATCGAGCGTCTGCAACATATTTTCACGGCAATTCATCGTGTGAATATCCCCTTTGATCCTTATTGTCTGATCTCTCACAGTAAGGGTAATCCATTTTTTATTTTCCCATTCTCCCTCGGCTCCTTCAAAAGACACAGGGCCAGAAGATTCGATATAGAAATCCAATTGCTCGCCTGCTTTTTTCGCAGTAGTCATAACAATCACATTTTCCGACGATAGATCCTTTTCGGCATAGCTATAAAAAGGGAGCAGGGTCAACAAGGCAAGTATCACAGCCCTATGAAGAGAGAGAAAGAGCTTCATTTTCCTCACAATTAGTTACAAACAAAAGGGAGAAACCCTCTCCCTTCTTCATCCGAAGGCAAAGGTAACAAATCGGGAATTCGTTTTCTGCCATCAGCTCGCCTACAAATCCTCTTTTGGAGGTTTGATGCAACGAAAAATCATAGTAGAACCATGCCCCTCAATCTCCACATTCTTCCCAAAGAGAGAGTGGAGTTTCTCCAAGGCTTCCCTGCGAGTGTAATGAGGTGGCACAAATAATCCTTTTCGATCCAAGACATTGCGAACAAACCAATCTGCAACTGGTCGCTCGCCTTGCACATAGAAACACCCACAAAAAAGACCTCCGACCTTCAAAACCCGATAAATCTCGGCAAATGCTAGATCCTTATCGGGAAAAGCTTGAAAACCACTCATCGATAAAACACAATCGAAACATTCCTCCCCAAAAGGTATTTGACGGACATCGCCCTGCAACAAAGTCAGATTGCTCAGGCTTTCTTTTCGAATACGTTCACTGGCCAATCGAAGCATCTCTTCGGAATAATCCAGCCCGATGATCCGAGCGTTCTGCATACGGAGATACTTCGCATAGGTAAACACAGCAGTACCCACCGGTACATCAAGTATTTCTCCGGAAAAGACGTCTGGTATCATTTCTAATATCCGACGTGCTATTCTATTGTCATCCGTCCTCCAAAGTAAATTCATGTAGAGCCAGGACCACCACTTGCGACCGGTGATCACATCGTCATAATGTTTCATCTTTTTTTGGTAGGCACTTCGGGGTCTTTTTTCCATGGACAGTATCCTTATATCACATTATACCATATTATTAATTAGGAAAATCCTCACAGCTAAGGATCTCCGCATCAGACACCGTGAAGGTAAAACAATATGGAATAGACAGAGGAATATATTGTCCTCGTCCCATCACAAGAGGTTCCTTTCAAACCGATTGGGATCCAAACAACAAGAGCCAAATTTCCCTCTTAGGGTTCTTCAAAAGTTTTCTCAGGGACCTTGGGGAAAGAAGCTCCTAATGAGCACATCGAAAGCACCTAAGCTTTCTTCAAAAAGCAATAAAGCTTTCAGACAAAAGCAATAAAGCTTTCTTGGAAAAGCTGCTAAGCTTTTGACAGGCTCGTTAGATGCCTCCCGAAAGGGATGCCGAGCAATCGGGAGATCGCTCAATATCTTTTTGCGACAAGCTGAGCATCTCTTTGAGGAAAATTCCAAACAATTCTTTTGAAAATCACGCAAAGGTCTTCTCTCAGACAATAGCTACACCTCCGAAAGCATGCAATCGTATAGGGCCAAAGCTTCGTCTTCCAAGCGGTGCATTTCTCGCTCCTCGTCTTCTGTCTTATCCCCTTGTCCGCAAAGATGCAGAATACCGTGTATCAGAACCCGATGCAACTCCCTTCTATAAGTGCATCCAAATAACTTGGCATTGGACCGAACCGTATCCAGACTTATCAGCATTTGTCCATTGATAGTCTCTCCTATGCTGTCATCAAAAGTGATTATGTCTGTATAGTAATCGTGCCCGAGAAAACGGTTGTTAGCCTCCAAGATCTCTTCATCCGAACAAAATTGGTAACAAATCTCTCCAACTCGACGGCCACGAGAGGCTGCCACACGGATAATCCATTCCTTCAGAAGCCGGCGTTTAAGCGTAGGCATACTGACGTTTCCAGAGAAATACTCTATTCTACACAAGGGGGAAAAATCATTTGTATTCATAAATGCTTTGGATTCGAATTCATTTAGTTCACAGAGGCAAAGAATAGATAAGTAACCAAGATTGCAACGATAGCCCCTATCAAGTCGGCGAAAAGAGAAGCTCCCAGCACATAGCGACTCTTCTTGATTCCTACCGCACCAAGGTAAACGGCTACTACATAGAAAGTCGTATCACTGCAACCCTGTACAGTACAACACAAACGTCCCACAAAACTGTCAGCTCCATATGTCTGCATAGCATCGACCATCAGACCTCTGGCTCCGCTGCCACTGAGAGGCTTCATCAGTATGGTCGGCAAACCGTCTACAAAGCGCGTATCCCAACCAAGCACTTCGGCAAGCCAGCGAATACCCTCGCTTAAATAGTCCATAGCTCCCGAAGCACGGAAGACTCCTATGGCAACCAGAATTGCAACCAAATAGGGAATAATCCCGACTGCCGTATGAAACCCCTCTTTTGCTCCATCTATAAAGGCCTCGTAAACATTGATCCGTGCCTTCCAACCAGAGAAAATAAATAATGTGATAATGGAGAACAGTAACAGAGAAGAGACAGCCGAACTGATCTGGGCAAATTGTTCCTGAGAAAAGTATTTCCACGCAAATAAGACTAACGCTGCCAATGTGACCATAACAAGATAAAGCAGCAATAATGGCCGCTGAAACAGATTGATGCGTTGTTTGAGCCCAATCACCCATATGGCGGTAAGCGTGGAAGCTGCAGTGGCTATGAGAATAGGGATGAATATATCTGTTGGATTGGCAGCTCCGGCTTGCATTCTAAAAGCCATAATGGAGGTAGGAATGAGTGTGAGGCCACTG
Source organism: Porphyromonas crevioricanis (assembly GCF_900476255.1). NCBI lineage: Bacteria > Pseudomonadati > Bacteroidota > Bacteroidia > Bacteroidales > Porphyromonadaceae > Porphyromonas > Porphyromonas crevioricanis. The sequence continues at coordinate 282,440 of NZ_LS483447.1, forward strand.
GCATTGAGTGCCAAAAACATGATCATGGCATCACTGATCTCCTCCTTGCGCTTATTCAGGGTCTGCAATTTCTCCATAGCCTCTATACCCAGAGGAGTGGCAGCATTGTCCAAGCCTAATATATTGGCCGATATATTCATAAAGATATTCCCCATTACCGGGTGCCCTTTTGGAACAGAGGGGAATAGGCACCCCAATACAGGAGCTGAAGCTTTGGCTAACTTGTCGATTAGACCAGCTCGCTCGGCTATGCGCATAAGCCCAAGCCACAAAGCCAGCACTCCGGTGAGGTAGAGAGCAATCTCAAAACCATTCTTTGCCTGCACAAAAGTAGCATCGACCATGGTTGAAAAAACGTTCCATTCTCCGCTGAGTACAACTTCCAATAGTCCGAAAGCAAAAGCCAAAAGAAAAAAGGCTATGAATATATAATTGAGCAACATGGAGACGAAAATACGGAAAATTCTACCTTTGCTTCATCTCAAATCAAACAAAACTCAACACAACCAACACAATGAAACTAAAAAAGCATCTCATCCTACCAGCTACTTTGCTGGCCGTTCTTCTTCCGTCTTGCCAAAGTGGAGGCAAAGGAGAAATCTCGATCAAAATTCCCGACAGTATTGTAGAGAGCAGTCACACTCATCTATACTTCATGGATGTGGCTCTTGATAAAGCAGTGGATAGTCTACCCCTGCCAGCTGATATAGAAGGGCAAGACTACCGAATGCTCAACTATGCCTACAACAGCGACTCCCTCCGTCTGATGAAATGCCGCTTGGGAAAACATTCATTCTCGTTTTTCACGGAAGCGACTTCTCTTTCTGCCACACTGGACAGCTCTGTCTGTGCCACTGGAAGCTCGATGAACAACGAATTTGGCAGCATAGCAAAAGAAATTATCGATCGCACTCGCCAGGCAAAGAACGAAATTGCGGAAATAGCCAACAAAGGAGGCATCCTGCAAGAAGAGTTGATCAGCTTGAAAGAGAAAATTGCAGAACATCTCGAAAAAGACCTGCAAATCATATACAGGCAAAATATAGACAAGCATCTTAATGACCTACTGGGAGCTGTACTGGTATACCAAGGCTCTCGAGTATTGCCGTCGGAAGAGATCAAATCCTACATTGAGCGTGCCGGGGAGAAAATAAAGGAATATCCCTTAATTCGCTCCTGGCTTGAGAGAGCCTCTCGTGAAGAAGCCACTGGTGTGGGGCACACCTATGTGGATGTAGAGGGAGCCTATATAGATAAACCCGATCAAACGGCAAAGCTGAGCGATCTATTGGCAGTGGGACAGTATACGATTGTAGATTTTTGGGCCAGCTGGTGCGGACCTTGCCGACAAGAGGTTGTGAAGCTAAAAGCCCTGTCTGAGAAATATGGAGCCAAAGGCTTGAAAATCGCCGGTGTAGCAATCTGGGATAAACCGGAAGATACCAAGCTCGCCATCGAAAAGTTGGGTATCACTTGGCCGGTAATGCTTGAGAAAGAAAGAGGGACAATAGGCGATGTGTATGGTATCGAAGGCATACCGACTCTATTGCTCATCGATGCTAATGGTAAGATACTGGCTCGTGGACATGAAAGCGAACCTATTGCCGAAATGCTGGAAGAGATTTACAAAGACAAGTAAAAACCGTTGAGCAAAAACTATTCATGTTTTTGCTCAACAAGTTCTACTTCTACAACAGATCCGCCCCTCTGGTACTGCTATGCAGATCGGAGGGGCGGATCTATAACTATATACTTGGAATATCGAGAACAGCACGGCAGATGTTGTGCTATGCACAAGGTCTCTATTCTTTATAATTCCTGATCTGCTTATAAGCCTGCCCGATATAGGCGATCAAGTCCGAAGCAATGAGGGATTCTGCACTATGCTCAGCCACATAACAATCACCGGCCAAACCATGTAAATAGTTGCCCAACAATGCTGCTGTGCCCGGAGTATAACCGGAAGCCAAAAGACCGAGAATCACACCAAACAATACATCTCCACTACCGGCTGTAGCCATTCCGGGGTTGCCAGTAGAGTTGAAAACAATATGCCCATCTGGCATACAACAAGCAGAAAAAGCACCCTTGAGAATGACATAAGTCTGGTGTCGCATGGCAAAAGCTTGCGCCTGATTGAGTTGCTCATAGCCTGTCTCGCAATAGCAAGTGAGTCGTTGTAGCTCTCCAGGGTGTGGAGTAAGGATACTATTGGGGGGGATAAATGATAGCAAATGTCGGTATTGCCCCAAGAGGTTGATAGCATCGGCATCTATTACCATGGGGTCTCGATATTGCTCCATTAACTTCTGAAGCATCGTTTCTGCTTCGGGGTAGCTTCCCAAGCCAGGGCCGACACCCACGGCAGTCAACCAACTCTCCGGCAAACAGTGAGTGATATAGTCCGGATCCCGATCTTCTCTGCACATAGCCTCCGGTACGGCTGTCTGGGCTATAGCATACCCACACCCGGGTACATGCAAGCTAAGCTTACCTATCCCGGATCGCAAAGCAGCTTTGGCTGCCAAACAGGCTGCGCCCATCATGCCTCTACTCCCGGCCACGATCAAACCATGACCGTATACACCTTTGTGATCGAATCGATGCCGCTCAACAAGGAGCCGGGCTGCATCTTCCGGTCTCATCATCAGGTAGCGACTTCTCATATCGACTTTGGCTCTTTCGCTCAAACCAATATGAGCAACAATAAACTCTCCCACATAAGCTGCCGATTCGGCCAAAAGCATGCAGAGCTTGGGTTGCTCGAAAGTAATCGTCTCTTTGGCTCGAACAATTGCCTGCTCGGCATGCAGCGAATTATCTTCGGCGAACAGTCCTGAAGGAATATCTATGGATACACGAGTTGCATCAAGAGAATTGAGATAGGTTACCAAACGGGCATACCCCCCTGTCAATGGTCGATCCAGACCGGTACCAAACAAACCATCCAACACTACTGCATCTGGCTCGATCTCGGGTGGAGCAAAAGCATCTTTCACCTCCGTAAGTCGATGTAGAGGCATCTCAACAAGCTTTTCGCGATGTACACGACAAGCCTCGGAAAGGCGTAAACTGGGATTGAAAAGGAAGCAATGTACCGCATAACCCTCTGCCAACAGATGTCGGGCAATGGCCAAAGCATCGGCACCATTATTCCCCGGTCCGGCAAAAACATATACCCGTCTGGCAGGCGTATACCGCTGCCTGTAATGCACCACAAACGCTTCGGCAGCACGCTCCACCAAACGGGCATGATCAATCCCCTCCTCTTCCATCGTCCGCCGATCCAGCTCGGCTATCTCCGCAGATGTAAATATGGGGATCATATCGCTCGACTTTCTAATCTATACTCCCACGTACAATACCTCGCTTGGAAGAGCGGATAAAATCAGTGATCAAATTACGTTCAAAGCAGTCAGGCACCTCAGCCTCCACCACCTCCAACGCCTCGGTAATATTCAATCCACGCTGGTAGAGAGTACGATATATATCATTGATACAGAATATCTGCTCGTTGGTAAAGCCTCTACGCCTGAGTCCCACGATATTGATACCACAGTACGCGATAGGATCTCGACCGATAAGGGTATAAGGAGGAATATCCTTACCCACTCTCGAGCCTCCCTGTATCATTACGTGTTTGGATATGCGTGTGAACTGGTGCACCAAGGCTCCTCCGCTGATAATCGCATAGTCGTCAACCTCCACTTCTCCGGCCAACTGGGTGGCATTACCGATGATAATATGGTCTTGTAGTACACAGTCATGTGCCACATGGCTATAAGCCATAAGCATACAATGCTGACCTACAATGGTCGTTCCTCGAGAGGCTGTCCCTCTACTAATAGTAACGCATTCCCTTACCTGAGTATGGTCGCCCACGACAGCAGTAGACTCTTCTCCCACGAATTTGAGATCTTGAGGAATACCAGCTATCACAGCTCCTCCGTGTATTACACAATGCTTACCTATACGAGCACCATCGAGTATCTGTGCGTGTGGCATCACCACCGAGCCCTCTCCTATCTGTACATTTCCTTGTATATAGGCAAAGGGATGTACCGTTACATCATGGGCTATCTCAGCCTTGGGATCCACCCAGGCCAATGGACTAATAGCAGGTTGTGTCATATCGTTTATGAGGATTATTCTGTTGGATTGGTAATGATCTGTGCCATGAACTCAGCCTCGCAAACAAGCTTGTCCCCGACAAATGCCAGACCTCTCATATTGGCGACACCTCGCCTGATCGCATCGAGAAATTTGAGCTTAAAAATGAGGGTATCTCCCGGCACTACTTTTTGCCTGAATTTCACGTTGTTGATCATCATGAAATAAGTGGAATAGGAGCCTTCTTGTGGCATACTATTCAATACCAATAGTCCTCCACACTGCGCCATGGCTTCTACAATCAGTACACCCGGCATGACGGGTTCTTGTGGAAAATGCCCTTGAAAGAAAGGCTCATTGCCGGATACACTCTTGACCCCTACGATGTAGTCTACTCCAGCCTCCATTACCTTATCCACAAGCAGGAAAGGGTAACGGTGAGGCAACAGCTGTTTGATGCGATTGACATCCATCAAGGGTTCTGCATTGGGGTTATAGCTGGGAGATTGAGATTCGTTGTGTTTGATCTCCTTGCGTATCACCCGCGCCATCTTGTTGTTCACAGTATGTCCCGGGCAAACAGCTATAATATGTCCCTTGATCGGTCTGCCAATCAAAGCCAAATCGCCAATCAGATCCAACAACTTGTGGCGAGCCGGCTCATTGGGAACAATCAGAGGCTTGTTGCTCAAATAGCCTAACTCGGAGGCATCCTTTTCCGGAGCATTAACAAGAGCGCGCAGGCTGTCAAACTCGGTTTGCGGCATCTTTTCATCATAGATGACCAAAGCGTTGTCCAAATCTCCTCCCTTGATCAGCCCGGCCTCCAGCAACCCTTTTATTTCCCGTACAAAAACAAAAGTGCGGGCGGAGGCTATTTCGGTGGCAAACTCACTCAAAGAGTCGATACGAGCCGATTGATTGGGAAGTACCGATGAATTAAAATTGATTTGCACATCCAGACCAAAAGTTTCGTCCGGCAATAAGATCAATTTGCTATTCCCGTCCGGAAGAGCAAACTCCAATCGTTTCTTTACTACATAGTACTCACGGCGAGCATCCTGCTCTACCAAACCAACCCGCTGTATTTGCTCTATATAAAACTTGGAACTGCCATCCAGAATTGGGAACTCAGGAGCATCGACCTCTATAATACAGTTGTCGATCTCCGATGCATAGAGAGCTGCCATCGCATGCTCTACCGTACTTACCGAAACATCCCCTTTGCTCAGGACAGTCCCTCTATTGGTATTACTCACCAGTTCGGCCAAAGCCGGTATTTCCGGCTTTCCTTCGAGATCCGTGCGACGTATCACATAGCCTGTATATTCGGGTGCCGGAAAGAAAGTGATGTGTATCTCCAATCCGGTATGAAGCCCCTTCCCTTGGAGGCTGAATGGTGCCGCAAGTGTCTTTTGATTGTGTATCATGATTCTTTTGATTTGTCTGCTAATAATTTCTCCAGTTTATCCAATCTGCTATACATATCCGGCAAGCGTCTCAACAAAGCGGCCGAACGCAACATCTCACGAGCCGGCACTGCTGGGGAACCAAGCATCACCGAGTTGTCGGGTATATCCCCCAACACTCCAGTTTGTCCTCCCAAACTCACCTTGTCACCCACCTTGAGGTGCCCGCTTAAGCCGACCTGCCCTCCCAACTGGCACCATTGCCCCACATGAGAGGATCCTGCCATACCCACTTGTGCAGCCATCACGGTGTGACTCCCTACACTGCAGTTGTGAGCAATCTGTACCAGGTTATCCAGCTTTACTCCGGCCTCTATCTTGGTGCTACCCATAGCAGCTCTATCGATGCATGTATTGGCTCCGACTTCTACATCATCAGCGATCTCCACAATACCTAACTGAGGTATCTTGTGGTAACCGTCAGTTTGTGGAGCAAAACCAAATCCATCGGCTCCTATCACGGCTCCGGCATGCAAGATGCAACGCTCACCGATACGACAACCATGATACACGACTACGTGTGGATAAAGAATGGATCCGGCTCCGACCTCAACCCCCTCTCCAACATAGGCATGAGGGTATATGCGGCAACCCTTACCAATCTTGCTTCCCCGTCCGACATAGGCAAAAGCTCCCACATGGCAGTCTTCGGGAAGCTCTACCGAGGGATGAACAAACGCCAAAGAGTCGATACCGAACTCAGGCTTGGGCATGGCTGCATCAGCCAATTGCATTAAAGAAGCCAAAGCAGCATAGGCATCGGGTACTCGGATCAGCGTTATTCCCATCAAGGGCTGAGAAGGAGTGAAATCCTGATTAACAAGCACTGCCGAAGCCTTGCAGGTGTAGAGATATGGTTCATACTTAGGATTGGCCAAAAAAGTAAGCCCTCCGGACTTTCCCTCTTCTATCTTGCAGAAATCGGAGAGTTTGACCTCTGGATCACCCTCTACCTTACCTCCCAGCATCCCGGCTATCTGTCCGGCTGTAAATTCCACTTTCATAACAACAGAAGACTAAGAACTTAGATTATCCCCTTGGCGATGAGTGCATCCTCCATCTGATGACGCAGCTTTTCTGCTTCATCGGCGGCACGAGAGGCAAAATGCTCTGTACTGTCGGCATATATGATGCTTCGGGAAGCATTGATTAGCAAACCACAGTCTGCATTCATCCCGTTGGCTACCACCTCATCCAGACTTCCCTTCTGTGCCCCTATGCCGGGGACTAACAAGAAACTGTCGGGAACAATTGCTCTTACTCGCTTGAGCATATCGGCCTGAGTAGCTCCCACCACGTACATCAGTTGCTTGGCGTTGTCCCAAGTCTGCGATATACGTAGTACTCGCTCAAAGAGATATTCACCATCAGCCGATTGCATCAACTGAAAATCCTGAGCCCCCTTGTTGCTCGTAAGGGCAAGAAGCACAACCCACTTGTCGGTATACTGCAAGAAGGGGACAATACTGTCCTCTCCCATATAGGGAGAAGCAGTTACGGCATCCACATCCATATGCCTAAAGAAGGATTTGGCATACATATCGCTGGTATTCCCTATATCGCCGCGCTTGGCATCCGCAATAATCAAATGATTGGGATACTGCTCTTTGACATATTCTACTGTTTTGACCAAAGACTGTATTCCAAAGCTACCCATACTCTCATAGAAAGCAAGATTGGGCTTAAAAGCAACACAGGAAGAAGCCGTGGCATCCACGATAGCCTGATTGAAGGCAAAGATCGGATCATCTTCGGAGTGCAAATGCTCCGGTATCTTTTGCAAGTCTGTATCCAGCCCCACACAAAGAAATGAACGTCTCTGCCTGATACTATTGATAAGATCTTCTCGTGTCATATATTATATCCTTGAATGATTTATTTCTACTGTAAGCTCACTTCTTTGAGACGCTCGAAATTCTCAGCCATAATCAGCTGATCTAATATCGGCTGCAAGTCTCCATCGAGCACGGCGTGTAAATTGTGTGTTGTGAAGTTGATGCGATGATCAGTGATACGTCCCTGCGGAAAATTATAAGTACGAATCTTGGCTGAGCGATCGCCGGTAGAGACCATTGTTTTTCTCTTGGCTGCGACCTCATCGAGATACTTCTGGTGTTCCATATTATAAATACGAGAGCGCAGCTCGACCATCGCTTTAGCCTTATTTTTGAGCTGAGACTTCTGGTCTTGACACTGCACTGTGATTCCCGTAGGGATATGCACCAGTCTGATGGCCGAATAAGTCGTATTGACAGACTGTCCACCGGGGCCACTGGCACAAAATATATCGACCCTGATATCCGACTCCTTAAGCTCTACATCAAACTCATCCGCTTGTGGCAATACGGCCACCGTAGCTGCAGAGGTGTGGATGCGTCCCTGTGTTTCAGTCTGTGGCACACGTTGCACGCGGTGTACTCCTGATTCGTATTTCAAGATACCATAGGCTCCCGAACCACTCACGGTAAATACAATTTCTTTGTATCCTCCGGTCGTTCCTTCGCTGTAGTCGGTCACCTCTACACGCCATCCCTGCTGTTCGGCATATTTGGTGTACATACGGTAAAGCTCTCCGGCAAAAAGGGCAGCCTCATCTCCTCCGATCCCTCCACGTATCTCCATGATCGCATCTTTGTCGTCTTCAGGATCACCTGGGATCAACAAGAGCTTTATCTCTTCTTCTGTCGAGGGGATCGCCTCTATTGCCTCATCAAGCTGTATTTTGGCTATTTGTCGCAACTCTTCGTCACTCTCGGTGGCGAGGGTCTCTTCAGCCTCTTCTTTGTCGGCCAAAAGCTGCTTGTAGCGACTCCCTACAGAGGCTATACGCTCCAGCTCACTATACTCCTTGCCAAGTGCTACAAAACGCTTGCCATCGGCTATCACTTCGGGGTCTGCAATCAGAGTACTAACCTCTTGAAGTCGTAGAGCCAGCTCGTCCAGACGCTTGGTTATGTCATTGGTTACCTGTCCACTCATGGGCTGGGCCGAATTAATATCTGTATTCGCCCTCTGCTGAGCGAATGATCAGTTCATTTCCTGAGGGTGCATCTTCTACCCGGCCAACTATCTGTGCAGCTATCCCAAAACTATTGGCAATATCTATGATCGTTTGCGCTTCCGATGGCTGCACATAGTACTCCAGCCGATGCCCCATATTGAAGACCTTGTACATCTCTTGCCAAGATGTGCCGCTCTGTTTGCGTATGAGACTGAAAAGAGGTGGCACCTCAAAGAGGTTGTCTTTGACCACCCGCTTATTCCTGACAAAGTGCAGCACTTTGGTTTGTGCTCCTCCCGAACAATGCACCATTCCATGGATATACGGACGCAATTCGTCGAATACCTGCTTAGCCACCGGAGCATAGGTACGAGTGGGGGAAAGAACAAGCTGACCGGCATCAATACCAAGCCCCTCTATCTCTTGAGTGAGGGAGATATTTCCGCTATAGACAAGCTCTTGAGGAAGAGCATTATCATAGCTCTCCGGATATTTCTCAGCCAAATAGTGCGCAAACACATCATGTCGGGCTGAAGTCAGACCATTGCTCCCCATACCTCCATTGTAAGCAGACTCGTATGTGGCGTGCCCAAAAGAGGCCAATCCGACAATTACGTCACCAGCAGCGATATGGGCATTGTCTATCACATCCTTCCTTTTCATGCGACACGTGACAGTACTATCCACAATGATCGTACGCACCAAATCGCCCACATCAGCTGTCTCTCCTCCGGTAGCATATACACCGATACCCAATCCTCGCAATTGGGCCAATAGCTCTTCTGTACCGTTGATAATGGCAGCAATTACCTCCCCGGGTATGAGTCGTTTGTTTCGCCCGATAGTGGAAGAAACCAAGATATTATCTACAGCTCCAACACATATCAGGTCATCAATATTCATGATAAGGGCATCCTGAGCAATCCCTTTCCAGACACTGAGGTCTCCGGTCTCTCGCCAATACAGATAGGCCAAAGAACTTTTGGTACCAGCTCCGTCTGCATGCATGATATTGCAGTACTCGGAATCTCCTCCGAGTATATCCGGAATGATTTTGCAAAAAGCATTGGGAAAAATCCCCTTGTCTATGTTCTTGATCGCATTGTGCACATCCTCCTTAGAGGCAGACACTCCGCGCAACATATATCTTTCATCCGATTGAGTCATTTCTGTCATCTCAGTCTAAGTATATCACCCTCCTGTGGCACATACTCTCCGTCTTTGTCGTTGAGTTTGTACAAATTTTTCATTCTCATCCCGTACATCTGGGATATGCTGTGCATAGATTCTCCCACTTTCACCACATGAGTGAAGTGCGGATCCGTCGCTTTGGCATTCTTATGCTGCAGAAATACAACCATGTTGTCCGAGAGAGGAAAATCCACAGGGATATCATTGTACTTGGCTATTTTTTTCACACTAAGATCAAACTCCTCTGCTATGTCGGATAGGCTCTCTCCTCTCTTGGCCAAGACATAGAGTAGCCCATAAGAGAGGTAGGCCTGACGCACCACTCCTTCTCTCCGTCCATGTGATCGTTTGCCAGCACTACGCTCAGCTTGGTACTTGGTTTTTCCATCGAACCAAAATGGAACTTTCCCTCGGTCGAAAGTGTAGAGTTGGTAATCCTCCACCATTTTGATCAGCAAATTGGCATACCCCTTGTTCGTTGCATAGCCACAACGTTGCAATCCAACTGCCCATCCCTTATAGTCTCGGATATCCAGCCTAAAAAGAGACTGATACCGAGGTTGTTTCAGGAAGAGAGAATGATCCTCAAAAGACTCCTGATAAGAATTATAACTTCGGAAACACTCATTGGGACGATCATCGGTGCGATGAGTCTTTTTGCCCGTCCAACTACGATGACACTTGATGCCGAAATGATTGTTATGTTCCTTAGCCAATGAGCTTGTGCCAGCCCCGGTCTCGACCATTCCTTGTGCTATGGTAATACTAGCCGGTACGCCATGCTTATTCATCTGGCGAATAGCTTCATCGGCATACCGCTTGGCATAGGCCTGATATGTCGGATTGAGATGCTGTGCCGACATGGCATGGCAACCCAAAAGAATTGTCAAAAGACAGGATAGCCAAAAACGGAGGTGTATCATTTGCATATAAGCTTTTTCAAAAAAAAATACTGCGGCCAAACAAAGCCCCGCTTGCATTGGCAGGCATCGGCCACAATTCGCCTCAAAAGGCCCGAAGACAACACGGCACCCCCTCTCCATCCCTCAAAGAGAGAAACGACAGAAGTGGGCTAAGAGTACAAAGCCTCCGGATATTTCCCCTAAAAGTAGTGATAAAGGGCTAAGTGGAAAAATATTCCGGTGGAGACTTCGCCTTATTTCTGTAGAAGTCTGGCCAATTCATCGACCAACCACGAAAGCACCTCCGGGCTGATAGTCGTCCTAATCTGACCATACTCGGCAGGAGAGCCGGTGATAGCCGGCTGCATCAAGTGATTGAGACCATCGAACAATCGGACTTCTGCCTGTGGGAGTAGCTCTCTTAGCCGATCGGCATTATTAGGCAACACCTGCATATCCTTAGAACCATAGATACCCAAAACGGGACAATGGACAGCCTGCCAAGTAGCAGAAGGATCGATCCTTATGAACTCTCTAAACCAAGGAGTACAGGACTCTTCGGCAAGTTGCTGTGCCACAAGACTCTTTTGTTCCAAAGTGAGGGAACCCACATCCGCAAGATATTCCTGAACATGGTTTTTTATCATAATTCGGAGAGAATCGGTAGAGATCGTTTGGTTTTGCACCCAATCGTATATCTGCCTATTGAGCCTTTGTGTTTTTTCCAGATATTCCTCAGATCTATTCGACAGCTTGAGAGAAGCCAGTATTTGCTCTTCAATACACTGACGAAACGGGACAGTAGGGCCACCTATACTAATCACAGCCGCCACACTCTTGTCTTCGGCAGCAAGGCGAGCTGCAATATAAGCTCCTTCACTATGCCCCAAGAGCATCACATTCTCCGGATTTACGGCATCCAAGCTGCGCACATAGTTGAGCACCGACTTGGCATCGACTATCAAATCCTCCACAGAGGCCTCGTAATACTTACCAGTACTCTTGCCCACGCCACGATCGTCGTAGCGAAAAATGGTGTACCCATGGTGAGCCAATATATCTGCCAACACAGCAAAAGGCTTGTGCCCCAAGATTTCTTCGTCTCTATTTTGGGGGCCACTTCCTGTAATAAGAATAATTGTTGGCCGGTCTTTCAATACTGTATTCGGGATCGTGAGAGTACCGGCCAAGGAAATACCCTGAGGATGATCGGTCGTGAAATACTCTTGAGACGAATATGGTTCATCTCCAGAGACCTCTGTGTGAAAAACATCGGCTTTCTCTTTGCCTTCCTCTTGCGCATCTCGCCGATTCAGCTCCAAACGAGTGGAGAAACCTCCTTGAACAAAAGAACCCTCTATGCAATCTCTGTCCCGAAGAACTCCCCGGTATTCCAAAGCCAGTCCTTTGGCCACTATATGGAGAGAATCTCCCTGCACTTCAACCTCTGAAACCGGTATATCACTAACTCCCTGATCAGGGCTATCGAGACGACAATCCCATTCCCCACCAGGCAATTGTTTCAGGTGAAAAACAATCCTAAGCGACCCAACGGGCAAAGCAAGAAGTCCATTCCAGGAACCCTCCATCGAAATGGCTTGAGAAAACAAAGAAGACATGCCCGACAGTAAAAACGCAAATAACAGTATGATCTTTTTCATGAGCGTGATACTCGAATCATGAGGCCGTTGCAACCTCTTAGAATTATTGAACACTGCAAATATCGCTTTTTCGCACCGATTCTCAACTCTTGACAAAACCAGCAGAAAATGCACAAAAACAATCCTTCTCTCTCGCTTGTCTCCGTATCAATCGGACAATCCTGCCGGCAAAGAGTGTTGAGGGCTATATTTAGTACCTTTGTGCTACAACGTGGTGCAACAACATAATTATCAACTCAAAAAAATAAGTACTCATGAAAATTGCAGTAGTAGGTAACGGTGCCATGGGGCGTGGCATTGCTCAGTGTATTGCCCAGCACGGCATGGTAGTGGTAGTCAAGGGTCGTTCGGAAGAATCGCTTGCCAATGCAATAGGCTCTATCCGCAAAGGTCTAGACAAGATGGTTGCCAAAGGCAAGATGCAAGCCGAAGAGGTAGAAGCCATAATGGGACGCATTGTGCAGACTCGCAGCTACGATGATTTGTCCGAAATGGACATCGTAATAGAGGCTATTGCCGAAGACATGGAGGTAAAAAAAGAAGCTATACGCACTCTCTGCGGTGTACTGCGCCGGGATGCTATCATTGCAACTAACACCTCCTCCCTCAGTATTACGGATTTGGCGGCGGGAGCCGAAGCTCCCAGCAGAGTAATCGGGATGCACTTCTTCAACCCAGTACCAGTAATGAAGCTCGTAGAAGTTATCAGCGGAGAAGAGACTGCTCCCGAGACCTTGCAAGCTGTACTCGATCTTTGCGAAAAACTTGAAAAAACAGCCGTAAAGGTGAATGAAGCTCCTGGATTTGTGGTAAACCGTATCTTGATCCCCATGATCAACGAGGCAGTAGGTATTTTGGCCGATGGAGTTGCTTCTGCAGAAGAAATAGACGAAGCAATGAAACTCGGAGCCAATCACCCAATGGGGCCATTGACTTTGGGAGACTTTATCGGTCTAGACGTTTGCCTGGCTATCATGGAAGTTCTTTTCAACGAGTACGGAGATCCCAAGTATCGTCCGCATGTATTGCTGAAAAAGAAAGTTCGCGCAGGGCATTTGGGGCGTAAAAGCGGTATCGGCTTCTTCGACTATCGCAAATAAAGCTCCATTTAGAGGCAGAGTTAGATTAAAAACGGGCTGCAAATTGATGTTGCAGCCCGTTTTTTTATTTTTGCCTCTGTCATGAAGGGAACGATTAAGCCACTAATAAACTTTCTACCTCACCCCTCAACAGTCTATTCTGTAGAGGGAGTAGCTCCACAAAGACGGCAAAGAATGCTCAATCTCTCGTTGGAGATCCTGACCATATTCTTGTCCATCATTATTCTGGGAGCTATCTGCAGACCTATAGCTCTGTCTTGGGGAGAATGGATTGCCTCCACCTACAATATAATCAATCCGGCTGAGCAGATGTTAGGGTACAACCACAAAATTGCAGAGAAATGGCTATTGTCCGTGTTTGCCATACTAATAGCTCCAGCACTGGAAGAATTTGCATTCCGCTATGGTCTCAACCTCAAACCGACCCCTCTGGCTCTGTGCCTAAGCGGTAGTCTACTATACTGCGCTGTAGGGCCCTTGAGATTGACTCCTCTCTCTTTCCAACTCTCTTTTGCAATCCTTATCCTTGTATTAGGATTTTGTTTCTACTGGGGATTTAGGCGTAGTATGCCACAGATAGGGCGATACAAAGGAAGCATCGTGGTCTTGTTCAGTCTGCTTTTCGGGCTGGCTCACTTAGGCAATCTAGAAACTTTTGAATGGATTGGCCTACCTGTCTACCTGCTCTGTATTGCTCCTATATTCCTATTTGGATATTATCTGGCCTATATACGCATACGCCGCGGTATTGGTATGGCTATACTGCTGCACCTAATAAACAACATGGTGGCAATACTGCTAATGCGAGGTGCCAGCTGATCTGAGATAAGCCTTTTTGCGACAAAAGGCGGTGTGTCATTAATATGCAAACTGCTGTGTTACTTGCAACATTCGGCTTCGGTTACTTCTTCTAAGTATGCTCCCTTCAGCCTCGGTCTTAGTGCCTTGCGTTCTGCGCATTCTAACGCACCTAAATAGGGAGGGAGTGTCAAAATTCAGTTTAGAGTAAAGGATACTATCATTTGCATAAGAAAACCGCTACCAAAAAGGATAAAATCCTATTTGATAGCGGTTTTTTCTTGTATGATTAAGATGTCATTCGTGTCTTTTCAATAGTTGGAAAATCTATTTTCGGATTTTGACACAGCCCCCTCTTTGTTGCGTCTCCACAAAAGCAACCAGGGGAGTCTTCGATAGAAAGCCGATCAACTGCGATTAGCTCGCTTACGCTCGGTCTCGTCCAGAATGATCTTACGCATACGCATGGCATGCGGTGTCACTTCTACATATTCGTCTGCCTTGATGTATTCCAAAGCATCCTCCAAACTGAACACAATGGGGGGAGCCAAGCTAACCTTGTCGTCACTTCCCGAAGCTCGCATATTGGTGAGTTTCTTGCTCTTGCAAACATTAACGACCAAGTCTCCCTCCTTGGTGTGCTCACCTACCACTTGACCAGCATAGACTTCTTCTTGAGGGCTGATAAAGAATTTACCACGACTTTGTAGATTATTGAGGGCATAAGCATAGGCTGTCCCACTCTCCAGAGCAATGATAGAGCCATTGGCACGACGATCGAGCTCCCCTTTCCAAGGTTCAAATCCGAGGAAACGATGAGCCATAACAGCCTCTCCGGCCGAAGCCGTCAATACATTATTATTCAGACCGATAATTCCACGCGAAGGGATCTTGAACTCCAAAAATACTCGTCCCTGCTTGCTATCCATCATAGTCATCTCGCCTTTTCGCTTGGTCACCATGTCGATAATACGACTGGAGTAGTCCTCAGGCAAATTGATAGTGAGCTGCTCTATCGGTTCACAGCGTTCGCCATCTATTTCTTTGATGATCACCTGTGGCTGACCAACCTGCAATTCGTAACCCTCGCGTCTCATTGTCTCGATAAGGACAGAGAGGTGCAGCACTCCTCGACCATAAACAAGCCAGGAATCGGCAGAATCGGTAGGCTCTACACGCAATGCCAAGTTCTTATCCAGCTCACGCATCAGTCGCTCGTATATATGACGGCTGGTAACGAACTTACCGTCCTTACCATAGAAAGGAGAGTTGTTAATGGTAAAGAGCATACTCATCGTAGGCTCGTCTACTGCAATGGCTTGCAAGGCTTCCGGCTGGGCCGCATCGGCTATTGTTTCGCCAATCTCAAAACCTTCCAGACCCACCACCGCACAGATATCTCCGGAAGAGACTTCTGCTGTTTCAGCTCGTCCCAATCCTTCGAAGGTATCCAGTTCCTTAATCCGCTGCTTAACCACAGTTCCGTCTCTCTTGCACAGAGCTATTTCCTGCCCACTGCGTAATGTACCTCTATGTATACGCCCGATAGCGATGCGTCCCAAATAGCTGGAATAATCAAGCGAGGTAATCAGCATTTGCGCCGGGCCTTCCAGCTGAGACGGAGGGGGTATGTGATCCACGATAGCATCCAGCAGAGGAGCGATATTATCGGTAGGCTTGTTGTAGTCGGCACTCATCCAACCCTGTTTGGCAGAGCCGTAGATTGTAGGGAAATCCAACTGATCTTCAGTGGCATCAAGGCTGAACATCAAATCAAACACCATCTCCTGCACTTCCGACGGACGACAGTTGGGCTTGTCTACCTTATTTATTACAACGATCGGTTTCAAGCCCATTTCTATGGCTTTGTGCAACACAAATCTCGTTTGTGGCATCGGCCCCTCAAAAGCATCCACCAGCAACAGACATCCGTCTGCCATATTGAGTACTCGCTCCACTTCTCCGCCAAAGTCGGAGTGCCCCGGGGTATCTATGATGTTGATCTTGCAATCTCGATAGCGAATACTCACGTTTTTGGATAGGATCGTGATACCTCGCTCGCGCTCCAAATCATTATTGTCAAGGAAAGTGCTTACTTCGGCCGCTTTGTCGTCTCGGAAAAGTTTACCGGCCAGCAGCATTTTGTCTACCAAGGTTGTTTTGCCATGGTCTACGTGGGCGATGATAGCAATGTTTCTGATGTTTTGCATAAATGTAGGGTTGCTCTATCGACTTTTTTTCTTTGCCATTTGTTGAGCTAGTTTGTCGAGCACTCCGTTGATAAAAGCATAGCTTTTGGGGGTGGAGTAACTTTTGGCCAGTTCAATATATTCGTTAATACTAATGTGGGCCGGTATTTCGTCCATCTCGGATATTTCGACCATTGCCATTTGCATGATAAGCATGTCGATATCGGCTACACGCTCGCCATCCCAATTGATAAGGTAAGACTGCAATTTTTGCCGGTAGTCTTGTCCGTTTTCTATTGTCAGAGAAATCAGATCAATAGCGAACTGCCGATCGGAAGGGTCTTTATACATAGGTGAAATACCGCTATCCGGCCCTTCATTGTCTTTCATTTTGCGTATTGTTTTCAAGACAAAGTCTTTGGCGATCTCTACCGGTACCGTATCAGCCCTGACATATCGGTAGTTTCCCTGCGCTTTCAACTCTTCAACGGCCTCATCTATTGTTTCGATATCGGGCATCTCCTCACAGCCATATTTTTCTGTGATTTGCAATGGGTTATCCCAAAAAGGAGAGTAAGCCTCAAGCTCCTCAGCCACATCCTCGTCACAAAAGATCAAATCGCGATATACCTCTGCCCAAAATGTCGTATCGGCCTCTATCGAAGGTTCGGCAGACAGATAATTGCGATAAGCATCAGAAGCCAATAGCTTATTCAGCAGACGACGCAGCAGCGAGTCGTTTGAACGCCAATTCACCACAGCCGAAGAAGCGTACTCCTGCAGTATGGGGGACTGCCTCATCCTTACAGCCAAACTATTGTTTGCTAGACGCATATCTGGATTTTTATCCTCCTTTGTAGCCAGATGCTTATGCTTGCGTGCTTCGAGCAGTTCGCAGTGCAAATCTGTCAAATCGGAGAGTAGACCAAGAAAGTGAAGATAAAATTCGTACGTCTCTTTGAGACTTAGTTCAAGTGCTTCTACTATCGCTCGGATAGGGGCCATTTCGCGGTGTTGGTATGCATAAGCTATTTGCAGAGCCCGTGTGCGAATGATGGTTCGGTTAATCATTTTTCGTCTATGCTGTATTACGTCATGCCGCAGCCACATCGCTCGGACTGCTTCTCGGCAAATCGGCACAAAGTTAAAGCAAAAGGATTAGACTTGAGCAAGATTGAGAAAAAGAACTTCCCTGAGCTTGAAGTGTTTGTGTATCTTTGTCGGAATGAATATAATTCGAGGTTATAGCAGATCTCAAACAGCTTTACACACAATCCGAATGACAAATTCCTTTTATCTCCACGTCCGACAGGTACCCCTGGCTCTTCTCTATGTCTGCACATTCGCAGTGGCTCTACTGCTGGGTAGTTGCCAAAGCAAGAACAGCAAAAAGGTCGATGACACCGGCTCTATCGATCCACAAGACAGTGTCCGCTCAACTATTCTCTTCGATGCAGACAGTGCCTACCGCTATATTGCACATCAAGTATCGTTCGGGCCACGTGTCCCAGGGACGGAAGCATGGCAAAAATGTTCGGATTGGCTACAAGCCCAATTGGAACAATCAGGAGCAAAAGTAATTCTGCAAAAAACACAAGTAAAGAGCTTTGATGGGAAAATGTTGCCCTGCCACAATATCATAGGGGTTTACAACGAGGCTGCGACCCGTCGTATTCTGTTGGCTGCTCACTGGGATTCGCGCCCCTTTGCCGATCAGGATTCCAATACTGCCAACCACAACAAACCCATATCGGGAGCTGATGACGGAGCCAGTGGAGTAGGTGTACTACTGGAGTTGGCTCGACAATGGGGATTGGTCTCCCCTGCGATAGGCATCGACATTGTTCTTTTCGATGTAGAGGACTATGGTAGCTCCAATGAGGAAAATTCGTGGTGTCTCGGATCCGACTACTGGGCAAAAAATCCACATACAAAAGACTACAAAGCCGAATATGGCATCTTACTGGACATGGTAGGAGCCAAAGAGGCCAAATTCTATTGGGAGGGATTCTCTCGCGACTATGCCCCCATGGTAGTATCCAAAATCTGGGATAAAGCCGCAAGCCTGGGATATGGCAAATACTTTGTCCACGCCAGTGGAGGCTATCTAACAGACGATCATGTACCCGTGCAAAGACACCGCAACATACGTATAGCCAACATTGTCAACTACGATCCGGGTAGAGAAAAAGGGTTTGGTCACTATTGGCATACCATGAACGACAATATGGACATAATAGATCGGCAAACCCTCGAAGCTGTGGGTAAAACAGTGAAAGCTATAATAGATGAAGAAAAACAATAATCAGGATACCAATGGATAAGAAATCGATCAACGAAGTACAAGACGAAATAGTAGAGGAATTTGGAGCCTTCGACGATTGGATGGACAAATATGCCCTCCTGATCGATCTGGGTTCCAACCTGGAAGGACTCAAAGATGAGGAGAAGAAGCCCGAAATGCTTATCGAAGGTTGTCAAAGCCGGGTATGGATCGTAGCCGAGATGCGTGATGGTCGCTTGCACTTCCGAGCTGATAGCGATGCACTTATTGTCAAAGGACTGGTAGCACTCCTATTGAGAGTATTGGACAATCGGACAGCCAAAGAAATCGCAGAAGCAGACCTTTACTTTATACAGAAAATGGGATTAAGCGAACACTTGTCCCCCACTCGTTCCAACGGTTTGTTGGCTATGCTCAAGCAAATGAAATATTATGCTGTAGCTTTCAGCCAAGCCTAATTGACATATAGATTATCTACCTCAACTTGCCCGTCTGCACAAGACGGGCTTTTTTCGTTTTATGCCCCCTTGCACAATGTGACAATCAGCTCTTCATACAACAGCCTCAATAGAGATTTTATGCGTTATACCACCATGTTTACCCCTGTTTATTTTTGCATTTATCTGTTTCTGTTTTATTCCGTTTTTCTGCTCAAATCATGGCCTTTTTAGTTGCTTTTTCTCACCTCTTTTTGATGCTGAGCGGAGTCGTTTTTTGCTAACACGGGAGAAAAAGAAAATTCTCTCCTCAGAAAAATATTATTCTCTCCTGTGTTAGCAAAATTTCTCTCAGGAGAGAATTTTGCCCTTTCAGAACACCGATGAATAGGGAATTTTGAGAGTCCTATAAGATTCCTACGAAGGGAAGGAATATTCATCTGTCTATGTGGCTTATTTTCCTCCATTTTTCCGCAATCCATTTTTTACAAAACATATAAACTTAAGCAATAGTCCAGTTCACTAAATCGACGGCAAATCCATCTTCTTTTAGGAGACAGCCGTACCCTACCCAACAAGTTTTTTCAGGCCAGTCATTGATTTTTCTACCAACATTCATTCCCTGACGAAAAGGAAAACGGCCCAAGGAATTACTCATCCCTTGAGCCGTCGCTTCAGCCTTATGAACAACAAGGATGTTGTTGCCTATGTCAATCCGGTGTAGAAAGCCCCAGATCCTCCCGAGAGAAAAATCTCCAAACAAATTGGAAGGGAGGGATAATAGTCCGATAGGGGACATTGACTCACCTCTTGATGATAACACGCACCTCCTTACCGATACGCAAGATGTACTCTCCAGCTGGGAAATCGACAAGATATACTCGAGCCTCTCCATCAAGATTTGTCCGTCCGGAGTAAATGGCAGCTCCTGTCGGGCTTATCAACTGAATAAGCGTATTCGGAGCAGCTCCCTCAATGGTAACATCACTTCCCGTCGGATTGGGATAGCAACGCAATCTTCCTTCGGACAAAGAATTCACAGAGCGAGTATTCTTATTCTCTCCCCCTACATAAAGCTGCGCATCCTGCTCACCTCCGTTATAGTTATAGACCTGCCATCCTTTGGCTTTGGCTCTGGCAACCTGTTCGGACAGACACTCGTTGCCTTCGTTCGGGAACGACTCGTCTACCACAATCAACTGAGCCTGATCCTCGGCAGTCCGAACAGGAAGGCTGCTGATAAGCCGATCCATGTCATTGCCGGCAATTTGATTGCGACACACATTCACGAAACGGAGCTTCGGACAATTTGTAAAGTCCAGTTGGGAAAGTTTGTTACCTTCGCAACTAAGCTTCGTAAGCAACTGATTACCACTCAAATCCAAACGATCCAAGTCGTTCTGTGCACAATTCAAATCAATCAAAAGTCTGGCATGGGTAACATTCAGGCTATTGGCCTGAACAGAGGGGCAAGCAAACTTTTCGATCATAGCACTGATGCGTATGACATTCTCCTCGGCATCGATAATCATTTGGTCATAATGGACTTCCCTAATCTTTCCACCCTGCACTTCTGGCATAACGGTAGCCATATTCTGCCCAATCGTGAGGTTGAGAGGGCCGGTAAATGCACGACCGATCTCGATGTAATCTTCATAGGGTTGTGCTTCCTGGAAAACAACTCGCACCTCTGTATCTTCGTTCACAGCAAAGGAGCAGATACGGGTAATATTTTCATTTCCGGCATACACAGCAGATAACCGGTATCCCAAGGCAGGTTTACACTTAACCTTCAATTGTGTTTGGGCAGGTACTCTGGTCAAATCCTCCGCGCCCTCTATGAAGACCTCCCCCTTACCTTCTATCGGAAGCAGGGAAACAGAATAAATTCCGGCAAGTTTGAAAGTAGCCTCCACTCTCGTTGGCTCGGAAATATAGAAAACAGGATACCTCTTGATATCCTTTCCGTTGGCTGTCAACTCCGACAATTCGTACCCCTGCTCAGCTTCGGTATGCACCACAACCGCATCGTCTTTTTGAATCCTTGAAGGATCCGGGTTGTCTATCCAAACACGTCCATGCTCGGTAGGTGCAATCGTCACAGGGAAGTAAATAGGGTCATTGCCTGCATAGGGGACTCCATCTCCATTGTTTTCACCAGCCAAATAGTCTTTCACAATCCAACCCAAACTCCGGGCAAGAACAACATCATTCTTGAAGCAAGTATTTTCTTTATCCGGAAGAGGGGACAGACTGTTTACAGCTAAGAGCACACCCGGAGTAGAGCGAGCAGGCAAATGCCTAATCAGGTTAGTCATAAAGTCGCCCCTAATCCAATTCTCATAGCAGTCTATACGCTGTAAGTTCGGGCTGTTCACAATCTCAAGCTCCAACAAATAATTTCGTTGGCAAAAGAGATGGGTAAGAGCTGACTGATTGACGATTACCAATGATTTGAGTTGATTGCCAGAACAGTCTATACGTATCAATTGGTCGCCCCCGATGGCCTCAAGAGTGGATAAATTGTTGCCTTTGCAGTCCAAAGCCGTAATATCGCCTCGAATAACGACCTTGTCTTCTGTAAGGGTATAAGTTCTCCGTCCCGTGTACGGAGCATCTTCCAGCACACCTTCCACAACAAATTCGCCCTCGGTACCTGAAATATCAAGGACAATCTGCTCTCCAGCAGCACGATGGAAGGTCATCTTAATTGTCTTATCCTCTGTCATGGGCAAATCATCGGGATACTCATCAGAGATACTCCGAATCTCTTCGTTGCCTGCCAGACCGGCGTAGTCCTCTGCATGAGCCCGAGTGGGGATGAGCAACGCACCTCCCAGCGGCTGCCCCAGACACAGAAGCAACATAAGATACAAAGTGGAACGACCGAGCACGCCCTTGGGCTGAGGGCGAAGGTTCTTAAATTGGTTGTAAAGTTCCATAGCTTTTCTCTTCCTGTCAATTTGGTCGAGGATTCTCTTTTCTTAACGCAAGTATCAATATCCGAGAGGAGGAATCCCTTACCCTCTCAAGGGATAAAGATGCAGGATAGGTGCAAAAACGACACCTCCCTCGCAGTGAAGATATCGAATTAAGTCGAATATACAAGAATACATTCCGAAAACATCCTTTCTTTTGACTGAAAGCTTTATTGCTTTTGTGGAAAAATCAAATCAAGCTCCGAAGCCTTCATTTGCGAAAGAAGAGAAGAGAGAAAGGAAGAGAGGAGAGAGAGGAAAGAACTGAACCACTGCGAACAATATCAAAACTCTCTATCCGAATTGAAACCTGTTGCATGGTCTTAAGACAAGGGGAGATAGAAGTCTATAGAAATGGTTGATCAAGCCTGATTGGGACTGTTGCCCCACATGTTCTCCGGTTGGAGATAACAATGTAGCAATCCTTATTTTGCAATAGATCTTTCGTAAGCAAGGATAGATTGCTTAATATCTGTGCCATAGTAATACCCTCCTATCGACCCATCGCTACGCACAACTCTATGGCATGGGACAATCGGAGCAAGAGGATTTCGCCCTATGGCAGAAGCGACAGCTCGCACCGCCCGAGGCCGTCCAATAAACTCAGCAATGGCTGAGTAACTGCAACAACAACCAATCGGGATACGACAGAGAGCCGACCAAACCTGTTGCTCCAAAAGGCTGGCTGTGCTCATCGGTTCGAATAGCGGAACAATTTTCTTAGGCTGGGTCAACCTCTCGTTTCTCTCCTTGTCTCCATAATAAAAAAGCCCCATTGTCTCTTGCGGAAAATCCGCGAGAGACAATGGGGTACCCTCGACATCATCCTTCACTGACAAAGATGGACCAAGTAGTTTTATACCGCTGATAAGAATATGTTCCAGACTCTGTTTCTCTCCTCTCTCCAAACTATAGACCTGCCAATCAAAACCTGCATACCTCAATACACCGGCCGGGAATTCACCCGGTTTCTCTACCCCTCTTTCCGAGTTTCGGAATACAATATGACAAATCGGAGGGCAGGTGGCCAAATCTTTTGCAGACAGCAAAGTCACGGATCGCATCCGAGATTATTTGTTCCCGGCCGACACTCCTCGAGAAGCACGTCCATGGCTGGTTGTTGTATTATCTACCGTTACCCCCTTCAGCTCGGCCAACTCTTCAAGAGGAGTCTCTCGATGCTCAAGGAATAGTTGATGGTTATCTGCACACAACACAGTCTGTATTCTTGAGAGCAAAACCTTCTGCCCCTCTTTGAGAGAAGAGGTCAAGAGAGCTGCGCTCTTTTTCAGTGGAGCAAAGATCTTAAATATCTCCTGTCGTCCTTCTTCCGTAATACTCACATCCATAGAACGGCGATCGGTACGGCTGGCTTGCTGAGACACCAGACCTTTCTTTATTAAACGCTGTATTACCTCTGCTCCAGATGTCTTCTCCATTGCATTAGCATTATTCAGCTCCGTCTTAGTCATCACCCCTCCCGTGAGCAAGGTGGCCAGATAAGTATATTCCTCCAAAGTTTGCAATTTGCTGTCCTGCATGGCTCGTTTCACATAGGAGCGAGAATATCTATATATCAGGGCAAAATCTCTCGCTATGTTTATGTCCAACCGATCGGGCTGTTCCGGAGCCTTGTCTCCTGCAATAGAACGAGTACGCACAGAGAGGAAAGCTGCAAAAGAAGAGGGAGTGAGGCAGTCTCCAAGGCCCATTACATCGGCATACTCTTCTATCTCGTCTATCAAGTATTTGAGTAGTTCTGTCTTGTTCATTTTGTCTAAACTTTAATTAAGGGGCAATTCTACCAATAGACCATTTCCCATCGGCCTGCAGCTCATACAAAAAACGATCATGCAACCGGCTCTCTCTCCCCTGCCAAAACTCGATGCGTACCGGCTTAACAGCAAAACCTCCCCAATGATCGGGTCTCGGCACCTCTCGGCCAACATATTTAAGAGACTCCTTGGCAAACTGGGCTACAATAAAACTCCGCCCCGGTATAGGGCGACTTTGGGGTGAAATTCGAGCTCCTATCCTACTTTTGTATGGGCGCTGCCTAAAGTAAGCATCGCTCAATTCCGGTTCTAAATGACGTACGGTGCCTTCCACATGGATCTGCCGCTCCAGCTCGTGCCACAGAAAAGTGAGAGAAACATGAGGATTAGCCGCCATTTGTCGTCCCTTGCGACTCTCATAGTTGCTATAAAAAATAAACTCTCCGTTAATAAACTCTTTGAGCAACACTGTGCGTGCACTCGGATGTCCATCCAAAGTCGATGTGCAAACGATCACAGCAGTAGGCTCATAGGTACGCGCATCGAGAGCATCTTGCAGCCACGCAATAACTTTCTCAAACGGATCTTCCGGCATCTGAGAGCGAGTTAGCTGTTGACTCTTATACTCACGGCGAATATCTTCAAAGTGTAACTCTTTCATCGTATTACCTAAATATCGATCGCAAAGGCAAAGTTACAAGTTATTCTTAATGCAGCACGATTTATCTAAAGAAAAGAGAATAAAAGACCGATCTTGCCAATTATAAACCCTCATTACAGCACATCCGATATGTTTTCCAAAGTCTTTTCTGGCAAAGAAATAGCACAAAACAGCCAGAAGTGTGGAGTTTCTCTCACCACACCTACCCCAAAAACTTCCCCAACAGTTGACTTCGGAGAGGATAATAAAGAATGAAGGAATTAGAAACTTACCTCCTGCTCTCTGATATTGGTAGCATTGACTGTCATCTTCATTCCCACAAAAGATCCTTCATCCAATCGCGAAGCATTGCCAGCCAAATTGGGAACCACAGCCATACCCGGGCCGGATATTTTATTGACTTTGATACGGTATTCGTTGTTTCGCACAATCCCATAGCGACCATAAGATCTCTTACCGGGAGCCTGTTCATCCCCGAAATGACGAATATAAACAAGGTAGTAGTTGGCCGCCTTGTGGTAATAGCGGATACCCTCCTGCTCAAATGCACATGTATAATCGAATTCTCTTGAGGCACGTACCTTACGGATAGCCTCTGCCAGACCGGGAACCGGAATGGATTTGCCCTTCTCGACTTTCTCTACATAAGACTTGAACTCTGACAATAACATACAACGGGAACCAAAGCCTACCCAACTATAATCTCCTCCGGGAGTAAAAGACAACGAAGCGGGAAGATAGTGGTAGCGAATGAGGGCAAACGGTGTACCTCCTCTAAAGTAAGCATCCGGTTTCATCGTACTTTCTCTGCTATAAGCCAAGAGAGAGAGGTCGAAACGCTTACTCAAATCGGGCTGAACATCCGGGGCATACAAACCCTTGGCCATTGATTCAGTAGGGATAAACCCAAAACTATCGGACAAAGGGGCTCCTTCCATGCTGCCATCATCAAAGCCGGGGCAGCGAGCATAGCGACGCTGCGGATCGGATTGGTCTCCTGCCTCCTCTTTTGTTTCTCCTCCATCCAGCTTGTCCGGCATACGCATAGGATAAATTTTCTTGTACAAACCGGAAATCATATAGCAAGATCTGTATTCCGAACCATCCTCCTTTATGCTACCACCTTCTATCTGAGGTTTTCCATAAACAACAACTCTAGCCAATACTGGCTCAAGTCTGATATTCACAGTCTGCTCACCGGTTCCTTCTCTTGTCTGAACAAACTGCTCCGGCAAGACCTCTACCGGCCCCTGATCGTTGAGCATAGGGATAGCCAGCAAACGAGAAATATCTTTCTTGTCCGTATATGCCAACTTATCAACCGTGACACCGGACATAGGCTCTGATGTCAAAGCACTCAGAGGACTACCAAGAGTCAGCATTGCCTCATACTTAGGCACCGGATTGGCTATTGCCACCACCTTGTATCTACCTTTCGGGATAGCTACAGTCACAGAGGGTAATTCGGCTGGGGACAGCTCCTTAAGAAACTCCAACTTGCCTGTATTGGCATCGAAAAAAGCAATGCTCAAAGACAAAATTTTCTGCATAGGATCCTCTGGATCTGAACGGAGCGGAGAAAGATTCGACCCTATTTCCAAATGGAGATAACTCTCATCCTCATAGAAAAAATCGCTTGGCACATCCTTACTGCACCCCATGGCCAGAACAAAGACAACCGGCAAAAGCCAAATACGAAACAAAGACAGTCTCATTTTACAAGATGATAAATAGAAAAAAAAATAAAAGGACGGAATATCCATAAAGACACTCCGCCCTTTTCCTCGTTTATTTATTTACAGATTTACAAAAACGCTTGCGATACTCTTCCTCCAGCCAAGGCCTAAACTTGGGATGAGCAATAGAAATCAAAAGCTCAGCTCGCTCGCGTAGACTCCGACCTCTCAGACGTACAGCACCATATTCGGTAGCTACATAATCTATCTCCATCCGCCCACTGGTGACAGTAGCACCCTCTTTCAGTATAGGGACGATACGTGACTGCTCTCCTGCTTTAGCCGTGGAAGGGAAAGCCATAATGGAGATACCTCCTTTTGAGTACCTGGCTCCACGAAGGAAATCAACCTGCCCACCAGTACCACTAAACTGTTCATACCCGATTGACTCCGATGCAGCCTGCCCTGTCAAATCCATTTCTATACAAGAATTGATAGAAACCAGGCGATCATTCTTGGCTATCACATAGGGGTTATTGACATAATTCACCGGATAACACTCGATCATGTCATTATGGTCAACAAAACGATACAGCTCTTCACTTCCCATGATAATTGAAGTGACAACCTTCCCCGGATGAAGTGTTTTTGCCTTGCCATTGATCAAACCCGAACGAATGGCATGCATCACTCCATCGGTAAACATCTCGGTATGTATGCCGATATCTTTTTTCCCATCCAAACTGCTCAACACCGCATCGGGAATTCCTCCAATACCTAACTGCAGAGTTGCCCCATCCTGAATCAACTCGGCACAATGCTTGCCTATTTGCATCTCTATTTCCCCTACCGGAGGATTGATTACCTCTACTACAGGCTGATCGATAGGGATCATATAGTCTATCTCCTCCAAGGAGATTAAGTTGTCCCCCCCTATATACGGCATCTGAGGATTGATCTCTGCTACCACGACTTTGGCAGCCATGGCTGCGGGCTTGGTATAGTCGGCAGATACCCCAAAGGAACAACGACCTTCGGCATCGGGTTCCGAAACTTGTACGACAGCAACATCCACAGGATAAAAGCCCTGAGAGAAAAGCTCGGGTACTTCGTGAAAATGACAAGGAACAAAGTCCACTCGACGATCCCGGTAGGCAGAACGGGAGTTACCCTCCAAGAAGTTGAGAAAGCCCCTCACATGTCCCTCCATCTCAGGCATCAAATGCCAAGCCTTTCCGAAATAAAGCATGTGAAAAACGGTTATATCCCGCAGGCTCTCGCGATTGCGAAACATCGCCTCTGCAAAGTGCTGTGGAGCAGCAGCAGCATGGCCGAATACGACACGTGCTCCTGGTTGAAGACTACGAACAACAACTTCGTCAGTGGATACGATACGATCCTTATACTTCTCTTGCCAATTCATTTTTTATTTACTCGTTTATTGTTCTAATATATCTAATCATGATGATAAGGCTCCCCCCGAAGAATGGTAAAAGCCCTGTATAGTTGCTCTACGACAAAAAGACGTACCATTTGGTGGGAAAAGGTGAGTCGGCTCAATGACAACTGCATATCCGCCCTCCGATACAAATCAGCAGAAAATCCATAAGGTCCACCAATGATGTAAACGATACGCTTAGTGCTGTTCAGCATATGTTGCTCAAGGGAGGAGGCCCACTCTCGACTCGAAAGGGCCTTACCTCGCTCATCCAGCAAGACAACATGATCTCCAGGATGGAGCCGTTTCAGGATTTCCTCTCCTTCCTGCTGCTTCTGTACCTCTACTCCTCGGGACTTAGCAAGTTTCACATCCGGTATCACTTGCAATTCAAAAGGGATATAATGACGTAAACGGCTTGTATAACAGGAGATAAGGGTATCCAACTCTCCCTGGTCTGTTTTCCCGACCACTATAAGAACAATCTGCATTGCTATCGAAGAACTTCCCGAAGCATTCCAAAATTACAAGAAGAGACTATCGTATGAACTCCCCCTAAAGACACCTGCACAGATCTCGCCAAATCTTTCGGAATACAATAGCTGTAAGGTCTTGAGACAAGAAGTAAAGGGAGCGTACCTTAGTATACGCCCCAATTAAAATGTCTGAAATAACACAGCGAGGGCTGTATTACACAATGACCTCACATGAGAGAGTTTTGACACAAGGCAAAGTCTCAATACAAAACAACAAGCTGTAATATCGACACCAACCTTGGTATATCAGTCAGAGGGAGCCTTGGAGAAACTGTTAAAAGGGCAAATCACTCCCCATATCCGAAGAATCCGGAAGAGAAGTGGGTGATTGTACTTGCTCGGCACCGGCTATCTGCGTAGCAGGGCTTGGCATGGGAGCTGCATAGCCGGCAACAGGGGCTGCAGCATAAGGTTGTTCATTAGAAATCCCTCGGTCTACTCGCCAAGCTCTCACATCTGTATACCAACGGCCATTGTACTCACGACTCTCTATATCTACTTGTACTGTGATCAATTCACCCATCTGTATATTGAACTGCTTGATACGGTCGCCCCAAAGGTTGAAACAAATCTTCTTGGGATATTCGCTATCCACAGTCTCTATCACATACTCTTGCTTGCTCCATTCCTTTCCCGAGGCTTGTCCCTTACCGGACATCAAAGGAAGCACAGCTATCACTTTTCCCTTTATTTCCATCTCAATTCCTGTATTTCTTTTTAAGTAAGTGGTTAATTATCGTGCTGTGAAGCCTATTATCTGCCGAACCTCCCGAAGGGTAGCAGCAGCACTCTCTCTGGCTTTCTCAGCTCCCATCCTCACAACCCTATCCAGATAAGCCGTATCGGCCGCTATGTCCACTATCCGCTCTCGGATAGGAGCGCAGTAGGTATTGATGTCGGCGGAGAGCTGCTTTTTCATATCTCCATAACGGATCTCACAATTGTTGTAAGCCGCATCGAAATACTTGTAGACTTCTTCCGAAGAAACCAATTCCATCAGTTTGAAAAGATTGGCAATTGGCTCGGGTTTAGCACTATTTGGCTCGGTAGGCCCAGAATCAGTCACCGCTTTCATCACTTTCTTGTGTATTTCTTTCTCTGTATCAGAGAGATAAATAGCATTCCCTTCACTCTTACCCATTTTGCCACTACCATCCAAGCCCGGTACCTTGACCGCTTCACGCCCTAAACTGAAAGAAGCCGGCTCAGGAAAAAAATCCACCCCATAGATTGTATTAAATCTACGAGCAAACTTCCGAGCCATCTCCATATTCTGTTCCTGATCCTTTCCTACTGGCACTTTCTCCGCACGATGTATCAAAATATCCGCTGCCATAAGCGTAGGATAAGTCAGCAAACCTGCATTGACATTTTCAGGCTGCTTACGAGCTTTTTCCTTGAAAGTAGTCGTGCGCTCCAGCTCTCCCAAATAGGCATTCATATTCAAGTAGAGATAAAGCTCCAAGACTTCCGGCACATCGCTCTGAACATAAATGGTAGACTTCTCAGGATCTATACCAACGGCCAAATACTCCGCTAATATGGAACGAACATTACGAACTATATTTTCCGGACGAGGATGAGTTGTGAGTGAATGCCAATCTGCAATGAAAAACTTACAATCATAGCTCTGCTGCATTTCCAAAAAAGATCGCAAAGCCCCAAAATAATTACCTAAATGGAGATTACCTGTCGGCCGAATCCCACTTACCACTATCCCCATATATCTCTGAACTATTTCGTTACAAAACTGATATAAATGCCTCTCCAAACAAGAAAGGCCGTTGAGCCGGACAATATCTACTACAATGGCAGAACAAAAGGCCGAGCAGACAAATCCACAGCTCCGCAAAAG
>NZ_LS483447.1:315000-1495000 GCF_900476255.1 Porphyromonas crevioricanis
GGCTGCACCTAAATGCATTTCGGGGAGTACGAGCTATCTCCAAGTTTGATTAGCCTTTCACCCCTACCCTCAGTTCATTCGAAAGCTTTTCAACGCTTAACGATTCGATCCTCCAGTTAGTGTTACCTAACCTTCAACCTGACCAAGGGTAGATCACTTGGTTTCGCGTCTTCTCCATCCGACTATACGCTGTTTAAAACTCGCTTTCGCTACGGCTCCGGTGATTAACACCTTAACCTCGCCGAATAGAAAAACTCGTAGGTTCATTATGCAAAAGGCACGCAGTCACCAATATAATATCGGCTCCTACCGCTTGTAGGCAGACGGGTTCAGGATCTATTGCACTCCTCTGTTCGAGGTTCTTTTCACCTTTCCCTCACGGTACTGGTTCACTATCGGTCTCTCAGACATATTTAGCCTTACGGGATGGGCCCCGCTAATTCACGCAAGATTTCTCGTGTCCCGCGCTACTCAGGATACTCCTAAAACTCTAACCCAGCTTTAAAATACGGGACTATCACCCCCTATGGTGCGCATTTCCATACGCTTCTTCTAACTGTGTAAAATCTATATCGAAGTCCTATTACCCCCATATTGCAATCACAATATAGGTTTGGGCTAATCCCCGTTCGCTCGCCACTACTGAGGGAATCACTTTTGTTTTCTTTTCCTATGGGTACTAAGATGTTTCAGTTCCCCACGTTCGCCCTGCTTGTCGCAGTGTCAGACCTCCTGCCTGACGGGTTGCCCCATTCGGAAATCTGCGGGTCAATTCGTATGTGCCAATAACCGCAGCTTTTCGCAGCTTATCACGTCCTTCTTCGCTTCTGAGAGCCTAGGCATCCACCGTCTGCCCTTATCAAATTCGCCTTATGTGTGTGGTTAATCCTACACACGGGTTGTTTTCTTTTTGCTCTATTGTTTTTGTTCTATCATTACGTCAAAGATCGCTTCCCTATTAGAAGATCCTCCCCTAATAAGAAATGTGGAGAATATCGGATTCGAACCGATGACCCCCTGCTTGCAAAGCAGGTGCTCTAGCCAGCTGAGCTAATCCCCCGTAGTCCCAGGCAGAGTTGAACTGCCGACCTCTACATTATCAGTGTAGCGCTCTAACCAACTGAGCTATAGGACTGCATCGACTGCCTGAAAACACACGGAAAATAATAACGCCCATCTCCCAGTGGTCTCCATGATGTTAGCCACCTATACAAAACACTCTCCTATCCCCCCCCACGCTAAAATATTCACGCAGAAGACTCGATAAAATGAAAGAGCCCATAAACAGAACTAACACCTATATCGAAAATCATAGAAACAAAAGAGAGCACAAGTCGTCTTATACATAAAATCCTTCCCTGTGCAAACGTAACGAACTCCAGAAAGGAGGTGTTCCAGCCGCACCTTCCGGTACGGCTACCTTGTTACGACTTAGCCCCAGTCACCGGTATTACCCTAGGACGCCCCTCGCGGTTACGTACTTCAGGTACCCCCGACTCCCATGGCTTGACGGGCGGTGTGTACAAGGCCCGGGAACGTATTCACCGCGCCATGGCTGATGCGCGATTACTAGCGAATCCAGCTTCACAGAGTCGAGTTGCAGACTCCGATCCGAACTGGGATAGGGTTTGGAGATTCGCATCCGGTCGCCCGGTAGCTGCCCTTTGTCCCTACCATTGTAACACGTGTGTCGCCCCGGATGTAAGGGCCGTGCTGATTTGACGTCATCCACACCTTCCTCACGGCTTACGCCGGCAGTCTTATTAGAGTCCTCAGCTTAACCTGTTAGTAACTAATAATGTGGGTTGCGCTCGTTAGGGCACTTAAGCCGACACCTCACGGCACGAGCTGACGACAACCATGCAGCACCTACATAGATGCCCCGAAGGGATAACAACTCTCGCTGCCTGTCATCTATATTTCAATCCCGGGTAAGGTTCCTCGCGTATCATCGAATTAAACCACATGTTCCTCCGCTTGTGCGGGCCCCCGTCAATTCCTTTGAGTTTCATCGTTGCCGACGTACTCCCCAGGTGGATTACTTAACGCTTTCGCTAAGAAGCATACACTCATATCGCATACTCCGAGTAATCATCGTTTACGGCGTGGACTACCAGGGTATCTAATCCTGTTTGATACCCACGCTTTCGTGCTTCAGTGTCAGATATAGCCCGGTAAGCTGCCTTCGCAATCGGGGTTCTGTATGATATCTATGCATTTCACCGCTACACCATACATTCCGCCTACCTATTCTAATCTCTAGCTCTGCAGTTTCAACGGCATGCTAGGGGTTGAGCCCCCAGGTTTCACCACTGACTTACAAAACAACCTACGCACCCTTTAAACCCAATAAATCCGGATAACGCTCGCATCCTCCGTATTACCGCGGCTGCTGGCACGGAGTTAGCCGATGCTTATTCGCAGGGTACTTGCAATTAAATACGCGTATCTAATTTTACTCCCCTGAAAAAGAGGTTTACAATCCTTAGGACCGTCTGCCCTCACGCGACTTGGCTGGTTCAGGCTCTCGCCCATTGACCAATATTCCTCACTGCTGCCTCCCGTAGGAGTCTGGTCCGTGTCTCAGTACCAGTGTGGGGGATAAACCTCTCAGTTCCCCTATCCATCGTCGCCTTGGTGAGCCGTTACCTCACCAACTAGCTAATGGAACGCATGCCCATCTGTCAGTAATAAATCTTTCCTTATCCCCCCATGCAGAAGAATAAGTGTATCCAGTATTAGTCCGGCTTTCACCGGGTTATCCCAGTCTGACAGGTAGGTTGCATACGCGTTACGCACCCGTGCGCCGGTCGCCGGCATAAGTAGCAAGCTACTTACCCGATGCCCCTCGACTTGCATGTGTTAAGCCTATCGCTAGCGTTCATCCTGAGCCAGGATCAAACTCTCCATTGTTATCTTGTTTTGTTTGTTTTCCTGTTATATGCTCATTATCGTTCGCCTGGTTGGTTGTACTTGACGAAAGTCTCGTTTCCTTATATGACCCCCTCTATAATAATCACGTGAAAAAAACTTCACAGCCAAAATAAAGGAGAGGAAAAAAACATTCCTGTACTACACTTTTGTTCTATGAATATCGTCAAAGATCTCTTCGCTTTACCTAAACTCCCCTTTCCTAAGAATGCTCCCCGGCAAGCCAACCCTCTGGATCAGCTGCAAAAAGCCACTCAAAAAAAAGGAAAACCGAGTCCAACTTAAAAAAACAAGCAGCAGACCACTGTCAAAAAAAAGGAGTACACACTCCTCAAATAACAGCTCTATCGCCTTCTGCCATTCCTTTCAAGTGGCGCCCCGCTCGGGCTTAGCGAATGCAAAGATAAAACAGTTTTTCCTTCCAATCCAAATCAAATACCAAAATATTTGACGAAAGATTAGTCGAGAGAGGCCTAACAGACTTGAAATCAGCACGAAACAAAAACAAAACTTTTTCCCGGAAAAACAACTCCAAAACAAGAAATCAAGAAAAAGAGAAAAAAAACATGGAAACACATGAGATTATGAAAAAAGAAGCGAGAAGGGAGAAGCGAGAGAGGAGAAGCGAGAGAGGAGAAGCGAGAGAGGAGAAGCGAGAGAGGAGAAGCGAGAGAGGAGAAGCGAGAGAGGAGAAATAAGAGGTGAGAAGGGAAAATGCTATCCTGTCGGAAGAAGAAAAGGGGCATATCTCTCACTCCTAAATGTGGCATGTTTTGTTAAGCATCATGCTCGCAAAAAGAAGAGAAAAAACACCTGAAAAAGCAGCCAAATACAAGTGAACAAAAAAAACTCTCAAAGGCTTTACAATGACCGCCTAAAAGGCCGATGAATAGAGCGTTCTGGAAAGGTCGGGTTTTTCTCCTCAGAGAAATTTTGCTAACACAGGAGAAAAAGTTTGCTCTCACAGGAGAGAATTTTTGCTCGCTCCCCTGTTAGAAAAAAACAGCTCCATAGAGAACAAAAAAAACAAGAGAAAAACAGACTCAATAATACCCCAATTTCAAGAAAAAAATACCAGAAAAAGAAAATGAAATTATAATATTCTTAGGAAAATTATATAGATACAAAAGAGATGCAAGAAGGAATAATCCGGAGTGTATTAGTAAAGCGTTTTCCTACCCTTGGCAGGGATAGTCTGTATCGAACCATGCAAATATTGACAACAAATCAAAATCTGCGGTAAAAAAATAACTTTGCATGCAGGAGGGGTGTTCGTTTTCAAAAGACAAGAGAATAAAAGAGGAGAGTCCCTATAAATATGGAGAGGGAATAGAACAAGAGAGCGTCACAAACGTACCCTACCCCCCACAAAGTAAAAAGACTGAAAGGGCAAACAAAAGTCCAACGTATTAAAAAGCATTTGATTATGAGCAAGAAAGACTATTTACGTACACTATTTGCAATAGCAGTACTGCTATTGGAGGGGTACTTGCCAAATGTGTCTTATGCGCAGACACAAGAAACTCCTGTCATAACAATGACTACGAGCAGGAAGGCCGGAGAAAAAATCAGACTAGGAATCAGAAGTGAAGGGGAAATCCGCATTGAAGGAGTGGAAGAAGAGGCAGAAACGATGGGACAAAAAGAATACACCCTGACTCAAACAAGCGTTTCCATATATGGCGATATCAGAGAATTAGGCTGCAATTCCAATCAGTTGGCCTCTTTGGACGTAAGTAAGAATACGGGCCTAAGAAAACTGTCCTGCGTCGACAACCAACCGACAGAATTGGATGTAAGCATGAATACAAAGCTCAAAGAGCTATGGTGCTTCTCTAACCAAATCAAAGGAGAAGCTATGACAAAGCTCATCGAAGGATTGACAAATTAGGATGGGAGAAGAAAGGGTCGGAGTATTGATAGTGATCAATAGTCGGGATACAGAGGAACAAAACATTTGCCTCGAGAGCGATGTGACTATAGCCAAGGAAAAGAACTGGATACGTCTATGACTTTAATGGAGATTCTAAAAACAAAAAAGAATACGAAGGAAGTACCAATGTAAAGCGCATCGCTAAAAAACAGTCGATAAACCTTTTTCCTAATCCGGCCCGAGAGTTCGTGTA
Source organism: Porphyromonas crevioricanis (assembly GCF_900476255.1). NCBI lineage: Bacteria > Pseudomonadati > Bacteroidota > Bacteroidia > Bacteroidales > Porphyromonadaceae > Porphyromonas > Porphyromonas crevioricanis. The sequence goes on from NZ_LS483447.1 coordinate 320,058, forward strand.
CATAGAAGGCTTGATGCCAGAAGAAGAAGTGACACTCTTTTCTTCAGACGGGGTACGGATCTGGTCCGCCAAAGCAAGTGAGACCGGACAGTTGAAACTCTCTCTCGAATCCCTTGCAGCAGGTACCTATATCATAAGGGCAGGCAAACAATCAGCTCGTCTCTTGGTCAAATAAGTCTCCAAGACATATTCTTTTGCCTCGGCATAAAAAGAGTAGCCGAGGTGACACAAATAAGCCCGAAAGCGTTTGGATGCGACTTTCGGGCCTATTTCGTTTCTCGACTTAGAGTCTATTGGGATTGTAACAGCGAACTCTTGCTCTTCTTCAAGAAATTTATAAACCCGTGCAACGGCCTCCATTTGCGTTGCATTCGCTGCCAAACAGAGTAGAAACAGTACCTTCGCAGAACGAGAGACCATTGCACAATACAGCTCTTGCTGCATTATTATAGACATCAGGGTTTGGTCGCGTGCCCAAAATGCGATCTCTACACCCTCATTCTCAATGTCTTGCGACTGCTGTTTTCTGCAAAGTCCGGCACAACAAGGTTGCCAAAACAGCCTTTGAAAAGCCCATACAAAGGTCTCAACGGGACTAAAAGCCATCCATAATTATGAAAAGCAATAACAGTCGCAGACATGAGCCTCTTTTCTCTCAAGTGATAAAGGCCGGACGACGACACTATTATTTCGATATCAAGCGAGACAGCAGGGGAACGGATTATCTCGTAATCAATGAAACCAAATCCTTGGACGAAAGCGAAGGTGGCGGATTTCAACGAAGTCGTGTATTTGTCTACAAAGAAGACCTGAAACGATTCTACCAAGCACTGGGAGAGGTTGTTGCCTACACCTGTCCGGAGATAGACAACTCGGGATCCATGGAGAAGGATACAGCCGAATCTTTTGACTTTTTCGCTAATCATGCGAAAGTGACTTTCGAAGAAGAAGATCTCTAAATGATCGATACTCACCAACACGAAGACCGTAAGGCAGCCTATTATACCTTGGGCTGCAAACTCAATTTTGCCGAAACTTCGACAATCGGGAAAGCTCTGCAAGAGCGAGGCATTCGCCGGGTACGCCGAGGAGAATTGGCCGATATATGCGTGGTAAACACTTGTTCGGTGACAGAGCTGGCGGATAAAAAATGCCGCTCTGCCATCAGGCGAATTCGCAAACAACACCCCGGAGCTCTACTCATTGTAACAGGCTGCTATGCCCAATTGAGTCCCGAAGAAGTGGCTGCCATAGAAGGTGTGGACTTGGTGTTGGGGGCGGAACAAAAGCTTGATCTGCTGAAATATCTGGACGAATGGGAAGCCGGGAATAAGCAGCAAATCATTACCTGCCGAGGAAGAGACATCAAAACATTTAGTCCCAGCTGCAGTAGTGATGATCGCACCAGACACTTTCTGAAGGTCCAAGATGGCTGCGACTACTACTGTACCTACTGCACCATACCGGCAGCTCGCGGTCCGAGCAGAAACGGCAGCATAGACCTGCTCACCGAGCAAGCCCGCCAAGTAGCTGCCGATGGAGGAAAAGAGATCGTACTCACAGGAGTCAATATCGGAGACTTTGGGCGAAGCACGGGAGAACGACTCCTCGATTTGCTGGACTCTTTGGATAAGGTAGACGGTATTGAGCGTTATCGTATCAGCTCAATTGAACCCAATCTTCTCTCCGATGAAATTATAGACTTTGTTGCCAGCTCAAAACGTTTCGCTCCTCATTTCCACATGCCGTTGCAATCGGGTAGCGACACTGTGCTTAAATTGATGCATCGACGCTATGACACACAACTCTTTGCCAACAGAGTGGCTCATATTAAAAGAGTAATGCCTCAAGCCTTTATCGGCATAGATGTGATTGTGGGCAGTCGTGGAGAAAAGCCAGAACTCTTCGATGAGACCTATCATTTTTTGGAATCTCTGCCTTTCTCTGCCCTACATGTATTCACCTACAGCGAACGCCCCGGCACGGCAGCCCTCAAGATACCCTATGTTGTAGATCCCAAAGAAAAACACAGACGATCAGAATTACTGCTCAACCTATCGGAAAGCAAACTCACAGCTTTCTCTCAGGCGAATATCGGACAAACTCATCGACTGCTATGGGAACAAGGAAAAGGCCAATGGATGGAAGGCTATACAGAGAATTATCTCCGCTGTGCCACAACTTACAGGGCTGGAGCAATCGGGCAAGTAGAAGACTTTTGTCCGATGTTTTATCATGAGCCGACAGGTCTGCTGACCGACAACAAGACCCTACCCTTTCTCGAACAAATAAGTAAACAGGAATAATGAGCATCGGATATTGGCTTGCCTATGCTCCGGCCAAACTATTAGGGTATCTCCCTTTGAGTGTTCTGCTCCTCATAGCCGACGGCATTGCTAAAATAGGCTATCACCTGCTTCGCTACAGACGAAAAGTAGTGAGGGAAAACCTCTGCCAGGCCTTCCCGGAGAAGAGTGAAAAAGAAATCATAGCCTACGAAAAGCGATTTTACAGTCACTTTCTGCGCCAGCTATTCGAGAGCTTCAAGCTCCTGACCTTTAGCAAGGAAGAGGCTGCCCGGCATATCTCCTTCTCCGGAATAGACATTATCGATGAGCTGCGAGAAGAAGGATGCCCAGTGGTCTTTTTGATGATGGGCCACTATGGGAACTGGGAGTACTTCACAGCAGCACCGCTACACATCAAAAGTCTTGGTTATGATCTGCACCAAATATATCGGCCTCTGAAAAATAAGAGTATAGATCGCTTGATGAAAGTCATGCGGGAGCAATACGGAGCTTACAGCATTGCCAAAGAAGATGTCGGCAGGAGCGTCATCAGCCTAAAAAGAAATCCTCGGGAAGGACAAACAGCTCTCATTATTTTCATTGCCGATCAAACCCCATCGAAACGCAACATCCATTACTTCGCCTCTTTCCTCAATCGTCCATCAGCCTTTTTTACTGGAGCTGAACGACTGGCAGCCAAGCTCGATATACCTATTGTGTATATGGATGTTCGTTGCACCGGGAAGGGACATTACCACGGAGAGTTATCCATGCTCAGTCGGCATCCCGCAAAAGAACCGTTTGGACTTATCACCGAGCGATTTGCCGAAAAATTGGAGCAAACAATCAGACAGGATCCTCCATATTGGCTTTGGTCACACCGTCGCTGGAAACACAATATAGAGGACTACCCCAACATACCTCGCTCTGCTAAACTCTAATGTTACTGCCATGCCTTGTGCCGTAATTATCCTGAACTGGAATGGAGCCGAATTGCTCAAACGTTATCTGCCCCATCTCATCGCCCACAGCCCGACCTCCCTGGCCCGACTTATCGTTGCCGACAACGGATCGGAAGATAATAGCCTGGAAGTATTGCACAGAGACTTTCCCCAGATAGAGGTGCTGGAGCTACATCACAACTATGGCTTTGCCGAGGGGTACAACAGAGCTATTGAAGCTATCGAAGAACCTCTGATATGTCTGCTTAACAGTGATGTACGAGTAGCCCCTCACTGGCTTGAGACCCCTCTCAAAGTTTTGGAAAAAGACCCCTCCGTGGCAGCTTTGCAACCCAAGATACGAGCAGAAAGGCAACCCGAACAGTTTGAATATGCAGGAGCAGCCGGAGGATATATAGACCGGCTGGGCTACCCTTTCTGCAGAGGACGTATCTTCGATACTGTGGAAGAAGATCATGGACAATACGACAACCCTATACAGCCCGTTTTGTGGGCTTCGGGAGCTTGTCTCTTTGTACGGCGGTCTGTATATCTGGAAGTGGGAGGCTTAGATCACCGTTTTTTTGCCCATCAGGAAGAAATAGATCTCTGTTGGCGAATGGCTGCACGAGGGCACCGTATCGTAGCAGTAAGCGGATCTGAAGTTTACCACTATGGTGGGGCTAGTCTGAATATGGGACATCCCAAGAAGACTTACCTAAATTTCCGAAACAACATGCTGATGCTCTATAAAAATATGCCCGACAAGCAGTATCGATCGGTGGTATTCCTACGACGGCTGCTTGACCTTCTTTCGGCAATACAGCAGTTGTTTAGTGGCCGGTGGCAACATACAAGAGCCATTCTCAGGGCCATGCGAGACTTTGCCCGAATGCGAGAAGAATTCTCTATTGACAGAAAAATAAATCTTGAAAAAACCGTTCGAGAGAATCCCGAAGGCATACGGCCATACGCAATCGTATGGCAATACTTTGTGAAAAGAAGGCACACTTACGATGCGATAGAAAATCAACGCAGATCGTAGATGCCACCGGGAAGGCTATTTACGTAGCCTTCAAATTCCAGTTCAAACAGCGTATTGAGCAACTGCGCTGCCGATAAATTTAGGATGGCTCCGAGTTGATCGATATGCATTGGTCCCTTCCTCAGGAGACAGTCTACAATCTTAGCCCCATCGGGATTTGTAGGCAGATCTCGAAAAATTTCTTCTTCCTCTCCGGATTTACCGCCTTCTCCCCAATTGAGATAGTCCAATATATCTTCTGCTCCATTGACACAAGTAGCCTCAGAAGAGGCAATGAGTTTATTGCAGCCGGCCGATTGGCGATCAGAGATACGGCCAGGTATAGCCAAGGTCTCTCTGTCATATTCATTGGCAAGCCGAGCTGTAATCAATGATCCTCCCTTTGATGAGCTTTCTATAACCAAGGTAGCATGGCTCAGACCGGCAATGATGCGATTGCGCGCAACGAAATTGTATCTATCCGGATTTGTTCCACAAGGATACTCGGTAAGCAGGCCACCCTGCCCGACTATTTGGGCAGCAATCCTACGATGCACGTGCGGATAAATACGATCCAGGCCATGAGCCAAAACCGCAATGGTATCCAGTCCGGCAGAGAGTGCACAGCTATGTGCCTCTACATCTACACCATAGGCCAAACCACTGACTATCACCAAATCGGGCAATGCTTTGGCCAAATCCTGAATAATGCGATGACAGCAATCTCTCCCATAGGCCGTAACACTACGTGTGCCAACCACAGACAAGATATGAGAGCGTTGCATCAAATCGGCTTTCCCTTTGTAGTAGAGAAGAGAGGGAGCGTCTGCACATTGCCCGAGCAAGGCAGGATAGCGAGGGTCATCCACATAATAGGTGTCTATACAGTGTTCTCTCACCCATGTGGCTATCCCTTGTGCTTGTGTTATCAGCTCAGGAGCATAAAAAGCATTAAGCAATTTGTCCGAAATACCCTCGACATTCCGAGCCAAGACTGACCTGTCTGCAAAAATAGCTTCAGCCGAACCCATTAGAGCCAGAAGCTTACGTGCAATCACTGGACCTACACCATGAGTACAAGTGAGGGCGATTCGACAGGTCAGTTCATCAAAAAGGGGCATAGCAAAAAAGGTCGGCACGAACATAAATGCCCGTACCGACCTTGATCTATAGTTCTTTTAATGTTGATAATCTTTGATCCATTGGTATGCCGCACGGAAGGCGATCATCCAAGGAGTTATTTCGTGTTCCAACAACTCTTTGTGTGGATAATAACCACATTGCCAAGGCATAATAGCACGTTCCAAGTGCGGCATCATAGCCAGATGTCGTCCATCCGGGCTGTAAAGGGCAGCTATGGCATGGGGAGAACCATTAGGATTGCCCGGATAGGCCTCGTAGGCATAGCGAGCAGCCACCCGATAGTGATCTTCAGAATATGGAAGAGCAAAGCGACCTTCTCCGTGCGCACACCAAATACCCAGCTTGGTACCAGATAGTGCTGAGAACATCACACTACTGTTCTTCGGTATACTTACACTCACAAAGCTACTCTCAAACTTTTTCGATTCATTGAGCAGCATCTTATGGCTCTCCTCGTGTTCGGGATAGAGCAATCCCAACTCTGCCATCAACTGGCAACCGTTGCATATACCCAAGCTGAGCGTGTCGGGACGTGCATAGAAAGCATCAATAGCAGCTTTGGCTCGTTCATTGAAGAGAATCCCCCGGCCCATCCTTTAGCCGAACCCAAGACGTCACTATTGGAAAAGCCTCCACAAAAGACAAGCATCCGAACATCTTCCAATGTTTCGCGTCCGGAAGTCAAGTCTGTCAAATGTACATCCTTGACATCGAATCCTGCCAAATAAAGAGAATAAGCCATCTCTCGCTCTCCATTGGTACCCTTGTCACGAACAATGGCTGCTGTGATACCGGAACGTTCTTTACGATCTGGATTCAGACCAAGATCTTTGAGCTTACCTGAGAAGCCTTTGGGGAATTGATAGCCCACCGGCTGCATCTTATAGTTCTCGAAGCGATGTCCGGCATGGGTATTGCCGCTCTGGAAACAATCCATCAGATATGAAGTTTCATACCATACATCACGCTTATGATCTATACCGAAGAGGTATTGCTCTCCATCTTTTTGTATACTGATCGTTCGCTCACTCTGCAGCTTGGCTATGCGCGCAAAGCCTATACCGGCCTCACGCAATATCTGTTCGGCCCTCTTAGGTTCAGAGATTTGCAGCACGACACCAGGATTCTCGGCAAAAAGGATCTTAACCAAGTCGGACTCAGCTATACTATCCAAATTCACTTCCAAGCCTCCATTGGTATTGGCAAAACACATCTCCAACAAGGTGGTAATAAGCCCTCCGGCAGATATATCGTGACCAGCCAATACCAAGTCCATGGCAATCAGCTCTTGTACGCACTCAAAAGCAGTAGCGAAATACTCTGTATTCTCTACCATGGGCACATCGTTGCCCACTCTCCCCTGACTTTGGGCAAAAGCCGAACCTCCCAAGGAGAGAGCAGTAAAACTAAAATCAACATAGTAGAGGGCTGAACCTGCAGCTGACACCAGCACGGGAGAAACGATCTTACGTACATCGCTAACCTCTCCGGTAGCACTGATAATCACCGTACCGGGACTCACTACTTTCTTGCCAGAAGGATAATTCTGTGTCATGGAAAGCGAATCCTTACCCGTGGGGATATTGATTCCCAAAGCAGAGGCAAACTCACTGGCAGCCTGCACTGCTTCGTAAAGACGGGCATCCTCACCTTCGTTGCGACAAGGCCACATCCAATTGGCAGAAAGGGATACTGCCTCCAATCCTCCCTTGAGCGGAGCAAATACGATATTGGTGAGAGCTTCGGCTATAGACAAAACCGAGCCGGCTGCAGCATTGGCCAAGGCTGCCTGCGGGGCATGGCCGATAGCAGTGGCCATCCCACTGTGAAATCTATAATCCAACGCCATTGCTCCCAAGTCACTCAAAGGTAACTGCAACTCTCCCTGACATTGCTGACGAGCAACCTTGCCAGATACAGAGCGGTCTACCTTGTTAGTGAGCCAGTCCTTGCAAGCCACAGCTTCGAGGCGCAAGACTTGCTCTATATATTCATCCAAGTGCTTCTGCTTGTAGTGAACAGGAGCATAGTCGTGGCGCACGGTCTTATCCTCCATCAACGTACGAGGTGGCTTGCCAAACATCTGACTAAGGGCCAAATCAATGGGTCGCTCGCCATTGCTCCGTTCAAAAACAAAGCGCATATCATTGGTTGTCTTACCCACAGTGTAGAAAGGAGCGCGTTCTCGCTCAGCAATACGAGCGACTTGCTCTACATCTTTCTCTTCCATAAGCAATCCCATTCGTTCTTGACTCTCATTGCCTACTATTTCCTTGGCAGAAAGAGTGGAATCTCCCACCGGCAAACGATCCAGATCAATGTGACCTCCGGTAGTCTCCACCAATTCGGAGAAACAGTTGAGATGGCCACCGGCTCCATGATCATGAATAGACACAATCGGGTTGTTATCACTTTCGGCCAAAGCTCGGATCACATTCTGCACACGCTTCTGCATCTCCGGATTGGCACGTTGGACAGCATTCAACTCTATGGCTCCTGCATAGCGACCTGTATTCACAGAACTCACAGCACCACCACCCATACCGATGCGATAGTTATCTCCTCCCATCAGTACGACTGTTTCTCCCGGCTTAGGCTCTCCCTTAAGAGCATCAGACTTCTTGGCATAGCCAATCCCTCCTGCCAACATGATCACCTTGTCGTAGCCATAGGCCACATCTTCGGGACTTTCTTGATGCTCAAAAGTGAGCACCGAACCAGCAATAAGAGGTTGTCCAAACTTATTGCCAAAATCACTGGCCCCATTGGAGGCCTTCGTAAGTATTTCTCGTGGACTCTGGTAGAGCCACTGACGCTCCGAAAGCGGATGACCAGTAGGGATCATTCTCTCCAAACGAGGATAGGAGGTCATATAAACAGCTGTCCCGGCCAAAGGCAAAGAGGCTCGACCTCCGGCCATGCGGTCTCGGATCTCTCCTCCGGTTCCGGTAGCCGCTCCATTGAAAGGCTCGACTGTAGTGGGGAAGTTATGTGTCTCAGCCTTTAGACTAAGCACCGTCTCAACATCTCTCGTCCGAAAGAAGTCCGGTTTATCGGCAGAAGCCGGAGCAAACATCTCCACTTCCGGCCCTTCGACAAATGCGACATTATCTTTGTAGCTGGAGACTAATCTATTGGGATTGAGACGAGACGTTCGCTTGATCAGTTCAAAAAGAGAGCTTTCTTTCTCTTCCCCGTCAATAACAAAAGTTCCGCCGAAGATTTTATGCCGGCAGTGTTCCGAATTGACCTGAGAAAAACCAAACACTTCACTATCGGTCAATTTTCGGCCAATCTCCGTACTCACTCCCTCAAGGTAAGCTACCTCTTCCTCACTCAAGGCCAATCCTTCTTGTTCATTGTAAGCTCTTATGTCTTCTACATATAAAATAGGTTCGGCTTTGCGATCCACATTGAAAGCATCTTGCCCAAGCCCTTTGTAGAGCTCCTGCAACATAGGATCAATATCTGCCTGTGGCCCATCTACACTATGAAACTCCTCAATACGCACGATGCTGGGGATATTCATATTCTGACATATCTCCACAGCATTGGTACTCCACGGGCTAACCATCTCTCTGCGTGGTCCAGCGTAGTATCCGGGTAATTCCTGCCGGTCGCTTAGTCGAGCAGGGGAGAATAGCCAATGCAAACGTTCGATGTGTTCGGAGGAAAAAGGTTCGCCATGCGCTACGGCATAGGCCAGACCATCCGGGCGAGTGAAAAAGGTGATCATTGTGGAATGTGAGTTATGCTAATTATCATTTGTTCTCTGGGAAGAAACCACCGGAATTGCCGACAGTAACTCAAGTGAAGGCTCGACATGCGAATCTTGAAAACACACCTTGCATATTAACTTAGGATGCCAAGGTACTTCCGCAAGACTCCCACTCATTTGCCTCCAAGGCCGTCTTGCGAAACAAAGATACACATATACGGCAGAACCATCATTACAAAAAAGAGCCTCTTTTGCAGATTTTGATAAAGAAATAAATCAGGATTCGGAACAGACAAATTATTCCAGAAGAGAATCGTAGAGCCCCTTATACAGATCGGCTACCACAGAACTATCGTATCGATCCTTGGCCGACTGCCTGCAAGCCCGTCTCTGCTGGAGGGCAAAAGCTGTCGGTTGTCCATCCGGAGTTCGGCAGAGTCGCCAATGGTTATAGATATATTCGGCCATATCTTCGGATGAGCGGTAGGGGGAGACATGCCCTAAGTTATCATCATTTATCATCTCCGGAATACCTCCGGTAGCAAAGCCTAATGACGGGGTACCACAAGCCATGGCCTCCATAATCGTGTTGGGCAAATTTTCCTCCAGAGAGGGAGTCACAAAAAGATCTGCCGCATTATAAACTCTGAGCATACGATCAGCTGAGAGATAACCCAAGACAAAGGTCTGGAAAGGAGGTAGCAAAGCTGCAGCTTCTTCTGTAAACTGCCCAAAAACAAGAAGTTTTAGATGATCTCTGATCTCAGGCTTTGTCTTGTAAAGGATATGTAATGTACGAGACAATTCGCCTATCCCCTTGCGATAGTCATGAGCTCTCACAGCTCCAAAAAGCAAAAAATAGGATGCTGGACTTGTTACTTCCAAAGCCAACTCTGCCCGAGCCTTTTCCCTTGGAATAGGATGAAAAAAGCCCGTATCAATCGGATTGGGGATTGAATAAAAATTGGAGGTAGATAAAAGAGACGAAGTAGCTGCCCGCTCCTTTATCCAATGGCTGCAACCAACGATTATCGGTTGAAGAGAAACAAACACTCGCTTCTTTTGCTGTGCGATTTGTCGTGACAGGTCATTCTCTCTGTGGCTATTGATTTGCGGACAGTAGCCACAAGCCGGCTCTTGAGCAAAACGATTACAGTCTCTCGGATGATGGCAGATTGCCGTAGCTGGCCAAAGATCATGCAAAGTCCAGACAACAGGCTTGCCTTTTCGAGACAAACCGGCCAGACCTTTTAAAGACAAAAAGCCCTGATTGATCCAATGAAGATGTATGATGTCAGCCCATTCTACCAAAGGGTGACTATTCAAATCAAATCCCCAACGAGCTGTAGAAACATGAAACAGTTTGCCACGATCTCTCCCATTGCGTAAATATATTTCCGCACGCTCCAGATAGAACACTATCCGTTGCTCCCACTTCTTGAGGGGAGTGTCACAAATCTCACCCAATAACCCATCGGGAGTTTCAGCGTGCATAACCAACATTCGTACATCTACACCAGAGGAATAAAGGGCAGAAGTCAATCGTGCTGCGGCGATGGCAGCTCCACCCTCCTTATCCGAAGTAGAAATGATCAGGATTTTCATTGCCTCAAGTCTTTTGCCAAGTCTCGACAAAAGTAAGTTTCGAAAGAAGCTTAGCAAAATAAAAAGGAAAGCCACCCTTAGTGACAAGGACGGCTTCCCCGAGAAATTACAGTCTTAAAGATGTTTCCTCTCAAAAGAGATCACATACGATTCCACTTGTTGAGCGAAAGAGGCAATACCTTTGCTGCTTTAGTTTTTGCATTAGGATCATACTGTTCATAGCGGAATTCCACATAGATGTAATCAAAATTCTCGATACCTGGGTTATTTGGATCCTTTTCCATGGGTTCGACTGTCATGAGGAGACTCATATCCAACTGAGGGTTATTTGCGATAAGACCCGGAACTTTCTTCCCCCCTTGGTCTACAGATACTTCCACGGGCTTTGCGTCCTTGTTAAACCCAAAAGCAGCAGCAAAGCCAGCCTTTACTTGATCAGGATCAAAAGACCCCTTGTCAACGAAGGTTTCACCGACAAAGAAAGGCTTCTCAACCTTAGGGTGACTGTGTACATAAGTCAAAAGCAAAAAAGCCTCTGGTCTGACTCCCTCTTTTATCTGGAAAGGCCACACATACTTTCCATCGTCCTTCCCAGGTTTATATTCAAATTTGAGATCCCCCATTGCAGCAAAGATTTCATCTTTTTGATCTACCATACTGCCATGTTTGGGGAAATAGGCTCCTCTTATAACGCGATCCTTGTCATAATTAACAGTAGAAGATTCGGTCACAATCACCTTGCAGGACGCATCCTTCTTCCCTGCTTTCACCTTAATGGTTACCTCACCTTTGGCTACACCCGTCACAATTCCCTTGTCATTCACAGTGGCAATCTTGGAATCAGAGCTATTGAAAGCTAACTTGGCACCAGCAGGATCCACAGTCACCTTCAGGGTCACTTGTTCTCCGATCTTCACTGTAGCATCGTCCACACTAAGGCTCTTAACCTTGTCATCTTCTTTACCCTTGTCATCCTTCTTACAAGAAGTTGCAAAACCTGCCAATAGCACTACTGAGAGCATTGACAATACAACGAAAACTTTCTTCATTCTACTCGTTCTTTTTTAAGATTGAAACTTAAACTGATTTAATTACCGATTCATCACGTAATATCTTCGTCAAAAACGAAAGCTTTTCCTCAGCCAGAGAACCATAAGGGAGAAGAAAACCCCTCATACGAAGAGCAGAGATCCCAGAACAAGGCTACGCTTCGCCATCTATCTCGGAGGATCTCTCGGCAAATTTATAATAAAATATTATACCCACACATAATGGCATAGAAACTATCCTTTTGCTGTGTATATGTCAATATTGAGTACATATCGCATATCTAAATGCGGTAGACGGGGATGATTTCTTTTCTAAAAGCGAAGGGAATTATCTGGGATGTAAATTCATTCCTCTTTCGGGGCCTCTATCATTGATTGGATAGATCAAGAATCGATATGTACTACCTCTTTTGGGTAATTCTTTTGTTTTTGAAAAAACTCAAAGCATCTACATCTGCCTTACTCTTCTCGAAGAAGAATACCACTGACTACAATAGCATCAATATGCAATAGTCTCTATCTATCGGCATTCTGAGGCCTTGTCTCAAAACCTCTCCGAAGACAAATATCCGATTCTATTCTTCTGACATCCAACACAGACTTCAGCCCATAAACCGAAACAGAGAAACGATATGCTTACCACATCGGAAGGTATAGGAGCGTGCACCTCTTAAGTGCCAATAAGTTAGCTCACTGGAAAATTGTACTTTTGCCAGAACATTGCCTTATTGTGCCCCGCGGTGTTACCCTCAGCAGTCGGGTCTACTCAACTGAATTGAGTATGTTCGCTCCGACCCTTGGGCTCTCCTCGCATGGTCTCAGTAGGTCAATGTTATGTTCCGAGATATTCGCCATCGAGCGGTTTTATGGAAAATCTCACAACTGAAGGTTACCACAAATCGTATGGTATCGAGGAAGAGACAGTTTATATAGACAGGAAGAAAAAATGTCAGACAATTATACCAACGTTTTCAACGACGACGAAGAGGACAGCTACCCGGTGTTTTTCCCCGTGCTTTCCATGTGTGAAGCGGATGAGGCTTTCGAGATAGATCCGGCCGAAATCCCCGATGAGATTCCCATTTTAGCCATGCGGAACATGACTCTCTTCCCTGGTGTAGCAGTACCCATACTTGTCGGGAGAGAGAAGTCCATGCGCCTCGTCCGTCACATAGAGAGACATGGCGGATTTTTCGGCTCCATTGCACAGAAAAATGCGGAAGTAGAAGATCCTTCAGAAAGCGACTTATACTCCGTGGGAGTGATCTCCCAGCTGGTGAAACTCATCGAAATGCCGGATGGCAACACAACAGGCATTATACAGGGACACCAACGCTTCCGACTCAAAAAGCTGACACATCAATCGCCTTTCCTCAAAGGACAGGTAGAGCTCCTTGAGGAACAACTGCCTCCTGTAGGGAAGAACGGAGACAAAGAGTTTGAAGCTCTGGTCTCCACGATACAGGATATGACACTAAAGATGCTCTCATTATCCAATATGGATGTACCGAGGGAAATCATATCAGCTCTCAAAAGGAATAGAAACCCCCTCTACCGCATCAACTTTGCCTCAGCCGGCATATCTGTTTCTACTGCTACTAAACAAGGGTTGCTGGAGATAGATAGTCTTAAAGATCGCGGTTACAGACTTCTTTATTTGCTGCACAAAGAGATAGAAATGCTGGAGCTGAAAGCCTCCATCCAGATGAAAACACGGGAGGAGATGGACAAGCAGCAGAAAGAATACTTCCTACAGCAACAAATCAAAACCATACAAGAAGAGCTGGGTGGTAACATCAACGATTTGGATGTAGCCGAACTTCGAAACAAAGCCCAGACAACAGAATGGCCCTCTGAGGTGGCTGAGACTTTTGAGCGTGAGCTACGCAAGCTGGAGCGCATCGCACCGCAAAGCCCAGACTACTCCATACAGCTGCAATACCTGCAGACTCTGATCGGAATGCCTTGGGGCAAATCCAGCAAAGACAACTTCGACCTCAAACGTGCTGAGCGAGTCCTTGACAGAGACCATTTCGGTCTGGAGAAAGTGAAGGAACGCATCATTGAGCACTTGGCAGTACTCAAACTCAAAAAAGACATGAAGTCTCCTATCATCTGCCTCTATGGTCCTCCTGGAGTAGGGAAAACTTCTTTGGGAAAAAGCATAGCAGAGAGCCTAAACAGAAAATATGTTCGAATCTCTCTTGGAGGAGTGCATGATGAGGCCGAAATACGAGGACATAGACGCACCTATATAGGAGCAATGCCCGGCCGGATCATCAAAAATATGCAGAAAGCAGGCTCCATGAATCCTGTCTTTATACTGGACGAAATAGATAAACTCAGTGGAGACTTCAAAGGAGATCCGGCTGCAGCCTTGCTGGAGGTACTCGATCCAGAGCAAAATACCGCCTTCCATGACAACTATCTCGATGTTGACTTCGACCTCTCTCAGGTGCTCTTTATAGCTACAGCCAACAACTTGGGCAACATCTCTCAACCATTGCTCGACAGAATGGAGCTAATAGAGGTAAACGGCTATATCCCAGAAGAAAAGATAGAAATCGGGATGAGGCATTTAGTACCCAAACAATTGCTCAATCACGGGTTTGAAAAGAAGCAAATACGATTATCAAAAAAAACAATAGAGCAGATCATTGAAGACTATACTAGGGAATCCGGAGTGAGAGGCTTGGACAAGCAGCTTGCCACGCTTTTCCGAAAGATTGCCAAACAAGTAGCCACAAATGAATTCTACCCCCTTCGGATAGAACCAAATAGACTCTCCGACTACCTCGGTGCGCCCAAATATAGCCGAGACAAGTATCAGGGCAATGAATTACCTGGGGTAGTGACCGGCTTAGCATGGACCCAAGTAGGAGGAGAAATTCTATTTATAGAAGCCAGTTTGCACAAGGGCAAAGAACCCAAACTAACCCTCACGGGCAATCTGGGCGATGTGATGAAAGAATCTGCGATTCTGGCTTTGGACTACATTCGGGCACATGCCTTGGAAATAGGGATAGAAGAAACTCTCTTCGACCAATATCAACTACACATACATGTGCCGGAAGGAGCTGTACCAAAAGACGGGCCTTCGGCCGGAATCACAATGGTAACAGCCATTGTGTCGGCTATCACCAAGCGTCGTGTACGCTCTCATCTGGCCATGACAGGGGAGATTACCCTCCGTGGGAAAGTATTGCCCGTGGGTGGTATACGAGAAAAGATGCTCGCAGCCAAAAGAAGTGGGATCACCAATGTCGTACTCTGTACTGAAAACAAGAAAGACATCGATGAGATCAATCCCAAGTATCTCGATGGTCTGACTTTCCACTTCGTAGACCGAATAGACGAAGTATTGGATTTCGCCTTGCTGGATTAGTAAGCGATATAGCCACAAACAAAACTAGCGATAAGTCATGCCTAATACAGAAACTCAATTTACTCAGGTCTTAGCCTCCTGCCGACAGCTTTTCGAGAAAAAGCTGCACGACTACGGAGCTGCTTGGCGTATCATGCGTCCTGAAAGCCTCACAGACCAGATTTACATCAAAGCTAACCGCATACGCAGCATACAGCTGCAAGGCAAAAGCAAAATCAACGAGGGGATAGAGTCTGAATTTGTCGGTATAGTCAATTATGGTCTGATCGCCCTCATTCAACTGGAATTGGGCATAGAAGAAGGTCCTATAACAACGACTAATGAGCAAGCTCTGAAGTACTATGACCTCAAAGGGAAAGCCGTATTGGATTTGATGCTGGCCAAAAATCATGACTATGGAGAAGCATGGAGACAAATGCGTGTATCCTCTTTTGTAGATCTCATCCTCTCCAAGGTACTACGGACAAAGCAAATCGAAGATCTCGGCGGTGAGACCTTAGTAAGCGAAGGCGTAGAAGCCAATTATATGGATATGGTAAACTATGCGATCTTCGCCCTCATTGACCTGACACTATGAACAAACTACGTACCACAATAGCCGAAATATCTCGCCTGCTACTGGCCCTCACATTCCTGTTCTCCGGTTTTGTAAAAGCAGTAGATCCCATGGGAGGAGCCATCAAGATAGGCGAATACTTCGGCATATTCGGGCTATCGGTTTCCTTCCCTCTCACAGTAGCAGCGGCCATGGCTCTCGCTTCGTTTGAATTTTTCCTTGGAGCTATAGCCCTGATGGGGGTATATAAGAAGTGTTCTTCCCGGCTGTTTTTGATCGTGATGGTTTTCATGACGAGCATCACTCTCTTTTTGGCAATTTCCAATCCCGTAAAAGACTGTGGCTGCTTTGGAGATGCCCTCAAGCTGACCAATTGGCAGACATTTGGGAAGAATATCATTCTGCTACTATTCTCTCTCTCTCTCTTTTTCGACTATCATCGAGTAAGGAGCCTTTTCTCTGTATCCAGAGCCTGGTTCCCGACCGCTCTTTCTGTGGTGGGAATACTCCTCTTCTCGATAGTCAATTATCGCTATCTACCAATGATCGACTTTCGTCCATTCAAAGTAGGATCCCGATTAGATGCCATTGTGAGTATTCCTCCGGGAGAAAAAGCGGACGAATACGAGTTTGTATTCGTATATGAGCAGAAGGGAGAACGCCGAGAATTTACTCTCGATGCCCTACCCGACTCTACTTGGACATTCGTAGAGCGTCACGAACGCTTGGTGAGCAAAGGTTACCAACCTCCGGTACCAGACTTCTCGGTCTTTGATCCGCACGGAGATGATATTACGGAACAGATACTGCATATGGGCGGTGCCTCGGCCGACTCTTCCGACAAAGGACTGATACTCTTAATTTCCCCCAATCTCTCGCAAATCTCCGAAACGACTTTCGATCTTCTGAACCGGCTGTATACCACCGCCCAATCACTTGGTGCTAATTTTTGTCTGCTTTCCGGATCAGATACGGAGGTCATTGACTCATGGCGCAACAAAGCCTCTGCACGCTATCCGATCTATATCGCTGATGCCACGATACTCAAAACAATGGCCAGGGACAACCCTTCCATCCTGTTTGTGAGTCAAGGGATAATCACAGGGAAATATGCCTACAGATCTCTGCCCGAAGCAAATGGATTATCTGCATTTGTGGAGAATCATCTTCAAGCTGATATAGAGTCCATAGACCTCCCCAAACCTTGGGGTCGGCTGTCTGTACTCTCGGCTTGGGTTGCTCTGCTTATCTTTGCTTCAGTGGGACGTCTTTTTCGAAGGAAGCCCAGCAAAACAGAGCACTGAAACTACAAGTTTGTGATCTAAACAGAAACTGAAAGACAATACAAAAACAGCAAGATATGAAAACACGCAATGTAGTAGCTGCAAACTGGAAAATGAATAAGACCCTATCCGAAGGGTTGTCTCTGATCAAGGACATCCAGGCTCAGCTGGAAAACTATCAACCCAACTGCAAGGTAATCCTCTGCCCTCCTTCTTTCTTTCTGGGAGCAATAGATTCGGCCAACTTACCTGAAAAACTAAGTTTTGGAGCCCAAGACTGTTCTCAACACACCAAGGGGGCCTACACCGGTGAGATATCTGCAAATCAAATTGCCAGCACTGTGGCAGACTATGTCATTATTGGACACTCCGAGCGCAGAGCTTATCATCAAGAAAATGCTATCTCGCTGGCAGAGAAAGTGGATCGAGCTCTTGCAGCAGGTTTACGACCGATTTTCTGCATAGGGGAGTCTCTCCAGCAAAGAGAAGATGGCAGCTACCTTGATGTAGTTGCAGACCAAATTACCTCCTCTCTCTTTCATCTGGAATCATCGGCCTTTGCTCATCTGATTTTGGCTTATGAACCAGTTTGGGCTATCGGGACGGGGAAAACCGCTTCTGCAGATCAAGCACAAGAGATGCATGCACACATCCGTAAGCACATCGCATTGAAATACGGAGAAGAGTTAGCCTCCTCGACTTCCATTCTCTATGGAGGTAGCTGCAACGGAGACAATGCGAAAGAATTATTTGCCAAACCGGATGTAGATGGAGGGCTCATCGGAGGAGCTTCGTTGGAGGCTGCCAAATTCATGCCTATCATCAAAGCTTTCGATTAAGGCTACAAAAACTTGATATTTCCCCATCCTTCTCGTCATGAAGTCCCTTTCGAAAAGCACTTTCCCCATACCGGCGATCATCTTGACAGCTCTTTTGCTATGGATCCCGAAGACTACATACGCACAAAATGTAGTAACCAACGACCAAAGCACAGCTCCTGCTTCTATTTTTGAAGCCTTGGAGTCTTCCAAGCCGGGCGAGGGGCGAGTAATAGTCTTTGTCCCGAGTGAAGTTCGCAAGAGAGTAGGTACAGTCGGTCCACAAGGAGGGCAGATCCTACATGGCGAGACAAACATTTCGCTACGTGGAGGCTTTCGTATTCAGGTCTATGTAGGTAATCTAAAGACATCCAAACAGGAGGCTTATTCGAGGGCAAGTCGAGTAAACCGGCTCTTCCCCGGAGAGGTTTGCTATGTGACATACAAAGCCCCCTTCTGGAAACTTCTGGTAGGAGACTTTATCTCCCACGAAGAAGCACACAAAGTAGCCAAAGAACTAAAGCAAAGTATGCCTGATTTAGCTCAGGAAATATACGTAGTAAGAAACCGCATAAGATATCACAACTAATCGCATTGGAGAACGAGGGGAGGGATACTCACTCTCCCCTCGGTCGGCTCTCTCATCCCTTTTCCATAAAAGACTTCTGCTTTTTCTTTTCGCAATTGTTCTCAGAGTATATTGTGGGGAGGGTGTGCCGGACTCCTTTTGCTCATTGTAACCGATACACTCAAATTTATATGCAAAACGAACAAGACCTCTCTATTCAAGAGGCACTACAACGTCATTACGAAGAAGTACTGACCCTTCTGGGCGAAGACCGTAGCAGAGAAGGGCTCATCAAAACCCCCGAACGAGTGGCAAAGGCCATGCAATTCCTCACCAGCGGATATCAAGAGTCTCCTGAGGATATTCTGCTTAGTGCCAAGTTTAAGGAAGATTATCGCCAAATGGTGATTGTCAAGGATATAGATTTCTTCTCTCTCTGCGAACATCACATGCTTCCTTTCTTCGGGAAAGCACATGTGGGCTACATTCCCAACAAATACATCACCGGCCTGTCCAAAATACCCCGTGTCGTGAATGTATTCAGCCGTCGTCTGCAGGTACAAGAAAGACTTACGACACAAATCAAAGAATGTATTCAGAATACACTCAACCCAATGGGAGTCATCGTTGTGATCGAGGCGCAGCATATGTGTATGCAGATGCGAGGGGTAGAAAAACAAAATGCTCTGACCACGACCAGCGACTTCACCGGAGCCTTCCAAGAAGCCAAAACACGGGAAGAGTTCCTCAATCTCATCAAACAGAAATAAGAACCTCTGGGAGCCAACGAACAGCAGGCTCCACCAATCATCATAACGCAACATCATGGATACCGGTACAAACAGTCGCACTTCCTATCTGGGGCCTTTCATCACCATGGTCGTGTTGATGGCTCTGATCGGATTTATCACCAGCATCAACCAACAGTTCCAAGTCCCTATACAGTCCGCCTACCTGCAGTCAGCAGGCTCTTACGAAAATACATTCTCTACCCTTCTGGTATTTGCCTTTTTCCTGGCCTATTTGTTGATAGGCCCCTTGGCAGCTCGTTATCTGGAGCGTAATGGCTACAAAAAGACCTTGCTCATGGGCGTAGGAATCTTAGGGCTGGCTTTCTGCATATTCCTCGGCTCTGCCATGCAGTACAGATACAGCTTCTCCCGACCAATCGAGTTTACACTGTGGGATGCTCGCATACCGCTCAGCTACTTCATTTTTGTCTTGGGGAGTTTCATTAGTGGCACTGGGCTAACTTTCTTGCAGGCTTCGGTCAATCCGTATCTGATCGCCTGTGATGTCAAAGGGACATCCCCCGTGCAAAGACAAAACATAGGAGGCACAGGCAATAGCATCATGACCACTATCGGGCCTCTCTTTGTAGCTTATGCCGTATTCCGTGGGCAGGCCGGCACCGATGTAGACATACAGTCTATATTTCTACCAATGGGGGTGCTCATCCTGGCTATGCTGCTACTATATGCCATTATCCGTCGATTGGAGCTCCCGAATCTGGCCAACACGACTGCAGCATCGGGAGAAGAGCTACCACACTCAGCTTGGCGATTTAGTCACCTCTCTCTGGGTGTTTTGGCCCTCTTCTGCTATGTCGGTGTAGAAGTTTGTATTGGCAGCAACTTCAATCTCTACGCCAAATCCGACTTGGGGATGACCGGCCCAGAAGCCGCACAGATGATTACGGTTTATTGGCTTTGCCTGCTCATCGGACGTTTCTTGAGTAGCTTCCTAAGCAAGGTTTCTGCCAAAGTGCTCCTTAGCATCTCATCCCTCTCGGCAATGATTTTGCTCGGGCTGGCTATGCTCATACAACAGCCATGGCTATTGATCGCAATCGGATTCTTCCACTCTGTGATGTGGGGAGCTATCTTCAGTCTGGCTCTGGAAGGTCTTGGTAAATACACAGCTAAGGGTACGGGGCTCTTGATGATGGGAGTCGTAGGAGGAGCAGTCCTGCCTTTCGCTCAAGGAATTTGGGCAGACAAACTCGGCTCATGGGATCTCACTTGGCTTCTGGTATTGGCCGGTGAGGCCTATATGCTCTTCTATGCTCTCATAGGCTCTCGGCCTCGCCTACGAGCAGATCGTATTGAGAGATAATTATTCTTTGCCGGACTTTGCAGAATGCAGTAATCACGAAAGCATTAGGGCTCAAAGGAGAAGGGAGCAGATTTAGACAAATAGCCAACCAACCCCGAGCGTCAGGAATAGTGTAGCGAATGCTGTATTCGTGCGACAGTCTCACAGGAGGAGAGGTATTCTTTCGGAGAGTACCTCTCTTTCTTTATTTTTGGTGTTTAGATTGCCAGTCCAAAGAGAACTACAGCACGGAGCTCACATCCCCCTCGAAAGGCTGTGCCCTCATTCAATAGTGCCGATATGATCCTACAAGAAGCCGGTTAAATAGTGTGTCTTTTTATTGCTTTCAGTTGCTTACGAGCAATGTTTTTATGCTCAGATTGGAGCTTTTTGACCTTGGATTTTCTACTCTTTTTTGATCCCTGCAGGAGGTGTTTTTGAATGACACGGGAGAGAGCAAAAATTCTCTCCTGAGAAAAAAAATGCTCTCTCCTGTGTTAGCAAAATTTCTCTCAGGAGAGAAAATTGACCCTCTCAGAACGGCCTATTCATCGGCATTTCAAAAGATCGATATAGAGCGTATAAAAAGGGAGGTTATCCGTTTGTTCGTACAGTCTTTTCTTCTCTCTTTCTCCACTTTTTGTCGCGAATAAGAATTTACAAAACATATCAGTTTCAATAGCAGGAAATAGACAATCCTTCTCTACCCCTCCTACGTGTAGCTATGAAAAAATAAGGCTGTGGTAACTCGGCAAGGGAAGCCGGATACCACAGCCTTACTATTCTATCTGTTGGAACTTAGTCTTTCTTCACCAACTTGGTTTGTTCTTGTCCTATACGCAACAGGTAGACAGCTACTGGCAACTCACTGAAATCGACAATCTGCTCAGTTGTCTGTAACAAACCTCTTCTGAGCAAACGACCATCCATGGTATAGAGAGCATAATCGACCATGTCTACTCCCGGATTACGAAGTATTACTTGTCCGGTTGTTGGATTGGGATATGCGAGCATCTGCTCTCGGCTTTTGGGGTTGGAGATATACTCGTCCCAATAATTTCTAACCTCGACCTCTCCCAACTCTTGCCAATCGTATTCTCTGTCAAATCTGCCAAGAAGAGTATAGGTACCTGCCAGGACTTCTAGCTCTTTTACTTCCAAATGCAACACAGAAGAGGCTCCATTTGGTGCAATTTCTGCCAATTGGCCTCTGAAAGAAAATGGTTTGAGAGCTTGATTTTCTCCCTTAGGAGTCAGTTTTAGGAATAATAGCTCTCGCTGTTCATCTATTCCGCTGTTCGTAAAAAATACATCTATCGTACTCGGCCCATACGAACGGAGGTCACTCTCAACCTTTTCGATTTTTACATCAAATTGTCTGGCTCCGACCACTCTGATATTCAACTTGTCAGCCTTGTCTATGTAATAATAAGGATGAGGAATATCTGCGTAGGAAAGCAATGGTATCCAATCAGCTCCAGGGACATCAGTACGTTTGGTGATGAAAGTCACCTTATTAGTACCTGGCTTGAGTAACTCTGTGTCGAATTTATAAGGGATACTGATAGAATATTTATAATTGACGGTCAGTTCTTTTTCGTAAGCTTGCAGGTCAGTGCTTTTTCCTTCCGAGTCTGTTATACGGACACCGAAAAGGAAATTAGGCTTGAATTCGTTGATGCAAGTTATTCGTGCTTCTCCTTCTATTTTTTGACCTGCATCTCTCACCTTATGCATGTCATTGAGACGGAAATCACAATCTCCAAACTTGTCATCTGCTCCATCCTTGTCTGGCTCAAGACCGACAATAATCTCTTGCAGTATGGTGAAGGTACCGTTTCCGGCCCCTGCTCCCAACTGCAGAGGAGCTAGAAGTGTCAGGCGGAAATATCCATTAGACAATCCACTCCAGCCCCAGTTGAAGTGGTAGGTACCATCAGCTTTATAGCCATCACAAATAAAGGCATGACCAGATGTTCTGTCTGCACCGGCATAGTATAAGGGTCTTTTCTTGCTCAACTCAGTACGCACAATTTTCTGCCATTCATAGGCGGTGGTAGTGTGACGGTCAAGCATCTTTATGCTCTTCTTGTAGAAAAAATTGTTCCTTAGAGCTCGTATCACGGGGGGAGTGTAGGCATAGCTTCCTCTATTCGAATAGGATGTATTGATAGATAATCCGACATCACGCATCAATGCACTTAGAGCCAAACGTTGTTCCTTAGGAGCATTCTTCTCGTCTACAGTTCCCGGCATATTCTCCCAGTCATAGGTCTGGCCCAATTCTACGGAATACTCGTTCCCATAATAATCCGTATACTCGTTCTTTCCCTGTCCTTTTTCCGGCCAAGTATAATAACGCATCAATTGTGCCACTGCTGTCGCCACACAACCAGTATAGATGGCCCCCTCGGGAAGTTGCATATTGTATGGTGCAAGCTGATTCCAACGGATGGCTTTGCCCTCCCATGGACCGGTCTCCATCAATGGCAGTACAGCCTCAGGCAGATCAGGATACTCAAAGGAGGAAAAGGTAGACACATCAATTCCGGAAGCTATAATAGTCTGTATTTCGTGCTGATAAAGACGGAGGAAAAAGGCTAAATTGTCCGGCAATTGCTCCATGTCAATTTGTCCTCTGTCGGAATAAGCCAGTATTTCCGGAACTAAATCGTCCCCGGCGACAAGAGCAAAACCGGCATTATCACCACGGTTGAATACATAGAAACAAGGCGTAAGCGACTCACCCATAGAGCCAAATCCGGCGGCTTGTATATCCGCATCCATCATCACGGTATGTGTCAGCCTTATTTCTCCTTTTGAAGTTATGTTTTTCTTCAAAGGTGAAGGCTTCTCCATTTGTTCAAACAAGCGTGTAGCAATCAAGCTCGCACGCTCCGAATCTATCGGCCCGGCCACAGCAATCCACATGCTCAACAGAGAGGCCAGTGTCAAGAGAATAATTTTCTTCATCTTTAGTGTTGTTACAAAGTTTAGTAAGTTAGATAGAGGTCGGTTAAAAAGCTCACTGGCGACAAATTTACCAATAATCTAAAACCATGAAACAGGAAAGATTCGGGAGCCTCGATAAAAGTCCTCTGGAATTGTTTCTCACTCCCTCAAAAGACCTTCTTAGCGAGCCTCTTGCCAGACTTCGCATAAGCAGGAATTGGGAGAAGGAATTGAAACCAGAGGATGTAATAGGGCAGAGACACCTCACCCCTCGCAAAACCAGCATTGCCGACCGGAGTTTCTCGATCGATCCCAAGATTGCTTGTTAGGAGTTTCTCGAGTAGAGATTAGAAACTTCTATTCCATTCTTGCATCAGCTATATTTGTAACGAATTTGATGATACACAACAGCTTCCTATTGCAGATAGACAAGCATTTCTCCCAAACAATACATTCAAATAAGAATGTAATTGAAGAAACCTTCGGCCATTTTTTCATATCTTACCTCTATAACGACACAAAAATGAGAGAGAAAATGGGACAAAAGATTTCGATTTGTTGGCTACACAAATGTCAATTGTTGTTTTTTCACAAAAACAGTCTCTCGTCGGATTATTTAATTATATCGTTAGAAGGAAAAGAACGATAGAGCCCGAAGTTCAGCCTAGAAGAAATATACTCGAACCTATTACGGATTATTGGCTGCATCCTTTTTATCTGAAGTAGTTTCTCAACATTTAGAAAAATCCCCGACAAATGAAATTCAAAAAATCAATAGCCCGGAAAGCAGAGCAAGAACAGCCTCTAAAATTTACGCAGCTGATTGTTAGGAGTCTCCTTTTCCTATTAGGATTTACCCTATTTTGGCTTGCCATTTTAATCATATCCAATGTGGCGAAAGAAGAGTTATTTCTATCTGAAATTCCAATTGTTTATACATGGTTAATAAGCTTACTTCTTGTCATTGCACCATGGTTGTTGTATTTAATTTTTATTACTGGAGACAATACTTTTAGCAAGATGCTTCGAAACTTCAAGTTGTATGGAGCATTCGGCACTCCCCCAGATATAGGGCTAAAATGGTGGACTGTATTCATAATGATGATTGTTTGTATCTATTTCTTCCAACCGAGCTTGTATTCCAATATAAATGCCCTGTATCATGAAATTGTCTTCAAGGGGAAAGCTGTTTTAAGCGAGGAGGAGGAGCAAAGTAGAGACAAACGCTTTGTGAGGATTTCAGTAGAAAACAGAGGCGAACAATATAGATTCGAGGGGAAAGCAGAGCAATTCGGACCATTGCTAAACAAAGAAGTTCATATTACTGTCTACCAAGGGCTATTCTTCAAGTATGCGTTGGTAAGTCAGCCGTGATTGACACGAATTGCTGAACCAACGGAAAACTTATTCATCTTTTCCTCCGAAGCTCACTTGTCGCCTCTACTTGTCTCACATATCAAACCTCAACTCTGCATCAATCCCATGATTAGGGGCAAAAACCGTATCTTTGGGAGCTTCTGGGAATAGACGGGAGCGTTTTTTCAGCAGCTGAACAATACGCTACAAACCAATGATTACAGCCGAACGATACCACGACATCAGCATGGGGCACCGAGTGGTGGGGCACCAACACAAGTGTAAACATTTGCATGGTCACAACTATCGCATACACTTCTGCTGCATTTCGGACGAAACAGACGAGCTGGGTATGGTGATTGATTTCGGCACAATCAAATCCACCCTCTGTGCCTATCTGGAGCGTGAATGGGATCATAAGTTCATGATCTGGCAGGAAGATCCGCTATTGGAGCAACTTCAAGCCATTGTACCACAGGACATCGTGATCGTTCCCTTTAACCCGACAGCAGAGAATATGGCTCGCTATCTGGTCGAAGATATAGCTCCATCTTTGTTGCAAGGCAGTCGGGTGACCCTGCACAGCTGCCGAGTAGAAGAAACAGCTAAATGTTCGGCAACCTATTCTCTGTAAGAAGATGAAGCCATTGCTCGTAAAAGAGATATTCTACAGCCTGCAAGGCGAAGGCGGACGCAGCGGTCGGCCATCCGTTTTTGTGCGACTTTCCGGCTGCAACCTTGATTGCTCTTTTTGCGATACGGATTTTGCCCATGGTCGTCCTATGCAAGTCCACGAGATAGCCCAAGCAATAGCCACATACCCCTCTCGGGAAATGATATGGACAGGGGGCGAGCCCAGCCTACAACTCACTGATGAACATATTGCCTACTTTGCCGTTCTAGGCTACTACCAAGCTATTGAAACCAACGGCACCCATACTCTTCCACAAGGACTGGATTATATCAGTTGCAGCCCAAAGCATCGCGATTGGTCTCTGCTTGCCCGGATCTTCCCCAAAGGAGTGAGTGAATGGCGCTTTTTGATAGAAGCAACAGGAGAGCTTCCCCCACACGAAAGTCTCCTGCCTGCTGCTCATCACTACTGCGTAAGCCCGGTTTTCCAGACTCAACCTAAAGGTGATATGGCAGATCCACAAGCCCTGAAACGATGTATAGAATACTGCCTGGCGCATCCGCGCTGGCAGCTGAGTATCCAGTTACACAAACTGATCGGAATAGCCTAACGATTGTGAAAAAGCTGTACCATATCTGCTGTTGCCTGCTCCTGCTCGCTTCGGTGCTCAGTTGCAAGAGCATAAAGATCGGTGATGCGGAGAAAGCCGAACACAATGGAGAGTATCATAAGGCAGCAAACTACTACAACATCCTCTACAAACGCACTCGCAAAGACAAACGAGAGCAACGAGCCTATCTGGCTTGGCATGCCGCAGAGAATTACAGTCGTCTGGGGCAAATGAACAAGGCCCTATCTTCCTACCAGTCTGCTCTGCGATACAGATACCCCGACAGTTTGCTCTACCTGCGCATAGCCAACTCCTTTCACGGCTTGGGCAGATATAAGGATGCACAGAAATACTATGCCCAATTCGCCCTTGCTCACCCACAGGATCCCAGACGAATACTCGGAGAGGAAGGCTGCCGGATAGCAACGTCAGGACAAAAAACTGCGATCTATAGCATACGCAAATCCCCGCTGCTCAATTCGCCCAGAGGAGACTTCTCCGCCACCTATGCTCCCGACGGCTCCGCCATATACTTCTCCTCCAGCAGAAGCAAAGATCCTTCTATTAGCCCCAGCGATATCACCGGCCTCAACCCTAACAATATCTATTACACCAAAAGGGATAACAAAGGGAAATACAGCAAAGCTGACTCTCTACCTGGTGGGGTCAATACTGATCAGGACGAAGGCACACCAGCTCTTAGCTCGGATGGCAAAACCCTCTACTACACCTATGCCGAGCAAAATGAGTTATACTCTCGTACTGCCAAAATATATAGCTCCAAAGCATCGGGAGATGGTGGATGGAGTAGCGGCACAGCTGTGGAACTGTGGAGCGACAGCCTGAGAATGGCAGCACACCCGGCACCAAGCCCTGATGGTAAATGGCTGTACTTCGTAAGCGAAGGAGGAAGCTCCCGTGGGGGGAAAGACCTTTATCGCGCAGCTATCACTCAGGAGGGATTTGGCTTTCCGGAAAATCTCGGAACAGACATCAATACCATAGGGGACGAACTTTTTCCCTATATGGCCACAGACTCGACTCTCTATTTTGCCTCGAACGGACATCCGGGGCTTGGTGGATTGGATATTTTCTGTGCCACACTCGACTCTGTTGGGCACTGGGATGTGACACATCTGGCTCCTCCAATCAACTCTTCTGCTGATGATTTCGGTTTTGTATTCGATCCTACGGAACGGTCTTCCGATGACCCCATAGCCGAGAGCGGTCTATTCTCTTCTACAAGAAATGACGCCTTGGCTCGACCACACTTGTACGAATTTTACCGTCCTGCAATTCGCCTCTATATAGAGGGCTATGTCTATGACCGAGAAGGGGAACCGATCCCTCAAGCAGAGCTACGCATCGTGGGAGACAAAGGCCCTGTGGGGAAAGGTTTGGTCTACACCAAAGACGATGGCTCATACAGGATAGCTGTCGAAGGAGCCTCCGAATACGTCATGCTCGCCGGAGCATCCTCTTTCCTCAACCGCTATGCACGTATCCAGACCGACACTGCTCGGCAAGACGAGGTGTACTATGTCGATTTTTACCTCGCATCTCGTCTGACACCCGAAGCTCTCAAAGATATTTTCTATGATTTCGATAAAGCTTCGCTACGCCCAGAAAGCAAGAAAAGCTTGGATGAACTAATAGAAATCCTAAACGACAATCCGGATATTTCCATACGCCTGACATCTCACGCAGACCGCAAGGGATCGGATGCATACAATTTGGATCTCTCCGATCGCAGAGCCAAATCGGTGTGCGACTATCTTGTCTCCAAAGGAATTGATTCTACCCGGCTGTATCCCATCGGCTGCGGCAAACAGCGACCCCGCAGCATAAGCAAAGGATTGGCCAAGACATACGACTTTCTGCCTGAGGGAACAATCCTGACAGACTCTCTCATTCAGTCTTTGTCGAGTGATCGACAGCAGATAGCAGACCAACTGAATCGACGTACCGAATTTAGTGTCATACCAGCCGCAGAGTTGGTAAAAATGAAACAGCAGACTGGAGCAGCAAAGCAGCAGGCCCTGCAACCAACCAAGGAGAAAAACGCCACAGAGGAAAAACCGGACGAAGGAAGGACGAATAACAGAGAAATCAAGGAAGCAACAACAGAGCATCAAAAGGACAATAGAGAGTTTGAGTCCGGAGAAGAAGCAGCAGGTAAAGAGAAAACAGAACGTACTCTCAATGAGACCGATAAGCTCCCCTCTTCTGTTCCTCAAGACAGCACAGAGTCTGCCAAACGTACCTAAGAAGAAAACAAAGTCGAACATCGAAAGAAACCAAAGCAAAACCAAGATATGACAAGACAAAAACAGACATTCATAGTCATGGCTCTTGTGGGCCTGATCGCTGTATTGCCTCTCTCAGCTCAACAGAAGAAGAGAATAACCCTAAGCGAAATTACCGGAGGGGACTTTCAAGAATTGGGAGCCAGAGGTACATTCCGCCCCATGGGAGATACCTTCTACACAGAAAAGACAAAAGACAATACAGCTATTGTACGCTATGAATTCGCCACAGGCAAAGTCGTGGATACGCTCTTCAGTACTACTTCGGCCAAAGACTGTTCCTTTGATCACTTCGATGACTACATCGTAGGTCCTAATGGCACTCATATCTTACTCCTCAACAAAAAAAATCCGGTCTACAGACACTCCTACACAGCAGAAGTCTATGACTATGATGTCAGACGCAAACTTGTGAAACCGCTTTCGGAGCAAGGAGGGCAAATCAGTATCCCGACATTCAGCCCCGATGGTCGTATGGTCGCATTTGTGAGAGACAACAATATCTATATCAAAAAATTCGACTTCGACACAGAAGTTGCTGTGACGACCGATGGCAAGAAGAATGAGATAATCAACGGACAAACCGATTGGGTTTACGAAGAAGAATTTGGACAGACAAAATTGATGAGTTTCAGCCCGGATGGTTCTTTTCTGGCCTATGGTCGCACCGATGAAAGTCTGGTGAAAGAATATGCCATGCCCATGTATGCCCCAGCCGGAAAGCTCTATCCCGAAGCCTATCGTTATAAATACCCCAAGGCAGGGGAGCAAAACAGCCGCCTCTCCGTACATCTGTACAACATAGACAATCGCTCTACTAAGACGGTGCAACTACCGAATATGGCAGACATCTATATTCCACGGCTACAGTTTACTTACAAATCGGATGAATTGGCTGTTGTCACCCTCAACAGACAACAGAATCTCTTGCGGATGTATTATGTACATCCCAAAAGTCTGGTAGCAAAACTGATACTCGAAGACAAGAATGAGAGATATATAGACGAGCAAGCCATAAGCTCCATCCTTCTACTTGCCGATGGTTTTGTGTACCTCTCCGAACGAGATGGATGGCAACATCTCTATCAATACAATGCCAAAGGGATAATGCAACGGCAAATAACCAAGGGAGAATGGGATGTGACACGCTTCTACGGAATGGATGGGCAAGGAAACATCTACTACCAAGCAGCCAAAGAAAGTCCGTTGCGTAGGGAAGTCTACCGTGTAGATCCGAAAGGGAAAACACTATGCTTGAGTAATGCCAAGGGTAACAATCATGCCCGGTTCAGCGGTAACTTCTCCTTTTTCATCAACAATCATAGTAGCATCGATACTCCCTTGGAGGTTGCTCTGTACAGGACGAAGACTCCCAATAAACCTCTACGTATCCTGCAAGACAATGCAGCTCTAAGGAAGAAATTGCAGGGCTACGAATTGGCCAAGAAAGAATTTATCAAAGTGAAAAATGGAGCCGGACAGGATATGAATGCATGGATAGTGAAGCCTCTTGACTTCGACCCGAACAAACAATATCCACTCCTCATGGTGCAATATAGTGGTCCTAACTCGCAACAGGTGGCAGATCTTTTCCGACTCGATTGGGAACAATACCTCGCAGTCAATGGGATCGTTGTAGCCTGCGTGGACGGACGAGGCACTGCCGCCAGAGGAGAAGATTGGCGTAAATGTCACTACCTCAAACTCGGCACATTGGAGACACAAGACCAAATAAGCGCAGCCAAAGAATTAGGGAAACTACCCTATATAGACGCCTCTCGTATAGGGATATGGGGCTGGAGCTATGGAGGGTACAACACTCTGATGAGTCTGTGCAAAGGAGAGGGAACCTTCAAGCTGGGGATAGCTGTAGCCCCCGTAACCGATTGGCGTTACTATGATACTATATACACAGAGCGGTATATGCGCACTCCACAAGAAAACGGGCGAGGATACGACGAAGCCTCCGTTCTTCGCTTTGCCAATCAACTTCGTGGCAAACTATTGGTTATCCATGGCTCTGCCGATGACAATGTACACCTGCAGAATACAATGAATCTCACCAATCTATTGGTAGAGGCAGGCATACCTTTCGAGCAGGCAATATACACTGATAAAAATCATAGTATACCGGGGCGCAATACCCGTCTACACCTGTATACTCGCATGGCCAATTATCTTTTCGACAACCTCTAATGACCACAGAAGAAACACCTCTGCAAGGGCCCAGGAAACGCCCTCTGCGCAAACCTGAGTGGCTCAAAATCAGTCTGAGTGCGAACGACCACTTTGCCCGCACGAAAGACATAGTAGACAAGCATTGCTTGCATACGATCTGCTCCAGTGGTCGTTGCCCCAACATGGGCGAATGCTGGAGCCGTGGCACGGCCACCTTTATGATTGCCGGAGATATATGCACCAGAGCTTGCCGATTCTGTAACACCAATACTGGCAAGCCCTTGCCTCTCGACCCTAACGAGCCAGCCAATGTAGCACGTAGCATCGAGCTGATGAAGCTCAAACATGCGGTGATTACCAGTGTAGACCGAGATGATCTCCCCGACTATGGGGCGAACCATTGGGCAAATACGATTCGACAAATCAAGGCAACCTGCCCCAATACGACCATAGAGGTACTGATACCCGATTTTCGAGGTCGAACAGACCTCATTGACCTCATTATAGCAGCCAAGCCGGATATCATATCGCACAATATGGAAACGGTTCGGCGACTAACTCCCTCGGTAAGACATGTGGCAACCTATGATTGCAGCCTGCACGTACTGGCACATATTGCAGCCGCTGGTGTCACAACCAAGACTGGGATCATGCTGGGATTAGGCGAAACGGAGCAAGAGGTTTGCGAGTTGATGGATGACGTGCTCTCTGTCGGTGTTTCCGTGATCACCATCGGCCAATACCTACAACCCTCCAGACGCAACTTGCCAGTAGAGGAATATATTCGACCGGAGCAGTTCGAACGCCTTCGCCTGATTGGCTTGGAGAAAGGCTTCCGACACATAGAGTCAGCACCGCTGGTTCGGTCCAGTTACCACGCAGAAAGGCATTTGTAGAAACCGTTGCACAAGCTCAAAAGGCCCTCTCCAGACCTTTCACTGAAAATCTACATGGTCTTTCGACAAAATCTCAGAATAAGAGTATTGCACAGAGCTTGCTAAATGTATTGATGTAATCTTCACAGGCAACGTTATATTTTGTATTACTACTCTTATTTGTATTATCGGATCAGACTGTCTTTTCGCTCAAATTAGTGGCTTTTTAGTTCGTTTTTCCCTCTCTTTTTTGATACTCATAGGAGTCGCTTTTTACTAACACAGGAGAGAACAAAAATTATCTCCTGAGGAAACGAATGCTCTCTCCCGTGTTAGCAAAATTTCTCTCAGGAGAGAAATTTGACCTCTCCAGAACGCTCTATTCATCGACATTCTGGAAGGTCAATAAGAACTCATAAAAAGAGGTGCATTCACTTGTCTCTATGATCTCCTTTTCTTCTGTTTTTCTGGATTTTATCGAGGAGTGAGTTTTTACAGAACTTATCTGTTTTAAGAGCGGAGAATAGGATATTATCTCTTCGTTTTTCTCTCCCTATTGACTCTCTTTTTGAGAGTGTCGTGGTGCACAATACTCACTGCATAAAAAAAAGCCGGGGTAACGAGAACGCATTGTCTCGTCACCCCGGCTTCACCATGGCGATGTGTCGTAATACGCAAACGGCTGTGTTACTTGCGACATTCGGCTTCGGTTCCATACTCCGGTATGCTCCCTTCAGCCTCAGTATTAGTGCCTTGCATTTTGCGCATTCTAACGCATCTAAATGGGGCTGTGGGCAAAATTAAATTTTGCCACAGCCCCGTTAGATTGATTGTTACTTCACGATAAGCTTTCTTACAGCTCCGTCTATCGTCAGCAGATAAGTACCTGCAGCTATCGAACTCAGATCGATACGAGCAAAGCCCTCTGCACTGGTTCGAGCAGAGATCAGTGTGCGACCATTCATTGACAGCAAGCGGATTTGAGCATCTGCATTGGCTTCTACCAAAACATAGTCAGTTGCCGGATTCGGATAAACACGAACACTTTCAGAAGCAACAGCTTCGACAGAGTCGTCCAAAACAAACCTTGCTACTACAGTAACATTGCTGTTTACAACGAACTTCTTCGTCTCAGTAATATTCTCTTTCCCGGCCAACAAGCTTTCTAACTTGAATCCCTTCGAAGGAGTCACTACTACTTCCAGCTCTGTACCAGCCACTACCTGAGAAGCCGAAGCAACAGGATTGCCCTGCATGTCTTTCAGGCTAACACTACCATTTTCGGTCGGAGCAACTACGACGGTATACTTTATCTCTTTCTGAGAGAATAGGGCTGTTACCTCCGTATCCTTTTCTACCTTGAATGCCTTTGCTACGAAAATATCCGTGTCATTAGCCTTGAGTTCTTTCAGTTCAAATCCTTCATTCGGAGTAGCGACAACAGTTATCATACTACCCTCTTCCACTTTTGAACCAGAAACAACTTCTTGCCCTTCGCTATTTTTCAGAACAATAGTACCATTTTCTGTGGCCTTCACAGTAACGGTGTACATCTTCTGAATAGGTTTGAAGCTGACAGTAAATATCACATTGTCATTAGCCTGATATGTACCTGTATAGGTACGGTCAGCTCCAACTGTCATGGCTACTGATGTTTCGCCAGCCATGACCTTATCCAACTCATAACCTTCATCAGCTACGGCTGTCAACATAAGCGTAGAGCCTTTCTCTACAGTAGAACCGGTAACAACTGCATCTGAACCGTTCTTCACAGAGAATTGTCCATTCTGAGGAGCTGCATAAGTCACAGTGACCTTTTCTTGTGGCTGTTCGGTCTTTTTGAAAGTAACAACAAAGGTTACACTGGCATTAGCCTGATATGTACCTGTATAGGTACGGTCAGCTCCAGCTGTCATAGCTACTGATGTTTCGCCAGCCATGACCTTATCCAACTCATAACCTTCATTGGCCACTGCTGTCAACGTAAGCGTAGAGCCCTTAGTCACGAGGTAACCGCTTTCGACATTCGCTTCGCCATTCTTAACGGAGAAAGTACCATTAGATGGAGCTGAATATTTGACTGTTACAACATCCTCAAATACTGCTTCCACAAGAGCATCGGCAGTGATAGTGAAGCTGAAATCCCAATCTTCAACCTTGAAATTCGTTACCTCACCACCCATAGTAAGCTTCAGGCTCTTGAGTCGGTCCTTGAGTGCATTCTTGGGTATAGCATCAATACTAACCTCGGTATTGGCGGGAACGTTGTTCAGATCTTCTATTTTTTCTCCTTCTGAATCGGTAAACTCAAGGGTACCATTACCGATTACATTGTGAGTAATCTTGAATGCATCGGGCTCTGGAGAAGCAGCTTCTTTGAATGTAGCGACAAAAGTAACATCCGCCTCAGCCTTATAGCTTCCCATGTAAGTACGGTCAGCTCCAGCTGTCATGGCTACTGACGTTTCACCAGCCATTACCTTGTCCAACTCATAGCCTTCATTGGCCACAGCTGTCAACGTAAGCGTAGAACCCTTAGTTACCTTAGATCCACTCGGCACATTGGTACTGCCACCATTTTTCTCAATGGTGAATATACCATTTTCCGGTGTCATATAGTTTACTGTTACTAGCTCATCTTTCTTTGCAAACTCCGCAGTAAACATATAAGTGCTTCCGGGCAGATCAAGCACATATTCTACAGTCTTTTGATCAACAGCCTTACTTGTTATATCCAAGGGAGGGAATCCATAAGTAAGCATCTTCAATGCATATCCTTCATTAGGTACAAGCTTGAATTGCAGCTTAGTACCAACAGGGACATTCTTGATATTGATTTGATCTTCTGTTTCTTCGATATTCAAACCTTCATTGAGGACAACGAACTTTCCTCCTTCTGCCTGTATAGTCATTTTGACTTTCACAGGCTTGGGATCGGCCTTCTTGAATGCGTAATTGATGACAGCATTCTCTGCCTTCATCGTGAATTGCCCCTCATACCTGATCGGATTAGAAAAGACTACTTTGCTAACCTTGATCGAGGTTCCATTCACTTTCACATACTCGGGAACATATCCATTCGCCGGGAAAACACGAACAGTCATCACTTCTCCGGCAGAAACAGAAGAGCCGTCTTCAACCGTTTCGGAATTGGAATCCAATACTTCCATACGACCCTCTCCGGCGTCTTTCACGAAGGAGATAGTGTAACCGGAAACTATTGCTTTTTTGAATGTAACAACAAAGGTTACATTGTCATTAGCCTGATATGTACCTGTATAGGTACGGTCAGCTCCAACTGTCATGGCTACTGATGTTTCGCCAGCCATGACCTTATCCAACTCATAACCTTCATCAGCTACGGCTGTCAAAGAAAGAGTAGAGCCTTTGTCCACAGTGGAACCGGTAACAACTGCATCTGAGCCGTTCTTCACAGAGAATTGTCCATTCTGAGGAGCTGCATAAGTCACAGTGACCTTTTCTTGTGGCTGTTCGGTCTTTTTGAAAGTAACAACAAAGGTTACATTGTCATTAGCCTGATATGTACCTGTATAGGTACGGTCAGCTCCAACTGTCATGGCTACTGATGTTTCGCCAGCCATGACCTTATCCAACTCATAACCTTCATCAGCTACGGCTGTCAAAGAAAGAGTAGAGCCTTTGTCCACAGTAGAACCGGTAACAACTGCATCTGAGCCGTTCTTCACAGAGAATTGTCCATTCTGAGGAGCTGCATAAGTCACAGTGACCTTTTCTTGTGGCTGTTCGGTCTTTTTGAAAGTAACAACAAAGGTTACACTGGCATTAGCCTGATATGTACCTGTATAGGTACGGTCAGCTCCAGCTGTCATAGCTACTGATGTTTCGCCAGCCATGACCTTATCCAACTCATAACCTTCATTGGCCACTGCTGTCAACGTAAGCGTAGAGCCCTTAGTCACGAGGTAACCGCTTTCGACATTCGCTTCGCCATTCTTAACGGAGAAAGTACCATTAGATGGAGCTGAATATTTGACTGTTACAACATCCTCAAATACTGCTTCCACATGAGCATCGGCAGTGATAGTGAAGCTGAAATCCCAATCTTCAACCTTGAAATTCGTTACCTCACCACCCATAGTAAGCTTCAGGCTCTTGAGTCGGTCCTTGAATGCATTCTTGGGTATAGCATCAATACTAACCTCGGTATTGGCGGGAACGTTGTTCAGATCTTCTATTCTTTCTTTTTCTGAATCGGTAAACTCAAGGGTACCATTACCGATTACATTGTGAGTAATCTTGAATGCATCGGGCTCTGGAGAAGCAGCTTCTTTGAATGTAACAACAAAGGTTACATTGCCATCAGCCTGATATGTACCTGTATAAGTACGGTCAGCTCCAGCTGTCATGGCTACTGATGTTTCGCCAGCCATGACCTTATCCAACTCATAGCCTTCATTGGCCACTGCTATCAAGGTTAACTCTGAGCCGGTCTCCACAGTAGAGCCGGTCTCAATATAAGTTTCGCCTTTCTTAACTGAGAAGGTTCCATTCGCAGGAGCATCAAAAGACACTTCCACTTGCTCTACAGCAGCCTCTTTGAAGGCATAAGTAATATTCGTAGCAGCCGACACTGTAGCAGAGCCTTCCAATTGATTAGTTCCGGCTATTGGATCCATCTCTATCTGAGCTCCATTGACTTTCACATAGTCCAAAACATTATTTCCTTGGGGAGTTGCCACTAGGAACAAATCTGTGCCTTGCAACACCATATCACCGTTTTTCACGGTTATCTGGCGACCATTTTCATCCAAGTACTTCACAGACAAGGAGCCTTCTCCTGCATCCTTGGCGATCGTGACAGTATATTTCTGAGGAGGTTCTGGGTCTTCGGAAGATTCTTTGAATACAACTTTCACCTTCAACTTGTCTTCCGAAATCATATTCTTGCCAACCTGAAACTTATACAGTCCCTCTGAGTTCGGAATAACTTCTTCGAGATTAACATAGACGTTTACAGACCAATTGGGGAGTTTGCTCAAGATCTCAACTTCCAATTGATCACCTATATTCACGTATTTACGTCCAGATGCATCTATCTTGGCTCCCTTGATATTGGCAGATTGATCATCACCGGAACCATCGTCCTCTCCATTATACTGATACTCCTCCCTCAACTCTATGTAATAAGAAGCAGGAGCATCCGGTTTGCGCTTAAATGCAGCACTAATGTCTTTTCCTCTGTCTTCCTCGCTAACAAGATGCTTTCCGCTGTAAGTTTGAGTAGCATCGCTATAGATCATTTGAACTGGCTTATCACCAACCTTGATATAGTCCAACTCATAACCTACATCAGCTCTAGCTTTTAGAGGCATTTCCTCTCCTGGCGAAAACTCCTGAGAAACACTCGTTACTCCATTTCCCCACATAAGTTCTCCGTTCTGTACGGAGAAAGCCTCAGGCAGATAAAACCGAATCGGCTGGACTTGCTTTTGTGCAAACTTGACATTTACAGTCAAGTTTTTGTACATGCGGACCAAGTCTCCACTTTCAAATGGAGTACCCGAAAAGGCAGAACCCTCAATATACTCAGCAAACTTGACCTCATACCCTTCATCAGGGAGAAGGGTAATCTTCACATTGGTTCCAGAGGCGACCTTAGTGATATCTGGGATATCGACACCTTCGGATGTAAATTTGACAGTCCCACTCCCCTCCTTATTAAGAGTAATTGCATAATAAGTAGTCTGTCCCTCTACAGAAAGAGGGGACAGAAAACCAAGCATGGAGAATAGGACAACTGCAGAGAGGATTAACCTCCAAACCAGTAATCTTTTCATACCACAAATTATTAATTAAACACTCAAAAAAACTCTCCCGAGAAGTAAAAGATAAAAAGGGAACGCCCTTGTTCAGAAAAAAACGAGAATAATCTCTAGGAGGGCGTCCAACTGCTTTTGCCAAAGATAAGTATTACTGTTGAGATTAGCAATGTTCTAAAAAAATAAAATTAAAGGTATCAATCAATTTCGCATTCTCTTTTTATCCTTGATATTCAGATCTTTCTATTCACATAACCATCTTATTATTCCCTTTCAGGCCCTCTTTTTCTTAAATCACAGCATCCCACAAGTGTTCAAAAAAAAGCAAGTCCATAAAAACAACTCTGTGGCACAAAAAAAGCAGAACTCCATTGACTATAAACACAAAAATGGGGCATCGAAACTTACAATTCCGATGCCCCATCTCGAAAAACATCAAAGCAAGATCTCTCTTACTTCACCACGAGCTTAGTAGCCTTATCGTTTACTACAAGCACATAAGTACCATTGGCAATAGAAGCAAGGTCGATACGCACGAAACCTTCTGCATCAGCGAGAGTTGCAAATACTACACGTCCATCAAGGGAGATGAGCTGCACGTTAGCAAGAGCCTCTCCCTGCACCAATACATAGTCGGACGCCGGATTAGGATAAACACGAAGACCAAATGCAGCAACTGTTTCAGAGGCTCCATCGTTAACAAAAACAGCTCTTACAGTAACATCTGCATTCACAACGAATTTCTTTGTTCTAGTGATATCCTCTTCTCCAACCATCAGCTTGTCTAATTTGTACTTATCTGCAGGAGTATCAACTACCACCAACTCCGTGCCGGCAAATACCTGAGAACCGGAAGCAATATCCTTGCCGGTTCTATCCTTCAAGGCGATTGTACCATTCTCGGTAGGAGCAATCGTAACTGTGTACTTAGTTCCTTCACCAGGGATAAATTTGGCAAAAATCTTATTTTCTCCCAATTTGACCTTGAAGGTCTTGACTTCCAGTACATCAACACCATTTGCAGTCAACTCAGCAAGCTTCCACCCGGCAGCAGGAGTTACACGGATAGCACAAGACTTGTCCTCATCCAAATCCAAAACTGGGAATCTATTATATTCCTCCCCGTCTACCTCTATTGCAATGGCTCCCTGTCCTTCAATCTCTGGTTCGAGCAAGAAACCATCTTCCGGAGCTGCAGGTTCCCCTTGCTCAAACTCG
The DNA here is from genome assembly GCF_900476255.1 of Porphyromonas crevioricanis. NCBI lineage: Bacteria > Pseudomonadati > Bacteroidota > Bacteroidia > Bacteroidales > Porphyromonadaceae > Porphyromonas > Porphyromonas crevioricanis. The sequence goes on from NZ_LS483447.1 coordinate 358,460, forward strand.
GCATAAATCTCCAAGCTCTTACTAACATAGAAACTGTAAATCTCCTTTGCGCTGGAGAGCTGGCCAATATGCAAAGTCTTCAGTCTATAACCAGCATCAGGAATTGCTCTTACGAAAAGAATTGTCTGTTTAGGTACAGCATTAGGATCAATACCCTTATTCAAAATCACAACCTTACCATTCTCACATTCCTTGAGAGTAATCTTATATCCTCTAGAGAACACAGCCGAAACTTCAGTATTTGCAGAGACTACAAATTCCTTACTAGCAAGAATATCTTCTTCATTCGCTTTCAGCTCTTTCAATATGTAACCTTCATTAGGGGTCGATACTACGGACACAACTATTCCTTCTTCAACTTGAGCTCCGGAAGCAATGTCTTCTCCTCCTTTTTTCTTGAGCGTAATAACACCATTATCTGATTCTTTTATCGTCACAGTAAACATCTGCGATGAATGAGCTTTGAAAGTAGCAACAAATGTCACATCTGCATCAGCCTTGTAGGTACCGGTGTAAGTGCGGTCAGAACCAAGTGTCATAGTAACTTCGGTTTGTCCAACCATCACCTTATCCAGCTTGTAACCTTCGTTTGCTACAGCTGTCAAAGAAAGAGTAGAACCTTTCTCCACAGTAGAGCCATTGGCAACATCGGCCTCTCCATTCTTAACCGTGAATGCACCATGATCAGGTGCAGCATAGTTGATAGTTACCGTTTCGATCACCTTTTCCTTGAAAGTAACAACAAAGGTTACATTGGCATCAGCCTGATATGTACCTGTATAAGTACGATCAGCTCCAGCTGTCATGGCTACTGATATTTCGCCAGCCATTACCTTATCCAGCTCATAACCTTCATCAGCTACGGCTGTCAAAGAAAGAGTAGAGCCTTTGTCCACAGTAGAACCGGTAACAACTGCATCTGAGCCGTTCTTCACAGAGAATTGTCCATTCTGAGGAGCTGCATAAGTCACAGTGACCTTTTCTTGTGGCTGTTCGGTCTTTTGTTTGAACGCATAAGTTATCGTAGTAGGCTCGGATATACTAAAACTACCCTCGAAGCCATCTCCTGCAGGAGTCATTTCAAGCGCAACATCATTCACCTTCACATAGTCCAGAGTGTAACCTTGGTTAGGCTTAGCCAAAAGAAAAAGATCGGTCCCTTCTGTCAACGTTGCTCCATTTTTGATTGTCCTATTATCTACATCCTTAACTGACAATCTACCATTCTTAACACCACTTTGTATTGTCAACAGATGCTTTTGAGGAGGCTCTGCATTGGGGTCATAAGTAAAAGTTGTTCTTACAACCAACTTTTCCTCTTTGATCATGTTTTCCGAAACAGCGAAGCGGAATCTCTTCTCTGCATCCGGATTGATTTGCACATCACCAGCTTTCACCACTACGCTCCATCCATGAGGGAAAGGATAGGCTTTATTGAAAGTAACCTCTAGTTTATCTCCAAGTTTTACGTACCTATAACCAGGGGTCCTCTTGGTTCCAGTCAAATTTGCCTCAATATCATCACCAAATTGACTATCACTCTCATCTTCCACTGATTGTGTTTCCTCTACAATGAAGATAGACTCTGCATCGGCAGTCTTTTTAATTCCGGCCGTGAGCGACTGGCCTTTGTCTGCCAAACTTACCGTATGCTCAGTTCTGTATACAAAATCACCCACTTTGCTCAACTTGAGAGCGACCTCTCCGAGTTTTAGCCACTCAAGTTCATAACCAGGTTTGAGATGGATCAAGTACTTTGCTTTCTCGCCAACCTCGAATTCTTTTGGTCCCTGGCCAACATTTCCATCATCCCAATAAAACCGTGCATTTGGGATATCAAAAGGACCTGGGAGGAAGAGGATAACAGTTTGTCCAGATTCTTCCATCATAACAACTGGAGCGGCTGTAGTCTGAGAAGAGTTTTCCAGCCCAAAAGCCGAAAAATTGACCGCCGAAAAAAGGACAGCACAAGAGAGAAGCAATCTCCCTAATAGTAATTTTCTCATGTCATTTTAATTAATTAAACACAAAACCTTGCCAAGAATTTTGTCAAGAACAAAGAAAGGGAACCACAATTGTCAAATCAATGCTCCAACAATAAAAACAAGGTCAAACAATACGTTCACCTTGCAAAGATAGACGATAAAAGAAATAATGCAAATCTTCATTTTGCCATCTTCAATTCAAAGAAAAAGAACAAAAATATTTATGCACAAGCGGATAAAATATCCAGTCAATCGGATCTTTCAGAGCTATCTCCTACTCTGTTGAAATTAAATGAACTTCACATTTCCGATCAAAATCAAGGATACAAAGATTCAAAAGCCAATGCGCAGGACGCTTGCTCTTATCAGCCAATCGCCCCACAGCATTCTTTGTATACATTTATCAAGATTAATGGCTAAATTTGTGGAGGTCATGAATAGTAACACCATTTCCATCGGGATAGCTCCCTCCATCAAATCCAACCGATGAAGACCGAGGGGGATCGTGGTGGGCTGGTAAAAACAAGGAAGGTTCTTTTATGGAAACACCAACAAACTCTCAGCAGGAGCTCCAACAGGCAGGCTCCGATCAGGAAAAGAAATCATTGCAACCAACAAGTGCGATCGCGGACACGACTTCGCTCAATGACAAGAATGCAGCCGAGCTGGTAGAAGCTTTGGCCGTCTTGCTGCAGGCAGAAGAGCTACCAGCCCGCACCGATGTAGAGGCCTACAAAAAAGCCTTCTACAGACGTAAGCAGCAAGTACTCGAAGCTCCTCAATCTCAGAATGAGGAGGGGGGAGAAAGTTTGCAAGACCTGAGCGAAAAGATAGAGGTGCACGAAGAACGCCTGAAAGACCTTTTGGCTAGCTTCCGAGAGAGATACCAAAAAGTGAAAGAAGAAGAGGAAGCTGTCAAGGCTCAAAATCTTGAGAAAAAGCAAGACTTGCTAACCAAACTCGGCGAACTACTTAGCAGTACCGACGAATTTGGGAAAATCGTAGCCGACTTCCGCCAAATACGTGAGAGCTGGGATGCTTTGGGGGCGATACCCGAGCAACAGGTCAATGAGATACAAAACAGCTATAACAAATTGGTAGAGCAATTCTACGACCTAAAGCAAATCAACGACGAATTCAGAGAATACGATTTCCGAAAAAACTTGGAAGCTAAAACGACTCTCTGCGAAGAGGCCGAATCCCTCTCCGAGCTCGAAGATATTGTACAAGCTGCTCGCAAGCTACAAGACTTGCACAAACAGTGGAGAGATCTAGGACCCGTAGCTCGTGATCTGCGGGAAAGCATTTGGGTTCGTTTCAAGGCTGCATCCTCTGTCATCAATAAAAAACACCAAGAGTACTTCGACCAGCTCAAGGCTGCCGAAAATGATAATCTGGAACACAAAGACACGCTCTGCCAAAAAGTTGAGGGGATAAAGATAGACGAGCTGACAACTCCTAAACAGTGGGAACAAGCCACACAACAGGTGCTGCAAATACAAGCCGAGTGGAAGAGTATAGGCTTCGCCCCCAAGAAAGAGAATGAAAAGATCTACCTGAGGTTCCGCGGTGCTTGCGACGCATTCTTCTCAGCCAAGAGTATGTTTTTCTCCAAAGTGCGGAAAGAGTATGAGGAGAATTATGCTCGGAAAAAGGAAATGGCAGAGGAGGCTGAAAGCCTGCAAGACAGCGAAGACTGGAAAGGCACCACAGCCAGACTCACCGAATTGCAAGCCAAATGGAAAGAGATTGGGCCGGTACCTCGTCGGCAAAGTGATGCTATCTGGCACCGTTTCCGTACAGCCTGCGACAAGTTCTTCAACCGCAAGAAGGAAGCAAATGCCGAAAGTGGAGCTTCATGGGCAGAAAACCTTAAACTCAAGTTGGACATCATAGCCCAACTCGAGGCACTCGAAGAGGAGCAAGACGAACAAATAGCCAGAGACAAATTGGCCGAACTCACCGCAAAGTTCCGCTCCGTGGGCTTCGTTCCTTTCAAAGACAAGGAGAAGGTACAAAAGGCATATCGGGTAATCACTGACAAGCTATACGATAGATTGCGTGTCAGCCGTAACAACAGGCGCCTAGAGGGCTATGGCTCAACTCTTGATGAAATGGGCGAAGGCAACAAAGGGAAACTTTTCAACGAAAGGACTCGCATGTTGCGCATTCTGGATAGGATGAAACAAGAGCTGCAAACTTATTCCAACAACTTAGGTTTCCTTTCCACAGACAGCAAAGGAGGCAATGCCTTGCTCAATGAAATGAATCGCAAGAAAGAACGTCTGGAAGAGGATATACGATTGATGCAGCAAAAAATAAAAATGATAGACGAACGCATAGATCAAACAGACGAATAGTACCAGCCAGCCAAAGACATATTGAAGCTGAAAAGTTGTCAGACAGGCAATATGCAAGCTGTATTCCCTAAAACAAAAGTCGCTCTTGGATAAGTCCGGAGCGGCTTTTTTTCACTCTACTAATGACACAGCCTACACAAGAGAATAAAAAGAGAAGTCTCTACTTAAAACACCCTCTACAGTCTATAAATAATCTACTCCTCCTTCACTGAACACAAAATTGACATGAAATACAGGCTGTCTTCCATTTCCATTCTAATTTTCCTTCTATCTCTCTTCTCTTGCATTCGAGAAAAAACAAGTGAGACCGAAACGATGCAGGACTCTATCCCTGCAGAAAGTTTGGAAAATTCGCCAAACGACATCGCTATAAATGAACAAAAAAAAGAACCTGAACCCGTTTTCCTGACAGCCCAAGACATACAACTCCGCCGAGAGCTACTGTTCGACAAATACATATTGGAAGACACTTATCCCTATCGAGACACTGTACGCTCCTTTCAATGGCAAGCTATCTGTGACAAGCTGGCTTTCATCGAAAATATGCAGCAAAAACCGGTCCAATGGGTAGTGTTCGAGAATTACAAAAACATCAATGGGGAGGCTCCCACTATCCTCAACTATACCCGAAATGAATACAACAGAATAACAGACAGCCTGGGAATAGAACGCTTTCAATCAGTCCCTCTTTATTCGCCCACAGGAGACATCGGCTCTCCCAAACTCTATGGACAGGATGGCACTCTGGCCAAGATCGTGGATACAGAAGAAGATTACTATCTCATAGAGCCAATACTTATCGAAGGACAATGGCTTGTGCCTAAGAATTATATTCGGGAGTTACCCGACAGCACAAGCTTCCAGCATATAGTGGTTGTAGACCGGATCCAGCAGAATATTGCAACTCTGGAAAGAGAATCTCCAGGCAATTGGCTTATACGAAGTACCAACCCGGCCACCACAGGGCGATTCAAGCCACCCTATGCCCAAAAGACCCCTCTCGGGATCTTTCTCCTGCAACAAAAAAAGAGGCGGATGCACTACTTTCAGGATGGAACCAGAGAAATCGAAGGGTATGCACCTTATGCCTCTCGTTTCACCAATGGAGCATACATCCATGGAATCCCGGTGGTAGGAGTAGACAATCCGATCAAAGAGCACAGCCCAACTCTCGGCACGACCCCTCGCTCACACATGTGTGTACGTAACAACTCCTCTCATGCAGAGTTTATATACAAGTGGGCACCTCTGAGACGAACCCTTGTGATCGTTATAGAGTAAAGCATTTCAGCAGCAATATTCCGGTCGTCCACCGGTAGCTCTCCACAAAAAAGACCATCACATAGCTTGGCAAGGAGAAATACACTCCTTTTGCTAAGCTACGTGATGGTCTTTTTCTATTTAAGGTTCAGAGGGACTGTTGCACAAGTTCCTCAAAGGCTATTTTGCAGCCTTCCTACCGGATCTTGCAAAACACGGCATCCTGCATGGATTCATTTTGCATCTCTCTTGATAACACCCGATTTGCTCTTGGGAGTAACCGGTGCAGATTTTGACGCCAAGGTTTTGAACTCAACTTTTGTCAACTTACCCCATTCGTTATCCGCATTCATACCCATGGCAACAGCATAATAAGAAGTGTTGGGGGTCAAGTTAGACCAAGTGAATTCATTATCTCCAATCTCGAAAGGCAGGTTAGGACTATCGGGAGGATAGATTGGTTGTTAATACTTATGACCGGAGGCCCAAGAAGAAATATCAATAGCCTGGGAGAGTTGGAAATGCTCTGCTGAGTACATGAGAACACCCGCTATGTCAAATATGCGAAGGGCATAAGACTTTTGCATATCCAATCCATTGAATTTGAGATTATTTCCATCCTCATAACAAGAGTAAGCAATATTGATCGGAAGAACTACTTCGGTATCAGTACTCTGTAGATCGGTGGAGAAGATACACTTCTCAATTTGTTTGAGAAGGTAAAGTCCATTCTCCGGAAGAGATCACCCTTTCTGCATTGTTACCTGCATCTTGCCTGCTTCAAAGGTAATCTTGTGCAGTTGGTGCAGATAAAAGACCTGCGTAGACTTGTTTTCAAGCCTTTTGATAACCAAAGAAGTAGGGTATTTACCCTGCCCATACGCACATGAAACAGTTAAGAGCAGCCCGAATAACAACAGTAACTTGTTCTTTTTCATAGGCAATCATATTATAAACATCCAATAACTGAGACAAAGTTCCTCTACCTTTGTGGAGATACTTTTTTATTCAATCATATACCAAAGCTTTGTTTTTTTGCATATTCCATTGCCAATTGCAAGCTTGTAGAGGATATTGATGACTCTCTGCAATTTCTCAAAAGAATTGGAATGCCCTTCGAGAGAAGCCTTTTAAGATATGTTTTACTATTTGATTTTACGTTTCTTTTTTTGGCCTCATTTTTTTGCTTAAATCAGGCTCTCTGAGGTCAGTTTTTTTGCTCTTTTTCGGTCTGCTAAGGAGTTGTTTTTGGCTAACACGGGAGCGAACAAAAATTCTCTCCTGTGAGAGGAAACTTTTTCTCCTGTGTTAGCAAAATTTCTCTCCTGTGAAAATTTCGACCCTCCAGAATACCGATGAATAGGGCATTCTGGAGGGTCGAAATTTAGTATATGAAACAGAGAATATCTATTCGTAGATACAACCTATTTCCTCTCCATTTCTTCGCTTTTTGTCACAGCCAAAATTTTACAAAACACATCACCTTAATAGTGCAAGATAATCACTGCAAAATGTAGACATCCGGCCAAAATCTCTATTCTTGGGGAACAACAAGCCCAACCTCCTCAGATAATAGCCAGCCATTCTTGCCATCCGAACTCTTCACAGCATACCAGCCCTCCTTACCTGCTTTGCGTAAATGCAGTTTGGCTCCTTCATGGAGGAGAGCAATAGTGGTAGAACTGCGATCCGGAGCCGTTTTGAGTTCGACTTGTGGGTACAGTACAACCGCATCTCTGTTGTCCCGGTAGTTCCGATAATTGTACCAAGACAGTAAGTTGAACAGCAAAGAAAAAAATAACATCAGGTTTGCGACATAAAAACCGATGCGTCTTTCTTTGCGGTTCCGTCCGAGTAGGAAAAACAAACTGGCAACGACAAACACGACCGCCGTAAACAGGCCCATCGCAATAAGCATACGCAGCCCCAAAAAGCCAGTTACCCGGTCGAGCAAATAGGCAGTGAAAAGGGGAGTCGGCTCTGTTGCATCTATTATTTTGCTGCGAGCCAAAGAGAGATTATTGGCAATATCCTTGTCGTAGGGATTCAAGCGTTTGGCACGCTCGAGCATAAGAATAGAAAGCCCATACTGCTTGGTTTGATAGTAAGCCGTACCCAGATTGTAGTAGAGTGCTGCTGTATGAGGATTATTCTGCAGCAACTGCTCATAGCTTTTTACTGCTCGCTCATACTGGCCTGCTGCATAATAGGCATAAGCCGAACTGTCCGAAGAGAAGATCGCTGACAATTCGTGCGGGGCAGCAGGCTCGGTTTGAGGTATAGAATCAGACTCGAAGACGTGGCCGGCTGTCGGAAGAGTTATAGAAAGGAGACTATCTCTCTGTGCCTCAATCGTATTATGTGAAGCACAAAGAAGAAGCATAAAGAAAGCGATGAGAGAGGAGCACAGGTATTTAGTTTTCATGGCTGAACGTTCACTTTTTCAGTTAGATCGATCAATTGAGCAGCTTCTTGATAAAAGTCCTCCATCTTTTTGCCCGTATCTACAGAGGCAAAGCGCGCAAACTCCAATTCCTGAATCAGAGCCTTCCAACGGGCAATCAAAGAGACTTCGGCTCCATATGCCTGCAATTTTTCTTCTACTTTGTCCTGCTTCAGGTCGGAAAGAGGCAGCAACAGTTTGTCTCCCAGATAGCCCCACAGCGCAGTAAGAAGAGCATCGTAGAAACTTCTCTCTTCTCCGGCTTGCATCCTGTTTCGGGCATTGGTCAAATGCTCAAGAGCCAGCTTGGCAGCTCGACGTTTGCGAGTACCGTCGATGTCGGCCTCCATTTTTCGTTTTTGTCTCACCAGAAAATAGCAAAGGACTCCCAATGACAAAACCAGTAGATAACAAGACCAGTAGAGGGGACTGAAAGCGAAAGCCGATCCGGGAAGAATGGTAGATCCATCAATCTCAAACCTTGGCAGAGAAGGCTCACGCCCCTGTAGTCGCACATTCTCTCTTGGAGCAGAAGAACCGGCAACGGCTGGGGCAAGCTCTTTCCCCTTTTTCACCTTTAGCTGAATAGGGTCCGTGGCAATCCTCTTGTACTTTTTTGTCGCAGGATCAAAAAAGACCATCTCTACTGGAGGCAAAGAGTAGCTCCCTACTCTGTTCGGCACTGCATAGTACTCTATTACTTTGCTGCCTGTACTGCCTCCTGCAGAAACTTGTATGTCGGATTTTGCTTTCGGATCATAAGTATCAAAAGACTCGGGGAATTGTATTTTGGGTTCTTTCAAGAGCTTAATATTGCCACGCCCATTTATTTCTACACGTACCGTCATAGCTTCGCCCGTGGCAGGTTGTTGAGGATCAACAGAAGCTTTGATCATATACTCTCCCACAGCTCCATCAAAAGCAGCTGGCTTGGGCAAAGGCAGAGGAATAACAGTCAATGCAGCAGGGGAGGTCTTGAGATGTCTTTTCAAATTTAAGTAACCGCCACGAGATGCATTCAAGAAGTCCTGCATCGGGTCTCCGGTGCTCTTCAATTTTCGTGGCAAAGAGACCTCGACCTCTATCTCAGCCGGTGAAATATTCAGTTGCCCGGGACGCTGTGCCAAGACAACCCATTGCTGCAGGAATACCACATTGTAGTATCGCCCGTTGTACTTCTCTATCACAAATCCACGCTCCGGTGTATCATAGACAGGTTGAGAAACAAAGCCCTCAAACTCCGGATAACGCACTGATTCCACCTGACGAAGACGCAACTTGGGATCTATGTACAACTTATAGGTGGCAATAACTTCTTCTTGCTCATAAGCCTTAGATTTATTCAGCTCGATACGGACAAAGACATCCTGTGCCCCCAAAGTCGGGAGCTCCTCTGTTGCCTCGGCAGTCTTTCCACCGTGATCTGTATTCCGGCTACTGCGTCCCTTATCTACTACTGCAATCTGTGTCGCTTTTGTACGCAAGCTTTTGTTGTCGCTCGTAACGACAGTAGCAGCTCCTATCGTAAACTTGCCTTTGCTTTTGGGGAGCAGTACATAAGTATGCGTATTAAGGGTCTCTGTCCTATTGTTCTCCCGGATCATCGCAACATCGGATGAAGCAAAAAGAATGTCGAAGCCCTCGAACTTGGGTGCCGAAAAGCGTTTTTCGGAAGCATTGCGTAACTCGAATACAACCTTGAATTGCTGCCCAAGCTCTACCGAAGAGGGAGCCGAAACCGTAAAACTGGTCTGGGCAAAAAGGCAGATAGGCAGGAAACAGATAAATAATAGGAGGATAAGTTTATCGCGATACATTACCAATTCTTTTTGCCTTTGGTTTGTTGTCGTTGTGCTTCTTCACGTTTTTGCATCTCTATCCGGCGGCGTGTCTTTTCTTCGTCTTGCTTGAAGGCATCCAATATCTGTTCTGCACGCTCTTTGTCTATCTCTTTCGGATCATTTTGGCGTTCTCCGTCCTGTGGTGGAGTCTGCTGTGGAGAAGGCTGTGCATTGGTGTTATTTTCATTTTGCCCTTCTTGCTGTTGCTTGTTTTGTTGTTGATTTTGCTCCAGAAGTTTCTTGGCCAAAGTATAGTTGTAGCGTGTCTCATCGTCCTGAGGTCTACGTATGAGTGCCTGCTTATAGGCTTCTACGGCTTTGTCGTACTGTTTGCTGCGCATCATCAGGTTGCCCATATTGTGCATCACATCGGCCTGACGGCTCTGAGACAACTGGTCGTTGTCAATTAGTCGTGCCAGTTGCTTTGTGGCTTCTTCATACTTGCTTTCGCTGTAGAGAGAGGCGGCTAAGCCGTAGATAGCCGGAGTGTAAGTACTGTCCACAGCAAGAGCCTGCCGGTAATATTCCGCAGCTTGTTGATAGTCTTGCCGAGAATAAGCCTTGAAGGCGGATCGGCTAAGCAACGTAACCGACTGCTGTGCCCACAATGTCGAGGCGGATAAGATGCACAGCAGTATTGTGCAGATAGGACGTATAGGATAGTGCCGAAAAATCATCTATCAAAGAGTTTGAATCGTGAGAAGAAACGGCTCTTGCGCTCTTGTATAAAAAATTCGATCAGCAAACAGAGGAAAGCTAAAGCGAGTGGATAGGCATAAATTTCGTAGTAAGAAGCTCCAGAAGGCATATGGATGTCCGCCTTTGGTAGTTTGTCGAGACGGTTGATCACTGCACGGGCAATAGAGCTCGCATTGCTCCCGACAAGGTAGATACCGTCTCCAGCCTCTGCTATTGTTCGGCACATCTCTTCATTCAATCGGGTGAGCACGGGTTGGCCGTCCTCTGCTTTCAGCACCTCGTCTCCCATAGGGATCATACCTCCCTGTGTCGATCCAATCCCGATTACAAAGGTGCGAATCCCCTGTTTGAGAGCTTTCTCCGCAGCAACTTTGGCATCCCCTTCTTGCGACTCGCCATCCGTAAGTAGAAGAATAGCCTTACCCACAAGTTCATTATCTCCGAAGCAGGCAGAAGAGGCCTCTATCACTTTGTCGATAGCGGTACCCTGATTGGAGATCATTCCAGGATCGACATCTTGTAACATCTCTTTCGCAACCGACAGATCCGTGGTGATAGGGATTTGGGTAAACGAACTGCCGGCAAAAACCATCAAGCCGACTTTGTTGCCATGCAACTCATCGAAGAGTTTGTTCAATATACGTTTGGCAAAGTCCAAGCGAGACGGAGATACATCAGTACTGTACATCGAGTTGGAAATATCCAGACCGATCATCAATTCATATCCTCTGCCCAATTCGTTTTCGTTTGTCGGCTTGGGTATTCTTGGCCGAGCAATTGCTATGATCAGAAAAATCATCGAGAGCAGAAGGAAAGCCTCTTTCCACAGTCGCCTTTTAGTAGAAGCCTCCGGCTTGAGCATTTTGATTCTTGGAATATCTGCATAGCGACGCTCAAGAGAGCGACGCCTCAAAAAAGAAGCATAGCACAGAGCAGCCAGTAATGGCAGTAAAAGCAATAGATATAAAATATAGGGAGAGGCAAATCCAATCATGGCTATCGAAGTTTAAGGGATACTGCGCAAATAGGTATTGCGCAAAATAAATTCGACTAAAAGAAGCAGTATAGCAGCCACAGCCCAAAAAGAGAATAACTCTTCGTAGCCGGTCTCTTCTCGGCTTATGATTTTCGTTTTCTCCAGTTCATCAATTGCATGGTAAACCTCGGCCAGACTCTCATTGTCCACGGCCCGGAAGTATTTTCCATCCGTTATTTCTGCCATTTTTGTGAGTGTAGGCTCATCCAGCTCTACCGGTACATTCTGCACTCTGGGGCCAAAGAGGGTATTCACAGTCATGGGAGCTTCTCCCTGCGTGCCGACTCCGATTGTGTAGATACGTATTCCGAAAGATTTGGCCAAAGAGGCCGCCATAAGAGGAGATATATCCCCTACATTATTTATCCCATCAGTGAGCAGGATGATTACCTTGCTCTTGGCTTTACTGTCTTTGATTCGGCTTACAGCTGTAGCTAACCCAAGACCGATGGCAGTGCCGTCTTCCAACATCCCGGGCTTGACTTCCTCCAAGCGGTTGAGCAACTGTTTGTGGTCTGTGGTGAGAGGGCACTGAGTGAAACTCTCGGCCGAGAAGACAACTAACCCAATATTGTCTGTAGGACGGTTGTTGATGAAACGCTGGGCGACATCTCGAGCAGCTTCCATTCGGTTAGGTTGCAAGTCCATAGCGAGCATTGACCCCGAAATATCCATTGCCATCATGATATCTATCCCCATCACAGTGTCTTTGCGAAAACTATTGCGATTCTGAGGACGTGCCAACGCAACGATCAGACAAGCCAAGGCTAATAAACGGAGAGTAAAGAGCAGATGTCTGAGTTTTACTCTCAACCCTGCGGATAACCCCTGTAGGGGACTAAGGTCAGAAAGGAACAGAGAGGCATGTTGCTTCTGTCTGCGCCATATATACCAATACAGCAAAAGGGGCAATAGCAGTAGCAGCAGTAGGAAAGAAGGGAAAGCGAAATTCATACCTCCGCCTCCTTTTCTCGTTGGGGGAGAGTAGCAGCTTTCTCTCTCTCGATCAGGATCGTATTGATGTGATCCAACATGTCTGTCACAGGGACTATGGCTGCACGCATGCGATTTATGGCAAACTCTCCTTTGGCATATTTGGCCAGATTGGCTTCGGTTTGTACATCGGCTAATGCTGTCGTTTCCAATTCAAAAGAAGCGTCTATTGCCTCTCTCAACTCCTTCGGTAGCATTTCCATGGCAGGAATATCGCTGACTTCTACCAAGTATATTCTCAATACATCGAGAAGTTCGGTATAGAAGTTTTTGGGAGAGTAATGTTCGGCTTCCCTATCGAGGTGTTCAAGACGTATTTTACTCTGCTCGTATGCCGTTGGCACATATGCTGGTGAGACTTCCGGTAGTCTCAATGCCTTTCGTTTTTGGTATCTGCGCCAGAGGAGGAACAATAGGCTTAGCAGGATAAGTGCCAGGAAAATGTAGAAAAGGGGATGCCTGATGATAAGGGTAAGAATGTCGCCGACTTTTAGTTTTACCTGCCATGGGGCTTTGATATCGGCAATAGAATCAGGGCGAGATATATCGACCGAAGGCTCGTTCACCTTGATGACGAATGGCCCGGCCTCAGCTTCCTCTCCGGCACATACAACCCGTATTTTAGGGACAACCAGCAAACAGCTATCCCAAGCGGTGATGACCATACGGGCTGACAGCTCATATAGTCCATCGCCCAACTCTGTCGTATCTACAGGCTGATAAGAGAGTAAATCGAAGTTTTGCTGCAATGAATCCGGAGGGATGATAATACGAGTTCCGGAAATGTCGGCAGTACGCACAACCAAATCGATAGCAGCCTGCTCTCCCACGAGCATCTCCGATCGGTCTGTTTCGGCTGTTATCCCCAGTCGTTGTGCCTCCACTCCCATGCTCACAATGAAAATGAGTATCAGAGACAGAGCGATCCTATTGAGACAATGTATTGTTCTACTCACTTTCTTCTCCTGAATAACTGTATCATGGGTGGTACATAATCCTCCCCTGTATGTACCTCCATCCGATCTATATGATATTTGTCAAGCAAAGTCTTGCGCTCCGATGCTATACGATGATGATATTGCTCAAAACCTTTCTTTACTCCTTTGCTGCTGCTATCTATCCAGCGTTGTACTCCCGTCTCGGCATCTCGCATCAATACCAATCCCATTGAGGGAAGGGCCGTATCATGTCTGTCATATACGCGTATAGCAACCATATCGTGCTTGCGAGCAACGATACCGAGAGACTGTTCGTAGGAAGAAGGCTCCGCCATGAAGTCGCTTATCAAGAATGCAGTACACTGCTTTTTTACGACAGTTCGAAGGGCCATGAGAGGGGCTGCAATATTCGTTCGGGGAGAGTTTGGCTCAAAGCTGAGTAATTCACGTATGATGTACAAGATATGACTACGACCGCTGCGTGGCGGAATATACTTATCCACCTTATCGGAAAAGAGAATAGCCCCCACTTTGTCATTCCCCTGCATAGCAGAGAAAGCTAGAGTTGCAGCAATCTCCGTGCTTAACTCTCGCTTTGTCTCGTCTATTGTACCGAAGAGGAGACTTCCACTCATATCGACCAATAGCATTACACTCAACTCACGCTCTTCATCAAACTCTTTGATAAAAGGCTTGTGATAGCGAGCTGTGACATTCCAGTCTATATCTCTGATATCATCTCCCACAGCATAAGGGCGTACCTGACTGAAAGCCATACCACGCCCTCGAAATGCAGACTGGTAAGAGCCTGCGAACACCTCTCTGCTGAGTCGTTTGGCTTTGATCTCGATACGGCGAACCCGCCTAAGCAGGTCTATTGCTTCAGTCCCAAGCTTTTTCATTCGGGGAGAAAAACTTTTTAGGGTACCTCCACCCTGTTTACGATCTCATCGACTACTGCATCAGCGGTCAGATTGGCGGCCTCCGCTTCATAGCCAAGCCCAATTCTATGCCTTAGCACATCGTGGGCGATCGCTCTAATATCCTCTGGCAAGACATAGCCACGACCATTCAGAAAGGCATAAGCCCGAGCTGCAACAGCCAAATTGATCCCGGCTCTCGGAGAGCAACCGAATGTAATCATACGGCCAAGTTCTTCCATTCCATAATCGGCAGGATAGCGCGAAGCAAAGACGAGATCTACGATATAGCGTTCGATCTTATCATCGATGTAGACCGAGTGCACAACCTGTCGTGCCTGCATCACCTCTTCCACAGATACGACCGAGGATACAGGCCGAGAGATCTGGTCACTCAGATTGCTCCGTATAATAAGAGCTTCTTCCTCCTTGTGCGGATAATCGAGCAGGACTTTGAACATGAAGCGATCGACCTGAGCTTCTGGCAAGGGGTAAGTTCCTTCCTGTTCTATGGGGTTCTGTGTTGCCAGTACCAAAAAGAGGCTGGGGAGTTTGTAAGTTGTTTCTCCTATTGTCACCTGTCTTTCCTGCATGGCTTCGAGCAGAGCACTCTGTACTTTGGCAGGTGCTCGATTGATCTCATCTGCCAACACAAAATTGCTGAATATGGGTCCTTGCTTGACCTGAAACTCCTCATTGCGTTGGCTATACACCATGGTACCGATGAGGTCGGCAGGCAACAGGTCCGGTGTGAACTGTATGCGTTTGTAATCGGCTTGTACCAGAGAGCTAAGAGTTTTGATCGCCAAAGTCTTGGCCAAACCGGGTACTCCCTCAAGCAAAATATGGCCATCGGCCAGAAGACCTACCAATAGAGAATCAATCAGATGACTCTGCCCTACAATATTTTGCTGCATTCCCCTGCGCAGGTTGTCTACGATTGGACTATGCTTCTCTATCAGAGCAGTAATTGCTTTTATATCTACCGCTGCATTCATGCGTTATTCTTGTTTTGTTTTCTTCAAATTCCATTCCTGTTCGGCTCGGCGAGCTTGCCAGACGCCCACGCTGTCCGTGCGGGTAAGACCATACTCCCCTATACGAGGTAAACGGATATTCAAGCCCGATGGTACTCTGTCAGGGTTGGATATGCGATTTTTATTGGCCCGGTAAATATACACCCAAAAAGCCTTGTCTCCATACTCTCGAAGGGCGATCTGATTGAGGCGTTCTCCCGGCTGGATACGCACCCAATGCGCATTTTCTGTATGCCTTTCCGTTGACTGAGAAGTCTCTATGATATTGGAAGTGGTCGAGGAAGTCGATATGGTAGATTCTTTGGTCTCTCCATTAGCAAGAGAAGCCGATTTCATTGTATCACTGTCCGGTTTTAGATTCTGGTTAGCGGCAAGCATGGCAACCGTATCGGTTGAGGTTGTTTTCCTCGATTTTTCTTGTGGTATGATAGATTGGTTGGGGAGGTTTTCGCCCTTTTTCTTTTCTCCTTGAGAAGTGAAAAGAAAAAGGGCAGAAAGCAACAACAGAATTAAAAGAAGAACCAAGGCAATCCATACCCATTGACTTTTCACAAGGTTACTTCCTTTCCGAGGATGCTCGATAGAGTCAGTGGGTGGCGTTTCTCTTTCCGGCTCCTCCGGATGTGTAAATACCTCTTCTTCTTCCATTTGTACTTCAGTGTGTGGCAAGGCTATCTTTCTCTCTTCTGGCTGCTGCTCAGGAGAATTATCGAAGGGTATCTCCCGGGAGCTTTCATCAATGGAATACTCCTCTTTCTCGTCCTCTCTTCGCAGAAGAGAACAACGCTGCAGAGCTTCTTCTATACTTTCGAATGGCAAAGAGGGTGTGTCATCCAACTCCGCCTTTTCATGCAGCTCGACAGGGATAAATACAGAGAAAGCCCGATCTAAATACTCACATACCTCCCCCTGTGGCTCAAAACAAATCTCTCCCTCTTGTGCCCTGAAGAGTCCTATTTCGGGCCAAACAACAACTCTCTCCAGCTCTAAATCTCGAAGAAGCAACTCTCCCAAAATATTCCACCAGCGTTGGCAAACATCAAGGAGCAAGCCCGAAGTCTCACTCAAGGCTCGCACGAGTTGCTCATCAGGACAGAGCCTTTTGCTCGGCTTTGAGCAGAGACGCAGATGAACACGGGGGGGAAGCAATATTCTTTTGCCATCGGGTAGCAGTGCAACAAACTCTCCCTTTGTCTCGCTCTCCCAGTATCCCAGTCCTTGTTGTCTAATGGATTCACCTCTCTCCAACCGGACTTTCAGCTGTTCGCACAGACAAGATATCAGCAGCTCCGAGTGCGATACCGGCAGATATGATGCTGCAGAAAGACGATTGAGCCAAAGCTCGTGTTGTAGGCTATTGCTCTCCAAAATGCTACACGTATATGAGGAGTCTATTCTATAGGTTCTGCATACAACTCAAAGGCTGTCGCATCGGTCACAGAAACGGTAACAAACTGCCCTATCTCAAGATTTTTTCCCGGATATTCAGTGATCCAAACCTCGGGATCTACATCCGGAGAATCGTATTGACTGCGCCCCACTGCATAGCCATCTTCTTTGCGATCGACTATGACTTTCAGAGAGGTATCGATTTTAGAACGCTGGATGGGGAGGGAAATCTCCTCTTGCAGAGCCATAAGCCTGTCGAGACGGTCTATCTTAACTTCGTTGGGGACGTCATCCTGATAGTGTTGATCGCACCAAGTGCCCTCTTCGTGCGAGTAGACAAAGGCTCCCATGCGTTCGAAACGAATGTCACGAACAAATTGCAGCAATTCTTGGAAATCTTCTTCCGTTTCACCCGGGTGTCCAACCATAAGTGTTGTACGCAGATGAATGCCTGGCACCTCTGCTCTTATTTTTCGGAGCAAGTTATAAGTGTCAGCGGAAGAGATATTTCGGCGCATCTGTTTGAGCATTCTATCGCTGATGTGTTGCAAGGCTATATCCAGATAGTTGCAAATCTTGGGTTCTTCCCGAATGACGTCCAATAACTCATATGGGAAGTGGTGTGGGTAAGCATAGTGTAGGCGGATCCACTCGATTTCATCTATGCATACAAGTTGCCTTAGCAATTCGGGGAGTAAGGCTCGATGTCCATCCAAATCCATTCCGTAATAGGTGAGGTCTTGGGCTATCAGTTGTAGCTCTTTCACTCCGGCTAACGACAGTCTTTCGGCCTCTTGCAAAATCTCCTGCATGGGGCGAGAACGATACCTTCCTGTGATTTTTGGGATGATACAGTAGGAACAACTGCGATCGCAACCTTCGGCAATTTTCAAGTAGGCATAGTGAGACGGCGTTGTAAGCATACGGGTAGTTGCCTCTCTATCGTAATAGGCCTTCCCTATGTCTCTGAGTAGCTGAGGCCAATCGAATTTCCCATACCAGCGATCTACGCCATCTAGCTCTTGCCCCAATTCATCACGGTAGCGTTCGCTCAGACATCCCATTACATAGACTGCTCCGACACGACCTCGCTTCTTCAGATCCAAAACCGTGAGAATCGTCTCAATGGATTCTTCCTTGGCAGCATCGATGAAACCACAAGTGTTGATCACAACAATTTCTCCATCAGGCTGTGCCGTATCGTGAGACACACGATAACCATTCAATGCAAACTGGCGCATCAGACGCTCTGAATCGATCAAATTTTTGGAGCATCCGAGGGTGATTACGTCTACTTTGTTTCGCTTCATTCGCCAAAGAGAGAATCGACAAACTCACGTTTGCGGAATACTTGCAAATCCTCTATCCCTTCACCCAGACCGATGTATTTTACCGGTATCTTAAATTCGTTGGATATACCTATTACCACTCCTCCTTTGGCTGTCCCATCAAGTTTGGTTACGGCCAAAGCATTGACCTCGGTGGCAATGCTGAATTGCCGGGCCTGCTCAAAGGCATTCTGCCCTGTAGAGCCATCGAGAACTAACAGACACTCATGAGGAGCATCTGGGATGACTTTCTGCATTACACGACGAATTTTGCTCAACTCCTGCATCAGACCAACCTTATTGTGCAAACGTCCAGCTGTATCTATCAACACCACATCAGCGTTGTTGGAAACGGCACTGCTGAGTGTGTCGAAGGCCACAGAAGCGGGATCCGATCCCATCTGTTGTTTCACGATCGGGACATCACAACGATCCGCCCATATTTGCAATTGCTCCACAGCAGCAGCTCGGAACGTATCGGCGGCCCCCAATACAACTTTCTTTCCCTGTGATTTGAATTGATAAGCCAACTTGCCTATGGTTGTCGTTTTACCTACACCATTTACTCCTACGACCATAATCACATAGGGGCGAGATTGAGTTGGTAGCTCAAATCGATCTCCATCGATTGTACCGTTTTCACTAAGCAGCGCTGCAATTTCCTCTCGTAAAATGCCGGTAAGCTCCGAAGTAGAGACATACTTGTCTCGTTTCACTCGCTCTTCAATTCTTTTGATGATAGTCAGAGTCGTATCTACACCAACATCGGAAGTGATGAGTATATCCTCCAGATTATCAAGCACTTCATCATCTACCGTACTCTTTCCTATAATAGCACGACCAATCTGACCAAATACAGAAGTCTTGGTCTTACTTAAGCCCTCATCGAGGGTTTCCTTTTTCTTTTTATTGAAAAAGCCAAACAATCCCATATGCTTATTACTGAATGTCTAATCTGTGCAAAGATAAGCCTTTTGCTAACGGCTTTATGCCTAATTGGCTCTATACTAATATATCAATAGCGTGAGTTCGATATAAAGGAAATATATAAAGTCTATTTACACGCGTTTTCCGGCATTTATACGGCTTTCAGAAGGCTTTTTATCCCTCTTTGAGGTTCAAAGACTTAAACTTCCGCCCCCCTTCTATCCCAAGGATCATAGAAGGTCTAGAATTACAGCTACTTGTTGTCTCTGCTATGTATTTCCTAAGATCGAACCGACGTATCGATAGAATAGTCTCCGTAGATCTCCAATACAACTGATCCCATATTCCAACATCATTCAACACCCTCTATTTGCTGCTTTTTTACTTAGTCTGTTTAGGCTCTGAGCATGCAAGAGAAAGAATCTCGTGCAAGACTCTCAATTTGCATCTCGTTTTATCAGATAGCCAATCCTTCAATCTTTCAAAAAGAGGATAATGGGATACTTATATAAGTATCAATCTCGAAGGATAATAAAGAGTTTATGATTTCTCTATTTTAGCTTGAGCTTGCAAGGTTCCTTATCAGACAGTTGATCCCAACATGAACAAGAGAGACTTACTGCGAAAAAAGTCCTCTTTTAACTACCTGCCACTGAGATTGCAAACTATTTAAGGTCTCCAAAACTTTTATTGGACTTCAATAATTTTCGATACACGTCACTATTCTAGAACTCAGCACAAAAAATAGAAAAAGGGTTGCAAGACAACTATCCTGCAACCCTCTTCTCTATTCAAATCTTCAAGTGCAACAGAGAATTTCCCTTTGTTCAACGAAGTAGTTCTTCTCTGTTGTATCTCTTTGTTACTCTTCTGTTGAAGTTTCCTGTTTCTCAGCAACAGGAGCCTCGGCTTTCTTCGCACGAGAGCGACGTGTGCGCTTAGCCGCTGGCTTGCTGGCATCAGCTCCTTCTTTAGCCATGTGTGCATTATAATCCACAAGCTCGATAAAGCACATGGCCGCAGCATCACCCAAACGATAACCGGTCTTGATAATACGAGTATATCCTCCAGGACGATCAGCCACTTTCTGAGAAATATCTCCAAAGAGCTCCTTCACTGCATACTTATTTCTCAACAAGGCAAATGCCATACGACGAGAATGAGTAGAGTCTGTCTTCGATTTTGTAATAATCGGCTCTACATATACCCGAAGGGCCTTAGCCTTAGCCACTGTAGTGAAAATGCGCTTATGCATGATCAATGAGGTGGCCATGTTTGAAAGCATAGCTTCGCGGTGGCTCTTAGTACGACCCAAGTGAGGTACTTTCTTATTGTGTCTCATTGTTTTGAGGGTTTATTCTTTGTCTAACTTATATTTGCTAACGTCCATCCCAAAAGAGAGATTGCACTTCTCGAAAAGTTCTTCAAGCTCAGTCAGAGATTTACGACCAAAATTTCTAACCTTGAGCAGATCTGCCTTCGTACATTTCACCAGATCACCCATAGTATCTACATCTGCTGCTCGAAGACAATTCAAGGCACGAACAGAGAGGTCAAACTCGGTAAGTGGTCGATTTAAAATCTCTTGCATCTCCATATCCTCTTCGCTCAACTCAACAGCTTCTTCACTAACCTGTGCTTCTTCGACTACAGAGAAATTATTCTCAGCGAAGAGAGCAAAATGCTCGATCAAAATCCCGGCAGCTTGGCTGAGAGCCTCTCTCGGGTGAATACTACCGTCTGTACTTACCTCCAACAAGAGCTTCTCAAAGTCCGTTTTCTGCTCCACACGGAAATTCTCCACCACGCACTTCACATTGCGGATAGGCGTATAGATAGAGTCAATTGCAATCGTGTGGATTTCATCTGAATCAGATCGATTTTCATCAGCAGACTGATAGCCCCGTCCCTTCTTAATTGTCAACTCTATCTGCATAGAAGCTGATGGATCTAGATGACAAACCTCAAGGGAAGGATTCAACACAGTAAATCCGGTAAGTTGCTCATTCATATCCCCAGCCTTGAAAACCACCTTCTTCTCTATCTGAAGACGAATGGTTTCCTCGGAAACATCCGGTTGTAGCTGTTTGAAACGAACTTGCTTAAGCTTAAGAATAATATTGGTGACGTCCTCCAATACACCCGGAATAGTAGCAAATTCATGATCTACCCCCTCTATCTTGATCGATGTAATAGCAAAGCCTTCCAAGGAGGACAATAATATGCGCCGAAGAGCATTACCAATAGTAATGCCATAGCCGGGCTCTAATGGTCGGAACTCAAACTTCGCGAAGGAGTCCGAAGCCTCCATCATCAATACACTGTCGGGTTTTTGAAATGCTAATATTGCCATGGTACTATGGATTATTTAGAATACAATTCTACGATGAGCTGTTCACGAATCTCTTCAGGAATATCTGCGCGCTCGGGGATGTGCAACATCTTGCCACTCTTGCTAGATTCGTCCCACTCCAACCAAGGATACTTGCTGTGATTGAATCCAGCAAGGGCATCAACTACCACTTCCAAGCTCTTAGACTTCTCTCGAACTCCAACAACTTGACCTGGTTGAACAAAGTGAGAAGGGATATTCATCACACGACCATCTAAAATTACATGGCGGTGAGTCACCAATTGACGAGCTGCAGCTCTGGTGGGTGCAATCCCCAAACGATAGACGACATTGTCCAAGCGTTGTTCCAACAATTGAAGCAACACCTCACCTGTTACCCCCTTACTACGCTGAGCCTTCTTAAACATGTTGCGGAACTGGCGTTCCAATACACCATATGTGTACTTAGCCTTTTGCTTTTCACGCAACTGCAGACCATATTCACTCGTCTTACGGCGACGATTGTTCCCGTGTTGTCCGGGAGGATAATTCTTCTTAGAAAGAACCTGATCCGGTCCGAAAATAGGAGCACCAAACTTACGTGCAATCTTACTTTTAGGTCCTGTATATCTTGCCATTATTTTCTTGTATTATAGAGCAGTGTCAGAGTCAATGTCTTTCTTCTACTTTCCATGATAGGAGGACTTGGTCTATGCCTAACCCAAACAGTCTGTGTGCAGCCGCGATTGACTAAAATATTGAGAGATGGTATAAGTATTGCTGGCTTAGACAATCTTTTTCACTCGACTAATTTTCTGGAGAGGCAAATAGTTTTTCCACCCTTGCGTCTTTTCCTCACAGAGTTTACTTAAACTCAACACAATGCTCAGTAAATGTTATTATCAAATGTGCTCAGTACCCAGATCAAACTCTTCTACGCTTCGGAGGTCTGCATCCATTGTGGGGCATAGGAGTCACATCCACAATCTCTACTACTTCAATACCAAGACCATGCAAAGTACGAATAGCAGACTCGCGACCATTACCTGGTCCCTTCACAAAAACCTTCACCTTTCTCATCCCTAAATCATAGGCAATCTTGCCGCAATCTTGGGCAGCCATCTGAGCAGCATAGGGTGTGTTCTTCTTGGAAGAACGAAAACCCATTTTACCGGCTGAAGACCAGCTAATTACCTGACCTTCGCTGTTGGCAATAGAGATGATGATGTTGTTAAAAGAAGAACTGATGTGGGCCTGCCCCATAGCATCAACTTTGACGGTTCTCTTTTTCGCGACTGTTTTTTTAGCCATATCAACCTATTTATTTGGTAGCTTTCTTCTTGTTTGCAACTGTCTTCTTCTTCCCCTTTCGTGTACGGGCATTATTCTTTGTGCTCTGACCACGCAGAGGCAAACCTATACGATGGCGTATTCCACGGTAGCACCCAATATCCATCAGGCGTTTGATATTCATCTGAACCTCAGATCTCAAATCTCCTTCAACCTTGTATTCCGCACCTATTACCTCTCGAATGGCAGCTGCTTGGTCGTCTGTCCAATCCTGGACCTTGATGTTCTCATCTACACCGGCTTTGGAAAGGATTTTGGCAGCACTGCTTCTTCCAATACCATAAATGTAGGTTAGGGCAATAGCCCCTCTTTTGTTTTGTGGCAAATCAACGCCAACAATTCTTATAGCCATATGTTAGTTTTGAGATTATTATTACCCCGAAAGGACGTACTCATCCCTGACGTTGCTTAAACTTGGGATTCTTCTTGTTAATTACATACAAACGCCCCTTGCGACGAACGATCTTACAGTCGTCCGAACGTTTCTTTATTGATGCTCTTACTTTCATATTGTGTTGTAACTTTTACTTGTACCTGAACGAGATACGGCCCTTGGACAAGTCATACGGACTCATCTCCACTTTCACCCTGTCTCCTGGCAATATCTTGATATAATGCATACGCATCTTGCCAGAAATATGTGCTGTTATTTCATGTCCATTTTCCAGTTGAACCTTAAACATGGCATTAGACAGAGCTTCGAGAATAATACCGTCTTGTTCTATTGCGGGCTGTTTAGACATACTCTAGAATTCTTTTTCTCCTAATACTTCTTTGATGAAATCAAAAGACGAAAGTATACGAGGCATACCTTCTGTTATAGCAATACAATGCTCAAAATGAGCTGCAGGTCTATGGTCGCGAGTGCGAACAGTCCAACCATCTTTCTCAAAAATCACATTCCGAGCTCCAAGGGTAATCATTGGTTCTATACAGATACACATACCACCACGAAGCAGTGGCCCGCGATGAGGAGCTCCATAATTGGGGACTCCCGGAGCCTCATGCATCTTGCGACCAATACCATGCCCCTCAAGCTCTCGCACTACACCATAACCTCGTGATGTACAATAGCTCTCAACAGCATGGCCTATATCACCTACCCTCTTCCCTGCAATAGCCTGCTCGATCCCCTTAAAGAGAGACTCTTTAGTTGCAATAAGCAGAGAATGCACCTCTGGAGAGATTTCCCCAACAGCAAAAGTGTATGCAGAGTCTCCTGTAAAACCATTAAGTTTTGTGCCACAATCAACTGAAATGATATCACCCTCTTTGAGGATCTTCTTTTCGGAGGGTATACCATGCACCACATGATCATTCACTGAGGTACACAAAGAGGCTGGGAATCCTCCATAACCAAGGAAAGCGGGAGCAGCACCATGGTCACAGATGAAATCATGAGCAATCTCATCCAAATGCTTAGTGCTAACTCCAGGTGCTATATGCTTAGCAACTTCAGCAAGGGTCATCCCTACAAGCTGGTTAGCTGCAAACATCAGCTCTATTTCCTCCTCTGTCTTGAGATAAATCATCGAAAATCGGAGATTCTTTGTTTTTAGTAGGCGGAAACAGTTCCTGTACGACCTTTAATTCGACCTGTCTTAAGCAAACCATCATAATGGCGCATAAGCAAGTGACTCTCTATCTGCTGAAGTGTATCCAAAACAACCCCTACAAGAATTAGCAAAGATGTACCTCCAAAGAATTGAGCAAAACCTCCACTAACTCCCAGGATCTCGGCAAAAGCAGGAAGAATAGCCACAACTGCTAAGAACAGAGCACCAGGCAAGGTTATTCTGTCCATGATCGCATCCAAGTAATCCTTTGTAGGCTTACCAGGTTTCACTCCAGGAACAAAACCATTGTTACGCTTCAAATCATCCGCCATTTGTGTTGGATTGATTGTGATAGCTGTGTAGAAGTAGGTAAAGAGAATAATCAACAGAGCAAATACAAAGTTGTACCAGAACCCTGTATTATCCATAAAGGCCTGCATGAAAGAACCTCCCTCCGCTTTTGCAAACCCCATGATAGAGATGGGGATAAACATGATAGCCTGAGCAAAAATGATTGGCATCACATTAGCTGCATTTACCTTCAACGGTATATACTGGCGAGCCCCTCCATACTGTTTGTTACCAATCACCCTTTTGGCATACTGCACAGGGACCTTCCGAGTCCCTTGTACAAGCAAGATTGCTCCTGCAATGACAAACAAAAGGAATACAATTTCGAACAAAAATGCAACCAACCCTCCAGCAGCACTTCCCAAACGAGAAGTGAATTCAGCTAATAGAGCGTGAGGCAAACGAGCTATGATCCCGACAAGAATAATGAAAGAAATACCATTCCCTATCCCCTTATCAGTGATGCGCTCACCAAGCCACAAGACAAACATACTACCTGCTGCAAGAATAATAGTCGCATAGATCTGGAACCAAAGTCCAGCAGGCAGAGACGCCCCCACAGAGCTCAGCTGCACATTCAGGTTAATCAAATAAGTTGGGGCCTGCATCAGAAGGATTAGCACAGTAAGATATCGTGTCCATTGATTAATCTTACGGCGACCGCTCTCTCCCTCACGTTGCAACTTCTGCATGGAAGGTACAGCAATAGCAGCCAACTGCATCACAATAGAAGCAGAGATATAAGGCATAATCCCCAATGCGAATATAGAAGCATTGGAGAATGCCCCCCCTGAGAACATATCGAGGAGCGCCAAAAGCCCCTCGGCAGTCTGGTTCTGAAGAGCACCTAAGTCAGCAGGATTAATACCCGGTATCACCACGAAGGAACCCAAACGATACACCAGAACAAACAATATGGTGATGAGGATTCGCTTACGCAGATCCTCAATCTTCCATATGTTTCTTACTGTCTCAAAAACTCGCATACCTTAGCATTTTACAACAGAACCCCCGGCTGCTACAATGGCCTCTTCTGCTTTCTTGCTGAAAGCATTCGCTTGAACTTCGAGTTTGATCGAAATCTCTCCCTTAGCCAAGATCTTGATTAAATCATTCTTTCCGGCCAGACCGGCAGATTTAATATCTTCGATCGTGATGCTCTGGAGATTGCGAAGCTGAGCCAGATCCTGCAAGCTAGAAAGGTTGACAGCTTGGTATTCTACACGATTAATATTCTTGAATCCGAACTTAGGTAAACGACGCTGAATTGGCATCTGCCCTCCCTCAAAACCGAGTTTTTTCTTGTATCCGGAGCGACTCTTAGCTCCCTTATGGCCACGCGTAGAAGTGCCTCCCAGTCCAGAACCAGGTCCACGACCGATACGCTTGCGTGATTTCACAGAGCCTTCAGCAGGCTTCAAACTGGATAGATCCATGTTTATCTGTTTTATAATAAACGACTTATTCTACTATACGCACTAAGTGCCTCACCTTTTCTACCATTCCAAGGATCTGTGACGTTGCAGAGTGCTCCACAATCTGATTATTCTTGCGAAGTCCCAATGCATCCAAAGTCCTTTTTTGGCAACTGGGCATACCAATACGGCTACGCACCTGTTGGATTTTGATTTTCTTATCCATCACAAAATCTTCATTAAGTTGTTTTTATCCCTTAAAGACTTTTTCCACAGAGATTCCCCTCGACTGAGCCACCATAAGAGGACTGCGCATTTCAGACAAGGCCTCAATAGTCGCTTTCACTAAGTTGTGAGGATTGGAAGAGCCTTTGCTTTTTGCAAGCACATCCTTAATGCCCACACTCTCCAACACAGCACGCATAGCACCTCCAGCCTTCACTCCGGTACCAGCACTGGCTGGCTTGAGCAGAACCTTGGCTCCTCCGAATGCAGCACTCTGTTCGTGGGGGATAGTACCATTGTGCACGGGCACACGTATAAGATTCTTCTTGGCGGCCTCTGTTCCTTTGGCTATCGCAGCAGCAACTTCACCTGCTTTTCCAAGTCCAAAACCAATCACACCATCTTCATTGCCCACAACCACAATAGCAGCGAAAGTAAAGGTACGCCCCCCTTTTGTAACTTTCGTCACACGGTTAATAGCGACTAATCTTTCCTTAAGCTCTAAATCATTCGTTGATTTAACACGATTCATTATTCCTGCCATTTCTTCCGTCAAAATTTGAGACCTGCACTTCTTGCGGCATCGGCCAGTTCTTTAATTCTACCGTGAAACAGATAGCCACTACGATCAAATACAACTCTCGTAATCCCGGCTTCTTGAGCATTGCGAGCGATGCTTTCTCCAACTTTGGCTGCTATTTCCTTCTTTGTACCCTGAAAATCCATCTTCAAGGATGAAGCTGCGGCAAGAGTACGACCACTCTCGTCATCTATCACTTGGGCATAAATCTGCTTATTACTCCTAAACACACACAAACGCGGGCACTCTGCAGTTCCACTGATCCTGCTGCGAATACGAGTTTTTATTTTGAGTCTTCTAGCTTGTTTTGTTATCATGATCTCAGTCCTTTTTGGGTGTTACTTACCAGCGACTTTTCCTGATTTGCGACGAATTTCTTCACCAACAAACTTCACGCCCTTGCCCTTATATGGCTCCGGCTTACGGAAAGATCGAATCTTATTACAAATTTGGCCGAGAAGCTGCTTATCTGCACATTCAAGAGTGATGAGAGGGTTTTTGTTTCGTTCAGTCTTTGCCTCTACTTTAACTTCTGCTGGCAATTGGAAATAAATCGCATGGGTAAATCCCAAAGACAACTCTAAGATCTGTCCGTTATTGGCGGCACGGTAACCAACACCCACCAATTCCAGTGTACGGCTGTACCCCTGACTTACACCTACGACCATATTATTAACCAGAGATCTATACAAGCCATGCAATGAGCGATCCTCTCTCTCTTCACTATGACGTGAAAACAATATGTGATCATCCTCAATCTCCATGGTAATACGAGGGTCTATCTTCTGAGAAAGCTCTCCTTTGGGACCTTTTACTGTCACGACTTCATCTACTAGAGAAACCGTCACTCCCGCTGGTATGGCTATGGGCATTTTTCCTATTCTAGACATAAGCTTACTCCTTCATCAATAAATATAACACAACACCTCACCACCAACCTTGAGGTCATTGGCCTCCTTGTCAGTCATCACACCCTTACTCGTTGAAAGGATAGCGATACCCAAGCCATTAAGAACTCGAGGCATCTCTCTGTAGCCAACATAACGACGCAAGCCCGGTCGAGAAACTCGTTTAAGACACTTGATCGCATTTGATTTGTTCTTAAGGTCATACTTGAGAGCAACCTTAATTGTTCCCTGAGGGGCATCTCCTTCCTCGAACTTATAGTTCAAGATGTACCCTTTTTCGAAGAGAATCTTAGTGATCTCTTTCTTTAGATTGGACGCAGGTATCTCTACTACCCGATGCTTAGCTCCGATAGCGTTCCGCAACCGCGTCAAATAATCTGCAATAGGATCTGTCATTTTGTTATTGATTAAATTGATCTGTTCTAAGCCAGACAATATTTAACATAGGCCCATTTCAGCTTGGCAAACCCTGCACAAAATCGACATCGATACAAGTGCAGCACCTCCCAAGCCAAAACGAGCAAGAGAAAAGTCAATCTATAGCTTACCAACTTGCTTTCTTGACCCCCGGGATGAGTCCCTTCGAGGCCATTTCCCTAAACTGTATACGAGAAATACCAAACTGTCTCATATAGCCTTTGGGACGACCTGTCATAGAACAACGATTATGGAGACGGACGGGGGAAGCGTTACGAGGAAGCGACTGAAGTTCCTCGTAGAGACCTTCCGCCTTAAGACGCTTACGCTTCTCGGCATACTTTTCTACGAGTTTGGCTCGCTTTACTTCCCGAGCCTTCATTGATTCTTTTGCCATATCAATTTTCTTTTTTCGCATTCTTGAAAGGCAGACCAAACTCTTTCAAAAGAGCATAGCCTTCCTCATCTGTAAGCGCAGAGGTTACAAAGGTAATATTCATTCCTAATATCTTGGTCACCGAGTCAAGATTTATCTCAGGAAATATGATTTGCTCCTCGATCCCCAAAGTATAATTACCACGGCCATCAAACTTACTTTCGATGCCCTTGAAGTCGCGAATACGAGGCAAAGCTACACGAATCAAGCGCTCCAGAAACTCATACATCTGCTCGCGTCGAAGGGTAACCATGACACCAATCGGCATACGCTTTCTGAGTTTGAAGTTGGAAATATCCTTCTTGGAGAATGTAGCAACTGCCTTCTGACCAGTAATAGCTGTGAGTTCATTGATAGCGACATCAATAATCTTCTTATCCGCAGTCGCCATACCCAAACCCTGATTGATAACAATCTTCTTGAGTACAGGTACCTGCATCACAGAAGAGTAACCAAACTGCTTCTGAAGAGCCGGAATTATTCGCTCGTCGTATTCTTTCTTGAGATTTGCTGTCATCACTTGGCTCATCACTTAATCTCCTCCCCAGATTTTTTGGAATAACGTACTAATCTTCCATTAGCACCGACTCTCCGACCAATCCTAGTTCCCTTTCCAGACTTAGGATCAACGACATTCAAATTTGAGAGATGTATAGGTGCTTCCTTCTTCTCTATTCCTCCTTGAGGATTGCTTGCAGAGGGCTTTGCATGCTTCGAAATGATATTCAAGCCTTCCACGATGGCTCTATTCTTGTCAACTAAGACCTGCAAGACACGTCCGGTCTTGCCCTTGTCTTCGCCGGCATTTACCATCACAGTATCGCCCTTCTTTATATGTAACTTACTCATTTTACTGTTGTCGATTTGAGATGGTTAAAGAACTTCAGGAGCAAGAGATACAATTTTCATATTCTTGGCACGAAGCTCGCGAGCTACAGGACCAAAAATACGGCTACCTCTCATATCTCCGGCATTGTTCAGCAACACACAAGCATTATCATCGAAACGGATGTAAGAGCCATCAGGACGACGCACCTCCTTCTTTGTACGTACAATGATAGCCTTAGACACCGCCCCCTTCTTCACATCACTGGAAGGTATTACACTCTTTACGGAAACGACAATGATATCACCCACAGAGGCATAACGACGACGTGTACCTCCTAAAACGCGGATACACAACACCTCACGAGCTCCACTATTATCTGCTACGGAAAGACGAGATTCCTGCTGTATCATTATTTAGCCCTTTCAACTATTTCTATTACTCTCCAACGCTTTGAGCGACTGAGAGGGCGAGTTTCCATAATGCGTACGGTATCGCCTATATTACACTCATTTTTCTCATCATGAGCATGGTACTTCTTCGTCTTATTGACAAACTTACCATATATCGGGTGTTTTTCCTTCCATTTCACCGAAACAGTGACTGTCTTGTCCATAAGATTACTGGACACCACACCCATACGTTCTTTTCTGAGATTTCTATCCATTATAATCAGTCGTTGTTGTTATTACGTTCCGTAAGAACTGTTTTCATCCTTGCTATCGTGCGACGCAACTTGGTCAATTGAGCAGGATTGTCCAACGGAGAGACTGAATGATTAATACGCATCTGGTTGTACTCTGCACTTACAGCCGCCAAACGCTCCTGCAATTCAGATGTACTCAGTTCCTTGATTTCTGCAATTTTCATATACCCTATACGTATTGTTTATTTAGCAAAGTCATAATCACGGCGCACTACGAATTTAGTAGTCACAGGCAACTTCTGAGCAGCCAAGCGCAGAGCCTCCTTTGCCACTTCATAGCTTACACCCTCAATCTCAAAAATCATGCGACCAGGAGTCACAGGGGCCACAAAACCTTCCGGAGAACCTTTCCCCTTACCCATACGCACCTCAGCAGGTTTCTTGGTAATCGGCTTATCTGGGAAGATTCTAACCCACACTTGACCCTGACGTTGCATATATCTGGTTACAGCAATACGAGCAGCCTCTATTTGGCGACCTGTAATCCACTTACTTTGCAGGGATTTGATCCCAAATGAGCCAAAAGCAAGCTGGTTGCCACGCTGAGCATTGCCTTTCATGCGCCCTTTTTGAGCTCTTCTGAATTTTGTTTTCTTAGGTTGTAACATTTCCTTAGTTACTTATAAATGTTAGCGATTACCTCTTCTGGCTCCACCGCGACGACGGCCCCCACGCTCCCGGTCTCCACGACCCAAAGGATCACGACGACCAGCATTCTTGGCAACTGCAAATGAAGGGGCAAGATCGCGCTTCTCATAGACCTCTCCCTTGCAAATCCAAACCTTTACACCAATCAAGCCAACCTTGGTCAAGGCCTCAGCCTGTGCATAATCAATGTCCGCACGTAGAGTATGCAGAGGGGTACGTCCTTCTTTGTACATCTCTGAGCGAGCCATTTCTGCCCCATTCAATCTACCAGAAAGCTGCACCTTGATGCCTTCCGCTCCCATACGCATAGAGGAAGCAATAGCCATCTTGATAGCCCTACGGTAGTTAATTTTACCTTCAAGCTGACGAGCAATACCATCCGCAACGATCTTTGCGTCGAGCTCAGGCTTCCGTATTTCGAAAATATTGATCTGGACATCTTTCTTGTCTGTAAGAGACTTCAGCTCCTCTTTGAGCTTATCAACCTCCTGACCTCCCTTGCCAATAATCAGACCTGGTCTGGAAGTGCAAATCGTAACGGTAACCAACTTAAGGGCCCGTTCAATAACCACTCTCGACACACTGGCCTTTGCAAGACGGGCATCCAGATAGCGACGTATCTTACTATCCTCCAGCAATGTTTCCCCATAATTGCGACCACCGAACCAGTTGGAATCCCATCCTCTAATGATACCAAGGCGGTTGCTAATTGGATTTGTTTTCTGTCCCATCCTACATCAATTATTGGTTTCGTTGTTACTAACAGCATCCACAAAGAGAGTCACATGATTTGATCTTTTGCGAATACGATATCCTCTACCCTGAGGAGCCGGTCTCAGACGCTTAAGCATCATGCCTTCGTCTACAGTTATACGAGAAACATAGAGTTCCCCAGCCTCAGCCTTGCGCTGATTCTTTTCTTCCCAGTTTGCAATAGCCGAACGAAGTAGTTTTTCCACACGAGCTGCAGCTTCTTTTTGAGAAAAACGTAACACGCCCAAAGCTCTATCTACTTCCATCCCTCGCACCATATCTGCTACATAGCGCATCTTACGGGGAGAAGTAGGCACATTCCTGAGCTGTGCAAAGGACACAGCACGAAGTGCTTCCCTTCTTCTTTCGGCTGATATTCTTTTTCTAGCACCCATTGTTCTAATTGTTTTTTGATCAGTTTCCTGAGTTATTGTCAAATAATCTCAACCGAAAGATTATTTCTTCTTATTACCAGCATGACCTCGGAAAGTACGAGTTGGAGCAAATTCACCCAACTTGTGACCAACCATATTCTCCGTTACAAATACAGGAATGAATTTATTTCCATTATGCACCGCTATGGTATGCCCTACAAAGTCTGGAGATATCATCGATGCTCTTGCCCAAGTCTTAACCACGGCCTTCTTACCGCTCTCGTTCATAGCGAGAACCTTCTTTTCCAGCTTCAGGTTGATATAGGGGCCTTTCTTAATTGAACGACTCATAATTCGTGTGATTTAAACTTTATTTCTTTCTCCTTTCGATGATATACTTAGACGAATGCTTCTTCGGAGCACGAGTCTTAAGACCCTTTGCATACAAGCCCTTACGAGAGCGAGGATGTCCTCCGGATGCACGGCCTTCACCACCACCCATAGGGTGATCTACAGGGTTCATAGCCACGCCACGCACACGAGGTCTGCGACCAAGCCAACGGGTACGTCCAGCCTTACCCGAACACTCAAGGCTATGATCCTTATTTCCTATTCCTCCGATAGTAGCCTTACAAGCCGACAATATTCGGCGAGTCTCACCAGACGGCATACGAATCACCACATACTTTTCTTCACGAGAGGTCAACTGAGCAAACGTTCCAGCCGAACGAACGAGCTTACCTCCCTGTTGAGGTCTGAGTTCAATATTGTGGATAATCGTACCTACAGGGATTTTGGCTAGAGGGAGAGCGTTACCAATTTCTGGAGCAGCCATTTCCCCAGACATCACTGTTTGGCCTACTTCCAAACCATCTGGAGCTACGATATAGGACTTTTCTCCATCTGCATAGTAGAGCAGAGCAATACGAGCAGAACGGTTAGGGTCGTATTCGATAGTCTTGACGGTAGCAGGGATGCCATCTTTCCTTCTCTTAAAGTCAATCAAACGGTAGCGTTGCTTATGACCTCCACCAATGTAACGCATGGTCATCTTACCAGTGTTGTTACGGCCACCGGATTTTCTCCGACCAACAACAAGAGACTTCTCTGGAGCCGACGCAGTGATTGTATCGAAAGCTCCAATAATCTTATGTCTTTGCCCCGGGCTAGTGGGCTTCAATTTACGTGTTCCCATTACTTTGCTTAGATATTACTGAAAAAGTCGATTACATCACCTTCCTTCAGTGTCACGACAGCTTTCTTGAAAGAAGCTGCACGCCCTTCTATAAGGCCACTACGAGTATAGCGATTCTTGGACTTGCCGGTATACCTCATGGTATTGACAGACTCGACCTTTACATTGTACATTGCCTCTATGGCTTTTGCTATCTCAATCTTGTTGGCTGTAGGAGAAACGCGAAAAGCATACCTCTGGGGCATCTTCTCGGTGATAGCAGTCATTTTCTCACTAATAATCGGTTTAATGATGATTCCCATTGCTTATTCTCCTTTTGCCTTAAGTTGTTGATTGAGCAAGTCTACAGACTGTTCAGTAAGCACCAGCACTGCATTGTTCAACACAGCATATGTATTCAACTGAGAAGCACGAATAAGAGCCGTCCTAGGAAGATTGCGAGCCGACAGATAGACAGTTTGCGCAATCTCATCAAAAACATACAGAGTCTTCATATTCTCCAAACCCAAAGCCTTGTTGATAGAAACAAAATCTCTGGTTTTTGGGGCTTCCATCTCAATGTTCTCAATTACCTTGATCTCTCCCTTACGAGCCTTATAAGTAAGAGCTGACTTCCGAGCAAGAGCCTTAAGCTTCTTGTTCAGTTTGAAGCCATAGCTACGAGGTCTGGGGCCAAACACACGAGCACCACCCACTAAGAGAGGAGAATTGATATCCCCCCTGCGAGCTCCACCACCACCTTTCTGGCGAATCAATTTACGCGTGCTACCGGACAGCTCCGAGCGTTCCTTGGCTTTATGAGTACCCTGACGTTGGTTAGCCATGTACTGCCTTACAGCGAGGTAAATCGCATGGTCATTGGGTTCGATAGCAAAGACAGAATCGTCCAAAACGACCTTACGACCAGTATCTTCACCCTTGATATTATATACACTCAGTTCCATTACTTTTCGATTAGAAGGATTGAACCTTTGGCTCCAGGCACACTACCTTTTACAAGCAGTAAATTGTGCTGGGGCATAATCTTAATCACTTCGAGGTTCTGTACCGTCACACGCTGGTTTCCGGTCTGGCCGGCCATACGCATCCCTTTGAAAACTTTCGCAGGATACGAACAGGCACCAATCGCACCCGGGGCACGCAAACGGTTGTGCTGACCATGAGTTGTCTGACCTACACCACCGAAACCATGACGCTTAACAACTCCCTGAAATCCCTTTCCTTTGGAAGTCCCTATCACATCCACATAGTTGGTTCCTTCGAAGAACTGCACATCCAATACATCTCCCAGATTGGGTGTATTCTCAAAATCTTTGAACTCGGCCAAGTGTCTCTTGGGGGTTGTCCCAGCCTTCTGAAAATGTCCGGCCATCGGCTTGGAGGTATTTTTCTCCTTTGCTTCCATGAAGCCAATTTGTACAGCTTCGTAGCCATCCTTCTCCAGGGTTTTGACTTGGGTCACCACACAAGGACCTACTTCGATAACAGTGCATGGAAGATTCTTTCCATCGGCACTGAAAACGGATGTCATTCCGATTTTCTTTCCTAATAAACCTGGCATTTCTTTTTACTATTTACAGGATTGTCCTATGATCAAACCTTGATTTCAACCTCTACTCCACTAGGAAGCTCCAACTTCATCAACGCATCTACCGTCTTCGCTGTAGCGTTGTAGATGTCAATAAGTCTCTTGTAGGAAGAGAGTTCAAACTGCTCACGTGATTTCTTGTTCACAAATGTAGAGCGATTCACAGTGAAGATCCTCTTATGAGTGGGCAGAGGAATGGGACCGCTAACTACGGCACCGGTCGTCTTCACAGTCTTTACGATCTTCTCTGCAGATTTATCTACAAGCATATAATCGTAAGACTTCAGCTTAATTCTAATCTTTTGGCTCATTATTATCGATTATGTATTTTACTTGATCAGATCTACCCGGCCGTTCACTTCTGTAAGAACGTCTCGAGCAATGTTGCTGGATACTTCTGCATAGTGAGAGAAAGACATGGTGGAAGTGGCACGGCCAGAAGTAATGGTACGCAAGGCTGTTACATATCCAAACATCTCTGCCAGAGGAGCTTTCGCCTTCACGATGCGAGCGCCAGTACGACTATTCTCCATCCCTTCGATCTGGCCACGACGCTTATTCAAGTCTCCAATCACATCACCCATGTTTTCTTCCGGAGTTACAACCTCTATCTTCATGATGGGCTCTTGGAGCACAGGACCGGCCTTCTCAGAAGCACTCTTAAAAGCCTGAATAGCACAAATCTCAAACGAAAGCTGATCTGAGTCTACCGGGTGGAATGAGCCGTCAATTACAGTTACCTTGAGCTTGTCCAAAGGATAGCCTGCCAAAACGCCATTTTCCATAGCCTTAGCAAAGCCCTTCTGCACTGAGGGGATAAACTCCTTGGGGATGTTACCTCCTTTCACCTCATCTACAAACTGCAACGAACCTTCGAAATCCGAATCAGCTGGTTCTACGCGAACGATAATATCAGCAAACTTACCTCTACCACCGGTCTGCTTTTTGTAGGTTTCACGCAATTCAACCGGCGTAGTGATAGCCTCCTTGTAAGATACTTGAGGACGCCCCTGGTTACACTCTACTTTGAACTCACGACGCAAGCGGTCAATGATAATTTCCAAATGTAACTCTCCCATACCGCTGATCACAGTTTGGCCCGTTTCCTCGTTTGTCTCTACACGGAAAGTCGGGTCTTCCTCTGCCAGCTTAGACAAACCAACACCTAGACGATCCAAGTCTTTCTGAGTCTTAGGCTCAACAGCGATACCGATCACTGGATCGGGGAAGTCCATGGATTCAAGAGAGATTGGATGGTTTTCGTCACAGAGAGTATCACCAGTACGAATGTCCTTAAACCCAACACCAGCACCAATGTCTCCACAACCGATCGCCTCCTTCGGGTTCTGTTTGTTCGAGTGCATCTGGAAGAGACGTGAAATACGCTCCTTTTTCCCAGAACGGGCATTGTAGACATAAGAGCCAGCCTGCAGTTCACCCGAATATACACGGAAGAAACAGAGACGACCTACATAGGGGTCTGTAGCAATCTTAAATGCCAAAGCAGTAAGAGGCTCTTCAGGAGAAGTCTTACGAGAGATCAGCTGCTCCGGATCATTCACATCATGCCCCTCAATAGTGGGCGTGTCTACCGGGCTAGGCAAATATGCACAAACAGCATCGAGCAAGGTTTGCACTCCTTTATTTTTGAAGGATGATCCGCAACACATCGGGTTGATCTGCATGGAGAGGGTTCCCTTACGAATAGCCGAACGGATCTCTTCTTCAGTGATTGTAGAAGGATCATCAAAGTACTTCTCCATCAAGACATCATCGCACTCAGCCAAGGCCTCGAGCATCTTGTCTCTCCAGCTATCAGCTTCGGCTTGCAAATCGGCTGGAATGTCGATCACATCATATTTAGCACCCATGGCTTCATTGTCCCACACAATGGCTTTCATCCGAACGAGGTCTACAACACCTCTAAAGGTGTCTTCTGCTCCGATAGGGATCTGGATAGGACATGGATGGGCTCCTAATATCTCACGCATCTGACGCTCTACTTCAAAAAAGTTAGCTCCAGAACGGTCCATCTTATTGACGTAGGCGATACGTGGCACATTATACTTATCAGCTTGACGCCATACTGTCTCACTCTGTGGCTCTACTCCTCCCACAGCGCAAAACGCAGCTACAGCTCCGTCCAAGATACGTAAAGAACGCTCCACCTCGACAGTGAAGTCTACGTGCCCCGGAGTATCAATCAAGTTGATCTTGTATTTCTTACTGTCATATTCCCAAAATGCAGTAGTTGCAGCAGAAGTGATTGTAATTCCCCTCTCCTGTTCCTGCTCCATCCAGTCCATAGTAGCGGCACCATCATGCACCTCTCCTATCTTGTGAGACAAACCCGTATAAAACAAAATACGCTCACTGGTAGTCGTCTTACCGGCATCAATGTGAGCCATGATACCGATATTACGCGTCAGGTCTAATGCTGATTTTTCGGACATAATCTTTACTTAGAATCTGAAGTGAGCAAATGCACGGTTAGCCTCGGCCATACGGTGAATATCTTCCTTGCGCTTGAAGGCACCACCTTGGTTATTGAAAGCGTCTACAATCTCAGCAGCGAGCTTATCAGCCATGGTTTTACCACCACGCTTGCGTGCATAAAGAATTAGGTTTTTCATAGAGATCGACTCTTTGCGTTCTGAGCGAATCTCGGTAGGAACCTGGAAAGTAGCACCACCTATACGGCGGGACTTCACTTCCACTTGAGGAGTAATATTATCCAAAGCTGCTTTCCAGATCTCAAGCGGGCTCTTCTCCTCATTAGACAGCTTACCTCTTACGATATCCAACGCACCGTAAAAGATGTCGAAAGCAATATTCTTCTTGCCGTCATACATCAGGTGATTAACAAACTTAGTCACCTTTACATCACCAAATACAGGATCAGGAAGTACCTGACGCTTTTTGGGTTTTGCTTTTCTCATTGTTGTACTAACAAAAAAATCGTTTCTGTCGATTGGTTGCCTGTTAACTTGTCTTCAACACTCCCGCCGGAGCATTTACTCAACCGGTTTTATAGCTTGTCCAATGAACACAAAACTGGTTCTTAAAATACTTACCACTTCCTTAGAGTGGAATCTGGAGACCGAAGTTCCCCTTCAATCTCCTTCGAGGCCTCTCTCAGCCCCTCCAGCTCGGAGCAACGACTCCGAAAGACGAAAAAATCTCCGCGAAAACTGCAGATTTTCTTACTTCTTAGCAGCAGCTCCCGGCTTAGGACGCTTAGCCCCATACTTCGATCTGCGCTGCGTACGGCCGTTCACACCTGCGGTATCCAAAGTCCCGCGAACAATGTGATAACGCACACCTGGCAAGTCTTTTACACGACCTCCACGCACCAACACAATGCTGTGCTCTTGCAAGTTGTGACCTTCGCCCGGGATGTAGACGTTTACTTCTTTGCCGTTTGTCAGGCGCACACGAGCCACCTTGCGCATAGCCGAATTTGGCTTCTTCGGGGTAGTTGTGTACACACGCACACACACACCTCGACGCTGTGGGCAGGCTTCGAGCGCAGGGCTCTTACCTTTCTCTTCGAAAGTAGTACGGCCTTTTCTAACCAACTGTTGAATTGTAGGCATTTCTTACTTTACTCCTATTTAACTATCAATACTAATTCCCAATTCTATACTAGACAGCACACACCAGCACCGACCGATGCACAAAAACGCATACTATCGGCTGGCAAAGGTAGTGATATTTCACAAACGAACAAATACCCCCACCCAAAGGACTCCCCGATTGAGGTGTATCCACACGGATACTCACAAGCGGAAAATCTATGTAACCGAAAATAGAATAGAGACTCTTAATCCTTCATCTGCGACCTCGCTGATGCTTGGCAGCTGCCATTTTGGCCAACTTGGCTCCCTTCCCTCCGGACATCTGCCGCATTACCTTGCGCATTTGATCGAATTGGGTAATTAGCCTATTCACCTCCTGTATGGAAGTACCACTGCCTTCTGCCAAACGTTTCCGCCTGCGTCCATCCAACAAAGAAGGATGCTTTCGCTCTTCCGGAGTCATAGAATAGATAATAGCCTCTACACCCTTGAAAGCATCGTCACTGATATCAATGTCTTTGATAAGCTTGCCCACCCCCGGAATCATACTCACAAGATCCTTGAGGTTACCCATCTTTTTGATCTGGTGAATCTGAGCCAGAAAATCATTAAAATCGAACTGGTTCTTCGCGATTTTAGCTTCCAGCTTACGAGCCTCTTCTTCGTCATACTGCTGTTGAGCTCTCTCTACCAAAGAGACAATGTCTCCCATGCCCAATATGCGGTCTGCCATACGATCAGGATGGAAGACATCCAGTGCATCCATCTTCTCTCCTGTTCCGACAAACTTGATTGGTTTGTCGACGACTCTACGAATAGACAAGGCAGCACCACCCCGAGTATCCCCATCGAGTTTCGTTAAGACAACTCCATCAAAATCCAACCTCTCATTGAACTCACGAGCTGTATTTACGGCGTCCTGACCTGTCATCGAATCGACAACAAAGAGCGTCTCGGAGGGATTGACCGCTTTCTTGATTGCTTCAATCTCCTGCATCATCTCCTCGTCGATGGCCAAACGACCCGCTGTGTCTATAATCACAACATCACAGCCCAACTTCTCAGCCTCAACAACTGAGTCTCGAGCTATTGTTATGGGGTCTTTGCTATCAGGGCGACTAAAAACAGGCACAGACAGCTGCTCGCCAAGAATATGAAGCTGCTCAATAGCAGCCGGACGATAGACGTCACAAGCAACTAAAAGAGGAGAGCGTCCCTGCTTATGTTTAAGCATAGAAGCCAACTTGCCGGAGAAAGTTGTCTTACCAGAGCCTTGCAAACCCGACATCAACACGATAGCAGGTTTCCCTTCGAGCTTAAACTCCGCAGCTGTACCCCCCATGAGCACAGCCAACTCATCACGCACGATCTTGACCATCAACTCATTAGGACGAACAGATGTAAGGACATTCTGACCAATGGCCTTTTCTTTTATCTCATCTGTAAGCTTCTTGGCTACATTATAATTGACGTCTGCATCGAGCAAAGCTCGGCGTACGTCTTTGAGCGTCTCGGCCACGTTAAGCTCTGTAATCTGCCCTTGACCCTTAAGGATCTTGAATGACCGCTCCAACCTTTCGCTTAGATTCTCAAACATAGGAATGTATACTGGTTAGATTTTATTTTTCTACAACAGGGTCTAAAAAGACCTAACTCTTCGGATATCTCTCACTTACTGCGGAAGTTTATTTCCCGGCATAGGGAAAACCACAGAAGCCTCAAAGTCGTTGGCTTCTTCCAGAGACATCCAGGCATAAGCCATGATAATTACAATATCACCCGGCTGTACCAAGCGAGCAGCTGCTCCATTGAGACAGACCACGCCACTCCTCCGAGGACCAGCAATCACATAAGTTTCCAGCCTGGCCCCATTGTTATTATTTACTATCTGCACTTTCTCCCCCGGCAGAATGCGGGCCGCATCCATCAGGTCCTGATCTATGGTAATACTTCCCACATAAGAAAGATTAGCCTCGGTAACTACAGCCCTGTGAATTTTTGACTTAAGAACTTCTACATACATATGCATCCGCATAGATTAAAATCCGCGCAAAGGTAAGCATTTGTCCATAAAGGGTTCCGAGCCAGCTCAAAAAGGAAAGACAAAGAGCCTCAGAGGAGAACGAACTCTCCTCCGAGGCTCTTGACTGGGAGCCAAGGGAAAACCCTATTATGCGACTTTATTCAGCATCTTTGAAGTCAAGCAGTTCCACTGTAAAAACAAGTGTACTGAAAGGCTCTATGAGATAAACACTTCTTGAGCCATAAGCCAGCTCTTGAGGAATTACGCATTCCACTTTTTGACCCTTCTTCATCAGCTTGAGCATCTCTGTCCAGCCTGGAATTACCTGACCCAAGCCAAATTCCGCTCCATCTTCATTCTTGTCAAATTCCTTACCATCTATGGTTGTTCCCACATACTTCACCTTAACAACCTGACCATCCTTCGGCATGGCATCGCCAGTACCTTCAGCAATCACACGGTAGATCAATCCTGAATTGGTTTTCTTGCAATCAGAATGCTCTTTGCAGTATTTGGCGATAAATTCTTTCCCAGCATCGATATTCTTGCCATACTGCGCACGCAGCTCACGCTCTTGCTTCTTCTCCTCATTGGCACGAATATAAGAGAGAGCATCCTCTGGAGTCATCAACACGTTAGTAGAATCGGAAAAGAGTGCAGCACGAAATGATGCCAAGAATTTCGCATAATCAATTG
The DNA here is from genome assembly GCF_900476255.1 of Porphyromonas crevioricanis. NCBI lineage: Bacteria > Pseudomonadati > Bacteroidota > Bacteroidia > Bacteroidales > Porphyromonadaceae > Porphyromonas > Porphyromonas crevioricanis. The sequence goes on from NZ_LS483447.1 coordinate 399,573, forward strand.
TATCATTCTTTATAGACATACGCCTCTGCACACCAGTGATGGCTCCCACCAAATAAGAAAAACGAGTTGTGTCGTTCAGCCCCTCTTCGTAGCCTTTGAAAAAGGCCATAGAGTCAATTGGACGCTTCTGCTGTGCAGAGATCTTAAGATTCTGCATCCATTGAGATCCATCAAATACACCCCAGGCCATAGACAAACTATCTTCGGCAGTCTTGGGTGCCTCTGGAGTAACTGTACGATTACAAGCCACACCGATAAACATCAAACCGGCTGCAGCCGCAACAAATACTTTTTTCATAATCTTTTTATCAGTTGATTTCATACTATTTACTTATCATTCTCTCTCGGAGTAAGAGCAACCTAATATCAAAATCTGAAGAGGAACAAAAAGTTTACTCTTTAACTCAACATTCAGTCTTTGTCTGCCGATACTTCCACTAAGCCTTTTGGCTCCACATACGGTTTCACTTCCAACAACTCTACTTCAAATACGAGGGTGGAATAAGGCTTAATCATACCTCCGGCACCTCTGCTACCATAACCCAACTCTTGAGGAATCACGAGCTCGTACTTAGCTCCCGGACTCATCAGGCAAAGCCCCTCGGTCCAACCCGGGATCACTTGAAGCAGGGCAAAAGTAGCAGGCTCTCCTCTCGAAATAGAACTATCGAACTCTTTGCCATCGATTGTCTTGCCCACATAGTGCACAACAACAGTATCCTGAACTGTCGGTCTTTGTCCATTCCCTTCAAAAATAACCTTATACGCCAATCCACTGGCTGTTGTTTTCACACCTTCCTGCATCTTGTATTCAGACATAAAGGCCTCATTCTCTGCCTTATGAGCCTTCTCCTCTACTTCCTGCATACGACGAAAGTAGTCCGACACCAATGTCTTGGATTGTTCTTGAGAAATCAGAACATCACTACCCTCAAAAGCCTGTTGAAAAGATTTCATCACCAGAGCAAAATCGAGAGAATCTCCAGGGAATTCCTCAAGATTGCGTCTAAAGCCCTCTCCATTCAAAGCCCCTATCGCATAAGCCACAGAGTCGATCTGCGTCTTCAAGACTATTGCATCTTTCTTTTTCTTCTTGGGATTGGCAGCAGAAGCCACCATACAGACTGCACTCACACAAAGAGAACAAGCCAATAGGAAACAAATTCGCTTCATATAAATCCTTATTTATCAGTCAATAATTATTTTCTACATAAAATTAGCTCAAACAATTGCTTGCAGCTCAATATCAAAAATCAAAGTTGAGTTGGGACCAATGGAGGATCCTGCTCCACGCTCGCCATACGCCAATTCACTTGGGATAGTGACACGCCAGGTAGAGCCAACAGGCATCAACTGCAAGACTTCAGTCCAACCTGAAATAACCCCCTTGAGGGGGAATTCGGCTGGCTCTCCTCTTTGCTTAGAGCTGTCAAAAACCTCTCCATTGATTAGCGTACCATGATAGTGGCAACGCACAGTATCTTCGAGCTTCGGTTTGGGACCATCCCCTTTGACCAGAATTTCATATTGCAGACCTGTCTCAGTTGTAGTCACACCTCGTTTCATTCCATTAATTTTAAGAAACTCTTTTCCGGCCTCTTTATTCTGATCTTTTACTCTCTCCTGCAAAGCAGCAAAAAAACTATTCAGGACCTGTTGTGCTTCTTCATAAGTGATTGCAGTCTGTTTTCCGTGCATCACATCATTCATAGCACGTACAAATTCGTCCATATCGACTGTCTCTATACCGGTAGCTCTAAAGTTATTGGCAATGCTCAGACCGAGCGCATAACTAATCTTGTCCATTCTTACTTCTATTACAAATGCATGAATACTCATCAGGTCCTGTCTCCGAGACTTCGGGGGAAGACTGTTTTTTTATTCTCTCCCGACTCAGGTCCGAAACAAGACTCCCAATCGAGGCAAAAGTAGCGAATATTTAATTGAGGGAGGATAAACCAACGAAAACCTCTCAACATGCATGAGAATACGCAGGCCTATTTTTCGCAACCCCTACAAGAGGAGTCGGCCTGCCAAAGCTCACCCACTCCCTACTATTCATGTTTCTTATGATCTTTTGCCTCACTCGCAGTCAAATCTCATGCTCTATCTTGTAAGCATTACGATCGGCAGCCTGTCTACTGATAAGCTCTCCTATAAAACCAGCTAAGAAAAGTTGAGAACCTATGATCATTGCAGTGAGAGAAATGAAAAAATAGGGTCTATCGGTTACTAAGGGAGCAGTGGTTCCTTGTATGATAGCGACAAATTTGATAATCAACACAATCAACAAGGCAATAAAGCCGAGCAAGAAGACCAGAGATCCGAGAAAACCAAAAAAGTGCATTGGCTTCTTACCAAAAGAAGAAGTAAACCAAAGCGTGATCAGATCCAAATACCCATTAAAAAAACGATTGATACCAAACTTAGAACTACCATACTTGCGAGCCTGATGCTGTACCACTTTCTCTCCAATGCGTGTGTATCCGGCCTCCTTGGCCAAATAGGGGATGTATCGGTGCATATCGTTGTAGACCTCGATAGACTTTATCACATTGTTTCTATATGCTTTAAGGCCACAATTGAAGTCATGCAGATTATGTATTCCGGAAATACGCCTGGCTGAGGCATTGAAAAGCTTTGAAGGAAGATTCTTACTAAACTTCGGGTCATAGCGTTTTTTCTTCCAACCACTCACCAAATCGTATCCCTCCTCCGTAATCATGCGATACAAGCCGGGGATTTCCTCTGGACTATCCTGCAAGTCGGCATCCATAGTTATTACGACCTCTCCCTCAGCCCGAGCAAAACCACAATGCAAGCCGGGACTCTTACCATAATTGCGCCGAAATCGGATTGCTCGTACAGCCGGATTGAGTTGGCTCAGTTGCTCAATCACTTGCCAGGAATTATCCTTACTTCCATCATCGACAAATATGATCTCATAGCTCAAGTGATTGCTTTCCATCACTCGACGAATCCAGCTCTCCAGTTCCGGAAGAGATTCGGCCTCATTATACAGAGGAATAACTACTGATACATCTAGCATAGCCATTTAACACTTCTTGTCCACATACACAAAACAAGGAGAAATCAGTTGCGTCTGAGTATGGCAGCAACGGGCAGAGAGAGAAGGATCCCCCAAATACAGTTACTCCAAATATCATTGATCACCCGTTTGATCGGAGAGGTAGAAGTTAGGTTTCTCTGCATTTCCTCCCACACAGAAGAGTCCATCATTGGCCGTAGAACCTCCTCCATTTGCTCCATAAACAAGGGTAAATGTTGTGGCAATATACTGTGGTAGAAATAATAGTGAGGTATCGAAACCAATATGGCAGCAAAAAAGTATAACAAAACCCCGAAACGCCAGCCTTGGCCAAAACTGAAAGCTCTCTCTGGCAAACTATTGCGATATCGCCGAGTCAGATAGTAGGCAACTACGGGGTCCAAAGATGTAAGAGGCAAATAGAGCAGACCCAACAGGGGTGACCTGAAAGCACTCATAAAGAAGACATACTTAATCACCCAAAAAGCTCCAAAAATAAGGCCATAGGTCGCGGCTGCTCCATAGAGACTGGAAGTTCTTTGCATCGAATTGTGTACAGATTGATCTGAGTGCAAAGGTAACATCTTGACTGAGACATTACAATGAAACTGTTGCACGGGACTCCTTCCTCCCCTGAAACATATCCTTTCTCCCAAGAAGAAGGGGGTGCCACAAATCTCTATTTTGTGGCACCCCCCTTTCCCTTTCTATTCTCTACTGGGATGCAGATAATCCCCTTTGCCTATACGTGTATTATCTATGGTGAGAATAACGACGGTCTCCACCATCCTTCTCTCCTCCACGGTCGGGACGATCAGTACGAGCCGGACGCTCCCGTCTCTGTGGCTCCACATAGCCTTCTGGCTTAGGTATCAAAGCTTTGCGAGAGAGCTTGAACTTACCTGTCTTGGCATCTATGTCAAGCAGTTTAATATCCAACTCATCCCCTTCTTTCAACTCGGTCTCCTCTATTGTCTGGAAACGCTTCCAATCAATTTCGGAAATATGCAGCAAGCCTTCTTTGCCGGGGAGAAACTCGACGAAACATCCATAAGACATCACGGAAGTTACCTTGGCATGATAGGTTTCTCCCACCTCCGGCATTACCACGATAGAGCGGACCATAGCCAAAGCAGCCTCCAAAGATTCCTTATTATTGCTACTGATCTCAACTACTCCTTCTCCATTTAGCTCTTCGATATTCACAGAAGCTCCGCTCTTCTCCTGAATACCCTGAATAATCTTTCCACCCGGGCCAATAACAGCACCGATAAATTCCTTGGCGATGTGGAGAACCTCGATACGAGGAGCATGGGGCTTCAGATCTTCACGAACAGCAGGCATAGCTTCTGTAATCTTACCCAGGATATGCATACGTCCAGCCTTGGCTTGTGCCAAAGCATTCTCCAAGATTTCATAGCTGAGCCCATCTACCTTGATGTCCATCTGGGTAGCCGTGATACCATCTTTTGTACCGGTCACCTTGAAGTCCATATCTCCCAAATGGTCTTCATCTCCGAGAATATCGGACAGGATAGCATAATTCTGTCCCTTATTTTCAGAGATCAAACCCATGGCAATACCAGACACAGGTTTTTTGATCTTTACACCAGCATCCATAAGAGCCAAAGTTCCAGCACAAACAGTAGCCATGGAGCTTGAGCCATTAGACTCCAATATATCACTCATAACTCTCACCACATAGGGATAATCAGCCGGAATCATTCGCTTGAGAGCCCGGTGAGCCAAATTACCATGACCTATCTCGCGACGCCCCACACCACGCTGAGGACGGGCCTCTCCTGTGGAGAAAGGAGGGAAGTTGTAGTGCAGCAAAAATCTTTCATAGGAGCGATTAAGGACGTCATCCACAAGTTTTTCGTCACTTTTGGTTCCCAATGTAACAGTGGTAAGAGATTGGGTTTCACCTCGGGTGAAAATAGCTGATCCGTGAGGGCCAGGTAAACATGCCGTTTCTATCCAGATAGGCCGTATCTCAGTTGTCTTTCGGCCATCGAGACGCTTACCTTCGTCCAAGATAGCGCGACGCATCGCTTCCTTTTCTACATCATGGTAATAGCGGTTGATCATCTCTTCTTTTTCCGCCAGCTCTTCCTCTGTATAGCGAGACTTGAATGTTGTCACAATCTCCTCGAATGCCTCGGAACGACTAAACTTGTCAGTTCCGGATGTAGCAATTGCATAAGCCTTGCTGTAACACTCATCGTGCACGAGTTTGCGCAAGTCTTCATCATTTACCTCATGACAGTAAACACGTTTTTCAACTTTTCCGACAGCGGCTTCAAGTTCCTTTTGAACTCGACACTGCTGCTTGATGGCCTCATGTGCGAACTTGATTGCCTCGAGCATTTCACTCTCCTGCACTTCTTCCATTTCGCCCTCCACCATCATGATATTCTCCTCCGTAGCCCCGATCATCATATCGATATCGGCATTCTCAAGCTGCTCAAATGTAGGGTTGATAATCAACTGCCCATTAACACGAGCTACACGCACCTCCGAAATAGGGCCTTCGAATGGGATATCGCTGACAGCCAGGGCTGCCGAAGCAGCCAAACCAGCCAATGCATCAGGCATATCTATACCATCGGAAGAAAACAGAATCACATTGACAAACACTTCTGCGTGATAATCGCTCGGGAAAAGAGGACGCAAAGCCCGGTCCACCAAGCGACAAGTCAAAATCTCATTGTCCGATGCCTTACCCTCTCTTTTGGTAAAGCCTCCAGGAAAGCGGCCAAATGCCGAATATTTCTCTTTGTATTCTACTTGCAAAGGCATAAAGTCGCAGCCAGGATTTGCATCTTTGGCTGCACAAACAGTAGCCAAGAGTACCGTATTACCCATGGTTACTGTCACGGCACCATCAGCCTGTTTAGCCAACTTGCCGGTTTCAATAGTAATAGCACGCCCATCCGGCAACACTATCGTCTTACTGATTACATTCATGAATTTTGTAATGCTTTATTTTTTCACACTCTAAGTTTCGATTGCAAAGGTACACAAATAAACGGCGCTATCATTTTTGATGAGCCTAAAAATCAATGTACTACGGAAGAATATCCCCCCAATCACTCTATTCTTGATTGGCACAGACAGAGAGTTATTGAGATAAAAAAAGAGGAATTGGCGATTGAGCTTTAGCTGTACGAACAAAAATACCAACAAAAAGCCATTTTTTATCCATTCGGATATTTATTCGCCCCAGAGCGAATCTTTTTTGTTTGATATATGAAAAACATACATACATTTGCCATAGAGAAAGAAAAAGAGATCGGAATAAGAGAATCTAGATAGGGTCGGGGTATACAAATCCGATCAACTTGGAGCAGAATACAAAAAGCTTCTCCTCAAGAGAGAACAAGGAGGAGCACATAACGACATAATAAGAGAAAATATGGAAAAGAAGAAAACGTATCTAGTCACCTACACCAGTGGGAACGTGAGCAAGGAAGATGCGATGAGTGTTTTGGGAATCCCCAAGACGAAGTGTAAAGACGGCATCGAAATCTTGAGTCAGGAAAAGGCTCCGGGAGGATCGGATGTCCTGCACTTCGAGAAGATGGGTGTTTCTATGCTGGATTTGTCAGAGACTGAAGTCGCTGAATTGCAACGCAAGGAAGAGGTATTAGCTGTGGAAGAAGATAGAGAAGTCTTCGTATCCTACCTCAGCGAAGAAGAACAAGACCTATTGGAAAGTCTGTTAGAAAGGGCCTACGACGAATCAGACTACAGTTTAGAAGGGAGGTATGCCGATGAAGGATATGAAGATGCAGGGGAGGAGATATCAGCTAGGCGGAACAGAATCCCAGACGGTATCTTGAGGCCTAATATACCAATCCGCCCCCCTCATAAAATACCTCGTCCAGGACCTATCCCAGGACCCATCCCGGGAGATCCCTGTCCGACACCTCCATGGTGGTTCAGGCCTTTGCCCAAGCCTTGGCCTCCTATGAAACCCGAGCGACCTGTAAGACCCGTGCCACCTTTCCCCCCCCTCATCAGTCCATGGAAAAGGGAGATCATGCGCAAAATAATGAATGACGTGTATCAATCCCTATTGAGGAACATCCCCAACAGAGGGTATGAACCTTACACTCCACCTGAGTATCAGGACACTCCTTGGAACATCTCCTTGGTACAAGCTCCTTCCGCATGGAATAGAAAAATCACCGGCAAGGGCGTGAATGTAGCAATCCTGGATACAGGCATTGCCTCTCACGTAGACCTTTCGATATCCGGAGGTGTTTCTTTTGTTCCAGGAGTGAGCAGTTACAGTGATGATCATAGCCACGGAACCCACTGTGCCGGTATTGTTGCAGCAAAAAACAATTCATCCGGAGTGGTGGGTGTAGCACCAGGGGCTAATCTCTATGCAGTAAAAGTGTTGAATAAAAATGGAGCAGGTAGGGATAGCCACATAATAGCGGGATTGGAATGGTGTCTCAAGAACAACATCCATGTAGCCAGCTTGAGCTTAGGATCGTTAAATGGTCCCTCAGTGGCCTACGCATCGACGATAGAGAGATGCCAAAATCAGGGTATAACAGTTGTTGTAGCTGCAGGGAATGATTTTGATAATCCGGAATTCCCTTGGGTAAACTGCCCTGCCAATTCCTTTATAAAGGGTCGCCCCAATGCTAGCCCAATTGCTGTGGGAGCAGTGGATAAGAGAGGTACCATCGCATATTTCTCTTCCAGAGGAACGAGACATTCCGACTGGAACCCTGTCACTTGCGTGGCTCCCGGGTATAGAGTTAACTCTACGATACTCGGCAACTCTTATGGCCTGAAATCAGGGACCAGTATGGCTTGTCCGCACGTTGCTGGTCTGGCTGCATTGCTGACACAACATTTCGAAAAAGTTCCGGCCTCGGAAAGAGTCGCCAAAATCAAACGAGCAATAGCTGCAACATCCATTGACCTTGGAAGCAGTGGATTCGACACCGCTCATGGAGCAGGGCTCATCAATTGCGATGAGGCAACGAAATAAAACCTTTTAGCAGCTTGAGACTGTTTTGGGATTGACTCTCTAAGTCAGTGAACGAAACAGTCTCAAGTTTTTTTGATCAAATACAATACAACCATGGCTAAAATACATCCGCAGTTGGAGCAACTCCTCCAAACAAATGAAGCAAAACCGATGAGTGTACTGCTCGTTATGAAAGAGGATAGCGAAGTAAGCTCTCTTGGGTTGCAGTCCTATAAAACTCTAACCCCTAATGTTATCTCAGCCATTCTAAGCCCCCAAGAGATACGAGAGTTGAGCAAAAAGCCTGAAATCCTCGCAATAGAAGAAGATTCCGAGGTAGAGATTCTCTAAACTCAGGCTTTTGCAAGCCCCGACTGGGAGAAGCCGGTAAGCATAAAGAAAAAAGGTATCAGAATGGTTATTCTGATACCTTTTTCTTTTCTATCGATAAGCAGAACCTTCATCCTATTCTCTTTAATTTGGCAAAGCGAAGCAAAAGCAACTTTTGCCCAACAGTATCGAACAAAACCGTAGCTCTTGCATCGCTCCCCAATCCATCCAAAGATGTGACCACACCGGCTCCAAAACGACTGTGAAGGACTCTGTCTCCGACAGCAAAATCCTCTGTCTCTCCCTCTTGGGTTTCCCCGAAAGATTTTGCCAGAAGATTTCCTCCAGAGGAAATTCTCCTGAGCTTACGACCGGATGTTTTAGGTTGATGCTCGGGCGCATGCTCCATGTCAGTGGCCGGACGCAACATCCATTCCGGACGCTCCTGTCCATTCCCATACTGATCTTTCAAACCAGAGAAAACACCAAGGTTCGACAATTTGCCAGCAGTCCTACAACCTTCTCCCTGCAATTCTTTGATAAAACGGCTTGGTGCACGCATCTCGGAACGACCGGACTGGTAACGGTTATGCGCAAACGTAAGTACACATTTCTCTTTCGCTCGTGTAATGGCGACATAGAGCAACCTTCGCTCCTCCTCCATTTCTCCGGGAGTATTGCACAAAGAACTGGGAAAAAGATTCTCCTCCAAACCAACAACAAAGACATAGGGGAACTCCAGACCTTTGGCTGCGTGAATGGTCATCAAAGTAACCTGATCTTCCTCCTCGTCAGAACGATCCTGATCAGTAAGCAGAGCCATATCATTGAGGAATGAAGAGAGAGAAGGTACACGGCCATCCTCATTTTCTGCTTCTTGATACTGTGCAATGCCACTGAGCAACTCTCGGATATTCTCCTGACGCGAAATACCTTCCACACTCTTGTCTCCGAAATAGAAATCTGCAATACCAGTGTCGGACATCACTTCCCGAACCAATGCTGTCAAATCATCCTGTGCCATCTGCCGCAACCTATCGAGCAATTCGACATAGCCGGAGATCTTGACTATTGCAGATCGCTGAATATTCGCCTCACTCATCCGTGCAGGAGAAGCTATCAATTCCGAGAGAGAGAGCCCCTTCTCTCGGGAAAGTACTCTCAACTTGGCAATCGTTGTATCGCCTATCCCTCGACGTGGAAAATTTATTGTGCGATAGATAGCCTCCTCATCATCAGGATTGACAATGAGTTTCAAATATGCCATAATATCTTTTATCTCTTTGTAGGAGAAAAAAGACATCCCTCCATGTATATGAAAAGGAATAGATTTCTTCCTCAACTCTTGCTCCAAGAGACGAGACTGGGCATTGGTGCGGTAAAGAACTGCCATCTGGGCAAATGGGATGTGCTCACTTTGATGCAATTCACTCAGTTGTTCCGAGATATACACAGCTTCGGTAATATCCGTATAACAAGAATGTACCTCTACCTCATCCCCTTCTGGCCTGGATGAATAAATTTCTTTGGGAATCTGTCGTGTATTGCGAGCGATCAAACGATTGGCCGTGCGCACGATATTTTGTGTACTGCGATAATTCTCCTCCAACTTAAAGAGCCTTGCTGTGGGAAAAGCCTGCTGGAACTTCAAGATATTGTCCAAATTAGCCCCACGAAAAGAATAGATCGATTGGGCATCGTCTCCTACGGCAAAGACCTTGCCATTCTCGCCCATCAGACGATAAGCAATTTCGTATTGCGCCAAATTGGTATCCTGATACTCATCGATAAGCAGATACTTGGTCTGTGCTCTCATCTCATCCCTCAAATCGGGAAAATCTCTCAAAAGGACATTAGTATAAACCAATATATCATCGAAATCAACAGCATTAGAAGCTCTCAATCGAGACTGATAGAGGGAATAGACATCTGCAAATCGACCAACTCTATTCTTTGCATCATAAGCAACAAACTCCCTGTTCTCTGCATACTCGCGAGCATCTATCAAGCGATTCTTGGCATTGGATATTCGTGACAAACAGAATTTGGGTGTATAGACCTTATCATCCAACAGCAAATCCTTGACAACAAGTTTGACAAGCGACTTCTGATCCACAGTATCATAAACGGTAAGATCCGACTTCAGTCCAAGCCTTTCGGCATGATTCCTGATCTCTCTCAAAAAAATGGAATGGAAAGTACCAACTCTGAAATTCCAAGGCAGTCGCATATTCAATTCCCTGGAAATTCGCTCTTTCATCTCTTTGGCAGCCTTGTTGGTGAAAGTGAGAGCCATGATGTCCTGGGGTAACAGCCCCCGTTGCAGCAAGTGGATCACCTTAGCCACCAACACACGCGTCTTGCCGGAGCCAGCTCCGGCAATAACCAGAGCCGGCCCGGAGATATACTCCACAGCTTCTCGCTGCGCCGGACTCAAATGGTCGAGATAGGTCTCTTGTCCCTCTGTCACCTGTCTATATGCACCTTTTGAGTAGCTCCAATAATTTCTCTCTGGCAGTCTGATCTTCCAATACCTGACCCAAGGCTGCGATAAAATCACTCACCTTTTTGTTGTTGGTCTCAATACCGGGAGTCAGGACATTCGGCACCATTCGCATCAGATCCTTGGTTGTCCTTGTGATATCCTCCTTGTCGTGGAAAAAAACAAAAGGAGCTAAGAGGTCGGGCAAATTGGATCCGTCATTATGCAGAGGGAAAATGGGTCTATACTGGTGAATGAACTTGTAGAACGGCCCTAACACATATGGATTGATATGCTGCAAAATAGAAGACAGCTGCACGGGCGTAAGGGCTGAGATATTAGAGATACGCATGTACAAATGTTCGGTCTTGAATCTCTTCAGAGCCGAAGAAACCGGATTGCGCCACTCTTTCAGATTATCGGCCTTATCCACATACACGAAAGAGCTGGTAGGGCTTGTTGTATATACCTGCTTGGCAAACTGTTGGTCTATGACCACCTGTATAGGCAGGTCATCCAAACCGGACTGATCGAGCAAAGCTCTCCAGTAATTCAGGCGAATCACATCCTCCACAAGGATTATACCCAAAGGCTCATGATCAGTCTCAATTGTACATATAGCCTCTGCCAAAGCCAGTATTTCATGTGCAACGACAGTATCTGTGATATTGACTATCAAACCATATCCCTGGTGACAATAATCATAAACCTTAGCTCTCAAAGACTCGGGCAGCTGCATGGCATAGGGGGTATCCACCTTATGTGTCGGGAAAAGCTGCTCTACATTTTTCTCCCAGACAATTTGGTCGTTTATCTGCCGTGCAAACTCAAACACGTCTTCGTAACAACGAAAAGAACTGTCAATGGCAATCGCCCGTTCGCAAATCTCATCCAAGTCTTTATACCTCTCAACGGGCAACGTATCATCCTCGGAGAAATATTCCCTCTTGAGAGCATTAAATTCCCGACTAAAATTATCTCCAACTCGGAATTTGATAGACCGACCTCCCTTATAACTCACATAAATAGAGGAATAGGGAGCCGAATAGGTAATATTGGCCCATGGGTATCCGGGGACCTCTTGAGCCAAATGCATTGTTACCGATTCTATATGCTTGCAAGTACCCAAACCGTTGGTGCGAAAATCCAGACAAGAGCAGTAATTTTTGTCCGATCTCACCCCACGAAATGCGACCTTGTACTTGCCTGTACCGCTGTACACCAGATAGTCGCCCCAGATACGGTTGTCATCCAGGTGCTCTATCTGAAAATTCGCCTCGGCAGCGCTTTCTCTTCTAAGCTGAGCCTGCCATTCCTCCACACTCATCCCTTCCGGACAAATCTTATTCGAAAGTCTCGATTCATTCATTTTCAAGTCCATAAACTACCAATACATTATTAGGTTCAGGTTAACGCAACTGCTTTCTCATCAGTGCTACGCTCCAACTCTTCTTTCAGATAAATGGCAGTACTGCCTCTTCCACAAGTGATCAAATTCTCTGGCGTTCCTTCGAAGACGAGCTGCCCTCCTTGCGCTCCCCCTTCGGGACCTATATCCACAATATAGTCTGCACACTTGATCACATCCATGTTATGCTCAATCACAATCACCGTATTGCCGCGGTGAACCAATCTATTCAAAATATCCAGCAACACTCTGATATCTTCAAAATGCAGGCCGGTGGTCGGCTCATCGAGGATATACACGGTGCGTCCGGTGTCTTTTTTCATCAATTCCGTGGCAAGCTTCACTCTCTGGCTCTCTCCTCCCGAGAGCGTTGCTGATGGCTGACCCAACTTGATGTAGCCAAGCCCTACGCTTTTCAACACATCCAACTTGCGTCTTATCTGTGGAACCTGGTCAAAAAACTCTATGGCCACATTGATGGTCATATCCAACACATCCGCTATAGACTTCCCCTTGTAGCGCACCTCAAGGGTTTCTCTACTGTATCGCTTACCACCGCAATCTTCACAAGGCACCAATACATCGGGCAGGAAATTCATAGCAATGCTTTTGAAGCCATTGCCACTACAGGTTTCGCATCTTCCACCAGCCACGTTGAAAGAAAACCGACCCGGTTTGTAGCCACGAGCCTTACCCTCCGGCAAAGCTACAAATAAGGCTCGAATATCGGTAAACAGCCCTGTGTAAGTAGCTGGATTGCTGCGAGGAGTCTTCCCAATAGGAGACTGATCTACTGCTATCACCTTATCTACATGCTCCACTCCTTGCAGTTCCTTGTAAGGCAAAGGTTTTTCGAGAGATCGATAAAGATGCTGGCTCAGGATAGGATAGAGCGTTTCGTTGATGAGGGTACTTTTGCCACTACCTGAGACTCCAGTCACACAAATAAGAGTACCAAGAGGGAAATGCACATCCAAACTTTTGAGGTTATTCCCCATAGCACCCTTGAGTACCAGCTCCACTCCTTTTCCCTTTCGTCTCTCGACAGGTACGGAGATTTCTCTCCTCCCTACAAGATAATCGGCTGTAAGTCCGCTTGCCGAAACAATTCCCTGCGGTGCACCGGCATATACGATCTCCCCTCCCTTACGACCGGCCTCTGGTCCCATATCAATCAAGTAGTCGGCATGCAGCATCATATCTCTGTCATGCTCTACGACAATTACGGTATTACCAATATCTCTTAGCTTCTCCAAGGCGTGTATCAATCGAATATTATCTCGCTGATGCAAGCCAATACTGGGTTCATCAAGAATATAAATAACCTCCACCAGTTGCGTTCCAATTTGGGTAGCCAGACGAATACGCTGGCTCTCTCCTCCGGAAAGCGTTGCTGCCGGCCTATCCAAAGAGAGATAGCCCAAACCTACATCCAGAAGAAACTCCAGCCTTCCTCTAATTTCTTTGAGAACCTCTGTGGCAATAGCTCTCTGTCGCCCCTCCAATTTATCTTCCAATGTCTCTACCCATGCATAGAGGGAACGAATATCCATGTGGCTGACCTGCCCGATATTAAGTCCATCAATGCGGTAGTATAAGGCCTCCTTATTGAGTCTGAAGCCACTACATTCGGGGCAGACTTCCGGCCTTAGAAATTCTTCTATATCCCGACGAAACTCCACCGGCATATCAGGATCCATACGAGCATCCAGAAGAAGGCTTTGCAAACCGGCAAAGGAAAAGCCTGAAGAGTTGTTCTCCTCCAACTCATCTGTACCGAAAAACAATTCTTTGACAAATGCTTCCGGCAAGTCCTTTATGGGCACAGAAAGCGACAAACCATGTTTCCGACAAAGGGTCTCCACCGTATCCCAAGTATAGGTGTTTCTGTATTTGCCAAGAGCAGCAATCCCTCCGGCCCGGATACTAAGATTCGGATCCGGGAATATCCGTTCCCGATTCGGCACAGTTACCACTCCCAATCCCTTACAGCAAGGGCAGTAGCCTTGGGCCGAATTGAAAGAAAAGTTGTGTGGAGCAGGATCACGATAGGCGATACCCGTGGAGGGACACATCAGCGAACGACTGTAGTAGCGTTGCTCCGAACTATCTACATCGACTATCATTATCAATCCGTCTCCCTCTCTCAGTGCCAAAGCAATCGAAGAAGCCAAACGCTCCCGATCAGCCTCTCCACGAATATGGATCTTGTCTATCTGCACCTCTATGGAGTGAAGCTTGTAACGATCCAACTTCATTCCCAGATATATCTCCCTAATCTCCCCATCAATACGGACATTGGGATAACCTTTGCGACGAAGTCTCTCGAAAAGCTCCTTGTAATGTCCTTTACGCTCTCTGACCACCGGAGCCAAGACAATAATTCGCTTCCCTACATATCTCTTCATGCAGAGGTCTATGATCTGCTCCTCTGTATGTTTGATCATTTTTTCTCCACTGGCCCAAGAATAAGCAGTACCGGCTCTGGCATACAGCAAGCGAAAGAAATCGTATATATCCGTCACCGTACCTACTGTGGAGCGGGGGTTACGATTGGTCGTTTTCTGCTCAATGGAAACCACCGGTCCCAATCCCCTTATCTCATCCACATCGGGACGCTCCATTCCTCCAGAGAGAAAACCTCGGGCATAGGCCCCAAAGGTCTCTATGTAACGACGTTGCCCCTCGGCATAGAGTGTATCGAAAGCAAGAGAAGACTTACCACTGCCACTCAAACCGGTAATCACGGTGAGTGCATGTCTCGGTATCCGGACGTCTATCTCTTTCAAATTATGTTCTCTGGCTGCGTATACTTCTATATCCATCTTATAAAAACTCCCCACTAATCCTTCCCTTCGATCTTAAATCTCCACCCATGACTATTGCGTGGATTGGGATTCAGCCCCATCATAGCCAATGATATTGATATGCCCTCTTTCGCTGTACTCATGCCCATCGGCTCCTTTGGCCGATATTACATAGAAATATACACCCGGAGATACTAGCCGACCATTGTATTTGCCATCCCATCCTCCGTCCGGATCCTGCCAGCTGTATAGCAGCAGCCCGTTCCGATCATATATTTGGGCTTTGAAAGAAACCAATGAACGGTGTTGTACACGGAAAATATCATTGATACCGGCAGAAGCTCCCGGACTGAAAGCATTCGGCACTTCAAGCATCGACTCTCTGATCTTCACAGCACGACTAAAGCCATGGTCGCTGCAACTATGATCCCTATTGCTAACCTCAAGAGCAATCATATACTCCCCGGCCTGCTCGAATGTGTAATCGAAACTCTTGCCCAAATAGCGAACAACAGCCTCCTCTTTGGTCTTCCCCTGTGGATAAATAAACCATGAATAGAGAGAGGCCGATGGCTCATTGGCAAAAACATCCATCTGCACATGCAAGGGGGCTGAAGCATCAGCCAAGAGCTTGTCAAGATCGGGCTTCTCCTCTTTATCAGGCTGACTGCTACGAATAACATCTATGTATGGATGCAAGTCCAACCGCTTGGTTAGATAATGCTCCGTGTACAAGGGTTGGAGAGTAACACCTAAAGCCGCAGCGAAATTGTCTCCCTCCAAACTGTATGCAGCATCGACGAGAGAAGCCGGCAACTCAGCACGACTGCCCACTGCATCCACGTCATAAACGCTCTGCTTATCGGTATAGCTACGACTCTTCTCCTCCCAAACCCAATCGGGGTAGACAAATCGTAGTTTCCGCTCCAAGCCTTTCTCCATACCAGCAGGAGTATGGTAGCGAATCTGTCGTATATCTCCCTCCCACTCAAT
Source organism: Porphyromonas crevioricanis (assembly GCF_900476255.1). Taxonomy (NCBI): domain Bacteria; kingdom Pseudomonadati; phylum Bacteroidota; class Bacteroidia; order Bacteroidales; family Porphyromonadaceae; genus Porphyromonas; species Porphyromonas crevioricanis. Next base: position 415,635 of record NZ_LS483447.1, read on the forward strand.
AACAACTAGACTGCATGGATCAGGTTGCTCTTGGGCTACCCGAATGGCAGCTGGCAACGGGTAAGAAGAATAATCAACAATCCAGTAGGCTTGCAAATCCCCATTTCCCGATTTCACAAAGTAGCCAGTAGCGTTCTCCGGCTTATCCACCACAAAGACTCCATCCGAAGGAGAAGAAGACAACAACACCGCCGTCTCTGCTGACGAGACATAGCTCCAAAGCTGAGAGCCGGGGGGAGCTGACAGAATAAGCCGAGCATTATCAAGAGAAGCCAAGAGATGTACCTCTACTCGACCAAATTTGTCCTCTACAGCCTTATGAGAACGCACCCCCTCCACCCTCAACTGTGCTTCGAGCGGAAGAGCCACACTCACCCACAGCAAGACCATTGACAGAAAGCCTTGCAGAAATCTTAAACGACCCCTCCAAAAATGGTGCAAAGTATTTGGCATCACGGACAAACGGTACATAGCAACACAAAGGTAATAAGAAAGAGAAAGCACAAGTAGTAGAGAATGACACAAGAAGAAGTCTATCATGCGATAGCTTATCAAGGGCAATTTTTTCCAAGAATTTTCCGGACAACACCTCGTTTAGAAAGATGCATATATGTTTATTTATGCGTCTTCGCCAGAGCCTTTTTTCGGAGCAAAATGAGACTTATGCACCTGAAGTTTCTTCCTCTTTTTGATTCCTATGGGGTCTGTTTTTCTGTGACACCGGAGAAAGCAAAAATTCTCTCAGGAGAGAATTTTTGCTAACACAGGAGAGAATAAAATTTTTCTCCTGTGAAAAATTTGACCCTCTCAGAATACCGATGAACAGGGCTTTTTGAGAGAGAGGATCGGAAGGGGGTAAAAAAGAAAATATGGAGTTGGGTATTCGTGAGCTTTTCCCTCGATTTTCTTGCTCAGAGCCCGGATGAAACTTTACAAATTATATCGAATTGATCTCGTATTTTCCTCCCCTTGGCGAGTTTCTTTTTGATCCCACTATGACTTAGCATTGCGTGGATGAATCTATGGACACCAATGCTGAAATCTCAATCACCCCAAAAGAAGCAATGGATATTGTTGTCACTTTCTGGACGAGTATGGGTACGGCCAACACCAGGGCCACCACATATAGATACAAGTTCCAGTCAGGTGACTTTTATCTCATCGGTGAACAAAGTGACAGTTTTAACCGTATGACCGGGGAGGGAGAAAATGTCAATATCAATTATCTCACCGGACAAAAAAGTATCACAACAGGCAACATGATCGAAAATACTGGTATGAAACTCAAGTGAATTAAAATCAAGAAGGAGCCGTTGCGCCTCTCAGGATCATTCTATAGTGTAACAATGCTACAAATGAGAATAAAATAGCCCTCCCACTGTCTCCTAATCGAGAAAGGAGGCTGTACCAACGAAGTGAGCCCTGAAAGTTTTTATCCAACTTTCAGGGCTCGCTTCGTTTTTTTAAGATTGCAGCAAAAGCTTCAACAGCCTTTTTGCCGAACTCTGCAGAATGCAGGAATTTCTCAGAAACGGTAGGCCAAGGTAGCCGATATAGTCATCTTGTCTCTATTCAGAGTTATTGGTTTTTGAGTAAAACGTGGCTTTACCAGCCCTGCTGGTGAACCTAACAAGGCTTCCTCATCATTGATAAAGGGGAAGGTAATCAGATGGCTTTCATAACGCTGCCATACCAAAGCCATATCAAGGCTCCACTCTGGAGTGATTCGATACCCCCAACCCAATGTATATGCAGAACTCTTGCCCGGTAAAACATAGTGAGGAGTGGTACCAGCTACCAAAACCTCTTGCTCTTGTGAACCGGAAAAATTGGTAAGTCTCTTGTTCTTCACCGGCTGAGAACCTTGCATCGTACCGGCACGGAGACTGAGGCGATTGGTCAGCCTGAACTCTGCCCCCAAACGGAATATATGTTCTGAACCAAAATCCTCCTTGATTGCACTATTATCGGCCTGATAGGCTGACGCAACCTCATCGTCACTCAACTTGGCTGTACCGACATCAATATATTCGTAATCGGCACTCAAAACAGCTCGCTGCCCAAGGATCAATGCCGCAGAAGCAGCGAAACGCCCGGGAGTCCTCATAGAAAAGCGATTCAAACCATCTTCAGACTGTACCTTCAGGTCCTTGACCACATTGCCATGCTCATCCAATAAGGCTCGATCTCCACCATAGCGAGAAGAAGCCGTGGCACGGAAATCTCTCTCCATAGACCACCATGTAGGCGAATGATAGGCAGCTCCCAAGCGAAGTTCGGGAACAGGAGCATAGATAACACCCACACTCAATCCCATACCAACACCTTTGGATTCTACCAAACCATCGAGACCCAAATAATCTTCCTTTCCATCACTATCATCCTTCAAAAACCACTCGGTATAGTTACTCTTACCCTGATAGGAGATTGAATGAATATCCAAACCTGAACCAAAATAGAAGGTCTCTCCTATACCAACTCCGATATTCATATCGTAGCGGAACTTGCTACCACTCTCTTCCAACCACATCTCTCCAGCTGTGGGCAATTCGATTTCGTCTCCATAGACATAGCGCGGAAAGTAAACTCCACCAGCTTCATCATCGGAATCTATCCAACCTCCCTCATAAGCGAGGATACCGAGCCAAGGAATCCGAGGATTATTGAAGTTCTTTGCTCCCAAATCCTTGTGCGAAATCAGCCCACCAGTACGGTTCTGAATATTGTTGAGCATTGCCGATACATAATCGGCCAAGGAAGCTCCGGGATTGGCAGCGGAAATATTCACTTTGCGACTAAAGTCGTATTCTCGCTGGAAGCCGAACCCCAAGGAAACATCCGTATCATCGGAAGTCGGCAACAACATAACCAGAGACAACTCACTAAAAGTAAGATGGGAGGTATTATCATCTCCCTTCTTCCCCATCCATTCAGCCCCATGGGAATGGCGTTCTAAATCTGAAGAAAAAGAAAGCCCGAAATACCTACGATTGAGCCCCAAACCGGCAGGGTTCTGCCTAACCGAAGAGAAATCGGCACCCACAGCTCCCATAGCTCCAGCCATACCTTTGTAACGAGAAGAGCCGGCAAGCTCCGAACGACTATAACGAACCACGTCTGTCTCCGACTGCGCACTGGAGATAAAAGGAGTCAGGGACAAAGATGTCGCTACAAGCAGGGCAATAAACAGCCCTCTACTACATGTCATAAATATAGATTTCATCTGCTACGTGTATATGATGATCTGGAAGATGCATTACTGCCACTGCGAGAGGAAGTACTATAACTCCCACTCGATGAGCTACTGCGAGAAGGGGTACTGTAGCTATTGCTGCGAGATGGCGAAGAGCTACCACTACTACGAGATGGAGTGGAATATCTACCACTGCCACTATCATAATTCCTACGAGAAGGAGTGTTATAGTTGCCACTCGAATTGCGCGATGGAGAAGAATATCTACCACGGCGGTTACTGTCGTAACTGCCACGTGAGGGAGAATCATAGCGATTGCTACGTGAAGGGCTGTTGTAACGTCCCTGTCTGTCACTGTTGTAGCGACTGCGAGAGGGGGTACTGAAACGATCACGGTTGTTATTGCGGTCATAATTACCCCGACTGTCCCGATCATAAGTGGATCGTGAATGGTGACGACGCTCATAGGTATTGCCCCGATCATAGTAATAGTTGTTAGACCGAGAACCGTGTGAGAAGTTACGGTAGCGATAGTTGTCGTAGCCGATTCTATAGCCATCGTAGAAACCATGATGGTAACCCCAATCCCATCCCCAACCGGGATAAGGATAGGAAGGACCATACCAGCCATACCAACCACCCCAACGAGGGCCTCTCCAACCCCAATGCCAACTCCAGCCCCAACCGGGATAATAATCCCAACCGGTATACCAAGGATAGTAAGAGTTAGGCCACCAAGGATCATAAACGCCCCAGCAAGAGGAAGCGCCTACATACAGATTAACATAAGTGTTTCCATCGTCGTAACAACCTCTGTCGTACTCATAACCGTGGCAACCATAGTCATCTATATATATGTTCACTTCATCGGCATTTCTTACTCTCACATCCGGGTCATAGAAGCGACTCAAGCGACGAGAGTAGACTCCCGGACCGGCACAGCGATGTGGTCTCCTCTTTCGCTCTACTTTCGCTTGTCTTTTCACTTCGGCTTTCTGTACATCGCCTTGTCTACGCCTATTGTAAGCCTCCAGTTCAGCATCACTGGCAATTGGGTAGACCCCTTCGGAGACTTCCTGTGCATAAGCATCACGCCGAGCCTCTTCGAGGTCCTGGGCTCCCTTCTTCGCGCCTGTCTTGTAATCCTTTACTATACGGCCTCTTGTGTTGTAGACATCGTCTACATAGGGATCCTCGTTTTGAGCGTACAAACTACCACCCATGGTTAGTAGCATCCCCAGCAGAAGTATCAGCTTATTCGTTTTCATGACTCTATTCCTTCCGTATTATGAGGTTTAACCTATTCATCTTCACTTCACGGAGAGCACGCATTGCACAGCACTCCCTTCATCTACTTGGATCATTCGATCCGGTTGGGGTTTATTCCTCTCTACCCTCCTAATTGAGATTAGATAGGCCGAATACTCCCCTATTTCGGGGCGTAAGATAGACAATGTTTCGAATTATGCTACTTCAAATCTCCGTGGGCAATGAGCCACTCGGCTATCTGCACAGCATTAAGAGCAGCCCCCTTGCGTATTTGATCACTTACGCACCAAAAACTAATTCCATGGGGGTTCGAGAGATCTTTTCTGATGCGCCCAACAAATACAGGATCTTTTTCTGTCACATGTAATGGCATTGGATATTCCCCTTCTGCAGGAGTGTCTACCAATACGATACCGGGAGTCTCCGAGAAGGCCTTTCGGACTTCATCTATCCTCAACTCATGTTCACATTCTACCCATATTACCTCGCTATGCGCTCTCATGACCGGCACACGCACACATGTGGCACTAACAAGAATATCACTATGCATAATCTTGCGTGTCTCGTGATACATCTTCATCTCCTCCTTGGTATAGTCGTTGTCCATAAATACATCCACTTGAGGAATCAAGTTGTACATCAGTTGATGTGCAAACTTCTTCACCGTTACCTTGCGTCCCTCGACTAGCTCTCTCGACTGCTCTTCCAACTCTGCCATGGCCGAAGCTCCGGCTCCACTGGCAGCCTGGTAGGTAGCAACATGTACACGACGAATATGTGAGAGCTTCTCAATAGCTCCCAAAGCAACCACCATCTGTATGGTTGTACAATTAGGATTGGCTATAATGCCTTTGGGGCGACTAAGAGCATCTTCCGGATTGATTTCGGGTACCACCAACGGCACATCCTCCTGCATACGAAATGCATTAGAATTATCTATCATCAGACAACCATATTTGGTGATTGTTTCGGCATAGGCCAAAGAAACGCTCCCTCCTGCCGAACAAAAAGCCACATCTATATCCTTAAAATCTTCTGGCTCTTGTCTGAGCAACTGTACTGTATATTCTCTACCAGCAAATAAATATGTACTACCTGCCGAACGCTCCGAACCAAAGAGCGTAAGCTGACGAATAGGGAATTGTCTTTGTTCCAACACTCGCAACAACTCTTGCCCCACGGCGCCACTCGCACCGACGATGGCGATATTCAATTGTTTCATTCTATTTATTGTCTTCTATTGTGAGAAAGCCATTTACCATCAACTCTATCCAAAATAAAAAGAGAGAGGCAAAGCTCCGGAGCACAAACCCAGCCGAAATATTCACCTCCTCTGTCAAAGGTATATCAAAAAACGAAGTTTTATGTGGGAAATAGAGCTAGCACATTCCGACATCAAGCTGTTGCATTCAATACAGAAAAGTGTTTGCTCAAAACGATCATTTTTCTACCTTTGTAGCCGATAGGCGGTTTTTCTGCATCCGCTGATCATGCGGTAGTAGCTCAGTTGGTAGAGCATCAGCTTCCCAAGCTGAGGGTCACGAGTTCGAGCCTCGCCTACCGCTCCACTTGGGTCCCTTGTGTCTGCAATCGGCCTAGACCAAGGCTACGATCCCTCCCCTCAGTACTTTTGTTCTGTCCGTATGTGCATTCGTGAGCCTCGATAGAAGTTGAAAGAGAGAGGAGTATATTCGAGTGTAGGATCTTAATGCATGTACCACTATTTAACAACAAAAACCACATGTGGAATGAATTTTTAGCTGACCTTGAGAGCTTCGACCTTCGAGCTATTTTCAGTGCTTTTATGATTTTGTTTGTAGCTATTGATATAATAGGAGCTATCCCTATTGTTCTTAGCCTAAAAACTCAGGGTAAAACAATCAGTCCCAACCGTATCTCCCTGTACTCCGGGGTTATGCTCATAGCTTTCCTTTTCGTTGGAGAGCCCATGCTGGGTTTCTTCGGTGTAGACATTTCCTCTTTTGGAGTAGCCGGAGCTGTCGTTCTTTTCGTATTGGCTGTGGAAATGATTTTTGGGATACAAGTATTCAAGGATGATGGGCCGAGCAACAGTAGCACAATCGTACCTCTTGTTTTTCCCCTCTTCGCCGGAGCTGCGTCTTTCACTACCATGCTTACCCTGCGTGCCGATGGTTTTGCCGTAATCAATATACTCTGCGCCCTGCTGATCAATGTATTGGCAATCTTCCTCATGCTTAAATATGTGGGACCGGTAGAAAAGTTTTTAGGCGAAGGTGGAGTATATATTCTGCGCAAATTCTTCGGAGTGCTGCTATTAGCTATCTCAGTGAAGTTTTTCACTGGCAATCTTCTCAAGATCATCGACATGAGTAGTTCTGCCGATGAAAGTGCAACGCGAACAGAGCAATTGCAAACGACTCCTTCCGAAGTACCAGTGCAGGCAGACACAACTGTGCTTTCTGCTTTTCTCCGAAAGTGAGAGGGAATGAGTGTGCCTCGGATCCACAATCCGTATGCCTTTGTTCCTTATTAAGACGATATTCTATATATTTGCGATGCTCAAAGGATAGAAAATGTTCCTTTGATATCGATTTTGGGGGTGAGAGCATACTATCGTATGCCAGAAGAGGTCTTTCCGAGAAAAACAGAAAGGATGAGTCTCTTTTATTTTCAATTTGTTTTACTCGCCTAAAGTCAATTGTCAATTGCATCCCCTTCCAAAACAAAAAGAAAAAACATCAAGTATCAATACAGATAGGAGTTCTTTATGCAGAAATTCACAATAGTAGATTTGAGTGCCAAATCGGAAGAAGAGCTGAAACAAATAGCACGTGCACTGGATTTGAACTTGGACAGCAACCCTTCCAAACAGGATCTGATCTACGGTATATTGGATGAACAAGCCATTGCCATGGCCGGAGCACAGGCTGACAGACAAAAAAGCAGAGAGGAGCGACGAAATGACCGTAGGGCTCCTACCGACAACCGTAACAACAACCGCCGAGAAAACTCCGGACAAAAAGATGAAGAATCAGCTACTCCGGTAGACAATCAAAAAATACGTGCCAAGCTGGAGGCCGTAGAGAGCGTTATAGATCCCAATGTGGTTGTTGATTTGGCCAAAGAGGTAGCAGGCTCTGGGAAAAGCGTGGAAGAGATTGCTCAAGAACTTCCCAAACGCCGTCGAGGTCGTCCCTCTAAGGAAGAAGTGGCTGCTCGGGAACTTGCTCTGAACATCCTCACTCAGGCCGCATCTCAAGTACCCCAAGGTGATATGCAAGAACCAGTAGAGAGAAAGCAAATTCACCCAGCCATCCTTGATATAGAGGAAAGTAATAAACCGCAGCCAACCGCTCGCCCCAGATTTGAGTCAGAAGAGAAAGCCGAAAAAAACATTCAACCCAAGCAAGATCAGATGGGGGAAGAAAAAGCGACAGAAAGCGAAAGCACTGATCTGACTAGAATGGTATTTAAGCATAATGACTCCGGATCTTCGGTACTTGACCAAGTCTTGCCTTTCAACAGCAAACCGGTTCAGCCCAGAGTGGCTCAGTCCAAAAGAGTAGTCTCTCAGCGTGTACCATCGCACACACCCGGGACTCGCCAACAGCGGCAACAAATGGCTCAAAGCACAGTGGAACCAATAGCACAAGAAAGCAATGAGCCATTGTATGATTTCTCCGGTATATTACAATGCACTGGCGTATTGGAGATTATGCCCGATGGATATGGATTTCTCCGCTCTTCGGACTACAATTACTTCACCTCACCGGATGATGTATACATCTCTCAACAACAGATCAAGGCCGCAGCTCTTAAAACAGGCGATGTGGTGGAAGGCACAATCCGCCCTCCCAGAGAGGGAGAGAAGTATTTCCCCTTTGTTGACCTGATTTCTGTAAATGGTCGTAACCCGGAGGAAATCAGGGATCGTATTCCCTTTGACCACCTCACACCTCTATTTCCTGATTCGAAATTCAAGCTCGAATGCCCCAATGTAGCCTCAGTCAACGACAAGACAGCTGTACGTATAGTAGACCTTTTCACTCCTATCGGAAAAGGGCAACGTGGTCTGATTGTAGCCCAGCCTAAGACAGGTAAAACGATGCTGCTAAAGGATATAGCCAACGCTATTTCTGCTAACCATCCGGAGGTTTACATGATGATCCTGTTAATTGATGAACGCCCCGAAGAAGTAACCGATATGGCCCGTAATGTGGATGCCGAAGTCATTGCTTCTACATTCGACGAACCGGCCGAACGCCATGTGAAGGTGGCCGAAATTGTGCTCAACAAAGCCAAACGCCTCGTCGAATGCGGACACGACGTAGTAATCCTACTCGACTCCATCACCCGCCTGGCGCGTGCATACAATACAGTTCAACCGGCATCGGGCAAAGTCCTCTCCGGGGGTGTCGATGCTAATGCTCTGCAAAAACCCAAACGGTTCTTCGGTGCTGCCCGGAATATAGAGCATGGAGGTAGCCTTACCATTTTAGCTACAGCTCTGCAGGAAACAGGATCGAAGATGGACGAGGTGATCTTTGAAGAATTTAAGGGTACAGGTAACATGGAGCTGCAATTGGATCGCAGACTTGCCAACAAACGACTGTTCCCAGCTGTTGATATTGTGTCTAGCAGCACTCGAAGAGATGATCTAATCTTGGAAGAAACAGCACTGAACCGTATGTGGATCCTCCGTAAATATTTATCGGATATGAACCCTGTGGAAGCTCTTGAGTTCGTCAAACAACGACTTGAGATGACCGGTTCCAACATCGAGTTTTTGGCAAGTATGCAGAATTGAGTTGATGCAGTTTTCAGATAACCTACAATTGTTACAACCATGATAGATTACAATGAACAACCAACCAATCAATACGAACAGTCCTATGCGATAAGTTCGGAGGTTACTTCACGATTGATGCGCTCTGTTTTCCTATGGATGACTATAGGCTTAGGTATCAGCGCTTTGGCAGCCTATATCATACATGACAAGCAGTTCGACATTGCCTTGCTGCAGTCCAGAGGTTTGTATTTAGGCCTGTGTATTGCGGAGTTTGCCTTGGTGATGCTTCTCTCAGCAGCCATCAGACGTCTGTCTTTCGGATTAGCAACCCTCATGTTCGGGGCTTACGCCTTGCTCAATGGAGTTACGATCAGTCCGATATTACTCATGTTTACAGGTAGTTCGGTCATGACAACTTTCCTAATCACGGCCGGCGCATTTGGGGCAATGGCTATTTTGGGCTACACGACCAAGATGGATCTGAGCAAGATGGGGAAACTTCTCTATATGGCTCTCATAGGCCTATTGATAGCCATTGTGGTAAATCTTTTTGTAGGTAGCTCCATGATGGACCTTATAGTATCTGGAGCCGGAGTCTTAATCTTCACAGGCCTGACGATGTATGACGTAAACAAGCTGAGAAAGCTTTTTGGTCAGGCATATGAAGAGAACGAAGAGACACGCAAAGTAGCACTGCTGGGAGCCCTGACTCTTTACCTTGACTTTATCAACCTCTTTCTATTCGTGTTGCGCTTTTTGGGCAACAGACGATAAACAAAGCATTCCAATTCTATGATCCGGCTCTGCCGGGCGCAAAAAAAGCGGCACGACCCTTTCTCCGGGTCGTGCCGCTTTTTTTTATAAACCTTGGAGACATGGAATCTCTTTAGAATGAGACTATTCCACAATCCCACTCAGTTCAAATCGACCACAGTGATACCAGCTCCTCCGAACTGTACATGTTCATCTTTATATTGCCGTACTCCCACCACTCCACTCAAATAGTCCCGTATAGCCATCCTCAAAGCTCCGCTTCCGGTACCATGGAGAATACGCACTCGTGGAACAGATAGCTGTATGGCATCATCGACAAAATAAGCCACAGCATCAATGGCTTCGGCTGCTCTCATACCTCTCACGTCCAAATCGGCCTTAAACTGAAGCCGTTTGTTATGTATAGTATCTATCACATTGGAGTGACGTGACACTCGCGTATCACGCAGCTGCTCCTGCTGCTTATCGGCTTGCTCCTGCTCTCGCTCATTGGGTAAAAGGATCTTATCTATCGACACATTTACTTTGAGCATCCCGAGGGCTACACATACATCCCGGCTGTTAATCTCCAGTATTCGACCGAGGGCTTGCTGCCCTTTAATTTTGACCAAATCACCTACCGAAAGGTCATCCAAGCGAAGAGAACGAGGAGGAGCAACCGGAGATTGCCGCTCAGGTTCGACAGGCAAACCAGATGTAGGGACTTTGCCCACAGCCTTACGTTCTTTGCGACGTTTTAGCTTTTCCAATTCGCGGGTATAGCGATCATCTTTGGGCTGTGAGTTGGCTGTTTCAGTCTTCCCCAATTCGGCTATTTGTCTGCGAAAATCCTCCAATTCTCTGCGAGCTTTCAAGGTCTCTTCTCGTTCGGCCTTGGCTTCTTTGATGCTTCGAACCGTCCCTTCGATGCGACTACGAGCTTCGTCCAACAAGCGTCCGGCCTCGGCAGCAGCCTCTTTGTAAAGGCGTTTGCGCTCTGTATCAAAAGACTCCAACTGCCGGGCATACTTGTCAGCACTCTCTGTGAGGCGTTTTTCTTCCCGACGTATCTTCTCTCTCTTCGACTCCCAATAGCGTTTGTCACGGATAATATCTTGCAGATATTTATCCATATCGGTATAATCTTGCCCAACAAGCTCGGAAGCCATATCTATCACATCTTCGGGCAAACCTGTCTTGCGGGCAATCTCAATGGCAAAAGACGATCCGGGGCGACCTATGCTGAGCCTAAAAAGAGGGCGCATCTCATGTCTGTCGTAAAGCATAGCGGCATTGACGAGCCCGGGGGTATCATCGGCAAAGAGTTTGAGATTGTGGTAGTGGGTTGTTACCAAACCTCGGCAACCGGCCTGATTAAACCGATGCAAAAGGGCCTGCGCAATAGCTCCTCCAATACGAGGTTCGGTACCCGATCCGAACTCATCGATAAGCAACAGACTGCGCTCGGAGGAAAGGCGGATAAACTCTTTCATATTCTTCAGATGCGAGCTGTAGGTACTCAAATCATCCTCCAAACTCTGTTCATCCCCAATATCAATAGCCAGACAACCGAATATGCCTACCCGGCTGTCTGGCGAAAGAGTCGGCAACAAACCGCATTGCAGCATATATTGGACAATACCGACTGTTTTGAGACACACACTCTTTCCCCCGGCATTGGGCCCGGAAATAACCAGTATGCGATTATCGGAAGAAAGCGTAATATCCAATGGCACCACCGAACGCCCATGCTCAGATAGAGATTGCTGTAATACGGGATGAGTAGCTCCTACCCACAACAAATCCGGCTGGGGAGATAGATGTGGTAAATTACCATTGAACTTGTGAGCAAACTTGGCCTTGGCTACAATCAGGTCGAATTGAGCCAAATAGGCAATTCCTCTTATGATCTCTTGTGCGACACTCCTAATTTGAGCAGTAGTCTGTGTAAGAATACGGATAATTTCTCTACGCTCCTCTCCTTCCAGTTCTCGAAGCCTGTTGCCAGCCTCTACCACTTCAGCCGGCTCCACAAATACGGTGCGCCCGGTGGTGGATTCCCCCTGAACAATCCCACCCAAAGCTCTTTTGTGAGAAGGGATGATCGGCAACACCACACGGCCATCCCTGACCGTAGGCATGGCGTCAGCTTCCATGTACCCTTCGGCCTTGGCTTGGCGCATCGCTCGCTCTATCAAGCGACTCATTTGCCGCTCAATCTGACTTATCTCTCGCCGAATAGTTCCTAATTCCGGTGAAGCCGTATCAGCAATCTTGCCACGTACATCAAACAGAGACGCAATATGCCGGCTCAAATCAGGGTATGTATAACAACCGGAAAAGACCCGTTGCAGGTAAGGAACCGTTATTTCATTTTCGGGGACATTGTGTGCAGCCACAAAGGCAACAATTGCCTCTATCGACTGCATAGAGTGGAGTACCGAGAGCAGCTCCTCCTGCTCCAAGTAAGTCCCCTCGGGCCGTATCCTGCGGAGAGCCAACCGACAGTCTGTCTCAACAATAGAAGGGATTGGGCGCGATTGCCTTATCAGCAGAAGCATTTCAGCTGTCTGATGCAGCCAGGCTTCGATAGAGGTAAAATCGTCTGTTGCATGGAGATTTGAGACAAGTTCTTGCCCCAGTTCTGATCCGCAGTAAGAAGAGAGTAAACGACGCAGCTCATCAAAGCCAATTTTTGCCTCGAAATTCGAGGGATAAATCCGAAATGACATTTACCAAATGAGCTTAGAGGAAACGAACCAAATCCTTCACATTGGCATATATCATCAGGGCAAAGAGAAGAAACATACCTATCAACTGTGCCCGGATAAGCCATTGCTCTTTCATCTTACGTCTTGTGATCATCTCGATCAACAAAAAGACAATATGCCCACCATCCAATGCCGGGATAGGCAAAAGGTTCATAGCCGAGAGAATCACAGAGAGCAAAGCTGTCATACTCCAGAAAGCACGCCAATCCCAAACAGGAGGGAAGAGATTCCCTATACTCCCGAAACCTCCTATTTGCGAGGCCCCCTCGGGGGTAAACACATACTTCATATCCCCGACATAGCCCTTGAGCGTTGTTACACCCAACCGAACTCCAGCCGGGACAGCCTCTATCAAATTGTAGCTGTGATGATCTACCTGATACAGCTTAGAAAGATCCATCTCCGTGAGTACACCGATTTGCCCGGCAGTATCTATAGGAACAGAAAGATCCAAGACCTCTCCATTACGCTCAAAAGTCATGGGTACAACTTGGCCTCTACGGCTATGTATCTCTGCCCTTGCTTGGCGAAACTCGTCCACTTTCCGCCCCTCTATGGCAAGCAGTTTGTCACCGGCTTTCAGCCCAGCACGCTCGGCTGGCTTGCCGGGAACTACCTCTCCCACTACAAAAGGGAAGCGGATGTACATCAACCCTCGGCCATCGAGCAGGAGACGCTTCATCAGATCATCTGGCATCAGCAGAGTCGTATCTACGCCCTCGCGGCGAACCTGCACACTCTCAGCCTGCGCTACCGAACGCATGAAACCAGCATCGAGAATATCGGCAGGACGACCATCTGTAGCAAGAATAATGTCTCCATCCCGGAAGCCGGCATACTCTGCCACAGGCGAAAAGGCCATACCATTCTCTATACGAGCAGACGGGAGTTCGTCACGCCCCCAAGTGTAGATGATCCCGGCGTAGATGACTATTGCCAACAGGAAATTGAAGACAACACCAGCAACCATGATCAAGAAGCGTTGCCAAGCCGGCTTGGAACGAAATTCGTAGGGCTGAGGAGTAGTGCCTTCGATCGAACGATCCAGCGACTCATCTATCATTCCATTAATCTTGCAATATCCTCCGAAAGGCAGCCAGCCAATCCCCCATTCCGTGTCACTCCCTTTGGGTTTGTACTTAAAAAGCGAAAACCACGGGTTGAAGAAAATATAGAACTTGTCAACTCTCACACGAAACAAGCGAGCCAACAAATAATGCCCCAACTCATGCACAAGCACCAGTATGGTGAAAGAAAGCATCAGTTGAACGAACTTGATCAATATAGTACTCATTGTATGTATTCGTCTTCAAACTATTAGTGCGGGCAAAGATACGCACTTTCGGAAAGGGAGGCTTCCGGTAAAAGCAGGTCCACACAATCGAAGACCACTGCATAGGCACCAAGAGGCTATCTCAGCAGCTTTTTGCCGGACTTTTCAAAATGCAGCAATCACAAGAGCTCGAGGTAGAGAACAAAAGGAACATATTCGGATGGACAACCGAATCCAAAAGTCTATAGATAACGCAACAAAAGCTGTATCACAAACAATCTCAACCGGCACAGAAAAGCGGAATAATATACCTTTGCCCTGCACCGACACCAAGGCAAGGTCTCTACACACCCGGAGACAGAGACCGGCCTGCCGGAGCAACGGATACCAAGACTCTCCGGGGCCATTATGTTCTAATCTCTAAAACAGGTTTATACGAGTATGAGAAAGTATTACTGGGGGTTGTTCACCCTGCTTGCAATGATCGGCTTTGGCAACTCGGCCTTAGCTCAAACGGAGACGATCTCCATTGTTTTTGGCAAAGGAATGCACAGTGACGATGTGCGCAAAGTAGTCGTATTGTCTGCTCCGAGTGGCCCCACCGGTGAGCTGAAGCCCGATGCGGATCAATATACTTACCATGCTGTCAAGGGATCCAACCTACGCTTCGAGGTTGCCCCCCGCAAGGGATATGTAGTCTTTGTGTGGAAGAAAGCGAACAAAGGCAACGAAAGGAAAGAAGAGTTCCCAGAGTCCTATAGCAACACATCAATAGAGATAGAGAGAGTAGAGAACTCAATCGAGATAGAGGCTGATATATGCCGATTGATCCCTGTCGTCTTCACTACCGAGGAAGAAGGTTCGGATGGCAAAGAGGTGAATGTAGAAGAGCAAGGAGAGTTCGGCCGAGCGATTGCCCCGGAAAAAGACGGTAAGACCTACATGCTACCAGAAAATCGAGGAGCCTATTTCGATCCCAAAACAAAGGAAGGATATAATATCCTTTGCTGGTCTTTCGGTGAAGGACTGCGTTTTCCGAGCCGTCCTGACCAGTTTTACAAGCAAAACGTTCCCGAGGACTTTTACCTACACACCCGTTTCTACAAAGACGGAGAAACTCGCACAGTCACTTTCACACAGCCTCTCACAGCCGTACTCTCCTGCTTCAACCAAGGAGAGACAGGAGGTCCCGAGATCGGCACAGGTGCCAAGGTGACACCTGGCGACCCCATCCTCTTCCAAGTAGCACCTCCAGACAACCCCAGTGGAAAAGTGAGCCTGCATCATTGGGAAATAAACGGCCGAGAGTATGTAGACAGAAAGGGTGAATATTATATAGACAACTCCCTCTCTTGGCCTGCCGATGAAGATCTGAATGTGAAAGTCGTGCCGATGGCTGAATACACCTCTACTGAAAACATAGCCCGGCAGACTCAATTCGAATACAGCTATCTGGCAGCAAGCCGGAAAATTGTTGTCCGCACTTCTTCTGAACAAAGCATAGAGCTGCTGGACATAAGCGGCAAAAGTATTGCAACGGTGTATCCTCAAGCCGGTAGCGCAGAGATATCAGCATCAAACCTGCCAGAAGGTACCTACCTGTTGGCACAAGGACGTTGTGTAGGCAAACTCATGATCAAATAAGAGTAGCCCATGAATATGCATCTACACTCAGTAGCAAGCAAGATCTTGCTTTGGTTTGCATTGCCCATGCTCCTTCTGCCTATTGTCTCCAAAGCTCAAGAAGGAGCAGAGCAAGAAGAATATCCCTACCACTTGGCCGCAAAACCGGAGAGAGGCAGTGGCTCAGCTGAAGATCCTTATCAGATCGATCACATATATCAGCTGGTCTGGATGGCGCAACAAGTCAATACAACCAACGATCTGGCCGATGTACACTTCGTGCAGACAAAAGACCTTGACTTCAGTGAAACACAAAAGTGGGAAAACGGAGAGGGCTGGATGCCTATAGGAGGTTTCTATTCCATCGGTGGCATTCCCAAAAAGTTTGGCTTCCGGGGGCACTATGATGGTCAAGGATACAGGATAGTGAATCTGAAGATTAACCGTCCGAAATATCCCTACCAAGGTCTTTTCGGCTATATCAATAGCGGAGAAGTTCGTAACCTGATTATCGAAAAAGCCGAAATAATAGGTCAGGAAAATGTGGGTTGTCTCACGGCTTATGTACACAATAGCCATATTGTCAACTGCCAGGTGATAGACAGTCGTTCTCAGGGAAAAGACTTCTATGTCGGTCTGTTGGCGGGCTATCAAGATGGAGGATTGATAGAAGATTGCATCGTGAAAGGAGAAGTATATGGTCGGGATTATCTCGGTGGTATCACTTCCTGGAACAACGAAGGAGAAATCTCTGGCTGTACGATGGAGGGAAAGATAGTAGGGAAAGTCCCCGAAGGGACTCCGGAAGATGCTTTGGCTCGCGTAATAGGAGGTATTGCCGGATATATACGAGGCAAAATATCCTACTGTATGGCCAATGTAGAAATGACAGGCGATGAAAAAGTGGGAGGCTTGCTGGGAGTCGCTTCGCGTGCTGAAGTCCGCAGGAGCTATGTCATCGGGGGTTGGATTAAGGGGCAGACCTATGTAGGCGGTTTGATCGGAGAGAATGACACTTCGATCATCGAGGACTGCTATGCTCGTGCCAAAGTGCAGGGAGAGCGCAATGTAGGGGGCTTGCTTGGCTCAAGCTCATATAGCGATAGCCGGGTTACCCGCTGCTACTCCACTGGCGAAGTAAAGGCCGAGAATCCCAGCTTCGGAGGGGCTTTCATCGGAGTCAAGTCTACAGGAGTTGTCTCCAAATGCTATTGGAATACAGAAACCTCGAATATGCAAGAAGCTGTGGGAGGTTTCTATCACGAGGATATCCAATGCGACGGAAAGACGTCGGAAGAGATGAAGAAACAAAATACCTATGAAGGTTGGGATTTCTCTCAAGTATGGATGATATCTCCGAGCCTGAATGAGGGATACCCTACCCTGCGAGGAAAGGATAGCTATCCACTCGACAATGCCCATCTGCCAAACCCCACTATACAGCTTACAGCTACGGCAGACGGCTATCACATAGATAGTGAAGAAATGATAGAGCAGATAGATATCTTCTCGACGGATGGCCAAAAAGTGTACTCCCGTCAGGTAAAGGCTAATAGCTGCCGTGTGGCTACAAATAGCCTGCCAAAAGGCTTGCATGTCCTGCGTGTCAAGACTGGCCACAAGGCTGTAAGTTTCAAGCTTTTTCTCGACAAACGATAGAAGAGCATCTGTTGCAAGTCTTATGTCTGTAAAAGGTGAATACACCGGATCTTAGGGAAAAGAGCAAAATAATCTCCTAAGAAAAAAGGCAAACACAAACAAGGCTGTGCTGAAATTCCATTTCAGCACAGCCTTGTTTTATTTTACCCCCCCGGAATATGGACTTCAAAGAAAATGTGATGTGTACTGAGAAAGTTGACAGTTGGAGAGGGGAAAAGAGAGGGATAATAAAAAAATTGACAGATTCTGCTCGTCTTGGGATCCAGCAGGGCTAATACACATTCACCATAGACTACTCTTTTTGTCAAATACTCAAGAATACATTATCTTGGCCGCACAGAAAGAAAATAATTTTCATAGGACATGAAATCCTCTACATTAGTTTGTGGGGTTTCTGTAGGTGCCATGGAGGTCTGATGCAGCTCCGCATCCGCGGAGGGTTGTGTCCCACAGTAATAAACTTAAAAAGAGTATTACGGGAAAAGCACTTCAAACAATCCGCAACACCCCAATTCTCTTTCAATATTAATCATGTGGTCAGTATGAAAAGAATAATCCGTTTCTCCGTAACGTTTCTCGTGTTACTTGGGTTCTCTTGCCCAATAGGCCGAGCACAGTGGGTTTCGCTGGATCTTGAGAAAGAAAGAACCCCCCAAATCTCGTATCAATCACTCAAACTCATTGGCGATCAACTCTATTTCTTTTCCAAGGATGGTGTTTACAGCAAAAACCTTGCGACCAACGCGACTTGGCAAGAACCGACTTTCTCTGGGTCTAGCATTCTGAACTCTGTAATCCATGAAGAGGAGGCGTTTGCTCTTGCTTTTAATGGAGTGGAAGGCTCGCCAACGGACTGTCCTATCTCCTTACTTTACTCTCCGAATAAGGGGAAGACCTTTAAGGATATAACAGAGGAGATAACCTCACGATTGGATCTTCCTAAAGCCCCGAGGCAATATTTCTTAATGCAAAACCCTCAAAACGAAAAAGAACTTCTCCTACTCATAGACGATTGGGATGATATATTTCTCGTTTCCTCCTCCGATTTTGGAAAAACATGGACACCAAAAGTTAGCATAGAGGAGGCGCATTCCGACCTGTCGACTCTTTCTGGAGCTCTGCTTGTCCCCTCTAATCCTAAACAACTCCTTCTCTATGGGGTATCTGCAAGCTATGTAGGATTTATATCGACTATCAATTTAGACGACTTTTCCGTGAAAAATTATGAGTTGAAGAAGACCGATAGCAATCTGGAGAATATCATCTATCACCCCTCCAATCCAAGAAGTCTTTTCGCTTTTTCTGGGATCAATAATATTCTTGTGAAAAGTGAAGATGGAGGCAACACATGGACAGAGAAAATACTTGAGGGTGGCTCCATGATTCTTCTCTCTACCTGCATTGATTACTCATCCCCCAGTACCTTATTCTTATTAGCCACATCCTCGGATAAGTATGAAATATACGTATCGACAGATGCAGGGAAGACTTGTCAGTTGTTCTTCACCGCAGATGCCGAGCTGGGGAAATTGTTGGATATATTGTGCTACAAAGATCGTCTCATCCTTCACTCCGAGAGAAAGGGGTTGATCTCAGTCCCTTTGACCGGAAGCAATCCCATAGAAAAAATTAATACACAAAAGTCCGAGCTGAAAGTTTATATGGATAGCTCAGGTAGGCAACTCCGCTACGAGACGGTCGCAAATAAATCGATCAATCGTGTTGAGCTCTCCGATCTCTCGGGGCAAATTGTCTTGAGAAACTTTCGTGAAAGCCAGAGCGGAACACTGGATGTTTCATCTTTGACACCGGGTGGCTATATCCTCAATATCTACTTCTTCAATGGCCAAGTTGCCTCGTACAAAATACAGATATAGATACATGTACAGGCAAGCTCTATGAACATTACATATATGTTCAATCTCTCCGACTGTCAACTTTTTCAGTACACGTCACACTATGTAGTTTCTTTTGTGAGATACCGCCTTCGCAAAATGTATAGATTTATTTCTCTTTATGTTTTTCCGTTTCTCTTTTGCTATCTTTTTTCCGCCTGAAATGAGATCTCTATTGCCTCGTTTTTCTCTCCTTTCCGACCTCCACAGGTTCTATTTTTTCGTGACACGGGAGAGAACGAAAATTCTCTCCTGAGAAAAATTTTATTCTCTCCTATGTTAGCAAAAATTCTCTCCTGTGAGAATTTTGACCCTCTCAGAATGCCGATGAATAGGGCATTTTGGGAAGCGATTTCGGGAGGCTCCCCAAAGAAGGTATTAGGTCGGATATTTGAGACCCATTTCTTCGATTTTTCTTGTTCGAGGCTTAGTTGCCATTTTACAAAAAACATCATCTTAAAGCCGTACAACAGACTCAGGACTTCTTTGCACAAGCTAAGAGATGGCAATCAATTGCCATTTCGCTCACCTTGCAGAATGTGGTAATCGCAAGGCTTTGAGACTGAGAAGACGGTAGCCTCACGAATACGGGAGAAGAGCCGGATTAAGCACTGTATCGAAGAGTACATCCAGATTATGCCACAGCATTGCCGCCGCTACGAATAGCAGAGCACAATCCAGTACATATCGCGTCCGGTTTTGTGCCTCCCGAGAGTAGGCATAGGCAGCCAACAGTGCCGGGACAAAAACCCAATGTCCACCATATATAATAGCTTCTCTCATGCCGTAGTTGAGGAGAAGGTGGATAGTCAAATCGACAGCTATATAGCAGAGGATAAGATGGAGAGCCTTCTCTCTTCGCCCTCGCCAAATACCCAGTAGGCAAACGGCCAAGAGTGGCCCCAGCACGAACAAGTAGTTTTCAGAGCAATAGGGATCCGGTCTCCAGGTAATCTCTCCATTAAAATCCTGCAGACTCAAATCGGAGATGAACAACGGATGAGCCAAGAAAGCCTCAATGTGAGATTGGGAAGAAGGAAGCATCCAAGAGCTGACATTCCTCAAGTCTATCCACTGCATTTCTCCATGCCGCATCCAATAGGCCAACTGAAAGAACACAATAGACAACAAAAACAATAGAGTGAAACAGAGAGCCAAGACACAAGCTCGCTTAAAACCTCGCTTATACGGCTTCTGTATCAGAAGGGCCAAGGTGGGTTTGGCTACATTGCTCAGAGTGATCCCTCCGGCAATAAAAGACGAAGCCCAAACAGTACGTAATCGGTAGTAGCCATACAGCTGTCTATCTCGCTCAAGCAGGTAGAGAGACAGGATAAGAACAAAGAAACTGAATGGGTAATATTCGCAGGTAAAACTCAGTCCCAAAGCCGTAAAGCTCGTACCGGTGACAGCTGCAACAGCAATAGAGCTGACAAGAGGTAGTTTTTTGAGCCGGTAGGCATAGGCGAAAAGCAGTGCAACACCAGCTGCTACAAGTGTAGCCATGAGAGATATCTGGAAAAGAAAGTTCAGCCGAACCGGAACAATAGCAAGGCCAACAATACCGAAGAGCCAATGCCATGGTCCTACAAAGGGGTGAACAAAATCTTGCACCCCTCCTTTCCGGAAAAAGAAATAGAAGTTGTCGTATCCGAGCATTGCTCCGGGAAGAAAATCATCCTTCTCCAGATCCTCCAAGACAGTGGGTAATTGCAACTGGTATGCAAGCAGAGCAAGAGAGAGGTAACCCAGCCATACAATTGCAAAAAATAGAAGCTCTGCTTTGTGTCGATTGCCCCAAGCCTGCAGACGCTCTTTGTTCAAACTTTGCAAGGAAGAGAGAAATCCGAGGAAAACCTGTCGTGCCTCATGGCAAGAAGTCTTTATTTCGGACATATTCATCAGTGTTTTGCAGCTCCTCATTGTCTCCTCATTGCATTTGCTGCAACTCCTCAATGTATTGCTCGATGCAAATGGGATAATATCGGTGTTCGAGTCGGTGTATCCTTGCAGCCAGAGACTCAACCGTATCTCCGGACAAGACAGGGCAAGAGGCTTGACAAAGCGTTCGTCCATGGTCATAATGGTCATCCACCAAGTGCACACTGATACCACTGACAGTCTCGCCGGCAGCTATCACTGCCCGATGTACATGCTCACCGTACATCCCTTTGCCTCCATATTTGGGGAGTAGGGCCGGGTGAATATTCAAGATCTTATTGGGGAAAGCCTCCAAATAGGGAGCTGTAATGGGGCACATATATCCTGCCAAAACAATCAAATCGGTCTTCCATTTGTGCAGCAAATCGAGGGCCTGACCGCCCTCCAACAACTTTTCTCGACTTATATGTACAATCTCCACTCCCAATCTTTTGGCACGGTCATACACACCGGCCTGAGCTCTGTTGCACACGATCCCCACTATACGGACAGTCTTCGACACTGCAAAAAAATTACAAATCCGTTCCGCATTGGTTCCCTCCCCAGAGGCGAAAATAGCAATGTTCATCATCAATATTTTATTCTTCTTTATATGCACATCTTTCTTGGGTTTGTGCAAGAAAAAGCGTTTTTCCTCCTCTCAAATGGTGATTGTTCGAGGAAATTGTTGTTTCTTTGCTTGCAAATGTACGTAAGCTTTGCCGGATCAATCTCATTGCATACCGCATTGCAGGGTGGATTTGGGAAGCTTCATACGGAGAAAAACAAGCCTGAATAATTTTATTTGGGGAAAAGGTAATGAGTGTTTAACCTATTAATAGTATTAGTTATGTCTGAAATTGAAGCAAAAGTACGCGACATCATCGTTGAGAAGTTGAATCTGGAACCTTCTGAAGTAACAATGGAAGCCAGCTTTACCAACGACCTTGGTGCAGATTCTTTGGATACAGTAGAGTTGATCATGAACTTCGAAAAGGAATTCGATATGCAAATTCCCGATGACGACGCTCGTGAAATCAAGACTGTAGCCGACGCTGTGGCATACATCGAAAGCCACAAGTAATTAGCTCGACTGATTCTCAAATTAGATTTATGGAACTGAAAAGAGTAGTCGTAACAGGAGTAGGTGCCGTTACTCCCTTGGCCAAGACAGCCCATGCTACATGGGATGCCCTCGTGGCCGGTAAGAGCGGTGCCGGCCCGATCACTCTCTTCGATGCGTCTAAGTTCAAGACCCAGTTTGCCTGCGAAGTAAAAGACTTCAATGCACTGGACTATTTCGATCGCAAAGAGGCTCGCCGTTTCGACCGCTATGCGCAATTTGCCATGGTAGCTTCGGACGAGTGTCTGAGCGACTCCGGTTTGAATCTTGAGAAAGTAGACAAAAATCGCGTCGGAGTGATCATTGCTGCAGGTATCGGAGGTTTGCACACTTTCGAATCAGAGGTGATGGATTACGACCCGGAGGCCGGCCCACGATTCAATCCGTTCTTCATCCCCAAGATGATCTCGGATATAGCAGCTGGTCAGGTATCCATTAAATATGGCTTCCACGGGCCTAACTATTCCACAGCTTCGGCTTGTGCTTCCTCTACCAATGCTCTTATAGATGCTTGTATGCTCATTCGTTTGGGCAAGGCAGATGTAATTGTAGCAGGTGGGGCAGAGGCACCTATCTGCGCTGCCGGAGTAGGAGGTTTCAACGCTATGATGGCCCTCTCTACTCGCAACGAGTCTCCTGAGACAGCTTCACGCCCCTTTAGTGCCAGCCGTGACGGCTTTGTAATAGGAGAGGGAGGATGCTGTATGGTGCTCGAAGAGCTGGAGCATGCCAAGGCCAGAGGAGCCCGTATATACGCCGAGTTCGTTGGCACGGGACTTTCTGCCGATGCTTACCACCTCACAGCCAGCCATCCGGAAGGATTGGGGGCACGTCTGGTGATGCAGAATGCAATAGAGGATGCTAACATTCGGCCGGAAGATGTAGACTATGTCAATGTACATGGCACTTCCACTCCGGTTGGAGACATATCGGAAACAAAGGCTATCAAGACTGTATTCGGAGATCATGCATATAATCTGAATATCAGTTCTACCAAATCCATGACAGGACACCTCTTGGGTGCTGCCGGAGCTATGGAAGCCATGGTAACTCTGCTTTCTGTTTACCACGATGTCGTACCGCCTACGATCAACCATGATCCCGAAGACAAGGATCCGGAGATCGACTATAAGTTGAACTTTACCTTTGGTCAGGCTCAACACAGGCCGGTGCGGGTGGCTCTCTCCAACACCTTCGGTTTTGGAGGTCACAATGCAAGTGTGATTTTCAAGAAGTACGAGGAATAATTTTCGAGATTTTCTTCCGATCTATACTTACTCAAATTAGGTCGTGTTAAGATCAATAATCGACTTCCTTAGATCCCCTTGGCGCAAACGCAGCTCAAGGGGATCTCTTGTTGCTCTCCCCTCTGTTTTGGGCTTTGATCCTGCCAACTGGGATTTGTATTCATTGGCTTTCAGGCACAGCTCTTGTAGCCTTACAGCCCTTGATGGCACGCAGATCAACAATGAACGATTGGAATTCCTCGGCGACTCCGTCTTGGCCACAGCTATCAGTCATTTCCTCTACTGCAAATACCCTCAATGGCAGGAAGGAGAGCTGAGCCAACGCAGAGGAATGCTTGTCAAAAGGGCTGTGAACAACAAGATTGCTCAGGAAATGGGACTTGGGCAGATGATCAACGCCAAGATGAGTATCAACAAAATGAGTCAGGATACTCTCGGGAACGCTTTGGAAGCCCTTATTGGAGCCATATTCCTCGACAAAGGGTATCAACAAGCAGAGACATTTGTCCATGAGAAATTCCTGCACGCATTTTACGAACTGGAAGGAGAACTGGAAGACGAAACAACAAACTACAAAAGCCAACTTTTGGAATGGGTACAGAAACACCACCTCTCCTTGGAATATAAGATGCTCCGAGAGCCGGGACGATCCAGGGGAGAGTTTGTCTGTGCCGTTGTTGTAAACGGCTTGCGTGTAGGTGTAGGATACGGACACAATAAAAAAGAGGCCCATCAGGATGCCTCTCACAATGCTCTGAAAGAGCTGACCAAAGCACAACAGACAATAGAACAATAGTTTTCTCTCCCTGCATCTCTCTAATAATCTCCCTCTTCCTTGTCTGGCATGGTTGAGGGATTTCTTTTAAGAATATCATAAAATCCACAGCAGCCTTTCCATAATAACTCTCGAATATGGCTATCCTTTCATAGGACTATTGCATTGTAAAAAGTATCGAGCATAGAGTTGTCGGTTGATACAAACGGCAATTCTTTTATGGGGCTATTACAATGTAAAAAGGGCTGTGTCAAATAGAAATTTTGACACAGCCCTTTCCCCATAAGAATACTCTAATACTGCGTGAGTTCGATATAGAGAGACCTTTTATGTTATTCAAAATCGTGAAGTCCCTCAAAATAATCCCGACTTTTTTCCCTCTTGACAAAAAATGTGGGCTTCTATCGTTGGTACCCAACCCTGTCACTCGCAAGTCATCTTTTTCAGAAATGGAACAACTCTCATTTTAACACCAGTCCGATTTGTTCTTACATCGAACTCACGTTAATACTAATCTCCTAAAGAGAAAAGATCGATTTATCAGTCGTAGAAACTCTTATCGAAGGCTGTAAACTCCGATTTCCTCTGAATGTTTTTGCTCCACCATGCTCTCAAAAGACCTGTGCCATAACCGATCAACTGCACAAATGCAGCCGGTACAGAAAGACAGGCAACACTCAGAGAGTGGTTCTTGAGCAGGGAGTCTACAAAGATCATCAAGACATAAAGCAACAATGGGAGCAAAACCCAAGGGAAGAAGAAACTCAAGATCAGCAACACAATAAGCCCAATCGAAAATAAAGATGGGAGAAGGTGCACCAAGCGCATCGACCCCGAATGACGAGCCTCTATATGTATACGTGCCATTCCCGAGTTGAACACCTGCTTGAAAAACTTCTTGAAATCAACCCTCCGTTTGTGATAAACGGAGGCCTCATCGAAAAGGCAAACCTTGTATCCCTGCTCGAACAAACGGAGACTAAAGTCAATGTCTTCGCCAAAGCGCATATCCTCAGAAAAACCATTTAGCTTGGTAAATACCGAGCGTCTGCAGCCAAGATTGAAACTACGAGGGTAGAAGCGATCCAGCTTTTTCTTTCCCCCTCGTATCCCTCCGGTAGTGAAAAAGCTTGTCATGGAGTAGTTGATTGCCTTCTGTATATCGGAGAAGTCTTCGGCAGCTGTATCCGGCCCTCCGAAAGCATCGGCTCCCGTACGCAGTATGGCAGCTCTCACAGAACGAATATAGCCCGAGGGCAAAACGACATCGGAGTCCAAAATAATTATGTAGGCTCCACCAGCCGCTTTCACTCCGATATTCCGGGCCTTGGAAGGCCCCCCATTGGGGGTTACCAAATAACGTATAGACAGCAAATCCTCATAGCTCTGTACCTCCGCTTTACAGGGGAGTGTAGAGCCATCTTCCACAATGATGACTTCGAAATCCGAATCTGTCTGGGAAGTGAGACTCTGCAAAAGGTCGGCTATCTCTTGCGGACGGTTGTAAACCGGTATAACAAGCGATAGTCTCGGAGCTATCTGAGTCGTATTTAGAGTGTCCACTCTGTACCTTCTTTGGTGTCTTTGATTGTAAAGCCTATCTGTGTCAGTATATCCCGAATCTTGTCGCTCGTAGGCCAGTCTTTGCGCATTTTAGCTTCGGCTCGGATATCGAGGAGCAAGTCCACCGCCTTGGCATAGGCTTCTGCCTTGCTGTCCTCAGCAGCGTGAAGACGATTATCCAATCCCAGTATGTCGAAAAGATAGGTACGGTAAGTCGTTCTCAGACTGTCGAGCTGCTCGGCCGTAATTGTGGCCTGCCCATTGTGTACGGAGTTAATAACACGAGAAGCATCGAATAAAGCAGCAATCACTTTTGGGCTGTTCAAGTCATCGTTCATAGCCTCTTCGCATTGCTTAGCCAAATCGGAGATCTCTACAGAGGACTCATCCGAAGGTTTCAATCCGTCGAGCAATGCTTCGGCTTCCCAGAGGCGAGCGAGAGCCTTTTCTGCAGCCTGGAGGGCTGAGTTGCTAAAGTCCACTGTACCTCGGTAATGTGCCCCAAGAATGAAGAATCTCACTGTCATGGGACTATAAGCCTGTTCCAAGGCCGGATGATCTCCGGTGAAGAACTGGTCGAGTGTGATAAAGTTACCGAGACTCTTCCCCATCTTCTGCCCATTGATAGTGATCATATTGTTGTGCATCCAATAGCGCACCATATCCTTACCTTGAGAGGCCACTGCCTGTGCAATTTCACACTCATGGTGAGGGAATACCAAGTCCATACCACCCCCGTGTATGTCGAATACCTCTCCCAAATACTTCTTGCCCATGGCCGTACACTCGCAATGCCAACCGGGGAAGCCTTCGCTCCAAGGGCTGGGCCAACGCATGATATGCTGTGGCTGAGCAGCTTTCCAAAGGGCAAAGTCGAGCGGTTGTCTCTTTTCGTCCTGCCCATCCAGACTACGTGTATTGCTAAGCATATCCTCTATGTTTCGGCCACTTAGTCGTCCGTAGTGGTGGTCGGCATTGTATTTCGCTACATCAAAGTACACAGAGCCTTTGCTCTCGTAAGCGTATCCTGCATCCAGAATACGTTGTACCAGATCTATCTGTTCGATGATATGCCCACTGGCCATCGGTTCTATACTCGGAGGGAGCACCCCGAGTTTATCCATTGTGCGGTGGTAGCGTGTGAGGTAATATTGTACGACCTCCATGGGCTCAAGCTGCTCCAGTCGTGCCTTCTTGGCTATCTTATCCTCTCCCTCGTCTGCATCATGCTCCAAATGACCCACATCGGTGATATTGCGCACATAGCGAACCTTATAACCTAAGTGCCGCAAATAACGAACCAGCACATCAAAAGTAATAGCCGGTCGTGCATGCCCCAAATGGGCATCCCCATAGACTGTAGGGCCACACACATAAAGCCCCACCAAGGACTCATGCAGTGGGATAAACTGCTCTTTCTTTCTACTGAGTGTATTGTATATATGCAGTGGATGTTCCATAATTTGAGGAGTTGAAGTTAGATATGTAAGTGTGATTGTTTGCTTCCGCTGGACCTATTCGCGAACCTGCTTGGCCGACTCTTTGTATTTGAAAAGGAGTTGGAACAAGATAGCTACCATCAGGGCATATCCGGCAAATATAAACCACACCGGCTGCCAATCCGTCCCCTCTGTTGGCCGGGTAAAGAGGTCCACCACCCAGCCGGAGGCAAAACCTCCGATGATAGCTCCTATACCGTTGGTCATGATCATAAACAGCCCCTGTGCCGAAGCTCTGATCTTAGGCGAGCAGACTCTTTCGACGAAGAGAGACCCTGAAATATTGAAAAAATCGAATGCCATTCCGTACACGATCATCGACAAGATAAGGAAAATAAAACCCGATCCAGGGTTCCCTATCCCGAAGAACCCAAAACGAAGTACCCAAGCTAACATGCTGATCAGCATCACGCGTTTGATGCCGAAGCGACCCAGTACGAAAGGAATAGCCAAGATGAAAAGAGTCTCGGAGATCTGCGACAAAGAAAGAAGTACATTAGGATGCTGCACAGCGAAACTATCTGCAAAGGAAGACTTGAAACTATCGAGGAAGGGGTTGCCGAAAGTATTGGTTACCTGCAGGGCAGCACCAAGCAGCACGGAGAAGATAAAGAAAATAGCCATCTGTTTTTCCTTAAACAGCACCAAAGCATCCAAACCCAAGGCCGAGATAAGGCTTTTCTTCTCTCCCGATCCTTTCCCTGCAAGCCCCAATGGAGGGCATTGAGGAAGAGTGAAACTATAGAGACCGAGTAAAACAGCCGAACCAGCTGCTATGTATAACTGCATGGGACTGCGCCCCGATCCACTCAAATCTACCAGCCACATAGCCAAGATGAAACCAACAGTACCCCAAACCCGGATGGGAGGAAATTCCTTGACAATATCCATTTGTTGCTTCTCCATAGCATTGTAAGCCACAGTATTAGTGAGTGCAATTGTGGGCATATAACACATTGAGACAAGCAGCATAAGAGGGTACATCAGGGTATAATCTTTGACCTGAGCTGTCGTAATCAGCAAACCGGCCCCCAGCAAATGCAAGATACCGAGTAAACGTTCTGCATTGATTCGTTTGTCGGCAATAATCCCAGCCAAACCAGGCATAAAAAGCGAAGCGATACCCATCGTACCATATATGGCTCCTACTTGCAATCCGGTAAAACCCAGACCACCAAGCTCTGCCGGCTTCATCATATAGCCACCAAGAGAGATCAACCATGCACCCCAAGTGAAGAACTGTAAGAAGTTCATCACGATGAGCCTCATTTTCAGAGAAAAGTTCGTTCTGTTGTTCATGTCAATAAAGCATAGACCATTCGGTCAAGTGTGTTGTACAATTAGATAAAGGATTTGATATTGAAAGAGAAGGAAGCAAACTTTAGATACAAGGCACAAACTCAAGTATCAATGACGATCCCATCAGAGCCACACTGTGCAACAACTTCATTTTTCGTTTGCGTAAAAAGCTATCCACCAATCCCATGCAAAAAGAGAGGAAAGACAAACCAGATATTCTATCTTAAAAATGCAGTGCAGCAAAAGCTCTTTGCTTCCGCCCCCTTATTCTTCTACAAATATTTCCTGATCAGTTGTAAGATGTTGTCAGGATACCAATCTTTCTTTCCTTACCGATGAGCAGCTTGGCGGCACTGGGGAATATGAAATTGTCCAGAGCTGTCGTTTCCTGATTGCGCTTGCCTGCTGTCTGTCGTCTGGTTGGGAGCAAAACAAAAGTGAGGTCTTTGTCTATCACTACCTGACCATCCACCTCTTTGGCATGCCGCTCCAAATGCTCACTCAGCAATCTGGCAATATTGCCGAACTGATAAGTTCGTGACACAATGCTATAGTCAGTGGAGAGATAGGCTGTCCGGGGTTGCTTTTGCTCTGTTTGATTGTTCGGAAAGAACGAAGCCACAGAGTCTTTAGGCAAAAGCAACAAGTAGGTAGGAGGATTAAGCAGAGTATTTTCAGAAGGGCGCTCCACATCCAAGCCGAATGCAGCCCTGTTCACGATACGCTTCTTGCCCTTGTCCAACAACACCTTTTGCAGGTCTTCCTTAGCAAGGGTGACTTCTGTTACCACTCCTGCCGGAGCCTTTACATAGGAGTATTCTCCCTGTCCATCGGCAATAAGCTGATCCGTGCCTTCGTAGGCGAAATGATTGACAAGTATTTGGCGTTTGGTATTAGAGAATGTCTCCACCTCAGT
The DNA here is from genome assembly GCF_900476255.1 of Porphyromonas crevioricanis. Lineage (NCBI taxonomy): Bacteria > Pseudomonadati > Bacteroidota > Bacteroidia > Bacteroidales > Porphyromonadaceae > Porphyromonas > Porphyromonas crevioricanis. The sequence goes on from NZ_LS483447.1 coordinate 445,184, forward strand.
ATCCCAACCAATAGAGTCTTTACCACTCTTATCCTTAAATGTTCTCTGGTAGGTGTAGTAGATATCCACATGGTTGTTATAGACACTCAATACCGAACCCGTGCCAGTGGTGGTAGTGACATACAACCCTCCCAATACTTCTCTGTAGAAACTCTCATCCGTATCAAACACATGGGGATTGGAGAGACTCAAATCGTAGAACTTCTGCCCCAACTGTTTCGGTAGAGGGATCTGCACTTGGTGCTGTCCCTTGGCATTTGCTGCTCGATAGGTTTTTGTTCCGAGCAAGTTACGCTCGTCTATCAAATGACTGAGATCAGAAGAATAGTGTCCCTCTGGCAGGGGCTTTTTTATCTCATAGACCGCAGCCTTGAGCCAGGCCAAAGAATCTCCTGCCCAAGAGCTGTAGGAGACAACCATCTTGATCGAATCTATCTTGTTGTCTTTGGGAGTGTGCGAAAACTTGAACCCCCTGGCACCCTGCAGCTGTGCGATAAAGTCGGCTTTCATGTGCCCATATTGAGGATCCTGCAAATCGCCCAGCAAAGTGTAGGTGGAGCGACTAAATATGGGGTCTGACAATACGGTACGTGTCTGTATTCGCACGGAATCGAGCCGTGCCGTCACCAGATCGGTCGATGGCCTTATGGAGTCTCCCACCTCGGAGAGAGAGTCGTTGCAGCTCGTTGTCAATAGACCTATGAGGGCCGTGCAGAGCATGGCCATTGCAAACTTTTTCATCAGTTGTGTGTCAGTACTTGATTGTAGAATAGGTTGTAAGCCTCTGTATCAATTTCCTGCTGGTAGCCCAATACGGGTTTGTCTGTCTGAGACAACAGAGTTTCCACCTCGGGGCTCAATTCGGCCGAGCCACGCACCAAACCATCGGCATAGGCAATGGCGAGCCTATCCAGAGCGACACTGTCTGTCTGCCCTCCCATCGAAGCAAGCAGCTCATCCGCGAGTTTGTCGAAGCGGAGCTTTTCAAACAACTCCGCAGGCATCTCTACCGGGCTGGGGTCATTGTACAGAGAGTACACGATCTTGGCCTTGGCAAAGCAAGGATCATCATGATAGACTTGTTTGAGGTAGATAAGGGCCAAAGCAGTGAATGCCCCATGGCAATGGATAACATCGGGGATCCAAAGTAATTTCTTGATAGTTTCGAATGCCCCTCTCACAAAAAAGATACTTCTCTCATCGTTATCCTTATGCTGTTTGCCATCAACGGCAAACTTGCTCTTACGCTTGAAGAAATCATCGTTGTCGATAAAATACACCTGCATTCGCGCCTGAGGAATACTGGCCACCTTGATTATTAGTGGGTGGTCTGTATCGTTTATAATCAAATTAAGACCAGATAGGCGAATCACTTCGTGCAACTGGTTTCTCCTCTCATTGACCAATCCGTAGCGAGGCATAAATATGCGCACCTCCTGCCCGGCTTCCTGAATCAACTGTGGTAAATAGCGCGAAACATGGGCCATTTCGCTCTCGCGCATATACGGCTCTATCTCTTGCGATATGTAGAGTATCTTCTTGTTATCCATAATGGTATCTACATTTGTGTTTTCTACAAAGGTACGAAAAAGCATATAACCGTCCCTGCCACAGGACAAATGGCTTTTTCTTGCTGCTCTTAACATCGGTCAAATGTTTTGCTCCCTCCCCTCATCGAAACTATTTCGAGACTACAACCTAGCCTCTTCCCTGCATGGACAACACGAGGAAAGAAGCAGAAGAAAAACCCTCTTGGTATTCAGAAACAGACGGTAAGGGTTTCATACAGAAAGCTTATATGGTCGGCTCTCTGTATCTTTGCAGCAATGACAAAGAACAAAAACTATGAAGTAATGGCGCCTGCCGGATCCTATGAATCCCTGATGGCAGCCATCAAAGCCGGTGCCAACTCCGTCTACTTCGGAGTAAAGGGGCTCAATATGCGCTCCGGATCGGCCTACAGCTTTACAGTGGAAGATTTGGGTAAGATCGCACAGATCTGCCGAGAGCATGCCGTAGCCTGTTACCTGACAGTCAATACTGTGATCTATGACAATGATATGCCCCTAATGCACAGCATTATCGATGCAGCAAAAGAAGCTCAAATCTCCGCTATTATTGCATCGGATGTGGCAGCAATGCAGTATGCCCGCAGTATAGGCGTGGAGGTACACCTCTCCACACAACTCAATGTTAGCAATGTAGAAGCCTTGCGTTTTTATGCCCAATATGCCGATGTCGTAGTGTTGGCCAGAGAATTAAATCTGGAGCAGGTAAAGTACATCCACGAAGCCATCCTCCGGGAGCCGATCTGTGGGCCCTCAGGCCAACCTATCCGCATCGAGATGTTCGCCCATGGAGCTCTCTGTATGGCCGTATCGGGCAAATGCTACTTAAGTCTGCATGAAACCAATCGCTCGGCCAACCGTGGCAGTTGTTCGCAAATATGCCGCCGATCCTATACTGTGCGGGACAACAGTAGTGACATCGAGTTGGAGGTAGAAAATCCCAACATCATGTCTCCCAAAGACCTCAAGACTATCCACTTCATCAACAAAATGATAGATGCCGGTGTGCAGGTATTCAAACTGGAGGGCCGAGCCAGAGGCCCCGAATATGTCTACACTGTGGTCAAAGCCTACCGGGAGGCTATTGATGCTGTAGTCAATGGGACTTATTCAGAAGATAAGATCGCAGTCTGGGACGAACAGCTGGCCACGGTATTCAACCGTGGTTTTTGGGATGGCTACTATCTGGGACGTCGCCTGGGAGAATGGACTCATCAGTATGGCTCATCGGCTACGAGGGTAAAAGTCGGCCTGGGTAAAGTGGTCAAATACTACTCCCGGCTGGGTGTAGCTGAAATACTCATGGAAAGTGGCGAACTCTCCGTAGGTGAAGAGATATTGATCAGCGGCCCTACGACCGGGGCTTTGATGCAAAAAGTGGAGGAGATACGCTACGAATTACAAAGCGTAGACAAAGCTCTCAAAGGCTGGCACATCTCTATCCCGGTAAAAGAGAAAGTGCGGCCGGGCGACCGGCTGTACAAAATGGTCGTAAAAGAGGAATCGGGAACAAAGTACTGATCCCCTTTGCAGAATCAAAGCAGCTCTGTATAGCTGCCAACAGATAATTTATTCATCAATAAAAATGAAAAAGAAAAAGTACATCTACAGCGTGCCAATGAAGGTGCGAGACTACGAATGCGACATCCAGGGAGTGGTAAACAACGCCAACTATCAACACTACATGGAACACGCTCGTCACGAATTTTGGGAAGCATTAGGATCTGGCTTTGCCGAAATGCATGACCAAGGGTTGGATGCTTTTGTGCGCAGTGTAAATATCACCTACAAAACAGCACTCAGACCGGGAGACAAATTCGATTCTTGCCTGAATTGTCGCAAAGACGGAGCCAAGCTGGTTTTCGATCAGGGTATTGTGCGTGAAGATGGTACCGTTTGCGCCGTAGGGGTTGTAGAAGCCGTAGCTGTACTTAATGGACAGATCACCCGAGGAGAACACTTTGATGCTCTGATGGATATTATTCACAATCAATTCCCCGAGGATGCAGAATAAGAGACCGTACAACTGTCTCGATAGAGGGTACACTCAAGTAAAATACTTAGAGTGTACCCTCTCTCTTTATCAGAACCCACACAAGGCTTCCGCCATTGCATAGGCAATGTAAAACATCATTGGCAGGTATCATACACATAGCTTTGCTCAAGTTGGTAAGTATACCATCCTCTCAAGAGAAGAATTCCACTTGCTTTTAATACATCGCTAAATGTATTCGGCAGTGAAAAGAGACAAACTGCATATATTCCTCCTGATACTGTGCTTTGCGACACAGCTTCATGCTCAAAAAAAAAATTAACCGTAGCAGTGTTTGACACACAGGGAAATAGGTTGTCATATCCAGAGATCATAATTGGTACTGGTTTTCATAAGATAGGAACAGAAAATGGGACTTTAGAGATGCCTCTCAAAACTCTCAAGTTGAAGGACTTACTGACGGTAAAATATCTCGGATACAAGACTACACAAATCCCATTAGATAGCGTTCTTCTGTCCAATGATCTGATCAATGTAAATCTGGAAGAAGACTCATATTTACTTGATTCTGTAGTGGTTCGACCAAGTGGTTTCTCCGCTGAGAAATATTTTCGGCAGAAAAAAAGAACCTACTTCTTCCCTATTATCGCAAATATTTCTTTCACTCGGAATTTGTCTTAAAGAACAATAGCGAAACGGATCGCTCTTATACCGGTCATGTATTGGGAACATCGTGTCGTACCACAATGGACATAGATAGCACAGCCTTAGCGATCTCGGGACAACTAATTTCTTCGTCCTACCATAGTGTCTCTTATCTGTTGGATACTGAGTTTGGCATTTACGAGCGAATCCCTAAAAACTACACCTGCCTTGTGACAAGAGCAGAGATATCCCTCTCCTGTACACCCAACATAAACCCAATCATCCAAAACAAGCACACGAAATCTCTAACCAGTTTTGTGAGGCTCTTTCGCTGTGTATTATTTTGTTTACTTATACAGTCTTTCTGTTATTATCCAACAGTGTTTTTTCGACCCAAATCGAGGGTTTTCCATTGGGCTTTTTGCTCGCTTTTTTGACGCTATGAGGAGTCAGTTTTTCCTAACACGGGAGAAAACAAAAATTCTCTCCTGAGGAAAAAATTATTCTCTCCTGTGTTAGCAAAATTTTTCACAGGAGAGAATTTGACCCCTCCAGAACTCCCTATTCATCGGTGTTCTGGAGGGTGAATAAAAGCCCATAAAAGGGAGGTGTATTTACTTGTCTCTACAGCCTCTTTTTCTTCCGTTTTTCTGGTTTTTACTGAGAGGAAAATTTTACAAAACATATCGGTTTGTCATCCGAAAACAAGCCTTCTTCCTAGGCTGCTGCATGGCCAATTTCTTGGGCCTTGTTCTCGACCTCCCAGACTTCGACCAAGGCAATTTGATAGCTGTGGCTGTCATCCTACTAAAAATATTTAGCCAGAACTCTATCCCTCTCTCCTTCTTCAGACAGCCTTTGAAATTCTACTCGATGACTTCGATTCGCAACTAAATCTTTTTTTACATTCGGATTTACATCTTTTGTATTCCATATCCAAAGAGATGAAATAAAAAATTAGTCTCAAATAAAACAGAGGAACGAGAAAAAATAAACACAAATGGAATATTCTTTCTACCTTTGCGCGCAAGGATTTAAGCACATCCTTAAATATATCCAACATATAAGTGTACTCGAAAAACTAACGAAAATGAAAACAGCTTGCTCAAAACCTCCGACAATAAGGAGGGTGTTTTTCTTTTTGTCTCTTTAAATCAAACGATGAATTTATTGGGGACGCTTGTTTCTTTAGGTATTTTTCGTCTTCCCTCTTTTCCAATTTACAACACTGCGTCCACATCATTTTGAATAAAAATGTGATGCCTTAGGTGTCACTATACATTTGGTTTTCCATTTCTCCATGGCACCTCTTTTACAAAAAGGGTTGCCCAATAAGTTTGTATATGAAAAGAAAACTAACATTACTACTACTCTCACTCAATGCTCTACTGGCAGGAGCTACTATCCACGGAGAATTTAGTTTATCTGAAAGCGACTCTATCTTATCCAAAGCGCGCGAACAGTATCCAAAATACGTTGCTTTCCTGCCCAGCAATAAGCTGGATTCTATTTTGGAGTACAAGGGGACAGATGTTACGCCCATTATTTTTCAGGTAAACAAAGTAGATCTGGAAGAAAATGAGCAGCTTAAAAACATCGTGTCGGTTATCAACAAGTTGCGGAAAGATGAACACTTCGGGATAGGATATATCTGGATTGCAGGTAGTGCATCTCCGGAAGGCCCAATAGATGGTAATAAACGGTTGGGAAAAAGTCGTGCAGAAGCACTTGCGGACTACCTGAAAAGGGAGACTCATTTGGAGGATGTCGATATACGAATAGAAAACATCTGGGAGGATTGGGCCTCTCTTTCTCTTCTCTTGTCGAAGCAGGATTTTCCCAATAAGGAGAAAGTGATCCAAATCATCGCAAATGAGGAAAAGTGGGACCAAAGAAAACTCAAGATCAAACGGATTGATAAAAGGAAAACTTGGAACCTACTTCTACATGAGATGTTTCCAAAATTACGCAATGCTCGTATGGTTATTGTGTGCTCTGTCAAGGAATCTCCAGTTCTCTCCGATACGTCCGTTAGTCTCTCTTTGGAAGAAATTGCCGTTGAAGCACCACCAATCTCCTCTCCTGATATTGAACTACCAACAATAACAACGATGGCCGAGGATCGCTTCTTTGCCCTAAAGACAAATGGTCTCTATTTGGGAGCCTTAATCGCCAACATAGGCTTTGAAGTAGAACTATGGCGTAAATGGAGCTTAGATGTCCCGGTTTGGTACTCACCCTACGACTACACTCCCACCCGCAAGATACGTCTTTTGGCCACTCAACCCGAACTGCGTTTCTGGCCGAAGAAAGCAGGGAAAGGACACTTTTTCGGTCTACACACACATATTGTGGGCTTCAATGTTGCGATCAACGATAACGGACGCTATCAAGATCCCAACCACGCACTGTGGGGCGCAGGATTCAGTTATGGATATACATTCCACTTGGACAAATCCCAAAAATGGAGTCTTGAATTCAATCTTGGAGCAGGCTTCGCCGAATACGACTATGATGTATATCGCAACTGGGCTAATGGCCCCAAATTCAATTCCGGTAGTGATTTTTATTGGGGCATAACAAGAGCCGGAATTTCTATTGCTTACAAGTTCTACAAGCCAAGAACAAAATAAGACAGCGCATTATGTACAAAGCACATCATAAAGTTATTGTCCTCTTATGGGTCTTTTTAGGCTTACTGGCCTCTTGTGACCGCACTATACACGAGTACCCTCATCCTAAAAAGTCACAAGTCATTATAGAACCACACATAGATCGCAATCCTCCTCTGTATTACAAAGAAGTGGTTTATAACGAAAAGTGGCAACGTTCCGAGAAAAACCTCGAGTCTCATCCCTCTTCTCCCTATACCCTCGCTGATGGATACTCTCTGCGACTTATCATTGATATTTACAGATGTAATCCCACGAGAATAACTCCCTCAATGCGACAAGAACAGTTAGTAGATCGCAGAGTGATAGAGCTCGACAAAGACACTATGCCTCCTCAGGACACTCTACACACCTACCTGAACGATGGGAACTACTGCATTTTGGCTTGGGCGGATTATGTACGCAAGGGAGATTTGACAGACATCTATTATTCAACCAATACCCTCCTAAACATCCACTCCAACATCCACAATTATCCACCTGATAGACATCTGAAGAGTGCCGCAGCCGGACGGCAGAGCTTTAATCTTAATATGAATTTGGGGCCCGAAGGCTATCCTATATTACCCAACTCCGGGGTACAGACCTCTCGTATTGTTCCGGTAATGTTGTCTCGGCCAATGGCTCGCTACAAGATTGTGGCTTCGGACTATAACACCTTTGTAAAAGAAGGTGGTAAGCTGCAGGGAGCCACAGTGAAGGTTCTCTATAAACAATATGTAAGTGTTGGATACGATGTGTCGATAAGAGAGCCCAACGAGTTTCTAAGCACTTATAGATTTGAAACTCCTGTATTGAACGAAAGTACTGGTCAAGAGGGAGAGACAGTCCTTGTGGGAGACTATCTCTTTACGAGCTTCGACAAAGAAGACAACATTATCGCAGACCTATGCTTTTTTGATGCCAATGGTAAAGAAATTAGTCGATGCTCCAATGTTGAAATTCCGTTGAAGCGTAATCAAGAGACAATCGTAAAAGGGCCTTTTTTAACAAAAAAGATTGACAATGGTGGCCAAGTAGCGATTGATGAAAATTTTGAGGGCGAACACATAGTAGAGATATAATCTTCATCCACTAACTATGAAACAAAGAATAATAACTGGCATAGCTCTTTTGAGCCTTCTATTCCTGGGTTCTTGTGAGTCCAAGCAAGATATAATGGAAGAGTTAGACAAGAATACACAAATCGTGGATGTAAATCTCTCAGTCAAGTCTCCAGAAGAAGAACTGCAACAAATGCGTTCGGCATTGTTGGGAGATTCAAGCAATAGTTCATTGGGAGGAATCATCAATGTCGATCTCAAAACTCAATATGACCTTCGCTACCAGATCGCTATTTATAAAATCAATACTGATGGTAGCGTCACACAGGTAATAGCACCCATCCTGAAAGTGGAGGATACTGCAAAGACTGTAAATTTCAACTTACGTCTAACACTCAACCATAGCTACAAAGCTGTGCTTTGGGTAGACTTTGTGCCACAAGGGAAAGAAGCCGACTATCACTATAATACACAGCATTTTCCCAATATATCTTTTTCTCAACCCAATAATAGGGAAATCCTCAATGATGAAAGCCGGGATGCTTACTACGCTGTACAAGAGTTTACGGTGGGTACTAAAGGGATAGTTGAACAAATAGTGTTAAAACGTCCCTTTGCTAAGCTGCGTATTGTAACAACCGATTGGAATTCTTCCACTCCGAATGTAGACAGAGTGGCTATCACCTATCATGGTTGCAAACGATTTACCGGTATCAATCTTCTTACGGAGGAAGGAGAAAGCATAGATCTTCCCGAAAATGCAGGAGAAACCTACAAAGGGTCTCTTAGCAAGACACAAAAAGAATATGCACAAGGATACGATCTCAGTGCCAACAACCGCACTTTAGCAATAGAGTACTTGATGATTCCTAATCAAGGACAAATCCCGATTCGTCTCACCTTTGAAAGCTTTGAAGGTGACACCTCCATTGCTAAACATATCCTGACAGGAAATATCCCTATCCAACGAAATTGGCTGACAACAATCACGGGAAATCTCCTCTCTAAAAACAAAAGAAAAGCCCTATATGAATACTCTCTCCAAGAAGTTTTCCCCAATGCTCTACAAGAGTAAGTAGAAATGCACATACGTACATGTCCTATATCTTACTATCTCCGAACAGCTTATTATTAACTCACACATAATTATATCAAGATGAAGAAAAAAGTAATCTATTTCATGTCGTTGTTACTTGCTCTGACCGCTTGCCAGTCAGAAGATATCCTTACAGTGGATAAGCAAGTACCTGATGGTAGTAGAGAGGCTAACGTAAACTTTACTCTCACTCTACCTGAAGATGTAGAACTCCAAGCCTCTCGCGCAGCCCTCTATGGAGAAAAAAGCAGCAGTGCTGCCGGAGGGCTTACAAACGTTAATCTTGCTACTGAGCATGACCTTCGCTATCAGTTGGCTATCTATCGTATAGACCCCTCCGGTAATATGATCGAGGCTGTTGCTCCCATTAAAAAAGTAGTAGATACCTACCAGCCCGTATCTTTTTCGTTACGCTTAACACCAAATCGTACTTACAAAGCAGTGGTATGGGCAGACTTCGTAGCACAAGGTACTGATACAGACCTGCATTACAACACATCCGATTTTAAGAACATTACTTATGCGGATGCAACAAAGACAGATATCCTGAATCAAGAAAGTCGTGATGCCTATTTTATAAGTCAGGAATTCACACTCAATACCGGTGAAATAACAGAAAACTTAGTGCTCAAACGTCCCTTTGCGAAAGTGCGTGTCGTAACGACTGACTGGGGGCTCTACGATTTGGAAAAGGCCGATCACTTCAAAGTCACCTACTACGGATGCAAGCGATTTACGGGTATGAATGCCATAACAGGAACTACCGTTTCAGAAGACCTTCCAACACCTGGTGCTGTATCTTATACGGGACATATCAATAAAGACACCAAAGAGTATGCCCTCAACTACGACCTTAGTGAGCACAACAGGACACTCACTGTAGACTACCTTATGACCGACCTTTCGGAGCAAACTCCCATCCATATGACTTTCGAAGCTTTGGACGGAAATAAACCCATTTCCAAACACGATCTTAAGACAAACATACCCATCCAGCGCAACTGGCTGACAACGATAATGGGTAATGTCCTAACAGCAGATGCTTCCTTCACAATCACCATTGATGAGAATTTTGTAAACAACTGGAATGTCTCGGAAAGATGGTGGAATCCCGCAACACTAAACCCAACAGCTCCTTCTTATGATGATGCAACCAAAACCTATACAATTCAGACTCGTGATGAATTTGCCTGGTTGCCCGACAATGTAGCTGCGATCAATGGCAAAACAGTTGTTTTGGCCAATGACATTGATATGAGTGGTGTAGAATGGAAACCTATTCATAATGCCAGCTTTAATTTCGATGGACAAGGGCACAAACTCAGGAACTTCTCTCTTAATGGCAAACACAGTACCCTATATGAATATAGTGCCCTTGGAGGTTTCATATCGTATAAAGTGATGGCATATACTGGCGTTTTCGGCATATTCAACGGACACATAAGCAACGTTACTTTTGAGAATATCACTATCAACGGTCGTGCCGATGATGCTGTGCACACCGATGAGCATGGCAATCCTATAAAGCATGACAACGAACCTGCCTATTTTGCTGGCTGTATCGCCTACACGGGTCGTGTGTGGGGTACTAACGACTCTTTCGTCAATGTACATGCCAAGCACGTAGACATCAAAGCTTCTATGTCCAAGGGATACACGCAAAACATCGGTGGTCTTTTCGGTTGGATTGGTCGAGGAAAGGTAGTTGTAGAGAACTGTTCCGTACAGGATATATACCTCGTTGCTAAAGGGAGCTTCTTTGATGGTGAAGTTGGTGGATTGATCGGAGAAATTCAAGGTGGTTATGATGTACAGGTACGCAACTGTACGTCAGACAAAGTAACCATCCGCAAAATAGGAGCCTCTCGCAGCAGAAATGCTTTCATTGGTAAAATAAAGTATGGAAGTGGAATCGTATTGGACAAAAACCCCGTTCCAACCAACTTTCAGTATATCAATCATAAAACAGGACTTCCTGCATTAGACTATACTCCTCAAAACGTCTACTATGGAACTGTCGAGCAAGACGAAAATAAAATTGTAATCAACAATCCTTGATTTAGCCACACAACCATATCGAGAGTTATATTCAGTACTATAAATCAAAGACAATAATGAAAAGATTAGCAATATATCTAAGCAGCTTATCTCTTCTCTTCACTGCTTGTCAGACCGAAAATATTGAGATGAATAATCAAGCTGTAAACGGTTCGCAGGAGAGTAATGTAACCTTTACGCTCAGTCTTCCTACCACTGGTGAGATCAGCAACACACGCTCTGCCCTTTATGGCGATAAGAGCAACAGTGCTGCTGGGGGTATTACCAATGTAGATATGAGCAAATACGACCTCCGTTATCAGCTTGCTATCTACCGTGTAGATGGATCCGACACTCCTATCGCCGTGGCTCCCATCAAGAAGGTAGTAGATAAATATGAACCTGTGACTTACTCGCTGCGTCTTACTCCAAACCGTACCTACAAGGCCGTTGTTTGGGCGGATTTTGTGGAGCAAGGCTCGGAAGAAGACTTGCACTACAACACCACGGACTTTACAACTATCACTTACACTCAACCCACAAAAGTGGCTCTCTTGAATGATGAAAGTCGTGATGCCTATTTCGTTACTCAAAAGTTCGAAGTAGAAAACTCCGGTGTGAATCAGTCACTTGTCTTGAAACGTCCCTTTGCCAAGTTGCGTGCTATAACGACAGACTGGGCTCTGCACAATCTGGAGAAGGCCGATAACTTCAAGATAACCTACTACGGCTGTAAGCGATTCAAGAACATCAATGCCGTGACAGGTGTATCGGAAAGTGATGAACTCCCGGCAACAGAGACAATGTTCTACACAGGCTCTATCAATAAGGATCAGAAAGAATATGCTCTCAACTACGATCTGAGTACCAACAACCGTACTCTTGTTGTGGATTATCTAATGACCGATTTGAGCAATCAAACTCCTATCCACCTGAAATTTGAAGCCTTTGATGGCACAACCCCTATCGCTGCACATGACTTCAAGACTAATGTTCCTATCCAACGCAATTGGCTGACTACCATCACAGGTAACCTCTTAACCCATAACGCTACCTTCAATATCTCTATTGACGAACACTTCGCCAACGAATGGAATGTAGCAGAAGAATGGTGGGAAACAAGCACTATCATTCCTGTTGCCCCTTCTTATGACGATGCCACAAAAACCTATACGATCAAGACTCGTGCAGAGTTTGCGTGGCTTCCGGGTCATGAAGCTGAACTTGCCGGTAAGACAGTTGTACTCGACAATGACATTGACATGAGCGGAGTAGATTGGGTTCCTATTGTGGATGCTGGGAGTTATACTTTCGACGGGAAAGGATACACGATTAAAAATGTTTCGATCAACAGCAAATATGTGGATGACAACTACAAACCCAATGTAAAGGCATATACCGGCATCTGGGCAAAGTTCACAGGTACAATGAAAAATGTGACTTTTGAAAATATCACCATAAATGGTCGTGCCGACGATGCTATACACAACAACGCATCAGGGCCGGTAGATCACAGTGATGAACATGCGTATTTTGCAGGGTGTGTAGGCTATGCTGGAGCTAACTATAGTGTCATGGCAGAGTTCGACAATGTACATGTTAAACACATTGTGGTGAGAGCTTCCAAAGGCAAAACGGTGCAGAACATAGGAGGTTTATTAGGTTGGTTGGGCACAGGTACTCATACCATCCAAAACTGTTCGGTAACAGATGCTTATTTCGTAAGCGGTGACATCAAGGGAGAAGTTGGTGGGCTCATTGGCGAAATATTGGGCGGTCGTGGCATCACAATTAAGAACTGTAAGACCGACTACATAACCATAAGAATGGGAACAACAGACTTCCAGGATCGTTCCGGTTTTGTAGGAAAAATCAAACATGGATCAGGGACTAAGTTTGAAGGCTGTACAGCTCCTACAGTGGTAACCTACATAAATGAATTAGGCGAACTCATAAGCAATTATGCTCCGGTTCACCCTCTTTATGGCAGCTGCGAAGACCAGGCAGACCAAATCACGGTAACCCCTTAATTCTCGAATTCTTAGTCAAAGCAGAAAGAGCTGTCCCTATGAAAAGGGGCAGCTCTTTCTGTATACCCCACCCAAGCAAACTATCGTTTTGAGGTTGCGCAAATAAAGTTCTTACAGTATTACATCCATATTTCTCCGAGAGAAACGACTCCCTACAAACAATGGTTACAAAAAGGTCAAAATCCCCATATATAGGCATTATTAGGGGGCTTTTGTATTGAATTACAACTCTTTATTTACTTTCGTGCGAATCCGATCGGCCAACTCATCTGTCTTTGTGCAGAACAAAAGAGAGGCAGATGTGTTTTACTGCATTAACCAAAACTGTGAATAGAACTTATGAAAGATTCTTAATGAAGAATCCGAAGGTTCCCAATTATCTAAGAAAACCTAATATTAAAACCACAATAGTATGAACAAATTACCCTCTTATCTATTCGGAGTTCTTTTTCTTGGCTCCGTCTCCTTATTTACAACAACCCTCGTTCAAGCTACAGAGCCGGCAGTAGGAATGTTTACGGACACTGCCACTACAAAGCCCGTGAAAGTATCTGTCACCGGGACTGTTTTGGACAAGAAGACCCATCAACCGCTACCCTACGTACAAGTTGTCGTAGACGGAACAACTCTCGGTACGACATCCGATGCGGCCGGCAATTTCTCCATAAAGGATATTCCGCTCGGGAGTTTTCGCCTGATTGCTCGTCAGGTGGGTTATGCCTCTTCGACTTATCAAATAAGTAGTCAGGAAGGAAGCAGCCAGCACATAGATATCTATATGCAAGAGGAAGCCATCGAACTGGATGGTGTAGTCGTAACCTCAAGTCGCAGCCAAACACTGAGGCGAGTAGCTCCATCTCTGGTTACTGTGCTATCACCGGAAATGTTTTCCAAGACTTCGTCTTCCACACTCAGTCAGGGTTTGCGCTTCCAACCCGGCTTGCGCATAGAGGATAACTGCCAAAACTGTGGCTTCAACCAAGTACGTATCAATGGACTCGAAGGAGCTTATTCGCAGATCCTTATAGATGGTCGACCTATATTCAGTGCCTTGGCTGGCGTTTATGGGTTAGAACAAATACCTGCCAATATGATCGAGCGAGTTGAGGTCGTGCGTGGAGGTGGATCAGCTCTCTACGGTTCCGGAGCCGTAGGGGGTGTCATAAACATCATCACTAGAGAGCCTGCTCGCAATAGCGGAGAAGTATCGCATCAGTCTATTTTATTGACTGGAAAAAACAAAAGTTCGGTGCAGAACGTAACCTCATTCAATGCTTCGGTTGTCACGGAAGACAGACGTGCCGCCCTCATGGTATTCGGTCAGCACAACTATCGCCCGGGGCACGACTACGATGGCGATGACTTTACCGAATTGCCAAACCTAAGAAACCGCTCGCTCGGATTGCGCTCCTACCTCAAAACCGGATTGTATGGCAAACTTTCTCTCGAATATCACAGTATGCAAGAATATCGCCGTGGTGGAGACAGATTGGATATGCCTCCTTTTCAAGCTCGTATAGCCGAATATTTGCAGCACTATATCAACGGTGGAGGCTTACGCTTCGATCAAGGTTTTGCAGAAGGACGGACTCAACTCTCTCTCTATGCTTCGGCTCAACACATCCAACGACGCTCCTACTATGGTGGAGGAGATACAACCGATGCATTGATAGACCTCATTATAGATCCTTCCAGCGATGATGAGGGACGTAAATCAGCAGCCAATGATGCCAAAACAGCACTCAACAGCTATGGTACCACACAAGATTTGACTGCCCAGAGTGGAGCAATGCTCGTGCATCGGTTCGGAGAAAGCGACTGGTACCTGACTTCCGGATTGGAAAACTCGATCAACCAACTTGATGACAAAAGTGTATACAGGCCGGAGCCTATCGACCAGAAAAGCATTGTATGGGGGCAATACGACCAAGTAGAATTTCGCACTGATAAATTCTCTGCGTTGGCCGGTGGACGCTTTGACCTGACCTATCTCTACGAAAAAGGGAAACGAAAAATCGATCCGCTGTTTATCTTCAGCCCCAGAGCGAACTTGCGGTACAACCCGATTTCGGATATGGCAATGCGTCTCTCGTATAGCGAAGGATTCAGAGCTCCACAATTCTTCGATGAAGAAATGCACGTAGAGCTATTAGGTGGGCAGCCGATCAGTCGTGTCTTGAGCAAAGACCTGAAAGAAGAACGCTCCCGATCAATCAGCGGTTCGATAGACTACTACGGACATTTTGGTTCTTGGCAATACAATGTGATGATAGAAGGCTTTGCCACGTTCATCTCAAATAAATTCGAGGCCGGACCAACTGATACCGATGCCAACATAGTAGAAGTACGAAACCAAACCGAAGGAGTTTCTAAGGTATTCGGAGCAAATTTAGAAGCAAGATTGGCCTACAGCCGGTTGTTCGACTTGCAATTGGGATTAACCCTGCAACGCAGTCGCTATGGTATGGATCATGTGGTTTTTGAAGCCGACTCTGAAACAGGTCAGCAAGAAGTCAAGACGAGGAATTTCGACAAAACACCCAACATTTATGGCTACATGGTAGCTACTCTGCGACCCTCTCACCATAGCTTTGTGAACCTCTCTGCTACCTACACCGGTCCTATGGATGTAAAAAGAGAAGCCTACGAAGGCGTAACGGCAAAGGAAGGCAAGGCTATAATTGACAACAAACCGGTAGGAGATGTCGCACCCGATGGTTCTTTTGACTTTATCCATGAAGGACAACGTTATCGTGGTTTGGCTCAAGGATTTGGTAAACTGCAGCGTGCCAAAGCTTTCTTCGACCTGGATATACAGGCCGGATATGTATTCGATCTGACTTCTTCTACCGAAATGGAACTAAGCATAGGTGTTCAGAACATTCTCAACAGTTACCAAGAAGACAGTGATATGGGGCCGGGTCGGGCATCCACCTATGTTTATGGACCCATGCAACCGCGCCGAGCTACATTAGGCTTAAAACTGAGTTTCTGATAATCGTTTGAATCCATAAACAACAAATCTTTTTCTCAATCTGACAAAGTCGTTTTAACTCTCCAAAAGGGGTGAGTTGAGATGGCTTTGTTCTGCAATATTCTCAAATGGAATCCCCTCGTATAGATTCTAAAATGACAAGTTTTAGTTGCCGTTTTGTTGACTTTGCAGAGTGCAGTAATCTCAAAAGCATTGAGATGAGGATGCAGAGAGTATACTTGTCGTTATGATCAGGCCTGAATATCGAAAATAACACAGCAAGTGCCATGTTATGCAACAGTCTCAAATGACTTGTTACCTTTGACAACCGACTGTATAAGGTTGTAGCCAAGAAGAAAATACTCAAGAATAATCCGAATATGAATAGACTTTGTAGACTTCTCAACATTGAATTGCCAGTAATTGCTGGTGGTATGGTATGGTGCAGTGGCTGGCGACTGGCTTCGGCTGTAAGTAATAATGGAGGGCTGGGCTTGATAGGAGCCGGCTCCATGCACCCCGATACGCTTCGCTACCACATAGAACAATGTGCACAAGCAACAAACAAGACTTGGGGAGTGAATATCCCTCTGATGTATCCTCAATTGGATGAAATCATGGATATCGTTATCTCCTCCAAGGTACCTGTGGTAGTAACTTCGGCAGGAAGTCCCAAATTGTGGACAGACAAATTACACAAAGCAGGAAGCAAGGTATTGCATGTAGTAAGCTCGGCCAAATTTGCCAAAAAGAGTGAAGAAGCTGGTGTAGACGCTGTGATCGCCGAAGGATTTGAAGCCGGAGGACACAACGGACGAGAAGAAACAACTACACTCTGTCTCATTCCACAAGTAGTAAATGCTGTGAACATCCCCGTAGTAGCTGCCGGAGGTATTGCTTTGGGACGAAGCATAGCGGCTGTAATGGCTTTGGGTGCCGATGGCGTACAGATAGGGACACGCTTTGCTCTAAGCGAAGAAAGTTCGGCTTCGGAAGCCTTCAAAGAATACTGTCGCAACAGCGGAGAAGGAACAACCATGCTCACCCTGAAAAAAGTCTCCCCTACTCGCCTCTTGGATAATGAATTCAGTCGCTCTGTAATTGCAGAAGAAGCCAATGGAGCTAGCAAGGAACAACTCCAGGAAATGATGGGGAAAGGGCGCGCAAAAATGGGAATTTTTGAAGGACAAATCAATGAAGGTATGTTGGAAATAGGTCAGGCAGTGTCGCACATCAACAAATCGGAAACAGTGGCAGATATCATGCAAGATCTACAACTCACCTATGAGGCAGTTGTCAAGAGATTGTCCCCTCGCTTGAGACCCATGTAAGTACTCCACACATAAGAAGAGATCGCTGCACGACTCTCTCTCAGAACCTTTCTGCCGGATCTTGCAATAGTCCCGAGAAAGGTCTACAATGCCAAAAATAAGAGACTGCATACAGCAAACCTTTTTCGGATTTGCTGTATGCAGTCTCTGTTATTTACCTATTATTCAGGATCCGAACCTATACGAGAGAGCTACCCAAAAACTGAATAGAAAGTCGCTATCCTGTTTCAGATTATATCCAATCAATTCTTAATCTCCTTTTCTGCTTTCATGAGTTTTTTCTGGTACTCCTGTGCTTTTTTGGCTGCTTGGAGGTTTTTTCTGGCAATGACAAGATTCTTATCCGCAATCTTGCGATCTTTCATAGCCTTCTTGTAGACTTTACGTGCTTCCTTCATAGCTGCCTCATGCTCTTTGTATTTAGAACGAGCAGCTTTCTCTACCTTCTCCAGTTTGTCCAATTCTTCTTGCAACTGCTTCACAATATTTTCTCTCTGCTGCACTTCATTGCCTTTCTGCTCCAATATGGCACGATTATCCACTGGTGGATTTTGTGCCGATGCAACACTAACCGTGAAGCAAGCTGCTACTATTAGGACTGTGCTGATAAATCTTCTCATAAGTAATTAAAATCAATTTGTAGGTGAATACTAACAACAGGTTTTTTATCCATTTTCTCTCTAAAAGATCAGAGCAAATCGGAGGCCAATTCGCTCAACTCACTGCGCTCACCCTTGACAAGATTGACATGAGCAAACAGTTTCTGCCCCTTCATTTTGTCTATCATATAGGCCAAACCATTACTCTGCATATCCAGGTAGGGTGAATCTATCTGGTGTACATCTCCGGTGAAAATCATCTTAGTACCTTCCCCAGCTCTGGTAATAATTGTTTTAACTTCCTGAGGTGTGAGATTTTGTGCTTCGTCTATGATACAAATCGTTTTGGCCAAACTCCTACCTCGTATAAAAGCCAAAGCCTCTATTACCAACCTGTTTTCCTTTTGCATATCCTCTATTTTGCGCAATTCGGAAGCCTTGTTGGAGAGTTGAAATTTGATCACATTCAGATTGTCGAACAATGGTTGCATATAAGGCGCAACCTTGGCCTTCTCGTCTCCGGGTAAAAAACCCAAATCTTTATTTGCCAGAGAAACGATAGGACGTGCCAAAAGTACTTGCTCGTACTCATCGGCCTGATCAAGGGCAGCAGCCAGAGCCAAAAGTGTTTTACCCGTACCAGCCTTACCCGACAGGCCTACCAGCTTAATATCCGGATCTTTGAGTATCTCCAAAGCAAAAGCCTGTTCGGCATTACGTGGTTGTACTCCCATCACCGGGTGCTTCTCTATTTGTTCTATACAATCAGTAAAAGGATTGTATCGAGCCAATACGCTATTACGTTCGCTCTTCATCAAAAAACAGTGATTGGGCTCCAACTTTTCTCCCATTTCCCAATTCTGCACAGGAATTCCCCTTGGCGTAGCATAAATCCTATCAATCAATTCGCCGGATACTCCCTCATAGACCACTTCTTTCAATGCAAAATGATCTACATTCTCCACCTTGTCGCTTATATAGTCTTCAGCCACTATACCCAAGGATTTGGCCTTCATGCGCAGATTAACATCCTTGGTAACCAAAATAGTGGGCACTTCCGGATGCTCCTCAGCTATCGAAAAAGTAATGGATAAAATACGGTGATCAGGGATGTTCTCACGAAAAGCCTGAGTTACTCTCTCATCCTTTTGTCCCCGGACATATACAAAAAGACGGCCACGTCCCTCACCCAACGACACTCCGGAAGCAAACAAATCCTGATCGCTCAACTCATCGAGCTTGCGTACAAACTGACGAGCATTGAAATTGATCTGCTCAGATCCTCGTTTGAACTTATCCAACTCCTCAAGCACAACAATAGGGATATAGATATCATTCTCCTCGAACTTGTCTATTGAGTCGTAATCATGCAATATCACATTAGTATCGAGTACGAAGATCTTCTTGCTCCCATTTCTTTTCGGACTCTTGTTAATTCTTCTGGCTGCCATTTTGGTATAAAATTACTTTTCCATTAGCGGAAACATCAATGAGTCGGTAATCAAAAAAAATTCCAACTCTCATGAAATTCCCTCCGTGCTAAGTTATGACTATTGAACTAAATAAACAAGCTGGGAATATAAGAGAATAAGTATGTTTAACATCCACTCCTTTTTATTTATTAACTTTGAGGTTGTGTGAGTTAGAGCGTGAGAACAAAATTTCACCGACCAAACTCTGTAAGTTCCTCAACAGCTAAAACGAATAGAAATAAAAATACAATGACACTCCAACAACTCGAATACATACTTGCACTGGAGAGAAACAGACATTTTGCCAAGGCTGCAATTGACTGCGATGTGACACAACCAACCCTGAGTGCTATGATACAGAAATTGGAGAGTGAACTTGAAGTCAAACTTTTCGACCGCAACAGAGGAGGTATACAACCCACTCCGATAGGCAAAAAAGTCATAGCTCAGGCTTCTATTGTGCTAAGAGAAGCTTCAAAAATAACTGACCTAATAGCAGAAGAACAAGATAGTCTACACGGAAATCTACGGATTGCCATATTACCTACAATTGCACCTTTCCTGCTACCCAGATTAGGTCAATCACTCTTCAAAGCACTTCCCAAAGTAAGTTTTGAGATCTCGGAAAGAAAAACTTCCCAATGCTTGAGTGGACTCATGGACAACGAAATAGATGTAGCAATCATAGCCAGCAAAGCCAAAACCGAGGGATTGGACGATACACTCCTGTATTACGAGGAATTTTTCGGTTATGTATCAGAGCAAGAACCTCTATACAACTCACCAACCATACGCAGCACCGAGGTCGATGGCAGTAGACTCTGGCTACTGGATGAAGGACATTGTTTCCGAGATCAACTGGTACGCTTCTGTCAGCTTAAAAGTTTTATCAATAAATCTCGAAACTATACCAATGGCAGCCTCTCTACATTCATGCACATGGTAGAGAGTGGTGCTGGTATGACCTTTATCCCAGAATTGGCACTGGATAGGCTCTCCCCCGAACAAAGCAAACTGGTACGCCCCTTTACCATCCCAAAACCAACCAGAGAGATACGACTCTGCTATCGTGAAGATTTTGTACGCAAACGAATATTAGGAGAAATAGAGCGGATGCTTCGCGCATCGGTTCCAAAGTCGATGCACGAATTAAAGACCGGACAACAACTCGTCTGAATAAAATGGGAATCCTTCCCAGAGAGACCTCACTACACAGTCCCCTAAAAGATCACTGAAATGATCTTTTATTGAGATGTGCGGAATGTCGCATCACACAATGGTCTCTAAAGACTAAATCAGAGAACTACCAAAAAGACATCAAGTCTGCGGGAGATAATTAGAATCACCGCAGCTATCCCTTATGGTCTTTTTCTTTCTATTCTTTATGTATATATAGGAAGGATTTTAATTGGTCTAATCAATAATAAGAATGTCTGTGCAAAGTGTTTATAACTCTATTTGTTTCCCTTTTTATACGTGAATAATCTACTGAATAAAGTGGGATTATTAAATGAATATAGACAGAGTTGTAGACAGGTTTCCAACAGGTATATATCCTTTATTGATCGGAGAAGTCATTAGTTTTTGACAAGCCCAGATCTTCGTTTTACTTTCAGGCTCGATATGTATCTATATTCTCCCTTGTCTATAAATTGAGCAAAACAAAATAATAAGTTTTTGACCTTCTGTATTGCATATTTCATTTGTTTTTGATGATATATGAATCTCTGAAAACACCAAAAAACTTAGCGTGTTTTTTTCGACCATTTAAGCACAACTTATTCACAACTTATCCACATGTCTATTTTTCTTATCGGATGTCGGATTACAGCTCTCCGCTTTTCGAGAGCGATTTTCCGGGCATCACTGAGATTGACGTGTACTGAAAAAAGATGACAGTAGGTGTGCTTGGGTTTATTAGCTGTTTACACACTCTTTTCTTACTTCTGTTTTAGGTTTACACCTATCGACTCAGATTCTTCAAAAGGATTACACTGGCAATTTAGCCTTTGCTCGGAATTCATCATTCACTGAAATCAAGTATAATATTTGAAGAATTCGTATTTGAGCTGTGTTGTAGCGAGTTTTAACGAGGTCTCCTGTATATGAAAGTGAGTATCTTTCTGCCCAAAATGAAAGTTCGGATCACAAATAGAGGTCAGACGATGCTGTCAAATACAAGCCTGAAGATTTGGCTTACCATAAATATTCTGAGCTTTCATGAAGAGTCAAGGCCGAGGTGTGTGCAATATGTACTACCCTACCTGATGATATTATAAAGCAGTATTTGTAGAACGATAGAAACAATAGAAGATTTTGGCATGATTCCATTTACAGGACCGGGAATAATCTTGGTATTGGTCGTTTATTTCGGAGGGATATTATTGGTTGGTAAGCTCCCATTTGTTAGTTCGTTACCATTCAAAACTCAAGTACTTCTTGTGCTTTTGACACATGTTGTCCTCTCTGTCGTAAACTATTTTCTGGCCAAATTTCTGAACAGAAATGGAGTTAAGAATACTGTTGCTGGCCTCAGATTGGAAAAGGTAGTTCTTTTCATGAGTATTGTTTTCTCCTTCATAATCCTGTTGATGGTTTATGGAGAATTCAAGGAATGAAGAACATAATTTCGAAAGAAGACACAATGGAAATAATAAGAGACAATATGGATATTCCCAAGCATCCATCTCGGCTATTGACGTTCGTAGGTTTGCTTATCATCTTGTCAGCAATTCCTGCCATGTATGTCCTCGGTTTTATGACAATCGGGAAAATCAATTCGACCCCCAAGGATGCAAAAGTTGTCAGAACTTTCTCGGACGAAAAAATAGATATACAGACCCAAAAAGACGAAAAGACATTTATCTATACAGACTTCTTTTCGATCCATCGCAACGACTATTCGTATGAGGTAAGAGATACCGAAGGCAAGGAAGTACCCCTTACCAAACTAAACGGTAAAAGAGATATTCCTCTTGATGGACAATTGGTGACAAAATTTGTTCCTACAGCCTCCTTCACGGCGCCGGGTGGAACTGTTACCTTCTGTGCCAAAATGGAAGGAAATTCGCGAGGAGAATTTTTCATCGGAGAGAAGATAGATCGTTTTTCTGCCAATTGGTTACTACCATTTTTACTCTTTATTTTTGGTACCCTGATTGGGGGTTTAGGGTTGACAATGGCTATCAAAAACATTATTGCCCGTAGGAATTGGATCGATAAATATGGCCAATATGAATGATCCCCAAGGTCCATACAAAACAGAATATTTATTCTCGAGATATATAATATAAGTCAGGGAGTGATACTCTATACCCTATGAGGGGAGGATTACAACCATATCCGGATAATCTTCTTCCTGAACAGAAATAAATTATGCTATACACGCAAAACAAAAAATATGATGTGATAGTGGTGGGAGCTGGTCATGCCGGTTGTGAAGCTGCTACGGCTGCTGCCAACTTGGGTTCACAGGTGCTACTTATCACATTGGATATGAATAGGATAGCCCAGATGTCTTGTAATCCGGCTGTAGGAGGAATAGCTAAGGGACAGATTGTCAGAGAGATAGATGCTCTTGGAGGCAGAATGGGACTTATCACAGATCGTACAGCCATACAATTTCGTATGCTGAACCGCTCCAAAGGACCGGCTATGTGGAGTCCTCGTTCGCAAAATGATCGAATGCGTTTCTCCGAAGCTTGGAGACAGGAATTGGAGCAACAGGCTAACTTGGAGATCTATCAGGATGAAGTAAAAGAATTGATCCTTGATGGAGAAAAGGTGACCGGTGTACGGACTTTGCTTGGGATGCTCTTTGAGGCTCCTAATGTTATCCTGACTGTGGGAACTTTTTTGGGAGGGCTGATGCACTTTGGAGAGATACAGATACCCGGAGGTCGGATATCTGAGCCAGCTTCTATTGGACTAACCCAGCAACTCTCCGATTTAGGTTTTCGTACCGATCGGATGAAAACAGGGACTCCTGCTAGGATAGATGCTCGCAGCATTCACTTCGATGAATGTGATAAACAGGAGGGAGAACAGGACTTTCATCGCTTTTCTTTCCTTGATACAGAACATCCCAAATTGCAGCAACTCCCCTGCTATATTACCTATACCAATGAGGAGTCTCACGATATTTTGCGTCAGGCATTGGATCGCTCCCCTCTGTATAATGGTCAAATACAAAGTATAGGGCCCCGATATTGCCCCAGTATTGAGACGAAGATAGTCTCCTTTGCAGATAAGCTTTCTCACCAGTTGTTTTTGGAGCCGGAAGGAGAGAAAACAACGGAATACTATGTCAATGGTTTCTCCTCTTCTCTTCCACCCGAAGTACAACTGGAGGCGATGAGGGCCATACCGGCATTGCGTGATGTGCGGTTCTTTAGACCGGGTTATGCCATAGAATATGATTTTTTCGATCCGACACAGCTCAAGCCTACTCTCGAGACAATGCTCATAGAGGGACTTTTCTTTGCTGGACAGATCAATGGGACTACAGGGTACGAAGAAGCTGCCGGGCAAGGTATGGTAGCTGGTATCAATGCACATCTCAGAAATGATTTGGCCAAAAAAGAATTCATATTGCATCGTGATGAGGCCTACATAGGTGTGTTGATAGATGATTTGGTGACCAAGGGAGTGGATGAGCCTTATCGTATGTTTACCTCCAGAGCGGAGCATCGTATTTTGCTAAGGCAGGATAATGCCGATATGCGTCTTACTCCCAAAGCTATCGAATTAGGTCTGGCTTCGGAATTGAGAGAGCAACGATTTGGCAAAAAGAACAAGCTAAGGAATGAGCTAATTCGCTTCTCCGAAACTTTCTCTGTATTACCCGAAAATATCAATCCTTTTTTAGAGCAGATAGGAGATACTCCTATTCGGCAAAAGACAAAACTGAAGGATTTAATTCTCCGTCCTCGTCTGAATATGCTCACCTTGGCTGTGCAAATACCCCCTTTCTTGACACGAATAGAACAGCTTGGGAAGATGAAAGAAGAGGTATGCGAATCGGTAGAGATTCTTATCAAATATGGTGGATATATAGAGCGAGAGAAAAAACAAGCCGAGAAACTTTACCGACTGGAAGAGGTGCGTATACCCAAGCATATTAACTACGAAGAGCTGCTCCAACTATCCACCGAAGCCAGACAAAAGCTCAGCAGAATACGGCCTGTTTCGATAGGACAAGCGGCACGTATTCCGGGGATTTCGCCTCATGATATAAGTATTTTGCTTGTCCTTTGTGGCAGATAAGAAAGCAGATTGTTTCACGTGGAACATAACCAGCATATCTATATCAGTCCTACCAGGCTAAGCAGGGAACAGCTTGTAGCAATCTTGCCTACTCTGCCTACTCTGCCGGGTTGTTACCAGTACTTCGATGAAGAAGGTTCTCTTATATATGTGGGGAAGGCCAAAAATTTGCGTAAGCGAATCAGTTCTTATTTTCAAAAAGAACTCACTGATCGCAAAACCAAGGTGCTCGTATCGAAAATACGTGGGCTGAAATACATTGTTGTAGATACCGAGGCTGAGGCTCTTATTCTGGAGGGTAATTTAATCAAGACACATCAACCTCGGTACAACGTTTTGCTCAAGGATGGCAAAACATACCCCAGCATAGCTATCACCAAAGAACATTTTCCACGGATTATATTTACCCGAGATATACGGAAAGATGGAACAGAATATTTTGGTCCCTATCCCAGTGCCATAGTTGCCAAAAACATGGTTGCTCTGTTGAGGGATCTGTATAAGTTTCGCACCTGTTTGCTTAACCTTAGTCCAGCAAAAATAGCTGAGGGGAAATACAAGGTTTGCTTGAATTATCACATCAAGAAATGCAATGCTCCTTGTATAGGGAGGGTAAATGAGAGTGATTATCTGCACTCCATAGACGAGGCCAGAGAGTTGCTCAAAGGCAATCTTTCTCTGCTTATGAAGATATATAGAGAGGAAATGATTGCCGCTTCCGAGCAGATGAGATACGAACAGGCACAAGTCTATAAAGAACGACTTGCCTTACTGAAGCGTTATGAAGCAAAACATACAGTTGCTCCAAGAGCAATTATGCTTGTGGATGTTTTTTCTTATGACGAAGATCAACAGCAGGCATACATCAACTATATGCAGGTGAGCGAAGGAATGATCCGACTTACCAATACAGTGGAATATCGCAAAAGAGTAGATGAAGAGCCGGACGAGATTTTTGCTCGTGCCATTGCCGAATTGCGAGATCGCTATCAGAGTATGGCAAGAGAAATTATTCTGCCTTTCGATCCAGGTTGGGGAGCGGCGCAGCAAGCCAAGATCACTATACCACAGCGTGGTGATAAAAAGCATTTGCTTGATCTCTCTGAGAGGAATGTCAGACAGTATAAGATTGATTGTCTTAAGCAGGCCGAAAAACTTAATGCAGAGCAATCAGCTGCAAGGTTGATGAAGCAAATGATGAAGGATTTGCATCTGGATAGAGAGCCCAGATTGATCCACTGCTTTGATAATTCCAACATACAGGGCACAAGTCCAGTAGCTGCTTGTACTGTATTTAAGAATGGAAAGCCGGCTAAGAGTGAATACAGAAAGTTCCACGTGAAAACAGTTGTCGGAGCTGATGACTATGCCAGTATGCGAGAAATTGTGGGTCGTCGGTACAGCCGTATTCTGAAAGAGGAAAACAGTGAAGAGAAACTCCCTGACTTGATTGTAATAGATGGAGGTAAAGGGCAGCTAAGAGTGGCATATGAAGTTCTCAGGGAACTTGATTTGGTTGGAAAAATACCCATTATCGGTTTAGCTGAAAGGGTCGAAGAAGTCTATTATCCAAATGATCCGGTTCCTCTTACATTAGGATTCAATAGTGAGAGTCTTCGTGTATTGAGACAGATAAGGGACGAAGCGCATCGCTTCGGTATTACCTTTCACAGGCAGACACGTGGCAAAGCTCAAGTGAAAAGTGAGCTCGATAACATTAAGGGCATAGGACACAATAGCAAAACCAATTTGCTCCGGCACTTCAAATCAGTCAAACGAATCAGAGAAGCGACAGAAGAGGAAATTGCTTCCATCGTAGGCCCTTCAAGAGCAAAAAAAATCCGATCAGCCCTACAAGCTGACCGGAATATCTCATCCATGGAGAGTTAAAAGAGGCATAATAGCCATTTTGTTAGGTCTTAATATCTTATATATCAACCTCTTATACCGATCTATTGCAAATAAACTCTGCAAGTTGTTTTAGTTGCAATCCAGCCTCTTTGTTAGGTAAAGTGTCTATCAAAGCATTGGCTTGGCTCAAGAAAGCTCTCATTCGCTTGTTGGCATATTCTATCCCTCCTGCGGAGATTGCAAACCGGGTAAGTCTGTCTAAATTTTCGTGGTCGAAGCTGCGAGCTTTGATAAGGCTTAGGCATTCTTCTTTTTCTGTCTTTTCGGCACAAGAGGTATTAAGAGCATAGAGCAGAGGAAGGGTTACCTTGCCTTCTCGTATATCATTGCCGGTTGGTTTGCCAATATCTTGTTGGTAGTAATCGAATATATCATCCCGGATTTGGAAGGCATAGCCCAGCAACTCCCCTATTTGTCCGCAAAGAGAGATTAGCCCTTCCTCGGCATCTACAGAGATGGCTGCCAACTCGGCTGCTGCACGAAAGAGTGTAGCCGTTTTTTGTTTAATGACGGAATAGTAGATTTCCTCGTCCAGAACAACTTCGTCTGCCACTTCAAACTGACGTATTTCTCCTTCACTCAATTCTCGCCCGATGGAAGAAATGATTGAGATAATTCGCAAATCTTGCAATTCGATTGCACGCATCAAAGCCGAGGAGAGTACGAAGTCACCCACCAGTACTGCTACTCGATTATCGAAGATGGCATTAAGGGTAGGATGTCCTCGTCTCAGGTTAGAGTTGTCGATCACATCATCGTGTATCAGAGTGGCTGTGTGGATCAATTCGAGCAATACAGCTGCCTCCGTGGTTTTGGCCGAGGGTTCATGATTACAGGCTTTGCTCATCAACCCAATAAGGAGCGGACGCACCTGCTTGCCGGTTGCTTTGTTGAGAAGTTCTATAGCTTGCCCCAACCAGCGAGATTGTGAGGCAAGGGCGTGGGCAAATTCGGTATCGAAAGCCGCTATAAAATCCGCCACGGAAGCCTTGATGGGAGCCAATTGGTCTGTTACACTTTGCATAGCACGCAAATATAATGATACTTAAGCGTACCTTTACCCCTAAGATGAAACAACAACTTTACCTCTTAGATGCTTATGCCCTCATATACCGGGCATACTATGCTTTTATTCGTGCTCCCCGCCGAGATTCTTCCGGTCGAGATACCAGTGCTATATTCGGCTTTGTACTCACTCTGCAAGACCTTCTGGAGAAAGCCAATCCCGATCTCTTGGGGGTGGTTTTCGATCCCTCCGGCGGTACATTCAGGCACAGGGAATATCCCGAATACAAGGCGCAGCGAGAGGAGACCCCTCAGGGGATTACTTTTGCCATTCCCTATATCAAGAAGTTGTTGGAGGCCTACCGTATCCCATCAGTAGAAGTAGCCGATTTCGAGGCCGATGATGTTATTGGTACTTTGGCCGGGCAGGCGGAAGCGGCCGGATACGAGGTACGTATGGTGACTCCCGATAAGGATTATGGTCAGTTGGTTACAGAGCACAGCAAGATGTATAAGCCCTCCAAGAACGGTGGAGGCTATGAGCTGTGGGGGCCTGCCGAAGTGGCCTCATCTATGGATCTCAGTGGCCCGGAGCAGGTAATAGACTATCTCGGTCTGATGGGAGACAGTAGCGATAATATCCCGGGTTGCAAAGGCATAGGACCCAAGACTGCCTCTACCCTGCTCAAAGAATGGGGATCGATAGATAATATTTATCAGCATTTGGATGAGATCAAACCTGCGACTGCCAAGAAGCTAAGAGAGGGTAAAGAGTCTACCCTACTCTCTCGTTATTTGGCTACAATTCGCACAGATGCGCCTATTACATTCCGAGCCGAAGATTTTACACGCAGAGAAATCAATATCCCCGAGCTGATAAGTCTTTTTGAGGAATTAGAGTTTAGATCTCTTTCCAAGCGTGTTTTGGGACAAAGAGTTGCCAAGACGGAGAAGGTGATACAGCAGGACTTGTTTGCTGACGAAGAGTCATTGCAGAGCTCTACTCTCTCGGAGGGAAACACACTTTTCCCTCACCTATCCGACTACCTCGATGCTCAGCCCAACTATCGAAGAATAGAGACACCCGAAGCTCTCAACCAGCTTTGGGGAAAGTTGAGCAAACAAACAGCTTTTGCCTTCGATACGGAGACGACAGATGTAGATCCACTCAAGGCGGAGATTGTGGGGATTAGCTTTTCCTGGGAGGCAAAAGAGGGGTACTATATTCCTCTGCCGGAGGACGAAAAAGAAGTTAGACAAATGCTTCGTCCATTGAAACGCTTGCTCGATGACAACAAACACCTAAAAGTGGGGCAAAATCTCAAGTATGACTTGCAAGTTCTGGATCGCTATGATATTCGAGGGAGAGGACCATACTTCGATACTATGATTGCACACTATGTCTTGGAGCCGGATAGCCGGCACGGGATGGATTATTTGGCCGAAACCCTTTTGAGTTATCGCACCATCAGCTATGATGAACTAATGACAACAGCGACACGCAAGGGAGATATACGTACGACCAATCCGGAGCGACTCACACTCTATGCAGCTGAGGATGCGGATGTCACTTGGCAACTATATCAGAAGTTGCTGCCTCTCTTCGAGCAAGAAGAAACAGCTAATTTGCTCAATCTAATAGAGATGCCCCTCATGCCGGTCTTGGCGCAGATGGAGCGAGAGGGAGTACGACTGGACACCTGTGTATTAGAGGAGCTGGCAGACGAAATTGCCGGACGGATACAGCTGCGAGAGGAGAAGATACAAGAGATGGCAGGCGAGCCATTCAATGTCAATAGTCCCAAACAAGTGGGGGAAATACTATTCGATAAGCTCCAGCTCATGGACAGGCCCAAGAAGACCAAAACGGGGGTCTATAGTACAGCTGAAGAGACCTTGCAAAAAATTCGATCAACCCACCCTATTGTCCCTCTGATTCTTGATTATAGGGCAGATCGCAAGCTCTTGAATACTTACATAGAGCCGCTCCCTTCTATGCTGCATTCGGATGGTCGTTTGCACACATCCTACAACCAGTGCGTTACCAGTACTGGGCGACTTTCCAGCTCCAATCCCAACCTGCAAAATATCCCTATACGTACAGAAGATGGTAGAGGTATCCGTCGCGCTTTTGTTGCACGCTCAGACGAATATACTTTCCTCTCAGCCGATTATAGTCAAATAGAATTACGTCTCATGGCTCACTTGAGTGGAGATCCGGGATTGATAGAGGCATTTCGAGAGGGGAAAGATATCCACACTGCTACAGCTGCAAAAATATATGGCATCAATACCGAACAGGTCAGTTCGGATCAGAGAAGAAAAGCTAAGACAGCCAATTTCGGTATCATCTATGGTATATCGGCATTCGGTTTGGCTGAACGATTGGATATACCTCGTGGTGAAGCCAAAAGTCTTATAGATGGTTATTTCAATCTTTATCCACAGGTAAAAGAGTACATGGAGGCTGCTATTGCAGAGGCCAAGAAACTCGGCTATGTGAGCACTCTTTTTGGTCGTAGACGCTATTTGCCGGATATAAATAGCCGGAATGCCACGGTGCGTAGCTTTGCTGAACGAAATGCTATCAATGCTCCCATACAAGGCACTGCCGCCGACATTATCAAGCTGGCTATGATACGTATAGCCAAGGCTATTGAGGAGCAGGAACTTCGCTCTCGTATGATCCTGCAAGTGCACGACGAACTCAATTTTGATGTTTTCAAGCCCGAGCTTGAGCAAGTCAGCCAGATTGTGCGCATGGAAATGGAGCAGGTATTTCCGGAGCTTTCCGTTCCACTCGTGGCGGATATTGGGTATGGACGCAATTGGTTGGAAGCCCATTGATGAGACAAAAGAGCCTGTTGCGCAACGTTTAATGACACAGCAGGCTTTTATTTCGATTATACCTTAGGAGAGAGAGAATGCTTCTCCAATGTTTTAAGGTCAGCGGACAATAATCTCTTTCAGATCCCAAAATATTGTGGGGCTACTCTACGTGTAGAGTCGATATGTTTTGCTTGGTTTCTTGGGACTGGCAAATGCCGGTTTGAGATGTATTATTATGTTTGTTTCTATTTTGTTCTGTTTCTATTTCTGCTGTGTTTTTCTGCCCGAATTGGGGACTTTTTCCAAGGATTTTCCCTCCTCTTTTTGATGCTGACGGGAGACATTTTTTGCTGACACGGGAGAAAACAAAAATTCTCTCCTGAGGAAAAAATAATTCTCTCCTGTGTTAGCAAAATTTTTCTCAGGAGAGAATTTCGACCCTCTCAGAACGCCCTATTCATCGGTGTTTTGGGAGAGCAATTCGGAGCATATAAGAGGGAGATATATCCACCCCTATACGGAACTCTTTTTTCCTCCTTTTTCCTCGATTTTTGCCTCGAGAAGAATTTACAAAACATGTCTATTCCGAGAGGATAAAATAGGAGCTTCTTGACTGCATTCTGATTGCTCAGCTGCTCTTTGTGAGATTCACGGGAAGGGTTGTTGCATGAGGACACGATGATTTCATGGAAAGCAGCTGTAACAGCCTCTTAGATCTGCCCACACATTGTGCACAGGAGGGGAGGCTTTGGCCCATGCTCTAAACAAAGAAAGTGCCACAACCCTTGATCGGGTTGTGGCACTTTCGATAAGAGCAGTCCCCCATGGGAGGATAGGCTACATAGTGGAGCTGGAGGGAGTTGAACCCTCGTCCAAACGCGGAAACAAATTGCTTTCTACATGTTTAGTTACACCTGCTTTTTTCGGGGCTTATCCTGTCAGTAACCTCCAATGGCATCACCCCTATCCCCCTAAATACGGTCTTCGCCCGAGGGCTTAGCGAGACTGACCCCGACTAACGTGCGCCGCCATATCGATCCGTTTCGGGATAAGAGTGATCGGGCGACGTCTCGTCTCCGCGACTGTCGCAGAGATGAAGCGGTTAACCTACTATACTTCGGTTACGCAGCGAGAGCGAAATTATTTGCGCCAACTAAAAGTTGTGATGTCTGAGATTAAAGTGCCAGGCCAACGACGCACTACATGCTTACAAGTCGGTTCGTCACGCTGTCAAAGCCGGTCAGCCCCGAATTGTAGGGACAAAGGTAGTTCTTTTCGTTTGGATTGCGGCTTAGTGTCGCTACCCTCCCCTTCTAACAGCCTTACAGACACTATGTATATGTTTACCGATGCTCCACGGATACATTAAGAGGGAGGTAAGGAGCAGGGATAAACTCTACAAAAGCTGTGTATGGATAGAGAAAACCGCCAAAAGAGGAGACAAACCAAAGGGCTAACCTCATGAGTTTCGCTCTAGTATGAGTCATAACGTCTGCCGCCTCGTTGGTCGGGTACCCATAGTCCATCTTCCTTGTGCGGTTGGATGGCTTGTATTCTCACAGCTACTTCGGCTTGATTATGCCGAGCTGTCGATTATCAGACCGCAAGGCTCCCTCCATTACAAGGGGTGGTAAATTGTTGGTTCCTCCACATAACTCAACATAGAACTACTGATATATCATTGACACACAATATATAATCACACAACCGAAGTGGTGTGCATTCAAAAAAGTTGATAGTCGGAGAGAGACAAAAGAATATGGAAAAACAATGATTTCTGGATTATTTTCTGAGGTCTGAGACACATTCTCCGGCTGTGTTTCAGTCTCATTTTTATTGAGCAGGTATTGCACGATTGGGGGGAAAGGTATACTTTTGTGTCCGAAATACAGGATGCTTATACGCTCCTGTCGGTCCTATAGCTCAGTTGGTTAGAGCACCTGACTCATAATCAGGGAGTCCTTGGTTCAAGCCCAAGTGGGACCACATGACCGCTCGGCGGTTGTGTTTTCTGTCAGCCTCGGCATATCCCGCCGGGGCTTTTTTATTCCTGAAAATCGGATCCGATTTTCTCATAGCATATTTCTTGCTTCTCTCACTCTTTCCGAACAAACAACTCTCTCATTCAGAATTTTAGATAGGTATTTTCTACTACATAGTTGCAGCCATCCTACGGGGATTGCGTACCTTAGTGCCAGAATCAAAAAACATGCACACCCCATGATAAAAGATTTATTGATGCGAAACCGCTCATACAGACGATTCGACGAAAACGTGGAAGTACCTGTAGAGAAAATAGAGTCTTGGGTAGAAGCAGCCAGATATACCGCCTCGATGCGCAATGTACAGCCTTTGAAGTATATCCTTGTCACAGATCCCACCCATTGCGAACAGCTTTGCCGAATGGTCCATTGGGCAGGCTATCTTACCGACTGGGATGGCCCGGAAGAGGGAGAACGTCCCAGAGCCTTTTTAGTACAGGTGCTGGACAGTAACATTGCTGCTTCGGGCCGGTACGACGAGGGGTTGCAGCTCGAGGCCATTACCCTCTCGGCCATCGAAGACGGTTTTGGTTGCTGCATCATGCTTAGCTTCAGTCAGGGCGAAGTAGCTCGATATTTTGATTTACCTGACAATATCTTCCCATTAGCTATCGTGGCGATAGGGAAACCTGCCGAAAAGGTTGTTTTGGAAGATATGCAAGCCTATGGAGACTATAAGTATTACCATGATGAAAATGGAGTACACCATGTGCCAAAACGCAAATTTGAAGACTTGGTATTTGCTCGTATCTATCCACAAGATTAGATGAGCTTGGGCAACTTGCAGGCTGTGCCGATTGTGTACCTTTGTCGTCGCAAGGGCGATGCCCTGACTAAATACAACAGACAGACTACAAGATGAGCAAACAACAAATACGCATCGCTGTTGTCGGGCTGGGTAATATCGGTCGATATGCCATTGAGGCTATCGAGAATGCACCCGACTGTACCGTTGCCGGGATTGTTCGCCGACAAGTGACAGAGCTGCCCGCCCGGTATTGTGTCTACAAGCAGGTGACAGAGTTGGCCGAGCTGGGGCAAGTTGATGTGGCCTTATTATCCCAACCTTCCCGACTTATTCCGGAGGTAGCTGCCGGCCTTCTTTCTCGAGGGATACGCACTGTGGACAGCTTTGATATACATTCGGAAATACCCGATCTGCGTAAGCGACTCAATGCCGTAGCGCAATCCCATGGCACAGCCGCTATATTGGCTGCTGGCTGGGATCCGGGTAGCGACTCAGTGGTGCGTACGCTGATGCAGGCCATGCTCCCTCAAGGAATTACTTACACCGATTTTGGCCCGGGCATGAGCATGGGGCATAGTGTGGCAGCACAAGCGATTGAAGGTGTAGAAAAAGCACTCTCTATCACGATACCGCTCGGAACTTCCGTGCACCGTCGTATGGTGTACGTAGAGCTTTCCGAGGGATATAGCAAAGAAGAGGTTGAGACAAAAATCAAGTCGGATGACTATTTTGCACACGATGAGACGCACGTCATAGTCGTAGAATCGGTAGATGCGCTCAAGGACGTGGGGCATGGGGTACACATGAGCCGCAAAGGTGTGAGCGGGTGCACACACAACCAACAACTGACATTCGATATGCGCATCAATAACCCAGCCCTTACAGCTCAGATATTAGTAGCATCAGCCAGAGCGGCCATGCGAATGGCACCCGGAGCCTATACTCTGCCCGAAGTGGCACCCATAGATTTGCTTCCTGGTGAAAGAGACCAGTGGATAGGCTTGCTGGTATAGTTTGGAGAATATAAACACAGATACAGTATGATAAACTGGACAGTTTCTCCCGAAATATTTACTCTCTTCGACCACGAAATCCGTTGGTACGGGTTGCTGTTTGGGGTTGGTCTTATTGTTTTCGGTCCCATGATTATGTCGGTTATCTGGAAACGGGAGCAACTCAAAGAAGATTGGATGAGGAAGATGGGTATTTATGTCTTCATCGGCACTATCGTAGGAGCTCGATTGGGGCATGTACTCTTTTATGATCTCGGGTACTACCTGAGCAATCCGATCAAAATTCTCGCCATTCACGAAGGTGGTTTGGCTAGTCATGGAGGCACGATAGGAGTGTTGGTAGGGATGTGGCTATATGGCAAATATGTTACCGGCAAAGGATTTCTTTGGGGGCTCGACAGATTAGCCGTACCTGTAGGACTGGTTGCTGCTATGATCCGGCTAGGCAACTTGATGAACAGTGAGATATTCGGTCGTGCCACCTCTCTGCCTTGGGGCTTTCGCTTCCTGCGTTCGCATGACTATTGGTCCGAAGTTGTAGGAAGCCCGGATTATTCATCCGTATGGGATCAAATCCCGCCCGAGATGGTACAAAATCTGCCAGCTGTCCATCCTACGCAGATATACGAAGCGATCTGCTACCTAATTGTATTCGGCATTTGCCTGTGGCTCTATTTCTGCTACAATGCAACTCGAAAATACAACGGCTTGATAGTCGGTGTTTTTCTGATTGGGATATTCGGCTCACGCTTCTTTATAGAGATGCTCAAGCTGGTGCAGGAGCCGTGGGAGCTGCAACTGATTGATTCAATCGGCATGAACATGGGACAACTACTGAGTATACCTTTCCTCGCCTTGGGCATCTACTGGGTGGTGCGTGCTATAGGCCAAAGCAGGAAACACCAAACTGTTTCTATCGACCAACAATAAAAAATCAAATACCAACCCATCAAATATTCAACAGACGTAATGATACAAATACCTCAAATTACAGAAGGCATCTACTATGTTGGTGTCAATGACCGATCAAAGGCGAAGTTTGAAAATATGTGGCCTTTGACCAATGGCGTATCCTACAACTCTTATCTGATTGTCGATGAGCAGGTCGTATTGGTCGATACGGTAGATGTATGCTATAGCGATACATTTTTCTACAAAATCGACCTTATCCTGCAAGGTCGTCCAATTGATTACCTTATCGTCAATCACATGGAGCCGGATCATAGTGGGTCGATAGGGTTGCTTCGTCAGAAATACCCCAATATCCGTATTATAGGCAACAAGAAAACATTCAATATGCTGGCTGGATACCATGGTATCACGGACAATTTGTTGGAGGTAGAACAGGGTAAGTCTATCTGTATCGGCAAGAGAGAGCTGAGCTTCCTGATGGCACCCATGGTGCATTGGCCGGAAGTGATGTTTACCTACGAACAGCATGACAAGATCCTTTTCTCGGCTGATGCTTTCGGTACTTTCGGAGCCTTGAATGGACACATTCTGGACAAAGACATGAATCTGGAGCCCTATTGGCCTGAAATGGAGAGATACTATGCTTGCATCGTGGGTAAGTATGGTCCTTTTGTACAAAAGGTATTCAAGACCATTGAAAGCATGCCAATCGAGATCGACTATGTATGCCCCACTCATGGTCCTGTTTGGACGGCTGCTCATTTTGGTGAAGCCAAGGATTTGTACGACCGTTTCAGCAAATACCAGCCAGAGGAAGGTGCCGTAGTTGTGTTTGGATCAATGTACGGCCACACAGAAGTTTTGGCTGATACTATTGCCCAATCTATTGCTGCAGCAGGGATCCGCAACGTAGTATGCCACAGCCTTACATCCTCCGATCCCTCCCTCATTCTGAGAGATATATTCCGCTACAAAGCTGTTGTATTGGGTGCTCCGACCTATAGCAATGGGCTATTCTCTCCTATGCAATACCTGATGCACCTAATCGAAGTGCGTGAAATAAAAGATCGCTACTTGTCTGTATTCGGCTCATTTACCTGGGGAAGTCAAGCTGTGAAAAAGATGCTCCCATTGGCAGAAACCATGGGTTGGGAACTGGTAGGCGAACCGGTAGAAATGAAGATGTCTCCCACCCCGGAGGTTTTGCAAAAGGGATGGGACTTGGGACAAGCCGTAGCTGAGAAACTCAAGAGTAATCGCAACTGATTGGCCTTACCAGGGCTTAATTAGGATGGTTTAACCCGTCCTGATAGATAATCAAAGGATCCGGGCGTGAGAAGAGACAATCTCCTCACGCCCGGGTTCTTTGTCTGACAGGCTGTATGCTATCTTTGCAGCAAGAAAAGAATCGACAGGTGGCACAAGCTCTCAATCTCACCGTTGGCGATGTACGCAAGCAACTGGTGCGTATCGCCCTGCCTATCATGGGGACTTCTTTTATCCACATGGCCTACAGTTTTACCGATATGGCTTGGCTCGGGCGACTCGGCTCCGAAGCTGTAGCTGCGGTGGGTGTTGTCTCTGTGCTTATATGGCTGGCCTATTCGATTTCCTATATCAACAAGACAGGTAGCGAAGTGACTGTAGGCCAAAGCCTCGGTCAGGAACAGCAGGATCGGGCAGCTCACTACGCTTCCCACAACATAACCATATCGATACTGATCTCCCTCGTCTTGGGATTGATCTATTTCCTTTTCGGACGAAATATATTCGCATTCTACAAACTCTCCCCCGAGGTCGAGGAACTCTCTTTCTCTTACCTAAAAATTGTGCTTCTGGGTTTCCCTTGCACCTTTTTCTCCATTACGGTAAGTGGGATATACAATGGATCGGGATTGAGCCATATACCGTTCAAGGTAGCAGCATCCGGATTGGTTCTGAATATGATATTGGATCCGTTACTCATCTTTGTGTTAGGCTGGGGGACGGAGGGAGCGGCATGGGCGACCACGATCTCCCAGTTCGTGGTTTTCTGGCTGTCTTATTACTATATCCGTCATAAGGCCCAACTCTTCGGAGGGTTTCCTCTTTTGGTACATTTGCGATGGATCTATGTAAGAGAGATTCTCCGTATCGGATTGCCTGTGGCAATACTCAATTCTTTGTTCGTATTCGTCAGTATTTTTTTAGGCCGGCAAGCTTCTTCAGCAGCCATACATAGTGGCCTCCCGGGGCATATAGGAGTGGCAACGCTTACGACCGGAGGGCAACTCGAAGGTCTCACGTGGAATACCTCCCAAGGGTTTGCTACGGCTCTTTCCTCTATCGTGGCACAAAATTATGCAGCCGGCAAGCCGGATCGTATCTTTTTAGCCTACAAGTACACCTTGATGTATACCTCTATTTTTGGAGGATTGGGAACACTGCTCTTTGTTTTTTGGGGTAGCCAATTCTATTCTCTCATTGTTCCGGAACCGATGGCCTACCAGGCCGGCGGGGTCTATCTCAGGATTATTGGTTTTTCCCAATTGCTGATGATGTGCGAAATTGCAACCCAAGGGTTATTCTACGGTTGTGGTCGTTCTATGCCTCCGGCTATCATAAGTATTGTGGGCAATTACTTGCGCATACCAGTTGCTATCTATTGCATCAATAGAGGAATGGGACTGGAAGCAATTTGGTGGATTATCTCTATCAGTTCGATGTTCAAAGGCTCGGTAGCTCTCTTTTGGATGTTTATCCTTCGCAAAAAGCTTCTGCATAGAGTCTCTTTATGAGCAAGTTCAAAGGGCTATCATAGGAACATAATCCGAGGCGTGTATTGTACATCGAACTGTCAGAAAGGCCAATAAAGTCAATATTGTACCTTTGTTTCCGTAGATATTCCCAAAAACTCAACATCGGAGCGAGGTTTTTACCCGACCGAAACAAATAAAATTGCACCTCCATGTCTGAAAAGCCGACACAAGCTCTCGTCTCTGTTTTGATCCCTGTTTATAGGGTGGAGAAGTATGTAGCTCGTTGCTTATACTCGGTATTGAACCAAACCTACCGCCCCTTAGAATTGGTCATAGTAGACGACAGAGGCGGAGATCGCTCCATGGAGATTGTCAGAGAGTTGTTGCCAGAATCAAGCTCGGAGCTGCAAATACGACTATTGCAAAATGAAACCAATCGAGGCGTGGCCTACTGTCGGCAAAAACTGCTTGAGGAAGCAAGTGGAGACTATTGCTTATACCTTGATTCGGACGACTATTGGCACAGCCCGGATAGCCTGGAATGTCTCATGCAAGCAATGCTCTCAACCGGGGTTGACTGCCTTGTGACAGACTACTATGCAGACTACCCTAAGAAGAAAGAGTACATGCGGGTAAATTGTCCAATAAGTTCCACAGATGCAGCCAAAGCAGTCTTGAGCGGACAAATGTCAGGCTTTATGTGGAATAAATGCTTTCGCACAGAGGCTTTGCGCCATCATGGAGGAGGCTTTGCTCCGGGCAAAAGGCTCATGGAAGATCTGCGTGCCATAATTCCTTTCTTTGCCTCCAACATACGGATTGCCTATCTGCCAATGGCTTTGGTACACTATGAACAGGGAAATGTATCTTCTCTGCTTAGTACGACCGGGGCGAAAGATCTGAATGAGCTAATGGAGGCCGTTGATTACTGCCGGGACGAGCTGCTGCGACGCGATCCCCAAGCACAAGAGCGATATGGAAGAGAAATACAAATGGCCTATCTGAATGCCAAAGCTCTGCTCTATGCTCGCTCCCCCCTCTCCTTTTATCCTCATATCCGAGCCTGTCACCCAGAGGTGGATCATCTGAACAAAATTCGCCCGGCAGCTTGGTACCACAAGCTCATCTATAAGCTGCAATCTCAGGCCCTCACCGGCAGCTTGGGTTATGTCTTGCTATTGCTCTTAAACCGATGGAAGTCATTTTTGCGTCGCTGATATATTACAGTTGCTTCTTTGCTCTTTTTGCCTTGCTCATCTACATGGGTAGGACAACCGAGAGATTGTCTGCCTATCCCATGTTCGCTCTATGGTTGTTGCTCACGATTTTTGCCGGAATGCGTTTCGGTCCAGGACGTGACTTTTCTATGTATCTGAACATTTACGAGTATGGCGAACATACACCAAACTACCACGTATTGGAGCCTTTCTGGAAGGAAATGATAGATCTTTTCCGCCGCTGGGGCGTAAGTTCGGCTGTTTGGTTCACGACTGTGGCCGGACTGACCTATGCTCTACTGATATATGGTTTTCGTCGTCTCTGTGGGGAGAACTGGTGGATTGCGATACTGGCATTCGTACTGGTTTACTCGGGTTATTTCGAGACATTCAATATCATGCGTCAGTACTTGGCTTTAGGGATTATGATAGCCTCCTACCCCTTGATGCAACAAAAGCGTTATTTGTGGTTTGCTCTTTGTCTGGTTGGGGCTTTCTTGGTGCACTCTTCCGCAGCGATCATACTACCGATGCTATTGATAGCCCGGATTAAATGGAACAAATATATTTTGGCTGCATTGCTTGTTTTCTCCCCCCTATTGAGCGAACTTCTGCTCCCTTCGATGTTGGATTTGCTGGGGAATATTCTACCCGACCGATATGGAATCTATACAGAGAAGAGTCAAGTATCCAAGATGCAAACCGAGACCGGCCTATATCCTTTATTCCTGATGTTTGTAGCCCTTTATTTCGTTTTCTCAGCCAAGCGAATAAGTAAATATCGCCCGGAGATATATCCCTATATCAATAGTCTGGTTTTTGCTGTCATCATATACAGCTTGTTCAAGAACTTTGAGACAGGGGTGCGAATCTTCTACTATCCTTTCGCTTTTTTCTTCCCTTTGCTTGCTCTGACAGTGAAGCCCGGCGATAAACTAAAGCGGCAGCCGGCTATTGTAGCCATACTGCTTGTCTTCTCCATCTTTACCTGTAAAAACCTCTCCGATATAAATGAGAGTTATTCCAAATATCGCAATATCTACGATACTCGGCGTTATCGCACTACTGCCATCCTGCAAGAAGAGAGCATTATATCACCTGTGTTGGTGAAAAGCCTTGTAGAGACTAAAGCGAGAGGGTAAGCCAAGTCAGAGTGCCGGAAACGATTTGAAACACAGGCCACATGACTCCCTGTTTTCTACATTCGAGATCGCAGTACGGTCTCTTCCTCATTCGATCGCAATCTCTCTCAGATTGATCGATCCAATTGCTACTAAAAAGGCTTGGCTCTGAAGGAACATCTTTGTTTTCCTTCGGGGCCAAGCCTTCTTGTTTAGGGGATTAGCAGTGAGCTATAACTCAAATACTCTGTTCTATCGTCCAGACAAAAGCCCTCAGTCCCTGTTGAGGAGTGGCCTCATCCAACTCTTTCAGGGCAGAAAGGAGAGGTTCCACCTTGTGATCTTCGCAAACAGTCATGAGAGCTTCGTTGAGAGTAGGCCAAGCATGGGTACCCAAGTGTGGATCCCCATCTCTGCTACCTCTGCCTCTCACAGCAGGCCAATGTGTATATCC
Organism: Porphyromonas crevioricanis; assembly: GCF_900476255.1. Lineage (NCBI taxonomy): Bacteria > Pseudomonadati > Bacteroidota > Bacteroidia > Bacteroidales > Porphyromonadaceae > Porphyromonas > Porphyromonas crevioricanis. The sequence goes on from NZ_LS483447.1 coordinate 485,899, forward strand.
CTTCAGATTGAGTCGCTCCAAAGTACGCACGACAATGTCTCTATAGGCCTGGTTATATGTTATCAAAACGGATTTCATCTGTTTGAACTATTGATAAGGTTCGACTTTTGTTTCTCGTACAACTTGCGGTACAGGATTCGACGCTCACGCTTTAGGGTACGTTTCTGCAACGAAGCATAAATAGTGGGCACCAACACCAAGGTGATCAATGTGGATACCGTGAGACCGAAAACAACCGTAATACCCATAGGACGCCACATTTCCGAGCCTTCACCCAAGCCGATAGCCAGAGGGAGCATCCCCAATACGGTGGTAGCTGTTGTCATCAATACGGGACGTAAGCGTGACCGTCCGGCACGGATAATACTTTGTCGTACACTCATCCCTCTTTCTCGACAGAGGCGGATATAGTCGATAAGCACGATACCATTCTTTACCACTATACCCATCAGCATGATAAGTCCGATGAAGGACATCACCGACAAAGTTGTGCGTGTAATCAACAACCCCAATATCACGCCGGTAAAGGCAAATGGGATCGAAAACATGATCACAAACGGATCTCTTAAACTTTCAAACTCTGCTGCCATCACGATGAAGACAAGCATGATAATGAGCACCAAGAGACTCGTAAGGTCAGCAAAACTCTCTTGCTGATTTTCCAGTGTACCACCGACCTTGTAGGTAACTCCTTCCGGTATCTCCAGTTCTTTGAGCATCTTCTTGGATTCTCGAGAAAGGTCACTCAAAGCCTTTCCGGGTGCTACAAGACCTTTTACTGTGACAATACGTTGGCGGTCTTTACGCTCTATCGTAGGTGGCATATAACGCTCCACGACACGCCCCAAGTCTGCCAGACGTATGCCCTTGCCCTGTGGAGTATATATCAGCAAGTTTTCGATGTCTTTTATCGAGCGTCTGTATGTAGGAGCCAGTAGTACCCGAATATTGTACTCGTCGCCGTCCTCACGGAAGAAGCCGGCACGACTCCCCTGAATACTGTTGCGCACGAAAGCAGAAGCCATACTCAGATTCAAACCATTCTCTGCCAGTTTGATCCTGTCAAATTCTATCTGGAACTCCGGAACATAGTCTTCACGGCTCATCCGAATTTCCGAACAGGAAGAGAATGACTTCATCCGCTCTCTAATCTCCTGTGCCAACCTATCCGTTTTGGCAAAATCATGCCCATAAATCTCTATATCCACAGCTTGCTGCCCTCCGGCTCCACCTCCATGGTCTCCTCCGGGGTGTACCCTATAGAGCTTGATCTCGGGGTAATCCTTCAATGTCTCACGCATATAGTCGGCAACTTCCACCATTGAGCGTTCTCGACTGCCGGGATCTGTCAGGCGAACGTTGTACTCTATGATATGGCTACCATTGCTGCGCATAGAGGCAAATGTGTTTTCCGCATCGGCTTGTCCCACGGCATACTGACACATAGCCAATTCGGGTATCTCAGAGGTCCACCGCTTGTATATTTTTTCGCCCAACACGCGAGATTGACTCACAGCCGTACCCACTGGCAATTCGACCTGCACAGTGATATAGGAAATGTCTTGTTGAGGGAAAAACTCTGTCTTGACCAGAGGGAATAAGCAAAGGCTGAAAATAAAAATCGCCAAAGATAATCCTATAACCATACGGCGGCGACTTACGGCTACTCGGAGGGTACGCTCATAGATACGCTCAAAACGCTCGAGGACTCTTTGGATGGGAGCAAAAACCAGCTCCTGTATACGAGATTTCTTAGGGATACGCTTCAAAAGTTGCGAACTGAGAGTCGGAGTGAGGCTAAGAGCCGCCACTGTGGAGATGATCATGATAATACTCACAATCCATCCTAACTGACGGAAAAGAATCCCTGTCATACCTGGCATCAAAGTCAAGGGTAGGAATACAGCCAACATCGTCAAGGTCGAAGCCACAACAGATATACCTACCTCATTGGTAGCATGAATAGCTGCCTGTTTAGGGTAGGCTCCTCGCTCTATGTGAGTGGTAATGTTTTCCAAGACCACGATAGCATCGTCTACCACCATACCGATGGCAATGGATAAAGAACTAAGAGAAATGATATTGAGCGAATTACCCGAGAAATAGAGGTAAATGAATGAGCCTACCAGAGAAATCGGTATCGTGAGAATAATGATAAAAGTGGCCCTCCAGCGTCCAAGAAAACACAAGACAACCAACAAGACCACGAAGAACGTGATATAGATTGTCTCCTTGAGACTGTTGATAGTATTGACAATGTTGCTCGAAGTGTCATAAATCACACCGATATGCACATCGGTAGGCAGTTTCTTGGATATTTCGGGTAAACGTCTGGATACTTCTTTGGAAATCTCCACCGAATTGGCACCACTCTGTTTGTTTATTACAATCACAGCACTTCGGCGTCCATTGGCGTAGCTCTCCTGCTGTCTCTCAGCTGTGCCGTCTATCACTTCTGCCAAGTCCCTCAAGTAGATGTTACGCCCTTGTACGCTGGCTACCACCAGGTCTCGTATTTCTTGTGGATCTCTGATTTCTCCCTGCACACGTAGCGCAGTTGTTTCGTGTCCAATATCCAAAAGTCCGGAAGACACAGCTCTGTTTTCTGCCAAGATTACACGGCTGATCTGTTCGATAGACACATGATAGGCTTCGAGTTTGGCTGGGTCGCAGTGGATAAGTATCTCTCTCTTCACGGTACCGGTCTTGGACACAGCCCCTACTCCATCAATACGTGCCAATTCGTTCACGACATTGTCTTCCAAGATCTTATCCAAAGCCTTGACACTCTTATCCGCTTCTACCGATAGGATCACAATGGGTATATCGTCCGCTCCGAAGCGGAAAATGACTGGCTTGCCGACATCCTCGGGCAAACGGTTGCCCATGGCATCAAGTTTGTCTCTCACATCGTTCGTTGCCTCTGTAATATCCACTCCTTCCATAAATTCGAGCGAAATGACAGATATGCCCTCGCGATTTTTGCTCGAGATATGCTTGAGGTTGCTCACCCCATTGAGGACGTTCTCCAGAGGCTTAGTTACATTGGTCTCCACATCCGAAGAGTTGGCTCCGAAATAGGTGGTGAGCACCATTATATTGTTGCTCTCAAACTCCGGATAGAGGTCTATCGGAAGTTTGACAAGGCTGAATACACCCAACACAACCAAAGCCACAAAGACCAGGATTGTGGTAACAGGTTTGCGGACAGCTGTTTCGTATAGATTCATGACCTAACCTCTCAAGAATTACTTATCCCTCTTGCTTATTCTCACTTCTTGACCCTCTTTGAGAGTCCCGGCTCCCTTGCTTACTACAATATCACCTGCGTTGAGGCCCTCGACAATCTCTACAAGTTCACCTTTGCTTCGACCCAATTTGACCTCTCTCGACTCGACTTTATTGTTCTTCAGCACATAGACGAATCGGCCTCCCGTACCGGCTTGCCGATTGATTGCCAACGAATTGACCGCAATCACTTCCTTTTCTCCGAAGTGCACATCAACGCGTGCATACATCCCCGGACGGATCTGCATCTTTGCATTGGGGATCTCCACCTCCACCCCAAAAGTGTGACTCATAGCATCGATAGTCGGGTATACCAGAGAGACGTAACCACGGAAACTCTCTCCAGGAATGGCTTCTAAGCTCACGTCTACCGGCATCTTGGGTTTAACCTGCCCATAGTACATCTCGGAGATATTCAGCTTGAGCCTGACCGGAGCAATCTGTTCCACCACATAGATAGGGAGCTGAGGAGAAGACATATCTCCGCTATCGTAATTGCGAGCAGTCACAATTCCGCTCACAGGACTGCGCAATACCGTATTATCAAGCATATTACGGTACTGGTTACGAGTGATCTCCAGAGAACTCTTGCTCTGCTCCCAACGAGCCTGTGCCAGCCCTCCGGCTTTGAATAGCTCGTCGGTCCGTTTGAAATCCAGCTCTGCATTGTCCAACTGCACCTTAAGCCTATCAAGAGAGCTATTATCCAGACGAGCTAATACCTGCCCTTTGGCAACCCTGTCTCCGACTTCTACCAGCATACGCTCTATGCGGAGTGGGGCCTGCGGACTGATATTATTACGCACCTTAGATTGTATGATCGCAGAAAACTGTTCGGAGGCTTCCACTCGGGTACGAATTGCAATGGTTGTATCGACCAATCGTACCGAATCCTCTTGGGCCAAAGTCTTGGCTTGTTTGCCTCCCCTGCTACAACCGGTGGCCATGCCCAAACCGAGCGACAAGCAAAGTGCAGCAAAAGCTGCGCCATATTTCATACCGAGGGTTATATGTTTTTCCATTGCTATTATAGTTTTATCTGTGTTATTCTGGTTTGTTATTTCTGTTCGGGTTCTTTGCCGGTGAGCTTCTCCAGGGTATAGAGAGCAGTCATAAAATCGAAAACAGCCTGATCTTCATTCAATCTGGCCTGCAAGAGTTGCATATCTGCATCATTGACCTCCAGAAGAGTCCCCACTCCACTTTCGTATCTCTTGCGAGCGATCTCGTAGCCCTTTTCGGCTGCAGTAGCTGCCTTGTGAGCGGCACCGTAGCTCTTCACAGCCTTGTCTATCTGATCACTCTGCTGCTCCACTGCCAAAGAGATTTGCCGGCGGAGGTCTTCTCGCTGCAATCGCAGCATAGTCAGATCCGTATTGGCCTGCTTAACCGCATAGTAACGCTTCCCACTGCTAAAAATAGGGATAGACAGGCGGAAAGACATTGCAGCATTAGGAGACCAAAGTTTGTCTTCGGACAGCTTGAGGACGTTATTCATATAGTTGTAAGTGTAGTTGGATGAAACGACCAGCGAGGGTAAATAATCCCACTGTTTGGTTCGCTTGCTTTTCTTGAGCAAGTCGCCCTGAATATCCATCTGACGAAGAGAAGAGTTGCCCTGCACGGCAGTATCTACCCCAAAATAGGAGCTATAGACTTCGCCGGCATAGTCTGATAGTTTTTCGGAAAGAACAATCGGAGTAGAAGGGTCTATGGCCAGCAACACACAGAGTCGCTTATGTGCCAATAAGCGACCTCGCTCTGCCTGCAATAGCATCGGCTCAAGATTTCCGACTTGCACCTCGGCTCTCAGGCGATCGAAATCGGCAATCAAACCCTGCTCAAACTGATCTTGTATCTGCTTGTAATTTGTTGTTGCATTACGGTAGCTAGCCAGAAAAACCTCATACGAACGCTCTGCCAATAAAGCAGACAGGTAGGCCTTGCGCACCTCGGCTATCATCTCTATCCTTGCCGAGCGTGCCTTTTCCAAACTAAGCTCCATCTGAGTATTGCCGATAGCTATACTTTCCCACAACTTAGGAACGATCAATGGCATAGAGGCAGTAGCTCCCAATTGTAAATTATGTGTCTGCCCCATTTCTATACCTCTGGGTTCAGGCATACCCGGCATTTGTAAATAAACAACCGGCTTCTTAAAGGTATAGCTGTACGATACTGTACCATCTATCTGTGGAAAAAGGGCTGCAATCATTTCCCGTTTCATGTAGCTCTGCTTTTTGACGGACAGATCCGCCACACGCACAGATACATTCTCGCTCAAAGCAATACGCAAGGCCTCAGATAGGCCTATGTGGAGAGTATCTTGAGGTTCGTTGACTGAGGGTGGTGTCGACTGCCCGGAAAGAGTAACAGGGGCAGACAAGACGATCGCTGCTACAATACATGTAAATATTTTATTCATCTTCCCTAATTGTATGTTTACGTACCATATGGATGAGAGAAACCAATATAAGTTTAATCGAACTTACTGAACAAATGTACTTTTTTTGAGCAAACCTCGGTAAGAGGTTCGCGATTGAAATATCGACAGTATTTATACATGAGAGTCATTGGTTTTTTGCACTGTCCTATCGAGGAGAAAAATAAGTACCGAGGGCCTCAAAATGTTTCTCAAAAGCCCTCCTTCCCCCCTCTGTGATGCGACATACCGTGCGTGTACGCTTGCCAGCAAAGCCTTTCTCTACATCGATATATCCGGCTGTCTGCAACTTGTCTATTTGTACACTCAAGTTCCCTGCCGTAGCCCCCGTTTCTTCTTTGATATAAAGGAAATCGGCTTCCTGCACATACATCAAAATGGACATCACGGCAAGGCGTAATTCGGACATCAAAAGCGGATCTAATGGCTCAAGCATGAGTGTTTCTTTTTATTTGGAATGCCATGATATGCCCGGGGATGCAATGCATCAAAAAGAACGTAATAGCAAATATCAGTACTTTCAGAGCTATTGGAAGGGACAATATCATTAACGCATAACCCATGGTCATGCCAAAGATGGAACTATACTTAAGTAACTCCACATCAGCACCAAAGGCCGTAATAGCAGTAGCTGCTCCTATCAGAATTAACACTATTGATAGAATCTCTCCTTGCATAGGTATGAACCCGAGCAGTATAACATTTGTCCCCATTACGCCCCAAACCACATCCAGTAACTTGTCCATCTGTGTTTTGGGTATATGCCGTCGGTTTCCCTTTTTCAGAAAGAACCAAGAAAGTAGTCCTCCCACCACTGGAATGGCCAGCCACAAAAAGTTGGCATCATTGCCCCAATGTGGGTAAAGAAAGAAGACAAGTAATGAAATCGCCGTTGCAGTATATCCCCAGATCAAACAGGGCCTACTCGACCGATGCTCTATATTGCGACGTGTCTGATCCATCATGTTCTGTATTACACGCAGACTTTCTTGCGGTGTGAGATCTCGTTCTTCCATTGTCTCTGTCTGTTTATTGGATGTAACATTAAGGTAAGCAACGACAGAGACTCCTTTCTCCGCCATTGATAGAGCAAAAATAAAACAGTTTGTATTATAAACCAAACTAACAGACAAAATGATTGTAATACAGAAGATTTACTACGTGTGTCTATTCTACAAAGTCTCTCAAGGGTACTTAGCACAGCAGACATACTATCAAAAAAGGGGAGGGATAGAACAAATTGGCCGAAACCTATTGAAAGACCATCTTTTTGTCTTTTTTCGGAACGATAGTAGCCTTCCATTGACATTTGCTCATAAATGAGGTGATTGCATGATCTCGGCTAAAAACTCCGACATAGTGCTCCAGACTGTGATTTCAGATTGTTTTCTTTTGTTTGTTTGTCTCTCTTTTGTGTTATCTTTTGAGTTGGATTTTATGCCCGAATTAGGAGATTTTTGACTGTGTTTTCCCTCTCTTTTTTGATGTCGATAGGAGACGTTTTTTGCTGACACGGGAGAAAACAAAAATTCTCTCCTGTGAAAAAAATAATTCTCTCCTGTGTTAGCAAAATTTTTCTCAGGAGAGAATTTTGACCCCTCCGAAACGCCCTATTCATCGGTGTTTGGGAAACCCCATATGAGGGGTATAAAAGGGAGACTATTCATCCCTGTATACAGTCTGTTTTTTCCTCTCTTTTCCCGGTTTTTATTACGATCTGAATTTTACAAAACGTGTCGACTTTGGAAGCAAGAGACAAGGGCTTCCTGACAGCCATTGAAGAACACGTGAGCCAAAAAACTCTCGCACGAGGCTCTTTTGAGCCATCGTGTCTTAGCGCATCGTATAATCGTAAGAGATATTGTTGTATAACATCGTACTCGTGCATTATTTCCGGCATTCGAGCTTGGTCATAGTGGCTGGCATACTCCCTGTACCCTCTGTCTGAATGTCTTCAAGGTTACCGCGCTCTATAAAGTCAATAAGATGGCAATTAAACTTGCCATTTTGGAACCCATGCAAAGGGCTCATAAATAGGCTCTTTGCAATAAAAAAGGAGGCGACCCAAAGCTTGTCTTCCCAAATATCGGGAGAGATACAAGCTTCGGATCGCCTCTTTCTTTTTTCAAATTTCTTACTTCAATCTCTTGGCTGGAAAGAGGGGAGAAGGATCTACCGCCCTGATCACACCATGCTTGTCTACCAGATAAGTATGAAAACTCTTCGATAAGGCATGGAGCTGTCCGGCATGAATCTTCTCGGCAAAGAGACCAATATGGCTCTGTCTTTCTTTGTCAAGCCCATCTATAGAGGCCGTGCGCCTATAGACGGCCGGGTCGGGATCGAGAGAAACAGCCCTGTAAGCAACAAGATTACGTACCTTTTCAGCGGAGGCAAAGAAGTTTTGCCAGCGGATATTTTCGGCACGACTCTCTCCATCATAGGAAGCCCAGAAATGCACCAGCATATACTCTGCAGGCATATCCGTAGCCCCATCCGATACCGAAGCCAAAGATTTGATTCCCGGCAATACATCTCCTACACCAAAGGCTTCGGAGCTTTCTCTTTCGTCCCGTACAGCTCCCGTCATCAGGAGAAGGGAAAAGAGAAATACGATGCCGAAAATTACGTGCTTTGAATTCATTGTTTTCCTTTTAAGTTTCACATCCCATATCCTCTCAGTTGCAGGCTTCAGCTCGCGTTGTAGGCCGGCTCCTTGTCACAAAAGCTCTTCTGCTCCTGCGACCGGATATGGTCCCTGACTTTCAGGTCATGTGCAGCAAGAGAATGGTCGCTACCATTCTTCGCAACGGAAAGCACACGGAGCAAAGGTATACAAAACAATAAATATGATGAGAAACGGTGATATACGAGCCTAATTGAATATCAAAAGCTTACAATATTCCGAGGTGAGAGCAAAGCCCGGAAACATCACAGTTAAGTAAAATTAAGAGAAGAGGACCTCGCTCAAACAAGGGTGCCACAGAGGTTGATTGCACGGTATCCGTAGATGTTAGGACACATAGATTTGTCAGACATTGGATGTGATAGAGGTTGCTATCCTTCTTTATACAATATCAAACAGCTCAATAGCAGGTGAAATATATCCCTCGTAATAGCAGTCTCATATTCTGTTGCATGTAGAATTGCAATCGGATAGATTTTGTATTGCCGAAAGTTTGTATACATTTGCACTGTACTACTTATGTGGTGATGTAGACCGCTCTAAAGAGCTCAAGGCTCATAGGGTAGGGGAGAGGGAAGGCGACAGAATAGCCAGAAGACTTCCGCAAAGAGCTGTCTAACAATGAGTTTAATTCATTATTTATCAAAAACAAACGAGTATGATAGACATCAAAAATCTCCATTTCCGTTACAGTCGGACTTCTCCTCTTCTTTTCGAGAATATGAGTCTGCAACTCCCCTCCGGTAGCATCTGTGGACTGCTCGGACGCAATGGAGAGGGCAAAACCACTATGTTGAAGCTCATCGCAGGTAGTTTGTTAGCCTCGGACGGAGAGCTTGAAGTTCTCGGGAAAAATCCGCAACAACGCGAACCAAAATTTCTACAACAAGTATTTCTTTTGCCCGAAATTGTGAATACGCCGGCCATCAGAGTGGGTAATTACTTAGACATGATGGCACGGTTCTACCCGGACTATGACAACGATATTGCTGATGAAGCTCTGCGAACTTTCGATATCAATAGAGATATGAAGCTCGGCAAAGTATCTCAAGGACAGAGAAAAAAAGCAGTCATTACATTGGCGATGGCTGTCCGTACTCCTCTGTTGCTCATGGACGAGCCAACCAACAGCCTCGACATCCCCTCGAAAGCTGCTTTCAGACAACTGATGGCCCGATACACGCAGGACGAACAGACGGTATTGATTAGCACTCATCAGGTGAGAGACCTGGAGTCCCTTATCGACCGCATCCTGATGCTGGAGAATAACCGAATTGTTTGTAATGAGACAATAATATCTCTGGGACAGAAATTCCGTTTTGCTCCTTGCAACAAAGAGCAGACACCACCTCTCTATACTGAACCTTCGCCCATGGGAACAATGGGAGTGTTTCCTAAGGGAGAACAAGCCACAGGGGACGAATTTTTCTCCATCGAACTGTTCTTTAATGGAATGATTAGCAACCCCCAAGGCTTTGCCAATATTATGAAGCGGAGCTGACAACAGACTTCTCCTCCGAGAGAGGGACAACTCGTCTATAAATACATATCACAGAAACATACAATGGAAAGAATACAACAAAACAAATTTGCAGACGGATTCTTCAATCGTATTGCCAAAATTCTCCATATGGAGATACAAAGCCATGGCAAAAACCTGCTGACTTTAGGGCTCATTATCATGGGGGCTATTTTTGTCGGAGAACACTTGCTGTTCTATGTAAATGGATCAAAGATGATTGCCTTTGATCATGCACTGTCTTTCACCGCATGCTCGATGGCTCTTTTTGTCTTCTACACCTATAGGATTAACAGGCGGGTAAACGGGGTCAACCCGATTGCCTATACAATTCTTCCGGCCTCCAATCTGGAAAAGTTCATTAGTATGTGGATTATCGGGCTGGTATTGTTTGTCTTCTCCTTTGTGATAAGTCAGCTTGCCTATACCCTTACTTGGATTTCAATCCCCAATGGTGTACTCTCATTGAACAGTCTGGTTATCAGTGGAGCCCCCAAAGTAGAAATGGGCTATACAACATTGGATTTCAAAGAATTGTATAATGGGGCTCTTTCTAATCCCGGCTTTTTCTTCCTATTGACTTCCTCTATTTGTTCGTCGATCTTTTTCCGGCGATACCTTGTGGCTGTATTTTCTTGCATAGCGATGTACATACTCTTGGCTTTTGGTTATTCCCTGCTCATATCCAACATTGGGGATATAATGGCTTATCAAAAAGAATTGCGTTGGTCGTATCTCCTTACGATAGGAGGTCTCGCCTTGTTGTTCTTTTTCCTATCTTACTATTCACTGAAACGGAAACAGATATGAATATAAATGACATACAACGCTTCAGCATCTTCACTCGCATTGCCGAATTGGTCAAGGATCGCATCATGTTGGGGGAGTATCAGGTCAATGAGCGCATTCCCTCTGTGCGGGAGCTGGCTTCGGAAATGCAGGTCAATCCCAATACGGTTGTGAGAGCTTTCGATCGCTTGGTGCTGGCCGGAATTATTTATCCCAAGCGAGGAATGGGGTTCTTTGTTTCCGAACAAGCAGCAGAACGCATTGCTGCCGACCGCAGAAAAGCGTTTGAGGAAGAAGTTTTGCCGGCTATTTTCGGGGAAATGGAGCAGCTGGGCGTATCAATGGAGGAAGTACTTGAGATCTTCCGCATATACAAAAACTCAAAGCACTAAAAAGGTAATAGGAAACTGTTGCATGTGGGGCTGTGGCAAAATTCGATTTTGCCACAGCCCCATTTGAGTGCGTTAGAATGCGCAAAATGCAAAGCACTGAGACTGAAGGGTATGCTCACTATACATACACAGCCCGTAAGGCTATTAAGACACTTAACACCATGCTGAGGCATCGTAAAGGACATTTCTCACTATACATACACAGTCCGTAAGGCTTATCAAGACTTTTGTTTGGTTAGTTTTTTATTTTACCTTTGTGATCGTCATATACATAGTCTGTAGGGCTATTAAGACTGCATGACGAATTCGGGCGATTCCTTATCCTGTAACTGCATGCACTCACCATACAAGAATAGTCTGTAGGGCTATTGAGACCTCAATTGCGCCACCTCCGGGGATCTGCTGGTACTGGCGCATTGGGGTTTTCTTGTCGAAAGTGCCACAATCCGATCAAGGATTGTGGCACTTTCTTTGTTTAGAGGAGGCAGGCCAAAGCCTCCCCTCCTGTGCACAATGTGTGGGCAGATCTAAGAGGCTGTTACAGCTGCTTTCCATGAAATCATCGTGTCCTCATGCAACAACCCTTCCCGTGAATCTCACAAAGAGCAGCTGAGCAATCAGAATGCAGTCAAGAAGCTCCTATTTTATCCTCTCGGAATAGACATGTTTTGTAAATTCTTCTCGAGGCAAAAATCGAGGAAAAAGGAGGAAAAAAGAGTTCCGTATAGGGGTGGATATATCTCCCTCTTATATGCTCCGAATTGCTCTCCCAAAACACCGATGAATAGGGCGTTCTGAGAGGGTCGAAATTCTCTCCTGAGAAAAATTTTGCTAACACAGGAGAGAATTATTTTTCCTCAGGAGAGAATTTTTGTTTTCTCCCGTGTCAGCAAAAAATGTCTCCCGTCAGCATCAAAAAGAGGAGGGAAAATCCTTGGAAAAAGTCCCCAATTCGGGCATAAAAAACACCTCAAAGCCAAAACAAAAAGACACAAAAGAAAACAAAAAGATACAAGGGCTAAGCCCGAGAATACTTTGAGAATTTAACTCGCCCAAGCAAAGGTCTCTATGACTACCTTTGTAGCATGAATCGACCCTCCAAATCTACTGGTTGGCTGATCGGGATCCTCTCTTCGGCCTCTTTCGGTCTTATACCTCTCTTTTCACTCCCTATCCTAAAATTGGGTGTGCCACACGAGACGGTTGTCTTTTACCGTTTTCTTTTCGCTTCGCTTATGCTCGGGGCTATTCACTTAGCTAATGGAGGGAGTTTCCGGATCAATAGGCGAGAGCTGCCTCCTTTGCTGATATTAGGCGGATTATACACCGCTTCGGCTATGCTGCTGTTCTGGGGGTATTCGCAGATGTCCTCGGGTATCGCCACGGTGATTCACTATATGTACCCGTTCTTTGTGAGCATTATACTCTTCTTGTTTTTCAGAGAGCGCATTGGGGTCGTTACCTTGTTGGCTATGTGTTTGGCTGTGCCGGGTGTCTCTTTCCTCATGGGGCTTTGGGAGAATACCGGGCGTATTAGCATGACCTTTTGGGCCTTTCTCGTGGTACTGGCTTCAGGACTGTCGTATGCTCTCTACATCGTTGTGGTGCACCACTCCGCTGTTCGTAGTATGTCCGGCAGGTTGCTCTCTTTTTGGGTTCTGCTGATCGCAGCCGGAGGGAGCCTGATCAACACACTTGTGGCACATGGGCAGGTGGCAGCTTTGCCGGATTATACCTCCTGGATCAATATCCTGCTGTTGGCCCTCGTGCCTACGGTCATTTCCAACATTGCGCTGGTGGTGGCAGTGCAGCAAATCGGGGCTACTCGCACGGCCGTGTTGGGAGCCATGGAGCCACTTACGGCTGTGTTGGTAGGCGTCAGCTTCTTCGATGAGAAAATCCCGGCCTCCGGCTATGTAGGTATTTTGTTTATCCTGGCAGCTGTGTTACTCACGGTCTTGTCCGGAGGGTTGGAGCAAAAAGTCCGTAATTACATCCGTCACCTCAAGCGGAAAATCACCCGACGATCCGTAGAAGGCTCTTAGCCCCAAGACAAGCCCTCTCTCAATCGCTTTTTGAGGGCTGAAATCGGCATCGGGAGTGGCTGTGGCAAAAGAACTTCGGAGTACGCCAAAAGTGACTACCTTTGGAGAGATAATCAGACAAAAGATACAAACCATGAAGTTTTGTCCCTGCATTAGAAGTCTTGCTGCTTTGTCGGCAATCTTTTGTTTTCTGCTATCGCATATCTCTTGTAATAACAGTGGCAGTAGCAGCTATCTGAAGGCTACCGGTATGCCGGGAGAAATTTTGCTGGTGATGGACAACGAGCAGTTGTCGGGGGCTGCCGGCCGGGCTGTCGAAGACCTGCTTGCGCAGTCGGTGCCCGCATTGCCACAAGACGAGCCGCTGTTTAAGGTCTCTCGCAGTACTATAGAGGGGTTTAGCGGTTTCTTGACTTATGTGCGCAACGTGATGTATGTAGAAGTCGATGAGTCGCGCTTTACAACCACCTCGGTCAAGTTCGACTACAACGTTTGGGCCAAGGGACAGATGCTTGTGAAGATGACCAGCCCAAACGCCGATTCGATTGTCTCCTATATAAAGGACAAAGGGGAGGCTTTGGTAAATCTGGTTTTGCGGCATGAGTTCTACCGCTTTGCGGATCTGCTGCACGATGAGTTCAGCCCCACAGCCATGCAAAAAGTAGACAGTATGTTCGGCTATCGGATCAATGTCCCTAAGGATATTCGCAGCTACAAAGTAGGGAAAGACTTCTTGTGGATGTCTAACAATGCAGCGTCCAAGCGACACGATTTGTTGGTCTATACATATCCCTACCGCAGCAAAAGGGATTTGGAAATGGATCGTATGATAGAAGTACGAGATTCCGTGCTAAGGCAGAATATAGAGGGAGGGGACGAAGGGTCGTACCCCTCTACCGAGACCGGCTTCAACCTCTATCATCGCTATGTCTTCGGTCCCGAAAAAGGGCAGATGCGCTCCGAACTTCGAGGGCTGTGGAAAATGACAGGCGGAGGCATGATGGGAGGCCCCTTTGTCTGTCAGGCTACATACGACAAGGAGAGCGGTTTGGTATACGTAGCAGAGGGCTTTGTCTATCACCCCAACGAACCCAAACGCAACCTGATACGAATGATGGAGGCTTCGCTCTATACTTTTAGGAAGAGAGCTCAAAAGGATTTCAATCCCGAAGGTCTCAAAAAGATGACTTATTCTCCGGTGTTCTAAAGGAATTGTTGCTCATGGGAGTCACCTCTTTCCCGAAGCAATACCAAACAGATCACTCTACAATAAAACAATGGAAAAGAACCTTCTACGCATAGCTATCACACACGGAGATATTAATGGCATTGGCTATGAAATTTTGCTCAAAGCCTTTGCGGAGCCGATGTTTGCAGAGCTGTTTTGCCCAATCGTGTATGGCTCAGCCGTGGTAGAGAAGTACTGGCGCGATGCGCTACAGATAGAGAGTGAGCCATGGCAATTGATCTCTCAGGCCTCGGAAGCACGTCCGGGGCAGGTCAATCTGATAGATGTATGTGGCGAACAAATACAGGTACAGCCCGGGGAAGCCAATCGCACGAGTGGTATGGCTGCTTTGGCAGCTCTCGAGAGGGCAATGTCCGACATCAAGAGTCGGCAGTGCGATGCCTTGGTGACAGCTCCGATCAACAAATCGGCTATGCCGGTCGATGTATTTCCATTCAAAGGGCATACCGACTACTTGGCACACAAATGCGGAGCAGAGGCCCGGGGCTTGATGATCCTCTTTAGCGATGAATGCCGGGTGGCTCTGGCCACAACCCACTGTGCATTGCAGGAGGTATCACAGCATCTCTCCGTGGATTTGATCGTAGACAAACTGCAACAGATGGAGCATAGCCTGATACAGGACTTCGGCATAGTCAAGCCTCGCATAGCTCTCCTCTCTGTCAATCCGCATGCTTCGGATCATGGGCTGATGGGGGATGAAGAGGAGCGTATTCTTCTCCCAGCCTTGGAGCAAGCCCAGCGGGAGCATATCCTGTGCTTCGGCCCCTATGCCGCAGATGGTTTTTGGGGTTCGGATTCGTCGATGCGTTTCGATGCCATATTGGCCATCTATCACGATCAGGGGTTGGCTCCATTCAAGGCCTTATATATGAATAGAGGGGTCAATTTCACCGCCAATCTACCTTTTGTACGCACATCTCCCGACCATGGCACCGGGTACGACATTGTGGGCAAAGGGGTTGCCAGTGAGGAATCTCTGCGCTCGGCCGTCTATGCGGCAATTGATATTTACCGGGCTCGCAGTCGCTATCAGGAGGCAACGAAGTCTCCCTTGAGAAAAACTTATTTCGAGAAAGGGAACGATAACGAAAAGCTCGAAACACCACCCGGAGGGGAGGAGTAACCAAAGAGCAGACAAAAGATAAAAATCAGCGATATGTTTAAGGACAAGACCATTGTGTACACTTCGGGAACATTCGATATGTTCCACTACAATCATCTTAGGATGATCAACTACGCCAGAGCATTGGCTGATATCCTTATTGTGGGGGTGAGTACGGACGAACTGGTATCCTCCTACAAAGCTCCTCCGATCATTCCTTTCAACGAGAGAATGCAGATCCTCGAAGCTCTCAAAACTCCGGATATTGTGATTCCCCAGCATACGCTCGACCACACCGAGATCGTAAAAAAGCTCAATATAGACGCTTTTGTGGTGGGAGATGACTGGAACGGCAAATACGACTATCTCAAGGATCTGGGGGTGCAGGTATTCTACTTCCCCTATGGCACAGGTGTTTCTTCCAGCAACATCAAGAAAGCTATCCACGAGAGTTATGAACACCAACTCCGAAACGAACAGCAGCAAAAACCGCATTCGGTGCTGCATTCGCATGGAGCCAGTCTGGAGAAGGTGAGCAAGGAATAAATATAGATCGATAGGGTAGGATGGAGAATCTGACCGACAAAACCGTACTGATAACCGGGGCGAGTAAGGGGATAGGCTTGGCTGTCGCCCGCCGATTGGCCAAAGAGGGCTATCGACTACTGCTCACCTATGGGCATGATCACGAAGCGGCGGAGAAAGCATGTACTCTTTGCTTGCAAGACGGAGCTTCCGATGTACAAATAATACAGGCCGATGGAACCGACCTGCGGACGATAGAGACGGTGAAGCAGGCTGTCCACCAACACACGGAGGGTTTGAGTGGCTTGATTCTCAATACCGGCATCACTTGCCGCTCTCCTTTCGAGGAGATTAGCTACGAGGACTGGTCTCAGGTGTTTGTAGCCAATGTTCACTACCCAACCTTCCTGCTGCAGCGTCTGTTGCCATTGCTGCAAAAGGGTAGTGCGGTGATTTTCACCGGCTCGATGATGGCCGTACAGCCACATGGCATGGCTCTACCTTATGGAGTGAGCAAATCGGCCGTACATGCTTTGGTGCACAATCTGGTCAAGCACCTTGAGCCCTATGGGGTCCGTGTCTGTGGTGTGGCCCCGGGTTTTGTAGACACCGATTGGCAAAAGGGGAAACCGGAAGCGATCCGGAAAAATATAGAACGGAAAGTGGCTGTACACCGCTTTGCCCTGCCCGAAGAAATTGCCGAAGCATATCTCTTTTTGCTCCAGAACAACTATTGCAATGGCGAGATATTACAGCTCAGCGGAGGGTATGCCTACGCCTGAGAGAAGCAGGCTCTGAATACACAAATCGTATATGGAGAATAATACAAAAGACAGCTATCTGTCTTCGCTCAAATCAATTGAAACAGAGAATTGGTTGGACCGCCAATTCTACCGCCCGATAGGTTATCGCCTGGCAATGGCACTCAAAGGCACAGGCATAACCCCCAATATGGTTACCATAGTCTCTATATTCGTAGGTCTGGGGGGCGGGTTGAGCTTCGTTCATTCCGAACCTTTGTGGTGGGCTTTTGTCGGTATCGCCTGTATGGTTGCAGCCAATATCATGGATTGTGTGGATGGTCAGCTTGCTCGGCTTACGGGTATCAAGAGCGAAGTCGGTCGTATTCTGGATGGTCTGGCTGGAGACATTTGGTTTGCCTGCATCTATATCTGCCTTGTGGTAAGGCTTTCGCATGAGCATGCCACTTGGCTCAATGGAAAGGGGTGGATCCTCTTCCTTGCCATGGCAATCCTCTCCGGCTTCAGTCATTTGGTGCAGGCTGCTGTTACGGATTACTACAAGACGATCCATTTGTTTTTTATCTCCCCGGAGAAAGGGCGAGATTTTGAATCCTCGGATGAGATCCGCAATCGTCTGTGTCGGATGAGGCCCGGTATCAATCGAGTACTGACCTCGGCTTACCTTGTTTATACTTCCGTGCAAGAATTCTTTTCCCCTCACCTGCAATCCTATTTGCGCAAACTCTTGGAGCAATATGGGGCAGCAGGCATACCACAGGAGCAGCGCAAAGCATTCCGGAGTGGCAGCCAAAAAGTGATGAAAGTATTGGATCTGCTTACTTTCAATGGTCGCTCGATACCTCTGTTTGTGTTCGTTCTGCTGGGGCAGGTGTGGCTCTATTTCATTTATGAGTTTGTGGTGCTCAATGTCGTGCTGGTGCTGAGTATCTCCAAGCACGAAGCAATGTGCAAGAAGCTGGCCACAGCAGCGTGACGGCAAAATGAAGAAAGATGTCCTTTCCGAACAAGATGTGTATGAGCTTTTCCCGGCTGTGGATAAGCCCGGCATCCGTCGCCTGATACGTACCATACTCAGGCGACTCAAGATTGTAGACATCAACGAAGTACACGCCAGGCATATCCATTTGCGGGGAGCCGAATTTGCTCGTGCGGCCCTCTCCGATCCGGCTATTGATGTGCGCTATGTGCTCCATGGGGCGGAGCGTCTGGAGCAAATGAAGCAAGATGGGGCCTTTGTGACAGTCTCCAACCATCCTTTTGGCTCGGTGGATGGTATTATGCTCATTGATATTGTCGGATCTGTTCGTCCTGACTATGGGGTTTTGGTAAATGGGTTTTTGAGTCAGATCGGCTGTCTCAAAGACAGTTTCATACCAGTTAAGCCTCCCAAGGGAATTAGTGGAGGCAGTAGCAGAGAAGACAATGCCTCGGGACTGAGAGAGCTGATAAATCGTCTTTCGGAAGGACATCCGGTAGGTTTTTTCCCGGCCGGAGGGATCTCGATATACAATGCACGTTTCAACAGTGTGATGGATGTTCCTTGGCAAGACAGTTGCTCCAAGATCATCCTGCATAAGCCGGTTCCCGTCTATCCCATTTATTTCCATGGGCGCAACAGCTTGTATTTCCATTTTCTCGGCTGGCTCAGTTGGGCCATACGCTCTCTACGCATACCGGCAGAGCTATTCAACAAGAGAGGACATACCTTCCATGTTTATATAGGAGAGCCAATCAGTGCCGAAACGATCCGTCAATTCAAGGGAAAGGCCCATGAGTTGTCTCTGTTTCTCTACGATCGAACCTATGCCCTGCGTCCCAAGCGAGACCGTCGCCAAGAATAAGCCACTCCGAGTCTTGTATGTCTGCCCCTACCAAGCCTTCTCTTTCTGTGTACAGTGCTTCTGCCGGATCTGGCAAGACACACACACTTACGGGTGAATTTCTTCGGCTGGCTTTGCAAAACAGCACTTCTTTCCGACAAATACAAGCCATTACTTTTACCAACAAGGCCACAGCGGAGATGAAGGAGCGTATCCTCTCCGAGCTGCACACCTTGCATACCAATCCCGAGGTTTCGCCTTTCCGGGAGGAATTGCTGTCTCTTTTTCATGGCAGCATGGAGCAACTGTCGCATAGGGCAGGGGAGGTCTTGTCGGAGATTTTGTCCGGTTACAGCTATTTGCGCGTTAAGACCATCGACTCGTTTTTTCAGGAAGTAATTAGGGGTTTTGCTCGAGAGTTAGGAATTAGAGGGAGTTTTCGTGTAGAGCTTGATCAGAATGATGTATTGGAGCGATCTGCCGTGCAGCTGATCACCCAACTTGACTTGGGCGAAAACCGAGACCTGAGCATTTGGCTCAGAAGGCTCGGGCGAGATATGATCAACCGAGGCAAGGGCCATAATGTGATAGGTGAAATCAAAAGACTTGGCCGGGAGCTTTTCAAAGAAGGTCTATTGGAGGCGGAGAACAGCAGACTTCCCGAACGGGAGTTGATAGAGGCCTATCGGAAAGACATGAGCGGCATCATCGAAAGTTTTGAATCCGAACTGAACGATCATGCCGAAGTACTGCAGGCGATATTCGACTCTGCCACATTTCACCCGAGTGACTTCAAATGGGGTTCGACCTCCGCTCCGGCCTCTCTGTACAACTCCCTTGTTGTAAAAAAAGAGATAAAGGAGCCGACAAGTAGGATGAAGAAGTTTGTCGATGGAGAGATTTTATCCAAAGACAGCTTGGGCAAAATTTCCGAAGAAGATCCCCTGGTATTGAAGTTGGTGGAGCTTATAGCCTCCTACATAGAGCTGTTCCGCAGCAAATATCCTCTCTATCTGTCGGCCAAAGCTGTACTTGAGAATCTTTTCCGTCTTGGTATCCTCCGAGACTTGCAGCTATCTATACAGCAACTCTCGGATGAGGAAAATACGATGCTAATATCGGATAGTACAAGTCTGATATCTCGCATTATAGACAATTGCGATACCCCTTTTATATACGAGCGACTTGGCAGTACGATCAAGCACCACATGATAGACGAGTTTCAAGATACCAGTCGTAAGCAGTACGACAACCTCAAGCCGTTGTTGGAAGAAGGGGTATCTCACAGCTGGTTCAATCTGATCGTTGGGGACGTAAAGCAAAGTATCTACCGTTTCAGGAATGCAGATCGCAGCATCCTGAGCGAACAACTTCCGAAAGACTTTGCAGACTGCTATCGCTTGTTCAATCTGCAACAAAACTGGCGCAGCTTGCCCCAAATCGTCTCTTTCAATAATGCTCTCTACGGAAAGGCTCCCTCTCTGGTGAGGGATTTTATGAGGGAAAGGCTTCGGACAGAAGAGGAAATTTTGCCGGAGCATAAGTTGGAGTGTATGTTGGAGCCGATAGTTGCTGCTTATGAAGGGCAGAAGC
The DNA here is from genome assembly GCF_900476255.1 of Porphyromonas crevioricanis. Classification (NCBI taxonomy): domain Bacteria; kingdom Pseudomonadati; phylum Bacteroidota; class Bacteroidia; order Bacteroidales; family Porphyromonadaceae; genus Porphyromonas; species Porphyromonas crevioricanis. Next base: position 506,117 of record NZ_LS483447.1, read on the forward strand.
AGGTGGTTGCGCGCCAATCGGATGAAGAAGGGGCTGTCGTACTGCATCTATACGATTCGAGCCATCCCCAGTCCGAAGAGACCGAGCAACAAGAGGCAGAAGAGGCTGCTGATGATGTCCTTTGTTCTCTGCCCGAAACGCTCATAGACATACAAAAACGAGGAGTGCAGGCATCGGATATAGCCATATTGGTGCGAGACCGGAAAGACGCAGGCCGGATAGCGACCTATCTGATGTCCTGGCAGAAAGAGTATCCAGACTATAACCGCTCCTTTCCGCATATTACCCTCAATGTCCTGTCATCGGAGGCTTTATCTGTCAAGTCCTCTCCCAGTGTGCGATTTTTGACAGATGCAATGGCATTCTTGGCAGGCCCCTCGGATGAGAATTTGCGCAAGAGTGCTTACCAAAGTTTTATACGAATCGGAGACAGAGAGCGAGCAGAGGCCGCCCTGCACTATAATGAATACAAGCAGGCCGATTTTTCGCCACAAGAAACAGAGAGATTATTGCAGATAGCACGCACCGATCTGCCCAATATGGTAGAGATGTTGATTGCCATGATCGGAGAAAAAATGGAGAGCAGCGAACAGCCCTATGTGTTGGCTTTTCTCGATCTGGTTTCCGAGTACTTGGAGCATGGCCTTCCTGACCTACGCTCGTTTTTGAGCTGGTGGGAGAGCAAGAGTGCGAGCAGCTGTATCGAATCTCCGGCTAATGCCAATGCCATTCATATCCTCACTATCCACAAGTCCAAAGGGCTTGGATTTCCGGTAGTTCTCTTGCCCTATGCCGATTGGGGCATTGATATTGACTACAAAAAGGCTAATGGTCAAATCATCTGGTGCACGACGCAGCAAATAAAAGACGATCGCTTCCACCGGTTGAGCCACGTCCCCCTTTCGATGAACTCTGGCTTGAGCAGCACGCTCTTTGCCGAATATGATGCTCAGGAGCGAATCAACTGTGCTATCGACAACCTGAACCTCCTCTATGTACTGACGACCAGAGCAAAGGACGAACTTCATATTTGGATAAATACACACAAGGGCAAAGAGAGCAAAAGTGAAAAACCGCCACAACAAACTGTCCAGCAGATCATAATAGACAGCCTTGAGGTGGATGTAAATAGCAATAGCTCTCTATATACTTTGCACAGGCTTGGGGAGGAGTTGATTACAGACCTTGCTCTACCAGTCTATCGACCCGTACAGAAACAACAAGTAGAGCAAATAAATCTCCGTATCACAAATACTCGAGACAGTCTTGACCCCCATCTACTCAGCCGGAAATTGAAAATCAAGCGTGAAGCCGACCATTATACTTCCGGAGAGCAGGTCGATGCCATAGCAAGAGGTAGAGCCTTGCACTATGTACTGGAGCAGACAGAAACAACCAAAGACTTGGATTCGGCTATCGAGAAAGCGATTGTCGAGGGGCTTATCCCATATCAAGAAGTAGAAGAAACAAAGACGAAGCTCCACGAGATAATGGAGCATCCATTGGTGATAAGCTGGTTTGATGGCCATTTGAGGGTACTACGAGAGGTAGCTATTGTAGCGGGGAGAAGAGGGGAAACCTATCGTCCGGACAGAGTTATGCTATATCCCGATGGACATACAGCCATAATTGTGGATTATAAGTTCGGTAAGAAACGACAAGCCTACGCCAGACAGCTCAATCGCTACCGTGGTTTGGTCGAAGCCATGGGTTACCCATCGGTGAGTGCCTATATCCTCTATGTCGATGCCAACGAGATAGAGGAAGTCCGCCCTGCAGTCGAATAATAGTGATCTTAATAATGGATTGTAAACCCGGCTCGGAACAGAGGGTGGAAGCCGGATGCGTGTTTTGAGTGTAAATGTCTCTCCAGAGGTATCGCTTGTATGTCTGTGATTTTCAGGTGGAGAGGTTGGTGGTAGAAGCCTATCATCGCAAATGGCTCAAAAAGAGAGGACAAACGAACAAAAGACCCCAATTCGAGGCTGAAAGAAGGAGCTATCGAATGGCTCATGCGCAATGGGTGAGGCTCGGAAAGGTCTACTTGCCCTGGCATGGATAGCCCCAAAGAGGCGGAAACCCTCATGCCCCATAAAGAGTTGAAGAGATAATCATAGTCCCCCTGCAACACAAATGCTATGCGCTTGATCGGTATCGAAAGATTTTCCTTGGGGCGCAACTCTTCGGGCAAAGCCTGCTCTGTTACATATTCTACAGAGGGCGAAATACCAGTACCCAATCGCCATCGGGAGTTAAAACGATAGTGCAGTGTGGCACTTATCGGATTGCTATGGTGATGCAAACCGGCTACAAATCCCAAAAAGCCATCGACAATGTTGAGGGAAGATATATCCAGCTCCATCCCAGATTTGGGGACTTCGTCTCTTGGTGGAAACCACACGATCCGAGGTTTTTCGGGAGAGAAAATCAGGTCACTTACAATATAGCCCAGCTCGGCCGAAAAGATACCGGCACCGGCACCGAAAAGGACATCACCAGCCCAGTGTCTATTATTTAGCACCCGTCCCACACCTACCGTCAAAGCGGAGAAATATGCCACAGAGCCCAAGAGGGGATACCGAGCTCCATATTCACGCTGAAAAAGGTGGGCGGACATGAAAGCTGTAGCCGTATGTCCTGAGGGAAAACTATTATTGCTCGATCCGTCCGGCCGGGTACGTCCGATTGAGTATTTGAGGGAATTAACGATAATGGCGGTGGAAACGGCGGCTGTGAGGTCTGCTGTAAGAGTTTGCCATATATGCCGGCTATGCCCCTCTATGCCGGCTGTGCGCATACCGAGTTGAGCAACAAGAGGGATCAGTTGCACATAATCATCATAGTGATTGCGAAACTGCCGCAGGTGCAAATTACGAATACTGCGTACTGTGGAATCCGGAGCAATGAGGCTGGTCAGCATCATCGGAGCTGCGGGGATAAACAAGTGATGATAGTCGAGCCCACTCCCTACTAATGCTCCTGCCTGTACATCCTTGAGAAACTGTCTGTGAAGACTATCCGCACGCCCTTGTACAACCCAGCTTGGCTGCTGAGAAGATACAGTAAAGGGCAACAATAGGAGCCACGGTGCTATAAGGCGAAAAAGGAATCTCATTGGGAGAAGCAAGATTTTATACAAAAGCCGTCTACTGTCTACCCTCTTTCTCCGCCTGCCCCCAAAGAGCAAGCAAATGCAGGAGTGTATCGACAGCTCGCTGCATAGAGGTGAATGAGACATACTCATACCTGCCGTGAAAATTCATCCCTCCGGTAAAGAGATTGGGACAGGGTAGGCCCATGAAAGAGAGACGTGCCCCGTCTGTACCCCCCCGTATGGGCTTGAGTCGTGGAGATACACCACAATGTTTCATGGCTTCGAGAGCCTTGTCGATTAGTTGAGGGTAAGGCTCTACTTTTTCACGCATATTGTAGTATTGGTCCTCCAATTCCAGCTTTATGGAAGCTCCGCTATGTAGGGCTGATATCTTTTCCACAAGTTGGGTAAGGAGGGCTTTCTTTTCTTCAAAGGCGGACCTGTCGTGATCTCTCAGTATATAGCTCATTTGTGCCTGCTCCACACTACCCGAAAGTGCATGTAGATGATAGAATCCTTCGTATCCTTCGGTACACTCCGGCCTCATCTTTTCGGGTAGTTGGCTATGCAGATCGATGGCCAGCTGCAGAGCATTGATCATCTTTCCTTTTGCATAGCCGGGGTGGACATTGCGCCCACGAATATCTATTTTGGCTGAGGCGGCATTGAAATTCTCATACTCGATCTCTCCTTCGTAGCCACCATCTATAGTATAGGCGAAGTCGGCCCCGAAAGCCGGGACATCGAAATGATCGACTCCTCGCCCTATTTCTTCGTCCGGGGTAAATCCGATGCGCAAAGGACCGTGTTTTAGTTCAGGCTGAGTCTGCAACAGCTCTACCACAGTCATTATTTCGGCCACTCCGGCTTTGTCGTCTGCCCCGAGCAGGGTGGTCCCATCTGTAGTGATGAGAGTATGACCTTGCAAAGTTGCCAATTCAGGGAAGTCGGCTACACGCATGGTCAATTGGGGATTGAGAGCTATATCCTGCCCATCATAATTCTCGATGATCTGAGGTTTAACCTCACAGCCGATCATGTCGGGTGAAGTATCGACATGGGCAATCAAGCCTATCACGGGGGCATTCTCCATACCCGGAGAAGCCGGGACGCCGGCTGTCACATAGCCGTACTGATCCATTTTTACGTCTTGCAAGCCCAGATCTCTCAGTTCTTCGGCAAGCATATTCAGCAAATTCAGCTGTTTGGCTGTAGAAGGGAAATCGGTACTCCCCTCGTTACTCTGTGTATCTACTGCCACATAGCGAAGAAAACGCTCCAACAAACTCATACTCTTTGCTTCTATTGCCATACAACTACCAAACGATGGGTTCAAACCCATGATCTTGCAAATAGGCATTCGCCTGACTGAAATGTTTGCAACCGAAAAAGCCTCGATGGGCCGACAGAGGCGAAGGGTGAGGGGCCTCGAGTACTAAATGACGACTCCGATCTATCATGGCAGCTTTCCGACGAGCATAGCTCCCCCAAAGCATGAATACCACGTGTTCTCGCTGTTTGGCCAGAGCCTCGATTGCAGCATCGGTGAAAGTCTCCCAACCTTTGCCCTGATGAGATCCGGCACGGTGAGCTTCTACCGTAAGGGTGGCATTGAGCAACAATACACCTTGCTCGGCCCAGGGTCCCAAGTGGGCTGAGGCAAGCTGGGAAGGTTGCCCCAAATCATTTTGTATCTCGGTGAGAATATTTCGCAAACTCGGAGGGGTGCTGATACCGGATGGCACCGAAAAGGCCAAGCCCTCTGCCTGCCCCGGCTCATGATAGGGATCCTGCCCGAGGATTACCACACGAGTTTTCTCGAATGGGCAAACATCAAAAGCCCGGAAGATATGCCGGGCTGGAGGATAAATTGCTTGACCGCTACAGTAAGCCGAGCGAACAAAAGAGGTCAAAATCTCGAAGTACAACTTCCCAAACTCTTCATCGAGGGCTTTTTTCCAACCCTCTTCCATACGTACATCTACTCTCATGGTACTTACTTGTTCTTATTTCGACTTCTGTGATGTAAAGCCCGATAGGTTTGTCTCATCATCGGGGGATGAAAAGCGGCCTCAGTATGATTGAGAGTTAATGTGCCATCGGTATGAGCAATTACATCTACGATATCGTATCTCACTCTCAGTGAGGTTCCACTTGTCCGTATGTAATGATTGGCTGCGACTACGATGTTGTAGATCTTCTGCCGGTCTATGGCCTTATGAGCAGAGAAGGCCGTTCCCTCGGTGCGGGTTTTGACTTCCACAAATACGATATAAGAGTGGTCTTGGCAGATAATATCGATCTCTTTACTACTCCAGACCCAATTACACTCCAGAAGCCTGTAGCCTTTGGCTTGCAACAAATTCCGGGCAGCTTCTTCTCCTCTTTCTCCCAAAAGGTTATGCCTTGCCATTGGCTTTCTCCTTGCGATAGGACTCGATATGTCGCTTCTTCTTCTCGTCGAGTATCCGATCCACAGCGATGAAGATACCGGTCTCTTCGACCTGACCGAAATGTTCGTTGAAGACGGTGCCAAAGACTCTCATTTCCGGAGAGAGATTCATGTAAGAATTTACCAGTGGAGGTATGCTGATCCCCAGTGCACGTATGATCCGGTTGAGGACTTTGTAGTTCTCCGAATAATCATCGGAGGGGAAAAGACTCTCAGCCCTCGCCTCGTCTATCTCTATCTGCAGAGGGACGATAGGGGTGATGAGCTTCTCTGTGTCGGCAAAATGCTTGCGTAGGAAATAGAGCAACAAATTGCGTGCTTCTCTATTGTAATGGGTGTACATCGTCACTTTGCCATAGAAATACCTGATTTGTGGGTACTCCACGGTGAGGGCACCGATGCCGTCCCATAGATTATCCAATGCAAAAATCGCCTTACTACCTTTCTCGGTAGACTGGTAGCCTTTGGCCACAAACGAACGCCCCAGCTCCACTGTATAGGGGAGGTATTCTTCGATAAACTTCGGGCTGAACCGGAACAGCTCCGCTGTTGCCAGCTTGGGTACCCCATCGGTACCTACCTTTACTCGGTCTCCGAGCATAAAACGGTATCCTCCTATAATTGCTCGATCGACCGGATCCCAGACTATCAACTGCAAATAACCGTCCGCATCTAAATCATATTCGTCTATATCACAAGATTTTCCTGTCCCTCCTCCATGGTATCGAAAGGCCTCCTCGCGTAGACGTCCCAGCTCCTGCATTGTATAGGGAGCCTGAGAGGCATGGAAAACGTAAATCTCATTCCCTCCTCGGTTGGTGCGCCTGAGACGAAGCTCTGGATTGAGTTCGGCAATAAGAAAATCCGGCTCTATGGCCGGGATCAGTGGCTGAGGCTGACTGTCTGTGGTACTCATAAATGATGGGAGGAATTGGTAGGGTTTGAAACTTGCTGTGTCGGTCTTGTACGATCCAACATATACACACGACGGCGAATGTCCTGTGCTATCTCTATCGCCGGACGTTTGTCTCGGCTCAACTCTTCGGGAGTAATAGGCTTACCTACAAATATCTCGAAGGATTTGCCCCGAACACCGAACATCTCGTGTGGTAAGAGAGCAGTCCCGAGATTAAATCGAATTCCCAGGGCTTTACGCCAACGTTCTATGCGATAAAAGGATCGAGAATTGCGACCCGAAAAGAAAAGAGGAACAATAGGTCTGTTGTAACGGATACTCTGCTGCACGAAACTTTTGGCCCAGGGTAAATCTTGTATACGCCCGTCAATTAGGCGCGAACAAATGCCGGCAGGAAAAGTGACAACCGGCAAATCCGATTGCATTGCCTCATCCAGCATCTCTACCGACTCTCGTGCCTGTCTGCCAAACTTGTTCACAGGCAGGAAAATCGGTCTCAATGGCTCCAAATGATAGAGCAGATCATTCACGATATAGCGCACATTGCCATATCTATTATGGATAAGGTGGGAGATACAAATACCATCGAATGCCCCCAGCGGATGGTTGCAGACAAAAATGCAACGGCTGGATTGTGGCAAGTCGGCCGGATTATGCCAGGAGACGGAGACAGAGAAATAGTCCACCAAAGCCGCCATAAAGGCTGCTCCGCGCAGATGGCCGTATCGAGAGAGGATTGTATTGATTTCATTCTGGTGGATCAGACGCTCTATTGTCCACACGATGGGGCGGGGCCAAGGCCTACCGGACTTGGACGCTATCACGGTCCCGATATCTACCAATTGTGTATTCTGCATAGTTGTCGTCTGGTATCCGACACACTGGCTCTTCACCCCAAAAGGGAGACAGGGAGGCATCCCTGTAATTGGACTGTTGGGAAGCAAAGAACCACTGCGAGATCTCACACAAAGATAGCATTTTGCCATAGCCACCGAGTTGCTCGAGGCTATAGCTCAGCCTTTTTGCCAGATACCATGGACAACACAAATTCCTTTGGGCTCATAAAACAGGTGATTGAACATTGTTTCAATAACTTAAAATGACCTGATCCAGCCGTGGTAGTTCCGGTTGAGTGACATCTCCCGAAGAATGGTAACTTTGGGGAGAGGCATATCTTGGAGAGTAACTATACCCTGAGATGTAAGGTCTGGCTCTCCTTTCTGGTGTATTCTCGTGAGTTGCTATGCAGAAGAATGAAAAAACGATTGAACGAAAAACGGGCTTAGGCCCTGTTTCTCCGAAAGAGAAGAAAACAAAAAGGCTATTCTTTAGGGATCGGAAGTTTAGAGCTTACATTGGTATGACCCTCTCGACCATGATCGTAGGTCTCTCCTTCGTCTTTGTTAAGCTTGCTCTGCGGAATGCCCAGCCTATCGACCTTTTGGCCCATCGCTTCACTGCAGCTACTCTGGTGCTTGTGTTGCTCTACCTTTTTCGGTTGATAGAGTTGCCGCATTTTCATCGCAAAGATGTATTGCAACTGCTGGGATTATCTCTCTTTTATCCTCTTCTCTTTTTTGGTCTGCAGGCTCAAGGTTTGCTCTATACCACAGCTGCCGAAGCTGGTATATTGTCGGCTACTATACCAGTCGTAACTCTCCTTCTGGCTATGACTATTCTCAAGGAAAAAAGTTCATGGGTCCAGATGGTAGGAGTAGGGGCTTCTGTGGGAGGTGTTATCTATATTTTCCTTCGCAGTGGAGTGACGATACATACCGAGAATGTCAAAGGATATGTGCTGATACTGCTTTGTGTATTGGCTGTGTCTTGCTACTACATATTGGGCCGTAAGATCAATAAAAACTACAAGGCTATGGACATAACCGGCTTTATGATCATTATGGCTTGCCTTGTGTTTAATGTTACAGCAATAGTTTTTCATCTCTATTCCGAGGGGTCGTTGCGCTCATTCGTGTCTCCTCTCAGACACCCTGATTTCATCTATTCTGTGCTCTATCTCGGAGTTCTCTCTTCTCTTTTTACTTCCCTTTTCAGCAACTATGCCCTCTCCGTGGTACCGGCTTCGCGTGTAGCTGTATTCAATAACGTATCACCCGTCATTTCTGTCATGGGAGGGATTGTCTTGCTGGGCGAAGAGCTGCACCTCTACCACTACATCGGTGGGATATTTGTTTTGTTGGGTGTTGTCGCCACTAATCTACCAACTAAGCGTGTTCTTCCTTCAGATTCTTCTGCATAAAATCGGATTGAAGAGGGTTAATGGATTGATATTGAGTATATAATCATGTGTCTACTCGGCTAAGGGGAACGGATAAGAAACGAGCGAGGTGCTTCTTGCTTCTTGATTTTGCAACTTTACAAATATCCCTTACTTCTTACTCGCAAAGGTACTGATTATCCGATGAAAAACGACTGAAATCGAAGAAAATCGTTGCGTATGTTAAATAATTCCCTAAATATTTCATTTATAAGCCTATTTCTGTTGTACCTTTGTAGGTGAACTCCACAATTTTAGAAAGCAAATCAACAGATGAAGGCTATAAATAGGATTAAATCAGTATTAGCAGAAAAGCAAGTATCTGGTAAGTGGCTTGCAGAGAAGACAGGGCGTACAGAAAATACTGTATCTCGCTGGGTCTCTAATAAGGTGCAGCCTTCATTGGAAAGCCTCCTTGAGGTTGCCGATGCTTTGGATGTGGATGTGCGAGAACTCCTTAGACCTTCAAAGTAAATAGTCTGTGTTTATGCTTTGACTATGGTGCTAAACTTCTCATAATACAAACTTATAGGAAGCCTATGGACAACATGCTCAATATGTCAGAAGAAGATATTAAACTTAAATTCATAACCCCTCAGATAATGGCTAAGGGGTGGTCTTTTGATGATATATCAATGGAAGCGAAGGTCAAACTTACCGATGGTAAAATGAACCTTCAAGGTAATCTCGTAGTTCGGAGCAAGCCCAAGTATGCCGACTATATGCTTTACTACAACAAAGCAACACCAATAGCCGTAGTCGAGGCAAAAGATGCCAAGCATACGATTAGTTATGGCTTACAGCAAGCTAAGGCATATGCCGAGATGATGAAGATACCCTTTGCCTATAGTTCTAATGGACAAGGGTTTCAAGAGTATGACTTCCTAACAGGACAAGAGAGAAGCCTTTCAATGGACGAGTTCCCTACCAAAGAAGAATTATATCAACGGTTTATTCAAGAGAGCCACTCGGGGAAGGGACTTTCTGAGGATGAGCTTAAAGTTATTGAGCAACCTTATTGTACAGGGCAAGATATATTCCCTCCTCGCTACTATCAACGCAATGCAGTAAACTTGACTGTTAATGCTGTCGCACAAGGGGAAAAGCGACTTCTACTCGTAATGGCAACGGGTACAGGTAAAACCTATACGGCTTTTCAAATTGTGTATCGCTTGCTAAAAGCTGGGCTTGTAAAGAAGGTGCTTTATCTTGCCGACCGCAATGTTCTTGTGGACCAATCGATACAGCAAGATTTTAAGCCCTTGAATAAAACGATTCATAAGGTAAACTATCAGCAAGACCAAGGCTCTGGCATTACTGCTTATGAAGTTTATTTCGCCTTATACCAGCAACTCATAGGACAGGGTGGAAAGAAACAATACGAAGAACTCTTTAAGCCCGAGTTTTTCGATATGGTCATCGTGGACGAGTGTCATAGAGGTAGTGCCAAAGATGACAGTAACTGGAGAGAGATACTCGACTATTTTTCAGGAGCTGTGCAACTGGGTATGACTGCTACCCCAAAAGAGACGGCTTATCAGTCATCTATATCCTACTTTGGAGAACCGCTTTATACTTATAGTCTTAAAGAAGGCATTGAAGATGGCTTCTTAGCTCCGTTCAAGGTGGTAAATATCACTACGAACATAGGAGACGAATGGCGTCCTACTAAAGGACAGGTAGACATCAACGGCAATGAAATCCCCGATAGGATATATAACAACACCGACTACGACTACAACATCATTCTACAAGACCGTCATCGGGAAGTTGCCGAGCAGATCACCAAGTTTCTCAAGCACACAGACCGTATGGCTAAGACTATTGTGTTTTGTGCAGATGAACAACACGCTGAATATATGCGGACTGCTTTAGTGAATGCTAATGCTGATATGTGCAAGAAGAACCCTGACTATGTAGTACGTATCACAGGAAGCGATAACTACGGGCAGTCTAAGCTTGATTATTTCATCTCTGTGTCGTCTCCGTATCCAGTCATTGCCACTACAAGCAAGTTGCTATCTACAGGAGTTGATTGCAAGATGGTCAAACTTATTGTACTGGACCAACGTCTCAGTTCAATGACAGAGTTTAAGCAAATAGTAGGACGTGGTACTCGTATTAGAGAAAAAGACGGTAAGACGCATTTTACCATTATGGACTTCCGTAATGTTACACGCCTTTTTGCTGACCCAGATTGGGATGGACCAATAGAGGTGGACGATAACTATCCCCCCAAAGACACGCCTACTCCTCCTCAGCCTTGTGGCACTTGTGGACAGTCTCCGTGTGTTTGCCCCTGTGATATCTGCGGTCAGAACCCTTGTATATGCCCTCCTAAGCCTAAGGTCGAGAAATCGATAGTAAATAGGGACGGCTGTCAAGTCCGAGTATTACAAAGCATAGTTTCTGTCTACGACACAAACGGAAAGTTGCTCCGCACGGAAAGCATAACCGACTATACGAAAAGAAACATCAATGAGACCTATGCCAACTTAGATGATTTCATCCAACGATGGAATGAGGCAAAGAAGAAGGAGGAAATAACCAAGCTCTTAGAGGAAAGTGGTATTGACCTAAAAGCCTTAAAACAAGAGCAAGGGCTGAGTGACGTAGATGACTTTGATTTTATCTGTCATATCGCCTATGGGAAAAAGCCTCTGACACGGAGGGAGCGTGCAGAGCAGGTCAAGAAGCGTGATATTTTCAATAAGTACGGCAACGAAGCTCGCAAGGTATTGGAAGCACTTCTTGAGAAATATACTGTTGGTGGCATTAGACAATTAGAAGACCCAGTAATACTCCAGCTTGATCCGTTCCGCCAAATGGGGACACCCGCCCATATTGCGAAGCTCTTTGGTGGCAAGGCGCAGTATTACTCAGCGGTCAGAGAATTAGAAACCTTTATATACAGCATAGCATAAGATATGGCACTCAATAATTTTGTAAAAAGCATTCGCAACATTATGCGTAACGATGCAGGTATCAATGGTGATGCTCAGCGTATCGAACAGATTGCGTGGATGCTTTTCCTCAAGATATACGATGAGAAAGAGAATGACTGGGAATTTAACGAAGACAATTATCAGTCTTTTATCCCAGGGGAATGTCGTTGGCGTTCATGGGCTAAGGACGAAGGGGACGGCAATGCATTAACTGCTGATGCCTTGCTGGGCTTTGTCAATAATACCCTATTCCCTACGCTAAAGTCGCTGGAAGTTACACCAGAGACACCTGTACGAAGTCGTATCGTGCGTACCACCTTTGAGGATGCCAACCAATATATGAAAGATGGTGTTTTGCTTCGGCAAATCATCAATATCATAGACGACCTCAATCTCAGCGATTACAATGAAAGCCACGCATTTGGAGAAATTTACGAGACAATACTCAAAGAGATGCAGTCGGCAGGCTCTGCAGGAGAGTTTTATACACCTCGTGCTTTGACCGACTTTATGGCTGAAATAATAAATCCTCAGATTGGCGAAAAGATGGCAGACTTTGCCTGCGGTACAGGAGGATTTATTACCAGTTGGCTCAAAGCCCTTGACAAGAAAGTGCAGGAGACCAATACCGCAGATGCCCAAAAGGAATATGCCAACTCCATATACGGTATCGAGAAAAAGCAGTTTCCCTATATGCTCTGTGTGACAAACATGCTTCTGCACGGTATAGAGGCACCTCTTGTCTTACACGACAACTCACTGAACAAGGATGTACTTAACTATACTGAAGGAGATAAGTTTGATGTTGTGCTGATGAACCCACCTTACGGGGGCAGTGAGAAGAACGACATCAAGCAACACTTTCCCTCTGATCTCTCGTCCAGCGAAACAGCAGACTTGTTCATGGTACTAATTATGTATCGCCTCAAAAAGTCTGGCAGAGCTGCTGTAATCCTCCCTGATGGCTTCTTGTTTGGGGCAGATAATGCTAAGTTAGCCATTAAGGAGAAGCTCCTGAGAGAGTTTAATCTACACACGATAGTGCGCCTCCCAGGAAGCATCTTTGCTCCCTATACGAGCATTGCAACGAATATCCTCTTTTTTAACAATGAGCAAGCTGAAGGGGCGGAAGAAGGATTCTGTACCCAAAAGACTTGGTTTTATCGTTTAGATATGCCCGAGGGCTACAAACACTTCTCCAAAACCAAACCGATGCGTTCTGAACATTGTGAACCGCTCAGAACATGGTGGCACAATCGTACAGAAATAGTCAGCGAAGATGGAAAAGATGAAAAGGCTCGCGCCTTTTCTGCCCAAGACCTTTTGACCCTTAGTTGTAACTTCGACCAGTGTAAATTCCCCAAGGAAGAGGAAGAGATACTTGCTCCTGCCGAGCTGCTCGAAAGCTATTATAAGCGTCGTCTTGCCCTTGAGCATGAGATAGACAAAACATTAGCAGAGGTGCAGCGTATCTTAGGGATAGACATCAATACGACAGAACAATGAGCGAGCTAAGCAATACAGAACACAAAGGATTTGAAGCACTCGTTCATCGAGTTGTCTCTGTTATAGAAGAGGCTCGGGGGCGTGTACTCACTTCTATCAATCTGGCAGAGGTATATACAAAGTATCAGATAGGTCGGTATATTGTTGAAGAGGAGCAACAAGGAGCAGAGCGTGCTCAATATGGTAAACAGCTCTTACAATCGCTCTCCGAGCAACTTACTGAACGATTTGGGGCAGGTTGGTCGTATGCGAACCTTAAAAACATCCGGCAATTTTATAAAGTCTACTCAGAAAGGCTAACCACTGGTTATCCAATTGAAGGAGAAGAGGCATTTCGCCTTTCATGGTCACACTACCTCATCCTTATGAGAGTAGACGACCCTGCAGCTCGAAACTTCTATGAAATAGAATGTGTGCAACAACAATGGTCAAAGAGACAACTAAATAGACAGGTTGGTAGTAGCCTTTACGAGCGGTTAGCTCTAAGCCGAGACAAAAACGAAGTGATGCGACTCTCTACCGAGGGGCAAACAATAGAGAAACCGTCAGATATAATCAAAAACCCTATCACACTTGAGTTTCTTGGACTTAAGCCCGATGCTGTTTACACTGAGTCGAAACTGGAGCAAGCCATTATCAGTAAAATGCAATCCTTTTTACTGGAGATGGGTAAAGGCTTTTTGTTTGAAGCTCGCCAAAAGCGTTTCACATTCGATGAAAAGCATTTCTATGTAGACCTCGTATTTTATAACCGCCTGCTACAATGTTATGTGTTGGTAGACCTCAAGATAGGAGACCTTACACATCAAGACCTTGGGCAGATGCAGATGTATGTCAATTACTTCGACCGATACATCAAGCAAGACTTTGAGAAGCCTACGGTCGGCATACTGCTTTGTGAATATAAGAGCGATGCACTTGTAGAGCTTACCCTCCCTCAAGATGCAAACATTTACGCATCAGCTTATCAGCTCTACCTTCCAGACAAGAAGATGCTCCAAAGCAAAGTCAAAGAATGGGTAGCCGAATTTGAAGACAATCAATTATGACCGCAGACCAATTACGCAAATCCATACTTCAGCAAGCAATACAAGGAAAGCTTGTACCTCAAGACCCAAACGATGAGCCAGCATCTGTTCTTCTTGAACGTATTCGAGAAGAGAAAGCTCGCCTTGTCAAGGAAAAGAAGATAAAGAAGGAAAAGAACCCTTCTATCATCTTCCGAGGTGAGGACAATTCCCATTATGAGAAGTTCACCCTCACAGGCGAGATCAAGTGCATCGATGACGAGATACCTTTCGACCTGCCCAAGGGCTGGGAGTGGTGTAGAATAAAGGATATATGCCAGATGCAGGCTGGAAAAAACATTTCAGCTTCTGAAATCTTAGAAGAGAAGAATCTGGAATACCAGTATAGATGTATTGGAGGCAATGGATTGAGAGGATATGTAAAGCTTTACAATACGGAGGGGCATTTCTCTATAGTTGGGCGTCAAGGAGCCCTTTGTGGTTGCTTGAACATTGAAGAAGGTCGGTTTTATGCAACAGAACATGCTGTGATAGTTGATACTTGGGGAATCATAACTCCTCTTTTTATGTATTATATTTTAACGGCATTAAATCTGAATCAATACTCTACAGCAACGGCACAACCAGGGCTTTCTGTCGCTAAGATAATCGAAACACCCTTCCCTCTCCCTCCTCTATCCGAACAGCAGCGCATTGTGGCAAAGATTGAAGAGCTAATGCCACTCGTTGAGCATTACGGCAAGGCGCAAAGCGAACTTGAAGCACTCAATAGCAATATACGAGAGCAACTCAAGAAGTCCGTACTGCAATACGCCATAGAGGGGAAACTCGTGCCTCAATGCGAGGAAGATGGCACTGCCGAAGACCTCCTTCTGGAGATACAGGCAAAGAAGCAACGCCTCTATGCCGAGGGCAAGCTGAAAAAGAAAGACCTTGTCCACAGTACCATCTTCCGAGGTGAGGATAACAAGTACTTCGAGAAGAAAGGTGAGGAAATTATATGCATTGATGAAGAAATACCTTTTGATATACCAAACTCTTGGAAATGGGTAAGACTTGCTGATCTTTCCGTCTTTTTATCAAGAGGCAAGTCTCCTAAGTATTCAGACATTAAGCAAATCCCTGTTTTTGCTCAAAAATGCAACCTTAAATCTGGTGGCATATCACTTGATGAGGTTAAATTTTTAGATGCTTCGACATTACCTAAATGGAAAGATGAATACAAATTGAGGCATCAAGATATCCTTGTTAATTCTACGGGGACAGGAACTGTTGGTCGTGTTGGAGTCTTCTCTGAATCCCTATTAGGAGATTACCCTTTCATCGTTCCTGATTCACATATATCCGTTGTTCGACTTTCTTCAGCTTGTAATCCACTGTATATATTTGAAGTTCTCTCTTCGTATGCAGTCCAAAACTATATTGAGGACAATCTTGCAGGGAGCACAAATCAAAAAGAACTCTACATCGGGACACTTGGCAGAGTTCTGCTACCTCTTCCTCCTCTCGCTGAACAGAAAAAAATAGTTCATAAGATAGAGGAAGTAGCAAGTATTATGAGCAGATAGGGAAAAGTATTACCTGTATCGATGATGAAATCCCCTTTGAAATTCCTCTCTCATGGAGATGGGTGAGAGCCAAAGATATTGTAAAAATCAATCCGAAGAATGAATGCGCAGACGATACGATAGCCGCATTTATCCCTATGGAAAAGATAGAAGCTACATTTCTCTCACAGTTCTCATATACAAAGGCATACTGGTATGAGATTAAGTCTGCATTCACTCATTTTGCAGATGGAGACATTGCTTTTGCCAAGATTACTCCATGTTTTCAGAACAGAAAGTCTATGGTCTTGCAAAATCTTCCCAATGGCATCGGGGCAGGAACGACTGAGCTAAAGGTGCTCCGTCCTTATGGGGAAACGGTACAACCTTTTTTCTTGATGTATTTTCTCGAAACTCCATACTTTGTTGAGAATGCAAGCTTCAAAGGAACGGCAAATCAACAGCGTATCCTTGTTGGATACTTAGAAAATAAGTTGCTACCATTACCACCTTTGAGAGAGCAGAGGAAAATAAGCAACACAATAACAGATTTTCTGCGCTTACTTGAATGATAGAGGGCTATTATTCACCCTCTATCAACTCAAATATATTTTCAATTGCTTGTGTAATTCTCTGTTGTTCTCCTAAAGCTGGTATGGGGAGTAAAGCCAGCCCCAAACGTTCTTTCCCGATATTATAAAAAGCTTGCCCGGACTTATTGGAAATTGACCTCAAAAACTTAATGAGCAAAGGAGTGCTTAACAATGATTGTAGATATATGGACAGAACGTCCATATCCTTATATAGGCGGAGCGTGAATACAAAGCCTCCGACAGCCGTATCTTGAATATGAGAAGCGATTCGTACCATCTTGCCGATATTTTCTAAACTTGTAACTGCAGGTGTAACAATATCATTTTTTCTCAATAGGATGCTGTTAGGGATTTTATCCTTGGGAAGGAATATATCATCTGGTTTGTATAGCAACTTTCGAGGAAGTATGTTCCCACCTCGAAGAATTCGGACTCCAGATATTTCACCTATGGTTTCCTCCTTTCTAAATGTCGCTCCAGTAAAAATAAAGCAAATCTCCCTCAACCGACAGAAGCTCCAACTATTAGGTAAATCATAAGGGACTTCTTCCGTTATATCAAAGATTTCTTTCCCTATCTGCTCATAATACTTGTTATCCTCACCTCGGAAGATGGTGCTGTGGGCAAGGTCTTTCTTTTTCAGCTTACCCTCGGCATAGAGGCGTTGCTTCTCTGCCTGTATCTCCAAAAGGAGGTCTTCGGCAGTACCATCTTCCTCGCATTGTGGCACGAGTTTGCCCTCGATAGCGTATTGCAGTACGGATTTCTTGAGCTGTTCTCGGATATTGTTGTTGAGTGCATCGAGTTTGCTCTGTGCCTTGCCGTACTGCTCTACGAGTGGCATTAGCTCTTCAATCTTTGCCACAATGCGCCTTTGTTCTAATCTTGGAGGTATAGGAAGTAGCATACGACCAAGATTTTGCCCATTACAATTCGGCTGAGCTGTAGCTGTAGTACCATCTTTCAAGTGCTCCCAATATAATGAACATCCCATAAAAGACTTCAAGTATACGGGTGAAAGCTCTTTACTATATCTGGTTCGAATCAAATAGCCTGCGTAAATAGCCTGTTCAAGTACTCTCTGTACAAGAAAAGATTTACCAACAGTACCTCCAGTACGCGCGAAAAGAATATCATTAGGCTCAAGCTTGTACCCCTCTATGTCTTTTTCATCAATTTCGCAGTAAGGCACATTCTCCCATGCTATTTTCTCATTTTGAATATCACTAATTCGAACCATTTTAATTCGTCCATTAGGAGATGCTGGAGCATTAAATCCATACTGAATCGAATATGCGATATTTCCCCATCGCTCCCACTCCCAGCCTTTGGGCAGGTCAAAGGGGATCTCATCGTCGATACACTTGACCTCGCCTGTGAGGGTGAACTTCTCATAATGGGAATTAGGCAAAGCCCCCTACCATAATATATAACAGAGAATATTCTCTGAAATCAAAGATTATAATTATGGTAGAATCATTCAAAACCGCTCTCAGAGAGAGCAACATGGCGGAGAATACCATTTCAGCATATCTCTATGCTGTTAATGACTATTTCTCCAAGTACAGAACACTAAACAAGCGAAATTTGCTCTTATACAAGGCGAATGTTATAGAGCAATTCAAACCCAAAACTGTGAACCTTCGCACCCAAGCTCTAAATAAGTTCTTGGAGCATGTTGGCAAGCCCAAGTTTCGCCTAAAATCAGTAAAGGTTCAGCAACGCACCTACTTAGAAAATGTAATTAGCCAAGCTGATTATCTCTTTCTCAAGAGGAAACTCAAACAAGAAGAGAACCTGATGTGGTACTTCGTAGTACGCTTCCTCACGGCTACTGGAGCACGTGTGAGTGAACTCATTCAGATCAAAGTTGAACATGTTCGCATCGGATACTTTGATATCTACTCCAAAGGGGGAAAAGTTAGACGTTTATTTATACCGAAGCGTCTAAGGGAAGATGCTGAAAGATGGTTTGAAACGACTGGGCAAACCACAGGCTATATCTTCCGCAATCGCTTTGGAGAGCGTATTACGACTCGGGGCATAGCCCAGCAGCTCAAGAATTATGCTGAGCGTTATGGACTAAATACGAATGTCGTTTACCCACACTCCTTCCGTCATAGGTACGCCAAGAATTTCTTGGAGGCATTCAATGACATTGCTCTGTTGGCAGACCTAATGGGGCATGAAAGCATCGAGACCACTCGGATTTACTTGCGACGCACCGCCAGCGAACAGCAGGCGATTGTGGATAAGGTTATTACTTGGTAGTCTGTTTAGCTCGATTCTCAAAATCCATTGTCAGCTGTATCGTTTGTACTTGTAATTTGATGATAGCTGCGGAGCAAATTTCGAGCTGGTGTATCATTCTTTGAGCTGTGGCGACCGTGTGATATTTATTGAGTGTCTTGACGGCTTCGTTGTAACTCACACCGATGATTCTCAATTTAGTGATGATGTTGCGCAGCTCTCTTAGATACGGCTCTGCGGACTCGTCTTGTGTGATGACCTTAAAGGATTCATTTAATAGCCGAGCTCTGACGTAGTGGCTCTTGGTTTTCGCCCCTGACTTTCGGTATAGTTCGATGAGCTTCTGTTGGTCTTCGGGCTTGGGTATTTTGATGTGCCATCTGTCCCATCGTGGGCAGGTGGCACATCTGCCGTCTGGCTTGTCTGTCTTCTTTCTTTTCATTGGTTTCATTGTTTCTTAATCACGACTTTGGAGTGATTGATACCCCTTTCGGGGCAAGGGTCTTTGTCGGACAAATTGCCATTTGTCCGACAAAGACACACCTTGCTATGCACAAAAGAGGGGTAGGTTCAATCGCTGATGGCTCAGCATTCAGTTGGTCATATAGTTCTTGAGTTCATAGCTTGTTCTATAATTTCAAGATTGAGTTTAGAGGTTATTTCAGAGGTCATTATACGACTTCAAAGCTAAGTTTAGAGGTTACTTTGGTGGTTGGTCTAAATAGACTAACTGACCAACTGACCTAAGTCTATGCTGACTTGAGTCGGTCTCAACCTACTTTCTGACTCTTAGAATGGGGTTATAATGCCTTTCGAGCATCGCTTGGATGTCGCTCTGTTTGTATAGTATCTTACCTCCTATCTTGTAATAGGCTAATGTGCCGTTGCTACGGTACTCTTGGAGCGTTCGTGTGCTGAGCTTGAGTAGCTCGCAGACCTCCTCGCCAGTGAGGAAAACCTCACCGCCTAACATCGGGCGAGCCGAGGCACAATAACGCTCCAGCTTGGCTAATACGCCCTCCATCATCTGCGTAAATAGCTTCATTTGAGGGTTTTCACTTGTGATGATTTCATTCTCTGCCATAGTGCATTCATTCAGTTTGTGCCTTCAGTGCTTCCGTGATATCGCTCTCTTTGTAGTAGCACTTGTGTCCGACCATAGAGAAGGGGATTTTGCCCGTATCTCTGAGTGTCTGCAAGGTTCGCTTGCTGATGCTCAGCCTACGGCAGACGGCTTCATTGTCGAGCCACGATTCTGTTTCGGGGGGATTGCCGATGAGCTGCTCCGTGCGGTGGATGAAGTCGGTAAAGGAGGAGCGGAGCAGTTCCCACGCTTTGCCCTCTACGATGATAATTTTCATTGCTTCGGTTGGTTTTAATTTGCGTTTTTATATGGTGGCAAGTCGGGGCAGATGCTCTCGCTTGCCTTTTCTTTTGGAGGCAAAATTAGGGCTAAGAGTGCAACGCTCAAGGGATTGGTGAGGGACAAGGAAAACGAGGGAAAAGGCAGGCAAAGGAGCAGTCTAAGAAAGGGCTTACTTGCGGTAATGAGATGAGGAGTCGGCTCGTTCCTACTTGTCGAGAATGAGGTAATTGAGCCTATTAAGGCTCGCCTTATAAAAGAGCAAACAGATTATGCTCTGCTTTAAGCCTTGCTTGCGTCCAAAGAGCCTGAGTATGTCGTATTCGTTCGGGCTTTTCTCCACAAAGGGCGGTCTTGCCAAGCAAGGTGGGAGGGAAGGAATACGACCGCCAGAATACAAGAAGTCCTGCGGTGGAGATTCTTCCCTCCCTCTGCAGGACTTGACCTTGATGGGCAAACAGACCGCCCTTGTACCTTTGCCCGAAATGAAGACGACCTTAGGCGGTGGACGGCTCGGCTTCGCTGGCTGTGGCTCGCTTGCGTGGTGGGCAAACTCGCAGAGCCTTGCGAAGCGTTTGTGTCTGCTCGCTACCCATCAGTGGTAACATCTCCTTGGCTATTTTCTGCTTGCTGACCTTGGCATATAGCTCTGTGGTACTGATAAAGCGATGCCCTAACATCTTACTCACCGTTTCAATCGGCAAGCCGTTCTCCAAACAGATGATTGTGGCAAAGGTATGCCGTGCTGTGTGCGAACTCGCCTCTGTATGGGGCGAGCATCCAGCCTTGATGAGTAGCTCACGGATTTTGCGATTGAAGTGGCTGTTTACAGGGAACTCTCGGAAGTATAGCCCTTCTGAGCGTCCTTGCCCCACAAAGGCAAGAATCTCCTCGGCAATGGGTAGCAGTGGCACGATACAACAATTCTGTGTCTTGGTGCGGTAGAGCGAGATATATCTGCGTCCATCACTGAGGGTATAGATGTCCTCCATCCGCAATTTCTTGAGGTCAGAGAAAGCCAAGCCAGTGAAACAGCCCAAGAGGAATATCAGTCTGATATGATTATCCACAGAGCGATGCGGACGATAAGCCAACAGTTTTTGCAGTTCATCACCGCTGATCGAGTTGCGTTCGTAAGCAGGGGTATCTATGTCGATGAGGTCAAAAGGGTCTTCTCTCACGACGCCCTCCATCAAAGCTCTGCGAATAACTTGGTGCAGGTGTCTGAGGCGGTTGGCAACAGAGCTTACCTTATTGCCTAAGTCTCGGAGCATATAGAGCCGATAATCCTCAATCAACCCTTTGGTCACCTCGGGGGGCATACATCCGCTTTGCCCCCTCGAATCCAAAAAGCGAGCAAAGCTCTTGTAACTATCCCGAAAGGCTCTTATGGTGGCTTTACTGAGAGATTTATCCTCATAAGCCCTCTTTGCCTCGCAGACCGTTTGATATAGCTCTAAGATGGACAGCTGAGGCTTTTCCTTGCGAAGAAATTGCTCCTTGAGATACTCGGCTGTGATGTATTGCTCTTCTCGGAGAATGCGTTCATAGAGTGCATTCAGTCCTTGCTCTACGGCATTCAGTGCGTTGTTGATGCCTTGAGCCGTGGGGGAGCTTGCTTTTACTCTTGCTCTCTGAGCGTTCCAATCTTCGGGAGCTGTTTGTTGCTTGGTAGAGAACGAAGCAGTCTTGCCATTACAGGAAATGCGACAACGGATAAGACATAGCCCCTGCTCATTCGCCTTGCTACGGTCGATAAAGAATAAAACTGAGAATGTACTTTTCATTGTCTTGCTTTTAGTTGATTAAACGATAGTGAGCAATCTCGGGTAGGATACGCTCTACATCCCGAAACACACGTTCGGGCGAGGTCTCGGCATAGACTTGCGTAGTCTTGATTTGACTATGCCCCAGCATCTTCGACACGCTCTCGATAGATACCCCTTCGGAGAGGGTCATCTGAGAGGCAAAGGTGTGGCGAGCCATATGGAAAATATCATCCATTTGAGGATTTGGAAGAACATAGAGAATAAATCGGTAACATATTGTGAATTAGGCGTTTTTCTATATTTTGCAGCTACAGTGGAAAAGTAATTCGGCACGGAATACTGAATCCTTTCGGTTACCAAACCGTTATCCGTTGGTTTCCCTAGTGTGGTGAGGTAACGGAAAAAGGAAAGGTTTTTCTGACATGGGTTCTATCTCGCTGTTCCACAACGTTTTGCTTATCAAAGAACGCTTTAACAACGGGTAATTTTGCCCATAAAATTAAAGCGTATGAAAATAGAAAAATTCAAGGTGTTGCTCTACCTCAAAAAGAGCAGACCCGACAAGTCGGGCAAAGCGCCCATTATGGGACGTATCACCGTCAATCGTTCGATGGTGCAATTCAGTTGCAAAATCTCCTGCACATCCGACCTGTGGAATCCTCGTGAAAGCCGTCTGAAAGGTAAGAGCCATGAAGCCGTGGAGACCAATGCGAAGCTGGACAAGCTGATGCTCTCCATCCATACGGCATTCGACACGCTTGTGGAAAGAAAAGCAGACTTCGATGCGGAAGCCGTCAAGAACCTGCTTCAAGGAAGCCTTGAAACGCAGATGACCCTGTTGGGAATGACGGACATCGTCTGTGAAGATTTGAGGAAACGCATCGGGATAGACCGTGCAAAGGGAACTTACCCTGCCTATATCTATACCCGGAGAATCTTGGCGGAGTTCATCGACAAGACGTTTCGCACCAAAGACATCGCTTTCGGTCAGATAACGGAACAGTTCATTCATGACTATCAGAGCTTCATCTTGGACGAGAAAGGGCTTGCCATAGATACCTGCCGGCACTATTTGGCTATCGTCAAGAAAATATGCCGTAAAGCCTACAAGGACGGTTATGCCGACAGATGTTTTTTCGCTCATTTCAGTCTCCCCAAACAAAAGGAGAAGACACCAAAAGCCCTAAGCCGGGAATCCTTCGAGAAAATCCGTGACTTGGTAATCCCCGAACATCGCGCCTCCCACATTTTAGCAAGAGATCTCTTTCTCTTTGCCTGCTATACGGGAACAGCCTACGCCGATGCAGTTTCCGTTACGCGTGACAATCTGTTCACGGATGACAATGGCGAGCTGTGGCTTAAATACTGCCGCAAGAAAAACGAGCTTCGTGCCTGTGTCAAGCTGCTGCCCGAAGCCCTTGACCTGATAGAGAAATACAGGGATGACGACCGTCAGACTCTCTTCCCGATGTTGCACTATCCCAATATGCGCCGCCTCATGAAATGTCTGGCTATCCTTGCCGACATCAAGGAAGACCTGACCTACCATGCCGGCAGGCACTCGTTTGCATCGCTGATTACCTTGGAAGCCGGCGTTCCTATCGAGACCATCTGCAAGATGCTGGGGCATTCCAACCTGCAAACTACTCAGGTCTATGCGAAGGTTACGCCCAAGAAGCTTTTCGAGGATATGGACAAATACATCGAAGCGACAAAGGATTTGAAACTTGTATTATAACACCCCATAGATAATAAATGAATTTATGCGTAGCACATTTTCTTTACTACTCTATATCAATCGCAACAAGGTACGTGTGGATGGTACAACTTCCGTACTTTGCCGAATCTCCATCGACGGGAAAAGCACGACGATAACCACGGGTATTACTTGCAATCCCAAACAATGGAATGCAAAAAAAGCAGAGACTGCGGACGTGCGGACGAACAACCGCCTGAAAGAGTTTCGAAAGTATGCGGAGCGGCTCTATGATGAAATGCTCAAAGAGCAGGGTGTGGTCAGTGCCGAACTATTGAAAAACAGGATAGCAGGTCAGGCGGTCATTCCTACCCATCTGCTCCAAATGGGAGAAAGGGAACGGGAACGCCTTGCCGTCCGTTCCAAGGAAATCGACTCCACTTCGACCTACAGGAGTTCTCGGTATTACCAGAGCTATATCCGTGAGTTCTTGGACTCGAAAGGCAAGGCGGACATTGCCTTTTCGGACATCACCGAGGAATTCGGACGGGAATATAAGGTCTACCTGAAGCGGTACAAGAACTTCGGGGCATCGCAGAGCAACCATTGCCTTTGTTGGCTGAACAGACTGATATATCTTGCCGTAGACCATGGGATTATCCGTGCCAATCCTTTGGAAGAGTTGGAGTATGTGAAGAAACCGCCCTCCAAGCGGATGCATATCAGCAGGACTGAACTGAAACAACTGCTGGAACTGAAACTGCCCGCCAATGACCCTTTGAAGGAATTGGCTCGCAGGGCTTTTATCTTCTCCTGCTTTACGGGACTTGCCTATGTCGATACCCGGCTGCTTTATCCGCACCATATCGGGCGGACTGCCGACAACAGGAGATACATTCGCATCAATCGCAAGAAGACGAAAGTAGAGTCCTTCATTCCCCTGCATCCGATAGCGGAGCAGATACTTGATTTGTACAATACGACCGATGACACACAGCCGGTATTTCCGTTGCCGAGCAGGGACTCTATGTGGTTCGAAATACACGAGCTCGGTGTCATCATCGGGCGGAAGGAGAACCTCTCCTACCATCAAGCCCGGCACAGCTTCGGATCGTTTTTGATTTCCGAGGGAATTTGTACGGAGAGCATTGCCAAGATGATGGGACATGCCTCCATCACCAGCACGCAGACCTATGCGAAGATTTCCGAGAGGAAGATTGCAGAGGATATGGACAGGTCAATCGAAAGAAGAAAAAACAATGAATATTGAATTACTATGAAAAGAGAAAGGGAGAGGATGAAAAGCACCTAAGCTTTCCGACAATTACACCTAAGCTTTTGTTCAAAAGCTTAGGTGCTTCGGAGAGTAAATTAAAGACAATTCATTTGAACAAGAAAAAGCAGGCAGTAAAGAGTATTTTTCTTACTGCCTGTTCTTGTTATGAGCTTACTGCACCGACAGCAACTTGCAATACATTCCGCCTTTTGCTTCGAGTTCGGCGTGCGTACCCTTCTCCATAAGTTGTCCCTTGTCCATCACGATAATCTGGTGGGCATTGCGGATAGTTTGCAGGTGGTGGGCAATGACCAAGACTGTGCGGTTTCGGATAAGGGCGGACATCGCCTGCTGTATCTTGTACTCATTGACGGGATCGACATTGCTCGTTATCTCGTCCAACAGGAGGATGGGAGCGTCTTTGAGGAAGGCGCGAGCGATGGAGAGGCGTTGCTTCTGTCCGCCCGAAAGTCCCAAACCGTTCTCCCCAATTTTCGTTTCGTAACCATCAGGCAGACTGACAATGAAGTCGTGTATCATCGCCCGACGTGCGGCTTCCTCGATTTTCCCCTGTGTGGCATTGCGGTTGCCAACCTTGATATTGTTGGCAATGGTGTCGGAAAAGAGAATGACATTCTGCATCACCACACTGATTTTGCCGAGCAGATAATCGTAGTCTATTTCCCGTATGTCCACTCCACCGATACGGATACAGCCTGCCTGCGGTTCCCAAAAGCGGAGCAACAGATTGGTAATGGTGGTTTTCCCCGACCCTGACGAGCCGACAAGAGCCGTTACCGTCCGTTCGGGTACGTTGAACGTGAGGTCTTTCATCTCGAACCCCTCTTTTTCATAGTGGAAACCGACACCATCAAACGAGAGGTCGAAGCGTTCCGCCGTTTTCGGTTGGTCGGGATCGACGATCACGGGAGCATCCAACAGACGGGAAATGCGTTCGTAGCTGTCCTTTACCTTGATGTAGTTCAGCCAATGACTCTCCATATTGACAAAAGGTTTGTAGAACTCCTTCGAGACGATGACGAACATCAGGTAAGCGAAAAGGGAAAGTTCTCCACGCCAAGTCCACCAAAGACCAAGCGTTGCCATCAGAGCGAAAGCCAGTTCAATGAGAAAGGCATACCTGCCTACGCTTGCAGCTGCCTGCCGTGAGGTCTTCTTGCTGCTCTCTCCGAACTCGCTGACAGAACGGTCGAGCCTGTTACGGAACATTCCTTTTCCTCCGAAGACTTTCAGCACAGGTATGCCCTTGACGTATTCAACGAAGAGACTGACCATATCCGCCAGACCGTCCTGCGCCTCCTGCTGCGCTTTCGTTCCCGAACGGATGCCCCGATACAAGGAGAAGAGGGCAATAGGAAGGATGGCAATCATCGCCAACCCCATGTGCCAGTCCACCCAGAACAGCCCGATGCCGAGTATCAGCGCCACGATGAAATCAGCGGACATCCGTGTCCAAAGGTGCCCCACCACCATTTCCATATTGTCCACGTCTTTGTGAATGACAGTACTTATCTCGCCCAGCCGTTCATTGGTGTAGAAGCCAAGCGAGAACATTTTCAGTTTCAAGATGATCTTCTCACGGATGCGCTCCACGAGATCGAAGCCGGCAAAGTGCTTGCTCATATCGGCTACGGCATTGGATATGGTTTTCAAAATCAGCAGACCAACGAGTATCCACGCTGCCGAAATGAGCGAAACGCTTTCGCCCGATATATGGCGGTCGATAAGGAACAGGACAGTAAGCATTATTGCCGTTCCGCAAAGGGCATAAACCACGAAAAACAGTGCGGAGATTATCAGATGCCGCACTCCGCGAACGGTCAATTCATTCAATATATTGCGTATCATTGTTTATACCTCCTCCTCTTTCAGTTGCCATTTGCTTACTCGTTCCTGTGTTTCCGTCATATTGCGATATAGTGGGCAGTTGTCCATCAATTCTCCGTGCGTTCCCGTCGCCACGATCTGTCCCTTGTCCATCACGACAATACGTTTCATCTCCTGAATAGTGTTGAGACGGTGGGCGATGGTGATGACGGTCTTGTTACGCTGCAATTCATCCAAAGCCTCTTGAATAAGTTTTTCATTTTCTCCGTCCAAAGCAGCGGTGGCTTCGTCGAGAATGACAATCGGCGAGTCTTTGAGCAACATCCGGGCAATAGAAATACGCTGTTTTTCTCCGCCGGAGAATTTTACGCCCGCTTCGCCTGCCAAGGTATCGTAACCATTGGGGAGTTCCACGATAAAGTCGTGTATGCGCGCCCTTCGCGCCACCGTTTCCACCTCCTCTTGCGTGGCGGAGGGCTTGCCGATACGGATATTGTCCCGAATGCTCGTGTTGAAAAGGAATACCTCCTGTTGCACCATCGAGAAGAAATCGGCAATGTTTCGTTCGGAGAGTTCCGCAAGGTTCTCTCCGCCCAGACGGACGGTTCCTGACTGCGGTTGCCAGAAACCCATCATCAGACTTGCCAATGTGCTTTTGCCTGACCCCGATTCTCCCACAATAGCCGTATGGCTGCCCTTGGGGAATTGCAGACAGACATCACACAAAGCACTGTCCTGCTTGTTCGGATAGGCAAATGTCACGTGCTCGAAACTGACATCGGTCTGCATGGTATCCGTATCCCTGTCTGCCGTATCCTTTGCAGGTACTTCGGTAATAGACTGCACCTTTGCCAGCGATTGCCCATAGACGATTCGAAAATGTTGGAACGTAGCCAGTTTGGCAAAGGAAGACGAGAACAGTCCTCCCAATATCAAGGCAAGAATGAAACGTGCCACGGTCAGTTCGCCCGAACTCATCAGCCATAGGCCGACAAGAGTCATTACCACGATACCGCCCTCCAAGAACATCGTGATGAGCGTCATCGGTACGGTAACGCTGAACATACTCCGCTTCACCCAGCGGATATAATCGCGCATATTGCCAAGTACTCGTTCCGTGCGTGTTTCCTCGTGGCTGAATGCCTTGATAACCGGTATTGTAGCCACATATTCCAGGAGGTCTTCCGACATCTTCTGCGTACTTTCCATAAAGTGTTGGAAGCTCTTGCCCCAAAGCGTTTTGACTGCCATCTGCAAAAGAAACGCCAACGGTAGCAGCGATACGAGTGCCAGCCCCAGCCGCCAATCCAATACCATAACAATTCCCCATAGCAAGGTGGGGAAAAGCGTTGCCGATAGGATTTCGGGCAGTCCGTGTGCCAGATAAATCTCGATTTGCTCCACGTCGTGGTTGATGATATTCACCAAATCGCCCACCTTACGCTCCTGAAAGAAACCGAGTGGCAACCGTTGCAAGTGGTTTACGATGCGCAACCTCAACCGTGTGAGGGCATTGTAAGCCGAGCGGTGCGCCCGCCAAATCGAAGTTCCGTAAAACACACTGCGAAGCAGGGCAAGCAGCACCATCGCCACTCCAGCAATCCAAATCATAGCAGAAGTGAGCGTACCATCCATCAGCCTGTCTACCGCCCATACCACAAGCAGCAGAGGCAGTGTGCCGAAAACAAGATGCAGTATGACCACCGCATTGGAGAGCAGGCTACGACTCTCCCGTTCCTCATCGAGAGGCTTGATTTTTTGTTTATCCATATATGTATCGTTTTGATTTTCTAAGGTGCAAAAGTACGGAGACGCACAGGGGCAAAATAACCCGAATGAGCATTACACTACCCGAAAACGATAACCTGACACATATAAAACTCAATAGGGGTATAGGTCTGGATAGTAGGGATATTTCTTTATTCGATAGTCGGGTAATTTTGCACGAGTTTTCATAAACAGATAAGATATGTCAATCGACTCAATAGTTGATTTATACAAAAGAGTGCTCATCGTCAGCTCCCTATTGCTGTGGGCCTATCCGATGTTTGCACAACTGCATTCCATCGAAATAAAAGTTATTGATGCAGAGAATGGAAACAGTATAGAATTTGCCACGGTGCAATGGAAAGGTCTGAACGAACCTTCGTACAAGAACGGTACAACCACCAACAGAAAAGGGGTGGCGAAACTAAATATACCGAGACCTCTACAATACCAAGACGGGCGAATGCTCCCAAACACCCATCATCACTGCCGTGGGAGTACCTTCAAGTTTAGTCGCGTTTGAGTAACCAAATACGATATACGGAAGAACTCATAAGAAACTCATCAAAAGCACCTAAGCTTTCATCTGATTACACCTAAGCTTTTACTCAAAAGCTTAGGAGCTTTTTACAATAAATCAAGTACATTTGCGTTATCGAACAAGAAGCCTTTGTCGAAAGTCAATACCTCCGACTTCGGCAGGGGGAAGTAAAAGGAGGAAAAACTATTGAACTATGGCTAACAAACCATTACAGTTCGTTCTTGTAGAACGCAAATTGAACGTCGGCGCAAATGCCGGTAAAGTCGTGCAAATCGCCCAACCAACGGGTAGACATCGAGTGAGTTTCCGCAATTTTTGTGAGCGTGTGGCGAAATCGACCACATTCAACCGTCAGGAAGTGGAAGCCGTATTGAACTACGCCACCGAGATTGCCAGAGACATCGTAGCAAATGGCGACATCGTAGAGTTTGGAGATTTGGGTACGCTCAAACCTTCATTCAAGAGTAAATCCGTTCCTAAAGGCGAGGTTTTTAATGTGCAGAAGCATATCGAAAAACCGGTTGTACGTCTCAGCCCATCGAAGAAATACTTTACACTTACCGATGTGAGCTACGAACAAACGACGGCCAAACCCAAGAAAGGCACGAAGCCCTCTGTACCAAAACCTAATGAGGACGAGGACTCAGGTCTGGGAATTTAATCAATCCTGCGGAGCGATTGCCTCTATCGGCAGTCGCTCCGCATTAAATAACATCATTACAATATGAAGAAAATAATTGCACTTTACAGACGTGGCAATACTGGCAAGACACACACACTTAACCATCTAATAACTCTATTAGATAAGAGCAAAGAAGTATATAGTGTTGATTTTGCCAAAGACAGAAGAGTTTCCATCTCTTATGGTAATACGAAAATTGCTGTAACAACTTGGGGAGATAATCGCTCTGAGATTGAGAAAAATATCAATTTCTCAGAAGAAAAGGGATGCGACATTCTTGTTACAGCAACAAGAACTCGGGGAGGTTCATCAAGGACATTAAATGATTATGCCCAAAAGAATGGTATAGAAATAATCTGGATAGAGAAAAATCTTTCGGTATCATTGGTGGATTTGATAAATCAGACTCAAGCAAAAGATATTCAAGCAGTCATTGATTCTATAATCAATAATAACCATTAATGAAAATTCTTGCTAAGCAGGTAGAAGAATTAATAGACTTCATTGTTCTTCTACCTGCTGTCTAAATACAAATTTTCAGAGTATAGAAGAGTATAGAAAAACAAATGACCATAGAATTTTGTGCAATCAGTAATCCTGAAGATTGGATGGAGATGGTTGCCGAACAATTCGGCACATCGGTAACGGATAACGCTTTTACCGTTCCGCCCTCAGTGGGCAGTGGCTTTTTCAAGCAATACTACCCATTGTCATGGCTCACATTGACCTACATCAGTTTCATGTCATACGAACCGATGACAATGGTGCGTCGCTCGGTGGAAAACTCGAAATGGATTCCTGTGATGTTCTATATCAACGAGCATAAGCACGAGCAGATTATCGGCACAAGCACGAAAACGGTCGGGGTGGACACGCTTGACGGTATCTTTATGCCTTCGAGCAATATCCCTACAGAATGGACTTTCGCTCCCAAACGACAGTATGAAAATATCACATTGACTTTCAACAAGGATTGGATAGAGCAAATGGATACGGCTTGCGAAACCTATATTGCTCGGTTGCTCCAGTCGGACAAGTCTTTTTATCTCTTCGAGACTATCACACCTGCGATGCAACAAGTATTGGATGGCATCAAGGCGATAGCCAAAAGCGATGCGCCTTTCTCTCCCCTCCATCTGCACGGAAAGGCAATAGAACTGCTGACGATATTCCTTGAAAAACTCGAAAAGCGTTCGGAGGTAAAATCTCTTTCCAACTTGAATTTGAACGATGTGGAGGCTGTCTTCCGTGTCCGTCGTCAGATTTTACAAAGTTTGAACAACGTACCGAGCATTCCCGAACTGGCACGTGAAGCAGCAATGAGCAGTTCCAAACTACAAAAATGCTTCAAACAGGTTATCGGCAAGGCGATTGCCGATTATGCCCTATCCGAAAAGATGGAATGGGCAAAACGTTTGCTTTCCACTCGTCTTTACTCTGTATCCGAAGTAGGCTATAAAATCGGATATGCCAATCTCAGCCACTTCACAGAGGCTTTCCGCAAATATCACAGAATAAAACCCAAGCAATATCTCGACTCTTTGTAGAATTGAGAAAGTACACGGCTTTATCTGTGTTGCCATTTCTCTTGAAATTCACGAGTCAGTTGCACGATTTCACCTCCGATTATTGCTAATTCAAGTGTCAGTTTCTCCAACTTTGCGAGCATAGCAAAGGCTTTCTTTTCCGTGAAATTGCTCTTCATTGCGACTACAGTCTGGTTGTAATTCACCCCGACACTGCGAAATTGCCCGTACAAAGTCGTCAGTTTCTGGTAGTAATCAAGCAACGAACGGTCGACTTTTATCACTCGAAAGGTCTCATTAAATACCCTTGCTTTGATAAACAGGGACAGACTTCGTACACCACTTTCCTCTTTCATCGTGAGGAAATGAGCGTATTCCGTCGGCGTGAAATTGACCGAAACACGCTTTTCAGTCTTCTCTTTAGAGCGTGCGCTGCTAATTTTCTTCATTTTCATTTCTTACTTTGGATTTTAGTGTTTCACGGCATACCCGGCATTCGAAACATGAAATTTTCTCTTCCAAGAAAAAACGACTTCGGAGTTTTTCAGCTCTCTGCAAGAGCAAGGGTTTTATGCAGCAAAAACGGATTCGTGCTGCATAAAACATACCTTGCTATTTGCTCCGACGCAAATAAATCCGTCCGTGAAGGACGGAAAACGATTCACTCAAAAAAGAACGCTTTATGCCTCGAAGGCTTCGGTTTACCGCTTGGGGGCAAAGTTACTAAGCGTTGTGCCTAAACCACTTACCTTTCACAGAGCCACAAATACGCAAATCGAAGCCACAAGTACGCACTAAAGGAAATCACACTGATTACAGCATCACCGAGCCATATATTTGCACTGTCGAATATGTCGGTGAGGGTGTGCGTCTTCGATAACATCACGTTTCGATGAACGATATAGGCGAGGGGGAATAGCAAAGAACATATCCTTGATTCTTTCACTCGAACGTGGG
This sequence comes from Porphyromonas crevioricanis, assembly GCF_900476255.1. NCBI lineage: Bacteria > Pseudomonadati > Bacteroidota > Bacteroidia > Bacteroidales > Porphyromonadaceae > Porphyromonas > Porphyromonas crevioricanis. The sequence continues at coordinate 538,151 of NZ_LS483447.1, forward strand.
AATGTGCGAAAGCAGATACAATCGTTCGATTGTATTGATAGATACTTATTAAACATCTCCACAGAAAGGGTATGCACGAAAGGATATAACCCTGCTGATACAAGCCGATTATCGGGCATATCTTCGATAGCGGAGTATTCATCTTTATCAATAAATATATCGATAACAAAACGGACAGTGAATTGTATAACAATAGAAATCAAGAAAGTATGACAGAGAATCAAAACGGCAAGGTAGATCCCGTTGCCATCCGAGAACTTATCTCACAGGGTATTCCCATGAAAAGAAAAGAGAGTGAGATAAAACGCTCTCAATCAGAAGAGCAGTTTGTTGAATCGGAACGTCCCAATGACGAACCAATATCAAAGGATTTTTCAAGAGTCTCAAGAAGAGAAAGGCGAAAGTCCGACAAGGGGGATTATGAGTCGCTTTTCATCTGTCGCAACACCTTGAAAAATCGCAAGACCATCTATATCGCCAAAGAGTTGCAAGACACGCTGGCGGAGATAGTCATGTCTATGAGAAACAGAGATATGACCATCGGTATCTATGTGGAGAACATCATCCTACATCATCTTGAGACCTACAAAGATGAAATCAACAGATTGGCTGAAATGAAATTCAAGAAACTATTGTGAGGCATTTAGGAATGGCTTTTTGTTACTTTTGAGCCGTATCAACTCACAGTCAAAAGTAACGAGATTTTTTCATTTTTTTTGGGGCTTTGTCCCCCCAAAGCTCACGAAAGAAAGGAGCAGTCGGCAGGTTTGCCGACTGCTTTACTCCATTTGTTCTTCTTGGATGGTTATCCGTCCCGTCCTTACATTGGAATAATCATCTTGTCTGTTTTTTTTGATTTTATGCGGATTTCAGAGGTGAGGGAGTTTGAGTTTCAACTTTTTTCCCTGCTTCTCGCATATCCGACATTTTTTTATGCGTCTTTCCGTCGGGTCGGTCATTTTCGTTTCAGTGGCGTAAAAAGGTAGGGCTTAGGACAAACAAGGTTTTACGGCGAAAATACTACCTGCAATGAAATGGAAGTGTGGAGATTGTCGTCTAAACGGCTTGTCGCAACGACCTTTTTTGTCCGTGAAAGCCCGGAACTACCTTTGCCGCTGATAACGAACAACCGATCCCGATATGATACACGGGCATAAGTGAAGGATGTGCAGGGAGAGAAGCGGGGCGAAAACAAAAAACGCAGTCTTCGGAGACTGCATTTATCATAAGAATAGAATACACAAAAACAAAAAGCTGCCCCAATGACGGCTTAAGGAAAAAATCAAGAGAGAAAATTCTTTTTTCTTACGATATACCCTTACCTTTGTAATAGGTTATATCGTAATGACATGTATTAAAACAATGAATAAAATAAACTTAAACTTAGAACACTGCTTTGGCATTACAAAACTTTCACAAGAATTGACTTTCGAAGGGGAGAGTGTGGTGCTTATTTATTCACCTAACGGTTTAATGAAGACTTCTTTTGCTAAAACACTACAATTATATGGGCAAGGGAAAGCTGACAAAGTCAAGGATGTAGTAGCAGATGTTGCTGGGAGTATAGAAATAAAGGATGAACATGATAATGCCATATTACCAGCCTCAATATATGTATCAAATTGCGAAGAGCCTGATTCAGAAACGCCAAAGAACATCACATCGTTTCTCGCTGACAGTTCGTTGAAGCAACAATATGATGATATCCTAAAAACCTTATCTGAAAAGCAAAAAGCATTGTTCAAGGACATTAGTGATCATGCAAGAAGCACTGACATTATATTAGAGTTTGTTCGAACATTCTGTGAAAGCAAGCTGAGCCTTTTCTATAACAAGTTTGAAGAAGTGATGGCAGAAGTTTCAGGTGACGAAATATGCTATGATTTTAAATACAACAGCATCTTTGATAAAAGTGGTAAAGTCAAAGCATTCATTGACGCCAATCATGATGCCCTAAAAGATTATTCCGATAAGTACCAAGCCATATTACAATCTTCGAAACTATTTAAGCAGCATAATGGTAAGACATTTGGCACTTACCAGGCCTCCGAATTATCTAAATCTGTTGCAGACAATGCATTTTTTGAAGTCAGCCATAAAATCATATTGGGTGATGGTAAAACCACTATTGATTCTGCAACATCCCTTGCAAATTTAATTAGCAACGAACTTTCTGGCATACTTAACGATGTCGCTGTCAAAAAATCATTTGAAAAGATTGACAAAAAGGCCAGCGCAAACGATTCTTTACGACTATTCAAAGAGATAATCGAAAACCATCCCGACTTGGTAGACAAACTACTTGACTACGACAACTTTCATAAAGAGGTATGGAAGGGCTATTTTACCAAATTTAAGGATAAGGCCGACGACTTGTTTGAAGCTTATCAAGAAGCCAAGCCGACACTAGACTCCGTACTTCGACAAGCAGCGAATCAAAGAGCTGTTTGGGAAAAAACGATACGCATTTTCAATCGAAGGTTTTCAGTCCCCTTTGAAGTAAGAATCAAAAATCAGACCGACCTTTTACTTAATGCTGAAGCTGCGGCATTATCTTTTGAATACAAAACGCAAACAGACCAAAAAGAAGTTGAGTCAAAAGTCCTGGAAGAAGTCGTTCTAAGTAAAGGAGAGCTTCGTGCGTTCTATACACTACAGTTGCTCTTTGCTATCGAAAAGATGAAACTTGATGGGGAGCAAGAGCACATTCTTGTATTCGATGACGTCTCAGATTCTTTTGACTACAAGAACAAATACGCGATAGTTGAATGCCTTTACGATTTGAAAGATGACCCTAAATTCAAGATGATAATCCTTACACACAATTTCGATTTCTATCGAACTGTATCCTCACGTCTACGGGTCAAAAGAAATAGCACATACATGGCCTATAAAGATGCTAATGATGAAATTAAATTTCATCAGGCTGAATATTTGAGAGAGCCATTCAAACTCATAAAGAGCAATGCGGATAAACCAGAATTCTTCATTGCCTTAATCCCTTTGGTGCGTAATCTTATTGAATATTCCAAAGACATCTCCACCGAGCCTTCGAAACTGGAATATATTAAATTAACCTCATGTCTTCATGTTAAAACTGAAACGGCAAGTTTGACAGTAAACGACATTGCTCAAATTGTGAGTAACAATATAGATGCACATAGGTTGCCAACAGCAAATACTGATTGCAATATAAAAAATTATATTTACAACACGGCAGAAGCTCTTTGTGGCCGGCCGACTCTTGATGAAATTCACATTGAGAACAAGATAGTTTTTGCTGCTGCCATAAGATTAAAAGCGGAAGATTATATGATATCCAAGCTAAAACAAGTAATGCTTATCGAGAATTTTAATATTTTTTATAACCGTATTACATCAAATCAAACATCTGCACTCACAAAGAAATTTGAAGAGCTATGTTCTCCTAATAACGACATACAGTTACTTATTAAAGAAGTCAATCTGATAACTCCCGAAAATATACACCTTAACAGTTTTATGTTTGAACCGCTTATCGACATGTCTGTATGGAGATTGAAAAAACTATATCAAGAGGCCAATACACAATTAGTGTAATAGGCTTGCAATCCCTATTACACTGAAGTGCTCGTAGAAAAGTCATCGTGTGTATTCATAGAAACTTTGTGGTATCAATTAGCGATTAATTCTGCTCTTTAATCTGTAATTATGTTTATTGTCGGTTCAAAGCGAAAATTGTCGCCGTAACGGCTTGTCGCCTCGACCTTTTTTGTCCGTAGAAGCCAGGAAGGACTTTTGCCGCTGACAACGAACAACTGATTCTGACATAATACACGGGCATAAGTGGTGGATGTGCAGGGTAAGGAGTAAGGTGAAAAACGCAGCCTTCGGAGATTACATTTCATCATAAGAATAGAATACACAGAAAACAAAAGGCTGCCCAACAGACAACTTTACGAAAATTTCAAGAGAGAAAATTCTTTTTTCTCACGATATACTCTTATCTTTGCAGCAGACAAAGTGGTTCTTTGAAATGGCAAAATGAGGTAAAGTGTAGAAGTTCACTGGTTTCCTTATCGTTACCATCCCTTATTGGCAATCAAACTAATCTATTGGTTAGTTGATATTTACGAAATTTTCTATGTTTTGCCATATGGAAGGTGAGGCATTTATTGATTTTGCACAGCTTCGCAATCTTCTTCAGATGGATATTGACCGTATCACAGCCAGGAATGGGCAGAAGATAGCCCTTGGGCGGTTCGTGGCGAAAGGCTCGGGTGTGGATACCTCGGTACTGCTCGATGATGGCAGCAGCCTCGGGCAAGAGGGGGATGTGGCACACATTGCCTGTCTTGATGCGAGGCTTGCGTATCCAAGTCATACCGCCCTCCTCGACAAGATGTTCAGCCGTAAGGTGGTAAATATCCGTGTACGATAAGCCTGTATAGCAAGCAAAGACAAACATATCCCTTGACACTAGCTCATAATCTCCTAATTGCGTTTCATCTAAGGCGATAATACGCAAGAGCTCCTCCTTGGTAATGTAGCGTGGCGAGCCGACATCCCAGCGGATAGAATAGCCCAAGAAGGGATAAGTGTCGATGATATGCCGTTTGTATAGGTCTTTCAGTAGCGAAGCCAACATAGAGAGATAGCCAGCCGTGGTATTGAGTTTGAAAGCTTTCTCTCTGGAGAGATAAACCTCAAAGTCTTCAACCAAGGCTCTACCAACTTTCTGAACAGGCAGGTCGCCTACTCGATAGCGGTGTTTGATGAAAGCCTCGAAATGCTTGCGAAATAGCAAGATGCACTTATACCTGCGTTCACTGCGGTCTATGCCCACACGCTCTCGAAAGCGTGCCAAATAGCCTTCCAAATGATAGAGCAAGCCTTGGCTATCGCTGTTTAAGCCGAAAAGCGTGTTTTTAACCTCCTCAGCTGTTACTATTTCCCCTTTTCTGCTCTGCAAGTGTTCAAAGACTCGATGTACAGCGAGTTGTAAGCGGTCGAGTTCTGCGTTTACAGATACAGCTTCGGCACTTTTGCCCACGAGTCTGCTCTTACGGCTATCCCATAGCTGGGGAGAGCAAGCAATTTTGCAACTGAATTGCACCATTGTTCGCCCCACACTGAGGCGAGCCATAATCGGACTTTTACCTTCCTTACTCTGTGTGCCTCGCTTGAGGTAAAAGAGTAGCTTCAATGTCTTTTCTTTCATTGTCGTTTTTGTTTACAAAGTTAGACCTCTAAGAGATAGTTTCCACTACGCAAAACATTGAAAACAAGAGAGAAAACACCGTTTTAGTTACCACTTTTTGCTTACCTCTTCCGAAGCCCCTAAAAGGGAACGATTTGGTAATTGAACTCGCTCTTTCAACTGCTCTTTTTTGCCTTTTTTCGTGGTGCAAGCCAATGCACCAAACCGAAAGAAATGCTGTTAATCAAGCAGATAACCTTTTCTCGCTTCCCCTTACTCCTAACTCCCATATTTCCGCATAGAATCTATACAATGTCCTCGTCTTTAGAATTCTCTTTGAAATTCTCACTCCAACACAAGTTCTGCTAACGACAACGTGTGAATACACACCTTTTATTAACGGTAAAGATGTAGGTCGATAAATATATATATCTTTGTCGGAGGGCCGTTCGGTATGTAATCATCCATAATTGAGTTACTTGTGTCCAAGTTACAAGCCGAAGGGGGGCTTGTCTATTGAATATGTCTTATTGGGAGTGAAAATATTATTAACAAATAAAATGAGAAGCTATGAAAAAGTTTTTGTCCGTGGCTATGGCTCTTTTCGTGATGTATTGGGGACTGCTGTTTGTCGGATGCAGTAAAGTAGAAAAGGGTAATATCGATCCCCAATCAACAACTCTTACCATCACTATCCCTGCCAAAGAAGTTCCTTTTACCATTGATCCTGCATCTTTTGCAGGGGCGAATGAATTGCGAGGAGGCTCGGAAAAAGTTCTTTACGAGGATATCATAGAGTGGGATTATGAGGAGGCTCTTGAGTCTCATGGTATAAATCCTCAAGCCCTGCAAAGAGTACGAATCAAAGGATTGGATATTCTTTTCATCGAACCTCAAGATTTGGATGTCGTTCCTTTCAGAACATTCAAAGCTTACATGGGGACTCCATATGATTTAGTTGCAGAGGGAGATTCTCAAACAGAGGGAACAGAGAAAAAAGTGGATTTTATCATACATAAACCGGACTTCTTGAAATTGTTGCAGAGCAAGAATATTCCCATTAAGCTCACTTGTGAAGGTCAGATACCTCCTGTACCAAACAAAATAGAGGCTGTCCTGACAATAAAAGTAGAAGTCACAGGGTTTCTTTCTGATATGTAATGGTACAAACTTTTTTGTCTACTGTCATGTACAACAGATATAAAACCTTATTTCTTTTTCTTCTTCTGTACTCTTTATGTAGTTTGTCCTTATCTGCGAATAGTAGAGACTTGTATTTGTCTTCTCCGGTGGGAGAATCGGATGAGATCCAAGGTGCGGACTTGTCTATGGATGGAACAGATAGAATGGACAAGATTCGTTATGCACTTGGAACCCACATTGCTGTTTGGGGAGGAGTCGGCATAGAGGGAGCTGTAGGGTTCACTCCCAAGTTGACGGCTCGTTTGGGTTATAATTTTTTCTCGTGGAGTGTTTCTAGAGACAAATCTCTCTCATCTTTTGGGCTGCCCAAAGATGTATCCAATTCCGTCCAAGAATCTTTGGGGTATGATCCCCAAGCTGCCTTGAAGGGATCTGTACTCTCTTCTATGGGATATGCTTTGGTGGACTATCACCCCTTTTCTTCCTTTCGGATGTTCCACGTTTCGGCCGGGGCATACTTTGGGAAAATATCTGTTTCTGCAAAGGCTTTGCTGAATAACCCAACAAGCGGAAAATCAATAGTATATGATTGGGATAGCCCGGATGACCTTCCGCAAAGTTCGTTCAAGGATACGGATGGAAATCAGTGTACTATCCGTCCGACTGACGAGGGAGAGCTACATTTGACATCCATATTTGGAAATGCCATAAAGCCTTATGTGGGAGTGGGATTGGGCTATTCTGCTCCCGACTCCGGCAGGGTTTCTTTCCGTTTGGGAGTAGGAGTACTTTATTCCGGGATGCTTCGTTTTGAAAGCCCCAATGTTGTAGAAGGGGATGTCAATAAATTGGTGCTGGTGGAGCAGGATTACGTCCCAACTGTTGTTCAGTGGACACAGTGGTTGCCTTCATTGAGTCTGGGGCTCTCTGTTCGTATTCTGTAGAAGTATTTTCCTCTGTTTTTCCGATGCAGGCACTCTCAATGATTGGGAAGCCTGCATTTTTTATGAGACTATTGCATAACACATATTCACTGTGTTATTTTCGACATTTAAGTTCGGTCATAACTATAGGTATACACCTTGCGCCTCAGACCTCAATACCTTCAAGATTACCGCATTCCGCAGAGTCGACAAAAAGTGCAAGTTCAATTGCCTTTTTGGGGTTTATACAAGGGTTTATCTATCTAATCCGAAGCAATCCAAGACCGTGGCAACGGGCTCCTTTTGCTAACTTTGCCACGAATAATAATTTATGTATCAATGATCACAATGGACCAACTGAACTCTCTGTTGGAGCGCCGGGATGCGCTGAGGGGGTATCTTTGACGTCGACAGGCGTCGTATACAATTAGAGGAGGAAGAGCTCAGAACACAAGATCCGGAATTTTGGCAAGACCAGCAGAGGGCCGAACAGCAAATGCGTAAAGTCAAAGACTTGAAGCGCTGGATCGGCTACTACGATGATATTGTTTCGGCCGTAGAGGAGGTGCAGCTGGCGTATGACTTCTGCAAAGAAGGCATAAGCGAAGAGAGCGAACTGGATGAGGCCTATCATCATGCTCTTTCGTTGATAGAGGATGTGGAGCTGAAAAATATGCTTCGTGCTGAAGAGGATAAACTCGGGGCCGTCCTGAAGGTTAATGCCGGAGCCGGTGGTACGGAAAGTCAGGACTGGGCGTCCATGCTCGTCCGTCTCTATCAACGCTGGGCCGACAAGCATGACTATAAAGTCACCATAACTAACTGGCAAGACGGAGATGAAGCCGGTATCAAGACCGTCACCTTGCAGATAGAGGGCGATTTGGCGTATGGTTTCCTCAAGTCTGAGAATGGCGTACATCGATTGGTGCGTGTCTCTCCCTACAATGCACAGGGCAAGCGAATGACCTCTTTTGCTTCTGTTTTCGTTGTGCCACTGGTAGACGATAGCATAGAGATAGAGATCAATCAGGGAAATTTGTCTTGGGATACCTTTCGCTCCAGTGGGGCCGGTGGGCAGAATGTCAATAAGGTAGAGACAGGTGTGCGTCTGCATTACCTCTACAAAGACCCCGATACAGGAGAGGAAGAAGAGATCGTAATCGAGAATACGGAAAGCCGCTCTCAGCTCAACAACAGAGAGAATGCTTTGCGTTTGCTGCGCTCTCAACTCTACGATAAGGCTCTGGAAAAGAAGCGTGCCGCCCAAGCTGAGGTGGAAGCCGGCAAAAAGAAAATCGAATGGGGCTCTCAAATACGCTCTTATGTCTTCGATGATCGTCGGGTAAAGGACCACCGTACAGGCTGGCAAACTTCCAATGTCAATGCCGTAATGGATGGCGATATAGACGACTTTATCAAGGCTTTCTTGATGGATATGGGAGGCAAGTCCGTAGGCGAAATCTGAGCCGGACATATATCTCACGCAACAGTAATAATTTACTGCTATGATAGCCCAAAGTCTCAGGTTGCACTGTTTCAAAAATATCTCGGCCACAGATTGTTTTTTCTCTCCCAAGCTCAATTGTTTTTTCGGGCTTAATGGGATGGGTAAGACCAACTTGCTCGATGCTCTGCATTACCTGAGCTTTACTCGCTCTCACTTGTCTATACCGGACAGCTTGGCCGTACAGGAAGGGGCGGATATGGCTATTCTGGAGGGTAAATACCTCAGCGACGAAGGGGCTGTAGAGGAGATAGTACTCTCTATAGCCCCTCCGAAGCGTAAAATTCTCAAGCGAAATGGGAAAGATTACCGACGCATAGCCGAGCATATAGGGCGTTTGCCTCTGGTGATCGTTTCTCCGCAGGATTACCTGCTTATACAGGGGACAAGTAGTGAGCGCAGACGTTTTATAGACCAATTCCTCTGCCAACAGTCGGCTGTGTACATGGACGGTCTGATGCGTTACAACAAAGCCTTGGCAGACCGTAATGCTCTCCTAAAGGCAGAGCGGCCAGACCCTTCCCTTTTGGATGTCTATGAATGGCAAATGGCCATGGAAGGCGCGAAGATCGTGGCAGCTCGGCAATCTTTTATCTCTTATTTCGTTCCGCTTTTTTCCCGTCACTACCGTCTTATCTCGGCTGATAGCGAACAAGTCTCTTTGGCCTATCGCCCTTCTTTGTCCGAGACCTCTGCAGAAAGCTTTGCCATGGCTCTTAGAGACAACCGCAGTAGAGATCTCTTGTTGGGCTATACCTCTGCGGGCATCCACCGAGATGAGCTTGAGATGAATCTCGGGTCCAGATTGATAGGCAAGGTCGGTTCGCAAGGTCAAGCCAAATCTTTCTTGATAAGCCTCAAGTTGGCGCAGTACGACCACATGCAATCGGTACTTACCGAGCGACCGATACTTTTGCTGGATGATATTTTCGACAAGCTTGATTCCGAGCGAGTAGAGCGTATCATGTCTGTTGTCAATCAAGACAGCTTTGGGCAGATATTCATCACCGATACCAATCGCAAACACTTAGACGAGATGATCGCCAAGCAATATGACGACTATCGTCTCTTTGTTATTCATAAGGGACAGGTCCGTACAGAGTAAGGGCTATGAAAAAGAAGCAGGCGAAAAGGATCGGAGAAGTAATTCGCGATTGGATGAGTCAGGAGCCGGAAGTGCATGAGAGACTCTTGTCAACCGAGGTCGAACGCATATTCCCCGAGCTTTTAGGCCCTTTGGCCAGACATATACGTAGCTGTGAGGTGTATAACCGAGTTCTTTTTGTCCGGCTTTCTTCTGCCAGTGTGCGCCATGCCCTCTCCTTGCAGAAAAGCGATTTGATCCGCCGAATCAACCAGCAGATCAACGCCAATCTGATTATGGATATATCTCTCAGATAGAGGAAAACCTCCCCTCTTAGTGGCAGCCCGGACAACCGCCTTTCTTGCAAAAAGAGTAGGCGATCGCAAGCCCTCCTTCGGAAGTTTCTTTGTACAGGCTCGGTAGGTCTTTGCCTGTCTGACGCATTACCTCTACAACCTGATCGAAACTTACACGGTGTCTGCCGTCACTGAAATTTGCATATACATTAGCGTCGAGGGCTCTGGCTGCGGCAAAAGCATTGCGCTCGATACAGGGAATTTGCACCAAGCCACCCATCGGGTCGCAGGTCAGCCCCAAGTGATGCTCAAGCCCTATCTCTGCTGCATACTCTATTTGAGCCAGTGTGCCTCCAAAAAGTTGTGCAGCTGCAGCCGCAGCCATGGAGCAGGCAACTCCTACTTCTCCTTGGCAACCCACTTCGGCTCCGGAGATGGAGGCGTTGGTACGAACCACATTGGCAAAAAGACCGGCTGTGGCCAGGGCGTGTAGTATGCGCTTGTCGGAAAACTCTCGTTGTTCTTGCAAAAAATAGAGTACACCGGGCACTACTCCGCAGCTGCCGCAGGTAGGGGCCGTAACGACCACTCCTCCGCTGGCATTTTGCTCTGCCACAGCCAAGGCATAAGCGAAGAGGTTGCCACGGCTACGCATCGTGGGGAGATAGCCGGCTGCTCTTGTGTGGTAGTTGGCTGCTTTTCTTCGCAGCCCCAATCCTCCGGGCAATACGCCCTCGGCTTCGAGCCCCTCTTTCACGGCACGACGCATTACAGCCCATATCTCCGAGAGGAAATCCCATATCTGAGGGCCTTCGTTTTCCTCCACATATTCCCAAAAACTCATTCCTCTGGCATCCAAATCATTGAGGATGTCGTATATCGTACTAAGCGGATAGACCTCGGCCGACTGCTGCTCGTTGAACTGCTCATTAGCCAATACCCCTCCTCCGATACTGAATATCGTAAGGCTGTCCAGTATGTTCCCTTTGCTGTCCAATCCTTCAAAGAGCATCCCGTTGGGGTGGAATGGAAGAACGATTTTAGGCTCCCAGATAATCTCCGTAGGGGCCGATTGCTGCAATATGTCAAGTATGGCCACATCGGTAAGGTGACCACGACCTGTGGCTGCCAAACTGCCATAGAGTGTTACTCTGTATGAAGCGGCTCCGGGGCATTGATCCAAAAAACGCATGGCTGCCCTGCTGGGGCCCATTGTATGGCTGCTACTTGGTCCGTGACCGATACGAAAAACCTGAGTGATACTATCCATGGGCATGGCTGCAGTGATTTAGAAGTCTGAATATGTTTTGTTTGTTAGGGAAGATCTGGTTCATTCGGCTTGACTGCTGTCGGTCTTTTCGTTCGGTACGGACAGCTGGCAACCATAGAGAGAGCTCAAACGGCTTTTCAGTTGCGAGCTATCATTGGCTCGAATACGGATCCTCAATCGGCAGGATTCTCTGCAATCTTGCTCTATGACTTCTGCCGATGAGTCTTTCACCAATCGCATAATCTCGCCCATCAGCTCATAGCCGAACTGAATATCCATCTCTTCCTTGCGGATGACAGGCAAACGATCCGCCTCTTCAATGGCCATAGCCATAGCTGTTCGATAGGCTTCGATGAGACCGGAGGTTCCGAGTTTGATACCTCCGAAGTAACGCACCACGATACCTACCACATCGCTAAGGTCAGCAGAGACGAGACGCCCCAGTATGGGTTTGCCGGCTGTGCCGGAGGGCTCGCCATCGTCGTTGCTACGCTCGATACCGTCCGCCCCTAAACGATAAGCCCAACACACGTGCCGAGCATCATAGTACTTCTTGCGGTAAGTCGCCACGATCTCCAAAGCCTGCTCGGCTGTACAGACCGGCTCCAGAAAGGCCAGAAAGCGACTACGCTTTTCTGTGAGAGAAGACTCGGATTTTGCAGCTATGGTATAGTAAGTATCGCCTGTCATCAGTACAAAAATAGCAAAAGAGCAGGGTCGATGCCTTTGGAGGCTTATCGACCTTGCTCTTTTCTGTATACAATAGCCTCGGGAGATCTCGCACGGAGAGAGCGAAGACTCTCGGGGCGTTTGATTTGTCAGAAGCGCATGGTTGCTCCTATTGTGGCATAGGATATTCCCGACCCAGCTTCAAAGAACGCCCCCCACGCAGGAGTAAAGAAGTATCGAATACCAAAGAATCCGCTGTTGGCAAAGTTCCATTCGGATTCGGTCTTGACATTGTATATGTTGGAAGATACTGTGGATAGTCCGTACCCGATCATCAAGCCCAGATAGGTATCCAGTCGCTCTATAAATTCGTAGTGCAACGTACCACGTACGCCGAATACAATATGGCTTTCATCGGCTTTGGCATTGCCATATTTTAGTCTGGAGGAAGTAAAGCCGGTGTATCCGCCCAGCCCCACAGAGCCATTCTGATTGAGAAACCCGCTCAATACACAATGGTCGTAAGCCAGAGAAACCGGGGGAATGAGCATGTTGTAACCTTTTGAGTAGAGAGAGCTACCCATGCCGATACCCAGATTGAGTGTACCGGTACCTTGATCGAAAGTGGTACTCTGTGCGTTTACCATGCCCACGGAGAGGGCAAAAAAAGAGATGATAGAGAGCAAAATCTTCTTCATTGTAGAGGTATTGTTTGCTGTTTTGATAATTATTGTCTGATTAAATGATCACTCTTCAGGCACATATTTGTATGGCCTTTCGGGGCAAATATAGCAAATGAATGGGATCGGGTAGTTCAGAGCCACACTAAAGCCATCGGGCTGTCTGCTGTCGCCGTGGTACAACAAACTTTATATCCAAAAAGGTGGACACTCAATCTATCAAAGCTCTGCGGAGGCAAACCACAGAAGGCGACAGCCGGGTAGGTTCAACAAGTCATCCACTCCATAGGTCTTATGTCCTTGCCAAGATGCACTGCGAGCTATCGTGTCGATAGAAGAGTTCAGCAGACAACGAGCCACAAATTCCGTGCAGTAGAGTGTTTCGTCGCTATCCGAATCGAAATTGTAGTCGAAAGGCTTTTTACAAGCCAAGTAATCTTTGGCTTGAGCCAAGATTCTTTCTCGATCCTTAGTACTGAGACTATCCAGCCGATAAATGCCGACATTGGCCGAAGCCATCATGAAGCTATCCAATGGCTCTCGGCATGCGCCATAGTGTCCGGCAGAGGCATAATCTTCGCAGTGATAAACAAAAGACCGCCCCGAAGAGTCAATACCGATCACTCCAACATGGCTGTACAGATGACTCTCGGAAGCCCAGTCCCGAAAGAGCTTGGAGTACCAGGCTCGCCCTAATCTAAACACCAAATCTCCGGTCCGAAGCTCCAACGAGTCGGGAATGGCTATTTCCATTCCTCCGGATTTGTCTTTGCAAGCTGGTAGCAGGCTACAAAGCAGCAATGTGCACAGGATGAATATATAGGAGGGGCGGGGGAGAGATATATTTGTATGATGAGAATTCTTGTCTTTTGTGTCTGTCATTATCCTCTCTTTTTTGAGGGAGTATCCCAAAGAGAAACAGTCCCATAAATCGATAGGATACGATCTATGGGACTGCTTATAATTACGATAAGGGCTTCTTCTTACCGATTACTTCTTGTTATCCACAAGCCATTTGCCGTCTTTCAGGATCACTTGAGAAACTGTAGTGTCTCCTTCGGCATTGATATACTTCACCCAGCCGGCTTCCTTGCCCACGCTGTCTTCCAAAGCCTGAAAGGTGTACTCCTCTTTATTTTCGTTCTTCATCAGGGAATCGATACCCGGCACTGAATTGAAAGACTGTGCAAGGTCTACCAATTTCTTGGCATCTTCGGAGCAATACTCTTTGGCCTTGTCGTACTCTCTCTTGTACATGCACTCTTCAAAATTCTTTACTGCCTCTCTGGCCTTGTCGGAATTGCTCTCCGAACTACAGCCGGCAAACAACAAGCTTACACACGCAACGGCTGTAAAAACAAATTTCTTCATCTTTCTACTGAGATAAATTTTAGTATCACTTCCCCGTCACGTTATAGCCAAGGAGAGGGAAGCATGTCTCCACTGGCACATCTCGGACTTTCGACAAAGGTATATATTCTTTATTAACAGCAAAACCGCAACTCTATAGCTCTCTTTACACAGATGTCGTACTCCTTTTTTCCGACCTTTTGAGCCCTTTGTACGAGCTTCAAATGGCAATTACAACTTGTCACTTGGTTGACTTTGCAGAATGCGACAATTTCAAGGCACCGTTCCTCATACTCTTAGAGCCTCATTTGCATATTTATTCGATTAGGTATACTTTCGCTGAAGTACAAACCGCAAAAACATTTCTGCCTATAGGATAGACATTACCTTCTGAGTAAAAACAACAAAGCAGAAAAGCTATGACTGAATATGCTAAGCTGACCGACGATCAGCTTGTACGTATGTACACAGAAGGAGATGCCAAGGCGTTCGATGCTTTGCTCGATCGCTACGATGCGGTAGTCCACACCTACATCCGATTCTCCATAAGCGATACCGATATAGCAGAGGATATCTTCCAGGATACCTTTGTGAAAGTGATCATGACGCTCAAACGTGGGTTATACACAGCTGAGGGCAAGTTCAAAGCCTGGTTGCTGCGTATCGCGCACAACCTGATCATGGATCATTACAGACGGGAAAAGACTGACCTCAAGTGGCAAGCCCCACGAGAGGAAAGCCGAGACCCGCTGGAGCTTATCGGCTGCGAAGAGCCCAATGCCGAGGAAAAAATAAGTCACCGGGAGCAACTCAGCGAACTGTATATGCTGCTCACCCAGCTGCCTATGGAGCAGCGAGAAGTGCTCATGCTGCGTTATTGGCAGGATATGAGTTTCAAAGAGATTGCCGATCATACCGGTGTAAGTATCAATACCGCTCTGGGGCGTATGCGCTATGCCCTGATCAATCTCAGACGAATGGCAGTGGGATGAGGAAAATCTGCGGCCGGTAGCAATAAATAGGCGTCACTTGTCGTTGTTGTGGCGAGAGGGAGGTTGTGCTGCCTGTCTCTTTGTGGATGTAGCTCCTTGCCTCCCTCTTGTCAAAGACATTCAAAGAAACGAGCCTATGAAAAAAAGTTACTCTTTTGCGGATGAGTCTCCACTCACCATCTTATTGAAATCCGAGAGCGAGCGATGCTCGGCGAGACACTTGGCTACACTCTCGACCTTGCGGCATCTGGCCAGGATATTGTAAATTTGCAGCAATAGATCACCAGCTCCACAAAGACAACTCCCTCGGGGTACAGTGGACTTTTGTGGGGTGGTCTTCTCTCTAAAATTATTGTTGCAACAATGAATACTATTGTATCTCCCTCTCTTCTCTCAGCTGATTTTCTGCATCTGGCGCAAGATGTGGAGATGGTCAATCGCAGTCGGGCGCAGTGGCTGCACATAGATGTGATGGATGGAGTCTTTGTCCCTAACCTTTCTTTTGGCTTCCCCATACTGGAGGCTATTGCGCCTATCGTAAAGAAGCCCTTGGATGTGCATCTGATGATTGTAGAGCCGATGAAATTTGTCGATCGATTGGCTGAATTGGGAGTACACATCATGAATGTCCACTACGAAGTCAGCCCCCATTTACATCGCTCTCTTACTGCTATTCGGAAGGCCGGGATGAAATCGGCCGTAACACTCAACCCTCATACTCCCGTGTCGGTGGTAGAGGATGTGTTGGAAGAATTGGATATGGTATTGCTGATGAGTGTAAATCCCGGTTATGGTGGACAGAAATTTATCGAACATAGTGTTGAGAAAGTACAACGCCTCCGAGAAATGATAGACAAACGCCAACTGTCTACACTTATCGAAGTGGATGGCGGAGTCAATCAACAGACAGGAGCCAGACTGGTGGCTGCTGGGGCCGATGCGCTTGTGGCTGGTAGCTATGTGTTTGGTCATGCCGACCCTTTGACAGCTATTTCCGGTCTTTGTGATCTGAAACGATAAAACATGAAGCCGACAGATCGGCAAATCGGGCTCTTGCCTTATGAACTTAGCCGGCGTCCAGCGGTGGGGATTGCCCTCCCTCTGGTCGCCGGCATTTTTATGTCCGGTCGGCTACAATCTTCGATACCACTTATCGCCCTCTTCCTCATCAGCCTATTGCTCATGGGGCTGGCATACAGCCCACTGCTCCGAGGTGGTAATCCCTTGGCCAGGCAGTTGGCACGGAGTTTCTCCGCTTTTTTCTTTTGTCTTTTCATTGGAGCTTTTCCGGCTTACACAAGACTGAGATCGGTAGATCCTTACACGCAAGAGCAGTCAATCAAGGCTCTTGTCCGGATAGAATCGCCAGCTTCCGACAGAGGGAGCAATTATCGCTATCGAGCACGGATCTATACTGTTGGATCTACCAAAAGAGATAGCCTTTGGCAGGGAGCCGATATTTTGCTCTACCAATCCAAATCCGTAGAGGATGCACAGGAATGGATCCCTGGTAGTCTGGTAAAGACAACATTGCAGCTTGTGCCGGTGTCGCAACTCCTTCTACAAGACGAAAGAAAAGGATTTGCACATTACCTCCTCTCTCACTCTTGTGTTGCTACCGGCTATAGCGGAAATGCGGCTGAGCTGGTTGGCCTCGATTCTTCTGCCCTCTCTCAAAAAATCTTTCATGTAAACAGAAAAATGCGTGCCACTCTGGCTACGCTCGGCTTGCCGACACAAGAAGAGGCAGCCCTATCGGCTATGCTACTTGGTCGGAATTTGAGTAGGGGAAAAGAATCGCAGAGACTGTACCAACAGTATGCAGAGGCCGGAGCTGCTCACCTATTGGCCGTGAGTGGATTTCATTTGGGGGTTGTGGTTGGATTGGTATTGCTGCTTACCTATCCGCTGAGGCGTATCTCTTATGGCCGTGTTTTCTCCGATCTGTTGCTTTTGGTCGTTGCCTGGGCCTTTGCCCTTGTAACCGGAGCTGCCTCTTCTACCTTGCGAGCAGCTCTGATGCTCTCTTTTGTCTTATTGGGACGATGGATGTACAGAGAGACAGACAGCATGAATATGCTTGCAGCTTCAGCTTTGGTATTACTCCTATACAATCCCTTCTATGTGTATGATGTGGGATTTTGTTTGAGCTATGTATCCGTATTTTCGATTTTGCTCTTTTTCCCTCTTTTGCAGAGACTTCTACCCGATCTGCGCAATCCTCTTCTGCGCTATCTGTGGTCATTCTTTGCGATCGCAGTAGCTGTGCAGCCACTGAGTTTGCCTCTCTGTCTTTACTACTTTGGTCATGGAGCAGCCATTTCAGTTTTGACCAATATCCCTCTGGGTATTTTGGCAAGTTTGCTTATTCCGTTAGCCTTGATTTATGTTCTTTGGAATTTGACAGGAATAGGGGGAGCTTCTCTTCTGACAGAACCGATACGCCTGCTATCTTCGGCCAATAGCTATCTGTTGGAAAGGATAGAATTGGCTACTCTCCCGAGCATTGACTATCGCCCACAGCTGTGGCTCCTTTTCCTGCTGTGGGGGCTTTTTATTGTTGCGGCTCTTTATTGGCGTAGATTCTTAGCTCTGCGGCAATCTGTGTGGCAAGACGGCGTTCATCGCTATCAGTCATAAGTGTATCGGCCGGAGCTACAAGTTTGGCTGTATCGTAGATAGGGGCGCGCACGGCCATTGCTTCGACCACGTGATGTAGCAAAACCTCTCCCTTCTTGCCTTTGACCGATGGGCGAGTCCCTCCGCATAATTCCAGCCGTTTAGCCAAGATCTCATTGGTCACTTTGAGGTAGACAGTAATACCGGTATCGTTCATCAGCTGCATATTGTTGTGAAAACAAGGCAGTCCTCCTCCGGTGGCAATCACAGCATTGGTCATCCCCGATAGCTCCTCGATCACGACCTTTTCTCTTCGCCTGAATACTTCTTCCCCTACCGAAGCAAACATATCCTGTACCCTTTGCCGAAAACGGTTCTCTATAAAAAAGTCTGTATCGATAAAGCGGAAGCCGAGTATATCGGCCAGATAGCGTCCGACGGTACTTTTGCCGGAGCCCATATACCCCACGAGATAGATCGGTTCGTTGCCCAACATGGAAACAGAGTTGTGATAATCGGTTTGTGCAGACTAAGCCCTTTTCTCCGGGTAGGCGATCCGGGTATGATAGATTGTTTTGAGCTTTTCGTAGAATACTTCTTTCGCTTTCTTGATGTCTCGGAATGTGATCGGAGCATCGCTCAAGAGTCCTTCCTCTACAATGCTGTCCACAATACGATCTATCAGGTTGCGTATGTTTTCTTCTGTGTACTCTTTGAGACTTCTGCTGGAGGCTTCTACCGCATCGGCCATCATCACAATGGCTGTTTCCTTGCTAAACGGATTTGGGCCAGGGTAGGTAAAAGGAGCCGGGTCTACCTCTATGCCGGGATGCTCATTGCAATAGCTGTTGTAGAAATACTTGGTCTTACCTTCTCCGTGGTGAGTCCGGATAAAATCGATAACCTGATCGGGCAATTTATATTTCTGGGCCATTGCTATACCATCCGTGACATGGCGGATAATGATACGGGCACTTTCGTCGTACGAAAGGCTTTCATGTGGATTGCTGCCCCCTTGGTTTTCGGTGAAGTATTGCGGATTGCGCATTTTACCAATGTCGTGGTAGAGAGCTCCGGTGCGGGTCAGAGCTGCATCGGCATCGATCTTGATAGCAGCTTCGGTAGCCAGGATAGATACCTGGAAGGAGTGTTGAAATGTGCCCGGAGCTCGCTCGGACAGCTCTTTGAGCAAGGGCGAATTCATATCGCCCAGCTCCACAAGGCTGATGATTGAGACATAGCCGAATAGACGTTCTATGATGTAGATGAGCAGATAGGAGAAGGTCAGGAAAATCAGGTTGATACCGAAGTAGATGATATGCGTCCAGTTGTCAGCTGTTAGACCTCCATGCTGCCAGAAAGCCAATGCAAAATAGGTGAGCAGATAGGTGACGAAGATCAGGAATGTGGCGCGGATGAGGTCTACACGAGAACGAAGCGAGCGTAGGGAGAAAATTCCCGTCATACCGGCTAACATCTGCAAGACAATAAATTCATATTGGAAGGGTACAAAGAGAGCTGCCGACAGCACGCAGACAATATGAGCAAAGAGGGCTGTGCGTGAGTCGAAGAAAGTACGCACCACTAAGGGCAGGATAGCGAAAGGAATGATGTAGAGGTTGAATAGATCCAGCCGGATATTGATCACAGTCACGACAACGAGGAAGAGCAGCAGAGAGACAAACAGTATCACGTTGCGCCTGTGTGCGAGGAAGTGGACCCGGAAGATCCACAGATAGAGCCAAAAAGCGATGAAGAACATCGCAATTAAGGCGAAAGTAGCCAGAGAAATGACAATCCGATCGCTTACCGCAGCTCTGGACTGGTACTCTATCTTGAACGAATTAAGCACATTGTATATCCTGGCATCTACAATCTCCCCCTTGTCCACAATACGTTCTCCGGTCTGAACAATTCCGGTCGATACGGAGATCTTCCGCAACTCCTCATCCATCACATTGCTGCTCATATCGGAGTTGAAGGCCACATTCACTCTCAACAAAGAAGACAGGTCGAAACTATTGATCACTTCTTTGCTCAATTGCTCGGGAGTCCCATCTATGATTTTGTAGTAAGCTTCCTTCAGGGTGTAGAAATAAGAAATGGGTGTACGCTCTGCCTCTTTTGTTTCCGAGTTGCTGAGCATGACTTCCAGCTTTCCGTTGGCTCTCAGATTTTCTTTTTCGGCCTCATCCATCATACCATTGTGGTACAACTCGTTCAGCTGTTTTTCCACATAAGAGTAGTAAGCCGGGGGCAACTGTTTGGCATACCGTTCCTTAAACTCATTCTTCCAATGCTCCAGGGCTGTATCAAGCAAATCCATACGCAGGTTGTAGTAGGGCAGTTGACGCTCACACAAGCTGTCTTGCTCTTCTTTGATTGCCTCTTTTGTTTTCAAAATAGGAATGTCGTATGGGGCTGTCAGCAAGTCGTATGCCCAAGGTTTTCCTTCAAAGAAAGTATACTTGAATTTCTGTTCGCTTGGAGCCAGCAGAGTAATCAGCAGGGCAGCCCCGAGAAGGATTAGCAGGGATTGTATATGCTTGTCCGGTCTTATGTTGAAGGGGTTCATTGCTTCTATATCGTGTATGGAGTGTGTATACCTGAGACCGACGTGTACTGAAAAAAGTAGACAGTCGGGGATTGATAATTCAACACAGGGTTTACACTGTTTTGGGTTGTTGCTAATTAGGATTGACACACATCTCCTTTGAGGAGACACGGGCTGTCATCTCCCAAAATTAGCTCTTTGTTTCGATGTGACCCATTGGTATAGCTCGGAGGAGGTTTCGGAGCGTCCTCCTTTAGGGGCCTTTCTATCACAGAGGACCAGGCTCGAATGTCGAAAATAATGCAGTTGTTTGCGTTATGCAGCAGTTCTCTTTGGGCAAAAGAAGAGGGGGAGAGGCTGCATCCTATATGTAGGTCTGCATCTCTCCCCCCCCCTCTCTTGTTTGTTTTAATCTCGTATTTGAGAGACTAAAAAGCTATAAATCGGTTTTCTTTCTGTTTGATTGCGCCCGATGAATCACAGTAGTTTGATGCTGTGTGTCCCTACTTGTAAGATTAGGACTGTTTCCTGTACATCGAATACCAGATCTCCCGAGGTAGGAGTAGCCCCTTTTTGGAGTAGGCTCCCCGAGAGGTTATACAGATAGTAGGGTATCCCTGCATTGAGGCCTGTGATCCTATATTGTGATCCTGTCTTTGTTATGGCAATCTGACTGCGATCCAGACTATCAATTCCGAGATAATCCGATGCTTTGACAATAGTCAGTTGGTTCCATTTCTCATCGGCCGTAAATGAGTCGAAAGCTGCATCAGGCACGACCAAGCTAATACCCTTCATCACCTTTGGGTCATCAATAAGACCTCTGAAAGTCTTGGGGTTGAACTTTGGAGCTGTTGTCCCTTTATATTCGGTCCAGTCGATTGTCTTGAGGGCAGTACAATCGCCAAACATGGACTCTCCCAAGAGAGGGATGGCTGGCAATTCAATCTTCTCAAGAGCTGTACACATATAGAAGGCATCATTCGTATTGGTGACGGAGACGCAGTCTTTCAGGTTATTCACCTGCTTGAGGGCAGTGGCGTTGGAGAAAGTATTCTCCAATGATGTGACGTTGCTACACCCAGCTAAGTCGATCGTCTCTAACGAGGTACAGAGCCAGAAGGCATCCTTCAGGTTCGAGAATTTCGCACACTCCTCCCGAGAGGGCATCTTGATTACTTTGAGAGCTTTGCAGCCCTTAAAGACTCCTGCATTAGAGATACCGACAGAGACATAGAGAGAGGTATTCTCTTTCAGAGTTATGGCACTCATATCAACCTCTTCGAGGGTATTGTTTCCCACAGGTGGGATACCGACATTATTACCCAAAGTGGTACTCAACTTGGAGAAGTCTGCTGTGCCCCAAGTGCCCGTAAGGATGATCTTTTTTGCTTTAGGCAGAGTTGACGGGATATTGTTTGCGTCGAAAGTCAGTTGCTCCTCTATATCATCATTCTTGACTCCTACGAGTATTGGTTTACTCTCGAAAGTCATGAATTCTTCCTCAACACAATTACCCAGCTCTCCTCCTCTATTTCTACCCCACGCATAGAGCTCGCCATTGTCAGCAAGAGCCATTGTGTAGGCCTGGCCAGACCCTATCATGGTGAAATTTAACCCTTGCTTGGGGAACAGTACTTCTACAGGCGTGTATTCCACAGGGATATCACTGGAGCTATTTGCTACGCCTTTGCCATCACCGAGTGCTCCATCTATATTCTTGCCCCAAGCGAAGATTTTGCTGGCCTTGTCTGCTTCTCCTACACCAACGATTTTGGCTTCGGCGCATCCTGAGATGAAGAGTACACGACCTTCTATAGCAGTAACTTGTCGAGGCGTTTTCACTGTATTGCCTTCTTGATCTAAGTTGAGGTTTAGCCCGAGGCTGTTGTTCTCGTTTTGTCCCCAAGTCCAGAGAGTGCCATCTTTTTTGACTGCATAAGAAGAGTTCTCTATGGCAAAGACTTTCTCCCAATTTGTCTCCATACCATACCTTGTGGGTACTTTGACATGCGTAGCCATATCGGCAAGAGAGTTGTGTTGATTCCATCCCCACATCCAAAGAGAACCATCATTTTTGATAGCCATGACATGCGATGCTCCGCAAGAGATCTGCGCCCAATCAGTGTCGTTCCCTATTTTCACAGGTTTGGATACATTCTTATACGCTCCGGTACCTAAGGCTCCGGTTTCTCCTTCACCCCAAGCCCAAAGAGTACCATTGGTCTTGATAGCAAAGGCGAAATAGCCGAAGAAATGAGAGGTAGCGACGACCTTCCAGTCGTTGTCGGTACCTATCTGTGTAGGCTTCTGGTGCGACTGTCCGTCTCCTACTCCCTGTGCTCCTTTGGAGTTGTCTCCCGTAGCCCAGAGAGTGCCATCGCTCTTAATGAAATAGGCTCGTGCCTGCCCGGCAGCAGCATAGACCCAGGTGCTACCGGGTTCTATTTGTGTGGGAGTGCTTACTTTTTCTTTTTCCTTGATGTTGATACCTAATTCACCACTCGAGTTCCAGCCCCAAGACCAGAGGGAACCCTCCTTGTCGATAGCATAGGTGCTACTTGCACCTGTTGTGACAAACTTCCACTGTCTTTCATCGGCATAGCTATTGATAGCAAGTAGTGTACCAGCTACAATCAGCGATAGTAGTTGAAATATTCTTCTCATAACATTATGAATTTGGTGTACTGATTATTGTTTGATGATTTTGATGCCAACGCCATTAGGACCCTTGACAAGGTATATTCCCATAGGCAAGGACAATAGGTCTATGAGAGTTTGCCCAGCCTCTATCTGCTGTGTAGCCACGATGGCTCCTCGGAGGTCGAAAATGCTCAGACTCCCTGCTTGTGCAGAGAACACTTGCAGCGCACCGCCTTCTTGCACATGTGCATCAAAAGAGTCGGCCGGTCTTACCTTTTCGACACCGTCGTCTATCGTCTCGGCGATACGCACAATGGGGCAAATAGCAAAGCTGCCGAACCCTCCCCCATAGTGGCTAATGGGGCGTAAGTAGTCTTCTTCACCCTTGAGCTTCCCAAAGGAATTGTGTGCCAATCTGTTGCTGGCTTGTACATCATCTAATTGCCTCCCTTTGACATCCATTAACAGGCAGAAATCCTCTGTCTTAGGATCATTGCTAAAGCCCTCGATAGAGATGAAGATAATTGGCTTGCCATTGAGGTCGAGCGGAGTCTCGAACTTGAATGAAGCCACAGCTCCTTCTGTAGTCAATGCCCATGCTCCATCCTCGCCATCAGCCTTGATATCCTCCATTTTCATAAAGGCGGCTTCTATGGGCAGGTAAGTGAAGGTAACATCATCGCTCGTGACTTTCGATAGCCATACGCGCATCAGGATTTTGGCTCCCTCTTTGAACTTCGTTGGCTTGTGATGTAGGTATACATTTACCCCATCCATATAGGCATCATCGGTACCGAACATAAAAAGGTTGCCAAAGCCTTCAATGTTCATGTTATTGGTGCCGCCTACATAGCCTCCCACATCGGCTCCGCCCTCGTAATGGAGTGTCCCAAGTAGGTAGGTATCCTCCCACTTCCTCATATCTATCGTTGTCACTTCCGAGGTACCACCTACCTTCAGTTTCAGATCAGCCTTGTAAGACTCCGTCCCCTGCGCTGTGCTCACTTCCAGAGTAGGATAGTCGTAAATTCCCGGGGTGCTGTATTCAAAGTTCGCTTTTGCTCCCTCCTGAGGGCTGTTCTTGGCTCCGGGTGCAGTCCAGTGCCATGCTGTCGGAGTCCCGGTGGAAGATCCGATGAAAATGACCGGTTTGTCCGAAGAGGCCAATATATGTGCCCCTTGGTTGATCTCTTTGTGTTTTGTCAGTAGATTGCACACGGCTCTATTCTCCATACTATTCGTGCCAAGATTGCTCAGCACAGCCGGGTGCGCATAGGTCACACCGGTAGTGTTCCCCTTAGCTTCTCGGAGGTAAGAGATACTATCGGACTGGGGCACAGCATTGTTGCTATAACCCGAAACAAAAGAGGCGGGAGAAGCCTCGACAAAAAATGGCAGCGATACTCCTATGACCATGTGCATAGCGATGCTGCTCCACCTACTCGGTAAAATGTGTAGCATACTGGATTTGTGATAATGATTATGTACGACAAAGCCACCACCGGTGATAGATGATGGCGGAGAGAACATCGGCATACGTCCGACTATGAGCTTGGCGAGCTCATCGGCATAGTAGGAGAGTAGAGAGTATATACCAGATAATAGGGATAATAGATTAAAAATCAGAGTAATGAGGCTGTATTCCCCTCTTCCTGAAGAGAGATGGTAAAAGAGCCCATCAGCCTTGGAACCCGGCTTGGCAAGCCGGTTCCCGGTAGTGTCGCGGTGCAGTGTAGTTTCTCTGTGTTGCATAGTCTGCAATAAGAATTACCCTATCTATACAAACTCTGATCGTCCGTGAAGATGGGGAAAATAAGTTGATTCGACAAGTAGTTGAGGTGGCCACTTTGCCGATAGTCTGTGGGGTATGGAGTTATTCTCTTATTAGTCACGAGGATAGCTCCTCGGGTACACTCTATTGGAGTTTTTCCGACGCAAAATCATAGAGAGCCGTATGTCAGGATTTGGTTTTGCCTCAGTCCTTTTTTGTTTGCCCATTGTGTTGCTTTTATGACCCAATAAGACAGCCAGCATTGATTAAGGTACGGGTCTTGCAAAATATAGAAATATGCTTACCTTTGCACGCACGCCGATCAAAAAGACTCATCGCCCGGATGGCGGAATTGGTAGACGCGTTGGTCTCAAACACCAATGATAGCAATATCGTGCCGGTTCGATCCCGGCTCCGGGCACGCTTGAAAAGGCTTCCTTTCCAACATAGGAAAGGGAGCCTTTTTGTTACCTTCTATCACATTCTTCGGCATACTCTGAAAGAATTCTTTTTTAGACCTCTTTGCACAGTCTCTTTTTTCAGTTCATCAGCCTCTCGCTTGAGTGGCTACTCTTTTGTTAATTCCTCAATTTTATTCTGGAGTTTTTGATCCCAAATAAATTCTACATTGAATTTCCCTTCCGGAGTAACTGTAAATATGGCTTTGTTCCATTTATTTTTGTCGTTCTCCGCTGTCATTATAGCATTTAGCTCCTTTATATCCCTCATATTCTTGAAGCTATCCTGCAAAACTGTATTTTCGACCTCTCCATTGTCTGTCTGGTATTCCAAAAAGGTCTTAACCCCTCCGATGTATTCAATGTGCAAAGTAGCAGTAAGCCATTTGCATCCAATTGAATCGACAATTCTTTGGCCAATCCTGCTATAAATTTCCGATACTGTACTCATAATCTTTTCTTTATTGTCCTGCTGTACTGACTGAATAATTTCGAGAATTAGTCAGGCTTGTATTACAGCATACTCAAACTCTTTTGCTCCCCTTAAGCATATCTATGTCCATAGTGATAGTATGATTTATCTGGATGGAAGAAGTCTGTTTTTTGCAGGGACTTAGCTATGCGACTCCTGATCTTCAACAGAGAATTTGCTCCAGTCGATTGTTGCAGGATAGATCTGGCTCTTGATAGCTGTAATGAACAGGTTTTCTTTTTTTCTCAGTACAAAGGCTTTAACAACGTGAAAAGGGGAAAATAAAACGTTGTTTGGAGCATGCCCTTGTATTACGGGGAATCCGTAATACAAGGAGTTGTCTTCCTTATCAAGATTACAAATCCATTTCCCTTGAAATTCTTTTCTGACCACTTCCCCCAGATATGCGGCACAATCGTTATACTCATCACTATCTACGGAAACATCATTTTGGACGATATATTTCTCGAGCTCGCATAGATTATCCAAACTCACATCCAAATAAATCCCTTTTCGTTTGGCTCTCAGTTGTAAGTTTTCCACATAATCGTCTACACAAGAAAGAAAGGTCTCAAATTTTTCCTCCAATATCTCCGAATTTAGATTTTGCATACCTATGACGCTTAATTAGTTCTCAAAACTAAGATATTTTGCCTCCAATAGTGCAGAGCCTGTACCATTTGCTTTTGGTGTATCCAAAAGATTGTTTCGGTAATCCCTTTGTTGGGTTTTGCAGAATGTGGTAATCTTGAGATATATCCAAGTCGATTGTTTTGTTTGTTTATGTGTTGTTTTGTTGCTTTTCCAAGGTACTTTTTTGTTCGGATTGGAGGGTTTTTAGCCAGATTTTTCCCTCCCTTTTTGATGTTGAGAGGAACTGTTTTTTGCTAACACGGGAGAGAACGAAAATTCTCTCCTGAGGAAAAAATTGCTCTCTCCTGTGTTAGCAAAAAATCTCTCAGGAGAGAATTTTGACCCTCCCAGAATGCCCTATTCATCGGCATTCTGGGAGGTCAGTAAAAGCCCATAAAAGAGAAGTACATCCACTTGTTTCTATGGCCTATTTTTCTTCCGTTTTTTCTGGTTTTTGTTGAGAATAGAATTTACAAAGTTTGTCAATCTAAGTCGCGGAAAATGACAGCTCTTTTCGAGATTGCTGCGGAATAAAATCCCTCATTATACAAAACCTTCATACCGATTCTGTTGGGGCTCTATGCAGTGAGGCATATTTTGAGGCTTATTTCAAACCTGTTGTCTCAATAGAGGATAAACCCTCCTCCAATCCAAGTAAATAGAAACGTTTACCTTTGCAGAACCGAATAAACTAAGCCATGAGAATAGTTGTGCAAAGAGTGTCCCATGCCCAAGTCTGTGTGGAGGGTAATGAGGTGGGGCGTATAGGTCACGGGTTGCTGGTACTGATAGGCATAGAAGATGCCGACAGACAGACCGATGCTGATGCTTTGGCCGAAAAATTGGTCAAGCTAAGGATATTCGATGACGAGCGAGGTGTTATGAATCTTTCCCTGCTTGATACGCACGGAGAAATGCTTGTCGTGAGCCAGTTTACGCTTATGGCCTCCACAAGGAAGGGAAATCGACCATCTTACATTCGAGCTTCCCGTCCGGAGTTTGCGATCCCTCTTTACGAATACTTTTGCCAACGCTGTACAGAACTTCTCGCCCGACCAGTGGCCACGGGGCAATTCGGAGCTGATATGCAGGTTAGCCTCTGCAATGATGGCCCGGTAACAATCCTTTTAGACACTCATACAGACTTATGAACAACCCCGATACACAGTCTTTGCCCCAAGGGCAAGAGCCGGAGATAGGCATCCGAGAGATGCAAGCTCTGGTGGATCAGTGGATCAAGACCTATGGGCAACGCTATTTTCATCAGCTGACAAACATGGCAATCCTGACTGAGGAGGTGGGTGAGGTGGCCAGGCTCATGGCTCGGATATATGGTGAACAGTCTCTGAAAGAAGGTGAAGATCCTCGGGCTTTGGCAGACGAGATGGCCGATGTGATGTGGGTCTTGCTTTGTCTGGCCAACCAGTGTGGTATAGATATGAGTGATGCCCTGCGAGCTAATATGCAGAAAAAGACCTCTCGAGACATTGAGCGGCACAAGAATAACCCGAAACTTAGATAACGAATAAATATTTCAAACTGAATTATGAGTAAATACGACGAGGCTTTTGCCAAATTTGAGTCAATGACAGACGAGGCTGTAAAGACCGCTGTAGACAAAATCGTATCCGAGAACTACGATAAGTACAATACGAAAGAAGTGATGAAATTCCTCATCGGAACGATAGACTTGACAAGTCTGAATGGAGCTGATACGGAGGAGCACATTGCACGTTTTGTACAACCGGTAAACGACAAAGATGGACAAGACCCCACGATCCCCTCTGTGGCAGCTATTTGTGTCTATCCCAACTTTGTCAAGACCGTGCGCGAGACCCTCACGGCTGGAGGTGTGCGTGTGGCTTGTGTGAGTGGATGTTTCCCGGCTTCGCAAAGTTTTATCGAAGTCAAGTTGGCTGAGACATCGCTGGCCGTACGTGACGGAGCCGATGAAGTGGATATTGTGCTCAATATGGGAGCATTCTTGTCTGACGACTACGAAACGGCCGCTAATGAGATAGAAGAGCAAAAGACAGCTTGCCGGAATGCACATCTCAAAGTGATTTTGGAGACAGGGGCACTCAAGACTGCCGAACTCATTCGCAAGGCTTCGATCCTTTCGCTCTTCTCCGGCGCGGACTTTATCAAGACTTCTACTGGCAAAGAATATCCCGGAGCCAGCCTTGAGGCTGCCTATGTGATGTGTTCGGTACTTAAGCAATATTACCAGCTGTATGGCAAACGCTGTGGGGTGAAATTCTCCGGTGGTATCCGTTCGGCTGAAGAGGCTGTGAAGTATTATGCTATTGTTCGTGAGGTGTTGGGCGAAGAATGGCTCACTCCGGAATTGATGCGTATCGGAGCCAGCAGCCTGCTTGGTAATCTGGAAAAAGCCATTGCCGGCTGAGACTCCTGATAACCCGGATCAAAGGTTCCCACAATAAAAAAGCGAGGCGGACATTTTCTTGTCCGCCTCGCTTTTTTTGTACGAAAAGAAAAGATTCTGCTTTTCTCCTCCTTTTTATTTGGCGTAGCTCACTGAGCGAGTTTCGCGTATAACGGTAATCTTGACCTGTCCCGGGTAGGTCATTTCCTCTTGTATGCGCCTTGCAATTTCGTTGGATAGGGTCGCAATCGAGTTGTCATCGGTATGTTCGGCCCCTACTATCACACGCAACTCACGACCGGCCTGAATAGCGTACGTTTTTATTACACCGGGGTAGGAGAGAGCTAACTGCTCCAAGTCGTTGAGACGTTTGATATAAGCCTCGACAATCTCACGACGTGCACCGGGGCGAGCACCACTGATGGCATCGCACACCTGCACGATAGGTGCCAATAGAGAGGTCATCTCGGTTTCATCGTGATGTGCACCTACAGCATTGCATATATCCGGTTTTTCCTTGTATTTCTGGCAGAGCTTCATCCCCAGCAGAGCATGTGGCAATTCGGGTTCGTCATCTGGCACTTTACCTATGTCGTGCAACAGGCCGGCTCGCTTGGCTTTCTTTGGGTTGAGCCCCAATTCTGAAGCCATCACTGCACATAGATTGGCTGTTTCTCGGGAGTGTTGGAGAAGGTTTTGTCCATAGGAAGAGCGATACTTCATTTTACCGACAAGACGTATCAGCTCGGGGTGCAGACCGTGGATACCGAGGTCGATCATTGTGCGCTTACCTGTCTCTATGATCTCTTCCTCTATCTGCTTTCTCACTTTGGCTACTACCTCTTCGATGCGTGCCGGGTGGATGCGTCCATCCTGTACCAGTTGGTGTAAGGCCAGACGAGCCACTTCTCTGCGTACCGGATCGAAGCCGGAGAGCACAATCGCCTCAGGTGTATCGTCCACAATGATCTCTATACCGGTAGCAGCTTCCAAGGCCCGGATATTGCGTCCCTCACGTCCGATGATCCGACCCTTGATCTCGTCATTTTCTATATGGAAGACTGTTACAGAGTTTTCGATGGCAGTTTCAGTAGCCACTCGCTGTATGCTTTGTATCACGATGCGCTTGGCTTCCTTGTTTGCCGTCATTTTGGCTTCTTCGATGATATCATTGATATAGCCGGAGGCCTCATTCTTGGCTTCATCTTTCAGATTTTCTACCAAGTAGTTCTTTGCTTCCTCGGCAGACATTCCGGAGAGAGACTCCAGCTGCTCTCTTTGTCTACGTGACAGATCGTCAAGCTCCTTCTGCTTATTGTCGAGAATACCCATTTGGGCTGTCAGATTTTCCCGAATGGTATCTAACTCTTGGTTTTTCTTTGCAAGTTCTTCTTGCTTTTGCACGAGGTTGCGCTCTCTATTGCGTATTTTGCTCTCGGACTGTTGCAACTTGGCTGTACGCTGATTGACTTGCTTCTCCAGATCGGACTTGAGCTGAATAAACCGTTCCTTTACTTCGAGGAGTTTTTTCTGTTTGATAACTTCCGATTCTCTTTCTGCTTCGGCCAATCTTTTAGCGGCCTTTTGCTTCAAAAGAGATCGCTGCACGGCCCAGGCTACGACCAGGCCCAGCAAAAAAGTCATGATCGCTATGATCAAGGTTGTGCTTTCTACTGCCATTATTCTTAGCTATTCGTTTAAAAATCATACAACAAAGACACACCCCCCATCGGTGGTATGTCTCAAGCTATCAAGGACAAGAAGAAAGAGTAGGAGAGAGTATAGACAGTCGAACAAGCGCGGGATGAACAGACTTTTGTTAGCGGTATTGGCGTAAAAACTCCTCTACTGAGCTATTAAGACGTCTGACTTCTTCCATAAGAGGGGCTGTATCCACCTCCTTACGAGTGCGATGCAAGTAATAAGACCTATCCAGAGCCGCCATGGCAAGATAGTCTTCGGGAGAAATGCGATCACTTTGCCCATATTGCACCTTGTAAGATTCTATGCGAGCGTTGAGCTCAGCAGCAGCCATACGATAGCATGGCTCCAGCCTGCTATCCACGACCAATGGCAGACGTATGCCTTGCACAATGAGGGTAATGCTCTGTTGTCTGCCTTCTGTCGAATCCATTATTCTGTTTCAAGTAGTGCTATGCACTTATCTATATCTTCTATCAGGCAGTCCAAACGCTGTTTGGTCTGCTTTATTTCTTCTTGGCTTGTGGCTATGGCTCGGGCGGTAAGCAAGGTCTCGGATTTCCCCTTGGCTACTGCACATTGCAGTTCTGCTACCTTTATGCGCTCTTCCTGCTCCCGAATGGTTGCTTCGAGCTGCTCTATCCGTGCTGTTTGAGTACGTACAAGATCCATGAGACGGGCAACATTGTCGCCAAGCCTCTTTACATCGTACTGCTCCTCTTGCGTCATAGCACCAGCTTTGATGGAGCAAAGTTAAGCTAAACTTGCGAAAGAACCGACCCTTAGCCCATGGATACTCAATCCTTTAGAGACTGTTGTACAACATGGCTCTCGCTATGTTACTGTCGATATCCAGGGCAGTCTGTCAGTGAAGGCGAAAAGTAAGTCGATGAATAGGTGTCGTTCCCAGCCGTGCGATCGCTTCTCTATGGGTCTTAGTCGGGTAGCCCATGTTGTGCTCCCAATCGTAGCCGGGAAAACGCAAGGCGGCTTCTTGCATATAGCTGTCTCTATGTGTCTTCGCTAAAATGGAGGCGGCTGCGATGCTCTGATAGAGAGCATCACCATGTACTATGCAATAGTGAGGAAGGTTTCCGAATGGCTCAAAACGATTCCCGTCTATCAAAAGGAGTTCAGGAGAAATGCTAAGAGAGGCAATTGCCCTGTGCATAGCCAGAAAAGAGGCTCGCAGGATATTGATTTGGTCTATCTCCTCAGCCGAGACGCTGGCCACAGACCAAGCGAGGGCTTCGCGTTCAATCAAAACTCTTAGAGCTTCCCGTTTTCTGACCGAAAGTTTTTTCGAGTCATTGAGCAGGTCGCAAGAAAAGTCCGGAGGCAGGATAACCGCTGCGGCAAAGACCGGTCCAGCCAAACAGCCACGGCCGGCCTCGTCACATCCACACTCGGAACCTGTACCCGGTTGATAGCGAGATCGGAGCATTTTGGATCTCTGATTCAAAACATCGTGACGGTCCGCTTTATGGCTTTCAAGAAAGCCTGCACATCTTCCTCCGTATTGTAGAGGCCGACAGAGACGCGCACAGTGCCGCTCAGACCAAAATAGTCCATCAGGGGCTGGGCGCAGTGATGCCCCGTGCGAACGGCAACACCTTGCTGATCAAGCAGCATCCCCATGTCGTAGTGATGAATATCCCCGATTAGAAAAGAAATAACACCGGCTCGTTCCCGGCTTGTCCCCAGAAAGCGAATTCCCTTTATCTGCTCAAGCCCCTCTATGATTTGATGGGATAGCTCAGCTTCATGCCGGGCTATGGACTCGATCCCCAACTCCTCCACAAAGTCCAGTGCTGCGGACAATGCTACAGACCCTACATAGTCGGGCGTTCCTGCTTCAAATTTGTAGGGGAGCTCATTGTAAGTTGTTTTGTCGAAACTTACCTTGGCAATCATTTCTCCCCCTCCTTGGTAGGGAGGCATCGTTTCGAGCAGCTCTTTTTTTCCATAGAGGACTCCTAATCCGTTAGGACCGTAAATTTTGTGTGCAGAAAAGGCCAAAAAGTCACAGTCAAGGTCTTGTACATCCACTCTACTGTGGGCAATCATTTGGGCTGCATCCACCAACACCGGTACCTTGTGTCGGTGAGCGATCTCTATCATTTGTTTTACTGGATTGACAATGCCGAGCACATTGCTGATACCGGCAATGGCGACCATTGCGGTTTGAGGAGAGATGAGTTTTTCGTAGGTGGCCAAGTCCAACGAACCATCTTCTAAGAGGGGAATGACTCGCAGTTTGAGCCCCACTTGTTCTCCTGCTAATTGCCATGGAACGATATTGGAGTGGTGCTCGGCTGTGCTCAGGATTAGCTCCGAACCGGGGCTAAAGTGCTCTTTCCCATAAGAGGAGGCCACCAGATTGATTGCTTCGGTCGTTCCTCGAACAAACAAAATAGAGGAGGAATCGGCTGCATTCAGATAGGTCGCAATCCGCTGTCTGGCCTGCTCATGTCTCTCGGTAGCCATTCGGCTGAGGTAATGCACTCCCCTGTGGATGTTGGCATTGTAGCAGCTGTATGACTCTGTAATTGCATCCAACACAGATTGTGGTTTCTGCGTTGTGGCTGCATTGTCCATATATATATAGGGCTTACCGCTGACAAGTCGGTTCAGCAGAGGGAATTGTTGGCGTATTTCTTTCACATTGTACATGGTGCCGGCAAAGTTACAAAATGCGACCTATGGAGTACATCTCCAACTTGCTTTCCTATTTCTCTCTGATCGATTTTGTTAGGAGCCTCAATCGAGAAGTTGGGAGGTCTCTGCTCTTTTGTACCTTTGAGCGGAGTAGATAAAACGAATTTCCTATGAGAAGATACAGCATATTGTGGGCGGATGATGAGATAGATTTGCTGCGTCCACACATCCTTTTTCTCGAAGCTAAAGGCTATGATGTTACAGCTGTAAATAGCGGTCTTGATGCTTTGGAAGCCCTGCGTGAGCAGGACTATGATATTATATTTCTGGATGAGATGATGCCCGGACTTACCGGATTGGAAACTCTGCTTCGGATCAAAGCCTTGAAAGCTCATATCCCAGTCGTTATGGTGACCAAGAGCGAAGAGGAGCAACTCATGAATGAAGCCATAGGTCGTAGCATTTCGGATTACCTGATCAAACCGATCAACCCTAACCAGCTTTTGCTTTCTCTCAAAAAACATGTGCATGAGCATACTCTCAAAAATGAGTCGGCCATACAGAGCTACCGTCAGGATTTTTCCGATTTGTCTGTACAGATATCCGACTGCAACAGTATGGAGCAGTGGAAAGAATTGTATCGGAAACTTGTCTACTGGGATCTTGAGTTGGAGCAATCGGCTCCCGATATGGCTGAAATGCTTGAGATGCAAAAACGAGAGGCCAATTTGCAGTTTGTTAAGTTTGTTAAAGAATATTACGCGAACTGGATGGCAGGACAGGGGCGGCCTCTGATGAGCTCCGAGCTTATCAAAACTAAAGTGTTACCTCTGTTAGATGCAGGCGAGAAAGTTTTCTTCATATTGATCGACAACTTTCGTCTGGATCAATGGGAAGCAGTCAAGACTTTGCTCACTCCTTACTATAGCTTCGATGAGGATCTCTATTGCTCAATACTCCCCTCGGTAACGCATTATGCACGCAATGCAATCTTTGCAGGGCTTATGCCGGCCGACATTGCCCGAATGTATCCTGATATGTGGATAGACGAGGAGAGTGAAGAGGGTAAGAATCAATACGAAGAACAGTTGCTTTCGGCTCTTCTGCAGCGATATCGTAAAAACTATTCTTTCTCTTACCACAAAGTCTATGATACGGCTTTTGGAGAGAAACTTCTCGGACGAATCAATAGCCTGAAACAGTATGACCTGAATGTGATCGTACTCAATTTTGTGGATATGATGTCGCATGCTCGTACAGAAAGCAAGATGATGCGGGAGCTGGCCGGCTCGGAAGCTGCTTATCGCTCTATTACCAAGAGCTGGTTTGAGCACTCTACTGCCATGGAGATGTTCAAACGCATTGCTCAGCAAGGGGCACGAGTCATCCTTACCACTGATCACGGCACCATACGTGTACACGAAGCGTTAAAAGTGATAGGAGATCGAAGTCTCAACACCAATCTGCGATACAAGGCGGCCAAGAACCTGACATACAAGGAAAAAGAAGTATATGAAATCCTCAAACCGGAGCAGTATGGGTTACCTAGACCCGGCCTGTCGGGCAAGTACATATTTGCCACGGGCAGTGACTTCTTTGCCTACCCCAATAATTTCAATCACTATGTGCAGTATTACCAGGGTACCTTTCAGCATGGCGGTATATCGCTCGAAGAATTGCTTATCCCGGTAGTTGATATGCAAGCCAAGTAGAAATCTAAAATGAAAACCAGCTATACAATCCATACCCTCGAGGATCTCTCCCTGGTGGCGAATCAGTTTGCTTCCGAAATAGGCTCTCGGAGAGTCTTTGCTTTCTATGCTCCTATGGGGACAGGCAAGACGACCTTTATTAAGGCCGTATGTGAAGCCCTCGGTGTGAAAGATGTGATCAATAGTCCGACATTCTCCATTATTAATGAGTACCGAAGTGAACCAACAGGAGAGACAATTTATCACTTCGACTGCTATCGTCTGGAGCAAGTACAGGATGCTCTCAACCTCGGGGCGGAAGACTATTTTGCTTCCGGTGCAATATGTTTTATCGAATGGCCGGAGGTTCTGGAGCCAATCTTGCCGGATGATACTGTGAGGATACATATCAGTGAGCAGGCAGATGGAAGTCGGGTGCTGGAGTTGAGGTAGGGGTATCTTTGCGGAGTGTAGTATAGAGTAGCTTTGTATAGCTCTTGGGTTCGTTTATCTTTGTAGAAGCGTAAACAAAACATTTAACAATGAACACTCTCAACCAGCCTTATCACCGTGTGTTACTCAAATTAAGCGGAGAGTCCTTGGCAGCCTCCGGCAAGCATGGTATAGATGCCCATAGATTGAGTGCCTATGTGCAAGACATTAAGGAAGCCCATGAGAGGGGCATAGAGATTGCTATTGTAATAGGGGGTGGTAATATATTTCGTGGAGTGACCGGTACCTATACCGGTATTGATAGGTACAGTGGAGATCAAATGGGTATGCTGGCGACCGTGATCAATAGCTTGGCTCTTTGCTCGGCTCTGAGGCATGCAGGTGTGCATGCAGATGTGCTGACTGCTGTGCGTATGGAGCCGGTGGGTGAGTTCTACAGCAAATGGAAAGCAGACAGTTTGTTGCGTCAGGGGCATGTAGTGATACTTTCCTGCGGAACTGGAAATCCCTACTTTACCACGGATACAGGTGCGGCCCTCAGAGGAATAGAGATCGAAGCCGATGCTATGCTCAAGGGGACCAGAGTGGATGGGATTTATACCGCTGACCCGGAGAAAGACCCTACTGCCACGAAATTCGATACCATCAGCTATGATGAAATATACGAGCGAAAGCTCAAGGTAATGGACCTTACGGCTTCTACTTTGTGCAGGGAAAATGCTCTACCTATCGTTGTCTTCGATATGGACAAACCCGGCAATTTGCAGGCTGTACTTAGAGGAGAAGCTATAGGGACTATCGTTCGCTAACAACAAGGAATAAACACACCAAACTAAATACGTATATGGATATTCAAGAATACATCTCCGAAGCCCGGATGGGTATGCAAGATGCAGTAGAATACCTCGAAGAAACCCTTGCTCGTATTAGGGCAGGTAAGGCAAACCCTAAAATTTTGGATGGGATTATGGTAGAGTACTACGGTGCTCCAACTCCTCTGACTCAGGTTGCTACGGTGACTGTTCCCGATGCACGCAGCATTGTGATTACTCCTTGGGAAAAGAAAATCATTCGGGATATAGAGAAAGCTATCATCGATTCTCCATTGGGTATTACACCCGAAAACAACGGAGAGTTGATTCGCTTGGGAATCCCTCCTCTTACCGAGGAAAGACGCAAGCAGCTTGTCAAACAGATAAAGACAGAAGCCGAAGATGCTAAGATAAGTGTACGTAATGCCAGACGTGATGCTATAGACAAGATCAAGAAATCAGTCAAGGCAGATTCTACTCCGGAAGATGTGGCCAAAGATGCCGAATCCGAAGCTCAGAAAGTGCATGATGCCTATATCAAGAAGATCGATGAAATCTTCGCTGACAAAGAAAAAGAAATAATGACTGTCTGACACGAGATCGAAGCAGGGCAAGAGAGGTGAAAGGCCTTGGCCTCCCTGCTTCTTTTTCTTCAGCTATGCTCCAAGGTTTGGTGATTTGCAATACCGGCAGCCACTACACTGTGCTGACGGATGACGGGCTTCAATTAGATTGCCGGGCCAAGGGTAGTTTGCGCCTAAAAGGAATACGTTCTACCAATCCCATCGCTGTGGGAGATAGGGTTGAGGTTGATCCTCGCTCTACTACGGAGGATGATGCGGTCTGCTATATCAGACGAATATTGCCACGGCGCAACTATATCATTCGGCGAGCTTCCAACCTTTCCAAAGAGGTTCATATACTGGGAGCTAATCTGGATGCTGCCCTTTTGGTCTGTACTGTGGCACGACCGGAAACGTCTACAACTTTCATTGATCGATTTTTGGCTACGGCCGAGGCCTATTCTGTACCGGTGGAGCTGGTTTTCAACAAAATAGACGACTACGCAGAGCCGGAGCAGGAGGCTCTTGAGTATCTGCTTGATTTATACCGCAATATCGGTTATCGCTGTTTTGCCACCTCTGCTGTCACCGGAGAAGGAATAGAAGATTTAGGGCAGCACATGACAGGGCGTATAACTCTTGTCAGTGGACATTCTGGGGTGGGTAAGAGTACGCTTATCAATGCCCTTGTTCCGGGACTTCATTTGCGGACTGCTGCCATATCGGATATTCACCAGACCGGAATGCATACCACTACTTATTCCGAAATGATCCCTCTTTCGCAGGGTGGATATTTGATAGACTCTCCTGGTATCAAAGGTTTTGGTACGATAGAGATGGATGAGGCAGATGCCTCTCATTACTTTCCCGAGATATTTGCAATGTCTGCCCATTGCAGATTTGCCAATTGTACGCATTTGCATGAGCCGGATTGTGCTGTACTAAAGGCTGTTGAGGAGGGTAAAATTGCCCCTACTCGTTACAATAGTTATCTGAGTATATTGGGCGATAGCAAAGCCGGCAAATACAGACCGGAGTATTGAAAAGACTCCCCTGGTCGGCAGTATCGACAGTATGTGATACTTTGTGATTTTGAATATATAATCTTGCTAATCTAAAAGGAATTAGAAATGAAAAAAATCTCTCTCCGTTCTTTAGGGGTGATTTTTATCGCCCTGTTTGCTGCACTGAGTTTTTCCCAAGTGCATGCTGAAAACTATATCTCCTTCAAGACAAAAAAACAACCTGGAGAAGGAGTTTTTGTTCGCCTCTACATCATTGCCACTGGAAAAGTGGAATTTGAGGGTATTGATGGGAGTAGCTTCGTAAACAAAAAATTCTGCAATTACACTTTAAATTCCCAAGAGGTAAAAATCAAGGGAGACATCTCATGGTTCTACTGTTATGAAAACGACATTACAGAGCTAGATGTGTCCAACTGTCCTAATCTCTCTGTGTTGCTGTGTTACAAAAACGAAATAGAAAAATTAGATGTGACTGCCAATGAAAACTTGGAGAGCTTGCGTTGTCATAAGAACAAGATCAAAGAACTTGATTTGAGCAAATCCTCTTCTTTGAAGAATTTGGAATGTAGCAATAATCCAATCGAAAAAGTTGATGTTTCCCAATGCCTGAATCTAAGAGAGATTGATTGTCATGCAACCAAAGTCAGAACCATAGATTTTTCCAATAACACCCATGTCCGTGATGTGCGCGTTTTTCTCAACGAGATCCCCGAATACGAAATGTTGCATTTGGTCAGAACTCTCCCGATGAGGAAGTATGATCAGTTGAAAGGTAAAGAAGGAAAGTTTTATGTGGTAGAAAGCAGGGATAAGTTGAATCGAGAAGAGAAAAATGTGTGTAACACGGATGCTGTGAAAATAGCAGGGGATAAAAACTGGTTAGTGCTCGACTATAGCAATGGCAAAAATCAAGGTAAGGGAGTAATTTATCCGGGAGTGAAACCATCTGATATCGAGCTTGCTGAAGACGCCAATTATGCTGTTTATCCCAACCCTGCTCAAGATTATGTTATTGTTGCAACATATCCGTTCGCAGAGGTTAGACTCTTAGCTATGAATGCTGAATGCTTGCTTACGACAGTTGCTGATAGCGATGGTTTGGCTCGCCTGAATCTTGCAAAAGTCTCTGACGGTCACTACGTAATAATATCTGGTGATAAGGTTTTCAAACTGACTGTTGCTCACTGATAAATTTGATATGAGAGTAGTTTTCTTATCTCCTGTCTGGGTTTTGAAACTATTCAGTCCATAATAACTTCAAAAGTTTATATAAAGTAAAAGGGGCTGTGTTGAATACCATATTTCGACACAGCCTCTTCTTTTTTATTTGTATCAGTTTTTGCTCTTTCGATCTTGAGCTACTTAGTCATTCCTTAAAAACTTCTTTAAGGAATGACTAATATACTATTACGAAACTAAGCTCTAGTCATCTCTCTCTTTCTCTTCCTCTTCAGTTTCAAACCTTTCTATCCCCCCCCTAAAGCTGCCAAAAACTATTAAGATGCTAAAAAAGAGACTTTTCATCTGCAAAGAACAGATTGTATGATTTCACAACAAGAGGCTGTGCCAAATATCAGCACAGCCTCTTGTGTGTATCATCTCTTTGTTAAGAGAACAGGTTCCTATGTCTTCTCTATTGTTGGTTAATTACCAGTTGTATTCACGAGCATTGTTATACCTCTGAAATCACTCATATACAGAATAGAGAAATATTTATCACCGAATTTGAAACCATAGGCATTGTGTTTTTCCGAGTAATCCCATTCTTGAGGTTCAATTCCATTTATTTTGAGCCATTCTATAAAATCGGGTTTCTTTACATCGTGAATATCCTCTATGCAGTTGAGCACTATTGCAATATTCCCTTGTCTGTAAATAACTCGTCTGATATTACTTTGCTCAAATTTCTCTCCTTCAAGTGTGTAATCTAATTCTCCTCCAGGAGTTTCTTTTCTTAGACCCAATTTTTTCTCATGTTCTTGGAGTTTTTTCTTGTCTTCGTTTGAAGGGGAAAGTTTCACATAAGAGAGATCAGGAAAGTCTTTTGCATTCTTTACTACAGGGTGTATGGAGTATCTCCAAATAGTAAGAGTAGATTTGCCCTTGTAGTCAGGTGCTTCGTTCTTTTCTAATTGAGCAAAAACAGGCCCTCCATTGTCCCAAATAAGTGAACTGCCATCACTGGAGACACTTGATTCCGGATAATTCTGTTCGACCATCATTTCATTGATTTTTGGTGCTTGAGAAGCTAAAGTCTCGGTTGTATGACAGAGAATCAAGTCTCGGCCTGCAGCGCGAATTCCGTAAACAACAGCCGTGATTGTCAGGTCTTTGTTGACGTAGCCAGGGAATTTTTGTCCCCAAATATCTACATTAGACATGTGTTCTCTTCCAACTCCTTCTTCATGCTCGACGATATTGGGATCCTGGTCATTTGTAGAGAAGTTGAAAAGAGGAAGTTCAGTATTTACTGTTCCCTGAGGCTTTACAATCACTTTGAGTTGCACATCTTTTGCATTCTTTGCAGAAATGATAATCGTAGTTTCGCCAATCTCAACTCCCTCAATTTTGCCATCAGAAACTTTCGCTATCTTTTCGTCCAAAGACTTCCAACTTACCGGAGTGCGAGGAGTGGTTGTGACTGTAACAGTCTTGGTACGTCCTTTTGTTACTGAGACTTCCTTCTGATCTAACTTGATCTTCACTTCTGTTTTCTCTTTATCACAAGAGAAGAGGGAAAGAAGCAAAACAGAAGCAATTGCCATCAAGGCTATACTAAATGATTTTCTCATTGTCTTTTTAGTTGATTATTAAATACGGATGTCAATATTCGGTACCCCTACTTGTATATCTACAGAGTGAGTTGTTTAGATGTTCCATTCAAAACCGCAGGGTCAAAAATTTGCATCAAAATGTACTCTCCGGAAAGGTATACCACAAGCAAATGGGTTTTGGTCAGTAGTTGTGCTTTTGTTTTATTCGCATTAAGCTTCCATTCTCC
The DNA here is from genome assembly GCF_900476255.1 of Porphyromonas crevioricanis. NCBI lineage: Bacteria > Pseudomonadati > Bacteroidota > Bacteroidia > Bacteroidales > Porphyromonadaceae > Porphyromonas > Porphyromonas crevioricanis. The sequence continues at coordinate 578,681 of NZ_LS483447.1, forward strand.
TCCTTCTCCACAGTTGAGGCGGATCCACTTATTGAAGCTCTCATTTTTCACATCTTCAACCTTTGCCAAACAGTTGAGTCTGGTATTTAGGTATGGCCTTTCCTTCTGCTGTTGAGGTTTACGAATGTATATTACGGCATCAAAATTACTCAACATTGTTTTTTCCTCAAGGGGATAGTAGGCTGGATTTTCAGGGTTCGAAGCTTTCCCTCTTTCTCTGAAGCCCAATCCTTTCTCGAAAGATTCTATATCTTCCAAAGAACCAGTTAGAGCTTGCATGGATGGAAAATCTTTGACATCTTCCACTACGGGATGCAGGACTTCTACTATCTTCTCTTCCTTGGAGTATTGACCCTCCTCCATAAATTGAAGAACGGTTCTAGTTCCATACTCTTTATGAATAAATGAGAAAAGAATAGCCTCGATATTTCCCTTTTGCCATTTGATTGCAGGATCACCGTCCGGTTCCAAAGTAACTCGCTCTGGTTTCCCAAACCCTGCATCAAGCATCAATTTCTCAGTGCGCTCAAATCTATCCAAAGTTTCTTTGGAATAACACATGATTATCTTGTGTGTTTTGTTTGCAATACCATATATCACCACGGGGATCGTTGGTAGATCTACATTCAAATACCCAGGGAATCTTGATCTATTTAAGAAATTTATTTCTCGGTTGAAAACACGACCAACATTCTTTTCATAAGAGACAATGTCTTCGTCTAAGTCGTTTTTTACGAATTTTAGTAGAGGTAATTCCGATTTTTTTACCTCTACATCTATCACTACATCTTTGGCCTTTTCTGCTGAAATAACAACTTGAGTAACACCTTCCTGCATAGCCCAAAGCTCGCCGGATTGGTTTACTTTGACAACAGTTGGGTTTTTGCTGCTCCAATTTAGAATGGTCTCAGGCTCTGTAGTAACTTTCAATTTTACATACTGACCCATTGCTATAGTCATTGACAGAGGGCTATTTAACTTAATCTCAACTTTTTGTTGTGGTTTATCTTCTTTTGTGCAAGAAGACAGTAAAAGCATACTCACAGTCAACAATGACAAGAGCACCGAAGATAAAATTTGTTTCATTGTACTTGGAACTAAGATAGAGTTTGGATACAAACACTCACCAGAATAGATTTCCTTTCCCTTTAAAAGGGATTATCGAGAGTGTACCTTCTTAAAATTCAAATGGGAGAGCTGAGATTGCTTCTCCCATTTGATGCTGCTTATTGGTGTCTACTACTTTTTCTTGTAAAAGATAAGCAGAGAGTTGCTGTTTAACTCTTCTCTGTATTTGTCATCAACAATCTCAGCTTTTATACCATCCATGCGAGACCATTGGTAGCAAGGTTCATCCAGGAAGCCTTTTACAGGATCTTTGGAAGTGGCTACAAATCCCATTTTCTCCAAGTCGGTGGCCACTTCGGGATGATCATCCCAATTCTTGCGTAGGAATGCAAATGTTAGAGCCATAGTACCCTTTTCTCTTCTTTGATCGTAAATGGTGGCTGTTACTACTTTGTTTTCTTTATTTAGAAAACCACTGAGAGGCAGGACAACGGTAATTAAGGCCGGTTGGCGACCGAGGGCTAATTCGTGAGGACCAACAGCTCCTATTAATTCCTCTTTATCTTTAAAAAAAAGTTTTACTATGGGTAGCTCGGATCCCTTGGGAGGGGTACTTTCCCATTCTTTTACTGTTATTTTTACTCTCTCTGGTTGGGCTTTTGAAGCTTTTACCTGGATAAAGGTTTCGCCTTTTCCCTGAGCTTTCACTATGCCATTTTTGTCGACACTGGCAATAGACTCATCAAGAGAGAGGAAAGAAAGTGGACCTGTGGGAGTTACTGAGACTTCGAGTTTGGCGGTTTGACCAATTGAAAGTTCTAGATTCTTGGTTATCAAGTTGATTTTACTACTCTCTACCTTCTTGTCGCAAGAAAAAAGAGACAAGACCATAAGACCTGCTGCAAGCAGAACGGAACTGATTTTGTTTTTCATTTTGTTGTTTAACTTATGCATTATTCGCTATTTAAATACGTTTTTCTAAGCAGAGTTTATGCCCATCATTTTTTTCTACACTCGTCTCTGTTGTTTGTTTGTGCTTTGTTCTCTACACAAGAAAGAAGATATGAGATCTAAGATCTACTGCGGATATTATTCCGCACAAAAACTTTCCTCACAATCTAATTTCACACTAAAAACTTCTGAGTGTAAACACCAAAGAAAGACCGCAACCCCTTGCTCGGCAAACTTAATAAAAATCTGGTTTGACGAGAAAAAGACAATACGCGTTAGTATAGATAGTTCTTATCGTGATGTATTCAAGTTGATCAGAAGTTTTTTGAAATGGTATTAAAATGATATGCATATTTCTCTCCTTTGATTGAATTGGCTTTTTTTTGTCTGTTTTTTTTACTTGAATTATTGCAAGAAAAGAGGAATTCGGTGTCTTATTTTTTTTGAAAAGGATTTCCCATGAGAGATTCTGAAGAGCAGGACTAATTTAGGAAGTGGATACAGCTAAAAAATTGCTAAACTTGCAACTGTACAAAGTCTGCCAATTGCGGATAACAAATATCGAAAGAAATAAAAAGAGAATTGCCATGACCAAAAGACTAACTATTATTTATTTACTGAGCATTTTCTTCTCTCTCTTTGTCTTTTCTTGTTCGAAAGACAAGGACGAAGAGGAAAAAGTGTATTTCACTGTGACATTCGATGCAGATGGAGGTATGCCTATTCCCCTGGCTCAGCGAGTGGCAAAAGGAGAGACAATTGTAGCTCCTTCGATAGTTCCCCAAAAGACCGGCTTTGTTTTTGTCTGTTGGTCTGAGGATGGAACGAGTTCATACGATTTTCACACACCCGTAACACGAGATTTTACACTGCGAGCTAAGTGGCAGTCAGAGGCTGTTGCCGAATATTGGAATGTTACATGGGAACTTAATGGCGGTTCGTGGCCAACGGGTGATAATCATGTTGATAGGGTGCTCAAGGGAGGAACTTTGACAGAGCCTTTGGCTCCTGTTAAAACAGGAAACACTTTCGATGGATGGTATCAGGATGCCGGATTGAGTAAAAAAATCTCTTTCCCCTACGATGTGAGTACTCAGACATCAGATATCACTCTTTATGCTAAATGGATGAAAGAAGACATCCCTGGCGATTTTGTAGTGTTTTCCAGTATAGAAGACCTTTATAGCTGGCTCCAAAAGCAACCTTTTGACAAGGAATACAAAGTCGGTCTCAAGGGCATCAATCTCGACAGTGGTGACAATTGGAGAGAATTAAGGCGCACTATTAAAGCTGCTTCTATCAAAAATCAGACCATTTTTTTGAATCTGAAAAGTTGTACAGGAAGAATGATCCCCAATGGAGAATGGGAGGACAGTAAACTGTATGCCACATTTAACGAGCTTCGCAATTTGGAGAAAGTCATTCTGCCGGAGACCTTGGAAATAATCGGAGAATACGCCTTTTATAAATGCGGGATTTCAGAGATTGAATTTCCCGATCAGTTGCAAGTCATAGGCAGAAAGGCCTTTCTTGGATGTCATTTTTCAGCTATTGAATTTCCCGCAGCTTTGCAGAAGATCGGCGAAGCTGCTTTTGTCAGTTGTGGCGTTTTGGCGTCTATCAAATTGCCCCAAGGTCTGAAGGAGATCGGAGAGGGAGCTTTCAAATCTTCCGGTTTGGAGACTGTCACTATTCCGAATCCTGCGACCAAGATTGGAAGTGGGGCATTCTCTTATTGTTCTAAGCTGACTCGGGTAATGTTGCCTGAAGGAATAACTTCTTTAGGGTATTGGTTTGTAGAGAATGAAGCTTTGCAATCAATTAATATCCCTTCGACGGTGAAGGTAATAGAAAAGCTCGCATTATCTGGTTGTAAAACATTGCCCACCATCGCAATCCCCAATGGAGTGATCAAAATCGAGGAAGGTGCTTTTCTGGGTTGTGCAGCTCTGCCTTCCATCAAGCTCCCCGAAAGCCTAAAGGAAATAGGTGGGAAAGGAGTCTTTTCCGATTGTACATTCAGTACCATTGAATTTCCCAAAGGAGTCCAAACTATCGGAAATGGTGTCCTTGGAAAGAGCGCAATCATCCAAATCAGGATGTTAGGAGAGATACCTCCTATATTGGAAGGAGAGCTGTACACCAATTCTCCGTTCGTCTTTCAGATACGCGTGCCGGCCTCAGCCGTCGATACTTATAAGAAAGCGAAAGGCTGGAAGCAGTATGCCGATAAGATCTCAGCGGAGTAAAATCTGCAGAATTTCATTGAGAGAACATTATACGCCTCCGAAAAGTCACTAATCTTTTTACAGAAAGATTAGTGACTTTTCTAGAAGAAATTAGCCGCTTTTGAAGAGGAGCTTATTCTACATATGGAGAGCCTTTTCGAAAGTCTTGTAAGTAAGATACGGTTACTTAATTTACATGAGACTTTTGAAAAATAAGGAGATGTAGGAAAGAGGTATTCTTCGGATAAAAGGAGGGAAGAATTTGGGGGGAAGCAAGGGACAAGGAATAAAATGGCTTGTAAATTACCCTTGCGGAGCTACATGAACGATCTCCGCAAGGGTAATTATGTCTTATCCTACACATGAGGACATAATTATCCCCGGTGTTCTGTATAGGTTAAAGGCGATGCTCTCAAGAATGTTTTGGGTATGGGTCTTTGCAAGCCCCCGGTAGCGACATCGTCCGCCATGAAACCACCGACGAATACAGCCAAAGGGGCGTTCGATGGTAGTCCGTATCGGACTGATTGCTTTGTTTCGCTGTTTCTCTTGCTCGGTCAATGCCCTGTTGCGTTGTGCCTTGTGCATAATGCCATCTTGAAGGTGATGTGTTTGCAGGTACGAACGATTTTCTCGAGAAGCATATCCTTTGTCCGCCAGGATGGCTGTGCCTTGTGGAATGTTTATACTCTCCAATAGCGGAATAAGCTCCTTCGTATCACTGCGGTTCGCTGCAGTCGTTATCACCCTTTGAACAATGCCTTGAATATTGGTCAAACAATGCTTTTTGTATCCATAGTGATAACACTTTTGTTTGTACACCCAACGTGCTTATTCATCCGTCCCTTTACGCTGACGGACAAGCTGTTTTTGATAATCCTCCTCCGCCTCTTTTTCCTGCTCGCTCCGATTGTCTTCCCTATCGTCTGCGACTTCAATCGTAATGCTTCCATTGGGTTTATATGGCGTCTGCACAAGGCTTGCATCGACAAGTACCCCTTCCCTTATCGAAGTGTGATGGAGGGAAAGTTGCTTATTAAACTGCACCAAAAGTTTGTCCATCAGGCCCAGTTCGGTCAGTGCCGAACGAAATCGACTGATGGTGCTGTGGTCGGGAGAAACCTCTTCCATTTTCAAGCCCAAGAATCGGGAAAAAGTGATTGAATCATTGATACGCTCCTCCAGAGCACAATCACTGAGGTTATACCATATCTCCAGGAGCAACATCTTGAATAAGAGAATCTCATCATAAGCAGGAGCACCGATGGCATTTTGTCGCTTCGTGTATTTCTTGTTGATTGGCGTCCGAATCGGACGCCAATCAATAAGCCTGTCAATCTGATTGAGGAAGTCTTTGAGATAACGCTTTGAAAGGAGTGCGTCTGCAAATGTTACATGCTCATCGGTGTTCTTGGATTGGTATGCCATGGGAAGAATATTATTCTGTTTTCAGTACTCACTTATAGGAAATAATTCCCTATTATACAGTGAATTAACAGATGAATACAGGCAAATTGCTGTGCAAAGGTCTCTACAGGAGAAAATTACATTCACATTGCTCAGCTCCTCTGTCTTAGGTAGGAGAGCGAAGAGACTCTATGAAGAAGCTATTCCTGCATCTTCATGAGATTTCTCTCTGTATTATTTGATAGCAATGGACGTAATGTTTGGGGGATATGTTGTTACATTGTGTTGCGAAGGGTTGTTTCACACATCGAAAGTTATACATTACTTACGTTTGGTTGGTTCTTTTGTTCAGGTTTATTTTGGATCAGGAGTACCCGTTCAATCTCATCCACAATGCGATCGGCAGCTTTCCGGTGTGCCAGAGATAAAGCTGATTCGGAAAGGCGAGACAATTGTTCTGCGTCAGCAAGTAAATCCAGAGCAGTCTTGCCTAATAGCTCTGGAGCTTCTTTGTCTGTAATTAACACAGCCGCATTGCGCGAAGACAGAGCCTTTGCATTTTTCGTCTGATGATCCTCTGCTACATTTGGTGAGGGAACCAGTATGGAAGCCTTACCCAAGAGACACAATTCTGACACCGAGCTGGCCCCAGCGCGAGATACAACCAAATCAGCCAATGTATAGGCATGATCCATTCTATCGATAAAATCGGATATATACACTTTGAGTCCTGATACGGCTGCTACTTCTTTCCGCATTTGCTGTATATACTCTTTGCCTGTTTGCCAAATGAGAGTAACTCCAGCTTGAGTGATGCTTGGCAAAGCTCGTGCGATAGCAAGATTGATTGTGCGAGCACCCAAACTCCCCCCTATCACCAATAAGATTTTGGAAGAATCTTGTGACAATCCGAAGTATTGTAGAGCCTCTTGTCGATTTCCTTGGAGTATCTCGATCTCTGGACGAATGGGATTGCCGGTGAGTATTATCTTGTCGGCAGGGAAGAAGCGCTCCATCTCGGGATAGGCCACACAGATGCGCTTTACCTTTTTGCTCAAAAACTTGTTTGTCACCCCGGCATAGCTATTTTGCTCTTGGATCAAAGTTGGGATGCCTAACATTTGGGCAGCTTTCAGAGTCGGAGCACTGGCGTATCCTCCTACACCCACTACCACTTCTGGCTTGAATCGTCTGATTGTGTTGCTGGCAAGGCTCAAGCTACGAAGCATATCAATACCTACTTTGAAGTTCTTGAGAAGATGTTTGCGATCCAGCCCTTTGATCGGAAGGCCGACAATCTCATAGCCAGCTCTCGGAACTCTTTCCATCTCCATTCGCCCTTCGGCTCCTACGAAAAGGATCTGCGCTTCGGGGTATCTCTTAGTGATCGTATCGGCAATAGCTATGGCAGGAAAGATATGTCCTCCGGTGCCTCCTCCGCTAATGATTATTCGTTTCATTATTTTCTTTCTTCTGCAAATTCTTATTCCTCGATTTCCTCCCTCGAACTATCAAGCAGTGTCATACAAGAGCCTGTTCCCTCCTTATTCTTTTCCCTTCTCCTTCGCTCTTCTTCCATGGCAGAGATAAGGATAGCCAAGCCGAAAGCTATACTGGTAATGATGTATGAGGTCCCTCCTCGGCTTACCAAAGGCAGGGTCTGTCCCGTCACCGGACCAATTCCCACAGCCACCATGAAGTGAAGTATTGCTTGTAGCACATAGAGCAGTCCAATACCTTGGAGTACCATCCGGTTGTATTTACTCCGGCAAGATATACCTATCTCCCCGAGACGGAAGAAGAAAATCAGGTACAAGAAAGGCACTACAAAAGCTCCTATCAGGCCCCACTCCTCTATGATGATTGTGTATATGTAGTCCGAAAAAGCCTGAGGGAGGATATCTCTTTCTATACTGTTGCCCGGGCCACGCCCCAGAAGTCCTCCGATAGGTCCCTTGCCCATGGCAATAGCAATCCTAGCATGCTGCTCTTGAAAATTATCGTCGTTGATCACATACCTCATGGAGTCTCGTTGAGCTTCGGTCAGGTGTACAGATGTAGAGTCAGAAGAGGACAAATGAATGCTGATACGTGACTTCCATGTAGTAGCACGTGGTACAATCTTGGCGATAGTCTGTTCTGGAAGGCTTACTACTGCAAGAAAGGCCAGAATGATGAGAGCTGTTGCTGCACCACAAGCCTTGAGTAAAACCCGGTTAGGCATACGGCCTACCCAGGCATAGAGGAATGTGAAGAGCAATAGCATGAGGAAAGTGGACATGTTGGATTTGACGATCAGCAAAAGAGGGAAAATCATGAAAATCCAAAAAGCTATCTGCTTTCTCCTATCTTCCCTACAATTCACCAGAAAATGAGCACCCATGCAGATCAGCCCTAGACGTATAATTTCTGATGGTTGGAAGACAATCGGGCCCAATTTGACCCAGCGCACAGCCCCATTTATTTCTACTCCAAATCCAATGAAGAGTAACAGCTGAGAGAAAATACCCAAAAGGTATATGAGAATAAGCCCTCCCTTGAAGAGCCTTGGGTGGTCTAAGAAGTAAGCACTGTAATGTTTGGTCCCAAAAAAGACAATAGCAGCAGAGACAAGCTGGAAAAAGAAGTGAACTATAATAGGAGGCAGTGAAGAATCCCCCTTATAGGTCAATGTACTAGTAGCACTGTACACTTCTACCAAAGAGATAAGCATCAATCCTATATAAATCCACCATAAACGCCAATCCCCGGGGAGCTTCTTTAGCTTGAGGTGCGACTCTTTTCTGTCCTGAGAAAAGTCGGTCAGACTCGTTGTGGCTTTACTGCGGAAAGGAGGGAATGCTCTCATGATTCTCTTGCTTTGTCTATAGGTGTTTAGCTCATTGCCAGGGCACAAGCTCTGAATTGGTCTCCTCGGTCTTCGTAATTGCTAAACAAGTCAAAACTGGCGCAACAAGGAGAGAGTAGAACTGTTGAACCGGGGCGAGCCATTTCGGTTGCCTTTCGGACGGCCTCGGGCATGGAACGAGCATCTGCTATCTGTGCCACCTTTCCATCAAAGGCTTTGTGCAGCTTGTCGTTATCTACACCGAGAAAGACTAATCCGATGGCCTTTTCTTTCACGGCCTCCTCTATTACACTATAGTCATTTCCTTTGTCCGTCCCTCCAAGAATGAGGACGATGGGGGGTGTCATACTTTCCAGAGCTGCCACTGTAGATTGTATGTTGGTTGCTTTGGAATCATTGACATAGCGAACATCTTTGAGTGAACGTACAAACTCTAGTCTGTGAGGAACATTTCTAAAGACATGTAGGGCTTGGTAGAGGGATTCGTTGGAGATGCCCACTACAGAGGCTGCCAAAGCCACAGCCATGGCATTCTGTAGGTTATGTGCCCCTGGTAGAGCTAATTCGGATCGTTTGATGCAGAATATTGCTTCCCCATTCTTCTTGACCTCCAATTCATCTTTGTCATTGAGAAAAGCCGATACCTCACCCTCGTTCCTGCTGATAGAGAATGGCAGGAGTTGAATATCGGGAGCCAATTCTTTCACTCTGCGATTTACATAAGGATCATCTGCCCAGTAGATGAAGCTCTCTTTTGGTCCCATGTTCTGAATAATACGCATTTTGGCTTCGGCATAGAGGTCGAATCTATGGTTATACCGATCCAAGTGGTCGGGAGTGATGTTGAGCAGGATGGCGATATTGGCTTTGAACTTATACATATCATCCAATTGGAAGCTACTAAGTTCTATCACATAATATTGGTGTGGTTCATAGGCAACTTGCCGAGCCAGACTGAAACCGATATTCCCAGCCAGACCGACATCCAATCCAGCCGATCTCAAAGCATGATGAAGCCACATTGTCGTTGTTGTCTTGCCATTACTGCCAGAGATCCCAATCATATAGGCATCTGTATAACGTGCTGCTAGCTCTATCTCTGAAATCACAGATATGCCAGCTTTACGAACGGCTTTCATCACTGGGGTCGTCTCTGCCACTCCTGGACTTTTGACTACTTCCAAGCTGTGGCAAATAAGCTCCAGCGAGTGTCTCCCTTGTTCATAAGGGATCCCATACATAGCTAGCTCCTCCTGATGTCTAGGAGCTATCTGACCGTAATCCGAAACAAAGACCGAAAGTCCGTGTTTATTGGCCAGGATAGCAGCTCCTACACCACTCTCTCCAGCACCGAGAACTACTATATCAAAAGGTTTTTCTGGTTTGCTATTCATAATTCTTTATCCTATCTCATTTTGAGTGTTGCTATTGTAACAGCTGCTAATATCAGTCCAATCAACCAAAAACGGACCGTAATTTTCGATTCAGGCAGAGGCGAAAGAGGTTGCTGTATACGAGCTTCTATGCCGGCTCGTCCTGGTTTTTGAAAGTGGTGGTGTAGAGGAGTCATCTTGAATATGCGTCTACCATTGCCGTATCTGTGTTTGGTATACTTGAAGTAGGCTACTTGTAGTATCACTGATAGTCCTTCGGCAATGAAAACACCACAAAGAATTGGGAGCAGCATCTCTTTGCGTATTATGATTGCAAATACAGCAATAATCCCTCCAATGGTAAGACTACCGGTATCTCCCATGAAAACTTGTGCCGGATAAGCGTTGTACCACAAAAAACCAATTGTAGCTCCCACGAAGGCCATGGCAAACACAGTAAGTTCTTCTGCCCCGGGAATAAACATAATATTGAGGTAGGAAGCCATCCCTATATGCGAGGATACATAGGCAAAAATACCCAATACGACTCCGACAATAGCAGAAGAGCCAGAGGCTAATCCATCTAGTCCGTCCGTAAGATTGACACAATTGGAAATGAGAGTCACAATAAATATTGTCACCAGGACAAAAAGCAGCCAAGACCCAACACGCTTAGCCTCCCCCTTAAAAGGGATCAAATCCGCATAATCGAAGTTGTTGTTCTTTACAAAAGGGATGGTTGTCTTGGTCGATTTGGTCTCGGAGGAAGCAAAAGAGACATGCTCGATATTGCCATCCCGCATCAGTTCCGAATTTTCTTTTATCACCACAGCCGGACTAAGGTAAAGTACTAGCCCGACAATCATTCCCAACCCGACTTGTGCGTAGATTTTGTACCGCCCATGAAGACCTTCTTTGTTTTTCTTAAATACCTTGATGTAGTCATCCATAAAGCCGAGAATGCCGAGTAACAGGGTTGATATGATCATCAACAGAATGTAGACATTGTCGAGACGAGAGAGTAGAAGCACTGGTAGCAGGATGGAAATGATAATAATAATCCCTCCCATTGTAGGTGTTCCTTTTTTGCTAAGCTGTCCTTCTAATCCCAGGTCTCTTATGGTTTCCCCAATTTGCAACCGTTGTAGGCGACGAATAATTTTGTTCCCTATGATGGTGGAGATGAGTAATGCTACAATCAGAGCAAGAGAAGCCCTAAAGGAGACATACAGCCCTAATCGAGCTCCAGGAAAAGAAAATTGTTCGAGCCAGTCGAAGAGGTGGTATAGCATATCATTATCTTGTTTTGAGAGGGATTACTGATTATCCATAAACTCCCGCAGTACTTCTCTATCATCAAAGTGATTTCGCTTTCCGTCTATCTCCTGATAGGTCTCGTGCCCTTTACCTGCCACAAGGACAAAGTCTGAAGGTTGGGCTAGCATACAAGCTGTGCGGATGGCCTCGGCTCTATCCAAAATAGAAAGTGTGCGAGCCAGAGAGTCCGAATCGAGTCCTTGTTTCATTTCCTCGATTATGTCTTCTGGTTTTTCGCTTCGTGGGTTATCAGAGGTCAGGATCAGTCGGTCAGAGAGTGATGCTGCTTCTCTGGCCATGACCGGTCTTTTGCCTCGATCTCTGTCGCCTCCGGCACCCACCACACAGATCAGTTGCCCTTTCCCCTGCATTAGTGTTCGCAGGGTACTCAGTACATTGACCAGAGCATCTGGGGTATGGGCATAATCGACTACAGCAGTATATCCTCGGTGAGAGGATATTGTCTGAAAACGTCCAGAAACAGGTTCTAATGCAGAAAGACTAGTGGCAGCCTCTTCTCTACTCATACCCAGAAGACGACTTGCTGCGTATACGGCAAGCGCGTTATAGACGTTAAAATCGCCTACCAGCCTGAGAGTAATCTCTTGGCCATCAATCACAACATCGGTAGCATCAGGATACAGGGCTATTACTTTGGCTCTGTAGTCGGCATCCTGCTTTAGGGCGTAGCAATAGTGCCGAGCTGCACAATTCTGTAGCATTACTGCCCCTCTTTTGTCATCCACATTGACAAGAGCGAAAGCCTCGGGTTTTAGGTTGTCAAAAAATCCCTTTTTTGCCTCAATATACTTTTGCATGGTTTCGTGGTAATCGAGGTGATCCCGGGTGAGATTAGTAAATATGGCTCCATCGAAATCTATCCCAGCGATACGTTGCTGATCAACGGCATGTGAGCTAACTTCCATGAACACATGTGAGCAACCCACAGTCTTCATACGAGCCAAAAGGGCTTGCAGGGCAACAGCATTGGGAGTTGTATGAGTTGATGGGATGATTTCCTCATCTATGTAGTTGCATACAGTGCTGAGCAGACCCACTTTGTATCCTCTTTGTTTGAAACAACGATAGAGGAGGGTTGCAATTGTCGTTTTTCCGTTGGTTCCGGTTACACCTACTATCCGCATCTTGGTGGAGGGATTGCCCTGTAGACGTGAGGACATCAGCCCTGCAGCCGAAGAAGTGTTTGTCAACTGTACATAACATACCCCAGCAACAAATTTGTCGGGCATAGACTCCACAACTACAGCTGAAGCTCCTGCTGCAATCGCCTTGTCTACATACAAATGTCCATCAGCTTGTGTGCCGCGGAGAGCAATAAAGACATCTCCTTTTTTCACTTGGCGGGAGTCGATACACACAGCATTGACATTGCAGTCTGAATTTCCCTCCATGTGCAAGGGGGAGAGATCTTGTATGAGTTCTCTAAGAGTCATAGACAGGGAGAGGTGTTATTCTTTTTTTGTTTTGTTTTTCTGTTCGGATTGGAGCTTTGACTCCTCTTTACTTCCTGACATTGTGGATCTATGAGTCAGGTACAAATGCACTTTTTGACCAATTGCAGCCCGGCTACCCGCAGGAATTGATTGCGAGAACACTGGGCCGAAGCCGTGAAGTACAGATCGGAAACCACATCCGGCTAAAGCATAAACGGCATCCGATGGAGACATCCCGACCAGATCGGGGACCACACCGCGGCTGTATGGCCTAGTCGAATGAAGTTCAATCTGCTTGCCGGATTGTTTCACCTGCACAAAGCGAGTCTTAGGTGGTTTTTTTGTCATTCGTTCAGATAGGCCGGCTGTTGACAAAGAGGCTAGCACGACGTCCCGCTTGCCTGATTGAATGTGGGGGATTTTCATCCCAGATGCAATATGCATCGAGTCTATTGGCAGACGGCTCTCTATAGACATGATTGTCTCGGCTACTCGTTTCATAACTCCTCCACAAGAGATACCGGCAGAGCGATATTCCGGCACATGAGGTTTGCGTACAACCACAATCATTGAATATTTAGGAGCTTCGTAGGGGAAAAAACCGGCAAAAGAGATTTGATAATTGCGTTCACTGTAACCCGAGCGAGCATTCCCCAGTACTGCTGTACCTGTTTTTCCACAGAGGGCAACCTTATCACTCAAAGCCCCTCGCTTTGCTGTGCCCGATGTCACGACTCCTCGTAAAATGTCTTTGATCTGCATAATTGCCTGCTCAGAAGCAATGGATTCGTGCAAAACAGTTGGGGAGTTCTCGATCAAAATCTCTCCATTGGGGGAGACCACTTTGTTCACAAAGTAGGGTTTCATGAATCGCCCTCCATTGGCTATAGCATTGTAGAAGGCTAGGGTAGATATAGGAGGGATTTGTGTCTCGTATCCGTGAGCCATCCAAGGTAGGGTCGTGGCACTCCAATAGGCTCCTTCTTCGGGGAAACGCACAATTGCATGTTTGGCAGCTCCTGGAATGTCCAAATCGAAGTTGTCGCAGAGACCCATTTTGCGAACACTCTGCACATAGGCTTTGGGACGATCCTTGAAATTTTTCTGTATCAGTTTGGCTATGCCCACATTACTTGATTGGTGCATTGCCTCAGCATAGGAGATGCGCCCCAATCCGGCACGTTTACCCACCGTCCAGTCCATGAGTCTTCTGTTACCCACTTGCCAAATTCCATTTCCCACATCCACAGTATCTTCCGGAGTACAAAGTCCTTGGTCTAAGGCAATCAGCATCGAAACTGTTTTGAACGTAGAGCCTGGTTCGGAAAGGTCAGACACAGCAAAATTCTGTGTCTCGGCGTAGGCTCCTGATTTCAACCTCCCCAGATTGGATATGGCGAGTATCTTCCCTGTCGCAACTTCCATCAAAACGGCTGTGCCGCTTTCCGCCTCTGCTAACTCCAGAGAGGAACGAAGCTCATGTTCTACGATAGCCTGTTTACGCATGTCTAATGTGCTGTGGACATTGGCTCCAGGCTTGGGCTCTCTGATAGTGTTGAGAGTTACACGACCTGCATTGTACAATCGTAGAACTTTCCCCAGTTCTCCCCGGAGCAAACTGTCGAATGCTAATTCCAGGCCCCCTTTTCCCCGTGTTAGTCCGCCTGTTACTTCGGCATAAACAGATCCTATGGTACGCCTACCCAAGGACCCGTAGGGGTTGATGCGTTTGGCTCGGTCTACCTTCACTATACTGTGTGTCAAAGCCCGATTCGAATGATTTTCCTTGTCACGAAAAGGAGGAGCTGCATACATCTCCTTGACGTCGAGGTAAGAAATATCTTTGTTTACGAGTAGGCAACTGCGACTCTTTTTCTTATATCCTTTGATCCACTGTGCTTTCAGGTAGCTGGCTTTGATCAGTTCTTCTGGGGTCGACAGTTTTTCGGAAAGGACAAGTGACAGTGAATCAAGCAGCAGCATAGCGGATTTGTGATCCAGTTGCTTGAAGGCTTCAGCCTGGAAATCCATATACAGCCGATAATGAGGAGCTGTGATGGCCAATTCTTCTCCATCGGCAGAATAGATCGTACCTCGATAGGGGTAGATATTCTCTTCTTGAGGACGGTGTAGAGATTCCCCAATATGTCTCCATTCCTCTCCGTCTTGATACATCGTAACCAAGACACGCCAGAGGACGACTAACACGGCAATAACCATCACCCCTCCCCAGAGGCGGTATCTGGCGGAAGAGTTCAATTCAGGGCGACTATTCAGCTTCCTTGCCATATCTATTTCTTCTTTTTCTCCTCGGGTTCAAGCTCTCGATACAGTACAATAGGAGGAGTCTGTGCGGGAGTCAAATTAAGCCCTTCCTGTTCTATCGCCTTAAGGATATATTGCTGGCGATCGGATTCACGTACAGCAGCTCGCTTAAAAAGAGCCATATTGTGAACATCCTTGAGACGCTTCTCCAAATCTCCTATTTCTTTTATCTGATTGATACTGTGGTAGCGGTTCGCTACGCCGATGAGAGCGAAGAGAATGATTTCAAGCAGTAAAAAACTCGGTCTTCTGATTTGTTCTGGGTTCAACCCTCCAGCACTTAACAACCGCCAAAAGGAGATCCTATCTTTTTTGAGAGGAGTGTCACCTTTTTCATTCTGTATTGGTGTATCTTTTTTTTCTTCAGAGGAAGAAAGATCCCTTTCTCTTTCTTGAGTAGAGGCAGAGGAGATCTCTATAGCCTGAGATCCTTCTCCGGAGGTAGTCTCTGACTCTTCCCGTGAGAGGCTAATCTCGGTCTCATCTTCTTGGCAAGACCAATAAGCATCTATGTCGGAAGGATCACTATCCCCCCGCTCCTTGAGAGAACGAAGTAGCTCCACAGCATCCCTTTCTGTCCCCTGTACTATGTCCTTGTCTTGATCTTGCATGCCGTATTATCTCTTTGCTGCTACCCTCAACCCGGCCGACCGAGATCGTGGATTGCTCTCCTGTTCTGCCATTCCGGGTACGATAGGTTTGCGAGTGATTGGTTCCCAGATAGCATTGGTATGTCCGTATATCATCTCGGAGAGTTTGTCCGTTTGGTTGCTGGAGCGGAAAAAGTTTTTCACAATCCTATCCTCCAATGAATGATAGGTGATGACAGCAAGCCTACCTCCAGGTTTCAAAACCCGTACCGCAGCCCGGAGCATTTCTTCCAGTGCTGACAGCTCATCATTTACCTCTATCCGCAGAGCTTGAAAGATGCAAGCCCATTGCTTTTTTTCTTTGCGCGGATCAATCTCTTGCTCTATAACGTGCTTCAGACTTGCTATGGAACCGAAAGTCTCTCCCGATTGTCGAGCTGTGACAATCCGTCGGGCTATTTGCCGAGCATTACGCAATTCCCCATATCGGTAGAATATATTGGCCAAGTGTTCTTCGTCATAAGACTGCAAGAGAGTTGAGGCAGACATCCCGGATCGGCTGTTCATACGCATATCTGGCGTAGACTCCTCTGTGCGAAAGCTGAACCCTCGCTCGGCCGTGTCAAATTGGTGGGAGGATACTCCCAAGTCGGCCAAAATTCCATCTATCTGTCCTACTAACCCATAGTAATCAACAAAATGATAGAGATAGCGAAAATTAGAAGCTACAAATGTAAACCGAGGGTCTTCACTTGCATTGGCACGAGCATCCGGATCTTGGTCGAACCCCAATACTCGGCCTGCATTCGATAGACGAGAGAGAATCCCCTTGGAGTGTCCTCCTCCTCCATAAGTGACATCCACATAAATGCCTTCTGGATTGAGCACAAGCGCATCCAGGCTCTCTCTAAGAAGCACCGGACTATGATAGTCTGTATCGTACATCTGCCAAACTTATAAATCCGAGGATGAACTCGGCTGTAAAGGTAGCCATTTTGTCACAGCCCTCATTACTGTTTATCAGATTTTATTTTCAAATAGAAATCTCATTTCGTTCAGAAGTGCGAACTGAAAACAAGATGGGATGAGTCGCTCTCTTAATTAAGAACAAAACCACCCCGAAACCCAATGTCCGAGATGGTTTTACTTTCTTCTTCGTAGCGAGACCCGGGATTGAACCGGGGACCTCATGATTATGAATCATGCGCTCTAACCAGCTGAGCTATCTCGCCGTACCTCTAACTGCGCTGCAAAGATAGTAGCTTTTTGCAATTGAGCAATATTTTGTGCCAAACTTGGACATCGCACATTCTGCTTATCAAAGAACGAAAGACCATAGTGACAAAGGATGTTGCCACAGTCTTTCGTTCTTTATTCCACAGTTTTGTATGTAACCAGCGGTATTAGGGATTCTCAGTAGATATGCCCACCTTGCGTCATCTCATCCCGGTCTATCTTGTGCAGGTCTATCGCTCTCCATGTGTATACGATGTAGGCCAGAACAAAAGGTATCAGAATAGAAACGTAGCTCATTACCTTGAGTGTGAATGGGCTGGAAGAGCTGTTCGCTATGGTTAGAGAACTTTGCATATTAAACAGAGAGGGGTAGTAGGCTGTATTATTCCATCCTGCTATCAGTAACAGGGCCAAGATGGTCAGAACGACTCCCACACCTTCAAACCAGATCCCTTTCTTGTAGGCTTTTCGTAGGAGTGTTGCAAAAATGCCGAAAAGGACAAGTAAAACTCCAGTCAAAAAGAGTATGAATACCGGCCAGAGGGTAATTAGGTTGTTCCTATATTTATTTACTTCTGGTGAGATCAAGCCACTTGCATCATAAGTGTAACCCGGAGCAGTGAGTAGGTATCCCACATAGGCAAGGAAGAGGATCAGGAAAGCCCCGGCATTGAACCACAATCTGCGTTTGGCTGCATGGAAAAGGTCGTTATCATCAATGTTGTTGATGAAGTAGAGCAAAGCCGATACTCGGCTCAGGAAAAAGACTGTAAGGCCGAGAACTAAATTCCATGGGTTAAGGATAGCCTCCAAACCGTGCAATTGGACCCCATGGTATGGTTGCCATTGAGAGATGGTAGGCCCGGCAGCTCCAAGAGAGAAAATATTGCTCTTTTCTACCAGAAAGTTCCCTCCGGTGAAAAGAGTTGAGACAGCTGCTCCCAACAAAATAGGGGCTAATACCCCATTGATAAAGAGGAATATTTGGTAAGTACGGCTACCCCATACATTGCCATGTTTGTGTTGGTATTCATATGATACGGCTTGCAAGACAAAGCAAAGAAGAATGAGCATCCAGACCCAATAGGCCCCACCAAAGCTGGTCGAGTAGAAAAGAGGAAAAGAGGCAAAAAATGCGCCACCAAAAGTAACCAGTGTAGTGAATGTAAACTCCCATTTGCGTCCTGTTGAGTTTACCATCATCCGTTGAGTGATTTTGTCCTTTCCCAAGCTGAAAAGGAAAGACTGTCCACCCTGTACGAAAAGGAGGAATACCAGAAGGGCACCGAGCAGAGAGATCAGGAACCACCAGTAGTGTTGCAGTAGAGAATACGTATTTGCGTCCATAATTATTTTCGTTTTGAGAGCTAAAACAGCTTGTTATTCTTTCTCGGGAGAGCGATCCGACTCATCTACTCCTTGTTTGATTGCTTTGAACATGATGTTCAGCTCAGCAACCAATAGAGTAGAGAAGAGTACTAAGAATACAAAGAAAGTGAGCATCACGGACGATCCGTCCAGCTTTGAAATGGCGGCTCGTAGAGGCATTAAGTTCTGAATAGCCCAAGGCTGACGCCCTACTTCTGCTACAATCCACCCGCATTGGCTGGCTATGTAAGCCAATGGAACCGAACAAATGAATGCGATATGCATCCAGCGTGATTTTTGCAGACGTGCAGATTTTCGACTCAGGAATATGGCAGTGATGAAGAGAATGATGAAGAGGGTTCCTAACCCTACCATTACACGGAAAGAGTAATAAGTGAGTGGAACATTGGGCACCAACTCTTCTTTGTTATTCAGATATCCATAACCGAAGTATTCAAAGTTTTTGTCAAGCTCTTCTCGATAAGTGGCTGCAGCTGTTTCGTCGCCTCTCTGTTTGGCATCCCTAAACATAGCCAGAGACTGTATTGCTTCTTTCCCTTTGGCTATCATGCTGTCAGCAGGAAGAGCTACAGAGCCGTCTCGCTTGGTGTATCCTCCATTGAGGATATTATTGATACCCGGTACATAGCCATTGGACGAACGAGTACCCATGAGAGAAAGCATACGTGGTACTTCTATATTGAAGAGGAAAGGGGGCTCTTCATCCTGCGGAGCCTCTTTCTTGGGATTGAGTAGACCAAAGGCACTCAGGGCTACTCCCTCTCCATTTTGGCAATTCCCCTCTGCATCGCTTGCTCCAGTATCGTAGAGAGCCTCCATGGCCGCCAATTTCATTGGCTGTTTATCTGCTACCTGAAAAGCAGATTCGTCTCCGGTATAAGCTGTGAGCAAAGCTGCTATAAGTCCGAAAGGGGCGATCATCTTGATATTGGCAACAGCAAAACGCTCGTGATGCTTGCGAAGCAAGAACCAACCGCAAACCCCCATGGCAAATATCGAGCCTAAGAGCCAGCAGGAAGTGATCGTGTGGAAAAACTTGTTGATTGCCACCGGAGACAAGGCCACAGCCCAGAAGTCATTCATTTCCGAGCGCACTGTGTCAGGGTTAAACTCCATACCCACGGGGTGTTGCATCCAAGCATTGGCTACCAGAATCCACACAGCCGAGATAGAAGCTCCTATGATAGTAAGCCAGGTTGAGGTTAGGTGAAAACCTTTGCTTACTTTGCCCCAGCCGAAAAACATCACGGCAATGAATGTCGCTTCCATGAAAAAGGCCAATATTCCTTCGATTGCCAGAGGAGCCCCGAAGATATCTCCCACAAACCAGCTGTAGTTAGACCAGTTTGTTCCAAATTCGAACTCCAAGATCAGGCCCGTAGCTACACCAATCGCAAAGTTGATCCCGAATAGTTTTTGCCAAAATTTGGCTGCTCTTTTCCAAGACTCCTCTCCGGAGCGGTAGTACTTGGTCTCTGCCATTGCCATGATGATTCCTAACCCCAGAGTGAGAGGTACGAACAGCCAATGATACATGGCTGTCATGGCAAATTGTGCCCTGGACCAGTAGAGTAATGAATCTAAATCCATAATTAGTTTCGTTGTTTATAATGATACTTTTTTAGATCAATCGGCTGCGCTTCTATCGATCAATTCTTGTTGCACATATCTGGCTCGGTCGTCTTTGTCACCTTTCCCTTTGAGGTAATTAGGAAAAAAGAACAGTTTGAGGATGGCAAACATGATAAAGAGCTTAATCAGGATGATCAGCCACAGTGTCTTGCCAAGGGTCATGGAGCGAAATCCATTGACGTAAAAGCGGAATACGCGTACCAAAAAGTTTGCCTTCGTTGCTTCGGCAGTCATTTTTATGAATTAAAGTGGTGAGTTATGGTATCGATTTGTCGCAAAGATAAAAGTTCGATACTAATCCACAAGCAATTGGCATCCGAAAAGGGTAGTTTGATGGCAAATTGTTAATCGTCATGAAGTGCTGTTTCTATGCGGAAGGAGAGGCGGTTTTCCGCCTCTCCCGTCTATAACCCATTCTGCGAAGTGTCGGTTCAGTTTTTCCTCTTGCAAATATCAATAGAAAACGGCGAATGCTCTGTTGTACAATGCTTTCTATACAATGAAGATTTGACAGCCTTATTTGACAACTTGTCTCCATTCCCTCTGTTCATAGGCATTGGCACACTAATTGTCTTGCCCCAATAACGAGGAGCACGACGAATGGTAAATCCGATAGAGGTTGTCTGTTTGCAGTGCCACTTTTTAGGAGTATAGTAACTAATCAATAAAAACAACAAAACAATGAACATCAAACCATTGGCAGACCGGGTACTTGTACGTCCCGCACAGGCAGAAGAAAAGACAGTAGGGGGTATTATCATTCCCGATTCAGCTAAAGAAAAGCCTCTGAAAGGTGAAATTATGGCAGTAGGCAATGGTACCAAAGATGAAGACATGGTACTCAAAGCAGGTGATATGGTCCTCTATGGTAAATATGCCGGTACGGAGATTGAAGTAGGAGGAGAAAAGCTCCTGATCATGAAACAGAGTGATGTATTGGCAACAATATAAATAATGAGCAAAACAGGGCAATCTGGACAAGAGGTGCATCCAAAGTTACCTTCAAAACACAAGAATACCCTGTGGTGTGGGGGAAAGCAATAATCCCCCTCTAAAAGCAAGAAGAACAAAATAAAAATCAAAATACAATGGCTAAGGAAATCAAATTCGACATGGAAGCACGTCAACTCCTCAAGAAGGGGGTGGACGAATTGGCAAATGCAGTGAAGGTAACACTCGGCCCTAAAGGTCGCAACGTGATTATCGCCAAGAGTTATGGAGCCCCTCATATCACCAAAGACGGTGTATCTGTAGCCAAGGAAATAGAGCTTGAATGTCCCTATGAAAACATGGGTGCTCAACTGTTGCGCGAAGTAGCCTCCAAGACCAATGATGATGCCGGAGACGGTACGACAACAGCTACCATTTTGGCACAAAGTATCGTGAATGTCGGGCTAAAAAACGTGACTGCTGGAGCTAACCCCATGGACCTCAAGCGTGGTATCGACAAAGCTGTGGCAGCCGTAGTAGCAGATATTAAGGGACAGGCACAAGCCATTGGCGATGACTTCGAAAAGATTGAAAACGTGGCTAAAATCTCCGCCAATGGAGATGAAACAATTGGCAAACTGATTGCCGAAGCCATGCGCAAGGTGAAGAAAGAAGGTGTGATCACTGTAGAAGAAGCCAAGGGAATGGACACCACAGTAGATGTGGTGGAGGGGATGCAGTTCGACCGTGGATATATCTCTCCCTATTTCGTAACTAACGCAGATAAGATGTTGGTGGAGATGGAAAACCCTTATATCCTCATCTTCGACAAGAAGATCTCTGTATTGAAAGATATGCTGGGCATCTTGGAGAAAGTTGTACAGACAGGTCGTCCCTTACTTATCGTGGCCGAGGACATCGAGAGTGAAGCTCTGGCAACTCTGGTTGTAAACCGTCTGCGTGGTAGCCTGAAGATTTGTGCGGTAAAGGCTCCGGGCTTTGGCGATAGGCGCAAGGCCATGCTTGAAGACATTGCTACTCTGACCGGTGGTACAGTGATAAGTGAGGAGACTGGCTTGAAACTGGAGAATGCAAGTCTTGAAATGCTTGGAACTGCAGAGAAGGTAACCGTAGACAAAGACAACACTACGATCGTGAATGGTGCCGGCGAAAAGGATAAAATCGAAGCCCGGATCGCCCAGATCAAGTCTCAGATCGAAAATACAACCAGCGACTATGATCGTGAAAAGCTCCAGGAACGTTTGGCTAAGCTCTCTGGAGGTGTGGCTGTCCTTTATGTAGGAGCTGCCAGCGAAGTAGAAATGAAAGAGAAGAAAGATCGTGTAGACGATGCCCTCTCCGCTACTCGCGCTGCTGTGGAGGAAGGTACAGTGCCTGGTGGCGGTACAGCTTATATCCGTGCTATCAAGGCTCTGGAAAAGCTCAAAGGAGCCAATGCCGATGAAAACACCGGTATTGCTATCATTCGCAGAGCTATCGAAGAACCTCTTCGTCAGATCGTTGCCAATGCAGGACAGGAAGGAGCCGTAGTGGTACAAGCTGTGAAGGAAGGCAAGGCCGATTTTGGCTACAATGCCCGTACCGAAGCTTTTGAAAATCTATATAAGAGTGGAGTAATAGACCCGGCCAAGGTCGCTCGTGTGGCTTTGGAAAATGCTGCTTCTATCGCAGGGATGTTCCTGACTACCGAATGCGTGATTGTGGAGAAGAAGGAAGAAAATCCTGCGCCTGCCATGCCGGCAGGAGGGATGGGAGGGATGGGTGGAATGATGTAATTCCCTTATCTCTCGAGTAAAAATCGACTGTCGGACAACTGCTCCGGCAGTCGATTTTTTTTTGTGCCGGACAATGGGTCGGCAGTCATGTCTTGTTGAGATGAGACAAAAGACAAAGCAGAGACGAAATGTCCACCGACAATGGGTCTGCAGCCAGTCTTGCTGGGACTGTTGAGAATAGTCTTTGCCTGAGCCAATTATTTGCTTTAGCTTTGCCGGCAAATTAGGACACGTGGAAGGATTTGTGACGATTGCAACCACGCAAAAAAAATGCTAAATCTTTGTCATTCCCTCAACGCAAGTTTTTGACAAAGCAAGCACGCCGCTATTCGAGTTCGGCTGTTCGTTGCGTATTCGTTCTTCCCATTTTTCCTTCCTGTGTTTCTATTGCAGGGCAAAATCTTTTGTGATTTTGTCCCCTGCTCTTGTTGTGAGTAATCCGATAGAGCAGGAGAAGTGTTTTTTATTCGAATGACAGAAAGACGAACATAAAAAAACGAACCAAACTATGTCTTATTTATTTACATCCGAATCTGTATCCGAAGGGCATCCTGATAAGGTGGCCGACCAAATATCGGATGCTATCGTAGATCAGTTTATGGGGCTGGATCCATCTTCTAAGGTGGCTATAGAAACCCTTGTAACGACCGGGCAAGTTGTGCTGGCCGGAGAAGTCAAAAGCGAGTCTTATGTAGATGTGGCACTGACAGCCCGTCGTGTCATCGAGCGTATAGGCTATACACGTAGCGAGTACCGTTTTGAGGCCAACAGCTGCGGAATCCTCAGTTCTATACATGAGCAAAGCTGCGACATCAACCGAGGAGTAGAGCGAGCCGACCCCATGCAGCAGGGAGCCGGAGACCAAGGGATGATGTTCGGCTATGCGACCAAGGAGACTGACAACTATATGCCTCTGCCTTTGGATCTTTCTCATGCCTTGCTGTTCGAGCTGGCTAAGATACGCAGAGAAGTCTCCTCTCCCATGCCTTACCTTCGACCCGATGCCAAGAGTCAGGTGACAGTGGAATATACGGATGACGGTAATCCGGCACGTATCGATACGATTGTGATCAGCACACAGCACGACGAGTTTATAGATCCTTCCGAACCGGATGCTGATGCCCGGATGCAGCGACGCATCTACGACGATGTAAGAGATATTCTCATCCCCAGGGTGCGACAAGCCTACTATAGCCGAAGTCAGGTAGCCGGTCTTTTCGATGCCAATTTCAAGCTATATGTCAATCCAACCGGTAAATTCGTGATCGGAGGCCCTCATGGTGACACAGGGGTTACCGGTCGCAAAATCATTGTGGATACCTATGGAGGCAAGGCTTCGCATGGAGGAGGGGCTTTCTCCGGAAAAGACCCTTCCAAAGTAGACCGCTCTGCAGCCTATGCTGCACGACATATCGCCAAAAACATGGTCGCTGCAGGTGTTGCCGATGAAATGCTGGTACAGGTGAGCTATGCCATAGGCATCGCAGAGCCGATCAGTATATATGTACGCACTTTCGGCAAGAGTCGTGTACCGTACAGTGATGGAGAAATAGCCAAGAAAGTGGGTGAATTGTTCGACATGCGTCCCTATGCCATTGAGCAGCGTCTGAAGTTGCGTAATCCTATCTACGAAGAGACGGCCGCCTACGGGCACTTCGGCCGAGACTGTCGCAAAGTGACTAAGACCTTCGAGAGCTATCACCGGCCACCTCAAACGATGGAGGTCGAGCTCTTTACGTGGGAGAAACTCGACTATGTAGAGCGTATCAAAGAAGCCTTTGGCTTGAATGGGTAATCTTTAGACTTATTCCAATAAAAAGGCGTGTTATCGACTGATAACACGCCTTTTTATTGTTCTGTTTACGCCAGAATAGGAGGAAGCAATATTACTTGATCACGCCAAGTTCTTTGCCCACCTTGATGAAAGCCTCGATAGCCTTATCCAAGTGCTCACGCTTGTGTCCGGCAGAGAGCTGTACACGAATGCGTGCCTCGCCTTTCGGCACTACGGGGTAGTAGAACCCTGTTACGTATATACCCTCTTCTAACATTCGGGCAGCATATTTCTGAGACAGAGGAGCATCGTAGAGCATTACTGCGCAAATAGCACTCTGCGTTGGTTTGATATCGAAGCCGGCAGCGAGCATTTTGTCGCGGAAATACTTGACATTTTCCATCAATTTGTCGTGCAATTCGTCTGTTTCTTCGAGCATCTTGAAGACCTCAAGACCGGCTCCTACCACAGCAGGTGGGATAGAGTTGCTAAAGAGATAGGGGCGAGAACGCTGACGCAGCATATCTATGATTTCCTTGGGTCCGGTGGTGAATCCTCCGATAGCTCCACCGAAGGCCTTGCCCAGCGTACCAGTATGGATATCAATACGTCCATAGCAATCAAACTGTTCGGCTACTCCTCTACCCGTTTTGCCTACGACTCCGGCGGAATGGCATTCATCTACCATCACCAATGCATCGTATTTCTCTGCCAGATCGCAAATCTTATCCATAGGAGCCACATTGCCATCCATAGAGAAGACCCCGTCGGTCACGATGATGCGGTGACGCTGCCCTTGGGCCTCTTGCAGGCATTTCTCCAGCTCCTGCATGTTGCCATTGGCATAGCGATACCTCTTGGCTTTGCAGAGACGTACGCCATCGATGATAGAAGCGTGGTTCAGAGCATCGCTGATGATTGCATCTTCCTCGGTAAAGAGAGGTTCGAAAACACCTCCATTGGCATCGAAACAGGCAGCATAGAGGATCGTGTCTTCCGTATGGAAGTACTTGGCAATAGCTTGCTCCAGCTGTTTGTGAATGTCTTGTGTACCGCAGATGAAACGTACGGAGCTCATACCGTAGCCATGGCTATCCATCATATCCTTGGCAGCCTTGATCAGTCGTGGATGATCGGACAAGCCCAAGTAGTTATTGGCACAGAAGTTTAGTACTTCCTGACCTTGGTTGACCTTGATGTCAGCCTTCTGTGGCGTAATGATGATACGCTCTTCCTTGTACAGACCGGCTTCTTTGATTTTCTGAAGCTCACCGGTCAGGTACGTTTTCATTCCCTTAAACATTACGATAGTTATTTGTTAGGTTTGATCGGTAAATCCTTGTTTCCTGAGGGTTGTAGAGATGTCAGGCCTTCTCTGCTACTTCTTTTTCGTTCTGATCGGTGGCAGTTGCAGAAGCTTGCTCTTCGCTGTTCTCGTCTTCGGCAAATTTGGTAAAGCCATCGGCAATGAGCATGTTGTACCACTTCATGATTTTCTTGATGTCTGTGGGGTACACACGCTCGCGGTCGTAGCTGGGCAGTACTCTCTCGAAGAAAGTGTACAATTCCTCCGGTTTAGATTGGATATCTTTTTCCTCTACGGCTTTCAATCCCATCAGTTTGGCCAGATCTTCCAACACTTCGGGCAGAGGCTTGTCGCCCTCTTCTGTGTAGATGGAAATATCGGCCAGCGAAATTATTCGATCCGATGCATAAGAAGCAGAGCGTCGGCCATCGAGCAGAGACTCCACGATGATGCTATTTTTACCTTGAGAGAGTAGTCTGAAAAGTCCGGGCTTACCGGAAATAGATAAAATCTTCTTGAGCATTTTGCTTTACTATTGGGTTACAACAACTCTTGCAAAAGTAAGGATTATAGCCCGATTGTTCTCCATATTTCGTCCAGCTGAGGAAGGAGCAAATCTCCGGGATTATTTCGGATGATATAATCGGCTTTTCTCTCGATAATCTCTTGCGACAACTGGCGATTCATGCGCTCCAATATCTGCTCCCGGCAAGCCCTATCTCTTTTCATAGCTCGGGCAATGCGTACTTCTCTGTCAGCAGTTACTGCTATAACCTTGTTGGTCAGATTGTCAAATCCGGAACTGAAGAGCAGGGCCGATTCGATTGCTACAACCCGGTGTCCGGCATGCTTCCAATCCGAAAGACAGGAGAGTAGATGTCGCCGGACAGCTGGATGTACAATTGCATTCAACTCTTCTGTTCGTTTTTCGGAGGAAAAAGCCAGTTCGGCAAGCCTCCGACGATCCAATCTCCCTTGTAAAGCTGAAGGATAGAGGCTATCGCCAAAATGTGCAACCAAGGCTTGTTTGAGCTCAGGGTCTGTGTCATTCAGTTCTTTGGCTTGGGTGTCGGTGTCATAGACCGGTACAGACCGGCACAGCAGAATGCGGCTCAACAGAGACTTGCCACTACCTATCCCCCCCGTGATGCCCAAAACAATCATTCGCTTTTACTTTTTTTTGAGGATAAATTCTACCTTGGACGGGTGGCAGCGGTAGCTTACGATCCAGTCAGGGGCATTCCGAAGTTCTACCGGCAGTTGGGTATCTGAAATTTTTGCTCCTCCCTTGGGATAAACGATAGCCAATTCAAGCTGCTCAGGATCCAATTGGTTGTAACGTGCTTGTGGGATGGTGAGTGTGACCTTGGCTGTCCCCGGCAGAGGAATGAGTGTATAGCCCGAAGGAATGTTGTGGGCTTGTATGGGAAGGTCGTAGCTGCGCTCGGTGAGTGCTTCGATATCAAAAGTGATATGCACCATTTGAGGGTTCTTGTCGTATTCGACACCTCCTCCCGGCTCTTTGAGTGGTACATCCAATTCTGTGAGAGATGTGTATTGACTCAAGTCGACACTGTCGGTTAGGACCTCTTTTATATGTCTGAGCTTTTGATCACTGCCATAGATATGTACAGCCGAAGGGGTAATGATTGTTGCTCCCAGACGATGCCCCTGTGTGAGAGCCGGTTTGAAGCCCAGTTTTACGGGAACTAATTTGTCTCGGAGAGTGAAGAGTGGTAGAGAGATCTCTGATGGGGTGGCCGATATGATGCGAGTGCCGGGCGATAGCTGTCTTTGCAGTTCTTCGACAAGAGCTTTCTTGCCCAGCTCCAAACGAAGATGCTGCCTGTTTTGTGCACTTAGCTTGACTCGAATGGGGGCAAACTTTTTTAGGCTATACTTCAGAAGTTCAACTCCCTTGTCTTCTATTTCAAAAACGACTTCTTCCGGAGCCGTATCCGCATGTCGCACATTGGCGGGCAGCTCGTCATAGACAACCGGCAGAGTGACGCGCATACGATAGTCGAGCCGCAAACTCATCAGCAGCCAGAAAACGAAGGAGAGGAGTACGAAAAACAGGAAAGTGAGGATACGTTTGCTTCGTGCCTCTTTTACCTCATTTCCGTTGGAGCGATTCTTTCGCTTGTTCTTCGGATTGACGTTTTGCAACTTCAGTTTCATCGTTTTACCATGGAGCGAATGTGTGAAGTGGAGGGATTCACGCTCATAGACCGGAGAAGCCAGATGCCCGCCCCACTCGCATCTAGAGGCAGCAGCAACTCCAAGCTCGAAGGGAGCTTACCGCGACAGCAGCTCCGTCATCCGGATAAGAAAAAGCCGGCAGAGCGATGGCTTATGCCCTTCCTCAGCCGGCTTATATAGCTAAGATTGATGTTTATTTTTTCTCCGTATCAGCTGCAACATCACCGGCATTGGCATAGACAGAAGACTTATCCACTAGTATGCGTACTCCATCGGAAATTTCCAGCAAAAACTCTTTTTCTCTCACTTCTCGGATGCGACCATGTATGCCTCCGGCTGTGATCACTTTGTCGCCACTCTTCATTGCCGAACGTGATTTTTGCAACTCTTTTTGCCGCTTCTGTTGTGGACGAATCATAAAGAAGTAGAACACCACTACGATAAGTAGCAACATCAGGAGCATTGTCCAGTTGCTACCTCCGTTTTGAGTAGCAGGAGATGCTGCTTGCAAAAGAGGAAATAGGTTCATTGTATTAACGCTTTATAGATTGAATATTTACAAAGCAAAGATAAGCATTCGGAGTCAAGGCACAACCTCCCTCAGGTTGCTCTTGGATAATGAGACTGAGCTTTGCGATTAGTACATTCTGAAAAGTCAATAAAAAAGCGAGTTTTGACTGCCATTTCGTAGCCTATGTGAAGAGTTCCGGTCTGTTCGGCTAAAAACTACGAAAAAGATAAGACCGAAGACAAAAACTGTCTTCGGTCTTATCTTTTTGCATCACATCCTTCCTACTTTCTGGCAGGGAGGATAGCAGCCGAACTAAAGGTCTTATTTTTTCTTCTTGCTGTCGAATTTGTTCTTTGTAATGTAGGCGATAGGTGCAGCAACAAACAATGTCGAGTAGGTACCTATCACAATACCTAACAGAATAGCAAAGGT
Organism: Porphyromonas crevioricanis; assembly: GCF_900476255.1. NCBI lineage: Bacteria > Pseudomonadati > Bacteroidota > Bacteroidia > Bacteroidales > Porphyromonadaceae > Porphyromonas > Porphyromonas crevioricanis. The sequence continues at coordinate 607,450 of NZ_LS483447.1, forward strand.
GAAACTACGCATCGTAGCTCCGCCGAGGATGAATATCACCAACATCACCACAAAGGTTGTGAGTGAGGTGTTGAGTGTACGAGACAAAGTTGAATTCATCGCATCGTTCATCAGCTGGTACCAATCGCGAGACGGATAGAGCTGATGTACCTCACGGATACGGTCGAATACAACCACGGTATCGTTGATAGAATAGCCAATGATTGCCAACAAGGCTGCAATAAGGTTGGTATCCAACTCCATCGTGAAAGGCATCACACGCCACAGCAGCACGTAGAGAGCAATGATCGATAGGGTCGTTGCCGTTACGGATACGAATACACCTATGGAGAATGCGATGTTGCGGAAGCGGATCAAAATATATGTAGCCATGAAGATCAAGGCCAATAGCACTGCTACAAGAGCCTCCTGCTTGATGTCATTGGACATAGAGGGGCTCACCTTTTGTTGGCTAATGATCTGCTCTTGGAACTTCTCTGCGGAGATTTGGTTATCCGCATACAAAGACTTAAGGCTATTGTAGAGCTTCTGTTGTATCTGTGTATCGACAGCTTCGCCCTCTTCATCGATCTTATAGTTGGTGGCAATACGTACTTGATCTCCATCTGTACCAATAGAGGTTACTGATACCTTTCCTTCAAACTCTTTATCCAAGGCTACACGAGCGGTTTCGGTAGACACTTTTTGGTCGAACTGCACCACGAAGTTACGTCCTCCGGAGAAGTCGATACCACGGTTCAGATCAATGGTGAAGACTCCTACCAAACCCAGAATAATGATAACAGCTGGGATTGTCAGACCAATTTTTCGCTTACCCAAAATGTTGAATTTGGGCTCTACGAGCAGGTTGCGAGTAAGGGCTGTGGTAAAGGTCACCTTGTCCATCTTGCCCTTCTTGGCTAGGGCTTCAAATACGATACGAGTGAGGAATACGGCAGTGATGAAAGAGGCCACCAAGCCGATAATCAGAGTCGTGGCAAAACCTTTGATTGGGCCGGTACCGAAGAAGAAGAGGACAATCCCAGTGATGATGGTTGTAAGGTTGGAGTCGAAAATAGCACTGAAAGCATTGCCGTAACCGTCTTTAATGGCACGTATCATAGACTTGCCGCTGCGCAATTCTTCCTTGATACGCTCGAAGATCAACACGTTGGCGTCCACTGCCATACCGAGAGTCAACACCAAACCGGCAATACCGGAGAGGGTCAGCACTGCCTGGAATGAAGCTAAAGCACCAAGGGTGAAGAAGCTGTTGACAATGAGAGCCCCGTCGGCGATCAAGCCCGGTATAAACCCGTAGGCCAGACACATATAGATCATCAGCAAGATGATGGCAATAATAAAGGAGATCACACCAGCCTGAATAGCTTCGTGGCCGAGCGTAGGCCCGATTACATTCTCTTGCTCGATCATTACGGTAGTTTCCATCTTACCGGAGTTCAACACATTGGCCAAGTCTCCGGCTTCTTCTATCGTAAAACGACCGCTGATTTCGCTTTGTCCGTTCGGAATTTCCACTTTGATGTTAGGAGCCGAATAAACAACGCCATCCAATACGATAGCAACAGCTCTGTTGATATTATCTTTTGTGATACGGGCCCATTTGCGAGAACCTTCTTCGTTCATACGCATGGATACCACAGGCTCGGACTTGCCGAACTCACTGCGGATATCGCTCTTGGCCGAGGTCACTACCGAGCCAGAAAGGTCAGGATCTCCACTACGACTCCAGCGAATAGCGTACAGCTCATAGAGGTCGGATTCTTTGCCTTTTTGCCCACTCATAGCTTTGGCAGACCACATAAGTTTGAGGTCGTCACGCAGCAATCTCATCTGTTGAGCACGCTCTATGATAGAGTCTACACGTGCCATGTCGCGTCTGTGAGCAACCCCCACTACAGCTCCGTATCCTCCGGGTTGAAGCAAGTCAAAGAGTTTCTTGCCTGTGGGTTGTTGTTCCTTGGTAGCAGTCGTTGCCTGCTCCACTTTAGAGCTATCGGCTTCTTGCATGTTCGCCCCAGCCTCAGTATCGGTTGTGTCCGCTACGATAGTTTCCTTCATTTGAGGTATCTGTGCAGAAAGATCAACTCGATCATTGGCGGCAATGAGGTCTTCTTTGATTTCCTCGAAAGTATAAGTACGCCAGAACTGCAAGTTGGCAGATCTTTGGAGCAGGTCGCGCACACGGGCAGGATCCTTTACACCCGGCAATTCCACCAAGATACGTCCCTGACCTTCCAATCTTTGCAAGTTGGGAGAAGCTACACCAAATCCGTCAATACGGGCACGGATAACATTGTACGATGCATCCACTGCACTTCGGTACTTCTCTTTGACCATATTACGAACCTCCTCGTCAGTGGTGTTGGCTGTGATTTGATCTCGCAGATCTCCTTGTGCAAAGAGAGCTGTTAGGCGGGCATTGGGGTCTTGCTCTTTGTACCGGTCGCAGAAGAGGTCGATGAAGTTTTTCTGGTCGTTGCTGCTTACGGCATAATCCATCGCTTTGAGGAAGTTCGGGTCCTGACTTTTGTTGGCCAAGTTGCGCAACAAATCAGCAGCGTTCAGTTTGAGTACCACGCTCATCCCTCCTCTAAGATCCAGGCCTAGGCCGATCTGCTGTTTCTGAGCTTCTTTCAGGGTGTATCCCATCCACACTTTCTCTCCGGCCATCGAGTCGAGATACGCCTGTCCATTCACCTCTCCCATTTTTTCGGCCTTATTTTCATAGTGCCGGGTGACAAAAGAGAAAGAGAGATAAAAAGCGCAAATCAAAGCCAGAAGTGCTGTGATTACAATCACAAATCCTTTGTTCTGCATTTTTAGTATGTATTTATTGTCGTTACTTCTACGGCATATGCCAATCCAAAGATATGGCAGAGCGCAAAGTTAGTGGAATTTCTCAATTGCAAATATGAAATTGTTGCACAAGACAATAGTTTCTAATCTATAGAGTGTGGAAGAGAGAGGAGGAATTTTTTTATAGGAAGAATTGGTTTTATTGATAATTCAAAAATTATACCGTTCTTTGCAACCACAGTCTCGGAGACAAGGTACCCTAATTAAAGGAGAATAGGTATCCCTCTTCTGAGGCTATTTTCAACTTTCATCAATACAGAATGAACATCTATTTAGGGAACCTTAACTATAAGGTTCGTGAGAATGACCTCATTGGTCTTCTTGAGCAATTTGGCTCTGTAGTAGGCGCAAGAGTAATTTTAGACAGAGAAACCCGTCGCTCGCGTGGTTTTGGCTTTGTGGAAATGGAAAACGAGGATGAGGCTCGGACGGCCATAGAGCAGTTGCAAGAGCAGGAATTTATGGGGCGAGTGCTGGTTGTAAAAGAGGCCAATGATCGCCCTGAAAGACAGCCCAGAATGTAATTCGGATTAGGATTTGAATTCTCTTTCGTAAAGCTCTCTAACTTCTACTATACACATACAAGGGCAACTGCATCGAAGAGATGCAGTTGCCCTTTTTGTTTTTACTTTTTTTCTTTGATCTAAAACTGTATATCGGTGCTCTGTTGTATTTATTTCTATGTTTTATTGTTATCTCTTTGATGTGTTTTTTCTTCTTGATTTAGGGCCTTTTGAGTGTCCTTTTCTCTCTCTTTTTTGATCCCGACGGGAGCCGTTTTTTGCTAACACGGGAGAGAACGAAATTTCTCTCCTGAGAAAAAAATTGCTCTCTCCTGTGTTAGCAAAAATTCTCTCAGGAGAGAATTTTGACCCTCTCAGAATGCCCTATTCATCGATGTTTTGAGAGGGTAGTAAAAGGGCTGCAAAAGGGGAGGGGAGTCACTTCTTTATATGCTCTCTTTTTCTCTGTTTTCCTGCTTTTTTTGCAAGCAGAGAGTTTACAAAATATATGTACTTTGGAAAGTGCGAGATAGGCGTTTCTGGGCTTGACTCCATGGCTTTTTTCCTCCCTTTTCTCTTCGAGATATCTATGTTTACATGTTTAAGCAAAAAACGGGGCTATGGGCAAAAATCGATTTTTGCCCATAGCCCCGTTTAGGTGCGTTAGAGTGTGCAAAATGCAAGGCTCTAAGACAGAGGATGTGGAGTTATATAACCGAAGCCGAATGTCATGAGTAACACAGCAACTTGCGTACTATGACACACCGCTTTCGAGGAATTTACAAAGTAGTCTCGTTAAGACACTATTTTATAGCATGGCTCTTGCTGCATTACTCTCGATATTGAGGCTTGTTCGAATAAGTACGATAGCTGCACTCTCTCAGACTTCCTTCTCAATCTCTTTATGATGCTCGGGTTTAAATTGTCATTTTGGAGTCCTTGCAAAGGTCTCATTAGTGCATTCACAGCATGGATAACTGTCCCTTGCGGTAATCGGAAGGTGTAATACCATAGACATTCTTGAATGCTCGTATAAAATTGGAGTAGTCATTGAAGCCACATTGCTCAGCTGCTTCCCTCAGGCTAATTTCCGGATCATTATCCAGTAGTCGACAGACCTTTTTTATCTTGATCCGCTGGATATAAGCCATGGGGGTATAACCGGTGAGCGAGGTCATTTTGCGGTAGAATTGGCTATTACTCATGCATAGTTTGGAGGCAATAAGGCTTACATCTACCTCTTGTCGGCTGCTAAGCATCAGATAGACAGTTTCCGAAACTTTTGCCAAAAAACGGAAGTCAATATTCGTTTGTAGTCCATTGCTCTCTTTGTTCTGATCCTTACTCTCTATAATTGTCCTCGCAAATTTTTCTCGCAGCAATTTCTGTCTTTCGAGTAGTTTTTCCACTAAAGTGCGCAGTTCTTCGCTGTTGAATGGTTTGGCAAGGTAGGCATTGGCTCCGGCTTCGAGTCCTTTGATGCGATCTTCTTCGCTGACTTTTGCCGTGACCACAATGATGGGGATATGATTTACTATTTCATTGTCCCTTATCTGTTTGCATAGCTCCAAACCATCCATGCCGGGCATCATCAGATCGGAGATAATCAGGTCGGGCACAAGGCTCAATGCTTTTTCCAAGCCTTCGTTGCCATTGTGTGCATAAGAAATGGCATACCGGTCGGAGAGTTGAGAGCCGATGTAGGCGGCCACATCTCTGTTGTCTTCTACAATGAGCAAACGGCACTCATTGTCTTTCTCTCTATCGTCATCGAGAGCAGTCTTTTCCTGAGGCAATAGGGGGATATTTCTCTCTGTCTCATTGGCGATCTGCTGTTTGCTGTTGAGGTGAATAGGCAAGTCGAGATGAAATGTCGTTCCTCTGCCAATGCAGCTTTCTACGCTGATGCTTCCTCCTATGGCATCTACAATCTGCTTGACCAAGGCCAGCCCTATCCCTGAGCCGATATTCGGAGTATTGCTCTCTGCTTGATAGAAAGGTTTGAAGATATGAGCGATAGCATCTGGTGCTATGCCTGCTCCGGTATCGGATACATCGATCAACAGTCGTTTGCCTTCACAACGCATTGCCACATTCACTTTGCCGTATTTGGGGGTAAACTTGAAAGCATTGGAAAGCAGGTTGTTCATCACCTTATTTATGTAGTCCGGCACGAAGTCCATCTCTACGGCTTCTTCCGAGAAAAACTGGAGAACGATGTTGTGACTGCGTGCATATTCTCGATAGGTCTCCACGATCATAGCCAAATGTGCGCTGATATTTCCCCTGCGCCATTCGGCGCTCCCTACCGTGCTTTTCACCTTTGCTATGTCTAAGAGTTGGTTGATGAGCACAAGCAGGCTGTTGCCATGTCGCTCTATGATCCGGGCCTTCTCTCTCGTTTTGTCCGAAAGAGTTCTGTCTACTTGTAGGTTATGGCTCAACCCAAGGATAACGGTGAGTGGCGTACGCAATTCGTGTGTGATATTGGTGAAGAAACTTTCTCTCAAACGGTTCATTTCCTTCAATGCTCTATGGTTGCGGGCACGGATGCGTTGGATGTAATACATCATAGCAATGATTATAACGAGGAAGGAAAGTATCAGAACGAAGATAATGTAGCCGATGCGCCGAGTCTCACGCTCTGCTACCAACTTCATCTGTGCAGCATCTATCTGCTGCTTCTGGTACTTACGCTCGATATTTAGGCTTACATTCTGGATGCGATTCATCTTTTCTATATTTACCACACTGTCTTGCAAAGTCACAGCTCTATTGCGACACTTCAGAGCCTGTTGATAGTCTTGCTGCCGTTCGTAGTATCCGTAGTAGAGATTGTATATCTCGGCCAAATGCTCTTTCGAATTGATACGCTCGGCCACAGCCTTTGCCTGGGAGAGATACTTTAGTGTCTCTGTATTGTTGCCCTTCGTACTATGGATACCGGCCAACGCTATTAGGGGGTTGAGGGCATGCCATTCGTCTTTGGATCCCTGCATCAGCTCATAGGCCGTCTCGTATTCTTGCAAAGCTTCGTTGTGTTGGTGAGCTTTCTCGTAGAGAGAGCCGAAGTATGTATGACAGAGCGAAACACCGAGTCTGTTGCCAACCTGTTTGTTCAGATCCATCGAACGCCGGTAGTAGATCCAGGCCGAATCTGTCTGTCCTTGCTGCTCGAATATAGCCCCGAGATTGGCACAATTGATAGCCTGCCCCACTACGCTGCCTAATTGTTGCTCCCCTGCCAAAGCAAGTCGTAATACACTGTCAGCTTGCTGATAGTTACCTAAAGTCATGTAGATATTGGCCAAGCCATTGAGCGATACCACTTGATTTTTCTTGGTTGCAAAAGATTTGTCCATGCTCTCTCTGCTCAGGATCCAGGCTTGGTAATGATATTCTTGGGCTGCATCGATAACTCCCATCCTCCTATAGTCTGTCCCTATATTGTTTAGTCCTCGCACCCATTCTATAGTGTCACCGAGGGCTTCTGCCTGTTTCACTCCTTCGCTGTGGACTCGCAAGGCTTCATCGAAGCGATTCTCGTTTCGCAGAGCTTTGCCCCATTTTCGGAGAGCTATGATGCTCCCAAGGCGATTGCCTTCGTTTTCCAAACGTTTTTGCAGAGATGCGAGAGAGTCGGTTTCGTGAATGTTTGCAACACGATTTTCAATAGCTATTCGCTCTTCCGAACTCAAGGCGGAAGAATTCTTTTTTTCGCAAGATACAATGGAGAGTATATAGAAGATTAAGAATATGCTGAGTGTGCTACGAAGAATACAAAAACTCCTCTCTTCCCGAGCTATAAACTGTAGAGGAGAGCTGAAAATACCAGAGAATACAATATGCTGCGCAATTCTGTGTTGCATCTTGGATAAAGGACTTTGTAGTTTTCTTGTACACTAAATGATTGTTGTGGGCTATTCAGTAGGACCTCTCATAGCCACATTCCTTTTCTGGAGAATAAGCATGACAGATGCCGGAAACTCGATCTCAATGTTAGGAATGATACACAATCTCGTGCACAAAGGTGCAAAAGTCTTAGAAAACAACCGAATGTTACCAATTTTAGTCCAATGAGAGCAATGTAATCCGGATAGAAAACCGAATAAAAGAGTGTTGTTTCTCTGAATTCTGCTTTTGTAATAAATATTAGATCTGTCAGTTATAAGTTCCTTTATAATAGCATGATATTGTGCTTTTTATGCATGATTTTCCAAGATGTTGCCAGTCTAAGAATGAATGATTTTACTAATTCTGTGCATGATTCTCCTGATTCTTGAAGCTCTTTTGTACATAACTTCGCTTTTGGATGAAGAGGCTTCACTCCGATATCTGTTTTGGAAAATCAAGCCTTTCTGCTTTGTTATGAAAGAGTGGTATAATATTGAGCAGCAGAATCATAATGAGAGTCGCCATCATCTTGATGATAGGGAACAGCTCCTCGATACCATTCGTGAGAAAGGTGAATGTGGAGCTTGATCTCCGGATGCAGCAAAAGGAACGAGAGAAGAAGCATACCGGATACTCTCCTCAGAAGAGGTGTTGTCTGCGAGCTTGTCTGCTCAATCTTCTTTCCGTCTTCTCCGATCGATCAAAAAGACAAGCAAGAGGGGTTGGGACAATGGAGAAAAAGCTCGCACGCTCGGTTCAAAAGTAACAATCTAAGGATGAATTAAACAACTATCAAATCAACGAAATGAAACTTCAAACACTGAAGAAGATGTCCGTGGCGATAGCTACGCTCTTCGTTATGATGTTGGTCATGCCTACCATGGCAAAAGCGCAGACCGAATACCCCCTCAATATAGCAGGGGTTCGAGTAACGTCGAACAATTGTAATGACCTCTCTGTGATAGATGGTGTCAGCGGAACGGTAAAGTATGACCCGAATAGTAATACGCTCACGCTTGAGGATGCAACAATTGATGTAGGAGATGGTAAAAACTGCATTTGGGGGGGGAAAGAAGGTACATCTCTTGCAATTGTAGTCAAAGGAACATGCAAACTCTCGTCCACCACTTGGTCTGCGGTTAATCTTTGGAGGAATACAACTATTTCGGGAGATGGAGAGCTTTATGCAGAATCAATGGCGGGTTATTCGTTCAACTTGGATGAAGGGGCCACTCTTACCATCGATCGTTGTCGCGTGGATGCTAAGGGGGTGAAAGGCTTTTCGGTATTCGATCAGTCTAGCGAAGCTAAACTTGTTATTAAGAATGCAACTGTAACCGCAGAAGGTACGGAGGGTTCGATCTGTGACTTGTCATCGCTTACGCTCGAAGGTTGTAAGATCGACAAGCCGGCCGGAGCTGTATGGAATACCTCTAAGCATGCAGTCTGCGATGCTTCCGGCAATATTATCACATCGCAAGTTGTCATAAAGCCCATAGAAGAAGTTATCGAATACCCCCTCAATATAGCAGGGGTTCGAGTAACGTCGAACAATTGTAATGACCTCTCTGTGATAGATGGTGTCAGCGGAACAGTCAAGTATGACCCGAATAGTAATACGCTCACGCTTGAGGATGCAACAATTGATGTAGGAGATGGTCAAAACTGCATTTGGGGGGGGAAAGAAGGTACATCTCTTGCAATTGTAGTCAAAGGAACATGCAAACTCTCGTCCACCACTTGGTCTGCGGTTAATCTTTGGAGGAATACAACTATTTCGGGAGATGGAGAGCTTTATCTTGAATCGAATCAGACCCGTTCGATTAACTTGGATGAAGGTGCCACTCTCACCATTGATCGTTGTCGCGTGGATGCTAAGGGGGTGAAAGGCTTTTCGGGATTCAATCAGTCGAGCAATGCTAAACTCGTTATTAAAAACGCATTCGTAACTGCAGAAGGTGCGGAGGGTTCAATCTGTGAATTGGCATCACTCACGCTCGAGGACTGTGAAATCACCGAACCAGCAGGGGCAGCGTTTAACGAAAGTAAGCATGCAGTCTGCGATGCTTCCGGCAATATCATCACAAGTAAGATTGTCATCAAGCCCATAGCTAAATACCCCCTCAACGTAGCAGGGGTTCGAGTAACGTCGAAGAATTGCAATGACCTCTCTGTCATAGATGGTGTCAGCGGAACAGTCAAGTATGACCCGAATAGTAATACGCTCACGCTTGAGGATGCAACAATTGATGTAGGAGATGGTCAAAACTGCATTTGGGGGGGGAAAGAAGGTACACCTCTTGCAATTGTAGTCAAAGGAACATGCAAACTCTCGTCCACCACTTGGTCTGCGGTTAATCTTTGGAGGAATACAACTATTTCGGGAGATGGAGAGCTTTATGCAGAATCAATGGCGGGTTATTCGTTCAACTTGGATAATGGGGCCACTCTTACCATCGATCGTTGTCGCGTGGATGCTAAGGGGGTGAAAGGCTTTTCGGGATTCAATCAGTCGAGCGAAGCTAAACTTGTTATTAAGAATGCAACTGTAACCGCAGAAGGTACGGAGGGTTCGATCTGTGACTTGTCATCGCTTACGCTCGAAGGTTGTAAGATCGACAAGCCGGCCGGAGCTGTATGGAATACCTCTAAGCATGCAGTCTGCGATGCTTCCGGCAATATTATCACATCGCAAGTTGTCATCAAACCTAACACAATCGGCATTGAGCGCATCAGTCCGAACGAACCGGGTTATCGTAGCATATACAGCATCGAGGGCGTGAAGATCGATATCCCATTTGAGCAATTGCCTTCCGGTGTGTACATCGTAGATGGCAAGAAAGTACTCAAGATGTAATATTGCAATCGAGGATGGCGGTGCATTAGAATACGCAAACTGCTGTGTTACTTGCGACATTCGGCTTTGGGTTGCATACTCCGGCATGATCTCTTCAGCCTCCATCTTAGCACCTTGCATTTTGCGCATTCTAACTAACGCATCTGAATGGGGCTGTGGCAAAATTCGATTTTGCTACAGCCCCTTCCTCTCTTTGTAGCCCTTGTGTGTCTTCCATCGAGGCTGCTAACTCCTGTAACAGAAGGCCCAATTGCGACAATCTCTCTGCTTTTAGAGAGGGGTAGCGGAATTGTCTGAAACGATCCAATCTGGAAGATCGAGAGGAAAGAGGCCTTTCTGTTTTTTGCTAAGAATTTACTAACTTGCTCGCAAGGATCTCCCTTATAGGAAGAGACAAGGAAAGGCCTCTAACCGGAGAGGTAGCTCCTGACGCTATCTCCCACAGGGAGAGATTAGGAGTTCTTGCAATAGCTTCAAGAGGAAAAGGAATGAGCAAGTTCAATTGGAAACCAAGAAAAAGGAGAACGAAAAGATGAAAAGAACGATTACACTGGGATTATTTTTTGTGTTGTCTGTGTTGTTCTATGCAGTGCAGGCACAGGAGCCGAAGAATTACGGATTTGAAATCAACGGAGAAGTGATAGGCCCCGGGAATTATCAAAATATTACCACTATACCGGGAGTGAGCGGAATGATAAGCTATACCCCCGAAACCAAGGTCTTGAAGATGCAGAATGCCGAGCTTCTCAGCATTCGGAACATGGAAAATGAGGGTATGACAATACAGCTCACGGGAAACAATTCTGTCAGGACTACTCGTGAACTCGCTTTGGCTATGAATGTCTCAACCCGTATCACCGGCCATGGTACGCTGATGGCTGCTTCCAGAAACAATCCGGCCATACTTATTGCTGGTAGCAAGATGGGATCTTCTTCGGAATCGAAAACAGTCCTTACCGTAGATGGGGGCTGTACACTGACGGCTATTGGAACTCAAGGAATCTGTGGTAGAGCCGAGGACAAAGGGGGAGGTTTGATAATAGATGGAGCCACAGTAAAAGCCACAGGAGCCATGGGAGGCTCTGTCGTGGAGTTGCTGTCTTTTGAGCTGAGAGGAGGATGTGCGATTCGTCAGCCCAAAGGAGCTGTATTCGATGCAGAGGAAACTCATTCTATTGTCGATGCTCTGGGGCAAGTTGTGAAGACAGAGGTGATAATAGAGCCAATTGTAGAGGAAGAAGATTATGGTTTCTCGATTGTCGGTATCCCAATCACTTCTCTGAACTACCAGCGTATAGGAGAGATCGAAGGAGTAACGGGAAGTGTCGTGTATAATCCCCAAACTAAGGTCTTGACCTTAGATGGAGCCTCTATTCAGGCAAGTGGACAGGCCGGCATTTGGAATAGAGAGAATTATGATATGGTGGTAAGCCTCATGGGGAAGAATAAAATCGTAACCGAATCCAGAAGTTTCGGAGGGATCACTTTTTCCACAAGCGGGCGTATTACTGGCCACGGAGAGCTCGATTTGTCTGCGACTTATTCCGGGATCCTATTGGGAAAACCGACAGGACTTAGGATTGACGGAACTTGCAAGCTCGTAATATCCGGTGGTACTTTTGGTATGAGGGGCTGCAACAAAGAATTTCGAGAGAGTATAAGGATAGATGGGGCTCCATTGCTCAAAGTCATAGGCCTCGGTGGAGGCTCGATAGCAGAGCTGGGGTATCTTGGCTTGGAGAATGGATCTCAAATTTGGTTACCTCGGAATGCTCGATTTAGTGGAGAGAAGTGCGCTGTGGTAGATGCCAATGGAGAAATAGTGAAAACAGAGATTCTTATCTCCAATGTGGCTCCGGAGTCGGCAGAAAAGGTAGAGACAGAGCCGAGTATAGAGGCTTATACACACGAGGGATATTTGTATCTCACGTTGCCATGCAGAGAGACTCTCTATATATATGATTTGAGTGGTGTGTTGCTTAGTTCGGTCAATCTGTCCGCTGGAGAGCATCGTGTCGCCCTGCCGGAAAGAGCTTTTCTGTTGAGAGTGGGTGACCACATCATGAAAACTCTCGATTGATTTGCTTTTGCAGAAGAAGTCCATAAAGTTAAAAAAACGCTTTGAGGGGATGTGCAGAGCTCTCGTGTCGAGGCCTGCTCCAGAAATAAACTTAAGGTTGTTCTCCGAGGAGGGGTGTATTGGAGACTGTTGCCCTATGCAGCAGTCTCTATCTATATGTTGTGGTATTTTGCGGACAACCTTTGTGACTGGAGACTGTTGCATAATGAGACTGTTGCGTAATACGGCTTTCGCAGCCTTATTATCGACATTCGGGCTTGATTATACATGACGAGTATTTCTCTCCGCTCCTTCTTAGAGCCTTGTGTTATGCCCGTTTTGTCCAGTCTTAGGCAGGTTTGCGAGCAAATCTGCGAAACTGTTGTATGAGGCAACAGTCTCTACTGATGATTGTTTAACTTTGTGCCGGGTGTGTCCGTTTATCAAAACTTGCTCATTCGGACAATAAGACCCATTGCCACAGAGTGTGTATCTCGTGTGGCATCTGTTTAGAATAAAGCGTTGTTTATCTAATCAAGGAGTATATGAAAAGGAAAAAACTCACCGCTCGTCTTTCTATCTTGTCGGCAATAGCTCTGCTTTCCATTCAACCTGCTTCGGCTATGCACATTATGGAGGGATATATGCCTCTGGATTGGTGTGCCATCTGGTATGCACTCTCTCTTCCGTTTGTTGTGCTGAGTTTTATGTATCTGCGCAGACAGGTCAAGCGTTCTCCCCGTATTCGTATTAGCTTGGGTTTGGCCGGAGCTTTCGTGTTTGTGCTGTCTGCTCTCAAATTGCCCTCGGTGACAGGGAGTAGTTCGCATTTGACAGGTACAACTCTGGGTACTGTGACTGTAGGTCCCATGGCTATGCCTCTACTTGGTCTCATTGTTTTGCTTTTTCAGGCTCTTTTGTTGGCTCATGGCGGGATCTCCACCCTTGGAGCGAACGTCTTTTCAATGGCTGTAGCCGGCCCGTTTGTTGCTTATGCTGTCTATGTATTGTTGGGTAAGATTGGTTTTAATAAGCATGAGATGCTCAGGCACATCAATCTTTTTATTGCCACTTTTCTCGGCACTATGGCTACCTATACTACCACTTCTTTCCAATTGGCAATTGTCTATCCTGACGCTCAGAGTGGCATCTGGGGGGCGGCCATGAAGTTCCTCTCTATTTTCGCTGTTACGCAGGTGCCATTGGCTATTCTCGAGGGGATTATTACGGCACTTGTCTTCTCTATCCTGCTCAAACAGGGAGTTAAGCCTGTGCATATGATGATTGCTGACAATAATAAATAACAAGGAGAGAGCTATGAAGAATTTGTCTAATCGTATTATACTGTCTTTGCTTGCGCTGTTGGCGTTGGCTGTCCCCATTGTCGGGATTTTTGTGGATTTCGGAGGAGGTACGGATGATGCTGCCGGAGAGATGATCGGGCAGATCACGCCCGGTTTCGAGCCTTCCGATCGTAGCTTTGGTATCTCTCCAAGTGAGGAGGCCGAGCCTTGGCTTTTTGTGTTGCAAATACTAATCGGGCTTATTCTCTTTGCTATAGCTCTCTATGCATTGAATAAGAATCACAAGAGAGAGCAGCGGTAGGTGAGTAGCGAATTTCTTTCTCCCTCCAATACCGGAACGTGGGTTTCTTAAACCTAAGATAATGGGTAGCGAAGCATCCTTACTCTCTCCGTTGAAGTATCGGTTTGTACTTCTTTTTGCTCTTTGCTTTTGCGCACTGGTCGTTGTACTCATCTTGCCATCGGCCAGTTTGCTTCTGGCCATGGCTGCAGTTGTGTACTCCTTGCTACTTATTTTTAAGCGAGAGGAGTTGTCCCGTTTGAAGCATATGACCGCCGTGGCTTTTGCCTTTATCCTGCTGGGGGTATTGCCTTTGCTTTTCGGGCGCACTGCAGGTGATGACAATGCCTGGCTTTCCTGGTATGGATGGGGTGTGACGGCAGATACTTTTCACATGGCTTTGTTGGTTGGCAGTCGTTGTCTGGCTGCCTTTGGGGTCTTACTGACTTTGATGGCATTCTTCCCTATTTATATGATGGCATCGGAAATGCGGCGCATGGGTATTCCCTCCTTGTTTGTCGATCTTTTTGAACTCATATACAGGTATATCTATGTTCTTTCCGAGACTGCCGAGCATATACGCACGGCCCAGATAGCTCGCCTGGGGTATGCTTCGTGGAAGACAAGACTGCATCACTCGGCTCAACTCGTCGGGCAGACTTTGGTATTGGCCTATGACGAAGCTGATAAGATGTACAACGGACTGCTTTCTCGTGGTTATGACGAAGATGCCAGCAAAGACAAAGAAAAGAGAGATACGAGGGGCACGTCTTTGCTCCCTCAGACTGATCAACCGATCTTGCAACTCAAGGATATTTGCTACGGATACGACAAGTCGAAAGAGGTCCTTAAGAACTTCAACCTCTCTATCCCTGCCGGTCAGCGTTTGGCTATATTGGGGAAAAATGGAGCAGGAAAATCCACTCTGTTTCTTTTGCTTAATGGTATCTTCCGCCCATCTGCGGGTAGCATCCGACTTTCCGGATTAGAAGTAAGTAGTAGCGCGAAGGATTTGTCCCGACTGCGCAAAGAGGTTGCTTTGGTCTTTCAGAACTCCAACTATCAGTTGTTTACTCCTTCAGTGCAGGATGAGATTGCTTTTGGGTTGAGGAATATAGGTCTCACAGGGCAGGCTTTGCAGGCTCGTGTGGAGAAGCAGTTGAGAGATTTCGGCCTTGTGGAGATGCGGCACACCCCACCGCATAAGCTCAGTGATGGGCAGAAAAAATGGGTCGCTATAGCTGCTGTACTTGCCACGGACCCATCAGTTGTCATATTCGATGAGCCGACTTCCAACCTCGATTGTTTGTACAGCCGTAAAGTCTTTCGTTTGATGCGACAGCTAAGTCATGAGGGGAAGACAGTGATTCTCTGCACTCATGATATGGATTTGGCATATGAGTGGGCCGAGAGGATCGTGGTGCTGCGCAAGGGAGAGGTTTTGGGCGATGCTACTCCTTCGGAGATTTTTGCCGACACTGCTTTGTTGCACGAAACGCATCTGGATACACCACGTATGCTCCGCTGTAGCCTGCAGTCGAATACAATTCCTCGGCCGGAAGACTTACCCGGGAGCCCACAGTGTTACTTACCTCTTTTTATACACAGTGGAGCCGTCCGAGCTCTTATTGTTGGCGGAGGCCGTGGGGCTGCAGCTAAGGCTTCTACACTCACAGCTTGCGGATTGCAGACTGATGTTATTGCCACTGAGGTGTGTCCGGATATTCGTCGTTTGAGCGAGGAGAATCGGATAAGCCTATACCTGCGATCTTTTGTACCGGGAGATACACAGCCTTACCGCTTGGTTGTAGCTGCAACGGGAGACAGTCGGCTCGATCATGCAATTTGTCGTGAAGCCGCTGATCACTCCTCCCTGTATGCAATGTTGAGTGACCCGGATCGCAGTCTGTTTCATTTCGCAGCCACAGGGCAGCGTGCAGGGATTGAGATCGCTGTGCACAGTCGGTATAGACTGCCGGAATTATCCGCAGGATTAAGAGACAAAGTGCTAACTTCGTTACCCATTTCTCTCGACGATAGATTGGAAGAGTTGGGTTTGCTTCGAGCCGAATGGATACGAAGCAAATCACAAGATGAAGCATTGGCCCGGTCACTAAGACTGGCTTATGAAAATAAAGTGAAGAGTTTTATAGATAGTATTACGCTATGATAGGTCTCATAGGGATCAACCACAATACAGCCCCAGTGGAGGTTCGTCAGCAATTTGCCCTGTCTCCGGCCGAAGCCTCGGCCTTTGTAGATGGACTGGTGCAGATGGGGCAAATCTTGGGAGCGATTGTTCTTTCCACTTGCAACAGGATAGAGGTCTATTTTGAACATGAAGGATCCGACCCTGCGATTGCAGAAAAGATCAGCGAACGCTTGCGCACATTCAAGAAGATAGACTATCCCACAACCCAGTATGTATACAGCCATAGGGGAGAGGAGGTGACATTGCACCTTTTCCGTTTGGCTGCCGGTCTGGAGTCTATGGTGGTCGGTGAGACACAGATTTTGGGGCAGCTCAAAGATGCTTTTCGGCAGGCTAACGACAACAGCCAAAGTACTTCTATGCTTTCTCGCCTTTTTCATAAGGCTTTTGAAACAGCCAAAATTATTCGCACGGAATTTATCGTATCCTCCACACCTATCTCGGCAGGTTCGGCTGCCGTAGAGATGATGGACGGCTTGCAGGGAGTGGAGCGTGATATGCCGGTTCTTATATTGGGAGCCGGGCAAATGGCCGAAACGATTCTTTCGGCTTTGAGGGCAAAGGGCTATTCTCAGGTGAAGATGTACAACAGGACTCGAGAGCGGGCAGCCAAAATGGCGGCATTGCACGGTATATCCTATTATTGTGAAGGGGAGTTGCACAAAGCTCTCGCAGCCTCTCGGCTTATTTTTGTGACCACCTCTGCCCTTACCCCTATTGTGACCCGAAACGAGATGTCGGCAAGAGACCGGGATGTCTTTCTTTTCGATATGAGTGTGCCACGCAACATCGAGCCAGAGGTGTCCGATCTGCCATTCGCCCATGTCTACACCATAGATGACCTCAAGAGAGAGAATTTAGGACAAGATGTGCAAGCTCTCGATCATATCGCTATAGAGCGATGTATCTCTGAGAAAACCAAAGAGTTTTCTTTCTGGGTAGAGGCTTCGCAGTTGCGAGGGATTATAGGCCGGATCCAGAGCGTGAGCAAGATGTTACTTGAGAAAGAATTGAACAACCTCCCATCGGCTATACCGGCAGAACAAAAGTCGCTGATCGAGGAGCATGACGAACATTTCCGCATCACACTCTCTACTGCTGTCATCGCCGCATTGAAAGAAATTACTTCCGATGGGCGAAATATGAAACATGCCGATGCGATCAATGCCCTCTGTCGGGCAATAGAAAAAAGAGAGGCATGAAAGAACATCTTGTGATAGGTACAAGGGGGAGTCGCTTGGCTCTCAAACAAACGGAGATGGTAGTCAAGGCTCTCTCTCTTGCCTTCCCCGGGCTGAATTGTTCGGTGCGGGTTATTTCTACCCGTGGCGACAGAGATCTGGAGATGTCTCTCAGTGGTCAGCTCACCAAAGGTCTTTTTACGCAGGAGATAGAAGCTGAACTTCTGGATGGGCGTATCGACATGGCTGTACACAGTCTCAAAGATTTGCCAGTAGAATGTTCCCAAGGGATTTGTATCGGGGCTTACCTGAAACGCGCTCCAGTGCAGGAGGCTTGGATCGGCCCTGCTCCTCTTGAGCGAATGCCGGCAGGGAGTATTATCGGTACTTCCAGCCCCAGGCGGATTGCCCAGTTGCAACGCGCATATCCGTCTTTGCACACCAAGCCTATCCGAGGGAATGTGGAAACACGTATTGCCAAGCTGCGTGCCGGTGAGTTTGATGGAATATTGATGGCTTGCGCAGGTATGCTTCGGCTTGGATTGGAGGATCAGATCACCGAGCGGATACCGACCTCTACGATTGTCCCGGCTCCGGGACAGGCTGCAATAGCAGTGCATCGGAGAGAGAATGACCTGGAGACAGATCTGTTGTTGAGCGCAATCAATCATCAAGATACAGAGCGAGAAGTTGTCACCGAGCGGACTATTCTTTCGGCTCTGGGAGGGGGGTGTGCAATCCCTCTCGGCTGTTATTGTCATTATTCAGGTCAGGACAAACGGTATACTGTGCAGGCTTTCCATGCCGGTAGTAATGGAGCCGAAGCTGTCTATCTGGAGGAGTGTTTTTCTGAGGATGACTATGAACAAAGTATACGACAGATCGTACGTAAACTCAAAAGAGAAGCTACCTTATGATACAAAAAGGGAAAGTCTATCTGGCAGGAGCCGGCCCAGGAGATCCGGGTTTGCTTACTCAGCGTACAGCCCGGCTGTTGGCAGAGGCGGATGTTGTCGTCTACGATGCTCTCTCCAATCTCTCTTTGCTGGAGAATTGCAGGCCGGATGCAGAATTGATATCCGTTGGAAAACGTGTCGGCAGGCACTCTCACAGTCAAGGAGAAATCAATGAGATCCTTGTTCAGCAAGCAAAAAAAGGACTGGCGGTTGTCCGGCTCAAGGGGGGTGACCCTTTTGTTTTCGGTCGGGGTGGAGAGGAGATGCAAGCCCTCAAAGCGGCTGCCATCCCTTATGAGGTTATCCCCGGGGTAACTGCCGGAGTGGCTGTGCCGGCTTACTTCGGCATCCCTGTTTCTCACAGAGGTTTGTCTACGACCGTCACTTTTGTTACTGGCACGACCAAGGAAAACAGAGAGCCGGACTTGGATTGGCAGGCGTTGGCTAGTTTGAGAGGTACGATTGTTTTTTATATGGCTACTCGAATGGCTCCTGTGATCAGTAGCAAACTGATAGAGGCTGGAATGCCTGCTGTGACACCCATGTGTATCATCAGTCGAGGAACTTTGCCTCAGCAGCATATTCTCAAAGGAATGATAGCAGACTTCACAGCCGAATACACCGATTATGAGCAGTTGTCTCCCGGTTTGATCGTTATTGGAGAGGTAACCCGATTTGCTGAGGATTATGCTTGGCATTCATCTCTGCCATTGGCCGGGAAGACTGTCCTTGTGACTCGCTCTTTGGCTCAAAGCTCCGTACTGGCCGATAAACTCAGAGAAGCCGGAGCCGAGGTGTTGCTGTTCCCGACAATTTGCATTCGTCCCAAAGATGATTTGACGGAGCTGCAAAGAGCCATTGAGCATATTGAGACTTATCACTGGTTGGTATTCACTTCGGCCAATGGTGTAGAAATCTTTTTCGATAGACTCCATACTTCGGGGTATGACTCTCGCATCTTGCATCATTTGCGATTCGGAGCTGTCGGCAAGGTGACAGCAGAGGCTCTCCGTTCTTTCGGGATACGGGCAGACTTTATCCCACAAACTCATACCGGAGAGGCTTTTGCTCGTGAACTTTCTGCTCGGGAGAGCTTGTCCGGTCTGCGTGTGCTGATTCCCGGTTCGGCTCTTTCTGGAGAGATTCTCCCTTCTTTGTTGGAAGAAAGTGGTGCAGTCTGTGAGCCGATTGCTATTTATGACAATTTGCCTATGGACTACCCAGAGCAACAATTGAGGCTCCTCACAGCTCATCCCTTAGACTATATCACATTCTGCAGCTCTTCGGCAGTGGATAATTTCTACCGCCTGATAGAGCGATACGGCTTGCAAGAATGGATCTCATCTGCCCGCACTGCTGTCATCGGTCCGGTCACGGCAAAGACCCTCGCCAAGTATGACCGGCAAATTGATATAGAAGCCCCAGAGGCACATATGGATGCATTGGTGCAAGCTATTATAGGTAATGACAACTAATTCAAACAGACATAATTAATATGTTCCCTGAAACCAGACTTCGCCGTCTCAGAAGCACGGCACAAATGCGAGCTATGGTACGTGAGACTGCCCTCGCTCCGAGCGATTTTATCGCTCCTCTTTTTGTTGTACACGGACAGAATATAAAGGAAGAGATCTCTGCCATGCCGGGGCAGTATCGTTTCTCTATAGATCGAGTGGTAGACGAATGTCGTGAATTAGATGCCGAAGGTGTTTCTGGTGTGATGCTCTTCGGTATTCCAGAGCACAAGGATGCCACGGGATCTGAGGCATATAGCCCGGATGGGATAGTACAGCAGGGGATTCGGGCGATAAAGAAAGCTCTGCCTCACTTTATCGTGATAGCTGACATTTGTATGTGTGAATATACCGATCATGGGCATTGCGGTATTATACATGATCATGATGTAGATAATGATGCAACACTGGAGTATCTGTGCAAGCAAGCTGTGTCCTTGGCCCAAGCTGGAGTGGATATGGTAGCTCCCTCCGACATGATGGATGGCCGCATCAAAGCTATGCGCAAGGCTTTGGACGAAAATGGCTACACCAATTTGCCTATCATGGCATATTCGGCCAAGTTTAGCAGTGCTTTTTATGGCCCTTTCCGTGAAGCTGCAGACTCGGCTCCTTCCTTTGGAGACAGACGCTCTTATCAAATGGATCCGGCCAATGCTAATGAAGCCATCCGTGAGATCCGAGCCGATATAGAGGAAGGAGCGGACATCGTGATGGTCAAGCCGGCTTTGCCTTATCTGGATATTATCCGACGTGGTACCGAATTATTCGACCTGCCTATGGCAGCCTATCACGTGAGTGGAGAATATGCCATGGTTAAGGCTGCTGCGGCTAATGGTTGGATAGATGAGGATCGTATCATATTGGAATCTTTGATAAGTATCAAGCGTGCCGGAGCCAAGATCATCATTACCTATTTCGCCAAGGATGCCTCTCGCCTGCTTAACAAACGATAAATCGCTATGAATACAAAGCTCTCCGAAGCCCTTTTCGAGCAAGCCAATCGTTATATCCCAGGAGGAGTAAACAGTCCTGTACGCGCTTTCCGCAGTGTAGGGATGAATCCTCTTTTTATCGATCATGGCAAGGGTAGTCATATCTTCGATGTGGATGGCAATGAATACATAGACTTTATATCATCTTGGGGCCCCCTTATTTTAGGGCATGCCAACCCCACCATCCAGACGGCCATCCAGGCAGAGGTTGAGAAGGGAACCAGCTATGGAGCCTGCAATGCATTGGAAGTGGAGATGGCCAAAGCCATATGCTCTTTCTTTCCTTCTACCGAGAAGGTAAGGATGGTCAATTCCGGTACCGAAGCCACAATGAGTGCCATACGGTTGGCTCGTGGTTATACGGGGCGTTCGCGTATCATCAAGTTCGATGGCTGCTATCACGGACATGCAGATAGCTTCTTGATCAATGCCGGTTCGGGTTTGGCGACCTATGGTGCAAGTGGTAGTGCCGGAGTCACAGAGCATACTGCACACGACACGTTAGTGGCAGTGTACAATGACATTAATTCTGTGCGTAATCTGCTTGATCTCTATCCGCAGGAAATTGCGGCTGTGATCATTGAGCCCATTATGGGTAATATGGGGCTGATCCTGCCCAAGAATGGTTTCTTGCAGGAGCTGCGTGAGCTGACAAGAGAGCGTGGTGTACTGCTCATTTTCGATGAAGTCATTAGTGGTTTTCGTGCTGCTAAGGGTGGGGCACAGGAGTTGTATGGAGTTTGTCCGGATTTGACATGCCTTGGCAAAATCATCGGAGGAGGTTTGCCGGTAGGAGCCTTTGGAGGGCGTGCTGAAATAATGGATTTGCTCTCGCCTCTTGGCCCGGTCTACCAAGCCGGGACTCTCTCGGGTAATCCTTTGGCGATGGCAGCCGGTTTGGCGATGTTGAAACAATTGGCAGAAGAAGGTTTCTATGATAAACTGGAAGAAATAGGAGCTGAATTTGAGCGTCTTGTAAGAGAGGCGATTGCCCCCTACAAGAATCTCCTCTCGTTCAATCGGTGTGGTTCGCTTTGTACCCTCTTTTTCAAGTCCGGTGGGGTGAAAATGAACGAAGATGCCAAGCTCTCCGATACGGGACTGTATGCACGCTACTTCCGCATGATGATCGAGCGTGGCATTTATTTGCCTCCAAGCCAGTTTGAGTGCATGTTCCTCGGTGTAGCACACAACACCGAAGATTTGCAGCGGACATCCAAAGCAATGCGGGAGGTGTTGGATATTCTCTTTACTTAATAAAGCCTGTCACTATATCGACAGCCGTATGAGGAGCTCTTTTGAGAAGGGTTTCTCATACGGCTGTTGCCGTTTAGCTCTCTTTACAAAGAACTCAAGCAATAGTCTCATTTTATGTGATTATGACATAAACAAAACCCGAAACTTATTGAGTACCTTTGCACTCTCCAAATTGCGATTTACTAACTACAGATATATGGCAAAGGTTATGAGAATTAAGAAGGGTCTCTCGCTCAACCTGAAAGGGAAAGCCCCAGAAGAGCGTTTGCGCCCACTCTCTCCAAGCTCCACTTATGCAGTGGTTCCGGATGATTATCCCGGTCTGTTGCCTAAGTTGATGGTGCGAGAAGGTGACCGGGTATTAGCCGGAAGCCCTTTGATGTACCACAAAGGAGCGGAGGAATTGGTATTTACCTCTCCTGTTTCCGGAGAAGTGCTGTCTATCAATCGGGGGGCTAAGCGCAAGATACTCAGCATAGAGATCAAACCGGATGCAACAATCGAGTATGCTCCTTTTGATATAAGTCGGGCTGCGAACCTCCCGGCAGATCAGTTGCGTAATTTGCTCCTTTCTTCCGGTATGTGGAGCTTGCTTCGTCAGCGTCCGTTTGATCGGATAGCAGATTTGAGGCAGACTCCCCGGGATATTTTTGTGACAGCTCATTTTACCGCCCCTCTGGCCCCTCGTTGTGCTTATATGTTGGCTGGGCGTGAGGCCGAGTTGCAAGCTGGTCTGTCAGCCCTGGCAAAGCTCACTCAGGGCAAGGTGTATGTGGCAGTAGAGCCGGGTGCTTTCCCGAATTTGAAAGAGGTAGAGCGTGTGGAGGTCTCCGGACCTCATCCGGCTGGTCTTTGTGGAACGCTTATCAATAAAATTGCCCCTGTAAACAAAGGCGAGATGGTATGGACGCTCAAAGCCACTGATGCAGCTGTGATAGGCCGTTTTTTGCTGACAGGTAAGACAGATTTCAGTCGTCCTGTAGCTCTCACCGGAAGCGATGCAGCTCAGCATGGCTATACCGAGTTGTTGCCGGGTTGTCGAGTACGTGAGGTGTTTGCAGATGCGCTCTGTGTCAGAAAAGAGCATGAGCGTGTGATTTGTGGAGATGTGCTCACTGGGCGCAAACTTGACGACAGCAATCCTTTCTTCCCACAAGGTTGTGATCAAATCACTGTGATTCCGGAGGGAGACGATGTAAACGAGTTTTTTGGTTGGGCTACACCTGGCTTCGGCAAGCTTAGTCACAGTCGTAGTTTCTTCTCTTGGATGAGTCCGAAGAGCCGAGAATATGTGGTTGATGCCCGTGTGAAGGGAGGCGAGAGGGCGATGATTATGAGCAACGAATATGACAGAGTATTTGCTCTCAATATTTTGCCCGAGTATTTGCTCAAGGCAATCATTGCCTTCGATATCCCCAAGATGGAAGATTTGGGGATTTATGAGGTAGCCCCGGAAGACTTTGCCCTCTGTGAATTTGTCGATACTTCCAAGATAGAGATACAGCACATTGTACGTCAGGGCTTAGACCTGCTCTACAAAGAAATTAACTGATCACAAACCCGCTAATTTATCAATACAGTGAAAGCGCTAAGAAGAACATTAGACAAGATGAAGCCTACCTTCCAACCCGGAGGTAAGCTCTCTGCTTTTCATTCGGTATTCGAAGGGTTTGAGACCTTCCTCTTTGTACCGAACAAGACTGCCCGTACGGGTGTGCATATCCATGATGCTGTAGACTCCAAGCGTACCATGACAGTTGTGATCATGGCCCTTATGCCGGCTCTACTCTTTGGTATGTACAATATTGGTTACCAACACTATATGGCTGTCGGTCAGCTGTCTCAGGCTGGATTTTGGACACTCTTTGCCTTTGGTCTCTTGGCTGTTTTGCCCAAGATTGTAGTGTCTTATGTTGTCGGTTTGGGTATCGAATTTACCATAGCTCAGAAGAAACACGAAGAGATACAGGAGGGATTCCTTGTTTCCGGTATGCTTATCCCTATGATTGTACCCGTGGACACTCCTCTCTGGATGATAGCAGTAGCAACCGCTATTGCTGTTGTTTTTGCTAAAGAAGTTTTTGGCGGCACCGGTTATAATGTGTTCAATGTGGCCCTTGTGACACGCGCAATCTTGTTTTTTTCTTACCCGAGCAAGATGAGTGGAGATGAGGTCTTTGTGCGTACCGGCACCAGCTTTGGTATGGGTAGTGGCACTGTGGTCGATGGCTTTTCCGGAGCAACTCCTTTGGGGCAGA
Organism: Porphyromonas crevioricanis; assembly: GCF_900476255.1. NCBI lineage: Bacteria > Pseudomonadati > Bacteroidota > Bacteroidia > Bacteroidales > Porphyromonadaceae > Porphyromonas > Porphyromonas crevioricanis. The sequence continues at coordinate 631,579 of NZ_LS483447.1, forward strand.
TAGCAGTATCCTCTGACACTGCGACTCCTATAGCTGAGCAACTGCACAATATTATGAATAACCCGTTGGATCTCTGGCACCAATTCTTGGGGCTGATCCCGGGATCTATAGGGGAAACCTCCAAGTTGGCAATTCTATTGGGAGCTATTCTTCTCATCTGGACGGGTATCGCTAGTTGGAAGATTATGCTTTCCGGTCTGGCTGGAGCCTCATTCATGGCATTCATTTTCAATCTTTTTGGCAGCACACCAGCTATGCAGGTTAGCCCTTTGCAGCACATGTTGCTTGGTGGTTTTCTCTTCGGCTTGGTATTTATGGCAACAGACCCTGTTACATCGGCTCGCACCGAGACTGGTAAGTGGGTCTATGGCTTTTTGGTCGGTCTTATGGCTGTCTTCATTCGTGTGCTCAACCCCGGCTATCCGGAGGGTATGATGCTTGCTATTCTTCTGATGAATGTTTTTGCTCCACTGATCGACTACTTTGTGGTGGATGCTAACATCAAGATGCGCAAACGCAGGCTAAGCAAATGCAAACAGGGAGTAAATGCCCAATAATCAACAGACGGTTATGAATAGAGAAAGTAATTCATATACAGTAGTCTATGCCACCATCATGGTGGTACTTGTGGCAGTGGCTCTGGCATTTACAGCTCAGGCCCTGAAGGAGACACAGGACAACAACGTGAAAATAGACAAGATGCAGCAGATCCTCCGTTCGGTAGGTATTGTAGAGAACGCCAAGTCTGCTGTTATTGATAAGTACAGATCAACGATCAAACAAGAACTTCTGGTCCGTGCCGATGGCTCTATTGCCCAAACTTATGAAGGAAACAAAATTGCCGACAATGAGGCATTTTCCCTTAACACGGCAAATGCTTTCAAGGAATTGAGCAAGGGCAAAAAAGATCTGACTATGCCGGTCTATGTGGCCGAAGTAGCCGGTACTACCAAATATATTTTCCCTCTCAACGGAGCCGGTTTATGGGGGCCGATTTGGGGATATATTTCGGTAGATGAGGATTGCAATACGGTATTTGGTTCGGATTTCGGACATCAGGGGGAAACTCCGGGACTCGGAGCTGAAATCGCTACTCCCAAATTTATTGATCAATTCTCTGGCAAAACGCTTTTTGATAAGGATGAGTTTGTTAGTATAGCTGTCGTGAAACCTGGTCAGAAACCTCATCGTGAAGGGCAGGACTATGTAGATGGAATATCCGGAGGAACGCTCACCAGCAATGGAGTAAATGAAATGCTTTTTTCTTCCCTCCGGCATTACACTGCATTTCTTATGCAGCACCGTGCTACAGCAGATACGCCTGCTCTTTCTTCTGCTGATGGCGAGGAAGCAGTGCAAGATGTTTCAATGACAACCGTAATCGAAAACAACTAAGCATATGGCACTCTGGAATAAGAAAAATAAAGAAATCTTACTGTCTCCATTGAGCAAAAACAACCCTGTGATTGTGCAGATGCTCGGTATTTGCTCTGCTCTTGCTGTTACAGCTAAGTTGGAGCCTTCGATCGTGATGGCTATATCGGTGACTATTGTGGTGGCTTTTGCTAATGTGATTATCTCACTGTTGCGCAAGACGATCCCGTCTCGGATACGTATTATTGTGCAGCTTGTTGTGGTGGCAGCTTTGGTAACGGTTGTGAGCGAGCTCTTGCAGGCCTATGCATATGATGTGAATAAACAGCTGTCGGTATTCGTTGGCCTGATCATCACCAACTGTATCCTTATGGGGCGTCTTGAAGCTTTTGCTCTTGGCAATGGGCCATGGGAGAGTTTTCTCGATGGAATTGGTAATGGAGCTGGCTATGGACTGGTATTGATAGTGATCGGATTTTTCCGTGAGCTATTTGGCTCGGGTTCTCTGTTGGGCATGAGAATAATCCCCGAATCTTTCTATGAAATGGGTTATGCCAATAATGGCCTAATGGTTATGCCTCCGATGGCGCTGCTTCTGGCAGCTTGTATCGTTTGGGTACACCGTGCTCGAAACAAAGACTTGCAGGAGGAGAACTAAGCAACAGCAGTGTCACACAGTAATAAAAGCCAAAACAAACAATGGATTATATAAGCTTATTTGTCCGCTCGATCTTTGTGGACAACATGGTTTTCGCTTTCTACCTGGGGATGTGTTCCTATCTGGCCGTTTCCAAAAATGTGAAAACCTCCATAGGTCTGGGTGCAGCTGTGACTTTCGTCTTAGTATGTACGTTGCCTATCAACTATATGCTTGAGAATTACGTCCTGAAAGACGGGGCCCTGGCGAGCTGGCTTGGCGAGACTTTCCGTGGCGTAGATTTGAGCTTTCTTTCGTTGATCATCTTTATTGCGGTAATTGCCTCATTTGTGCAGCTTGTGGAGATGGTGATTGAGCGTTTTAGTCCTGCGCTGTATAACTCTCTTGGGATTTTCCTGCCGTTGATAGCTGTCAATTGTGCTATTCTCGGGGGATCACTCTTTATGCAACAGCGAGAATTTGCCAATGTCGGTATGGCTACGGTCTATGGCTTTGGTTCGGGGATTGGTTGGATGCTTGCCATCGTTGGTATGGCAGCCATACGTGAGAAGTTGCAGTACTCCGATATCCCCAAGCCCTTGCGTGGATTGGGAATTGCCTTTATCATCACCGGATTGATGGGAATTGCTTTCCTGAGCTTCTCCGGGGTCAAGTTTTGAAGCTGACAAGTATATAAGTCCAACTCATAGATCAGTCGAATCGAAATGATGCAGATAATACTTACGAGTGTGGTTGTCTTTGTGGTCATCACACTCATCTTGGTGATAGCTTTGCTATTTGCCAAGAGCAAGCTGGTTCCTTCAGGAACAGTAAAGCTCTCTATTAACAACGACAGCAATTTGGATGTGCCTATTGGAGGAACTTTGCTAAATACACTGCAGTCCAACAATATCTTTCTCTCTTCGGCTTGTGGTGGAGGTGGTAGCTGCGGACAGTGTCGCTGTCGTGTGGAAGAGGGTGGAGGACAGATCCTGCCTACCGAGATTCCCCACTTTACCTATAAGGAGCAGAACAACCACTGGCGGTTGGCTTGCCAAACGAAAGTGAAGGAAGATATGTCTATCCAGATACCGGAGAGTGTTTTTGGGGTGAAAGAATGGGAGTGCGAAGTCGTATCGAATCGCAACGTATCCACCTTTATCAAGGAATTTGTAGTACGTCTGCCCAAGGGTGAGGTGCTGAATTTCCAGAGTGGTAGCTATGCACAGATCTCTATCCCCAAGTATGACATCAAGTACTCCGATATGGAAGTCGAAGAGAAGTTCCGATCGGATTGGGATAAGTTCAAAATGTGGGATCTCTCTGCTCGCAATGATGAGGAGACCGTGAGAGCCTATTCGATGGCCAATTATCCGGCAGAGGGCAATATCATCACACTCAATGTCCGTATTGCTACTCCTCCTATTGACCGCAACACCCATACTTGGGCAGCGGGCATACCGGCCGGTATTTCTTCCTCCTACATCTTCTCTCTCAAAGCGGGAGACAAGGTACGTATGAGTGGGCCCTACGGAGACTTCCATATTCAAGATACCAATGCCGAGATGCTCTATATCGGAGGAGGAGCTGGTATGGCACCATTGCGTGCTCATATACTGCACCTCTTCAAGACTCTCAAGACTGGTCGTAAGGTATCTTACTGGTATGGAGCTCGCTCGAAGAAAGAGATCTTCTATGAAGAAGACTTCCGAGAGATAGAGAGAGAGTTCCCCAATTTCTCTTTCCACATAGCTCTTTCTGATCCGCAGCCGGAAGATAACTGGACCGGATACACAGGTTTCATCCATCAGGTGATTCTTGACAATTATCTCAAGGACCACGAGGCACCGGAGGATATCGAATACTATATGTGTGGTCCTGGCCCAATGGCCAATGCCGTGAAGGTGATGCTCGACAATCTGGGCGTTGCACGAGAGCAGTTATTCTTCGACGACTTCGGTTGATGCACTGTTGGGTAGCTCCGACTTTGCGAGCTATTTAATCTCTTGTTTATCAGAAATTCGAGTTGCCCTATAGCTCTCGAAGATTACAAACGGCTGTCACTCTGTGAGGAAGAGTGGCAGCCGTTTGTTTTTGTACAAAAGCTAATTCGGTCAAGGAACGAAGGATTTTCTCGCCTCTTGGATTATCGGATGCATTTGATCATTACACAATAAGAGGGTAGGGCTATGATAAACATGTTGCTTAGCTCATGTTGCAACATACTTCTACCGGGAGTTCAGCCTTGACACGCCAATTGGCTGCCTATGTTGCACCTCTACCAAAGGAGTGCTGCTATCTTCAGCAGATAATTCGATAGATTCGCGATCCAAGGAAAACATATTCTGATGCAGTTGCCTTGATAGGAGGCTGCTGCGGCACAGAGGTTTGTAGAAAAAAGCCTTTCTTTGTAGCCAAGCTGTCGTAGCCGGGGCTTTGTAGTCGAATTTGTAGGCTGCGACACAGATGTTTTATTATTAAGCTATTTCGATGTATAGTACGAAAGATAGAGATCAAGAGTTGAGTGCCCTTGGTAGCAAAGTTGATTATAAGCAGGATTATGCACCCGAAGTGTTAGAGGCTTTTACCAACAGACATCCTGATAATGACTATTGGGTGCGCTTCCACTGCCCCGAGTTTACCAGTCTTTGTCCCATCACGTCTCAACCCGATTTTGCCACAATTTATATTGACTATATCCCGGGTGAACGAATGGTGGAGAGTAAGAGCTTGAAGCTCTACCTGTTTAGTTTTCGTCAGCATGGAGCTTTCCATGAAGATTGTGTCAACATCATCATGAAAGATCTTATCGCACTTATGGATCCCAAGTATATAGAAGTACTGGGAGACTTTACCCCTCGTGGTGGTATCAGCATATTGCCCTACTGCAACTATGGTCGGCCGGGTACCAAGTATGCCGAATTGGCCGAGCAGAGATTGTTCCTCCATCAGTCACCGAGATGAAAATTCTTGCTATCATCAACCCCATAGCTGGAGTTGGGGAGAAGAGCCAAGTCCCTTCTCGATTGGCCAAGGCTATTCAAGACACGGACCATCAGTTGGCTGTTACCTACACCAAGAGTGCAGGTCACGCCGCTCAGATCGCACATCAGGCGATAGAGATGGGTTTTGAGGCAGTGATAGCGGTAGGAGGAGATGGCACTGTCAATGAGATCGCCTCTGTCCTGAGGCATACTGATGTTACATTGGGCATTATCCCCAAAGGTTCCGGCAATGGTTTGGCCAGAGCTTTGCATATCCCCATGACCATCACAGGAGCTATAGATCGCATTGTCAAAGGCAATGTCCGCACTATTGATTGCTGTATGGCTAATGATCACGCCTTTTTCTGTACCTGTGGTTTGGGGTTTGATGCTAAGGTGAGCGAAGAGTTCTCCAAAGCCTCTCGGCGAGGCCCTCTGCAATATGTTTTCACCACAGTATCGGAGTTTCTCACTTATAAGCCGGAATTTTATCATCTGTGTATAGACGGGCAATGTTTTTCGCAAGAGGCCTTCGTCCTCACGGTAGCCAATGCCCCACAGTATGGCAATAATGCCTATATCGCCCCCGGTGCAAGTCTTGAAGACGGGATCATGGATGTGGTCGTGATTAGTCCTGTGAAGCAAGTACAGGGGCCAGTCTTGGCCTTGCAGCTATTCACTGGGAAAATAGGTAGTAATAAACACCTGGATCGCTATTCCGCCAAAGAGTTGGTGGTGGAGCGTTCTTCTTCGGGCATGGTACATCTGGATGGGGAACCGATTGAGATGGGCAAGGAAATTAAGATTGTCGTACAACCGGCAGCTGTGCGTGTTTTTGTTTAGCTCTCTGCTCACTGTATAATCCAACTGACAACACCTAAAACAACACAATACAAGATGAAAGTAAAACTTCTATTCGCAGCTTTGGCTGTTGCTTTGACTGCGGGTTTGCGCATGCCCGAGGCATCGGCTTGCACTAATCTGATCGTGGGTAAGAAAGCCTCGAAAGACGGCTCTGTAATGGTCTCCTATTCGGCAGACTCTCATGTACTCTATGGAGAGCTTTACCATTATCCGGCTGGCAAACATGCCAAAGGAACGATGCGTAAGATCGTGGAATGGGATACCTACAAGTATCTGGGCGAAATACCCGAGGCCCCCGAGACATACAATGTGATCGGCAACATGAACGAACATCAAGTCCTCATTGGTGAGAGTACTTGGGGAGGACGCAAGGAGTTGCATGAGCCGAATGGCATTATGGACTATGGAAGTCTGATTTATGTTGCTCTGCAACGCTCGAAGACAGCCCGTGAAGCAATTAAGGTAATGACCGACTTGGTAGAGAAGTATGGATACCACAGTAGTGGGGAGAGCTTTAGCATTGCCGATAAGAATGAGGTTTGGGTTTTGGAACTCATTGGTAAGGGCAAGCATGAGAAAGGAGCTGTATGGGTAGCTATTCGTATCCCCGACGATGCTATCAGTGGGCATGCCAACCAAGCTCGTATACAGCAGATCCCATTCAAGGACAAAGCGAACTGCATGTACTCCAAAGATGTGGTTTCTTTTGCTCGCAAGATGGGCTACTTCAGTGGTAAGGACAAAGATTTTAGCTTCCAGGCAGCTTATAATCCTTATGATGCAACCGGCTTGAGGGGCTGCGAAGGCCGTGTGTTTGCCTTCTTCAATAAGTTTAGCAAAGATGCCAAGCAATATGAAAATTTCATCTTGGGCAAGAGCGATACGCCTATGCCTCTCTACATCAAACCCGACCGCAAACTCTCTGTAGGCGATGTCCGTGATATGATGCGTGATCATTACGAAGGGACATGTCTGGATATGACCAAAGATGTTGGAGCAGGCCCCTACCATGTGCCCTACCGCTGGAGACCGATGACTTTTGTTGTTGATGGCAAAGAGTATGTCAATGAACGTGCTATTGCTACACAGCAAACCGGTTGGGTCTTTGTTGGTCAGCTGCGTTCGGAGCTGCCCGACCCCATAGGAGGGGTTTTGTGGTTTGGTACGGATGATGCCGATATGGCTGTCTTTACTCCGATTTACTGTAGCGTGACCGAGGTGCCCGAATGCTATCGACAGGGCAATGGAGATATGCTTACTTTCTCTTGGACTAGCTCTTTCTGGATTCACAACTGGGTGGCCAATATGGCTTATCACAAATACAGCTTCATGATAGAAGATATTCGCAAGGTACAACGTGAGTTGGAAGGAAGCTACGATGCGCAATTGGTGCCCATGGCAGACAAAAAAGCATTGGAGCTTTTCGGACAAGACCCAGCTCAGGCAACGACATTCCTCAATCAGTTCTGTGCGCTCAACTCCAATGCTGCTACAGCACGATGGAAACAGTTGGGCGAGTATCTGTTGGTGAAGTATATAGACGGGAATGTCAAAAAGGAGAAGGATGGCAAGTTCTTGCGTGATGAAAATGGTAATACCCCTATGCCTAATCAACCGGGCTACGATGAAAAGTATTATCGCAACATCGTGGAAGATACCGGAGATCATTTGCTTATCGGACCGGCTAACTGATCCCTACAATAAGGTATTATAAATACGAGCAGGCTGCAGCTGTATTGCTGTGGCCTGCTTTGTTTTTGGGAGAGAAATCCTGGGAACTACTACTTTGAGGAGATCATATAAGCACATATTGGAGCTTTGTCGTATTGAGTAGTGATCTCAAAAAAAGCAGATAAGAGAGAGCTTGTTTTTCTTCTGTTGAAGTTGGTGTGTTTTGTAAATTTTTGGCCATGGCGAAAACCAGAGAAAATAGGATAAAAGGGACTGTACAGACAAGAGGAACCTCACCTCTTTTTTGCATTTTTCTGACACCTCAAAATGTCGATGAATAGGGCATTCTGAAAGGGGGCAAATTCTCTCCTGTGAGAAATTTTGCTAACACAGGAGAGAATAATATTTTCCTCAGGAGAGAATTTTTGCTCTCTCCTGTGTTAATCAAAGAGCCTCCCATGAGCATCAGAAGAAGGAGAGAAAAAGAAGCCTAAAACCTCTCAATTTGGGTGGAAAGTCGAGAGAAAAAGAAATATAAAGATGCAGAAATAGATGAATAATTACACTTTTGAGGGCTCCAACCAAACTTGCTCATTGCTACCTTTTTGTAAACAAAGCAATCCGCCGATAAAAGATGATAATACTTTAAGTTGCGCCCTGTGTTTTTATTGAGAAGAGGGATGATGTGTTACTGCAAAAAAATCGTTTCTTCGCTCGTATAACCGAAGATCATGCAATAGCATGGTCTCATAAAAGTTGTGGTGCATTATGAAATCTATTTCTTTGACAATCCTGTTTTCCCTCTTTGCCCTGACCCTGAATGCGCAAAAGAAAACGTTTCATGATTTTTCCGTAAAGACTATCGATGGAAAAGAGCTGTCGTTAGCCTCCTTCAAGGGAAAGAAAGTATTGGTTGTAAATGTAGCCTCTAAATGCGGACTTACCCCTCAATACTCCAAGCTGGAGGAGCTGTATCGTACATACAAGGATCAAAACTTTGTGGTTGTGGGATTTCCTGCCAATAATTTCATGGGACAAGAGCCTGGCTCTAACGAAGAAATCGCAGCTTTTTGTTCCACGGAATATAATGTCAGTTTCCCGATAATGTCAAAAATCTCCGTGAAGGGAGAGGATATGGCCCCTCTCTATCATTGGCTTACTGAGAAAGAAGAGAATGGGGTGGAAGATGCCCCGGTGAAATGGAATTTTCAGAAGTTTATGATCGATGAGCATGGCTGCTGGATAGGGGTTCTTTCTCCGAAGGAAGATCCTTTTTCCGATAAAATTATTTCTTGGATAACAGGATCACCGAATATGGAGTAACAGACGGATATGTAAGTCCCTGTAGAAACAGAAGAGAGAGCTGCCCATTCTCTATTTATGTTTGTGTTTGTGCAAATTGGGCGCAGTAGAAAATTTAAGAATGTGATTATGAAGAGAACGTATTTATTTAGCATGCTTATCGCTTTTGCAGCGATGCTCACTGCCACCTCGGCTGTGGCTCAAAATCAAATTACTCTCACAACTTCCAAAGCTGTGGGAGAAACAATCGAATTGGAAATCAAGGCCAATGGGGCCTTCTCCGTAGAGGGAGCCACTCTTGTAGAAGGCAAAGAGTACACGATTGCCGATGCTAATGGGAAAATAATTCTCAAAGGTGATATTACCTTCTTGGACTGCGGTTCGAGCATGCTTACTTCGTTGGATGTGACGAAGGCCCCTTCGCTCTCAGAGCTTGATTGCGAGGAAAACCAACTCACTTCATTGGATGTGACGAAGAACCTCCTTCTCTCAGAGCTTCACTGTGAGGAAAACCGAATTTCTTCCTTAGATGTGACGAAGAACGTGAATTTGACAGACCTCAATTGTTCTGCCAACCAAATAACGTTGCTGAATGTGGTGAATAACACGGAGCTGTTGGAGCTACATTGCTCCAGTAATAAACTCACTTCGTTGGATGTGACGAAGAATACCAAACTGGAGGAGCTTTGGTGCTTTGACAATCAACTTTCTCAACTTGATTTGTCAAAGAATAAGCAGCTGACAGAGCTGGCTTGTTCTTTGAACAAGATCCAAGGACAGTCAATGGATAATCTTATAGCATCTCTACCTGTTTCTACCGAAACAGATGGAGAAAAGAGTTTCCTGGGTGTTATTGACAATACGACCGGAAAGGAAGGCAATATCTGTACAAAAAAACAAGTAGCTGCAGCTAAAAGTAAAGGATGGATTCCTCAAGAATGGAAAGGAGATGCAGGGTGGATCGATTATGAAGGATCGAGCGACGTATCCATCAAGGAAGTGTTGCCCGAGGGAGAAGCCTCAGTTGTCGCTATTTACAGTGTGGACGGCCATCGCCTTTCAGAGCTTCAGCCAGGAGTGAATATCGTTCGTCTGAACAATGGTAAGACCCGTAAGATTTTCTTTGCCAAGTGATTTGAACTAAAGAGGGTGGTTTGAGACACCCTACAAGGAGGGGCTGTGCCAAAATGTTTGTTTTGACACAGCCCCATATTTGTATTGCAGAGGTACAGCTCTTCTTCAATACTCTTGAGAAAAGGAGAAATTGGGCAGGCATGTTTATCTTTGCCCCATGTACTCCGGAAGGCTATCTTTGAGACTATCGCTTAATACAGTAGTAGCTGTGCATTATTATCGGCATTCAGCTTTGGTGGTTGCATACCTCAAATATGCTCCCTCTTTTTTGCTTCCGATATTTTGCAATCTCTGTGTCTTACATAGTTGAGCAATAAGGATTTGACGGATATGTATCCGAGGTATGATGTTTACCCGGAGTTGAGTGATGAGATTTTTCTTGGATAGATCCATCCCAACAGGACAGAATATATAATCATATGAAAGTTTGTTCTCCTCTTCCCTCTCTGACAGCTTCTCGCCGTTTTTTGTGGCTGATTGGTGGAGGTCTTGGTCTATTCTTTTTGCTGCTGTGCATAGCTCGGTATATCGATTTGCTACCCTTGACAGAGACAGAGTCGGTGCTTGATAGTCACTTGATGCAAGGCAACAAATTGCTTCGGTATGTTTTTTTCGGCTTACCCCTACTCCTATTGCCTCTGCTGAGGAAGGGGATATTCCCCCATTCCGGCGGAAGGTATCGGCGATGGATCCCCTTTGTTGCAGCCCTCTCTGCCTACTATTGGTTCTATACACCTATGTATTGCTTGTATGGCCTGATTGTCATTGCTGCATTGGCTACTCTCGATGCTTTTGCAGAGAAGCGTAAACCCGAAAGGCCTACTTTGTTGCAGTGGGCTTGGCTTGCTTACGGTGCTCTGCAGCTTATCGGGATGCTTTGGGGGCCGACTGAATATGCCTGGAAAACCGGTCAAACGCGGATCTCTCTTTTTGTCTTTCCTCTCATTGCTTGTCTCTACCGCCCCAAAAAGGCCGAAGTCATGCGCTTCTTTGTCCTTGCAGGGCGCCTGCTGTTTCTTTATCTGGCTTTTTGCTTTTCTGTCTATCTCCTTTACACGGCAATTCTGGGTATGAACCCCATGATAGCTCTGACTTTCGACAAGTATTATTTTTCTCTTTCGGGGGCTCCCTTTCCTTTTGTATCTTATGCTTTGCTGTTGTCGTGGGCACATGCCATACAGCCTACATTCTCTATCTGGCTAATGCTTACAATTTGGCTCTGCAACCTGTGGATGTACCGAACTAAAGGTCCCGGAATGAGGAGTATGGAGTTACTCTTCTACTACTTGCTGATGTTTGCCTATGCTTTTGCCCAACAGACTCGCTATGGATTATTGGCTCTCTGTATATTGGGAGTATTGGTGCTGTTGCATTTTTGTTTGCTTCGATTTCGTCCGTCCGCAAGGCAAATCAGGATTTTCTCCGTTGTTCTTATGAGTTTGTTTGTCTCTGTGCTGTTTGTGTTGTGGTACTTTCGTCCAACCTTCCTTCAGGATGAGGTTCGGATGGAGCTTTTCAGCCGATGGGTAACACATTATCCCGATCGTTGGCTTTTCGGTTGGGGTACAGGAGGAGAGAAAGCCATACTCGACACTCTCCATACGCACAATGACTTTTTGTCAGCTCTTTTCAACCATGGTCTGCCGGGGCTTGCTGTACTGCTTTTTTGGATCGCGATATGGGGCTATGAGGCAATTCATACTCGTAATGCTTTGCTTTCGGCTCTGGGGATCACTACTTTGGGACTGATGTGTATTGATGGTCCTCTTAATGCGATGTACGGAATATCCTTTCTTTCTCTCATGCTGCTTTTTTATCCTCATTCTCCACAGATATATTTGCACCCCGAGAAAGACAAAATGCCAACTCACCACCTCAATTCGATATGACTGCCAATATCCAGCTTAGTATAGTGACCGTATGCTATCAGGCCAAACCCTTGCTATCGAAAACCATAGCAAGTGTGTGGGCCAACAAGCGACCCGATGTGGAATATCTTGTGGTGGATGGAGGTTCGACAGACGGCAGTCTTGAGCTTATCGAGCAGAGCCCCGTGATCGATCGTTATGTGTCGGAGCCGGACGGAGGAATCTACGATGCGATGAATAAGGCTGTCCAGTTGGCTTCGGCCCCATGGATTATCTACATGAATGCGGGGGATGTTTTTGCCGGAGAAGATGTCTTACGTCATTTTATGCCGTTGCTCAATGCGGAAGCCGATGTTGTATATGGTGATATCATGAAACCTCGTGCCGATGGGAGCCTCTATCTCAAGGCTGCACATAAGCCAGGAAATTATCACAAGATGTTTTTCTGCCATCAGGCTGCTTTTACCCGTCGGAGATTGTTGAGCAAATATCCGTTCGACACAAGCCTGAAACTCTCGGCAGACTTTTTGCTATATAAGCAGCTTTATCTGGCCGGCTATCGATTTGTGTATCACCCACATGCTGTGGCTGTATTCGATACGCAAGGGGCAAGCAACAGGCAGCGATCTCGTGGTTTGGCTGAGAATATATCCGTAATTCGTCGCACAGATAGTTTGTTTGAGCAAATTCGTTTGCTCCCTCGTCTCTACTTTACCTATCTGATGACCCTAATTCGTAGAAAATGATACTTGCTTTTGATGCCAAACGTTTTACGCATAATAGAACCGGCTTAGGCAACTACAGCCGCTTCTTGTTGCAGGCTCTTGCCGAAACTTTCCCCGAGCATAGCTATCTGCTTTTCTCTCCGTCGGAAGGTAAACCGGAGTTGTACTCTTCTCTTTTGGAGCGGCACCCTTTGCACCTACATACACCCGATAGTCGATGGGGGTGCATCTTCCCTGCGGTATGGAGGTCGAGTGATATTCTCCGTCAGGTACAAAAAAGTGGAGCCGAGCTGTATCATGGTTTGAGCAATGAGCTTCCGCATGGCAAAACTACCAACCTGCCGATGCTGCTCACTGTTCACGACTTGATATATATGCGTTATCCGGACTTCTATAAGCCAATCGACAGACTGCTCTACAAAAAGAAATACGGAGACTCGGCTCGGAGAGCGGACCGCATTGTTGCCATTAGTGAGACAACAAAAACAGATTTGATAGATTACTTCGATATTTCTCCCGATAAAATCGATGTCGTCTACCAAGGCTGCCATCCTGCTTTTGCCATTGCTGATAAAGTTGCTGCCGAAGCAGCCAAATCTCGCTATGCTTTGCCCGATAGCTACATTCTTTTTGTGGGTAGTATAGAGGAGCGGAAAAACCTTGGCCTCATCGTGGAGGCTCTCTCGCTCTTACCCTTGCCGGATATACATTTGGTAGCTATTGGTCGTCACACGCCCTATACCGATCTGGTGAAAGAAAAGATTGTGAAGTTGGGTTTGCAAGATCGTGTGCATCTGTACCACAATATTCCTTTTCTTGATCTTCCTGCTATTTATCAGGCTGCAACTGTTTTTTGTTACCCTTCTCGTTTTGAGGGCTTCGGTATTCCTGTGATCGAAGCTCTCTCGTCTCGGATACCTGTTGTTGCTGCCACTGGGAGCTGCTTGGAAGAAGCCGGAGGGCCCGACCAACTCTATACAGATCCCGATGATCCTGAGATGTTGGCCTCGATGCTCGAAACGGCTATCTCGGATACAGCCAAGCGAGAGGAGATGATAGTTCGAGGGCAAGAATATATCAAAGCATTCCGGGCTGACCGCATTGCGCAAGACATGATGCGGATATACCGCTCTTTAGTCTGAAAAAGGAGCCTCTTGGCTCATTATTCCACAGATGTCAATGTCTTTCTAAACGTCATTTTTGTGGATGCTTATTTAGCAGGATAACACTTCGGAGCCTGCATGGGAAAACATATGTATTAAGATGCAAAGGGCCTGTTATATTTCTGTATACTTATCCTCCCTATAAGGCTACCCAACAAAGCCCGTTGCATGCCAAATTTATCGTCTTGAACTATTACCTTTGCGCTGCGCGCTCCACAAGAGGAGCCGTGTGCAGGCCTTTCCTCGTGTTCTTTATCGCCGAAAAAGTCTGTGGACAATTATTCGTCTCAACGTTGCGCTCTCTAAAGTGATACAAGATGCAAGACAGTAACACAGCCCCCGAGGCATCCATCCTGTTGATATACACAGGTGGTACCATAGGAATGATAGAAAACCCCGATACGGGAGCTTTGGAAGCCTTCGACTTTGCCTATTTGTCGGAAAACCTACCCGAGCTAAAACGTTTTGGATTTAAGATAGACTCCATACAGTTCGATCCTCCCGTAGATTCTGCCACAATAGATATTTCTCTGTGGTCTCGTTTGGCCGAAACCATAGCACAGCGTTATGAGGAATATGATGGTTTTGTTATCCTGCATGGCACAGATACGATGGCCTATACGGCCTCTGCTCTGAGCTTCATGTTAGATGGGTTGTGCAAGCCGGTGGTTCTGACAGGAAGTCAGTTGCCTATCGGCAAATTGCGAACTGATGGGAAAGAAAATCTCATTACAGCTATCGAGATAGCAGCGGCTCGCAATAGTTGCGGTTCCATGCGTATACCTGAGGTGTGCATCTTCTTTGAGAATTATCTGATGAGGGGTAACCGCTGTGCCAAAATATCGGCTGATCAGTTTAATGCGTTCGACACCTTCAATTACCCTCGTCTGGCTTTTGCCGGAATAGATATCCGTTACGAATCAACCTATATAGCTCCTTTGCCCAAGCCGGGGAAGAAGTTCGAGATACACACTGGTATGAATACGCATGTTACTTTCCTCAAGCTTTTCCCTGGTATTTCTCCCGATGTTGTGCGAGCCACATTTGATATCCCCGGGCTTAAAGGAGTTGTCTTGGAGACTTATGGGAGTGGCAATGCGCCCATGGAGCCGTGGTTCCTCGACTTGATCCGTTTGGCCATAAGCAGAGGTATTGTGATCGTAAATGTGACACAATGCGTCATGGGGTATGTGGATATGGTTAAGTATAAGACTGGCCTCTATCTCAAACAGATGGGCGTGGTGTCCGGCTATGACCTCACTTCGGAGTGCGCAATAGTTAAGCTCATGTACCTCTTTGGGCAGGGCTACGAACGAGACGAAGTGGCTCGACTCATGGAGGTACCCCTGCGTGGAGAGTTGAGCTGTGATCCAATCATTGCCCAGCGACATTTCGGGCACTGCGAACAATCTGTCCCGTCATTCGAAACAAACGGTATTTGATTGTGTAAGCGTTTGTTTGGAGTACCATGATCCGGTTTATGAGCCTTGCCAGCGGAAGTAGTGGCAATTGCTATTATCTGGAGACTCCTATGGGAGCCCTGCTGATTGATACCGGGATCAATGTACGTACTATTGCTGCCAATCTGAAGACTGTCGGAGTCGATCTGCAGCAGAAGCTTCGCGCCATCCTGCTCACTCATGACCATGCCGATCATATTCGTTCCATAGGACGCACTTCGCTCAAGTACGAGCTTCCTATCTATGCTACCGAAGCTGTTTTCGCTGGGATAGACAAGAGCCGTTACGTGGTGGAGAAACCTCACCTTTCACTCAGACATGTTATAGACAAGGAGACTCCTTTTGAGTTGATAGGCTTGCGGGTAACTCCCTTTGATGTGCCACACGATGCTTCGGACAATGTCGGCTACTACATGGAAGGGGACGATGATTTCCGTTTTTGCCTGCTCACCGATGTCGGGCATATTACTCCTACTATTCGCTCCTATGCAGGCCGAAGTAAGCATTTGGTCGTGGAGGCGAATTATGACTCTGAGATGTTGATCGCTGGCCCATATCCTGATTTTCTAAAACAACGTGTTTCCGGGCCACATGGGCATTTAAGCAACCAAACCACAGCAGATTTTCTGTCCGAAGTTTTCACTCCCGAGATGGAGAATATTTGGCTTTGCCATTTGAGTAAGGACAACAATCATCCGGAACTGTGTTGGAAGACGATAGAGAACCGACTTTTCTATGAGGGAATCCGAGTGGGGAAGGATGTCAGTCTCACTGCCTTGGCAAGGACTCGCCCCTCTCCTTTGTATGTTTTGCAGGATTAAGATGTATGACTTGCTAAGCCTCCTCAAAAAAGCCCTCTCAAAACACTTTTCCTAATCAGTGTTTTGAGAGGGCTAAAAAGTTCTCCTTGAGAGGTCGTGCAAGGAGATTTGTGGGGCTACTCATGAGGGACTGTATACCGTTCCTCCCATTGAGACCGCTGCACAGTACGGTACTTGCTATGTTGTTTTCGACATTCGGGTTTAGTCATAACGATGAGTATATCTCCTGCACCCTCAGTCTCATTTTAGATTACCATATTCTGCAAAGTCAACAAAATGGCAAGTAATTGCCTTTCGGGAGCCCATCTAAAGGACTCTTATTCTTTTTCCCACTTGGCGCATTCACCACTTTCTGTCCTGAGTAAATAAAAACCCATTGGTAATTTGCTGACATCTATCCAATCGTTTTTGTCAGTCGTTTGCAGCACATCTACCAATTCTCCTGATGATAGTTGGTAGATACGGATGATGCACCCTTGCCACATCCCGACAATCCTGATGCAGCTCTTTGTTGGATTCGAGTATATGGCTATCGGGTTGTTCGCTTTACTTGTTGGCAATTCGGTGGAGATGTCGGAGTAATACTCATACGCACCGCAGTCTATGGAGTGGTTGTTTACTCTGGCATTTCCTGCGATGTCTTTCCCCTCAAGGACCCAATTGGGGATAAGCGAGCTGCTCCCTATGTTCGGGCCCTGGTCAATGTATTCGGAACCGGCCTTGAGTCGCCAATCGGTTTGCTGTAATTCTTGTTGTTGTGCTTCATTACTCGGATTTCCCTCGAAAGTACTTGGTCGCACAAAGTTCTGGGTTGCCTTTTGAGATTCGGTAATGCAGCCGATAACTGATGATACATTCTCTTGGATGCTGTTGCCATTTGCGTTGTTTACTATGGTGGAGCAGTACATATATCCATTTGCTCCTTGGGTAGAAGTTCCGCTAGTATAGGTACCTCCTCCTTTTGCTATGGGAGCCGAAATCTCGTTGTTATAGATAACGCAATTGACTACAGTGCCACAATAGTTCTCAATCCCTCCTCCATAAGCCATTTTGGGTAGGGAGTTGGGATTGGCTTGCGCTTTGTTGCCACTGACGAAGCAGCCGAAGATAAGTCCAGGGTTGCCATCTCCGCCCAAGTTCTTAATTCCTCCTCCAAAGGCTTTTGCAAAAGCATTTGCCAAATTGTTTCTGATAACGCAGCCATGCACTTTTCCCTTGTTGCAGATCCCTCCTCCTTCGGCATATTGATGCCCGTCCACCTTGTTCCCTTCGATGCGACATTTGTTTACCTCTCCATTTTTCTCGTTTGCCACTCCTCCGCCAATTACAGAAGAACTGCCGTCTGCCATATTGTTGTAGATGTTGCAATCCTCCATTTTCCCGTCGTTGTATACTCCGCCTCCGACGACACCTCCGTTGCTGCCGGAGTGTGTCTTGGCATAATTATCCGAGATCGTGCAGCCTTCCATTTCCCCGTAAGAGTAGGCTCCTCCACCTTGAGCCGATGAGGAGGCGTAGGAGAAATTCTCCGCTATTTGGCATCTACTGACCTTGGCATGATTGAATATGCCTCCACCTTGGCTGAAAGCCATAGAAGAAGAGATATTGTTCCGAATGGAGCAGCCAGATACATGGCCGTTGTCATCATTGTATATCCCTCCCCCACAGGATGTAGAGTTGGGGTAGCCTTGGGTGTTGGCATTAGAGTTTTGTATACTGCTATTTTCTACGAGTCCGAGGTTATAAATGCTACCACCCATTGCTTTGGAAATACTCCTCTCCGAATGGCAAAGGTTATCGCAGAAAAGACTGTTGCTAATTTTACCCTCATTGTATGCTCCTCCTCCGAATGCCGGATTGTATGCCGACTCGAAGCAGGCATTATTTCTTATCACACAATTGTTTATAGATAGGTTCTTTGTGATGTAGATCCCTCCGCCTTTGCCATCATTGGTGTTGTTCCCTCCTTCGATTGTCAGGCCATTGAGTTGAGTCTCTTGTACAAAAGGGCCATTCGAAGTGATCACCCTATAGCAGTTGGCTTCGTTTCCACTTACTTGCCAAGTCCATATTGGCAGATTTTCATTCTTTGCCGGTTTCCGAACCCAGTTGTCTTTGACTCCATCTACATCCCCGCTCAGGATAGTCCGATGTTGGAACTCCCATGCGGAGATGTTGCCATCACCATCATTGTCTGTTTTGGTTCTGCTGTCAATGTCATTTTCATTTCCTGCAAAGCCACCATAGAGATGTACCCCTTCTTTTATCACAAAGGTTTTGCTGCGAGGATCTTTCTCATTTAGTTGTTGAGTTGGATAGTAAGATCCGGCCGCTATCCAGATCTGATCTCCAACCGAGGCTTTGTTTATCATAGCTTGTATATCTCCCGATGCTTTTTCCCAAGAACTACCGTCTCCGGTAGCTCCTTCCTTCACGAATAGGATGCGTTGAGCATTTGCATGGGTAGCCGATAATAGTAGCAGAATGCTAAGGATTGTATTTCTCATCGTATTTCCCTTTTTCAATTATAATGATTCTCTGTTTTGCTGAAACATACGGAAGCCTTTCTTGGCGGACCATTGAAGGAGAGATTCCTTCTCTGGCAAAGGTAAACTTTTATAGAATGGAAGATGCTCTTTTGCAGCTTGTTGCTGATGGTAGATGGAAGCTTGTATTTTTATTTGCTGCTGATTACCTTTGCTTGGACCTCTTTGGAGAATTGGAGAAGAGTGTTCTCCGAGTTTGTTTTTCTGTGGAGGTCTGTTTCCTCCTTCGTTTTGTCTCGATATAAGATTGATTTTCTTATTGTCGGAGGAGGAAAGGTCGGGCGTTTATTGTAGAGAGTAAGTTCCCCGTTCTGTGTGTATTCAATTCCTTGGATTAACTTTGCAGTTCGCAGAAGTATTAAGCTTAGTAACATAGATAGAGATAGGTTATGATCAAGTTAGACAGTCTGGATAGACGTATTCTCAGCATTATTAGTGAGAATGCTCGTACTCCGTTCAAGGATGTGGCCGAGCAGTGCGGTGTATCTCGTGCCGCCATACATCAGCGTGTACTGCGTTTGCAAGAACAGGGTGTGATTATAGGTTCGGGTTATCATGTCAATCCGAAGACATTAGGATATAGTACTTGTACCTATGTGGGAGTGAAGCTGGAGCGAGCCTCGCTTTATAAAGAAGTGGTGCCCAAGCTGTATAGTATTCCGGAGGTAATCGAATGTCATTATACCACCGGACCGTATTCTGTCTTGATCAAGCTGTACGCCAAAGACAATAATCATCTGATGCGTATCCTTAATGCCACTATTCAGGAAATTCCCGGTATCATCGCTACCGAGACTCTTATCTCCCTTGATTTGGCTTTTGTACGCAATATCCCCATCCCGCAGGAGGAGCTTTGAGCCAGTTCTCAAAGGTCCCTTGTACTGTTCCCCGGAGGGAACGTAGCTGCCTATGACCATTGCTCGCTCTTACTCCCTTGTGGAGCTTTGTCGGTCTTTGCGAGCATGTATTGCTCATGGTTTCGACGGTAAATATTGGATACACGCCGAGACCTTGGATGTACGCACTAACGAAAGTAGCGGTCATTGCTATTTAGAACTGGTTCAGAAAGGAGAAGATGACGACCGACTGATAGCCCGTATGCGTGCTTCCATGTGGCGGAACGTAGCTGTGGAGGTTTGCAGCCGGTTCAAGCAGCAGACAGGAATGGACTTTGCTTCTGGTATGGAGGTAATGCTTCTGGTCTCTGTTTCTTTTCATGAGCAATTCGGCCTCTCTCTTGTCATTCACAATATAGATCCTGCCTACACCTTGGGCGACTTGGCTCGCCGCAGGCGGGAGATTGTGGATCGCTTGAAGCATGAGGGTTTGTTGGAGCGCAACAGAGAGCTTCCTCTGCCTCGTCCCGTACGCAGCCTCGCGATCATTTCTTCTGCTTCCGCTGCCGGGTATGGCGATTTCGTACACCATTTGTCCGATACGACCGAAGGTTTTGTTTTCTACACACATCTCTATCCGGCTGTTATGCAGGGTGAGCAGGCCGAGCGTTCTATCCTTGTAGCCTTGGAGCGCATTGTGGCAGATTGCCGGCTATACGATGCTGTTGTTGTGATACGTGGAGGAGGAGCTGTGGCCGAGCTTAGTTGTTTTGATTCTTATGCCATAGCCAGAGCAGTGGCTCTTTTCCCTCTGCCTGTGATATGTGGTATCGGTCATGATAGAGATTGCTCTGTATTGGATATTGTAGCTTCTGTCTCGCTCAAGACACCCACAGCCGTAGCCGATTATCTCATTTCTTCGATGCGTAAGGAAGCCGATATGATAGAGCGTTTGGCAATGAACCTACGCATGGGGGCACAGCAATTGCTCCTCGGCTATGCCGATAGACAAGAGCGGTTGGCTATCGGCCTTTCTCAGCCTTTGAACCGTCTGATGCGTTGCTATGCCGATCGGCTTGGGTCTTTGGAGAAGAGTCTGGCTGTGGAGGGGCATCGCTTCTTGCAAGTCGAACAGAGGCGTCTCTCGGGTATAAGTGATAAACTCCCTCTTCTCAGGCGAGAACAAACGAACCGTCTTCTACAACAACTGACTTTGTGCTGCCGACGGATAGCTCCGGCTGCTCGGCAGTGTCTTGCTCTTCGGGATAGGGAGCTTAGTTTGCATGAGCAGGCTATCCGTCTTTCGGAACCAAAGCGTATCTTAGAGCGAGGTTTTGTCTTTGTTACAGGAGGAAATGGCCTTTTTCATACCAGATCCTCTTCGTTGGAAGCAGGAGAGCGGGTCTGTTTGCACTTTGCTGATGGGCAAAAGATTGCTCATATAGCGCATACTGAAGAGACTGACGAACAGCAGTAAAAGAGCATAGATGCAAGAAACATAATACAAACAATCATTTGTCTTATCACAATGAAACCTATTGCATTGATTACCGGAGCAACATCCGGGATAGGAAGGGCTACAGCTATCCGGCTGGCCGATTTGGGCTACAGACTGATCGTCGCAGGTCGTCGCCAAGAGAGGTTGGAGGAGTTGAAAGCCGAACTGGCAGGCCGTACCGAGCTTTTCCTCATTTGTCTGGATGTGCGATCTCAGGCCGAGGTTGAATCCAAGCTGGGGCAGCTACCGGAGGAGTGGCGAATGGTAGAGGTCTTGATCAATAACGCCGGATTGGCAGCCGGCTTGGATCCCATACAACAGGGCAATCCCCAAGATTGGGATCGTATGATAGACACTAATATAAAGGGATTGCTATATGTAACACGTACGATTGCCCCTGGTATGTGTGAGCGTCGTAAGGGGCACATTTTCAATCTGGGATCTATTGCCGGCAAGCAGGTCTATCCTAATGGAAATGTCTATTGTGCTACCAAGCATGCTGTAGATGCCCTCAGTAAGGGAATGCGTGTGGATATGCTTCCCTATGGAGTGAAAGTGACGCAAATTTGTCCCGGAGCTGTGGAGACGGAGTTTTCTCTAGTGCGTTTTCATGGGGATCAGCAAAGAGCCGACAATGTCTACAAAGGCTTTGAGCCACTCAAAGGCGAGGACATAGCCGATTGCATAGCTGCAGCTCTCACCTTGCCCGACAATATTTGTATCAATGATATGCTGGTGATGCCCAAAGCGCAGGCTGACGGGATCTTTTTTCATAAGCATTGAGTTTCGGATTTTTCGAGACTGAAGGATATTTGGCTGTGGATGGCAATTGCATCCGGAGGAAAATACCGGTTGTGCACGTCTTACAGTTGCTATTTACTAACCCTCAAACACGAACAAACATGGGATTTATCAAGGAGTTTAAGGAATTTGCCATGAAAGGCAATGTCATGGACATGGCTGTTGGTATCATTATCGGTGGAGCTTTGGGCAAGATTGTATCTTCGTTGGTCGAAGATGTGATTATGCCTCCTGTCGGAATGTTGCTTGGTAATGTTAATTTCTCCGACTTGCGAGTTGTCCTCAGAGGAGCAACTGTAGAAGCTGGAGAGACCATTCCGGAAGTAGCTATCAGATATGGAGCTTTCTTGCAAACTGCGATAGACTTTCTGATTATTGCTTTGGCTATATTCCTCATGATCAAGGCTATTAATAAGTTTAAGCGCAAAGAAGAACCAGTGGAAGAAGCTTCAGTAGCTCCGGCTGAGGATATTCGTTTGCTTAGTGAGATACGAGACCTGCTCAAGAAAGACAAATAAGAGAGCTGCGTAGGCTTGTATAGGCCTAAAGAAGAGCCTCTCAAACCTTTTTCTATCAGAGGTTTGAGGGGCTCTTCTTGTCGGAGGATAGCTGATGGCTATCTACTCTTTCGTGCAATATTTCTTTACTCCGATTATTTTGAGTCTGTGCAATGGCTTTATTTTACAAGACTGTCTTCAGTGTCTTGTGGTTCCCTTTCTGCACAATTCGCAATACATAAATGCCTTCTGGCAGAGTAGAGGGAAGTTGCCATTCCGAGCCTGCATTTAGTGAAGTGTGAGCAAGGAGACTGCCTGAGATGTCGAATAGGGATACTTGGGTGTCATCGAAATGAGCTTTGATCATCCGACTGGCTTTGTTGTACGTATATCCTTCCTGCTCCGACTGCAGAAGATTGGGGGAGTCTATTCCGGTAAATATCTCATCCTTGAGTACGATGTATGAGACATTTGTTTTCTGTGAATCATTGGGGTCTAACCTGAAAGAGACCATCACCTTCCCATTTCTTGACAAGAATGGAAATCCCATTACTGGGGTATCCGTTTCGGGTATCTTGTGGAAGTCGGACACGTCTACTCCTGTTTTCTGGTTGATCCATTCACTCAAAGTCATTTCGGTACCATCTTTGCGAGCGACAAAGCAGTCCCAATCTCCTGTTGGTGCATATTTGCCACAGAGCAGCTCGTCATCCGACCAGGCATTTATGGCAATAGCATCTGAAATCTTGTCGAATATGATAGACTTATTCTCCGA
Source organism: Porphyromonas crevioricanis (assembly GCF_900476255.1). Classification (NCBI taxonomy): domain Bacteria; kingdom Pseudomonadati; phylum Bacteroidota; class Bacteroidia; order Bacteroidales; family Porphyromonadaceae; genus Porphyromonas; species Porphyromonas crevioricanis. The sequence continues at coordinate 654,535 of NZ_LS483447.1, forward strand.
TAGTTTGTGAATGTAGGGCGATTCTTTTCCGAGGTGTTCTTCTTCTTTGTTGTACGGTCTAATTCCGGCGCAGATATATTCTTCATTGAAACTTGGGAGCATCTTACGTCCGGAGGAAGGAACAATTGCGAATTCAAAACCGCTTGGAAGAGGGATTGTTGTACCGAAGAATGTAGCGTCGTCTAAGCCTTTGGAGTGGTATTGGCCATCTTCACCCATTTCCCAAACCATGAATCGATCCAGCCACCCAGTCCAGTCTTTTTTGAAACCCAAAGATTTTCTTCCCGTCTTGTGAACAGAACATGGCATTGGTGAACTGGGCATCTTTCTGCGGTACTTCTAGGATGGAAAGCTTGTACGAGCCATCTTCTTGCCGTATTCCAACAAAAGGTTTGAGTGTAAAAAGCCGCCTTTTTCTTTGGCTACATTCCCACAGATATATTTGCCATCCGCAGATGCAAACATTGGCCCCACAAAGGGGTACTCCGGATCGGGACTGGTGAAAGCTGTGAATTTGTTGTCGGCTTCGGTTATGACACCTCCATTACCCTTTACGACGAAAATGAGCATATCTCCGTTGTCGAATACAGAGACTATCTGGTGTTGTTCGGGTGGATAATAGCTTTCCTTTGTTTCAAGGTCGTACCGGAAACTATTGTCTGGGTTGAGGCCGAAGATATAACGACCATTCCCGGAAATCCCTCCGGTGAGACAGCCAGTCTCGTGCTCTCCTGTGAGCATGATGGGGCCTTCTACGATACCTTGTGCTTGCGAGGAGTGAGAGAAAAGGAAAGAGAAGAAAAACAGCCCGGGGGCAAGTAAAAGGGAGGAAGAGAAGTAACTTGAAGTTTTGATAACCGCTGCAATTGAAGGACAATCGTGTTTCATAATGTGTTTCATTTTTACTTGATAGTGTTGTGAAATTAAAGGACCAACATTTATGACGTTGGTAAAACTTGTTTCCGCAATATTAGATTTGTGTTTCTTGTGGTTTTCATGGTCTTTTCCATGGTATGCTTTTGCCTCAAAACCTTTGTTTTGGAGAACGGATAGAGGTTATTCTTGTTTGTTAAATGCTATGCTCGAATGGTTGGTATTTTGCCGTTTTTCTTAGAAAATACATGCCATCCGATCACGAGAGTAGATTTTTATGTAAGAATATCTCTTCGAGTTCTATCTTTTGTACATTTGTGGCAAGTGGTATGATGAATGTGATGCGGAAAGAAAAGAGAGGAGATTTCCTCTTTCTTCTTATTTGCGTCTTTGTTGTGACCTTACTCGGAGAAGTTCTATGGTGAATATTTTGTCCCGAATCGTTTTTTCGTTACTCTGTCTTACAGGATTTATTTCTTCAAATCTATATGCCCAAAGTGAGGGATCTATACAGGGCTTTGTCTTTTCTGACAAAAAACCGGTCGAATTTGCCTCAGTGATAATTTACGCCTCGGATAGCACTGTGATTCTGAATGGTACTTATACAGACCGTCGAGGGTTTTATCACTTTAGGTCCCTAGTCTATGGCAAGTATAGGGTGGAGGTTTCCTCCGTCGGCCATGAGAAGAAAGCTCTGACAGCAACGGTCGATAGCCTACATAGTGTGGTTACACTAAACTTCGATCTCCCTCTCCAGAACAAAGAGTTACAAGAAGTCTCTGTCTATGGATTTTCTCGCAATCATGTAGGTCGCCATAGCTATCATTTCGATAAGGCGCAGAAGAGTAGAGCTGCGGTTGCTCGAGATCTGGTTCTCTCACTTCCTCGTTTAAAGGAGAATCCAAGTACAGGGCGAATTGCCTCCGCCAATGGAGAGCCTGCTCCCCTTATCCTTATAAATGGAGTTGTTTCTGATGAAGAAGAGCTCAAAATGATTCCTCCTCAAAAGATTGTTCGTGTAGACTATTACGATTTGCCTCCTATGCGCTACAATACGGCCAATAGCGTGATTGATGTGATTACCCTTTCTCTCGACGATGGGCACACTGGAGGGGGAGAACTGGGAATATTCCCCTTAGCTACAGAAGCTAATGCTCGTATGTCTTATGCCTATAACAAGAGGAGGCATAGAGCGAAGTTTTTCTCGAATGTCTTTTATCGGGATACTCGTCTTGGTCGTAAAGAACAACAAGAAATAAGCTATACAACAGAAACTCCCTATTCATTTCTGTATGATAAGGAGGAGAAGTTCCTTGTCGAGAATCTACTTCTCAAAGGGGTATATACTTACACTGATGCAAACAAACAGACATTCCAGGCTTCTGTATCCGGTGTTTTTGACCATTTCAAAAATCGCAGTCAGTTATTGGCTGAGGCCTTTGTCAATACGAAAAAACAAAACCGCAGGGGAGAGTCTCATAGTAGAGCTTCGACCTTTAGTCCGATACTTGATTTATACTACGATTGTCGTCTGCCCAATGGAGATAAACTTTATGCAAATACTGTTTTTACAACCAATGTTGTGCAGCAGGTAATGGACGCAGAGGAGCGAGATCATGAGAATCTATCTCAAATTTTCTACCAAGATCATTTGTCTGCGAATAATCACAAGAGTTCCTTGATAGCTCAGCTCGATTATGCTCATTATCTAGGGCGAACTCTCCTACATGCTGGAATACAGGGTATGTATTCGCGTTCTCTCTTTAAGATCGACGGAAGTAGTTTGGCGAAGAAAATTGATGATTTGCAGCAACAGTATCGGCAGCGTGTATATGTCTCTTTGGAGGGTGGCTTTGGCCATTTCTCTTATCGTATCACGCCAGCATTGTCTTTGGCCTACGCCTCTTCTCATTATGGACAGCCGGAATCTCGTATTCGTTTTTTCTTTAGTCCCGCAGCACAGCTTCTCTACCGATTCAAGCAGAGACACCGTTTGCGTCTTAGTATGGAGGGGGAGAATTATGTCCCCGAATTGGGGCAAACTACCAGCGCATTACGACAACTTAGAGAAGGACTCTTCTTTCGGAATAATCCTCATTTGAAGAATAGTTATCGCCTGAAGTCTCAAATTCAGCACAGTTGGGCAAACAAATACATCGATATAGAAACATCAGTCAGTTACCGGCATGTTTGGGATGAATTGATTGCCTGTTTTGCAGAAGAAAAAATTAGTGGTGTAACGGCTATTGTGCAGTATCCTGACAATGCGAAATATTTTCGGCAGGTAGAGTTTCGGAGTGAACTTGCCCTGACGCCTTTGGGAAATGAAGTTCTCACTCTTCGTTTCTATGCTCATCCTCGCCAGCAGTACTACAAGTACACGGACGAGAGGATCTCCTCTTTGAGCTCTCTTCCATTAGGAGCTTCGATTGCTTTTCGCAAGAGAAATTTTGGATTGCAGGCGGATTGCTCCTTACCATACAAAAATCTACGTGGTTATTTCACATCTTCCTCTGACTGGTATTCTGCTGTAGCGATTTTTTATGGTGTTGGCAACTGGTCTTTCCGGGCTGGTGTAGAGAATCTTTTTAGAGAAGAAATGTATGTCTCAGACAATCATCCGGATGTGCTTGTTCAAGAGAATGTTCACACTTATATGCGAGATAATTATTGGAAAGTCTTTGCCGGCTTCAGTTATTACTTCTCTATCGGGAAGGAGTATCGTTTTTCAAAAGAACTGGACAATGAGGACTATGACCGTGGAACTCTTTAATCTTTGACTTTTTTATTAACCCCAGACCGGATACACTCCAAATCCAAGAATATATTTAACCCTGTCTTTGGAAGGTTTGCTGCTGTCAAAAAGAAAGTCTTTTGGTTTGAATGTTATTCTAATTGAAAGAAAAAAGGAGGTTGGACTAAATTTATTTGCTGTATCAGCCATCTAAGTTTGCATGGAAGTGTTTGTTTTCATACCTTAGCTGCGCACAGATTGGATCGTAGGTCTTTTGGGGGGTTGGGCTGGCGATCATTTTGGGGTGCAGAAGATATGCCAAGGATCATAGGTACAATGAGCATCAATAGCACGAGCAAATACCAGACGGGTTCTTTTGTAGAGAATTTTCGGGGAGATTTTACCCACTCTCGGCTGACTGCACCTTCTTTCTCCGAGAGCAGAGAAGTCGAGCTGTTTATCACCTCCTTCAAAGGGAGATGCTAGTGAACTAATAGAGGATTTTTCGTAACAGATCAACAAGAAGATTAGTCGTTTTAGTAATTCAAAAATATTTTCAAAAACAATGAACCGAAAGAAAAATCATTACTTACTTGGTTTCGTTATTCCTGCAGTTTGTTCTGCCTTTGTTGTGAACACTCCAGCCAATGCCTCTGCATTGAGACCCTTGTCTTATGCAACACATAGTGTGAGAGCTGAGGAGCCTGCAGAAGCTTTCGCCGAAGAGGCTGTGGAAGTTGTAGAAATGACAGAAGCCGGCAAACTCAAGGAAAAGTTGGGCGAAAAGCTCGCTACTGTCAAATCTCTGAAGGTGAAAGGCCCCATCAATGTAGTGGATCTTCGTGTTATTAAGACTGATATGACTGCTGTTGAAAGCGTTGATTTGGAAGACGCAAATATTCAAGAGCACAAGGAAGGTACCAGTACATATGCTGCCAATGAAATTGGTGGATTTCAATTCAGTCAAGTTGAAAAGATCACTAAATTCGTATTCCCTAAGAGCTTGAAAACGATTGGGAGAAAAGCATTTATGGGATCCAAACTCAAGGAGGTTATTCTCCCGGAAGGGCTTGAGACTTTGACTAAAGAGGCTTTTCAAGGTTCTGTCGATCTCAAGAAAGTTGTATTGCCCGGCTCTTTGAGAGTTGTTACCTATTCTGCTTTCTCCGGTTGTAAGGCTCTCGAGTCATTGACATTGAACGAAGGAATTCAAGAGATTGAAAGCACTGCATTCAAGAATTGCAATGCTTTGACTGCTGTTTCTTTTCCATCTACAATCACTAAGGTTCAGGGTTCTGCTTTCAATAACTGCAAGGCCTTGAAAGAAGTGACCAGTCTGGCAACCACTCCTCCCTCTCTTGAGGCTTCTGCTTTTGCGCAAGAGGTGTTCGATGGAGCCAAGTTGCTGGTAGCAAAGGGTAGCTTGGATAAATACAGAGCTGATGAGAAATGGAATAAGTTCAAAACAATAGAAGAAGTCCAAGGCGAAGTGATTGTTGATCCCAATCAAATCGTTGCTATGGAGACAGCTGGTCAGTTGGCTATCAAGCTGGAAGGCAAGTTAGATAAGGTTGAGGCTCTGAAGGTCACAGGAAAGATCAATGCGGAAGACTTGAAGACCATGAAAGAGATGGTGAAGTTGGCTGAGATTGATCTTTCCGAAGCCCAGATTGAGGGCACGGAAACAGCTGCGGCTAACACAATCGGAGAAGCACAATTCAGTGGAAAAGCTATTTTGACGCGTTTTGTATTCCCAATGAATCTAGTGAAGATTGAGAAAGAAGCATTCAAAGGAACCACTTTGGCAGAGGTAGCCTTGCCAGAAACCCTCACTGATTTGGGAGAGAGCGCATTTATGGATTGTGCTGAACTCTCTGGTCTTACGTTGCCTGCATCTCTCAGCACCCTTGGCTCTGATGTGATCAAGGGTTGTCCCAAGGTGACGATTCTCACCAGCAAGCCAACCACCCCTCCAACTGCTACTGCTGCTGCTTTCGAGGGACTTTACTCTACCCTTGAGTTACGTATTCCAGCAGAAGCCAAAGCTGCTTACAAAGCTCATGAGATGTGGTCAAAGTTCACCAATGTGAAAGATTTGGAAGGTAACCCAATCAGCGAAGATCCTGCTATCTTCACAATCACGATGGATGAAGCCGGTAAGCTCAAAGACTTGCTGACCGAAGATCAGAAGAATACCCTCACCGCAATTAAGGTGAATGGCCCGATCAATGTCAGAGACTTGCGAACTCTGAAGAAAGAACTGATCTTGATTGAAAAGATCGATTTGGCTGATGCTAATATCGAAGCTGTAACTATCGGAGAAAAAGAATATCCGGCCAACTCGTTTGAGGAGTCTCAGTTTGAGGAGAAGAGAACTCTCAAGTACTTCATATTCCCTAAGACGATCAAGAGAATAACTGCCAATGCCTTCAAAGGATCGGGTCTTGTAGAAGCCATCTTGCCCGAAGGCCTGGAAATGATAGATGGGATATACGCTTTTGCTTTCTGTTCAAATTTAACCAAGGCTTCTATACCAGCTTCATTGAAAGTTCTCCCTGCATATACATTCGTAAGTAATGCTAATCTGCAGGAAGTAACCTTTAAAGCAGGGCTAGAGGAGATCCAGAACAGAGCTTTCTCTGGCTGTAAGATGTTGTCATCAGTTAGTTTGCCGGAAACTCTTAAGTCTTTGGAAGGCGGAGCTTTCAAGGGTTGTGTACCTTTGACGGAGTTGACATTGCCAGCTTCTCTCCAGAAATTGGGTAAGGATGTAGTAAAAGAATGTCCCAACTTAACTAAACTTGTTTGTCTGCCGACCACTCCTCCCGAGGCTCCTGTAGATGCATTTGAAGCTGTTTTGTATCAGAACTTGGAGCTTCGTATTCCTAAGGAGGCTTTCGAGGCTTACGATAGCCACGCTGCTTGGTCTCAATTCCGTAACCTGAAAGATTTGGAGGGTAAGCCCTTGGCTATTGACAATGAACTCTCGAAGATCTCTGGTGTGAGAGTAGCTGGAAATGTGATTTCGATAGAAGTATCTGGAATGTCTACACTTGTCATATACGATGTCTTGGGTAGAGAGATTTATCCTCTTAGTCTAGTTGCTTCGAAGGCAGAAGTGAATGTGAAGACTGGGGCTTATATTGTTGTTCTCAACGGTAAAGCAACAAAGGTGATGGTCGATTGATCTGTTTTTGATATAATAAAGATGAAGAAGTTATTTATCTTCTGCATTACAATCGCACTGGCTTCGGCCGTGCGATTGTTTGCACAAGCAAACTCTCAGGACATACCTCTGATGACCTCAGAGGGTCGTTTTTATTGGGGGTATTGTGATCTCGAATCTCCGTTGAGTAGGCCAGGGCGCGGATATCCCAAAGGCTTTATAGGCAATGATACTAAGATTAGTTCCTTTGCTCGTTTCAAGGCAGACAAGACTAAGGCGTACAGTGGAGCTAAGGTTTTGGGTATGCGTGTGGGTGTGTGTGCAGATATTCCCTCTGCGGAGTTATTCGTGAGAAACACTCTTGAGGGAACCTCTCCCTTGCTTAGCAAGGTCACTAATTTGAGGCAGGGTTGGAATGAAGTGTTCTTCAATAATTCTTATTCTTTGGAGGAGAAGGATGTGGTTTTTGGCTACACCTATACTCAGAAAGATGTACTTGCTTCTCCTTTTGTTATAAGCGTGGACGAGGTTATATCTGCTCCCATGGAAGGCAATTACATCTCTTTGAATGGAGGCCCCCCCACGGTTCGTACCCATGAGCAAGGTTGTCTCAGAATCCAGTTGATTTTGGACGGGGATCATCCTGAATTCCATAACAAAACTCAGATTGCGGATTTAAAGCTTTCTCCTGTTATGAACGAAAAGGGAGAGATAACAGCTAAATATAAGCTATATAACATGGGGTCGAATAGGATTGAAAAGGTCGAGATCTCTTACTATGTAGATAATAAGCTGTGCAAACAGTCGGAGCATGTGACCTCTCTGCTTCCTTTGGAGCCTCTCGAGATAGAGGACAAAGAAATCAAAGTGTTGGGAGGCAAAGAGCTGGGTGTCAAAGTTAGCAAGGTGAATGATCAGAAAATCTTCTCCCAGCCGAGTGTTTTCTCTTTGGAAAAAATTTTGGAAAAGGCTTATCCACGAAAGGTTCTTTTGGAAAACTTTTCTACTGAGTTTTGTAGCTCTTGTCCGGGAGGCCATTCTCAGTTGAAAGAATTGATTGGAGAATCTTTCTCAGACAAGGTCACTTGGGTTGTTCATCATGTTGGATTTACCTATGATAAGTTTACATTAGAGGAGAGCAAATCGTTGGAGATGCTCTATGGAGATCCTCACAACCCGCCTTATCCGGAAGGTCCCTTTGCTCCTGCTATATCTCTTGACAGGACTTCTTCGGAGCTTAAAATATTAAGCACCAAAGAAAAATTTCCTGCACATCGTATCTTTTCTAAAGACAAGGAAAAGACTAAGATGTTCTTTGAGGAAGCTGTGGAAAGACCGGCTCTCCTTACAATAGAACTTACTGAAGCCTATCGGGCGGAAGATCATAGTCTGAACATCTCCATATCAGGGGAGACTTTGCCTATGCTTGCAGGTAAGGATATATATGCCAATATCTACATTGTGGAAGATCATATCTATTCTACAGATCAAGTTGGTACTGGGACTGATGAGAATGGAAAGAGAAAGCCCTTTATTCATAATGGAGTGTTGAGAAAGTTTGTAACCCCGATTGCCGGTGAATTGATTAAGGTCAGTGCCGAAAATAAGTACTCATTTGAGACTGCTTGTACTCTTGATCGAAGCTGGAACCCTGCTAATCTGCGTATTGTGGCCTTTGTTGCTAAGGCATTGAAAAGCGATCCGCTTGATTGTCAGGTGTACAATGCAGAAGAGACAATCATTTCGACGTTTAAAAATGTCGATCTCATCCAAGATGATGCTCAAACTCTCTTGTTTGTGAAAAATGGTACTATCTTTTGTTCTGGGGAGGCTTCTATTGATTCTGTCTATAGCCTTGAAGGGAAGCGTTGTCTCAATGAAGGGCTGGAATCGGGTGTTTATGTTATCCGAGTGAGAAAGGGCAACAAGATGTTTGTTCGCAAGATCAACATTAAGTGAGTGTTGTTTTGAGTGCAAAATTTATTTTAATACCATCTTTGATTATTTTAAATCATGAATACTAATTCTAAGCTGCGTTATTTGTTTTTATCCATAGGGCTGGTATCTTGTTTGTTGCAAGGGATTTTTGTCTTGAGTGCGCAAGAAAGTCAGGCTGTTATTAAACTGTGGACAAGAAAAGAAATAGGCACAACTCTTGACCTAACTATAGAGCATGGTGAAGGAACAGAGATAAAGGTTGAAGGGGCCGAAAAAAATCTTTTCAACTCGGGTTACTACACGATAAAGGATAAAGAGATCAGAATTGTAGGTCCTGTGCACCGACTTTTTTGTTTTGAGAATCAACTTGATTCTGTAGATATTAGTGGCAGTTCTGTAATCGAGTATTTGGGCTGTAGTAATAACAGAATGAAGAAGCTTATCATTGGTGAGGCTAATGCCTCGATGAAGACACTACACTGCTACGGCAATGAGCTCCGCTCTTTGGATCTGGAGAAACTCCCCAACTTGGAGTTCCTTAATTGCTATTACAACTACCTGAGTGATTTGGATCTAACTCCTTGTTCGAAGTTGAAATTTGTGGCTGTTTTCGGTTGTTTTATCAAAGGCGATAAGGCCGAAAAGTTTATCAACAGTATGCCAACTTGCGGAATATTGACTCCGGGTTTGTTCTTTGCAGTAAATATTCTAAATGCCACACATAATGAGACTAATGTTTTTTACAAAGATCTCATTGACAAGGCTAAAGCAAAGAATTGGCTTGTGAAGGACTTTGCTATGGGGGCAAATGAGTATAATGGAATAGACTATGAAGGAGAACCAAACCCCATAAGTTTATTTCCTACTGAGAAGAGGCTTTTTGTGGTGAAGTTGGATAAGAGTTCGAATCGTTGCTATATCGAAGGAGCTCGCCCTAATACCGTAGGGGCTATATTGGGGATGGACGGATCCTGTATCAAGGTCTTTTCTATTGACAATGAAGGTAGAGCTGTTATTGAGTTGGATTCTCTTTCTTCAGGAACTTATTTGATACATATAGATAGGAGAGAGGTTAGCAAGTTTGTTCTCTGACATCTTCTGTTATCTATTAATAAGCGATTGGTTAAAAGATTGATATAGCAAATAGACATGATTAAGAATTTGAATAGTTACTTGCTTGCTGTTTGGAGTTTGGGACTCATTGTAGGAGCCATATCTTGCTCATCAGACAACAAAAAACAAGGAGAGGAGATACCGGTCGTTTTGACTGTGAAACAAACCTCTGTGACAGTAGAGGAGGGACAGACTGTGCAATTGGAAGCCAGTGTTTCTCCCGAGGGAACCAAGATCAATTGGACGAGTAAAGATGCCACCATTGCCACAGTAAGTGAAACAGGCTTACTATCTGCAATTAAGCCTGGCAACACTTCAGTAGAGGTTTCCGCAATAGGAGCTGAAACCAAGAACATTGCTGTGATTGTGACCCAGAAAAAGGTTCCAGAGGAGAACAAATATCACTTCGAAGCAGCTGATTTTGCTTCCTATAAACTCCTTTTGGAAGGGAAAGAGGATATGGCTGATAAGATCCGTGCTTATGAAGAGCAACTTGGGCTCCGAAAGCTCAACGAACAAGAGTCTGATGACAAGAAGCTCCTTTTCAATACCTATGGGAGCAAGCTCTCTGTAACGAACATCACTGGTGTCCGCTACAAATTTCCTAATCCGGAAGATGAAGCAGATAGGTTGGGAGTTGTACTGATGGTTCTAGCAAATCCGTTGAATTTGGAGATTGCACTTGGAGACGAGTTCTCCGGTTGGCTAAAGAAGAATGGTTTGAGTGGTAAGATGACTGACTATTCCGATGCTGTCGGCATCATTGGAGGAAATGGAGAATGGGCTGCCGGTATGGAAACAGAGGACAAGAAATGGAATGTAGTTGTGTTGGATATGGCTGGTAAAACCGCTATAACCGTCGAGCCGCTTATTTCTTTTGAGTTTTCTAAAGCCGAACGGATTGCTTCTTTGAAGAAGATTCTTTCCCAAAAAGTCTTGTAGAGTAAGACTTCCATAGACTTAAAAAAGGAGGCTGTGCCGAATATTCTTTTCGGTACAGCTTCCTTTTCTTTTGTCCCTTGGGAAATAAGTATCCAACCCGTAAGGATCGTTGCATGCAACGATAGTCCCTTTTCCTCTCTCAGAACCCCGACTTAAGAGTCTTTCTCTTGATCTCATCAGATCAAGAGAAGCTTTGCATTGCTCTCTGAATTGGATTAAGATCTCATACAATGTCTCTGAATGGTAGTGTCCGAAAAAGAGTGTAGGTTAAGTTTCTCTTCTTTTCATTTGACATCCCTATTTTGCTTGGTCGTTTTCTTACGTCGAACTGACGTTTCCTAAACTGGAAAGTATATTTCTCTTATGTGGAAAGTTTGCTTTCCACACTTGGAAAATAGATGCCCTATATAGGGAGGCTTTTGCCTGATATGCTCATTAAGGCTGGGTGGAGTATCCAGTCTCTTTGTTCATATCAAGCCATATCTGAAAGGAGTTTGTCCACCTCATCTTTCGGTTCGAAGGCGAGACTCTTTGATGCCATTTTGTCAGTGAGAAATTGGGATGGTATCATATTTGATTGATAGAAAGTTAGATATGAACATCAATAGCTATACCATCAAATCGCAGGAGGCTCTACAGCAGGCTGTAGAGCTGTGCCGCGTCGAGGGGCAGCAGCAGATAGTGCCGCTGCACTTGTTAGTCGCCCTGATAGACAAGGGCGAGAGTTTGGTAGATTTCGTTCTTCCCAAATTAGGGTTGCAACGGACTGTATTGCGTGAGCGAGCCATGGCTCTTTTATCTAAGCAGCCTAAAGTCTCCGGTGGAGAGCCTTACCTTGGCAACGAGGCAAATGAAGTCTTTAGACAAGCGGAGGATATTGCCCACCGGATGCAGGATCGCTATGTTGCGCTGGAGCATTTACTCTTGGCTATTATATCAGTTAAGAGTGAGGCTGGGCAGCTGCTTAAAGATATGGGAGTGACACATGAGCAACTCGAAGCAGCTGTTTTGGAGCTTCGCAAGGGAGCGAAAGTGACGAGTCAATCGGCTGAGGACACTTATCAGTCTCTGGAGAAGTATGCGACAGATCTTTGTGCCCGTGCTCGCGACGGGAAGTTGGATCCGGTGATAGGTCGAGACGAAGAGATACGACGAGTGTTGCAGATCCTCTCCCGTCGAACTAAGAATAATCCAATTCTCATTGGTGAACCCGGAGTGGGGAAGACGGCCATAGCCGAAGGCCTGGCACATCGTATCATACGAGGAGATGTGCCTGACAATTTGAAGCAGAAAAAGATTTTCAGTCTTGATATGGGAGCCTTAGTCGCCGGGGCCAAGTATAAAGGAGAATTTGAGGAGCGTCTGAAATCCGTAGTCAGTGAGGTGAGCAAGAGCGAAGGAGAGGTGATCTTGTTTATCGATGAAATCCACACGCTGGTGGGTGCCGGCAAAAGTGAGGGGGCTATGGATGCCGCCAATATCCTCAAGCCGGCTTTGGCCAGAGGAGAATTGCGGGCTATTGGAGCAACAACCTTGGATGAATACCAGAAGTATTTCGAGAAGGATAAGGCTTTGGAGAGACGTTTTCAAATGGTTATGGTAAATGAGCCAGACGAGCTGAGTACTATATCAATTCTACGGGGTCTTAAGGAGAAGTACGAAAATCATCACAAAGTGCGTATTAAGGATGAGGCTATCATTTCGGCTGTCAAGCTCTCCAATCGTTATATTACCGATCGTTTTTTGCCGGACAAGGCAATTGATTTGATGGATGAGGCTGCAGCCCGATTGCGTATGCAGATGGATTCTTTGCCAGAAGATCTCGATGAGGTGGAACGCCGAGTCAAACAGCTGGAGATTGAGCGAGAAGCTATTCGCCGAGAGCAAGACGAACCCAAGTTAGCCAAGCTTGAGAAAGAGATAGCCGATCTGAAGGAAGACGAACAGTTGCGTCGGTCGGCTTGGCAGCGGGAGAAAGATCTGATCAATACCATACAGCAGTGTAAGGTAGCTATAGAAGACCTCAAATATCATGCCGAGCGTGCCGAACGGGAAGGAGACTATGGCAAGGTGGCAGAGATCCGCTATGGATCCATTGTAGCCGAGCAAACAAAAATGGCAGAGTTGCAGCAACAACTCTACGAATTACAACAAGATGGTAAGGCGGCAATCAAGGAAGAGGTAGAATCGGATGATATAGCAGAGATCGTGGCTCGCTGGACTGGAATACCCGTGAGCAAGATGATGCAAAGCGAGCGCGAAAAGTTACTTCATTTGGAGGGTGAATTGCACAAACGAGTCGTAGGTCAAGATGAAGCTATTACGGCTGTAAGTGATGCAGTGCGTCGTTCTCGTGCCGGGTTGCAAGATGCCAAGCGTCCTATTGGTTCTTTTCTTTTCCTCGGATCTACTGGAGTGGGGAAAACAGAGTTGGCCAAGGCCCTGGCAGAATATCTCTTCGATGATGAGGCTATGCTTACTCGTATTGATATGAGCGAGTACCAAGAGAAGTTTGCTGCCTCTCGACTCATCGGAGCCCCTCCGGGATATGTAGGCTACGAAGAAGGAGGACAACTCACGGAAGCCGTGCGTCGTAAGCCTTATTCAGTAATCCTTTTCGATGAGATAGAGAAGGCGCATCCCGATGTATTCAACCTCTTGCTACAGGTCTTGGATGATGGGCGACTGACCGATAATAAGGGCCGAACAGTCAATTTCAAGAATACGATTATTATCATGACTTCTAATGTCGGTTCGAATATCATACAGCAACAGCTGACAGGCCTTTCCGACAATGTAACAGAAGAGACTGTAGAGCAGACGAAGCAGCAGATCCTGAATTTGCTCAAGCAAAGTGTACGACCCGAATTTCTCAATCGTATAGACGAGGTTATTGTATTCCGTCCGCTTTGTAAAGGGGAGATCCGTCGTATTGTGGAGTTACAACTGCAGGCGGTGTCTGCTTTGTTGGCGGAAAATGGTTTGAAAATGACTTATACACCAGCTGTTGTAGACCGAGTTGCGGAGCGAGGGTTCGATCCGGAGTTTGGAGCAAGGCCGGTGAAACGAGTACTGCAGCGTGAGATCCTCAATGAGTTGAGCAAGGCTTTGCTGGCTGCTCAAGTGACCGGAGAGCATCCTATCGTAATTGACTTGGATGAGAAAGGAGAGTCGATCATTTTCCGGAATTGATTTCGAGGTCGGGATTGTCTGTCAATCGATCGATCTTGCAAAACACAAAAAGGGAGTGCCATAACCAATGGCACTCCCTTTTTGTGTTTTAGGGAAGAGAAAACTGCGAAGTGTTGAGATGGGAGAGAGCGTGCGTAGTACTTATGACTTAACTCAGTACCCTGAAAGCAACACCGCAAACTTATTCGACATGAACACAGCTATCACAAATTCCTTGCATGGAGAGCAAGGATAGGTGTCTGTCTGTGGATCCCTTTACTTATCCTTTAATGAGGGTCGAATCTTCTTGTGCTATATTCAAGCTGTCTGTCTCTGCAGCAGCTGTGGCAGCTGCCACAGCATCTACCTGCTGTGCTGCGGTAGAATCGGTTGCTGTGACAACAGCTACCTCTTCTTTCGGACTTGTTGCACGTCTGATGCCTTTGTCCATACCACTAAAGCCCATGAAGCTCATAGCCAAAATACCAGCTACCAACATTGCTGCTGGCATGCCCATCATGGCTTTCGGTAGAGCTGTCTTAGCCAATTGCTCGCGGATACCGGCAAAGGTAACCAAAGCCAGTGTGAAGCCGATAGCAGTACTGATAGCATAGATAAGACTCTGCATGAAGCTATAGTCTTTTTGAATGACGAGGATAGCAACCCCCAGTACGCAGCAGTTTGTAGTAATCAAAGGCAAGAAAACACCGAGAGCTTGATACAGAGAGGGGGATACCTTCTTCAGGATAATCTCCACCATCTGCACCAGTGCAGCGATAATGAGGATGAAGACAATCGTTTGCGCAAATTCCAGACCATAGCGATCCAGAACAAACTTCTGAATCAGAAAGGTTACGATCGTAGCCAGCGTAAGAACGAAAGTCACGGCTGCCCCCATTCCAATAGAGGTCTGTACTTTCTTGGATACTCCCAAGAAAGGGCAGATACCCAAGAATTGAGCTAATACGACATTGTTTACAAATATCGCAGCAATGAATATCAATAAGTATTCCATAGATTCTTCTGTTTAGGGAGGGGGATTAAGCTTTCTTCTGGAGTTTATTCACAACAGCAATCAGGTAGCCCAGAGCGATAAAAGCACCGGGAGCAAGTACGAAGAGAAGCGCACCATAGCTCTCTGGATAGAGATTTAAGCCAAATACGCTACCTGTACCGAGCAGCTCACGTACCGAGCCCAAAAGTGTGAGCCCCAGTGTAAAGCCAAGACCGATACCTATACCATCGAGAGCAGAGTGCAGTACTCCTCGCTTGGCCGCAACAGCCTCAGCACGCCCCAGCACAATACAGTTTACCACAATCAGAGGGATAAACAACCCTAAGCTGGCATACAGAGCCGGCACATAGGCCTGCATAAGCATCTGCAGCATGGATACAAAACCTGCGATCACGACAATAAAAGCTGGGATACGCACCATATCCGGAATCAACTTTTTGATCATGGAGATCACCACATTGGAGCAAATGAGCACAAACATGGTGGCCACACCCATCCCTAAGCCGTTCATGGCGGAGGAGGTTGTACCCAGAGTGGGACACATCCCGAGCATCAGCACAAAGGTGGGGTTTTCCGCTACGATACCGTTTACAATGACGGCTAAATTCTTGTTCATGGCCATATCAGTTGCCTCCTTCCGTTTGATTGGTGGTTACTACTCTTTGGTATGCCTTGTAAGCCCTATTCACCGCATCTGTGAAAGCCCGGCTCGAGATAGTAGCAGCTGTGATAGCATCTACACTCCCTCCGTCTTTGGAGACTTTCAGCTCTTTTACTTCGGGCATGGCGATACCTTTGACACATCCCTTGCCTTTTCCTTTTGCGTCTGTTTCGCCAAACCATTCGGGGATTTTAGTTCCCAAGCCCGGTGTCTCGGCATTTTCCAGTTCCACAAAGTCTATGATTGTTCCTTCTGTATCGAAGCCCACCATTTCGGAGATTTTACCACCGAATCCGTCGGCATAAGACTCCACGGCATAGCCTATGGTCTCCCCTTCTTTCTTTGCTGTATAGACAACCACATCGGCTTTGTCCCCATCAAGCGTAAACTTAGTTTCGCTCAATTCGGTCTTATCGTCCATGCCGGGGATTACCTTGGCGATGGCTGCGTTTTTGGCTGCTTCTTTGGAGACTTTGATAGGCTCTTCGGTCAGCTTGTACATACCGCCGAGCATAGCTGCTACCACCAGGCAGATACCTACCAGAGAGAGCAACATATTGGGTAGAGTAGAAGCGAGTTTTTTCATTTCTTGTTTCCTCCGAAGCGTTTAGGTTTCATATAAGTATTGATCAGTGGCGTAAATCCATTCATGATCAGGATTGCAAAAGACATCCCTTCCGGATAGGCACCGAACAGGCGAATAGCCACTGTGAGGAACCCGATCAGGCAACCATAGAGGATCTGCCCTTTCTTGCTCATGGGTGAGGTCACATAGTCCGTAGCCATGAAGATGGCACCGAGCAGCATACCTCCGGTGAGGACATGGAACCAAGGAGTCGGGTATATGGCCGGATCTACGAGCCACATGATACCTCCGAAGATAAAGGCTGTAGCCAGTATACTCACAGGGATGTGCCAAGTGATGATACGACGCATGAGCATATAGGCACCTCCCAGGATGAGGGCAATGGCTGCCATCTCTCCGAGTGACCCTCCATGCAGACCAATCAAAGTATCCAGCGTAGAGGGGAGCATATCGGCACTCATACCAGGTGCTCCTGCTATCACGCCCTTGGCTATACCCAAAGGAGTCGCACCGGTGGTTGCATCTGCCATTGCAGCTCCGAAAAGAGGCTGTGGTACAGGCCAAGTGGTCATCTGTACCGGGAATGAAATAAGTAGGAATACACGCCCTACCAAAGCCGGGTTGAAGATGTTACCACCTATGCCACCGAAAGACAGCTTGCCGAGTCCCATTGCTACAAGAGCTCCCAGCAGAAGGATCCAGATAGGCAGGTTGCTTGGTACATTGAAAGCGAGCAATACACCTGTGAGAATGGCCGATCCATCGAAAATTGTCGGACGCCGTCCCATCAGGTACTTGGTAATCACGTACTCCACAATACAGCAGGCCACTACGGACACGGCCGTAATGAGCAGCGAGTGCCAGCCAAACAGATATACAGACACTAAGAAGGCAGGAATGAGGGCGATGAGCACCCCATACATATTCTTGCCTATACTGTCGCCTCCATGAATATGAGGCGAGGGGGATATAAACAATTTATTTTCCATACGAGTGCTTCACTTATTTCTTGCTTCTTGAGCGAATGATACCCATTACGGTCTGTTTGCCCAATCGGATATAGTCCAACAAAGGACGATGAGCTGGGCAAGTGTAGCTGCATGAGCCACATTCGATACAGTCGAAGATATAGTTGGCTTCGGCCCCTTCCCAGTCTTTGAATTTTGTATCGCGCATCAAGAACGCAGGGTTGAGCCCCATCGGGCAGGCCGATACACACTTGGCGCAGCGGATACATGGCTCCATAGGCTTACGCTCGCTTTCTTCCCGACTCAGCAGCAATACACCGCTGGTCCCTTTGGTTACGGGAACATCTGGGGTCAAGAGAGCTTTCCCCATCATTGGCCCACCTCCGATGATTTTCCCTGTGTCTTCGGGCAGACCGCCGGCCGCTTCTATGAGGTTGGCTATGGGAGTACCCACACGCACCAGGTAGTTGGATGGTGAGGCGAGTTTCTTACCCGTGATGGTTACTATGCGTTCCACAAGAGGCTTGTTCTTCTGCACAGCCTCATAGACAGCAAATACGGTACCGACGTTTTGTACAACGGCACCCGTGCTGATAGGCAAGGCTCCGCTCTTGACCTGTTTGCGTATCACGGCATCGATAAGCTGTTTTTCGCCACCTTGGGGGTATTGTACCTTCAAGGGCATTACCTCTATGCCGCTATATTTAGCTGCCAAGGAGCTCAAGTGGCGTATCGCATCAGGCTTGTTGTTCTCCACGCCAATCACGGTGCGATTTACTCCAATGGCTTTCATCAAGATTTGGCAGCCAACCATGATTTCTTCTCCTTTGGCCATCATCAAGGCGTGGTCGCTCGTCAGGTACGGCTCACACTCTACTGCATTGATGATGAGGATTTGAGGAGTTGATCCGGGAGGGGGAGACAGTTTGACGTGTGTGGGGAATGTAGCTCCACCAAGCCCCACGATCCCGGCTGCGAGTATCTTGTCTATAATAGCCTTCGGCTCCAGATCGCATTGAGCTTGCAGCTCTGTACTTCTGTCGATGGTATCTACCCATTCGTCACCCTCTACATCGATGATGATAACAGGCTTTTTGTAGCCACTGGCATCGTATTGTGTATCCAGCTTGGCTACTTTACCGGATACCGAGGAGTAGATGTTGGCCGATACAAAGCCCGATGCTTGGGCGATCAGCGTACCTACTTTCACCTCATCGCCTTTGTTTACCACGGCAGTTGCCGGTGCTCCGATATGCTGTCCCAGAGGGATAGCCACTTGTTTGGGCAGAGTAAGCACCTCGATGGGCTTCCCGGCCGACAATTTGTTTTCCGGCGGATGAATACCGCCGAGTCTGAATGTCCTCAACATAGACTTGATATGCTGTATATTGATTATTCTTCTTCGAGATAGGAATTCACAAGAGACTAAGAGAGCTCGAGGATCAGGCCTGAGGTATTGTTGCTTCTTGCGCTACCGGGGCCGTTGTTGCCTCTGGTTTGGCTGCCGGAACCTCAGGTTTCGGCTTGCGTGGCGGGAAGTTAAGCTCATGGATTGCATGGGTAGGACAAACCTCTACGCAAGAGCGACACAGACGGCACTTCTGCCAATCAATATAAGAGAGATTGTTCTCTATTGTGATTGCTTCGAACTTGCACTCTTTCAGGCATTTGGAGCATCCGATACAAGCATTGGTACAAGCCTTCTTGGCTACACCGCCTTTGTCTTTATTTACACAGCTGACGAAGATACGGCGACTCTTGGGCCCTTTCTTACGCAGCTCTATGATGTGCTTGGGACAGGCTTTCACGCAGGCTCCGCAGGCAGTACATTTTTCTTCGTCCACTTCTGGTAGGCCAGTCTCCGGGTTCATGTGTATGGCACCGAAATTACACGCAGCCACACAGTCTCCACAGCCCAGACAACCATAGCTACAGCCGGTCTCTCCACTGTATAGAGCTGCAGCGATAGCGCAACTCATAGCACCATCATAAGTATTGGTGCGAGGGCGAGCTTCACAGTCTCCATTACAGCGCACCACAGCTACCATAGGGTCAGCTGCTCCTGCAGACATCCCCAGAATATCGGCTACTTTGTTCATCACATCGGCTCCACCGACGGGGCAAAATAAACCATCCAAACTATCAGCCTTGGCACAAGCCGAGGCAAAACCCGAACAGCCGGGGAATCCGCAACCCCCACAATTGGCCTGAGGCAGCACTTCTGCTACTTGTCCGATACGTAGGTCTTCCTTGACTTCAAACTTCTTGGCTGCCAGAAATAGCAACAAAGAGCCGATTGCTCCGATCACAACGAGCACGACTACGGTAGTAAGAATTATCATATTTATTTCTGTGTGTAGATTTTTCTCAAACTAAAGACGAATTTCTTTCGCAGGATACTGCCCGATAAGGCAAGCAATGCATAATACACTGCAATGGCTCCGAGACCGACCAGAGCAGCGAACAAGTCGTCCAACCCCAGCATAAGAGAGACAGCTACAGTAGCTACCAATACGATCAGCGGAAAAACAAAAGAAAGCAGCATGGCCCACCAGCCGAGGGATTCCCGTCCTTCCAGCTCAACCTGCTCACCCTCTTGGAGGGTGGGGTAGGAGCCAGGGACTACTATTTCCCGCTCTTTGCAATCGGCAGAGCTGCAAAAGCCTTTGGCATGACAGCCGGCACATGCACTCATTTGCATCATGCGTACAATCACCCTATCGGGATAAACAGCCTTTACTTCTACTATTTGCCTAACAATATCGGCCATCTTGTGTGGTTCGTTCGTACTAAGCAATATAACCTACAATGGCTACACGCGACCGCAAAAATACACATTATTCGGTAAAACCCTATTCAAATCTTACAGCAGTTGTCAGATTGACTCTGTTATACTCTTCTCGAAGCTGTTATGAATGATATTATATTGTGTAATACTCAATTATCGATACCCCTCTTGTCGCATTTGTAAAAGACAATGCGACTCTGCCGAAGTCTTAGCTTCAGCAGAGCCGCATCGCAGGGGATCAAAATCGAGAGAGTTCGATCAGCGTAGGAGTTCCTTTATGGCTGCATTTTGTATGTATTTAGCAAACTCCATGTCGTTGGCTGCATGTTGAGCCATATGGCGGTCTTGCTCGATCGCAGACCGCAAGTTGTTTATTACGCCATTCATGTCGTTCGTCCGGGCTGCTATAACGGCTTTGAGGTATGCAGTTGTAGCGTCGGGGCGGCCAATCTGCTCCAGAGTCTGTGATGCCTTGTTGTATTCGTGGTTGAGGATCTGTGCCACCGCCGCATTGTTAGTCTTGGCTTCTCCGTAGATACTTACGGCTTCGGCATAGTCGCCATGGCTGAGGGCGAGCAGTGCGCGGGCTTCCTGGAGCTCGGGTACGTTACCGGCTCCACCGAAGAGTTGCATGGCTTTGTCTCTTTCTCCATTCATTAGAGCCAGAAGACCCATATTCATACTCGTTTCGGGGTTGCCGGGCTTTTTAGCATTGGCAGAGGCAAACCATTCGGCTGCATCAGCCATTTTGCCATCCCGGTAGTAGAGCATACCGATGTTGTTGTAGGCTCGGTAGTCTGCCGGATAGATCTTAATCGCCTTGCGATAGATTGCCTCTTGCTCGTCCGGGTTGCTTACCAGAGTGGCTGCGTAGAGAAGTTCCTCTATATTGAGCTGTTCGGGTTTGCTGGCTGCCAAAGAGCGGATTTCATCGTCGCTCTTGCCTATGATCTCCACATTGGCTGTAAGTCTGGATCTTCTCAGTTGTGGCAGAATATCATCGGCCAGCTGTTTGAATACCACGGAGATATTTTTGATCTCACGCTCACGTGTTTCGGGGTCGGGGTACATCTGCAAGACACGCAACACAAGCTCTTTGTCCTGAATGTTGCTTTTCTCCACCAACTCTTTGAAGCCTTCCCAGTCTTGGGCTGTGTAGTGAGCTGCGATGTCAACGTTTTTGATCCTGTTGCGAGAGAACTCTCTCTTTAGCGAAGCTGTGGTATTGCTCTCTCGTTTGCCACTGAGACGCTCGTTGAGCTCTATTCCGCCATCGGGAGAGGCGTAGGCCTGTACTTCCACCGATACACGTTTGTTCTGGGCTTCGTTGGCTTCTTTTACGGTATTGCGCCAATCGGCTATTTCTTTCTTGCCTAATTCTTTACTTCTCACTTCTGCCTGCTGTATGAGGAAGTGTATGTTGGCATTGTAGGCTTCTTTGATGATACGCTGAAAAGCATCCGGAGCAATGGCGGCCGAGGAGTTTGCTGCTGAAGCCAAAGCTTCTGTAGCGATTACACCGTCGGCTATTTTTACTTCTGGCAGGGTATATTCTTTGTTCCCCTTTTTGCCCTTGAGGTGAAGGTACAGTTCGCTGCGCTGCATATCGGGCTTGTAGTGAAACGAAAAATCCATTTTCACTGCATCTCCCTGAGCAAAAGAAATGCTACGCTCGTTGCCACGCACTTTCTCTCCCTGATAAACAAAGGAAGGTCCCCAGGTCTCTCCGTTGGCATAGCGCAGTACGGGAGTGATGATTAGTTGGGCTTTTTTCTTGAACCATTTAGGTGCAAATGTGGCTGTGGCAGATACGGGTATTCTACCTCCTTTCAGCTCCATAGGCTGTGGGGCTACTTTTACCATGTCACTGCTGTAAGGGCGGAGTTTGGACGAGCAAGAAGACAAGCCCAAAACAGCCATGGTGATGACAGCAATACGGACAAAAATGTTTGTTTTCATTGATTGTATTGGATTAGTTGTGATAGGATCGATATTTCTGTATGCCAATAAGTTTTTGCCCCTCTCTCCTTTCATCCGGAATGAGGGCTGGCAAAGATACTTCTTTTCCGTCATCGGTCTTGGAGACATTTCTGTTGCCCAATTATGCTCTTGAGAGAGAAATGTGCAGGAGAGTGCGATCTGTGATGTAAAAAAATGTTTTTGTCGATGTGGCGAAAATCGCTGTTTTGAGAGTCGTTTTTACTGGTTTGTTTCTCAAAAAATCCCTTCTCCAGAATGCCCTATTCATCGGCATTCTGAGAGGGTCAAATTTCTCTCCTGTGAGAGCAAAATTTTTCTCCTGTGTTAGCAAAATTTCTCTGAGGAGAGAATTTTTGCTCTCTCCCCAGAGAATAAAAATTAGAACCCCAGAGGGGGCAGAGCCGACAAAAATCGACAGTTTGCGTTTTTACGTTTTGTTGTTGTTAGAGTGTTATTTTTACATGCTTTTGAAAAGTCTTCTTCTGAGGTGTGGTTTTGTTTCTAAGTTTGCTGCAAGGCAGAGATGGTAGAAATGATTGAGTTGAAGATTGGCTTGAAGCCTTAGGTCGATGTTCCGCAGACATTGTACCCGAAAGTTGCAATCCGGGTATATATCCGATGTAACCCGCACCCGAATACTGTAATTCGGATTATATGGGATGCCGGTTGAGTTGTTTGAGAGTAGCAAAATCTTATCTTTACGGGGAGGAGAGCGACAGTATCTGCACGCAGAGAGGGTATCTGCACGTAGAGGGAGGACTGTTTCGCGTAGTGAGAAGAAAATAGGATCAAATACGATTAGCAATGAAAAAGTTATTACTTGCAGTTATTTCTGTCATTGGACTAATGGTGCTGCTGGGTGGATGCTCAAAAAAAGATGAGCCGAATGATTACTCCCTAAATGGGACAGTGTGGGTCAACAATGAAAATGGTGTCAGGATACTGAAATTCGAGAAAGAGACGTTCTCCTTCGATGCTTCCTATGAATCGGAAGATCGAAGACAGGTGAGAGAGCAAGGCTGGGGTACTTATGTGTATAAGCCTCCATTCGTTTTTTTCTCAGCAATTAATCCGAGCACGGGGCGAATCGATACTCAAACCGGCAAGATTGACGGCAACAAACTCTCTTTCCGTAATTTTATATACACCAAACAAGAGTAAGTAGCTGCGAAAAGCTGTTCCAGCGAAGAGAGTATTGCTTGTTTCTTTTAACGGGCAGGCTAATGGGAGACAAGGAGGCACCATCGAAGGGTCTCCTTTGTTTGTTTTAAGCGAAGTGCAAATTTCTACCAATAGGGAGGTATCGCTGTTATTTTGTTGTTTTTGAAGAATACTTTTTATAATTTGCGCACGGTTTGTCGGAGGAATAGCCAATCCTCTACTTGCAGCCAACACATAAAACAACACAACAATCAAACAACACAACAAAATCTTTTTGCCACCATGAAAGTGTACCAAACAAAAGAAATTCGGAACATCGCCTTACTCGGTAGTTCCGGCTCGGGAAAAACCACCCTTGCGGAGGCTATCCTCCTTGAGGGTGGAGTGATAAAACGCAGAGGAAACATTGCTGCTGGCAATACTGTCAGCGACTATTTCCCTGTGGAAAAAGAGTATGGATACTCGGTTTTCTCTACTTTGATCAGCACTGAGTGGATGGATCGCAAGTTGAACTTTATCGACTGTCCCGGGGCAGATGACTTTGCCGGAGCGATCGTTTCTGCTCTCTCCGTAGCCGACATTGCTGTAATGGTTGTGAACGCACAGTATGGCATAGAGGTGGGGATGATCAATCAGTTTCGCCACATAGACCGGCTCAACAAGCCCTCTATCTTCCTGATCAACCAGCTTGATAGCGATAAGGCGGACTATGAAGCTGCTATTGCGCAGCTCAAAGAACGCTACGGCTCGCGCATCGTGCCGGTGCAGTATCCGGTTAATCAGGGAGCTGGCTTCAATACGGTCGTGGATGTGCTGAAGATGAAGATGTACAAGTACGGAGCCGAAGGCAGCCAACCCGAGGTGACTGACATCCCCCAAGAGCAGATGCCCAGAGCAAAAGAGATGCACCAGGCTTTGGTAGAAGCAGCAGCCGAGAACGATGAGGCCTTGATGGAGAAGTTTTTCGACCAGGGAAGTTTATCTGAGGAGGAGATGCGTGAGGGGATCCGTGCCGGCTTGCTTTCTCGGAGCATTAGTCCGGTATTCTGTGTCAGTGCCGAAAAATGTGTAGGCGTGGGTCGCAGTATGGAGTTTCTTGGCAATGTGGTACCTTCCCCCGGCAAGATGGCTCCTGTTTTGAGTCAGGAAGGAGAAGAGGTAGGCCCGGATGCTTCGGCTCCGACCAGTTTATACTTCTTCAAAAGCTCTATCGAACCACATATAGGTGAGGTTTCTTACTTCAAGGTGATGAGTGGGACGCTCAAAGAAGGGGATGACTTGGAGAATATTTCCAGAGGATCGAAAGAGAGAATCAGCCAAATCTTTGTTTGTGCAGGTCAGACCCGCACCAAAGTTGAATCCATGGTGGCTGGAGATATTGGGGCTACAGTCAAGCTTAAAGATGTGCGACGAGGTAATACGCTCAACGCCAAGGGAGTGACACATAGTTTCGATTTGGTGGAATATCCACAACCCAAGTACAGACGTGCCGTGCGTGCAAAGAATGAAGCCGAATCGGAAAAGCTCGGTGAGATACTCAATCGTATGCACGAAGAGGATCCGACTTGGGTAGTAGAGCAAAGCAAAGAGCTGCGCCAGCTGATCGTTGGAGGCCAGGGAGAGTTTCATCTGCGTACCCTCAAGTGGCGAATAGAGAACAACGACAAGGTGGAAATTGAGTTTATGGAGCCTCGTATCCCATATCGGGAAACGATCACCAAACCAGCACGGTCGGATTACAGACACAAGAAACAGTCCGGAGGAGCCGGCCAGTTCGGTGAGGTACACTTGATCGTGGAGCCTTACGAAGATGGTAAACCGATGCCTGAGACATACAAGTTCGGTGGTCAGGAATTCAAGATTACGGCTCGTGATACACAGGAAATACCGTTGGAATGGGGTGGTAAGCTCGTCTTTGTCAATAGCGTTGTAGGGGGAGCTATCGATACCCGTTTCATGCCGGCCATCCTCAAGGGGATTATGGGGCGTATGGAGCGTGGCCCACTCACCGGCTCCTATGCCAGAGATGTGCGAGTGATTGTCTATGACGGCAAGATGCACCCGGTAGATAGTAATGAGATCTCGTTCATGCTGGCCGGGCGCAATGCTTTCAGTCAGGCTTTCCGTGAGGCCGTCCCGAAAGTATTGGAGCCGATATACAATGTAGAAGTATCGGTGCCTGCTGACTATATGGGAGATGTGATGAGCGACTTGCAAGGACGACGTGCTATTATCATGGGCATGGAGAGTCGCAAAGGCTATGAGCTGATCAAAGCAAGAGTTCCTTTGGCAGAATTGTCCTCGTATTCGACAACACTAAGCTCTGTGACAGGAGGGCGAGCTTCGTTTGTGATGTCTTTCGACAACTACGAACTGGTGCCCGGTGATACGCAGGAGAAACTCCTGCAGGCCTACGCTGCAGAGCAGGCCAGTGAGGAGTAAAAAGCTCTTGAGAGAGATTGTGCCAAGTTCTCAATAGTAGTAGATAGATGCAGAGGGGCCAAATCCGAAAGGAGAGGCCCCTTTGTCTTTTTAGAGCTTTGTGCAATGGTTTTCTTTTGAGGCCATAGCTATTCGAGATACGAGCAAGTCAATCGCTGTCCCATGGATTCTCGGAGCCATCTCCTGTATGCTGTAATGGTTCTCAAGAGGCTCTCTCCAAAAGCCCTCCGAATACTTTGTGTGTTAGCAACCAATTGTTACCTTTGCTACAGTTAGTTATGTATAATCGCCAAATGTCAGAACTCATGAAGAAAATTGTGTTGATAGCAGCGACCTTGGCTATGGTCTCTGCCTTTACTTCCTGCAAGCCTAAACAGAGTGCTTATCGGCAAGCTTATGAGGCTGCAAAACAGCGCGAAATCGTATCCAAAGAGGGAAGCTCTACAGCAACAATGACCGAGGTATCCAAGCCTATTGATCGTCAGGTATTGGTACGCCAGGAGAATCTCTCCGTATTGGAGGGGGAGAACGCCAACAGCCTGAAGCGTTATAGCGTGGTGGTAGGGAGTTTTCAGAATCATGCCAACGCTCGTAGTCTGAAAGAGCGTATGCAGGCCGATGGTTATGAGGCTGTGCTGGCTCAGAATGAGCAAGGGATGCTGCGTGTTATCGTCAGCAGTTTCCACTCACGTCAGGATGCTGCTGCCAGCCGCGATGCCATCAAGGCTCGCTATGCACCCAATTTCCAAGATGCTTGGTTGCTGGAGAAGACCAACTAAATGGAAATTTTGCAAAATCAATCGCTACGCCCTCTCAACACCTTTGATATAGATGCCCAGTGTTCCTACTTGCTGCGTTACGACAGCCTTGAGGACCTGAAGCTGCTACAGAGGGACGAGTTCGTAGCCGAGAGTAAGACGTTGATAATTGGCGAGGGGAGCAATATGCTCTTCCTCGCCAATTTCCATGGCATAGTACTCGTTTCGGGTATGAAAGAGATCTCTCCGGCTCGCCCCGGGCAGGGAGTGGATATATATCTGGAGGTCGATGGAGGTGTGAGTTGGGATTCTTTGGTAGCTCACTGTGTACAGCAGGGATTTTATGGAACCGAGAATCTCTCCCTTATCCCCGGTACGGTAGGAGCAGCTGCTCGGCAGAATATAGGAGCCTATGGAGTGGAGCTGTCTTCGCTGGTAGAGTGGGTCGATGCTTTCGATTTGTCTACCGGAGAGCAGAGACGTTTTGCCGTCTCTGAGCTGTGCTACGCTTATCGGTACAGCGTATTCAAAGAGCCGGATATGCAAAAGTGGGTAATCTACCGGGTTTGTCTTCGCCTGAGTACGGACTATAGGCCCAATCTCGCTTATGCCGATCTGGCTGGATATTTTAAGGGAAAGGCTCTTCCTACAGCTGCGCAGCTGCGCGAAGCAGTGATAGAGATCCGGAATAATAAGTTGCCCGAAGTCGGAAAGGTAGGGAGTGCCGGGAGCTTCTTTATGAATCCTATATTGGAGAATACACAACTGATCCGGCTTTTGCAGATAGCCCCCGATGTGACATATTACCCTCTATCTGACGGACGAGCCAAAGTCTCGGCTGCTTGGCTTATCGATCATGCAGGTTTGCGTGGCTACCGCAATGGTGCCGTTGGAGTTTGGGACAGGCAAGCTCTTGTCTTGTGTAACTACGGCGGAGGTACGGGTACTCAGATAGGCGAACTGGCTTCGCATGTACAGCAGGTTGTCAAGGAGAAGTACGGAGTTGATTTGCAGCCCGAAGTAAACTATGTCTGTTGAGTAGGATATGCCACGGATTATCGTATTAGGCTCGGGTACTAGCACTGGAGTTCCTGAGGTGGGGTGCCATTGCGCTGTATGCAGTAGTACCGATCCTGCGGATAAGAGATTGCGGACATCTGTCCTCTATATCACTGATAGCGGCAAGCGGATCCTTATTGATTGTAGTCCCGATTTCAGACAGCAGGCTTTGAGAGTGGGGCTGGATCGCCTGGATGCCATTGTTCTCACACATGAGCATTACGACCATATCGGAGGGCTGGACGATCTGCGTACCATTTCTTGGGATAAACCCCTGCCTATCTATGCTGAAGAACGTGTGCTGGCAGCTATTCGTCATCGTTTGCATTACTATTTCCGAAAGAATCCCTATCCCGGTTCACCACAGTTGGACCTCTATCCGATTCATCCCGGAATCCCTTTTGAAGCTGCCGATATGGAGATTTTGCCTATTCGGGTCATGCATGCCGGTCTGCCGATATTGGCCTATCGGTTGGGCGATTTTGCTTTTGTCACCGATCTCAAAACGATTTCTCCTGTTTCTCTCAAGTCGTTGCAAGGGCTTAGTTTGTTGCTGCTGAATGGTCTTCGTCACAAGCCGCATTTGTCTCACCAGACAATAGACGAAGCGATAGATCTGATAGCCAGAGTTGGGCACCCCAAAGCCTATATCACGCACTTGTCGCACCATGCTCCTCTGATGGTGGAGATGAGCCATTTCTTGCCGGAAGGGGTGGTTGCTTCTTACGATGGATTGGAGGAGAGCTTGCCCAAGTCTCCCTATCGCTACGCCGATTGTGGCGAAATGCCTTATGATGAAGCTCTTGATGTGCAACGTTCTCTTTTCGATGCTTTGCTCAAAGCTAAGGCGATGAATAGGCCTACACATTCGGTGCTGATGTTTTGCGAGCATGAGCCGGTCCTCACGATTGGCCGACATGGCGATAAGGCCAATCTGTTGGCCGACAGTCTGCAACTTAGCAATAGGCATATCCGTGTGCATACAGTAGATCGTGGTGGGGATATCACCTACCATGGGCCGGGGCAGATCACCGGTTATCCGGTCTTTGATTTAGAGATGTTTGGGCTGGGTATCAAGCGTTATATTTCTCTGCTGGAGAGCTGTATCATAGAGCTGCTGCAAGGCTATGGTATCGAGGCAGCTCCAGTGCCCGGAGCCACAGGTGTCTGGATAGATGTGGCAGAGCCATCGAAGATGCGCAAGATATGTGCGATAGGGGTGCGTAGCAGCCGCTATGTGGTGATGCATGGTTTTGCTCTCAATGTGAATACGGACCTCTCTTATTTCTCTCTGATCAACCCTTGTGGGTTTACCGACAAAGGGGTGACATCTATGGCACGTGAGCTGGGTTATTCGCCGGATATAGAAGAAGTCAAGCGCAGGCTGCAGCAGATCTTCCATTGTCGTTTTTCGGCTTTGATGCAGGCTGTCACTCCTCCGATGATATAGTTATCCTTTCTCGTCTTTTCTGTCATTCTCTATATGGTCGCCCTCTTTTTCTTTCCGAAGGAGGGCGTTTGCATTGCGTT
Source organism: Porphyromonas crevioricanis (assembly GCF_900476255.1). Lineage (NCBI taxonomy): Bacteria > Pseudomonadati > Bacteroidota > Bacteroidia > Bacteroidales > Porphyromonadaceae > Porphyromonas > Porphyromonas crevioricanis. Next base: position 683,420 of record NZ_LS483447.1, read on the forward strand.
TAAGCCCTTCGTAGCCGGCTCGTTTGACTGCTGATCCGGAGAATAGCCGAGTGTAGGTTTCCTGATCAAAGTTCTTCAGATTGTCGTAGCTGAGGTCGAACAGCTCGGGTTTGGGAGCAAAGGCTTCGACAGTGGTGGGGGAAGCAAAGCGGTTGTGTGGGCAGACCTGTTGGCAGGTATCGCAGCCATAGAGCCGGTTGCCCAAGAGAGCTGCTTCCCTCTCGGGTAGAGGGTCGGATTGCTCTATGGTTAGGTAGCTCAGGCAACGCAGAGGGTCGAAGCCTCCATCATACAGAGCCCCCGTGGGGCATGCCTCTATACACCGACGGCAACGGCCACAGCCAAAGGCCAAAGGGCGATCCGCCGGGAGCCAGGTGGAGACAAGCAGTTCTCCCAAGACAAAGAATGTACCCCGCTTCGGTATAACGATCAGCCCACTTCTGCCTCGCCAGCCAAGTCCGGCCTGTACAGCCCAGTATCGCTCCAGTATTGGGGCTGAGTCGGCGAAAGATCGCCCCTGTACTTGCGGATCTATCTCAGTACGGATAAAGCACAACAGCTTGTCAAGCTGCTTTTTGACCACCTTATGATAGTCTTTCCCATAGGCATAGTAGGCCAACTGCGGAGCTTCGGGAGATTGTCTGAGGGCTGGGTAGTAGTTCAGGGCCACACAGATGATAGATTGTGTGCCGGGGAGTAGTTGTGTGGGGTCTTCGCGTAGTGGATGATTGCGGTCGAGATAGGTCATACAGCCACATTTGCCTTCTGCTACCGCTTCTTTGTAGGATCGGGCAACTTCTTCCGGTACGGCTTCGGCACGAGCGATCCCCACACAGGAGAACCCGAGGCGGATGGCTTCTGCTTTGATTTTTTGTACAGATATTGAGGGAGACAGTTCCTCTTTCATTTCCTAATGGATTCTATCGATCTGGATTTGTACCTCTCCGATGTCGAGCATTGCGTTCAGAAGTGTCAGGGAGTGATAGTTGCGGAGCAGATCGTCCACAGAAATGTCCCGGGTTTGCAATTGCCCATTCAGGCGAGTCAGATGTGTGCCCACAAGCAGAGGAAGCCGGGGCGTGTAGCAGAAGTTTGCCGGATCTTTTTTTGTAGAAAGGAGAATATTGGCATAAGAAACATCACTGATCAGCCCGTTGTGGCAGAGTAGTATGTCTTCGTCTTCGGCACATCCGTCTTTCAGGGCCTCAAGGGAGCTGCGGTCTGCCCATTTGTTTCTGTAGTTTAGCCCGGCAGGAGCTTCTACTATTCGCAGGGAGCGTATCGTCTTGGGCGAATAGCTCGAAAATTGGATCTCTTCCACAGCTTGGGCCGTGTAGATAAGGCGGCATTTGGCACGCCCGTGGCGTAGCTGAGGTGGGCATAGTGATTCTATGTTTGGGAGTGGAGGTAGCGGATGTGGAGCGATGCTGCGGAGCATGCGCTCAAGGTGGAAATTGATAGACAAGGCCTGTCCGTTGTCCAGACGGATTGTTTCGAGTAGGAGACGCATCAGAATGGGAGATAAACTTTTTGCTGCGTTTCGGCATACTCTCGCTCCGGCTCGCTGTGGATCGTGATCCCTCCACCAGAACGAAAAAGGTAGGCCGGATTGGTTGGTGAGGAGCTTCTTGCAGCCTCTTCTTCGGGTAAGGTCTTGTCCTGTTGTTCGATGTAGCGAATCATTACAGCGGAAGAGAAAGATTGTCCATCGAAATAGCCGAAAATGCCCGAGTAGAAGCCTCGAGTTGTCTCTTCTGCTCTGGCTATTGCTGTCATGGTGGCATCTTTGGGTGCCCCACAGATTGATCCGGCAGGGAGCAGCTGTCTCAGCACTGAGCCGGGACAGAGCTGCAGCTCTTCGGGGAGCTTTCCGTTGATTTCCGAACTCATCTGCAGGATAGGCCCATGGTTGGTCTCTATCCGCTCTGTGTAGGCAAAACGCTTGACTTCCACTTGCCGGGACACGCGACTCAGATCATTACGTATTAAGTCTACAATAGTGTAATGCTCGGCCAGCTCTTTCGGGTCGGAGCGTAATGTCTGTTCGGCATTCGGCAAGAGAGCATCAATGGTCCCTTTCATGGGGCAGGAGGAGATGATGCCGTCGGAGGAGATATGCACGAAAGGCTCCGGAGAGAAACATACCAGTCTGCCTGGGATATGGAGCTTGTAGGTGGCTGTCACATGGTCGTAGACCTGCCCTAATGAAAGAGACATATTCAGGGGTGTTGCAATGGTGAGGTTGGCCAAAAAACTGTCTCCCCGGTATAGAGCTCGCTGTATTTCCTCGAATCGTTTGCTGTAGCGATCTATGTCTTCGGGGTAGGGCTCAAAAGTATATTTCCCCTGCAAAGAGTAGATTTGGGTGGCATTACCATGCCCTTGGATGGAGAATCGTATCTCGGATTGAGAGAGGGGGTGTGCAACGAAGTAGGCATGTTGCAGCTCATAGTCCAGCACCACAAGAAAAGGGGTTGCTTGACTGGCGGCTTTGTCCATCTCCCGAAAAGCCGAGTCGGCCGATATAGATTGCAATGACATAGGCAATTCGTATGATTTGAGAGCAAAAGTAATACCTTTGGGCTGCAATGCGAGAAGTCCTGTTTATAGACAATCACGACTCTTTTGTCTACAATATAGTGGAGCTTTGGCGACGATATGTTGAGCATTCGCTGCGAGTTTGTTCCATAGATGAAGCTGAGAGACAAGACCTGAGTGCCGTTGCCGGGGTATTGCTATCTCCGGGTCCGGGCCTGCCTTCGGAATTACCGTCTCTGATGCGCTTGATCGATAGGTGTGTTCGCTCTCCCGAGCCTGTCCCTCTTCTGGGGATATGTCTGGGGCACCAAGCTATTGCCGAGTATTGTGGAGGCCGCCTGTTACACTTGTCTTTGCCGAGCCACGGCATGGCTTCTTCGCTTGACATCCTCTGCCACCGGGCGGCTCTGCAGGGAGTGCCTGAGGGGAGTGTGGTGGGGCGTTATCACAGCTGGGTGGTAGATCATGAGCATTTGCCCAACTGCCTTGAACCTTTGGCGATGAGTAGTGAGGATGGCTCTCTCATGGCACTCCGACATAGAGACTTGCCTATGTGGGGGCTGCAGTTCCACCCCGAGAGTATTATCACTCACCGAGGTGAGCGTTATCTGAAAAACTGGGCGGATACACTGATGTACTAAGATTTATCAACCAATAAACGATTGCATACATGGATTATTTCGATAAGGCGGATCTTGCGATTACGATTTGTGACAAGGATGGTATTATTCTAGAGATGAATGAGCAGTCCAGACGTGTCAATCTAAAGCCGGGGCAAGAGCTTGTCGGTAGCAATGTGTTGGATTGCCACCCCGAGCCGGCTCGTTCGATGCTGGAGAAGATGATGCGAGAGCAGACCAAGAATGCCTACACCATAGAAAAAGGCGATGTGAAGAAGCTGATCTACCAAATCCCCTGGTATGACGAAAATGGAGCCTATGCAGGATTTGCCGAGTTGTCTATGGTGATCCCTTTCGAGATGCCTCACAAGATTCGCAAGCCCAAAAACAACTAAGAGATTTTTCTTCCCCCCCCCTTCGCTCCAACTACATACACACATTGATTTTAAGAGAAATCTTGTGGAAACATTTTAATCCGTCTTATTCGCATTTTTGCATGAAACGAGACCACGATACAGCCTCCCAAAGAGGCTGTTTGGTGGCCTCTTTGACCGGACTTTTTAGAATTGTAATAATCTCAAGTTGTTGAAAATGAGGATGAATGGCCTGTGCTTTAAGTGCATGGTCGGATCTGAATGTCGATGATAACACAGAGAATGCTGTATTTATGCAATAGTCTCAAATTGTGTTTCACCGGATTATTATTCTATATTTGCCTTACAATTGTGCACTATGCATAGTGCGAAGTCGTAGGTCGTGCAGTGGGCTGAGATTGGATGCCGACAATGCCGGTGTTTGCGGTTCGAGACATCTCCTCTTTTCTTCATTATGCACGAGTAGAGATTGTAGAGTATCAATTTAATTACTAACGATAGTACAAGCGATGAAAAAGACTTTTATGCTGTTGGCAGCTGCAATGCTGACAATGTCCTTTGCGCTGAATGCGCAGACCGAACGCAAGCTCGGTTTTCGTGCTCAAGTCGGAGCTAATGGTTCCAAGATGACACAGTTCGCAGACGGAGATTTGCTGCTCGGCTTGCGTGCCGGTGTGGCTCTTGATATCCCTATTCAGGATGTGCTCTCTTTCAGACCGACTCTGCTCTTCCAAACCAAGGGCGAAGCAATCCCTGTTACTGTGGGCAAAGTAAATGTTCGCCCTATGTATGCAGAGTTGCCTCTGTTGCTCAACTTGAATATGGGTGGTACTGAGAATCTCAATTTCTATGTGAATGCCGGTCCCTACGTGGCTTATGCTTTTGCGGGTAAAGCCAAGGGCAGAAGCGGAGCTGTCTATTTCGATGGCAAAAAGGGTAATGAGGTAGATTTGGATCTTTTTGAGGAGATGAATGGTGTAGATAAGGATGGCGAAGAACGGTCCGATTTGACTCCAATGAATAGACTCGACGCCGGTATCAACGTGAACTTCGGTATGGACTTTGCCAAGCATTGTTTCCTCGAAGTAGGAGCAGAGTATGGCTTCCTCAATACAACTAACCATGTAGAAATCCCCTATTGGGCGAAACATCGGCCCGAATACCGTGCCAGCCACAATGCCACTGTGCACTTCTCTGTCGGTGTACGTTTCTGAGAGTTTAGAATTAATTAATCGGAGATTGTTCTCCCCAGACTGAGGTTTTTCTTCGGGGAGACTTCTCTTGGAGAGATAATAATAATGAAGGAGGGTGCGTCATATCGGATTTATGGCGCACCCTCTTTGGGCTTGTCGGGATGTATCCGTCGTGTATCTCGATGAAGACTCCATCACACTTGTGATAGTGGTCTCAATAATGGCGTGATGGATAGCGCATTATGCGATAGTCCCCTTTGAGTATATTATTATATAGAGCTGTCTTATATTTTCTTCTTCTCAGTGCTTGTCCGCTCTCTTTTGGTTGTAGCCGGCTGTCTATCTGTTTTGCTCGGTTTGCTTGGTTTATTCTTGCCTGTTTTGCCTACAACCCCTTTTATGCTTTTGGCAGCCTATTGTTTCTGTCGCAGTTCGCGCCGCTTGTATGTCTGGTTAATGTGCCATCCTCACTTTGGTTTCAAACTCTATTCGTTTAGGATTGGGCATTCGATCACTCGTAGGGCCAAGTGGCGTATATGGGTGGTGTTGTGGGCTTCCCTCTCCCTCTCTATTTATTTGGTGCCTTTGCTGTGGGTGCGCTTGTTGCTAGTCCTTGTCGGGCTGGGTGTCACGGCTCATATTGCTCGTCTGGGGACTTTGCAGCTTGCCGATCAGCAAAGACAGAGAGAAGATTACCGATGCTATGTGCAGAAACTGCAACGATCTTCGGCACAATCGGCACATAGACGGATTTGATCGTGATTTTGGCAGAAATGAAGTTTCTCTCATGAAGCCATTGTGCGACCTCTTCCTATTCTTATGCAGGCATACACTGAGAGTGGAACCTCTTGTTTGGCTATTGTATCCGACTCGAAAAGATATTTCCTGCCTTTAGCTCCTCCTTTACGACACTATCTACCTACGCTGCTGTAGCTTCCATGTATATCTTTGCAGTGTCGGAGCAAGACAGAGACTTCTCACAAGAAAGGCCATTATGCCGGCTATGGATGGTCTCAAATGTGGCCGGATTTTACCGGATTCTTCACCTATATCTATATTAAGTATATGTCCCGGGAGGGTGTGAGAGTCCTTTTCAGTAGGGGGTTGTCTGTATTTGTTGTCCCCGATTTCTACCTGCTAAGAGACTGTTGTGGGAGCCACATTATGCAACAGTATCGAGTCAAATGAAAGTCGAGGAGAAGGGTAGGCCTCGAATGTTTTATTTCTTTATTCAATAACACTTTAATCAAGGAGGATTTTATTATGCCTTTGAAGTTTAGACTTGTGACACGAGATGTATTGGTGAAGGGGCAAAAAGAAAAGAGACAAATTGCCCAAACGGTTTACAGTGGTAGCTCTGATCTCGATCGTTTGAGCCGGCTCATCGGACAGATTTCTGCGCTTAGCGAAGGGGATGTGAAGTCTGTGCTGGATACGATGTCCAGACTCGTTGCTCGTGATTTGATCGATGGACGCCTTGTTTCACTTGGTGATTTGGGACGATTGCGCCTGACCGTGAGGGCGCAGGCTCCCAAAGCCGATGGAGAGTTTCTTACTCGTATGATCCGGAAACCGGGCATTGTTTTCAGTCCTGGTCAGCTGATTCGCTCGGAGTTGCGTGATGTCAAGTTTATGCGAGTGGATACTCCGACGAAACCCGCAGCTCCCAACGGGGGCTCTGCTCCTTCCGAGCCGGGAGATAATGGAGGAGGTCTGGGAGCCTGACGTAGGGCTTGAAGATCATACGTAGTTTTTTTGCTTGATTGAAAGAGAGGCTTCTGTGTCAGGATATTCTTTCTCCTCGTCCGGGAGCCTCTTTTCTGTCAAAAAAAGAGAGCTTTTCTCTGATGAATTATGGAGTAAGGCCTTCTTCGCAGATTAAGTCTTTTTTTTGAATACACTACATATTATTTATGAGATGAGTTGTTTATTATGAGCAAACGAAATTTTAGTCTGTCGGAAGTGGAGTATATTGTTATCCACTGTTCGGCTACCAGAGAGAATAGATCTTATTCGGTAGAGGATTTGTTGAGAGATCATGTTGGCCGAGGCTTTGTTGGGATCGGTTATCACTACTATGTGACTCGTGATGGGCATATCCATTTGACTCGTCCGTTAGACAAAATGGGAGCACATGTCTTGGGCTACAATCATTGCAGTATCGGCATTTGCTATGAGGGAGGCTTGGACGAGCATGGGAAGCCGGCCGACACCCGCACCCCGGAGCAGAGAGTTTCCCTGCTGCGATTGATACGGATTGTGCGGCAATACTGTCCTTTGGCGATAGTGCTGGGGCACAGAGATTTGACTGTGGATCGCAATGGAGATGGACGGATTCGTCCGGACGAATGGATGAAGAACTGTCCTTGCTTCGATGCTCGTCAGGCTTATAGTCGTATATGAAACGTTTATCTCCTTCCTCTCAGTTGATTTTGGCCTCTTGTCTTGCAGTGGGAGGGTTGCTGCTTCTCTTTTGGGGAATGCTTTTGCCTCCTTGTGGAGCCATAGATGGGAGTGTATTGCTGGCTTATGGAGAGCTGAGCACTTTTGTGGCTGCTCTTTTGGGGATTGATTATCACTACCGAAGTAAGTCTTGATCTGTTTTTTTAGACCTGTCTTATCCGGAGGGCTTTCCTCTACAAGTGTACGAATAGAGAGATCGTTGCACAGACTCTTGTGCCACAATCTTAATAGAAGAATTTTTTTTGTTGCTTGTATGAGGGGAGGCTCTCCGTATTGGCGGAATGAGTTTTGAAATTTTGTTTTCACAGAAGTGCAAGTTTCTATGCCCTTAGTCTTGTCTGTTTGGCAAAAAGCTATACCTTTGCCGGAGTAAACGGAGATCTTGCATTTGTTTTGGGCTTTTGCTTGTCTTTGTTGTCGGTGGGCGAAGACCCATTGTCTTTTTTGTCCTGTGGTGTAATGGTAACACGTCAGATTCTGGCTCTGTAATTGAGGGTTCGAATCCTTCCAGGACAACTGTTTGAGAGGCTGTCTTGGCTTTTTGCCGAGATGGTCTCTTGCTTTTTTTATTGAAACTATTCAGAAGAGGGCTTTTTCCTGAAAAGCTTGGAGTCGTGGGGAGACTAAGGCATTGCTGGCAGGCTTTTTGAGGCAGATAAATGGCCAGAGGGAAATCCTTTCTCTTTATTTTCTATGCTTTTCTCTTTGTAACTCTGTTATTTGCGTTGTCACTATTTTCTTCCTATTTGTTTGTTTCGGGGAAAAATCGTAAGTTTGCTCTGCATATCTTTATATGCCGGCATATTGTCTTTGTAACCCTTGAGTGGGTGTCGGGGTGCGTAGTCTTCGAGAGATGCTTAGGAGGGGGCTGTGGCTTCCCGGCTTGACCCAAGGGGTCGTGTGGGGGTTGTTTGGGTATTCCCTCTTTTGAAGAGTGCTGGTGGTAGGGGTTTGCATTAGTGAAATATTTGAGATAAAAAACCAATACGTTAATTAATCAACAAAAACAAAATGAAGAAAAGTTTTCTTTCGGTACTGGGTGCGGCTGCACTTATGACCGGTTTGTTGGTCTCAGCTCCCAGCTGTAGCAAAGATTACGATGGAGATATCAACGACCTGAAACAACGGGTTGATGAGAACTCCAAAGCAATCACCTCTCTGCAGGGTGCCGTTAATGAGATCATGAAGAGCGGTAAGATCGTTTCCTCTATTAAGGCTGAGGGCATGAAGCTCGTCATTACCTTTATGGACGGAAGCACTATGGATGTGACATTGACTCAGAAACCCAGTACCTTGGAAATTAAGGACGGTTATTTCTGGATTGATGGAAATAAGACCGATATCAAGGCTCCTGCTGATGGCAAGGATGGCAAGGATGGCTTGCCCGGTTCTAGACCAGCCATTATCAAGGGTAAGGGTACCTACAATAAGGAAACCAAAATGGGTAGTGAAGACACCGAGGTTGATTACTGGTGGATGATCTCTTATACCAGAGGTACCGGTGATGCTTTGGAAGAGACCTATACTTGTCTGGATGTGAAAGCTCGTGGCGACAAGGGTGATAAAGGTGACAAGGGCGATAAAGGCGACAAGGGCGATAAAGGTGACAAGGGCGATAAAGGCGACCAAGGTACCTATGGCAGCTCTGTTGTTCTGATTAAAGGTAAGGGAGCTTACAATGAGGCTGCCAATATGGGCTCTGAGGATACAGAGCACACCTATTGGTGGACTATTATTTATGGAGATGCCGAAGGTAAGGTAATCAAAGAACGCAAGTGTACAGATGTGCGTGCCGATTATGTTACTGTAGAGGTTGGCGAAAATGGCAACTGGTGGATCGATGGTAAGGATTCCGGTAAGCCTGCTACTCCTGGTAAGGTGATGATTGAAGAAAATGAAGCTGGGTTCGTGGTTATTACAATCACTCAACCCGGTGGGGCTCCCAGCCACACCTTCGTGTTGCCCATGGAGTCTTCCGATCTGAAGGGTGTATTCTTCCGCTCTAACTTCAACTACCGTGGATACCAAGCGATGAACTTCGGTTATCAGCTTATTAAGCCAATCAATGTTGGTGGAACTCCTTCTATTGCCGACAATGGTGAGAACTTTGTTGATGAGGGTAAATACATCCGTCAGACACAAGATGAGTATGAACTGATCTACGATCTCAACCCGACAGGCTTCAATGCAGCGAAGTATATCAAGGAAGCTGCCAATCTGTCTTTCGAAGTGAAGGCAAATAAAGAGGTGATTCATACTCGTGCTCTCGTGGATGCAACTGAGAGAATGCTTGAGGTTAAGGGTGTAGACTTCTCTAAAGAAGGACAACTCAAGATTACTGTAAATGGCATTGCTCCCGAAGCTCTCGGAGGGTCTGTCGATGCTGACACGGACTTGGAGCTTACCACTTTGGCTCGCCTGAAGGTGACGACAACCAATGCTGAAAAGTTTGGTAACAAGCAAGTACTCTCAGATTGGGCTACTGTCTACAATGACATTACTGAATGCCAGTTTGCCATTGGCTTGAATAAGGGGGCAGCTGCTGGGGTTCAAGCATTGCCTTTCATTTTCCAAGATAATGAGGTTCTTGATTTGAGTGTAGATTACAAGGGAGAGTTGAATCTTGCCGAACTTCTTTCTCTTCGCATGAAAGAAAAACCTGAGTCTGAATCTGGTTATACAGAATGGAAAGATGCTTCGGAATTCATGGCTAAGCATGGCCTGAAGTTTGAGTATTACTTGATGAGCCAAGGTGACAATAATATGCGTCTCATCAAGATTGATGGAGAGAATGCTGCTCGTTATGATGTGATGTCTGTCAGTGCAGAGGGTGTTGTAACTCCGGGTACTGATAAGGTGCGCCCCAACTTGGCCGTTAATTGCTCTCAGGCTATTCAGGTGCGTGCTGTGGATGACAATGGCGTGATTGTTGCTCTTGGATTTGTTCGCATCGGTGTTACTGCAGAAGAGAAAGTGGCATGCATTGAAGAGACATGGAAAGAGCAGTACAGCTTTGTATTGAACGGACATCACGATGACTCATTCACTATCTCAGCCGAATCTCTGAAGAAAGGTTTGTTGGAAGCCCTTGCTGGTACCTATGGAAGTAATAAGTACAATTATGGCATTGTAGAGGCTATTTTGGCTGCTAACTACGATTTGTCTGCTGAGTTTGTTCAAGGAGATCCTGAAAACTTTGTTATCGAAGAGGGAGAGGATAATCAAGCTAATCCTGTTGTGAGAGTGACGAAGAAAGGTTGTCTCACAGAGGGTGCTAAGACATTCAAAATCGTTTATAAACATAGCCCGGAGACGGTAGATGTTGATGCCTTGCCGACAGATGCTGGCTGGTTCCCCATTGTGCCTGAGTGTGTTTCTTTCGAAGTGACTGTAAATGTGGTGAAGCCCGAGGCTGCTATAAATGCAGGAATCGCTGAAGCTTTGAACCAGAAGGTTGTTACCTATTGGACAAACACCAACCCCTTGACCGGCGAGGTGCATGCAACAGACGATATCCAGATCGCTACCGTGCAAGAGGAGCCTGGAGTAGGAGCTGTTGGTAAAGCCCGTGTAACACAGGGCTTCAAGACCAACTTTATCCTGGCTCTCATGAAGAAATTGCAAGACAAAGGCTTTGAGGCTAATATCGACTTCAAGATCGATATGGATAAAGTGATGCCTTCTGGCAAGAAGTTCGGGGAGCTGTATCCTGGAGCTACTGTCCTTCATACTCCCGGAGAAGCAGACTTCTTTGTAAGCATTCCCGATGTTATCACCGATGAGGGTGTCACAATCCCGATGCAGCTCATCGCCAGAGAAAAGGACTGCCAAAATGAGTTCTTGTTAATGGCGTTTGATGTGGTGATGCGTGCTCCGGCTAAGCTGCAAGATGCTCAGACTTCTTTCTCTCCTGCTTTGAATGCAGCTGAAAATGTGAATGCGGTAATCAACTTCGATGTGCTTGATGTTGAGAATAACAATGCTCCTATCTATGAGAATGGAGAGATTGTAAACGGGGATAGAGCGAAGTATCTCTTTGGAAAGAAGGCCGGATTTGCTTACCTCGCAGCAAATGTTGACATTGCATTTGCTCCAGATGCAACGATGTCTGAAGACCTGATAGCTGCAGCTCAGGATATGATTACCAAGGGGCTTATCAGTTATAAGCTCACTGCTTCCTCGGGCCTAGGAGATTTAGCCAAGCCTGCTAAGCTGACTGTAACTTACAAGCCTGGAACAACTCCAGTGAACTTGATTAAGCCGGTAACTTTTGTTGCTACAGTTAAGGTGAAGTATGGCAAGCTGTTCCAGACCCAAGCTACATTCAAATATGTATTTGAGCCTCGTAAGTAATCCATAAGGATTTCGTAAGACGAATAAAACTTCTTTTTGGGGCTGTCCGCTTTGTCGGGCAGCCCCTTTTTTTTGAACTGTCCTTTCTTTTTTTTGAGAGGTTGGCTGAATACGCAGGGCGGAGGCGATGAGTTGTCTGTATTTTTGTTTTGGAGACGATTGTATAACTCAGTGGTTGCTGTTAGTCATTACCATCATTTACATTCGAATTTGTTTATGTAGTCGAGGTATATTCATTCTGTTAGTCGTCTTGTCTCATGATTATTGCATTTTGAAAGTCCAAAAAATCAGCTGAAATGCTCCTTAGGAGCTCCGTCCAATATTCTCTTTCGGAAAAAACTCCTAATCTCCCATTATCTTTTTCTGCACATTCTTCCCTCTTTCGAGTCTCTTGGTTTTTACTTTACTTTTCCCTCCTAATGGGTAAAGTAGAGATTTTCAAGGTGCCTATGTGCCACAAATCCAATGAGGTAAATTGTTTTTTTTGTTGATCTCTTAGGCTTTTTCTATTTGTTTTTTTATTTGGTATAATCTACCTTTGCCTTGCAATATAGAATGAAAAATGCCTCTGTTAACTTTTTAGAGGGGGAAGATGCCGATTGGCATTAGCGTGTACCATTAGAAAAAACGATAGAGAAGAAAATAATACTCACATGAAGAATTTACTCGTCAAATGTAACAGAGCGGAACGACTCCTATGGGGGGCTTTGTCTCTGTTCTTAATTCTGCTTGCTTCACCTCGGCTTGTTGCGCAGCAAGCAAGTGATTTGAAAATCACGACTACCGTTAAGGATTCCAAGTGTGGAGGGTCTGACGGAGAGGTGAAGATAGAAGTAGCCTTTAAGCCGGGCCATGGAGCTGGCCACACGATCAGAGAGACTTTGTATCAGCTTCGGAACTCCAATGGGAATCCTATGGCTCCATCTGCAGACTATGTTGTAGGCGATACGTTCCTTGTCCCGGTGGATACCTATACTCCGCAAGCAAGAGTGTCGTTTGAAAATGGGACCTCTGTTGATATTTCGGGGAGTGCAGTTCAGGTGAAGACAACCTATGTAGAGATGACAAGTGTTATCTCTGTTGAGAGGAAATCTCTTAATCACTATAAGCCCAATGGGCAGCAGAAGCCTACTGGGATTTTATCTCTGTACGTAAAGGATGGTACTCCTCCCTACACTGCCAAGATGTTGAAGAAGCCCGCTACATGGACTGGCCCTACGGAGTTTTCTCTTGAAGCAAATCAGAGAAAGTTTATTTATGAGGTTCCAGTTGGAGAGTACGAGATACAGATATCTGATGGATGCAAGAGCGGGCAAGCTGTTACAGTAAATATGGAGTATGTAAGATCCGACCTCCCCAAGGGTGGAGAGAGTGACTTCCCATATGGCCCTCCGTATCTTAATTTCGAGATGAAAAAGTCTAATTGTGGTTGGGTTGTCTACTACCACAATAAGAAGGCTTTCCTAAAATATGAGGAAGAAACAAGAGATATTTATCCTTATATCAATGATCAGGATACTCTGGCGAAGTATTATGATTATGCTTTCCAGACTATTCAGGAGTTTAAAAATGGTACTCCGCGTACATATTATGCGGCAGGTACCTACAAGTATTTTTCTGATCAAGGAGTGGGAAATCATGGAGATTCTTTCCTGAACTTGTACTATCGGGTTTCCACAGCGGAAAATTATCAAACCATGTGGTTGAAAGACCAATATTGGCCCCTGGTTTTTCTTAGAGTCAAAGGATCTTCCCAAGAAATGAGTGAGGGGCATCATCCTTACAAGAAAGGGGCTCCCTTCCCCAATTTGATCGAACATTATCCCGAAAAGCTCGATGCTAACGACCCTTGCAACGACAAATATTATCTGAGGATACGCCCTAATAAAGAGACTACTGCTTTGATGTGTTATCCGTTGAAAGTTGTTGTGAGAAAGAAAGGGTCTCCGGATATTTTGGAGACGTACGCTGATTTGACACATGTCCATCATCCTGCCAATGAAGGGGGGGCGTATCAGCGGCTTAAAACGGTGTTCGATCCGACTCAACATTACGAGCTCACGATCACAGATGCGGGACCTAAGGGTGGCTCCAAGCAGATCCTCGATATACCTCCTAAAGAGAACGTGTCTTATCAGTTTAGAGGAGGAGGAAAACTGCCCGTACAGGTGGACTGGTGCAAGGGGAAAAATCTGGTGGACTTAGCCATTCGTCGTGTCCCTGTGCCCGTGCCGATGCGCAAGCACAAAATTACGTTTGTGAAAGCTCCTGCTGGTTTCTCACCTCTTCCTGGGGCTATGCGTGTAGGAGAAACCTATACTATGCCAGATGACTACATTTGGGAGGTAGTACGTGTCTTATCTCCCAAGGGAGAGGGTATGAAAGATTTAGTCTTTTATGATATTCCTGAGGGAGACTATGAGTTTAAGGTCGAAATTTGCGATAAGGTATACAATCTCAAGGTAAGTACAGGCAATCTGGGTCGTAATAAATATTCGGAAGACCCACGAGCATTTACTCCTCGTTTGACAAAAGAGGAGTGTGGTTATGCTCGTTTTTATCCTTTTGCCGGAGAGGGTGGTCGGAAATTCCTCCTCAAGAATGATGTTGGAATAGAGTCCAATCTGTACATATCCCAATTGCCGGAAGGAATAAAGGCTACGGACATCAGAACTAATCTTACCGGTAGGGCTTTGGGAATCTGGAAAACTTACACAACCATAACAGCAGAAGAGAATCCAAAACCGGAGGATATTTATTTGGATATCCCTGCTACCAACGATAAGATGGAGGTACGTTTGGTTTATGTCCCCAATGGAAAAGATGCAGTATTGGAGTGTCTCCCTCCTCACACTATAGATCTCGCTAATGCGGCTCTCTCTTATGACAGAGAGAAGTACATCGGTTATATCTGTTCTACCAAAAAATCTGGTCTTATTCGTGTCAACCCAATTAATTATATAGGGGATGTTACTGTGCAGCTCTTCGATCGAAACGAATCTTCCCTTACGGATGACAAGAAACTCGGTGAAGTGAAGCTGAGCTTGAGTGATTTGAATGCAGGCAAGGGAGCCGAGTTTAAACTGAAAGAGGGAGGCCCTATCCCAATCGATCCCGAAGGCTACAAGATGAAAATAATGGATGATGCCTGCAAGAATACTTCTGAAGAGCGTCTTATTGTGTATTCTCTTCCCCTTCCCACGGTGATTAAAACAGAAGGAGATCGGCGTAAGTATTGCGAAGGAGAGACGATTGATATATCTATTGTAGCTCTTAATACAGAAGGGGATGATGCATACAAGTGGACCTTGCCTGATGGAAATACTCTTAAAGGACGAAGGATCCGTTTGGAAAATGTCAAATCAAATCTTTCGGGTACTTTCAAGGTGGAGGTTTCGGGGATTGTTTGTGATGACGTGGCTACGGTAGAAACGATCACGTTCCCGATTTCTGTGGCACCTCGCCTTCTTTGGTGGCGCAAAGATGCTATTAATGCAGACTGGCATAATGTTAAGAATTGGGCAGACAAAAATGGCAATCCGGTGAATGCCGTGCCCGCAGAGTGTACCACCGTGCATATCCCAGCTACGGTGGACAAAGCTTTCCCTGATTTGGGTGGCAAGACCGATCGTACAACGTATGGACAGCCAGAGTGTGAAGACCTCTATCTTCACTATGGCTCTCAACTGGGTAACCCACACTTCCTCTCCTATCAAAAGGCTTATGTTGATTACAATTTCGGTAAGATCAATGATACGTCACATGCTGTTGAAGCTCATCGAGAACCTCATTTCGAAGAAGCTGACAGCAAGCTAATGGATCGAGATCGGTGGTATATGATCGCTGCTCCTCTCAAAGAGATTTTCTCTGGAGATTTTGGTTTGGCTGGCTATCCCAAGACGCACCAGCGTTATTTGAAGGTAGTGTCCACCGGGACTGCTCCCACTGATGCCTCTTTCAAAAAGCCGATTAATAGTTTAGTTGAGCTGTTGTCCGATCACAATGGGGCAATGGCACTCAAGGTAGGTAAATATCAGGCCGATGTTGTTGGTTATAATGATCATAAGTATCTAAATCAATTAAACGGTATTATTCGTATCCCCTTCTTTGAAGATTTTTCCACTGCTTATCCGTTACATTTGTATGATCCTCTTCATAAGATTAGTACATTCGGCTATTTCAATGAGAATACCCTTCAGCCGGTAAATCGGACAGACCAGCGCATGCGTTCCGACGAGGTCGCCTATCGCTTCACTTTCGAAGAGAATAACAAGCGTATCGGTACAGTAGATATTTCCGGAGAAGTGGAAGAGGGGTACGCTTTGATGCTCAAGGAAGGTTTGGCTCAAAACGAATGGTTTATGGTTGGTAATCCTTTTATGACTCCAATCAACTTCGACAAGCTCTATGAAATCAATAAGGATCGTATCCATCCCTATTACTATATTTTCGATGGAGGAACTAAATCTTGGAAGCATTATTCCAAGAATCATACTGCCATAACTTCTGAACTGAAATCTTCGATTGCTCCTTTGCAATCTGTTGTATTGCATAAGAAGTCTACAGAAGCCAAGCTTCTCTTCCCGGTGGGTAAGAATTCAGTGTTGCTTGATTCTTGGAATGAGGGGGCCGATTTAGTTGAGTTGCGTTCGACCTCAGGTAAGTCTGAAGTACTTCCTCTATCTGTCCGTGTAAGTAATGTGCGAAGAGAAGGGACAATTTCCTATTTGAGTTGGGAGGAGAATGGCTCTGTTCCTGCCTTGAGCAATAGTGAGTACAGCTTTGTGCCGACTGTCTTCTTTGTAGACCCCGAAACAGGAGCTTCCAATGTCGTAGAAAGCCCAACGAAAGCCTATGGAGCATTTGCTCTTGGGGTAGAGGCAACATTGGGAGGAGAAATGGAACTGTCGTTTGATCAGCTTGATCGCTCTGTATACGAGCAACTCACGTTGATAGACAAGATGGAGGGTAAAGAGCAAGACTTATTGTCCAATTCTCTTTATCGCTTTGTACATCAGCCTAGTGATCATCCTGCTGACCGCTTTATCCTCAAAGTAAAACGCTTTGGAATAGAGAATGAGCCAACACAGCTTGACAACTTTATTGCTCCTAACTTGTTTATCTCTCGCCGAGGAGATCATCTTCATGTCAGTAGTACCGTGGGTCTGCGCTCTGCTGTGATCTTCGATATGCAAGGTCGTCGCTGTGGAGAATGGCAATTTACCGGCTCTACCAATGCCTATATCGACATTGACAGTAATATGCAAGGAGTTGTGATGATTGATCTTCGTTTGCAGGACGGTAGTCGTCGAATTTGCAAGTTTGATACAGCCAAATAAAAAGGTGTATTAATAGATAGTTTTTTTCTTAATTAATAATTAAAAACAACGTTAAAATGAAAGTGAAATCGCTTTTACTGGCAGGGCTCGCAACTGTGGGCTTGCTGGCGTCGTGTAACAAGAACGACGAAAATTCGATTGCGAAAGAGAAGAATGATGGCACCACCTATGCCAACATTAGCCTAATGTTCAATGCAGATGCTTTCCGTGCAGGAGATGGTTTTGATGACAAGACAGAGTATAATCCTGCAGGAGAATGGAAAGGTAACGATGCTTTTGAACGCGTGGATGTTTATATCGTTGGAGATGCTGTGAGCAGTGGAGAATATACTCTGGCTGACTTCAATCAGGAAACTGCTGGAGATGAAGTGAAGCTAACTCCTAAAAGAGCTATCAAGACAACTCCAGGGCAGAAACAAGTGTACGTTCTTGTGAATGCCCCTGCTTTGGTTCGTGAGAAACTTGCGACTGTTGATAAGACTGAGTTTATCGCAGCCTGGAAGGATGTTATGACTCTCGACAAGTGGTCTGCAGCTCCTGCTCCAAATGCTGTTACGATGGCTACTTTTGCTAAGTTGGCCGATGATGCAAAGGATCTTATCATGATGAGCAATTCGAAGGATATTTCTTTGGATGTAGAGGACGGAGTCACAGAGCAAAAGGCTCTCGAAGAGAGTTCTAATAATCATGTTGTTGTTCCTGTTAAGCGAGTTGCTGCTCGTGTGGTGACAACATCAAGTGAAGAGCAATTCGAGATTAGACAGAAGGGTACAAATATCAAGTTGGGTAGTATTAAGAACATCACTTATGCTGCAGCGCAGGGTGAAAGAAAGTCTTATATCCAGCAGATGATCGAGAGTGACGTGATTAAAACTCCAGCTTTTGAAATAGGGGCAAATTGGGACAAGACTTGGTCTTGGACGGAGTTTGTGAACAATGGTGTTTACACGGACATGGAGGAAAACTATGACTATACGGATCTGCACAAAGGGATGAGAAATGGTCAACCAACTCCGGAAGCTCGTAAGGTAACAAAGAAGGATGGAAACCTTGATCCTGGAAAAATAGGAGCTATTGCTGATCCTATATTCATCTTTGAAGCCAGCCATAAGAAAAAAGGCCAAGGAGAGACAACTCCAGCAGCTTACACTGGAGGGTTCCGTAGAGGTAATACCCCGTATGTGTTGGTGCGTGCTCTTTTTGTTCCTGAACAGGAGTATTTTGCGGAAGGAAATACCAAAACTAATGAAGGAGAAGACTTCTACCTTGGTACAACAACAAACAAACTGTATTCATCTAAGGAGAATGTTACAGATCCCACAAAGGGCGGTTTGAAAGGTCAGAAGTACCACAAGTATGAAAAGGGTAAGGTTCTCTATTATGCTTTTGTGAACCCTGATGTTGTAGGTAAGACTTTGGATGCCCCTGCTTTCCGTAACAATGTTTACCACATCAACATCACTGGTTTCAAGGAAATTGGTCTGAACTGGAATCCTCTTTATCCGGAAGATCCTAATACAGACGACCCCAAGAATCCTGACCCCAAACCCAAAGATCCGAATGAAGACCCAAATACACCGATTGATCCGAACGATCCTAACAGCCCATCAGACACTTATATGAGTGTGACTGTACAGGTGCTTAAGTGGAACGTACACAGCTACGATATCGATTTGGGTCTCTAATAATTTGAGATTCATGTGACGACCCTATCTCGCAGCAAGGAGACTCCTCTAAGTGAGTCTACCGGCTGCGAGCCGAGGGGCCGGCTTGGAGATGAACTAAAGCAATATCTTTCCGGCCCGAATCTTTTCAGAAAAAGTATATATGGACTTATAAGATCTTTTGTATGAAAATCTTTTCTCTCCGCTACCTTATTATCCTCTTGGCCAGCTTCTTGTTTTTGATGCCGGGATGTGATCTGATCAATGAAGACATGGACGATTGCTCTGTCTTCCTGGTGGTGACGCCTTACTTGCAAACTCCCTGTATGGAGAAGGCGAGCTATCCCACGGATGTGGATCTGCTCCATATCACACTGAGCGATGCCGAGGGCAAGGTCGTGGCGCATCAAGTATTCGCCAATGCCGTATTGTCAGCCGAATCGCAATTTATTCTTGAAGTACCGGCTGATAATTATAAGGGAGGTACTTATCTCTGTACTGTATGGGGTGGAGCTGTAGACAAAGACTATCTATTGAGTAGAGCTCTTGAAAGAGGAGTAAGCGTGAAGGATATCAAGCTTGCCTTGAAAACGGAAAATGCCGAGGTAAGAAGCTATATCTTCCACACTCTTTATCAAGCAGTAAAAGAGGTGAAGCTTCGCAGTAAGGACGAGTTGGATGGCATTGATAAGGTATATGTCGCTCCTAATCTGAGACCTTACACCTATGATTTTAATGTCACAGTCCGTGGCCTTTCGGCGGAATTGCCTGCTGAGGTTGCCATAACGGACAATAATGTTGCTTATGCCTACACCGGAGAGTTGTTTACTCCAACCGAGGCTGTAAGCTATGTGGCAGCTTTGCCTAATACCGAAAATACACGCTCTGTACATCTGCGTACGCTGGACATAACTCCCAAGACGACAGATCCGAGACTCAAATTGATCAACAAGCGCAGTGGGACTACTTTGTTGGATTTTAGCTTGAAAGCTCTTTTGGCTAAACTGCCGGATTACAAACCCTTGTGTAAGTTCGAATATGATATTGATATTGAGTTTCACACTTCCATCTCTGTGGTGATATCTATAGATGGAATGCCAGTGCACTCATATGATATAGAATTGTAATGTTTCTTCGAAATAAGAATATACTCTCATGCGTAAAATATATCAACTCTTAGCCTTCGTCTTTTTTGCTACTTTCCTCTTCTTGGGAGTGACGGCCTGCTCTTCCGAGGAGAGGAAGGATCTAAGAAGGAATGGAGAAGACTTTTTTGTTTCCATGGATGTGACATCTCTTCGTGCTCATGGGGAGGATATGGAAGATCCTGGGACAACAGATCCCAACACAGATACAGAGCTTGACGAAGACAAGGTTCAATCTCTCCGATGGATACTCTTCCCTGCTGGGTCTGATGAGAATACTCCAGCTAAGTTCAATCACCTGTTTACAGCTGCTGATCTTCAGGCGAAGCGTTTTGTTCTCAAATTTAAGTCTGAAGATCTAGGGATCTATGATATGATTTTTATCGCAAACGAACCAAGTGGGAAAGGCGTGGATAGCCCCGCTGTTACCCGCAAACAATTGCGAGAGATCAAGATGGACATGGAGAATATCTCAGCAAGCGAGGTAGGGAGTGGCAAGAGTGCTCTTTTCTTGATGACTGCCAACTATGAGAATGTTTCTTTGAATACCTCTCTGCCTGGCAGCGGTACACAAACGAATCCTCACAGGGTGGATTTTACCCTCCAAAATAAAGCTCAGCGTCCCAACATTAAGGGAGCTGATCGTTCGGCTGTGGAGCTGATGCGGGCTTTGGCTAAGATGGAGATCACACTCAAAGATATCGTGACTATTGAAGAGGATGATACTAGAGCAAAAACTTATTCATGGTCCTTGCCATATGGCTTCGAGCCCAACTCTTCTTTGGAGATTAGGTTTAAGAATATGCCGAACGCTTATTATCTGCTTCCACAGAAGAAGATGACGGATATCCCTGCACAGAACTATTTGTACCAATTCAAATTTACGGGCACCAACCCAGATCCTAAGTATGTTATTGCCCCCCCTGCTCTGGAGGAGCCATCCATTGGAGGAGTGGTTGTTGGAGACTATAAGATATATGTTTATCTCCCTGAGTACTTGTTAGGCAAAAATGTAGAGGAGGAAAAACAGCCGGGTTTGGAGTTTATCTACAAAGCAGAAGGAGAGGCTGATATGAGGTCCGAATTCCGCCCAATCGATAACAGTGGTGGAACTCATTACGATAAAGTCCTTGAAGGATTGGATCTCGGGGCTTATTGTATCTATCGCAATCGTTTGTACAAGGTAAATGTGAAAATAAAGGGAAAGATAGATATTTGGCCTCCATATGTATAATGCCAGATCTATTTGACCTACACCCAAGTAGAGAAGACTCTTACTCCGATTGGGGTGGGAGTCTTCTTTTTGTTCCATTTGTGATCACTTAGTCGTTTTCGAGATGCCTGTCTAGTGTGATGTTTTCTGTATATCTCTGCCTGGAGTAGAATGTGCACTATTTTAGAGGGTTGTTTGAGTACAACTTCTTTTATACCTTTGCTCCCCTGATTGCCGTCGTGCGCCTGTTGTGCATTGTTTTTTCGTGGTCGTGTGTCAAGCAGGCTGTTCTCTTGATGGGAAAGAGCGTAAGCTGAGGCTATGTGTCCGAGGTCTTGGCTATGAAAAGCAGAGTATTCACCCGAATCGACCTGATAGTAGAGCGGGGTGTATGTCGAGCCAGTCAGTAAGTTTAACCAAATAACAGAACAACAGTGGATACACTAAGTTACAAGACCGTCTCCGCAAACAAGGCAACTGTGACCAAGGAATGGGTGGTAGTGGATGCGGCCGGTCAGAATCTTGGGCGTGTTTGCTCCAAAGTGGCTAAGCTGCTTAGAGGGAAGTACAAGCCTAACTTTACACCGCATGTAGATTGTGGTGATAATGTGATTATTATCAATGCCGATCAAGTAGAACTTACCGGCAAGAAGTGGACAGATAGAGTCTATCTGCGTTTTACGGGTTATCCCGGAGGTCAGAGAGAGTTTACTCCTGAAGATCTTCTGAAGAAGGGAGCCGATCGTCTTTTTCAGAAAGTCGTAAAAGGTATGCTCCCGAAGAATCGCTTGGGCCGTTCGCTCATGCGTAACCTCCACGTATACGGAGGCAGTGAACACAAACATGAGGCGCAAAAACCTCGTGTGATAGATCTAAACTCTTTGAAGTAAAGCAGATATGGACCAAATTAATGCAATTGGCAGACGTAAGGCAGCTATAGCTCGCGTCTACATGAAAGAGGGTAGTGGTAAGATTACTATCAACAAGCGTGATATTGCAGTCTATTTCCCTTCTTCTATCTTGCGCTTTATTGTAAAACAGCCGCTTGAGAAATTGGAAGTAGTAGACAAATATGATATCAATATCAACTTGAGAGGTGGCGGCTTTAAAGGACAGAGCGAGGCTGCTCGTCTGGGGATAGCTCGCGCCCTGATCAAGGTAAATCCGGAAGATAAGGCTGTGCTTCGTGCGGCTGGTTTTGTAACTCGTGATCCTCGTGTCGTAGAGCGTAAGAAACCCGGTCAACCCAAGGCACGCAAGAGATTCCAATTCAGTAAGCGTTGACGTATCTATGTCTTCCGCCTTTTACGAATCATTGCTCTTGTGCAAACTTTGTATAGGAGGGCGGTTGGCTGCTATACGTTGTCGTGTTTAGTATCTAAATCATGCGGATTCTTGCTTGTTATTTAAGCTAGCCGAAAGGCTCCAAGTAAGGCTACTGTATGGTTGTATCAGTAATCATCATTACAAGAACGTAAACAAAACAACAATGACAAACGTAACATTTGATCAGTTACTTGAAGCCGGTGCTCACTTCGGACACCTGAAAAGAAAGTGGAACCCGGCTATGGCTCCGTATATCTTTATGGAGCGCAATGATATCCACATCATTGACCTGCACAAAACAGTTGCCAAAATAAATGAGGCTGCAGAGGTGATTCGCAATATGGCTCGTAGTGGCAAGAAGATTCTCTTTGTAGCAACCAAAAAACAAGCTCAGGAAGCTGTGGCTCAGTTTGCCTCTTCTGTGGGCATGCCTTATGTCGTAGAGCGTTGGCCGGGAGGTATGCTCACCAACTTCCCCACTATTCGCAAGGCAGTGAAGAAGATGACTCAGATCGACAAGATGACCAGTGATGGCACATTCGACAACCTTTCTAAGCGCGAGAAATTGCAGATCTCTCGTCAGCGTGAGAAGTTGGAGAAGACTCTCGGCTCTATCGCAGATATGAATCGTTTGCCTTCAGCTCTTTTCGTTATCGACGTGATGAAAGAGCACATTGCCGTACATGAAGCTACTCGCTTGGGGATACCGGTATTTGGTCTTGTCGATACCAATAGCAATCCCAAAGACATTGACTATGTGATCCCTTGCAATGACGATTCGTCTAAGGCTATCGAGTTGGTGATGTCTGCTATGTGTGAGGCGATTAGCGAAGGTTTGATGGAGCGTAAGGCTGAGAAAGGAGACGAAAACGAAGAATCGGAAGAGGGCAGCCGTCGCGGTGCTCGTTCGGCTCGTCGTGAGAGAATTCGTCGTCGTGAAGGCGAAGAGTCAGCAACTGAGAGCGTAGAAGATACTACAGCAGAGGTTGCAGCCCCAGAAGAGACCGAAGCTTCTCAAGCAGAGGTAACAGAGGCGGCTCAAGCCTAACTTTTGGCTCCTTTTACCCCAAGAGTTATCCCTCTTAATACAGGAATACCACGTGCCGGTGGATCGCTCCGGCGATTGCGCTGCACGTGGTATCTTTTTTTCTGTGGTAGACAGGGCAGCTCCAGATGGATGTTTGCCTTATCCGAATATTTTCGAAATAAAATAATACACACAACTTAAGATTATGGCTGTTACTATTCAAGATATTGCCAAGCTGCGTAAGATGAGTGGCGCTGGTATGATGGACTGCAAGAAAGCATTGGAAGAAACCAACTGCGACTTCGAGAAAGCAATGGAGATTATTCGCAAAAAAGGTCAGGCTGTTGCCGCTAAGCGTTCTGATCGTGTTGCTGCTGAGGGTTGCGTGCTGGCTGCTCATAAAGATGGCTTCGCTGCAGTTGTATCCCTACAGTGCGAGACAGACTTTGTGGCAAAAAACCAGGAAACAATTGACCTGACTCAAGCTATTTTGAACATAGCGATGGAGAAAAAGCCGGCTAGCAAAGAAGAGCTTTTGCAACTCCCCTTGGCTGATGGTCGTTCAATAGCCGATCATGTGGTGGAGAGAACAGGTGTGACAGGCGAGAAGACAGAGGTCGGAGCCTACGAATGCCTCTCAGCCGAGGCTGTTACCAGCTACATCCACATGGGTAATAAGTTGGCTACAATTGTTTCTTTCAACGAAGCTATAGACAGCCAGATGGCTCGCGATATAGCTATGCAGGTTGCTGCTATGAACCCCGTGGCTGTGTTGCCGGAGGAAGTTTCTGAACATACGATTGAACAGGAGCGCACCATTGCTAAAGAAAAGGCAGAAGAAGCCGGTAAGCCTGCTAATATCATTGATCGTATTGTTGATGGTGCTTTGCAGAAGTTCTTCAAGGAAAATACTCTTCTGCAGCAGGAGTTCGTAAAGGACAATAAGATGACTATCGAGCAGTATTTGCACACTGCCAGCAAGACTCTTACAGTGAAGGCCTTTAGACGTGTGAGTCTGAACGAAGAATAATTCTTCGCATGTGTTGGCTGGCTCTTCTATTGAGGAAGAGAGTGTTCTGGCCATAATTCATAATTAAAATAGAGGGTGTGTCGAAATGATTTTCGGCACACCCTTCTTTTTTGAGAGAGCATTAAAGAGGCTACTGAAAAGCCTGTTGCACAATGTGCGGTACTTGCTGCGTTATTTTCGACATTCAAGCCTGATCATATATGGCAAGTTATTGCTGTCCGATAAAACTTTTGGATTCACTCGTAGCCCCATTCAAGCTCAGGTAATATACGGATGTAAGCTCTCTTCCTCCCAAATAAATTCCTAAACACCTGTCATTCAGTAAAAATCATCGGCTGTCCGCTAAAATCTGCGTGAAAAGGACGTTATACAGCCCTGTGTTTGCGCCAGAGTTTTTTGAATAGTAGACTGGAGAAGGAAATGTGTGCGATTATGCGGTTTTCATCCTTCCTCAAGGTCGGCTGTCCGACAAAATCAGTGCTGTATAAAGGAGGAGGGGGCTTACTCAAACAAAATCAGACGGAATACAACCTATTCACTAGGATTGAAAGCCCTATTTTGCCCTCTTCTAAAGTTTAGCGGACAGCAATAATGGTAAGTACATTCTCCATGCCCTCCGTCTCAATGCCTTTTTTAGATTGTTGCATTCTGCGAAGTCAACAAAATGAGACTGTCGCGCGTCTTTTAGTCTTGTTCCCATTGTTCCCTGATTGCATCTTTGTACCTTCAGCCAAGACTAAATATTGACTATATGAGCACTAAGCCTACCGATGTCCACCTCAGTTTTCTTGAAGTTTACACTCAAGTCTGTCGTGACCGAATGAAACACTCCTTCCTTCGCCAAATCAATGCCTGTGTGGATTGGAGAAGTATTCGTACACTCTTGAATAAAAAGTACACCAAGACTCAAAATGCTAAGACCGTTGCATAACTCGCTGTGCAACGGTCTTATGCCATAAAAATAGCTGATAAAACACTTGGATAATAGACGATTTTCCCCATATTGCGTTCAATTTAATAGTGCACCTTATTGTATTATCTGGAACTAACAAAAGTTGCTATGAGTGAAATGTTATTATGTAAATGCCAAAGTAGTATTAAAGCACACAAAGTCGTTAGTATTCTCAAAAATAATAATATTGTCTTCCGCCAGCACGATGAAACAAATAATCCACGCACAGGAGCATATGGCCCAACTCCCGGCATCGCAATTTATGTGTTTGAAAAGGACTATGAAAAGGCTCTGACACTAATAGAGCCGATTGTCAACTCCTCGGCAGAAAGCACAAAAACATTCTGCCCGAAATGTGGCAGTGAAGACACCGTCCGTATCGAAAAAAACAAATTCATCACACCACTGCTCATACTCTCAATAGTCTTTTTCATAGCTCCTGTTGTCTATTTTTACTTCACAAAAGACTTGGAAAACAAATCAATAATACTGAATATCCTTGCCATTGTTGTATTCATATCCAGCATAGTGATTCTCTTTCTTTGTGACTATAAAAATGTCAACTACAAATGCAACGACTGTGGCAAAAGATTCAATCGCATATAAAGTAACCTCATCCCCAGAAGTATAACTTCAAATCTGCTATCACATGAAAAGTAAAAGCCTCTTGGTACTGCTTGCGCTGCTTGTTGCCCTCCCCGTATCAGCTCAGAATTTCATTGGATCCTGGAGTGGCCAAATCAGCTTCAGAGGTACCAGCCTTCGCATAGTATTCAACATATCCAAGAATACTGAAGGTAAAACCGTCTGCACGATGGACAGCCCCAATCAAAGCGTCAAAGGTATCCCGGCTTCAATTGAATTTGCATCATCTGATTCTATAAGCATACGGATCCCGAACATCGGAATAGAATATAATGGCAAAATCCAGGGTGATATGATCTACGGAACATACTCGCAGGCTGGTGTAAAGTTGGAACTTAATCTAAAAAACGAAGAACTCGTTTATCTGCGTCCGCAGAATCCGCAACCGCCATATCCATATACGACAGAAGAAATCGAGTTTGTCAATGAAGACGAAAACGCGACACTTTCAGGAACCATCACATATCCCGTGAATTATCAAAAGGGCAAAAAAATCCCTGTGATAGTGATGGTCACAGGCAGCGGGCCACAAAACCGTGACAACGAAATCTACGAACACAAACCTTTTCTTGTTATAGCGGATTATCTTGCAGGAAACGGATATGCGACCCTCAGGTATGATGATCGTTGTGTAGGAAAATCAACAGGCAAATACCAAGCTGAAACCACAAAGGAGGTTGCAAAAGACGCTGCGCTTGCCGTGAAATATCTGCGTGAAACAAAACAATTTTCAAAAATAGGCTTACTCGGACACAGCGAAGGTGGAAGCGTAGTCTTTATGCTTGCTGCAGAAAAATAGATAGACTTCGCTATCTGTATGGCAGGAGTAGGCATTCAGGGAGATGAATGTCTGTATCAGCAAGGTGTAGCCATAGCAAAACAGTTTGGACAGGAATACCAGTTCACAAAGAAGCAGTTAAGGGATTACCTAAAAGGCACAATGTCCCCATGGTATGAGTTCTTCCTTGATTACAATCCAGCTTCCGACATAAGCAAAACCACCTGTCCTATCTTCGTAATGAACGGAGAAAAGGATTTGCAAGTCATAGCCTCATCAAATGTAGAAGTCATTAGAAACAATCTGCCGAAAAACAAGAAATCCAAAGTGAAAATCTATCCTGGACTGAACCACTTGTTCCAAGAGTGCACAACGGGTGTACCGACAGAATACATTAATATCAAGCAGACAATCAGCCCGATTGTCCTTGAAGATATTGTAGATTGGTTAAAACAAATATTCTAGTCAAATAGTATAATGTTGAAACGAAACGATTGGCTATAATTATGCTAGAATATTGAGTCGTTTTTGAAAATGATATGTTAATCAATTTGGTTGCATGTAGCCCAAAATTGTAGCCAGATAAAATAGGACTGTTTTGACGACTATTTTCTCTGTAGCCGTGCTACAGCACTATATAATCTTCTGAACAACAGCAAAATGTGTGTGCTCTATACGTACTCTTGGGTACAATTTTCGTTACATCAGTTTTTCTGTAGCCATATTGCAGCCCAAGTAGAGCATTTTGGGAGTTTCGACCTACTCTGGAGGTGCTCTGAGAAAGGACCTGATACAAAAAAAGTGCCTTAACTCATTGAGAATTAAGACACTTACTGTTTTGTGGCACTTATTGGCTTATCATTTCCAGAGTACGTTCAGCGGAAGCGGGGGGATTCGAACCCCCGGTACGGTTACCCGTACGACAGTTTAGCAAACTGTTGGTTTCAGCCACTCACCCACACTTCCTCGCAATTGAGAACGAGAGCTCGTTCGTCTTGTGCGGCACAAAGGTATAAATATTCTGCGGAAAACCAATATGGCACCATTGGATAATACGATACTTGCATGGCATCGCTTGGGACATTTTCAAAAAGACCGATAATAAGGGAGGCATTGTAAGTATACAGCAACTTGCACTGTCGTTGGTTGAGAACTCCCCCAATAGTCTCAATAGAGACAGCTGTAATACTGCTCTTGTGGTGTTATTGTCAGCATTCGGGTTTGGTTATACATCTAAAGTGTATCCTCTCCACTTTTTCTCAATCATTTTATACTTTCATGATTACTGCATTCTGTAAAATCCAAGAAAATAGTTGCTGAAGCAGTCCTTTGTAACCCATGCGATGGTTTCCATATACATACTCTGTAAGTACTCTTGGCTATAATAGTTGCATCGAGAAGAGGCCAAGGAGATTGATGTTCGTGTGCAATTTTCGATATAAAAAGTTTATGGATTTTATTGTTAGAGGGCTTTGTAGGTTTGATAAACCCCTCACTGTTGGTATGGAGAGAAGACAAACTACCCATATTACATTGTTATTTCACTCTGTTTTTCATTATAAATGGGTATTTGTTGACGTAAAAGTGGCTCATACCTTCGCAGAGGTGTTAAAAGACTACTTGTAGAAGAATTTGATATCTCAGTCTGTAGTTTATATGCCGCTTACATTGGTACCTGTCTGTAGCCACAACATTCAAAAATAAAATGAAATAAAGATGCGTGCATTATTACTGATTGCAGGGCTTGGGGCTTGCCTTTCGTCCTCAATTCTCAAGGCAAACGCTTTGACGGACATGGAAATGGAAGAACCCAAGGCTCAGAAAGTGAAGATTACTTCTGGTCTTTCAGAAGGGGAAGATCTGGTAATTTCTGCCATGGCAGAAGAAGACTCCACTCCATGGATAGATCTCAATGGCAACGGGAAAATGGATGAAGGAGAAGAAATAATCAACGATCCTTGGACGACAACCTCTCTCAAGTGGGGGGATAAATCCGAGGTTGTTATTTATGGTAAGAATTTGCAGGCGCTCAATCTTTGCAATGCAAAGCTAAAAACAGTAGACCTACGAGAAGGAGGATCCTTGGAGACTCTTGAACTGGCGGGAAACGAGTTGGAAGAGCTTGATGTCACCGCATTGAAGGATCTCAAGTCTCTCAATGTTTCTCAAAACAGGATAGGGGCTGAAGCCATGCACAAGATGATAGTTTCTCTTTGCAATGGATATCTCTGTCAGCTGATGGTAATTAATACTTCTTCCGAGGTTGAAGAGTATAACGTTTGCTTGAAATCCGATGTTGAGGCCGCAAAAATGAAAGGTTGGTCAGTGATGGATGCAAAAGATGGCATGGACTATCCTGGCAGTGAACAGAATGTGCCAGCGCAGGGAGGACGCAAAATCTTATTGATCACGGGGCTAAAGAAAGGAGAAGACTTCAAAATCCATCTTGTGGCTGCCGAAGGTACTACCCCATGGATAGATCTCAATGCTAACGAGACACAGGACGAAGGAGAGGGGTTGCCCGCTCAGGAGCCGGGGCAATTTGTTACGGTCAAATGGGGAGAGAAAGCTGAAGCTGTGATTCATGCAGAAGGGCCGAAGGTTTTGATGATAAAAGCAGCCAAACTGCAATCCATTGGGCTGAAAGATGCTATCACGCTGGAAATGATAGACTTGTCGAATAACGAGTTGGAAGCTCTTGACTGCTCCGAATTACCTGGACTCTCTTCTATCAATGTTTCGCAAAATAAGATTACTGCAGAAGAGATGAGCAAGCTCATCAAAAGCCTGAATAGCAGCGAAATATCTGCCAAGAACATCACTGTAATCAACACCGCTCCGGAGCAAGCAGACTGCGAACACAATGTGTGCCTCAAGGCTGATGTAGAGGCTGCTGTGGCTAAGAAATGGCAGGTGCTCGATGCTGCTACTGGTATGGATTATCCCGGAAAGGAGATTACCCCGGAGCCTGAGGTCCCGGATGAAGTGCAGACAATCACCTTTTCTTCCGAACTGATGCATGGAGCTCCTTTTAAGCTAATCCTCAAGTCCGATGCTACGGAGTATTCTCCATGGATTGATCTCAATGGTAATGGAAAAGATGACATGGGCGAGTACTTGTTTGCCGATGGAATGACACCTGTCAGTCTGACTTGGGGTGAGAAATCTCAGGCTGTGATATATGCTAAAGATATTTCTGGGCTTGTGCTCAAAAATGCTCGTGTTAAGACCATTGACTTGAGCAAAGCTCCTCTTTTGGAGGAGTTGGATTTGTCGAGCAACAGGATAACATCAATTGATTTGTCTTCTCAAACGCTTATCAGATCTCTTGATCTCAGCGATAATAAGCTCACCTCTCTCTCAATTGACCCTCTTGAGAAGCTTGTAAGGATTGATTGTTGCAACAATCCGATTGGTAGCCTCGATGTCAGCAAGGCAAGAGATTTGGAGGATTTATTTGCTAACGCTTGTATGTTGAAGGAATTGAATCTCAGCACTCACAGCAAGTTGAAGAGTGTTGTTTTGAAGAAAAACAGACTTGAAAAACTTGATCTATCTGCAGCTGTAGAACTCGTGTCTTTGGATGTCGCTGAGAATGAACTGAAAGAGCAGGATATGCACAATTTGATCTCTTCTCTTAGTGCAGAAGGGACTGGGAAGTATTTGGTAGTGATCAATACCTCGGAGAAGGCCCAAGAGACCGAGCGTAATGTTTGTCTGAAAGCCGATGTGGAGTTGGCTATGCAAAAGGGTTGGATTGTGCTTGATGATAAGGATAGTAAAGCGTTTCCCGGATCCGATGTTATAGGTGTTGTCTATCCGCTCCAGTCCGAATTTGCTATTCATGCTTTGGCCGATGGATGGAAGGTCTTTTTTGGAGATGAGATAAAGCACTCTGTCGCTTTGTACGACTTTGCCGGTCGATGTCTCTATTCGGTCACTGGCCACTATGAGATTTTCTTGCCTCAAGTTGGAGACCTATTGTTGGTTCGCATCGACAACAAGGTGATAAAACTTATTCGCTGAAAGGGTGATGCTTGAAAAGAGATGTCCCCTCCACGACCTATACCGATAGGAGTTGTGGAGGGGACGTTTTGTTATGAAGCTAACGCAGCAGCTTTTTCTTCTGATTGACCATTAAAGTTGGTTTGTTTTGTAAATTTCACTTGTGATAAAGATCCGAGAAATAGAGGGAAAATAGGCTATTTGTAGACAAGTGAATGTAGCTCTTTTGTTCCTCTTGTGTCCGTCTTCTAAAATGTCTATGAATAGGGCGTTCTGACAGGGCGAAAATTCTCTCCGCAAGGAAAAATATTTTCTTGCGCAAGAAAAAATATTTTCTTCCGCAAGAAAATTTATCGGAGTGCGCACAAAAAAATATTTTCTTGCGCACGAATTTTTGCTCTCTCCTATGCTAATAAAAAATGCCTCCCATCAACATCGAAAAGGAGAGCGAAAATACGATCAAAAAGCTCTCAAATAGGGCAGAAAAGATACGGCAAAAAGGAAATATAATAATACAGAAGCAAACAAATAAATAGAATCCTGAGGGGCCTCTAAAGATGAGAATGTACTATACCACAAAAGACGGCTTGTGTTTGTCGAAATAATACTCTTGGCTTATTTTTGTGCAGGTAAGTTACCGAAGAAGAATATCCTTGACCATATGAGCAGACTTGATCTTTCCGGTTTGGGGGTTGCCCTTGTAACTCCATTGAACGAAGATGGCAGTGTAGACTATGTCGCCTTGTCTGCCCTTGTTGAGTATCAGATAGAGGGGGAGGTAGACTTCCTTGTGGCTCTCGGAACTACCGGAGAATCTGCAACTTTGAGTGCCAATGAGCACCGCCGAGTGATAGAGACAGTTGCCGAAAGAGTCAATGGTCGTCTGCCTCTGATTGTCGGTGTGGGAGATAACTGCACTGCTCGGCTTGTGGAGCGTTTGCGTGCCCTCGATACCCATGGGGTAGATGGGATATTGTCTGTCGTTCCTTACTACAACAAGCCTACCAAGAGGGGGATTATCGCTCACTTCGAAGCAGCTTCCGAGGCAAGTCCTTTGCCTATTATTCTCTACAATATCCCTGGACGTACAGGAATCAATATGACTCCGGAAATAACGCTGGAGTTGGCCGATAGATGTCACAATATCGTGGCAGTCAAGGAGGCTTCGGAGGATGTCAATCAAGTACGTGAGTTGGTCAATGGCAGTCCTGAGGGCTTTGTCGTGCTTTCTGGGGACGACCATTTGTCCATCCCTTTCATTCAAGCGGGAGCCAAGGGAGTCATCTCTGTGGTGGGGAATGCTTATCCTCGGCGTTTTGGAGAGCTTATTCGTTTAGCTCTCTCCGGAGACTACGGAAGGGCTACCGAGCTTAGTCGTTCGTTCGATGAACTGTACTTGCAGCTCTTTGCCAATGGTAATCCTGCCGGTATCAAATGTCTACTTCGCAGGATGGGGTTGATCGCATCCGATGTGCTTCGATTGCCCTTGGTTGCCCTCTCCGAACCGGAGGCCGCAAGACTTGTAGACGAATATGCTCGATTGGGGGCGGATCGTTAGATGGGGCGTTTCTTAATCCCGTGAATTATTGCGTACTTTGCCGTAACAAAGTAAATCATCTATTATAGATAGGAATTATGAATGGTATAGTGAAAATACTGGGTATCATTGTGATGCTCGTTGGCGTATTGTTTTTGGCCGTGCCGTATTTCATGAATACGACTTCCAACGTTACGTTGTTTGCCGGTTTAATCCTTGTTGTACTGGGTTTTATCGCTCACATCATTATCAATAGAATCGCCGGCGAATAAGTCTGTGCCGGGATTAGGCTGTCTCTCTTTTCCCTCTTGACGGTTTGTTTTTCCGTAGGAGGTGGATTGGAGGCTTTTGTCCGGTCTCTCCAGGAGAGGAAGGGGGTGTGGTATTGGTGCTACGTTTTGCTATGAAAGACGTGCCGATATCGCACTTTTTGTATGGCCATACTTGTGGCGGGAGAAAACAATGAATGCATGATGCGAGCTTTTTTGATAGGGGCTACTGCTTCTGGTAGTGGCAAGACGACTTTTACACTTGGAGTATTGAGAGCTCTTGAGCGTAGAGGGCAGATTGTGGCACCGTTTAAGTGTGGCCCGGACTATATAGACTCTCAGTTTCACAACAAAGCCGTCGGACGCAACTGCTCGGTCAATCTTGATCCTTTTTTTGAAACTCCGGCAGAACTTCGGCGCACTTTCTCTCATTATTCTTCCTCTGCCGATGTGTCCGTAATAGAAGGTGTGATGGGGCTGTATGATGGCTACCGAGCTGCCTGGGGCTCCTCTGCCGAAGTGGCGACAAGTCTCAATGTGCCGGTGGTACTGCTTGTCAATGCCAAGTCTTCGGCTTATTCGGTCGCACCCGTCTTGTATGGTTTTCGGCATTTCGTTTCTCCTGAGTTGGAGAAGGCTCCTCGCATTGCCGGTGTTGTCTTTAATAGGGTTGCCTCGGAGTCGCATTATCAGTACCTCCTCTCAGCCTGTCAGACGGTCGGTTTGCAGGCATTGGGCTACCTGCCCAAGATGGAGGAAGTTGCAGTCCCCGACAGACATTTAGGATTGGATACGACAGCTATAGACAGCTATGATGCACAGATAGAGCGTATCGCAGATGCTGTGGAAGCTCATGTCGATCTGGAGGCTCTACTGAATTTGTCCACTGTATCTCTACCCACAGAGAAGAGTGATTGGCCGGATTTTTCTGCAACATCATCTCTGCGTATTGGAGTGGCGCAAGATGAGGCCTTCAACTTTGTTTATCGGGCTAATCTTGATCAGTTGAGCCGTTTGGGCAAATTGACTTTCTTTAGCCCAATGAGGGATTCGGCCTTGCCCGATGCCGATTTGCTATATTTCCCCGGAGGATACCCTGAGTTTTACCTTCATGAGCTTTCATCTAACCGGCAAATGTTGGCAGCCGTACGCTCTTATGCCGAAAAAGGAGGACGCATACTGGCCGAGTGCGGAGGGATGATGTATCTCTCCGATTCTGTTAGAGGAATGGACGGGCTGACTTATCCCATGGTTGGATTGTTCAAGCAAGAAGCTACCATGGAGGGGATGAAACTTCAGCTTGGCTACCGACAGTTTGAATATGCCGGTCGCAAATGGCGTGGGCATGAGTTTCATTACAGCCGTGTCTTGTCTCCTTTGCCCAGTCTTGTGCAGATGCAGACGGCAAGAGGAGGCGATGTGGCTACAGCTTTGTGGCGTCGAGACAACGTGATTGCATCTTACGTTCATCTCTATTGGGGAAACAGGTCGGACATCCTAAGCCTATTCGACTAATGGCTAAGATATACACTCGCACGGGCGATAGAGGCCAAACCGGTACACATGGCGGAGGTAGAGTCGGAAAAGACGATATTCGTATTCATGCTGTCGGGGAGTTGGACGAGCTTAATTGCTACATAGGCAAACTCCGAGCTTCCCTTGATGCCAGAGATGACAGACAGCCTCTGCTACATCGTATCCAGCGAGATCTGATGGTCTTTATGAGCCATGCAGCAACTCCGTCTGCTATCCGGGAGAGCAATCCTAATCCTCTACCGACAGACTCGACTCTTTACTGCGAGGCTTACATAGACCAGCGACTTGCCGGTTTGCAAGACAATGGATACTTCTTGCTTCCAGGAGGCTCCCCCATTGCGGCCGACTGTCATATCTGTCGAGCTGTAGCTCGACGTGCTGAGCGCAGTCTGTGGAGCCTGCATAGGCAAGATCCTTTGCCCGAGGAGTTACTGTGTTATATCAATCGGCTTAGTGATTTGTTTTTCGTTATGGCACGAGACGAACTCTCTCGTTTGGACCTGACAGAGGAGCGTTGGCAAGCCTTTAGTTATAAACGAAAGAGCAAACATTGACCCTCGCTATTCCTTGTTTCTCTTTAGTTCTATCCTTATCCATCTTACAATATCTATATACCATGAGATCTATCATGTTGGCCGGTACGGGCAGTGATGTGGGCAAAAGTATTTTGGCCACAGGGCTGTGTCGCATCCTTAGGCAAGACGGCTATCGCCCAGCTCCTTTCAAGGCTCAAAATATGGCACTCAACTCTTATGCCACACCGGAGGGGCTTGAGATTGGTCGGGCACAAGCAGTGCAAGCCGAGGCTTGTGGTATTGATTGCCACGTGGATATGAATCCTCTTTTACTCAAACCCAATTCGGATCATAGTTCTCAGGTTGTGCTATTGGGTAAACCTGTAGGCAATAAGAATGCCTATGAGTATTTCCGTCGCCAGGGGCGAGATGAGCTGCGTGAGGTTGTTCATCAAGCCTACGACCGATTGGCGGCTCGCTATGAGCCGATCGTACTCGAAGGAGCGGGCAGTATCGCCGAATTGAACCTTCGGGATACTGATTTGGTGAATATGTCCATGGCTTGCTATGCCGATGCAGCCGTGCTCTTGGTGGCCGATATAGATCGTGGAGGGGTCTTTGCTTCCGTTTACGGATCGATAGCCCTTTTGCCGGAAGAGGAGAGGCGATTGATCCGAGCAATTATCATCAATAAGTTCCGTGGAGATCGAGCTTTGTTCGACGAAGGAAAGAAGATTTTGGAGGATCTCACCGGAGTGCCGGTTTTAGGTTTGGTGCCTTATTTTCATGATATACATATTGAGGAAGAGGACTCTGTTTCGCTTGAAAAAAAACACCGACAGGCTGCTGAGGGGAAAATAAATGTAGCTGTCATACACCTCTCCCATATATCCAACTTTACCGATTTCGATTCTCTGGAGCGAGACCCACGAGTACATCTGTTTTATACTAACAACCCATCCGAAATACAACAGGCTGATATTGTGATTTTGCCAGGGAGCAAAAGCACGCTCTCCGACCTCTCCGATATTCGCAACAACGGAGTGGCCGAGGCTATTGTGAGGGCACACAAACGTGGATCCACTGTGTTGGGGATTTGCGGTGGTTATCAGATGATGGGTATGGAAGTAGCCGATCCGCTCTGTATAGAAGGAGGTGCGTCTCAGATCCCAGGTTTGGGATTGTTGCCTATCCGCACCGAAATGGAACAGGAGAAGACTACCCGACAGGTTACTTTTGAGCTGCAGGCTCCGCTCTGTGGCAAGGGTGCTGCCTATGAGATTCATCAGGGACGGAGCTTGCCTGTTGCTTCGGCTGTCCATTCGCCCTTGTGTCGTCTGGCTGATGGAAGCTATGATGGCTATGTGGCAAATCCGCGTTGTATGGGGACCTATCTGCATGGCATATTGGACAATGCCGATTTTGTAGAAATCCTGTTGCAGCCCTTTGCTTCTCGTGAGAAAACCCATGCAGTGGATTACGCGAGCTACAAGAATGAGCAGTACGATAAATTGGCCACTGCTTTGCGCTCATATCTCGATATGGATCTTTTTTACCGAATACTTAATCGGCAAGACCTATGATAGTCGGACACGGAGACGATCTATATCGTTACTGCGGTCGGATAAGAGCGAATTTTAGCAGTAATATCTATGCCCCGACCGATAATACAGCTCTCAAGGCGCATTTGTCTGAGTATATATCGCTCATAGATGCCTATCCGGAGCCACAGCCTTTTTCTCTGGAGTCTAGTTTGGCTCGGAGGCTCGGTGTGGGAGTGACGAATGTGATGGTTTGTGCTGGAGCAACCGATGCCATTTACACCATAGCCCATCATCTCCAACCGCAGTCGGTAGCTATTGTACTGGAGCCTACTTTTAGTGAATATGCGGATGCTCTCTCGGCGGTGGGGCTTGATCCGCTACATGCCTTCGACTTGTCTGCTGCTATCGAAATGGCAGATTGGGTAAGGGGGCAAAGGCAATCGGACTGCTCTATTTGGCTTTGTAACCCGAATAACCCAAACGGAAGGGTTTGGGATTTGAGAGATTTGTCTGCTTGGGTTACTCGTCGGCCCGATATTCTTTTTGTGGTCGATCAGTCTTACGATAGTTTCACGCTTTGTCCAACGCTTATGCCTTCGGCGGTTCTTGAGCGAGACAATTTGTTGATTCTTCGCTCCATGACCAAACAATACAAGTTGCCGGGACTTCGCTTGGGATATGTCTGTGCATCGGAGAATAAGATTGAGCTTCTGCGGCAGGGACGAATGCCTTGGGCTGTCAATGCACTGGCCATTGAGGCGGGACTGTTTTTGAGTGAAAAGCCATCGCAAGAGGACTCCTTTGATTTGGAAAAACTGCT
Source organism: Porphyromonas crevioricanis (assembly GCF_900476255.1). Lineage (NCBI taxonomy): Bacteria > Pseudomonadati > Bacteroidota > Bacteroidia > Bacteroidales > Porphyromonadaceae > Porphyromonas > Porphyromonas crevioricanis. The sequence continues at coordinate 720,306 of NZ_LS483447.1, forward strand.
GCAATCGGCCACCTGGTTGCGATCTATGTTGCTCGATTTAGGACTGGAAATCGAACCGACAGACACGCATTTCATGCTCTGCCGTTTGCCGGATCGTTTGAGACTCGATTCGAAGCAGTTCAAGCAACTTTTGGTAGAAGATTATGGCTTATTGGTGCGCGATGCTTCCAATTTTTATGGATTGAGTAACAGGTATATCCGCATAGCTGCCCAATCCGAATCGGACAATGAGAGCCTTGTGCGAGCTATTTCCGAGATTGTTTCATCTTTCAAATCCTGAGCTAAGTGGGGCGTTTTTTTGTTTTCTGGATCTATGTCTCTTTGCCCATTATCATGCCTCTTGTGTTGGGTTGGCGTATGGATCGGATATTGGGGGATCCTCCTTCCATGCCACATCTGATTGTCGGATATGGCAAGCTCATAGCTCGTTATGAAAAACAGTTGAACAAGCCGGATCTCTCTCCCGCCACTTTGAGACGGAGAGGACGTTTGATGGGATTAGGATTGACGCTGGGTAGCTTCTTGGTTGCTTTTGTCCTACTTGGATTCCTCTATTTTCTTTTCCCTTTGCTACCGGTGCTCCTGTCTGTTCCTCTCATTTTTTATTGCTTGGCAGGTACTACCCTGGCAGAGGAGGTAAAGCAGGTCTTCGCGGCAGTGGAGGTTTCATTAGACGCAGGCCGTGTGCAGGTGAGCCGTATTGTGGGTAGAGATACCAGCAAGCTATCGGCGCAAGAGATACGTATTGCAGCCTTGGAAACACAGGCCGAGAATCTCAATGATGGAGTGATAGCCCCGATTTTTTACTACTTCGTCGGAAGTGTATTCGGGATTTTCTTGGGTTGTTTTCTCGATTTGTCTCCATTGGTGGCCGTCGTTCCAGCCACGGCTCTTATGCTATGCTACAAAATGGTCAATACGCTCGACTCGATGGTGGGCTATCGTAGTGAACGCTACCTGCATTTCGGTCGATTCTCAGCTATTCAGGATGATGTATGGGGTTGGATCCCGGCACGTCTCACGGCTTTTCTCTTGCTTTTGGTCGATGGTAAACTGAGCCTTTTGCCCTTTGTACGACGCTATGGCTCGGCTCACCTGAGTCCTAATAGTGGCTATCCGGAGGCTGCTATGGCAGCTCTGCTTAATTGCCGTTTTGGTGGGCCTCATGATTATTTTGGCAAGGAGGTCTATAAACCCTACATAGGAGAGACTGAGCGCAGAGTGAGAATGGCCGATGCTCGTCGAGCGATCCGCCTGAGTTTTCGGGCAGAAAGTTTGCTGATTATTTTGCTTAGTCTGGTAGAGCTGCTGATAGGGCTCTATTGTGTCTTTTGCTATTCTTCTTTTCTCTGAGATAGAGGCTTATAGGGCAATTTGTCCCTTTGCCTCCTTTGCTGTCCTCTATTTCGTCTCTGCTTGTTTTTGGTCTTGTACAGGATAAAAGCTGTACTTTTGCACATATGCAACCATAATGTGCAATATTAGAAGTATATATGATAGAACAAAATCTAATCGCTTTATTTGCTAAGAGTTTTGCCGAGCATTGGGATCTCCCTGCCTTAACCAACTATATCGAAAAGAACACTTATAGCTATGGGGAGTTGGCCGATCGGATTGCCTATTATCACCTATTATTTGAAGAATTGGGATTGGAGCCCCAGGATCATATCGCTCTCATGGGAAAAGACACTGCCGAATGGGGTATTGTCTTTCTGTCTGTGATTACTTACGGAGCAGTCGTTGTTCCTATCTTACAAGATTTCAACCCTACGGATGCAGCTGGTATCATTACGCATTCCGATGCCAAGCTTATATTCGTCAATCGGGCCATTTGGGAAACTCTGCCTGATAGTCAACTTCCCGAGCATTTGATTGCAGCTCTGGAGATTCAGACCGGAGAGGTAGTTGCTGACCGTACACCGGAGGCTCGCTTGCAAGGTTTGGAGGGGCGTTGTGCTGGTCGCAAGGCCTCGCTTTATCCGCAAGGCTATCGTCGAGAAGATATTGCCTATCCGGAGGTGCCGAATGATCGACTTATGGTGCTCAACTATACCTCCGGAACAACCGGCTTTAGTAAAGGTGTAATGTTGAGTGGCAACAATTTGGCCGGTAATGTGACCTATGCCGCAACTCTTGATTTGATGTATTGTGGGGATCGGGAATTGTGTTTCCTTCCCTTGGCACATGCCTATAGTTGTGCATTCAATTTGTTGACCCCCATGGTGGTTGGTGCACATGTATTTCTGTTGGGTAAAATACCTTCCCCGAGGGTGGTAACACAGGCTTTCCAGGATGTTCGTCCGAATTTGATCATTACCGTTCCATTGATATTGGAGAAGATTTATCGAGAGATCATCATTCCTCGACTCAAGCAGCCGGCCTTGAAGGCCTTGCTCAGGTTGCCTTTTGTCAAGGCGATTGTCCGCCGGTCTATTCGTCGCAAGATGACCCATGGCATGGGTGGTAACTTCTGTGAAGTCATTGTGGGAGGGGCAGCTCTCAACCCCGAAGTGGAGTCTTTCCTCAAACGCATCGGCTTCCCTTTCACTGTTGGGTATGGCATGACGGAGTGTGGCCCTTTGATATGCTACGAAAATCATAAGCATTGGGCCTTACACTCTTGTGGAAAACCTCTGAAAAAGATAATGCAAGTACGTATCGATAGAGGTGAAAATCCGGAAGCAGAGGTCGGAGAGATACAGGTGCGTGGAGAAAATGTTTGTCTGGGTTACTACAAACGAGAGGCAGAGACCCAAGCTCTTTTCACCGAGGACGGATGGATGCATACCGGAGATTTGGGTACAATGGACGAGCAGGATAATGTATATATCAAAGGCCGTTCCAAGACGATGATACTCGGTGCCAATGGACAAAATATCTATCCTGAGGAGATAGAGTCGAAGATCAATTTACTGCCCTATGTGTTGGAAAGTCTGGTGGTAGAGCGTAATGGCCGTCTGGTGGCGTTGGTAGTTCCTAATGTGGAGCATATTCGCAGAGACGGGATAAGCAGAGAGGAAGCTACCCGACTGATAGAACAATCACGCAAGCAACTCAACGAAGAAGTAGGTAGCTATGAGAAGATTACCAAATTCGAGTTGCGAGGAGAGACCTTTGTCAAAACTCCCAAACAGAGTATCAAACGATTTATGTACCAGTGAACTGATTCAGAGGTCTGAGACCGGATAATAACCCCGGATTGTAGGTTGCTCAGATGCTCTCTTCTGTGTCACATCGTTCATTACTATGGAAGTATTTTGTACCTTTGAGCGTATATTCGAGCCGAATGGTTTCTGATAGTACTCTTATGAGAGTCTTGGGCTTCAATATGACGGTTGAATAATGAATATGATGTCAAACATATAAATGACAAAGAAGTAACATGAAAAAGATTGTATTCCTGCTCGTAGCTTTGGCTTTCGCTGCAACAGCTTTTGCCCAACTCCCTTCTGTAGAATTGAAGGATATAGATGGCAAGACCGTGAACACCTCTCAGCTTAGCAATGACGGTAAGCCCATGATTATTAGTTTCTTCGCCACTTGGTGTAAGCCTTGCTTGCGCGAATTGAAGGCAATACATGAAGTTTATCCTGATTGGCAGGATGAGACAGGAGTCAAGCTCGTTGCCGTATCTATCGATGATGGGCAGAATGCACAGCGAGTGAAACCTCTTGTGTCCGGTAATGGTTGGGAATACGAAGTACTACTCGATACCAATGGGGACTTCAAGCGTGCCATGAATGTAAATCAAGTGCCTCATGTATTCATTGTAGATGGAGAAGGGAAAGTGATCTACAACCATAGTGGATATACAGATGGCTCCGAACAGCACCTCATTGAAGTAGTACGTGAGCATATCGCCAAAAAATAATAAATAATAAGGAATACAGACGCACAACACCATGCAAGTATCGGTGATGAAAAGATCTTTATTATTGACTCTCGGTCTTTCGGCAGCTACTTTGGCTTATGCAGATTCTACAGAGGGTTTGCAGCCGGCCGGAGATAATGTCTCTGTCGAGAAGAATGCCTCTTCTGCCATTCAGGCACAGGGAACAAAGAAGTTCGGTTGGCAGCCATTGAAAGCGACTTTTAATGTGCAGTCGGATATGTTGCTCTCTACGGAGGAAAAGACAAAAAGACAATGGTTTGGCAATAGCTATGTGACAGCTATTCTGCAAAATAATTTTCTTGAAGCACGTGTTCGCTTCGAGGAGCTTTCTCGCCCTTTGCCCGGCAACGAAGCTAATCAGGGACGTGGAATCCCCTACATAGGACTTACCGGGCGATATGGCTCTCTCGTCGATCTGAGTGTAGGTGACTTCTATGAGCAGTTTGGCAGCGGAATCATGCTCCGCTCGTATGAAGAGCGCAATCTGGGGATAGACAACTCCATTCGTGGTGCAAGGGTAACGACGCGTCCGATAGAAGGCGTATCTATCAAAGCTCTGGCAGGGCAGCAGCGTAATTACTTCGATCGGACGATGAAGTTCTTCAGCAGTGACCGTGGTTATCTCTCTGCCTTCGATCTGGAGTTGGGTTTGGATAAATGGATTAAACCCATGCAGGAGAGTGGTACTTACCTGAGTCTTGCCGGGAGCTTTGTTTCCAAACATGAGAAAAGCGAAGTGATCCCTGTGACAGAGGGTGAGAAGAAAATGCAGCTCAACCTGCCGGAGAATGTTCCGGCTTGGGGTACGCGTCTTTCTCTGCAAAGAGGGGGAATGTCTATTTATGGCGAATATGCTTATAAATACAACGACCCTACAGCTGATAACAAGTTTATCTATCGCGATGGATCGGTGGCTATGCTGTCCGCTTCGTACTCTCGCTCTGGTATGAGTGCTTTGTTGCAGGCCAAGAGGAGTGAGAATTTCAATTATCTCTCCAAACGTACTGTGCTCGGTTTGCCTTTGCATATCAACTACCTCCCCCCTTTCTCTCAACAGCAGACCTATACGCTTGCAGCTCTTTACCCCTATGCCACACAGCCTGGCGGAGAATGGGCTTTTCAGGGAGAGTTGAGATACACTTTCAAGCGTAAGACTTTGCTGGGTGGTAAGTATGGTACCCAAATCCGTCTCAATGCTTCACATATTCGTGGTATCAAGCAGGATTGGCAAGACAGGAACGGCAAGCGGATTAATCTAAAGCCCGGTGATGAAGGCTTTGAAGAAGCTATCATAGGAGGCAATGGTTACTCTACTACTTTCTTCGGCACAGGGGACTTGTATTTCCAGGATATCAATTTTGAGATTTCTAAGAAGTTGAGCCCTTCGTACAGTTTCACTCTTACCTACATCAATCAGAGGTACAACAAAGATGTGATTGTAGGGCATAAGGATGATTACGACAAGGAGAATATTGCCAAAGGTGTTGCTCACCCCGGTATGTATCATACCAATGTGTTTATTTATGATGGCAAGCATAAGCTCAGCAATAAGTTGCAGCTTCGTACCGAGTTGCAGTATCTGACTACTAAGCAAGGTGAAGGGGATTGGATCTTTGCTTTGGCTGAGTTGTCTATCCAGCCGGGCCTGATGTTTACGATCAGTGACCAGTACAATGCAGGACTGACCAAGGAGCATTACTACATGGCTTCGGTAGCCTATGCCAAGGGAGCGCATCGCATACAACTCTCGGGAGGACGTACTAGAGAGGGTATCAACTGTAGTGGTGGTGTGTGCCGTCTGATGCCTGCAACACAGGGTGTGTATATATCTTACAACGGAAGCTTCTAATCACAAGTAAAGATCTCTTATGATGATATTCAATAAATTGACCGCAGCTTTGCTTTTAGCAGGAAGTTTCGCTTTCGTTGCTTGCGATAGGATAGAGGAGGGCAATAGGTTGAAGCCCATGAACGACCCCGAACCGGAGAACCCCACGCAAAGTCAGCATACTGTATTGCTTGAGGATTATACCGGACAGGAATGTTCCAATTGCCCAGTCTTTGCCAGTAGGTTGCATAAGGCTCTTGAAGGTGATCTCAAATCCCATGCTGGCAGGGTTGTGACCGTGGCTATACACAGCCATTTATTGCCTCACAAGGGTTCCGATTTCCCCACTGCAGATGGAGAGGCCTATGCTCGTTGGTTGGGTCTGGATGCAGTGCCTAAGGCTGTTATAGACAGAACAGGTGAGAATGGCCTTGTGTCTGCAACCGGCGACATTACCGAAACGATCGAACGTCTGAAAAAAGCTCTTGCTCAACCGGCCCAAATGGACCTTTTTGCCAAAGCCTCTTTCAATGCCGATAGGACAGCAGTGTCTGTGTCTGTAGTGGCAGTGGGAGCCAAGAAGGAAGATGCAAAGCAGTATAATGTACAGTTGTGGCTTCTGGAGAATGATATCAAGGCTTTCCAGGAATACCCTGGAGGAAAGCACAAGGAGGATCACGAGCATGACCATGTGCTGCGTGCAGCTCTAAATGGGACCTGGGGAGAGCCAATTCAGCTTGGTGGTAAGTATCTTCATACGTCGAATTTACCCCAAACGGTGCTTGAGACAGCGAAGCAAAACCCCGACAATCTTCGTGTGGTAGCTTTTGTCTATGATGCTCAAACCAAGTCGGTAATCGAAACAATAGAAGTAGGAATTAAATAAGAAAACGATAGCAAATAGAGAAAAATGAAGAAATTACTATTTATTGCTGTAGCCCTTTTGGGCACGATCTCTGGCCTTTCTGCTCAGAAAGTTGCCATTATGCACAATGGAGGAAAAGACGAGCTTCCCGAAGGAGGAACCATCACAGCATATTACGAGACGAAAGAGGGCATTACAAGTGCGGATATTCATTTTTATTTGAATCCGGATGCTGCTGCCATAGGTAAGGAATACAAGGTTACTCTTTCCAAGGTAGACCACAAAGGAGATGCCAATTGGGGAATCTCTTTGTTATGTATGGGAGAAAGCTGTCAAAAGGTAAATGCCTATGGAGATGTCCATGCAGACGGCCGTCGGATTAAGTTGGAGAAGTACGAAGAGGGAGAGTTTGGTTATCCCAATGAGGTGCATCCTACTTATGAGTTCAAAGAAGCTTTGGCTGATACGAGGGATGATTTCAAGGTCAAGATTGATGTCACACCAGTAGCGGGAGGTTCTCCAATCACTTTTTATGCGCTCCTCAGACACATTAGTAAACAGAGTACGAATGTGATAGAGTTTGCCAAGGTGGCATTGCTCAATGAAGCTGATGGACTCTGTACTTTGCAGTATACTTCCGAAGGCCGCAATCTGGAGTTGGAGGTCTTCAATATCTTGGGCAACTTGCAGTATAAGGGAATGTTGCCTGCCGGGGTATCGGCTTATCGCTTGCCAGTAAGGCTGTCTCAGGGGATTAGCATTTTCCGTATCTCTCACAACGGAAAACCTGTCTTTACGCAGAAGTTCAGGATAAAATAAGAGGCTTTCTGAGCTTTGATAGATTCTCCCTGGTTTTATGAGGGGAGAAAACAAGGGAGATGCGCTTCGCATTGCGAAGCGCATCTCTTTTTTTGTTTTATGAAGAATAAAGTTGGGCACAAAGAGTTACCTTTGCAACGATAATCGAGATTTCAAACCCAAATAAAACAAACCAGTATGGAAGATCCCTTACCGCCATCCGAGCAGAAAGGCAAGCCCCGATCGTGTAGCTGCGATATGGGGGAGGGGATGCCGAACTGGATCGATCTTGTCAGATCCTTTTGATCAGGTTTCTGATCGACAGTCATCTCCTCTTGCTATCACTCCGATGTCGTAGTCTTGTGAGTGAATGAGAAGAATCTTATGTATTTAAGCTAAGGAGATGATCTAATGAAGAGATATATCTACCCTTTTGAGGGATTTTGTGAAAAGTCTTCCATAGAGTCCGGCTGCTGGGTATCGCTGGAAAGCCCCGGGACGGCCGAACTTAGTTCTTTGGTGACCGACTTGGGTGTGCCAGAGACTTTTATCAGTGACATAGCCGATACAGATGAGCGTCCTCGCACCGAAGAGGAGGATGGTTGGCTACTCACGATCTTGCGTATACCGATAGAGATTATCCACGATGAGGACGTCACCTATTCTACTGTTCCTTTGGGTGTGATCACCTCAGAGACACAGAATATCATTGTATCTATATGCTATTTCGAGACACGCATTTTACCTGATTTTATTGGCTATTCTCGCCGCAAAAATATTTCAGTAGATACGCAGGCTAATTTCTTGCTGAGACTGCTGCATAGCTCGGCTGTGTGGTTTTTGAAATACCTCAAACAGGTAAATGTAGAGGTTACACGATCCGAAAGCGCACTTGAGCAGAGTATCAGTAATGAAGACCTTTTGCAATTGATGAAACTGCAAAAGAGCCTTGTGTACTTTAATACCTCAATTAGGGGAAATGAAGCCCTGATTGGTAAACTGCGTACTATCTATAGGTCCGAGATAGATGATGACCTCAATGAGGATGTTATGATAGAGATGCGGCAAGCCTACAACATGGTGAACATATACAGCGACATTCTTACAGGCACGATGGATGCTTTTGCGAGTATCATATCGAATAATGTGAATACGATCATGAAACGTATGACTAGTATTTCTATGTTGCTCATGATCCCTACTCTTATTGCCAGCTTGTATGGTATGAACGTAGAGTTGCCTGCTGCCGAGAAGTCGTATGCATTTTTGCTTGTCTTAGCCGTTTCTATCTTCTTGTCTGTGGTTGTCTTCTGGGTATTCAGACGACTTAAATGGCTCTGAATTTGGGAGGAGCAGACTTGTTGTGAGGAATAGGATTCCCCCCCCCCTTTTTTTTAGTGAGAGGCTTTCGATAAGGAGGCCTCTATTCTTTTATTTCAGACCATTTTTTCTCTTGCCATTTACCTGAGATAACAAAGAGATAGCTGGATAGGCCTATCAGTACATAGTAGACGATCTCTACTGTGTAGCAGATGTGTACGGGAGCTTGCAGGCCATAGGTCATTGCAGCAGAATAGCCCACATAGAATACAATAGTGGCAGCCTCGATTATAAGAGCCATTTTACTGGCTCCAGTAGCCGATACGGCAGAGAAGTACATGTTGCCGACCGAACAGATACAGAGGGCTATGCAGATTACATAGAGAGCCGGCTTGGCAGCTTCTATGAGAGATGTTTCATCCGTGAATATGTGCAGCACAGCCGAAGGGGCAATAACTGTGATCAGGCAGGCTATGAGCATTGTCCCCAAAGAGAGAAAGGCAACTTGTCTGAGGTATTGTGGTATTTGAGCTGTCAGACCGGCTCCTATCTTGGTGCTGACAGTTGTACTTACTGCTGTACTATATGCACTGATAGATATATATAGGAATATATAGATGCTACGAATAATGGATGCGATAGCCAGAGGTCTTTCTCCCAGCTGTTCTATCATGAAGAAGAACAAAGTCCAGGAAGAGAGGCTAAGCAAAGACTGTAGCATAATATAGACGGATAGGTTGAGAGTCTTTTGCATCAACCTCCAATCGAATTGCTGGAGCAACTTTTTTCTTAAGCCATAGAGCTTAAAGTCTACTACTATGTGAGTATAAATGAGGTAGAAAATCAGAGAGGATACTTCGGCCAAGACTGAGGCTATTGCAGCTCCTTCCAATCCCATTTGTGGTAATCCCAGTTTCCCGAAGATAAGACCGTAATCGAGAACTATGTTGACCACAGCCATTACAACTGCATTGTAGGTAAGCACTTTGGTTTGGGCTATTCCTACAAAAAAGGAGCGAAAAACAATCCCAACAAATGCGAAGAGAAATCCCCATATTCGCCAGTCCCAATAGGCTGTGGCTGCTGTGGCAACTCGCTGTGATGAAAGTACACTGTGGAAGAACGTTTCTCCTCCAATCAATCCTGTGCCAATAGCCAGAGTGGCGGCTATTAACAGCATCAGTAGGCTGTGCCAGAGGATATTGCCTATGGCACTGTAAGAGCCAGCTCCATATCGCCGGGCTACAATGATTTGTGTGCCTATCCCCAGCCCGAAACCTAGAGTGAAGATGCAGAAGTAAGCCATGGTAGCCATCGTAACTCCGCCGAGAGCCACTTCTCCCAAACGCCCGACAAAAGCAGTGTCGGTAATACCTATGATATTCTGTGCCATCAGAGACACGAATACGGGGGCGACAATGTGTAGGATTTGGCGTTTTTCAGATTGCATAAATCTGTAGACTACAAGGCTAAACAAAGGTAATAAATCTTGATCTTGAACAGGAAGAACGATTGTTAGTAGTTTGTTTGTTACTCTTTTGCTGCAGATCTTGTGTTTTTTATCTTAGCGAGCGTCAAGATTTTTCCTGAATAAACTCTAAATGGAAAAATCATCACTCTGTATCTGTGTATATACCTATAAAGGCCTACTTCTGCCCCCTTATTACCCCCTCTTTCAGGTATTTTGCTGAGACCGGCTTACTCTTAGGTTTGCAGGCAGTTTCTAAAACAAAGTCAGTAAAACAAATTACTCTATGAAAAAATTACTTATTACTCTCATTTCCCTTCTTTTGTTTTGTTCTTCTTTTTCTGCTTTGGCTCAGACTATGGCCCACAACGATTTTACATCTGAGGGATATAGGTATAGGTTGAAGTCTTATTCTGTTTTTGGTCAAAAGACTGAATACAGTTACGATCAAGAGGGGCGTCTGATAGAGAAACGTACGACATCGGAATCGGAAGAAGGAGAAACGAGATTGGAAACAATCGTTAAGTTCTTCTATGATGAGAAGGGTTACTTATCCAAGATTGATACTTATGGACGTCCGCGTATCTCTACCGGAGAATTTGATCTTGTGAGTGGAAGAGAACTGTTTATGCGAGATGAGAAAGGCTATTTGACCAAGTATGAGCGATACGGTCTTCTGGGGGAACATATAGATGATGAAGAGCTAACGAAAGTGGCGGGATGTGAAGTTTTCTACAATGAAGATATGCTTCCGGTAATGGGGGATGTCTATTATTTGGATCAAAGGGCAAACCAATGGCTCCTCTATCGTAAGTGTCAAATTTCTTACAATGATGATAAGAAGATTGTTTTAGTTTCTCAGAGAGCCCCAGAAGAAGGAGGTGGAGAAATTTTTCGTGAAGAGTTTGCCTATGATAATCAGAAGAGGCTCATCTCTTTGATTTTTTCTGATGAAGCCAGTGGAGGCGCTAATGGCAGGTTGGAATTTGCTTATGAGTACGATGAGGTCGGGAATTTGGTGAAGGCAGGCCGTGACAATTTTCCTTTTGTGTACGGGTATAACAATGAGTTCCCTCTGGAGGAAACTTTTATACCGACTTGTAAAACTATAGCGAATTCTATATGTGAAGAGTTTCGAAATAGTGTAGCTTTCAGGTCTTTCCCCATGGGGCTTATTGGAAGTGGCTCTAAGTTTGCCCCGATTTCTGAAAATGAAGAACAGATTGTATATGAGGCTACTCCTCCGACTTCTATTTTACAGATAAAAAAAGATGTTCACTTGCGGGCTCATGTAGAAGGAGCAATGCTTATTCTTAATTCGGATTTGGAATTGACTGGAAGCCGAATGAATATATATAGTATGGCTGGCGTTCTCGTGAAAAGTGTGTTGTTGTCGAATGACAATGCTGTCGAAATCGAAAACTTGGAGCCAGGTTGCTATATCTTGTCTTGTCAGGGTGTAAGTTGTAAGTTTTCTTTCTAAATCAAATGGACGAAAAGAGTAGTTGTCAGGTCTTTCTAAAATAGGGCAGAAGCTCTGTTCGGCGTTTTCCCAGATCCATTCTCACTCTTCTTGGAGAGTGGGAGTGGATCTGTTTTTATCTGTGTTGAAACAACGGAACGATATGCTCACGTCACCCTGAAGAAACTCTTCGATGAGTTCGAGCGATTTCTCTCTTTCAGTGAAGAATTGCCGTGCAAAGGTCTCATTAGGTGGAGGGGCGAAATATCACAGCCTTGTCGGAGGGAAGCGATACTACCTCCTTGAGTGAAGGAACTTGGAGATCAGGGGCAAGGTTCGGAGTCTCGATTGTAGTGAGATGTACATTACCTCTCTGGATGTGAGTGGAAACCCCGAATTGGAGAATCTGATTTGCTATGAAAATGCCAATCTCAAGACCATAACGATGGGGGATGTTTTCAAATATTGGTGTCCGATAAAACTTTTCGAAAGCATAAAAAGGTATAGTTAAGCCCATAAATTAGCTCCTTTGGAGTCTTTTTTGTTTCAGTAAGCCCCTTTTTTCTTACACAGAGTCAGCTGTCCGATAAAAAGCCTCTCAAAACTCATTGACGAGAACCTGTTTTGCTATTCTCTTACCTCTTGTGGTGGCAAGAGTATGAGATTGTCACCAAAAAGCTCTCCTAAGAGATTGACTATTCGGCTGTCCGATTAAATAGAATACCAATATACTTTGATGAAAAGGAGAAATTCTCTTAGAAAGAGAATAGTTGGTTATTTCTTAGAATAGTAACCGATAAAAAGAGAATGATAAGTCGCGAAAAACTTTTATCGGACACCAATAGTTTTCAAACTCAAAATCCTGCAGACTACCAACAGTTCGGTTGGTGCTATCAACATATCTCAAGCTGTGAGTTTGGAGAAGTTGTATTGCAACAATAGTAAGGTGTCGGCACTGGATCTGACTAAATACCCCCGCTTGACAGAGCTGAATTGCTCAGGTAATAAATGGTTTCGCTTAGATGTAAGTCAATGCCGTGAACTCACAAAGCTGTTTGCTGCGGGTTGTAACCTGACTAAAGTAGACCTTAGTAAGAACAAAAAACTGAGAGAGGAGGTGCAGCTGCATGTCAATTGTCTCAAAGCTCTGCAATTCTCGGCTACTGATCTTCATACACTCACCCTTTTCGACAATGAGATAGAAGGGAAGGCGATGACGGCTGTAATGCAGCTTGCCCGTATTCACAGTCAAGGATGACCCCTCTATTCCCAATCGAGCTGGATTTATCGTATTTAATACGGAGAATGAGCCGGAGCCCGATAAGAATAAGTGTTTGGATACGGATGTCCGTATTGCCAGAGAAAAGAATTGGACAGTTTTCTCTACTGATGCCGAAGGAGAAGTCCTGATTTACGAGGGTATTTCGACGCTCTCTACACAGGCCGCCTTGTCCCGGAGTTTTTTCGTTTACCCCAATCCTGCTGTGGATGAGATTTTTGTCCGCAATGTAGAAGAAGGGAGGGAGATCCTGATATTCGATACAGTCGGGGCTTGTGTTCTTCGTGCCCAATCGACCGGAGATATCACTCGTATTGCTGTTGAACAACTTGCTCCCGGTTCCTATTTCGTGTGTGTGGATGGGAAAGTGGAAACTCTTTGGATGAAATAAATCGACTATCATGTAGCTCTATTTTCGTCCATTTGAGACCTTTTTTGCCCCTCTCGAAATGTCTATGAATAGGACGTTCTGGAAGAGGCAAAAATATCTCCTGAGGGAATTTTTGCTAACACAGGAGTTAGCGATTGCTCCCTCAGGAGATATTTTTTGTTCTCCCCCCAGAGAATAGTTTTGCATTACATATCAAGACCTTTTTTCTTTACAGAAGGCTCTTCAACTTTTTATTGACCAGAGTTTCCGGAGTCGATCCTTTTTTTTGAATCCTCCCTGTAGAAGTCTTAGCCTTTATGGTGATAATTTGTGTTTTCAGATGGGATGGATTGTTTATTTGCAAATAAAACACAACTTTGCTGCGGATTGATAGTGAGAGTTTTAATTTTATCTCTTTGTTATAGCTTTCTTGAGTACTGATGTGGGGAGGTTTTTGTTCGGAGTGCTCTCTCGCTTTATTGTTCTTTTGTCGTAGTATGAAAAAGCCATTTGTTGTTGCTCTGTTTTGTTTTCTCTTGCTGGGGTTATGCTTGACCAGTTGTGATTTTTTTTAACAACCGGAGGAACCACCGGCTTTGGAAAAGATGCCACCGGTCTCTCAGTCCGGCAAAAATATTGTTGCTTTTGAGATAGAGGGGTTCGATAAGCCTTTTTATGTCAATAAATGGGGGCAATTTTGGGGTTTCCCTATCCCACGAGAAGCTTCTGTGGTGCTGAACTACAGTGAGAAGGATGACAGTTACTTCTTGTACATTTATTCTTCCAAGATGGGAGGAGATGGCCCTGTCCGTAAGTTCTCCCTTTGTTTTGAATTCCACAAGGAGGAGAATTCTTTTGTCATAGATAACGACAAGATAGCAGTGAGTTTTTATGATAGGGCCCTGCCTCGTTATATCGGACGTAATGTTACGCGCAATGGAGGAGAGATTTTTGTTGACAAGTTGGATCTGGATGTTCCAGCTATAGCCGGAAGATTTGAAATATCAGTTGAGCCTGCAACAACTATAGTTATCCCACCAAAGAGACTTGTTGTAGACTCTGTTGTTCCTCCTGGTTCTTTTAGTGTTGATCAAGAGGAACCCAAGCCTCTTGTATTAAAAGGCTTTTTTGACTTCAAAGCCCCCATATTGCAATTTAACAGACATGAGTATAAACCGGAAAATGAACAGAAATGAAACACATTAGTTGACTTAGAATCGTAGCCTTAGTATGCCTATGCTTTTCCCTGACAGATTTGTCCGGTCAAACCTCCGATTTGTCAGAGGTAAGGCGGAGCATTGATCACATTTTTTCCAGGGTAAACAAAGAGGATATTTCAACAGGGATTCTACGGGATTATGCGATAGAAGGTATCCCTTTGGAACAGTATGATGGCTGTCTGAGAGATAGTAATTATTCTGATTTTAGTGCTCAAATACTGATGCTTACCTCCTTGTTTTCGGGAGCTGTTGATGAGAGAGACACAGAAGTTGTAGCCCTTGACTCCTTTATGGAAAAATGTGAGAAAGCAAGAGCCTCTGATTTTTCTATTCTTCTGTACAAATACAATTACATTGCGGAAGATGCACTGCAAAGAGGGTTGGTAAGGGCTGAAAATGGACAGGCTGTCGTCCATGGAGATCCGGAAGATGTGTACAAAGAGGCTCATATCTTCTCTGTGGCACCCAAGACCATTGTCTGGAAGACGAGAGAAGTTGAATTTCGGATGAATCCTGAATTGCTTTTCTCGGACGATTCGGATATTCTAGCAATCTATGTTGCTTTTGAGGATGGAGATTCTTTTTCGAGGATTTATCCCTTCCGGAAGATCAAGCATTGCTACAATGAAGATGGAGTCAAGAGAGTCCGTTTCAAAGTTGTGCTTGACAGTGGAAAAGAGCTGTTGAGTCAAACGAAAATATTGGTTGATAGTTCTTCGGATCTGTTCTTGAAGAGTGGTGCAAGAAGTGTCGATATAATTCCCATCCCCGCTACTGGCGAGCATAGTGGAGGGCAGTTGACAATCCTCTACATCGGTTCTCGTAAGATTCTCAGACGGCCATTAATAATTGCTGAGGGGTATGAATTGACAAGATTATTTCCAAGTGCAAATGTGAATTTGGGTTCTTTTTCGGAGATTTTAACAAACCAGCCAATCAGTCAAAATGAGCTTCTATCTCAATTTGATTTGGTCTATTTGGATTACAATGATGGGGCAGATGATATCTGGAGAAATGCGAACCTAATGAAGGATGCTATACGTTGGGTGAACAGGCACAAAGGCTCAACTCCCAATGTCGTTATGGGGTACAGTATGGGAGGTTTGGTTGCTGCAATAGCTCTTCGGCAAATGGAGATTGCAGGGGAAGATCATCAGGCTTCTAAATACATTTCCATGGATTCTCCCCACCAAGGAGCAAATGTACCATATGGAGCTTTGTGTTTCATTGAAGATCTCTTAAACATGAAGCTGAGAAAAAACTTGGAGAGATTGTTGAAAAACAGTCGTAAAACAAAGAAGTCGGAAAAATTTACAAGCAATATGTCTCTGGATGTAATTAAAGAGATTCTTACAACCGGTGCTACCCCACAGTTGATTGCTCAAAATGTTGATCCTCAGGCACAACGCATACATGAAGAATTTATGCGTAAATACCATGAATTAGGACTCCCTCAGAAAACTGAGAATGTGGCATTCTCGAATGGAGATATGTCTGGGAAAAAGTTGCTTTTCCCCGGAGATGACATGTTTGTGGTAAAAGCCTCATTAAGACCAGGATTCGGATATTTCGTTCAGACTATTTTACGGTTTGTCATTTTTATAAGAGCTGATGACAGTCTGGTTAGTACTCTTTTGAATCTCATTCCGGGAGTTAGCTGGGTTAGTGCTAATTTGAACATCCGGGCAGTGGGAAAAAAGAAAACTTGGCCACGGTACCCTGTGTATTCATTCAAAATCGCATTTCATCGGTTGCATCTTTTTGTCTTTCCCACTGTAAAGTATTTTCACAATACAACTCGCTATTCTCCAGAGTCGTGTTTGGCTCTGGATGGAGCTCCTGGTAGCTTTTTCCCTCTCTCCAAGGACAATTTAGAACAAGAAATATCAGATGGACAGGGTTGTCTATACCATTTCTTCCTGCTTAAGTATGGAATGAAATCTCATTTGAAGCAAGACAAGTTTTCCTTTATTCCTCGAAATAGTGCCTTATATTTAGATGATTGGGGAAGTGATTTGGAAAAAGAATTGAATACCAATGAGCTACTGTGGAAGAAAAGAACACCCTTTGATAGGATATATGGCTCTTCTACCTCTCGAAGTCATATGGAGCTGTCTTCTCATGGTGAGGCTTTGAAGTTGGAATTGGAAGGAAAAACCTCTTATACCCCTACAGTTAATGGCCCTTCAGCTGTTAAAGAATATGTTGGAGATCCTTATACCTATAGCATTTCTTCTCCTTTGCCTGATTTTAATTATCAGTTCTTTGTTTCTCCAGGTTTTGAAGAACTCTCTCGTACAGAGCATTCTATCACACTCAGGTATGTAGGGGCTCGTCCGAGTCCTACTTGTCTCAGGTATTTTCATGTCTATGTGGGAGCTCGAGCCTATATCAATACTCCGAATGGAAAGGAATATGTTGGAAAAACAGGTTTTAAAGGTTCTTATGTGGGAACTCCTGATCCAATGCATATCACAGCAAAGCAACTGAAAATGAATTTTAAGCTTAGTGATAGCAATACGAAAGAATTCTTTTTGCCGGCTATTCTTCTTACTTGGAGAGGAGGGGGTGATGTATGGGATGCTGAATGGAGATGTGATGAAACAAATGAGAATTACAACACTCGGAATTACATCAGAGAATATGCAAAAAAACAGGAATTAGATTCAGATTCTCTTGATAACAGCATGGCTCTAATAGGTGCATACGAAGAGGACGCTGAATCTCATCTTTACAAGGCAAAGCCCGGTGCAGGAGTTTTTGCCACAAATGGTCTTGTTGATGAAGAACTGCCAATTGGTCCTTTCCCACCCAAGCCTTACCCTCCTTTGCCTCCTCCTATCCCTCCCTATACCCCAGAGGAAGGTCCTAAGGAAGAAGAGATGGGGACTTCATATACAGTTCCTGATTCATACTACGTTTTCGTTCCCTCTTTCATTTCAAGACTCAAAGGGAAGGCAACTCTTCAGGTTCGACTCTCAAATGAATTAGGGACTGGGGACTGGTCTTCAAAGTTTGAATATCGTCAGTATGATGGAAACGAGGAAAATACTCAACAAGAATCGGATGTACTCTTGGTTCCCTCCGTTGTCGTAGATGGGAAAGGAACGATCATGTCTAACAATGATTCTCCTTTGGTAGAAGAAGGGGCTAAGTTGTACATGGAGATTTGGACAGACCAGGGAGAAAAGGTTCGCTCTTGGTATGTCAAAACCGGAGAAACTGTAGACTTATCTTTCTTACCTTCCGGAAAATATTTTGCTCGATTTGTTTCCAGAGGAAGAGCTTTTATCCAACATTTTATGAAAGAATAAGTGAGCATTTTGTTTACAACAAAGAGAGGGGGATGTGCCTGAATTGGCATATCCCCCTCTCTTTGTTGACTAAATAGCTCCTTTCTCAGAGAGGAGCTGACGAATATATTATTGCAATATGTAGTCTACGAATATGCCACTGGTATGCACTGCATGTGGCTCTATGTCGCCCTCGGGTACGAGTTTCTCAATTTCAGCCACTACGCAATCCGCAGCCATGGCCATGAGAGGCTGGAAATTCTGAGTCGTGCCTAAGTATACCAAGTTCCCGAACTCGTCGCCTATACTTCCCTTGATGAAAGCAAAATCAGCACGTAAAGGCTTCTCCAGTAGGTATTCAACACCATCTACACTCACTTTTTGCTTACCTTCCTCGATCACAGTACCGATGCCTGTTTGAGTGAGCACCCCACCCAAACCTGCGCCTCCGGCACGTACACGCTCGGCCAAAGTTCCTTGCGGACTGAATTCGACTTCCAGCTCTCCAGCATTCATTTGTTCTCCGGTGAGTTTATTGGTCCCGATGTGGCTGGCTATTACTTTTTTTACCTGCTTAGAGGCCACCAAACGACCAAGCCCTTTGTCGGGGAAGGAAGTGTCATTGGCGATTATGGTAAGATCCTTTACGCCACTTTTAACCAACTCGTCAATGATGCGCTCGGGAGTCCCATTGGCAAGAAAACCGCCGACCATGATAGTCATACCGTCTCTAAACTTTGCCGCTAAGTCTGCGGCGCTGATAGCTTTCTTCATAGGTCTTGTTTATTTGTTTTTTGAAGTTACACTGCACACCCACACAGGCTCGAAGGGTATTCGGGCCGGTTGTGGCACAAAGTTATACCAAATAAACGGTCTCAAACACCTTTGGCTTGATTGGCTACGGCTTCCATCAAGGCTTTTATTTTATCGGGATCTCCGAGAAAGTAATCCCGGCAGAGATTGAGATCATCGTCAAACTCAAAAACGTAAGGGATAGCCGTGGGCAGATTAAGAGAGATAATGTCTTGATCCGAGATGCCTTTCAGCTCCTTGATGATAGCTCTGAGGCTGTTGCCATGTGCTGTAACCAAGATGTCCTTGGAGCGAGCCAGAGAGGGTAAAATGGTATTGGTCCAGTAGGGTAGTATACGTTCTATGGTATCTTTGAGTGATTCGGTAAGGGGGAGTAAAGCTTTGTCTACTGTTGCATAGCGTTTGTCTTGCAGAGGAGAGCGTTCATCGTCCGCTTCCAATGCTTGAGGAGGAACATCGAAGCTCCGTCTCCAAACTAAAACCTGCTCATCTCCATACTTGGCTGCTGTCTCAGCTTTGTTGAGCCCTTGCAACATCCCGTAATGTTTCTCGTTAAGCCGCCAATCTTTCTCCACCGGTATCCAATCCAAATCCATGACATCCAATACATTATTGAGCGTTTTGACAGCTCTTTTAAGGTAAGATGTAAAGGCCTTGTCGAAGAAGAAACCATTTGCCTTGAGTTGGCGACCGGCCTCTAAGGCTTCTTCCACACCTTTTTCGGTAAGATCTACATCCGTCCAACCGGTGAACCGGTTTTGTCTGTTCCATTCACTTTCTCCGTGGCGGAGCAACACGAGTCTTTTCATTTCCTGAATTTGCTTGTTTTTGTTTGTACTATTCTCTGCATTGCGAAGGTACAAAATGAGACGCAGTGTTGCTTATTGTCACAGTATGGAGTTGCTGTTCTTTTGCAGGTGTCTCCGAGGGTTATTGCCGGGCAAAACAGGATCAGGTGTTTTGTTTTGTGAAGAGAGGGTGACAAAATGTCGGTGGCAAGGCTTACAGAATGGCAGTTTTTTGCTTTTGAGCTTGAACTCCTTTCTTCGCTTATCTGTGTGGTTTAAATGTCGAAAAATGAGGGCGATAATTAGCTTCCAAAGGGCTATTCAGGCTTTCAAAAACCTTTGCCATAGACTTATTTTTTTTATCTTTGCGACCATTATAGCAATGCGACTTAAATACTACCAAACAACATATTTATGATGGACTCCAAAATCCAGGAACTGACCGATAAGATTTATCGTGAAGGTGTAGAAAAAGGCAATAGTGAAGCCGCAAAAATTGTTTCTGAGGCAGAAGCCAAGCGCGCTGAACTGATAAAGCAAGCTAAAGCAGAGGCAGAGCAGATCGTGAGCGATGCCAAGAAAAAAGCTGCCGACTTGGAAAAAAATACCCAATCTGAGCTTAAACTGTACGCAGATCAGATGCGCGAATCGCTCAAGAGCGCAATCGCTGACCAGTTGACAGGTAAGATTGTAAGCTCCAATGTAAAGGCGGCTACTGCCGATCCGGATTTTGTACGTCAATTGATCCTCACACTGGCAAAAAACTGGCAGGCAGGAGAGCAGATTGTAATCGGCACCGCTGATGCCGAAGGACTGACCAACTACTTTGCAGCCAACGCCAAAGACTTGTTGGATAAGCAAGTGAAAATAGAAGAAGTAGCAGGTAAACCAGCTGACTTTACCATTTCTCCGGCTAACGGAGCCTACAAGGTGATGTTTGGCGAGGAACAATTCATCAATCTCTTCAAGAGCTTCCTCCGTCCGAAGCTGGTGGAAATGCTATTCTAAATCGGCAAGGTTCCACATAAGCTATGGCTAAGTATTATGCTACTGCGGCCGGCCTGCCTAATATCGCTGTGGAGGATCGCAAGATCCCCTTTAGTACCAGCGAATATATAGCCGAGCTGCGCAGTGTGCTCACTCGAAAAGATGAGCAATTGCTTGATTTACTCCTGTGGGAGCGGGAGAATCGCTATCTGCTCCATTATTTGCAAGCAGGAGAGTCCGAGGCAGAGACCGAATCCGGCCCATCGCTGTTTACGTACGAAGAGATAGGGCGCATTATCGAAGCACATCAGAGCGATGAATGGGGAGTTCGTATTCCTCGATTCAAGCATCTGCCCCCATACTACTACACATTCATAGAGGAGCACCTGCAACAGCAGGAGGGCGAGAAAGAAATCTCTACTACGACCGGTATTGCAGGTGAAGACCGTTTGGCTGCCTTGTATTTTGCCCATGCTTTGGGCTGTGGAAACGATTTTCTGGAAAAATGGTTTGAGTTGAATCTCAATATGCGCAACATTCTGGCTGCTCATACAGCTAGGCGTTTGGGTTGGAATCCTGCTAAGTATGTGGTGGGAGACAATGCCGTGACAGAGAAGCTCCGCACAGAGAAGGCCAGAGATTTTGGCCTGACTGACGAGCTGGAGTATTTGCCAGAGATCATGCGTATAGCTGAGGAGGGAGATATTACCAAGCGTGAGAGAATGATAGATCTTTTCAAATGGAATTGGCTTGAGGAACAGTGTTTCCGTAATGTGTTCGATATAG
Source organism: Porphyromonas crevioricanis (assembly GCF_900476255.1). NCBI lineage: Bacteria > Pseudomonadati > Bacteroidota > Bacteroidia > Bacteroidales > Porphyromonadaceae > Porphyromonas > Porphyromonas crevioricanis. Next base: position 741,475 of record NZ_LS483447.1, read on the forward strand.
AACGCCTCCTTTGCTACTATTTGCAGCTATCTATCATAGAGCGATGGGTAAGTCTGGATGAGACCACCGGCGAAGAGACTTTCCGCCGGATTGTCAGCTCTCTGAAAACTCAGAGTTCGGAATCGCTCGAGGAATTCAAACGAAATCAAAAGAAATAAATCATAATGGCTACTAAAGGAGTTGTTAAAGGCATCGTGTCCAACCTTGTGACCGTAGAGGTGGACGGCCCGGTGTCTCAGAATGAAATTTGCTTTATCACCGTGAGTGGTACTCCTCTGATGAGTGAGGTCATCAAAGTGATTGGCAAGAATGCTTATGTACAGGTATTCGAAAGCACTCGTGGCATGAGAGTTGGTGACTCGGCCGAATTCCTCGGATCGATGCTTGAGGTAACCCTCGGACCCGGTATGCTCTCCAAGAATTACGATGGTCTGCAAAACGACTTGGACAAGATGGATGGAGTCTTCCTCAAACGTGGCTCTTACACCTATGCTTTGGATGAAGGCCGGAAATGGGAGTTCAAGCCCTTGGCCAAAGAAGGCGAGACCGTGACAGCCGGTCATTGGTTGGGTGAAGTAGACGAAAACCATCAGGCCCACAAGATTATGGTGCCTTTTGTAATGACTGGGAACTATACCCTTCTTTCTCTTGCAAAGGCCGGTAGCTATACTGTAGATGATACCATTGCCGTACTGAAAGATAAGGAAGGCAATGAGCACAAGGTGACCATGGTGCAGCGTTGGCCGGTAAAGAAAGCTATTACCTGTTACCGCGAAAAACCTAGGCCTTTCAAGCTTCTTGAGACCGGAGTCCGGATCATCGATACCCTTAACCCGATTGTAGAGGGCGGTACGGGTTTTATCCCTGGCCCATTCGGTACCGGCAAGACAGTGCTCCAGCATGCAATCTCCAAGCAGGCAGAGGCTGATATCGTGATTATTGCAGCTTGTGGTGAGCGTGCCAATGAGGTGGTGGAGATCTTTAAGGAATTCCCTGAACTTATCGACTCACATACCGGACGTAAGTTGATGGAGCGCACAATCATTATCGCCAATACTTCTAACATGCCTGTGGCTTCGCGTGAGGCTTCCGTATATACAGCCATGACTATCGCCGAATATTATCGCTCTATGGGGCTTAAGGTTCTGCTCATGGCTGACTCTACTTCTCGTTGGGCACAGGCTTTGCGTGAGATGTCCAACCGCTTGGAAGAACTTCCCGGCCCGGATGCCTTCCCGATGGACCTTTCGGCTATCGTGGCAAACTTCTATGCTCGTGCGGGTTTTGTGTACCTTAATAACGGCTCTTCCGGTTCGGTTACTTTCATTGGTACCGTATCTCCGGCTGGAGGTAACCTCAAGGAGCCAGTGACAGAGAATACCAAGAAAGTGGCTCGTTGCTTCTATGCTTTGGAGCAGGAGCGTGCAGACCGCAAGCGTTATCCGGCTGTAAACCCGATAGACTCTTATTCCAAATACATCGAATATCCAGAATTCGAGGAGTATATCTCCGGTCATATCTCCCATACTTGGACGGAGATGGTACTTAATACCAAGACTCGTCTGCAGAGAGGGAAAGAGATTGCCGAGCAGATCAATATTCTTGGGGACGATGGTGTGCCGGTGGATTACCACGTAACCTTCTGGAAAGCCGAACTCATCGACTTCGTGATTTTGCAGCAGGATGCTTTCGACGATATCGACTGCAATACTCCGCTTGAACGTCAGCAGTTTATGCTCACAGAGGTAGTGAAGCTGTGTGAAGCTGAGTACGACTTTGAGGATTTCTCGCAGGTGAGTGAATACTTCAAGCGAGTTATCAACGTGTTTAAGCAGATGAACTATTCGGAATATAAGAGTGCGGACTTCGACAAGTTCTACTCTCAGCTGCAAAGTGTTGTAGCCGAACGTATCAAGAAATAATGTAGAATCCTCAATATCAGGTATAGATAGTATGGCTACTCAAGCATTCCAAAAGATATACACCAAAATCTCCAACATCACCAAAGCGACCTGTTCGCTCAAAGCCGGTGGCGTAGGCAACGAAGAGCTTGCTACGATCAATGGCCGTTTGGCACAGGTGGTGAAGATCAATGGAGACGAAGTAACGATGCAGGTATTTGCCGGTACGGAAGGTATCCCTACCAATGCAGAAGTGATTTTCATGGGTAAGTCTCCTTCATTGAAAGTGAGCGACCAGCTTGCCGGTCGTTTCTTCAATGCTTATGGCGAACCGATCGACGGTGGGCCTATGCCGGAAGGTAAAGAAATCGAGATTGGAGGCCCGTCTGTGAATCCTGTACGTCGTGAGCAACCCTCCGAGCTTATTGCAACAGGTATTGCTGGTATCGACCTTAACAATACATTGGTAACCGGTCAGAAGATTCCTTTCTTTGCCGACCCTGATCAGCCCTTCAACCAAGTAATGGCTATGGTAGCTCTGCGTGCCCAATCAGACAAGATTATCTTGGGTGGTATGGGTATGACTAATGACGACTACCTCTTCTTTAAAAATACATTTAGCAATGCAGGTGCATTGGACCGCATTATCAGCTTTATCAATACAACTGAAGACCCTTCCGTAGAGCGTATCTTGGTGCCGGACATGGCTTTGGCTGCTGCTGAGTATTTTGCAGTGGAGAAGCATCAGAAAGTGTTGGTGCTGCTCACTGACATGACAAACTATGCCGATGCTCTGGCTATTGTGTCGAACCGTATGGACCAGATCCCTTCGAAAGACTCTATGCCGGGTTCTCTCTACTCAGATTTGGCTAAAATCTACGAGAAAGCTGTGCAGTTCCCCGATGGAGGTTCTATCACCATTATCGCTGTAACGACCCTCTCGGGTGGGGATATTACCCATGCTGTGCCCGACAACACTGGTTATATCACAGAGGGGCAGTTGTATTTGCGTAGAGATACAAATGTGGGTAAGGTTATCGTAGACCCCTTCCGATCATTGTCTCGTCTGAAACAGTTGGTAATTGGCAAGAGAACACGTGAAGACCACCCGCAGGTAATGAATGCTGCTGTGCGTCTGTTCTCCGATGCGGCCAATGCCCAGACTAAGATGGAGAACGGATTTGACCTGACCGACTACGATACTCGTGCATTGGACTTTGCCAAGGACTACTCTGCACAACTCTTGGCGATTGATGTCAATCTGGATAATACCGAGATGCTTGATGTTGCTTGGGGACTCTTCTCCAAACACTTCAAACCGGCTGAGGTAAATATTAAACAGCAGTTGGTGGATAAATATTGGAAGAACGCCCAGTAATCTGCGAATAGAGAAGACATGGCAATTAAGTTTCAATACAATAAAACCTCTCTACAGCAGCAAGAGAAGCAGCTCAAGATGCGAGTGCGCACTTTGCCGACAATCAAAAGCAAAGAGAGTGCTCTGCGTCTGGAAGTTAAGCGTACGCGTGATGAGGTAGAGAGATTGGAACGCCAGCTTGAGGAGGAAATTGGGGGCTACAAATCTATGGTAGCCTTGTGGGATGAGTTTAACCCGGATCTAATCACTGTCAAGGATGTACGCCTCTCGGCTCGCAAGGTTGCAGGTGTGATCGTTCCCCAACTGGATGGTATCGACTACGAGACTCACCCATTCAGCCTCTTTAACTCGCCTTCGTGGTATGCCGAAGGGATAGCTCTTTTGGAGAGCTTGGCCACTACCGGTATTAAGGCTGAGTTTTTTGCTCTCAAGCTGGAGTTTTTGGAGTATGCCCGTAAGAAAACAACTCAAAAGGTGAATCTTTTTGAGAAGGTACAGATACCGGGATATATTGATGCTATTCGCAAGATTAAGCGATACCTCGAAGATGAGGAGAGCTTGTCCAAATCTTCGCAAAAGATCATGCGCTCGAATCTCGAAAAGCATGCTGAATCAGTAGAACAGGAGGATGCCCTATGATATACAAGATGAGTAAGTACTCTTTCTTGGTCTTTCACCAAGAGTATGAGGCCTTCCTTCGTCGCTTGCGTGACTTGGGATTGGTGCATATACAAGAGTCTCAAGATGCCGCATCGGCAGAGGAACTCACCGAGTTGTTATCTCTGCGCAAAGAAGTGGATGCTTTTCGCAGGGTGATCCTTCGCAGGCGCTCTCCGGAAGCCCCCGAATTGAATCGAATAGAGATCGAATCGGAAGAGGTTGGGCGTAAGGCCTACCAAGAAGCTGTGGCTCTCTTGGATCGTGAAAGAGAATTGGAGCAGAGCCTGACACAAAAGAAGCGTGAGGTAGAAGCAATGCAGGTGTGGGGACAGTATGAGCCTCAAGACCTTGAGCGTCTGCGTGAAGCCGGATATAATATCCGTTTCCATGTAGTCCCGACCTCTGCCTACCAAGAAGAATGGGCGGATGAATATGGGGCAGTGCTGATCAATTCGGTTCGTTCCGCCAATTACTTCGTTTCCGTACAGAAGATAGGAGCTCCTGCCATTGCAGACATTGAGGAAGTGCATCCGCAAGAAAAAAGTCTCAAGACTTTGCAGAATGAGCAGTCTGATTTGGAGAGAGAGCTGGAGAAGACGCAAGAAGATATAACTGCTTTTGCAGACAATCGTTTGCCGGAGATTTTGGCTTACGATCGTTTGTTGCAAGATCGTTTCAGTTTCGGAAATGCACTCTTGCAAGCCGATAGACAAGCAGATGAGCGTTTAATGATTCTTCAAGGCTGGATTCCTGCCCAACAGGCTTCCGAGCTGGAGGCTGCTCTCGATAAAGACGGTATTTATTATCAGCAGATGGAGATTACTGATGAGGACCAAGTGCCTATCAAGTTGAAGAATAATTTCTTCTCTCGTCTGTTTGAGCCGATAACGAAGATGTTTTCGCTGCCGAATTATAGCGAGCTCGATCCTACTCCTTTCTTTGCCCCATTTTTCATGCTTTTCTTTGCTCTTTGTTATGGAGATGGAGGCTATGGTGCAATTCTTTTTATTGGGGCTACGATACTCAAATTCAAGGCTAAACCGGATATGAAGCCAGTATGTTCGCTTTTCCAATGGCTTGGTGGAGCGGCTGCGATTGTTGGGGCACTGATGGGAACGGTGTTGGGTTTGGTGATGCCTTGGGCTGGAGATGATTTGCTTGGTGGGGTAAGTGATGACTACTTCCTGAACCAAAACAACATGATGTCCTTGGCTATCGGTATAGGTCTGTTGCAGATTATATTCGGCAAGTTTATTGCCGGGATGAAGCTAAGCAAACAGCGTGGTTTCAAGTATGGCTTGGCTACTTTTGCTTGGGGTGTCATTCTGATAGCCGGCTGCTTGTTGCTCCTTTTGCCAAGACTATTCCCAGCTTTGCCGGAGTTGGTAGAGTATATCCTGCTTGGTGTAATAGGAGTAGCAGTGCTGATTGCATTTTTCTACAACTCACCGGGTAAGAATCCTCTCTTTAACTTCGGAGCTGGACTTTGGAACACCTACAATATGGCTTCTGGCCTATTGGGGGATACACTCTCTTACATTCGTCTTTTTGCGATTGGCCTCACAGGAGGTATTCTTGGAGGGGTGTTCAACAATCTGGCCTGGAATATGACTGAGGGAAGCATCGTGATGCGTATTTTGGTGATGCCTCTGATTCTTATACTCGGGCACAGTATCAATATCGGTCTGGCTACAATCAGTTCACTGGTACACCCATTGCGTTTGACCTTTGTAGAGTTCTACAAAAACGCAGAGTTTGAGGGAGGTGGCAAAGCCTATTCTCCATTCAAGAAATCTTGAACGAACAATAACTAAAACAAATACCAACCAATCAAAAACTTTCAAGTATTATGAATCTTATTTTGGCTTACATCGGCCTTGGGCTGATGGTTGTTCTTACCGGTATCGGTAGTAGTGTTGGCGTGACAATCTGTGGTAACACCGTAGTAGGTGCCATGAAGAAGAATCCCGACGCTATGGGTACCTACATTGCCCTCTCAGCTTTGCCTTCTTCTCAGGGTCTGTATGGCTTCGTTGGTTTCTTCTTGGCAAATAGTCTTATTGGCAAGCTCGTTGCTCAGAATGTGTTCGATGGCCCGATGGGAGCTATTGCTGGCTGGGGTATCTTCGCTGCAGGTTTGGCCTTGGGTGTAGTGGGTTTGTTCTCTGCTATACGTCAGGCTCAGGTATGTGCTAATGGTGTACAAGCCATCGGTGGTGGACACAACGTGTTCGGTGCAACCATGGTGATGGCCGTATTCCCCGAGTTGTATGCTATCTTGGCTCTGCTTGTATCTATTTTGATTTTCAATGCAGTACCGGTGATGGTCGGTATGTAATGCGATTTGGAACTCAATCGTTCTAAATAGTAATAGAGAGGCTACCCGTTGCTTTTGCAAATAGGGTAGTCTCTTTTTTTTCTCCATTTCGGAGGAAATGAGGCGAAACAGCAATAGTATTTTCTTTATCTCTACTTATCGATGACAACCCTCCTCTCCATTATTTTGCCTGTTTATAACGTAACTCCCTATTTGAAGCGTTGCCTGGACAGTCTTGTCCGCATCCCTCTGGAGCGGTCTGAATACGAAATTATAGCTATCAACGATGGTAGTACTGATGATAGCGAAGAGATATTGAAGGCCTATGCACAGTCTCATCCCGAGGTTGAGATCCGTCTTTATAGCCATTCTAACAGAGGATTAGGCCCAACTCGTAACCGTGGTATTGACTTAGCCAAGGGAGAGTATGTTTGGTTTGTGGATTCGGATGACTGGATTGATCCTGAGGTGGTGCCAGGCCTGATTAAGCAGATAGAAGAGGAGCAGTCGGATCTGATTCGATTCCTTTTCGATATAGTTCCGGCTTCCGATTATGATGGACCACAGATTCTAAATACCCGGAATGAGAGACTACAGAAAAAAAGCTACAGTGGGGAGGACTTTTTTCTGCATTTCTTCAATCCTGATGAGTGCTATTCTTGTTGGACCCTGTTTCGCCGAACATTTCTCACTCAAAACAATCTTTGCTTCTACAAAGAGAAGATGTTGTTTGAGGATATTCCCTTTACGGTAGCAGTGCTTAGTTCGGCTGCCAAGGTTTCTTTTGCCCCGACCGTGGGTTATTACTACTACATCCGGAAAAACTCTCTTGTGCGAGAGAGCAGCTTGGAGATGCCACGGTTGCGAAGTAGGCTTCAAGTCTGTGCCCTCTTGCTCAAACAGGCACACGAAGTACAGCGAATATCCTTAAAGCGACGAATTACACAGATTGCCAGTGCCCATTATCGCTTTGTAATGCGCTTTGCAGCAACTCATTGTTCTCGGGATGAGATTGTAGAGCTTCGTAAACTGGCCGAAAACCTTCGGCTTTACCCCGAGGTTAGCCGATATATTTCTTTCCCGACTAAAATCCTTGTGCTTCTCTCTCAACATTCCTTTGCTCTCTACCAGTGTGTTTGCAAACGGCTCCTCCCAAAGCTGGGATAGAGACGAAAGAGAGACAACGGAGCTGAGAGAAAAGAGGCGGTAGAAAGAAAAAATAATAAGAGGAAGCTGTTGCGCAGTTTCCTCTTTTTTATTTTGAGGAGATGGAGAGAGGAAACAGGCTTATCGACAGAGGAGAAGATGTCGTATAGTTTCCTTCCGCTGCACCAGAAAGGGAGAGAGAAAGGAGACATTGTTAGTTTACAAATAATCCCTACCTTTGCGAGGCTTGGCCGAATCGTACGGTAGGCATAAAGACTTAATAAACAAATAGCTAACACGAAGTATGGCAACAAAAATCAGATTGCAGCGTCACGGCCGGAAGGATTATGCCTTCTACAAGGTTGTAGTCGCAGACAGCAGGGCTCCACGAGATGGAAAGTTTATTGAGAGGATAGGTTCTTATAATCCGAACACTAATCCTGCTACAATAGATTTGAAATTCGACCGTGCTCTGTATTGGCTCAATGTGGGTGCGCAGCCTACAGACACAGTTCGTTCAATCCTTTCTCGAGAAGGAGTCCTTATGATGAAGCACCTCCAAGGTGGTGTGAAAAAAGGAGCTTTCGATGAAGCTGAAGCACAGCGTCGTTTCGATGCTTGGTTGAAAGCGAAGAAAGACGAACTGATCAAGGTTAAGGAAGGAGATCAAAAGAAGCAGGGAGAAAAGGTTGCTGCTTTGCTCAAAGCCGAAAAGGAAACTAACGAAGCTAAGGCAAAGCTCTTGAGCGAGAAGCGTGCAGCGATAGCTAAGGCAAAGGCCGAGGCAGAAGCTGCTGCCAAAGCAGAGGCTGAACAAGCAGAGGCACCTGCCCAGGAGGAAGCACCTGCTGCCGAAGCAGAAGGAACTCCCGCTGCTGAATAATCCACACCAACAACTCCAGCGGTGCGCATGGAGAAGAGGCTGTATCGAAACTGTAGTTTTCGATGCAGCCTTTTTTTTGTTCTGCGAGAATGACGATATATGGATAGACAAGAAGTATCCGTTGTGTCTATCGCATTCTTACGCAACAGTGGTATGGATAGAATGATAGGGAAACAAGAGGTCTCCATTGTATCTGCCAACTACACAATAGCAAAGAGGACAGATAAACAAGAAGAAACCACATAATTGTGCTACCATCGACATTTGAGCTTACTCGAGTATTAAGAGGTGTGCATCCTCAAGATTTTGCGATTGCTGAATCCGTAGTTTCTGGGCAAGAGGCTATTCATGCAAACTTTTTGAGCAGCTGTATGACATTCTTAATTGATATATTTTGTAAACTTTTTGCCCCGCCAAAAGGTCAAGAGGAGAGAGGAAAAAAGACTCTACGGACAAGTTAGTATCTCCCTTTTTGTATGCTTTGTACTGACCTCTCCAAATGCCGATGAATAGGAGGTTTTGAGAGGGTCAAAATTCTCTCCTGAGGAAATTTTTGTTCTCTCCTGTGTTAGCAAAAATTCTCTCAGGAGATATTTTTTGCTCTCTCCCGTGTTAGGAAAAAACGATTCCTGTCGACATTAAAAAGAGAGGAAAATACAGCCCCAAAAGTCTTCAATTCGGGCTGAAAAGCAAATCCGAAAGTAAACGGATAGAAGCTGAAATAAATAGAAATATACATGCTGGAGTTGAATATTCAAGGGATGGATTTGGAGATTTCTGCAGATCTCTGTGCGCAACTGTTTCTCTCGGAGAGATGTTTGTATGGGGAGGGAAGCCCTCATAGTTTTGTTTTTGAATACTCGTGTAGAACACTAATAAAAGCCTCTTATAAGTAGCAGTCACGGCGTTGTTTTTCGATATTACTAATGTTTAGATTTAAGCCCTTTCTCTCATACCGTCATCCTCTTAATGCTCTATTCTACACCAAATTGATGCGAAAGGTTTCTGAGGTCGTTTTTTAGAGAGTGCTGTGCAATAGTTTCTCTTTGTGAGTTGTGCCGAGATACTGAAAATGAAGACAAGAACCGGATAACTCGGGTTTGGGTATAGTAATACTTGCTGAGAAGCCTGTTGTGCAGTAGTGACGAATTGGAAAAACTCCTACCACTCCTCTCTTGTCCTGTTCGTAATTAGAAAATATTCCTTGAAGGCTGCTTGCCATTATGCGAAAATGCTTATATTTGCAACCGCATTGGGGCTAGACAAAGCGGCCGCGTAGCTCAACTGAATAGAGCATCTGACTACGGATCAGAAGGTTACAGGTTTGAATCCTGTCGCGGTCACTCTTCTCAAGGCTGCTATGTGGAGCGTTCCGATACTTCTCTTGGCCGCGTAGCTCAACTGAATAGAGCATCTGACTACGGATCAGAAGGTTACAGGTTTGAATCCTGTCGCGGTCACTTTTCTCAGAATGGTTATTCCCTCTTTTCCTCCTCTTTTTTTCTTTTTCTTCTTCCGATATTCCCTCATGGCTTGAAAGACAGAGAGCTTGTTCCTCTTTTGTATAGTCTTTCTTTTTTTGCTTCGTTGCTGAAATATCATCACAAGGTATCATGCTCCTCATAATGAGTTTCGTGTTGCATGACGCGACACTTGCCACACATTATCTTCGACATCGGAGCTTCGTCATAATGACAAGTATACTCCCTTAGTCTCCCCTTCTCAGTGCCTTGCGATTAGTTTATTTTGCACAGCCTCCAAAATAGCACATTTTAATTACCATTTTGGAAGTTGCGAAACATCCCTGTCATAGATGTTTACAAATCGTTTCCCCTTTCCCATCCTCAGTCCTAAAGTTTAGCAATGCCTGCATCCTAAAAAGTCGAGCCACAAGCTTGCAGATACAGCTTTTGAGGAGCCCATTGCATAGCACTCTGTGCCTTTGGGGAGTTGCAACTATTGCATATATCGCTGATACTTAGCATACTTATGTGCGATTAGTAGCATCAATATGGCAACAAAACCAACAGAACAGGCTCCAAGCTTTCTTCATGTATATACGCAAGTTCGTCGCGATCGGATGAAGCACTCCTTTCTTCGCCAAATCAATGCATGCGTTGATTGGCGAGGTGTGCGCACACTGCTGAACAAGAAGTACACTAAGACACAGAATGCCGTAGGTAACCCAGCCTACGACGCCTTGCTGATGTTCAAGATTCACTTGGTATGGTTTGAGCGATTATGAGGTTGAGGAACGGATTAATGACTCACTCCTTTTCAGTGAATTCCTTGGCTTAGCTCTTGGCTTCCCTTCTCCAGACCATAGCACCATCAGCCGTTTTCGCTCGGAGCTAACTCGTCTAGGCATTATGGATAAGCTCCTTCGTGAGCTGAATAAGCAGTTCGAGAAACATGGCATTAGCCGTATTGACCAAGGCGCCATCGTGGATGCCAGCATTGTAGACAGCCCTTATTCCCCTGATGGCAGCATTATCATTGAAGTGGCAAAAGATAGAGAGGATGCTCGCTCACAGGATGCGTTGGACCAAGAGGAGGCTTATCAGTATGAACTCAGAAGAGGTAAGTCAGGCGTTGACTCTGAGGCTCGTTGGGTGCGCAAGGGCAAGCATTATCGATATGGATACAAGAAACATGTACTTACGGATGAGCAAGGTTTAGTAGAAGCGCTCATCACAACACCTGCTAATTGTGCTGATACGGTTACTTCACCCGACTTGATAGAGAAGTCCGAGTTGTCCTCCAGGGTAAGTATGCTAGCGGATAAAGGTTATTGTAGCAAAAAGAATTCGGAGAGCTTAGCTCGTCATGGATTGAAGGATGGCATTATGTTTAAGGCTAGTCGTGGGAAAGTTCTTAACGAGAGGCAGAAGCAACTCAATCGGATGATAAGCAAGACCAGATGCTTGATAGAACGCACCTTCGGTAGTATTCGCCGGTGGTTCTCGGGAGGAAGATGCCGCTACCGAGGGTTAGACAAGACACATACACAGAATATCCTTGAAGCCATGGTATACAATCTCAAGCGTATGCCAAGGCTTATTGTGCTTCAAGCTGCCAAATAAGCACAAAATCCCCGACCTTGTGGCGATTTTCCACAAGATCGGGGTAAAGGAGGAGAATATCACAGCTGAAAAACACGACCTCAAGTGGCAAAACATGGTCTGAAAGAACAAGGCTACCGACTTTCTATTGCGCAATGGTCTCTTTGAGATGATCTGTGCAACAGATTTTTCAAGAGACTTTGAAATCCTATGCTAAAATCTCCGGTGTTTCATACCAAAAAGTTTATCAAAAGAATAAGCGAGGCATCTCAACGGACACTTCGCTTATTCTTTTGAGTTTGGTAGGAGAGAGATTATTCCTCCTTATACATAGAAATTATTACTTTCGATATCTATGTCTCCATATTCCTCCCAAGCTTCTGCAACCTTTTCTTCATCTAAACCATATTCCTCAGCAATATCTTTTATATACTGACTTTCTTGGGCATCATTCCAAGGGCGCATCACTAGAATTTTTGTTGGAACTGATAGGTAGAAGAGGTATTCTTTAGCCTTGCGAGGTCCTTCAATATCAAGTCCTGGACGTACACTCCCTCCAGAAGTCTTTTCTTCGGGAGTAGCAAACTTTACAAAAGAGAGATTGAGGTTGAAAGAGAGATATTCTCTTATGATACCTCCGCCCCTATTCTCCTCAGTAGGATCTGCACTGGCTTGCAAATCTACGAAGTAACCTTTTAGTCCTACATTGCTATGCGTAAGCTTGACAGCATCACTTTTTCGCTGCAAGAGCTTGTCTTCTGGGTCTGTATCTCTATATCCAAAAGGAGCGAGAGGAACTCCAGAACTAATATTTAAGGAAGCTCCCGTTTTGAAGTTTTTGACATTGGAAGTCGAAATGAACATTTGGCACAATTTCTCATTCTCTTTTGTGAGAAATTGAGTGTTAATACGATTCCCGTTCTTATCGAATAAGTTTGCGATGATACACCAAACAGCTCCTCCCGATAGGCGGAATACATCTTCTCCATCTGTACGCTCATATTTATCTCCTTTGAGCTCTAATGTCATTCTCTGTATTTTCTTGAAAGGGAAATCTTTGCTATGAGGATTTGCGTGGAATAAGCTTCCATGCATGTGCCCCTCTGCCATAAGAAGCTCCACTTTAGTGGGCCAACTCGCTGTAGCTTTGGGGATTTCCGGCTCAGGAGTAGGTTCAGGAGTAGGTTCAGGAGTGGGATTGGGGGGAACAACTGGTCCCGGAGGAGTAGGGGGGGTAGGTTTGTTTTTGTCACACCCCCCAATAGATAAGCTCATTGTTACCACAAAAAGGCAGAGCGAAAGAAATTTGATTGTTGACTTCATGGTGATAATGTTTTTTTTATTTGACATTTACTGTCACACGAATATCGACGTCCGTAACACCTGAAACTCGCTTAGAAGGACTGTCATACTTATAGGGTTTTCCATTGTCATCAAGCTTGGAGGCAGGAGGTGTTACATGAGAGAGGGAGATGCGTAGTTCGAAACTATCTTGCCCAATTGTCGGACTTACACAAAAGTAGCCTGTAAATCCAACTGGGTATTCAAGATCTCTCCCTTTTTCATCGACATCTCCATATTTGTAATTGATAAGCTTCTTGTCAAGTTTTTTGTAACGAAGTTTTTCCTCATCATAGCCTTGATAGGAACGGAAAAAGAACTGATGCATTTTCTGTTGTACCGGTGTTAGAAATTCGTGGTTCAGTAGTACATCAGATTTGTTGTAAAAATTAACTTCTAGCTTATGCCATTTCCCTTTAGGTAGAGTTATAGGACCCGAGGTGACAAATTTGTTCTCATCATTGTACTCTCCCAAGAATCTTACAGGAGTTCCTCCGATTTCCGGGACAAAGTTGTGAGCAAAAATATTATCCTCGGATAATTCAGATTCGGGAAGAGAGCCGGGAGTGAACAGAAACTCTATTTTTACGGGCTCACTGTGTCCTTTGTCTAGAGCTTGGTTTTTGGGCTCTGGAGCTTTCCCGCAAGCTGTTACAAAAGACAGTAAAGAAAGTACTACTATTGATTTGATAAGACTTTTCATATCTTTCTATGGGTGGTGGAACTAAGGTAGTAGATAAAATTCAAAATTCGTATCGCATTCTGAGCTGTATATCACGTCCTTTCTCATGAGCATAGTAACGGAAACGATTGGTATATTCTTTGTACAACTCATTTAAGAGGTTATCTGCCATAAGGCTTATTTCCAGACGTTGCATCTTGTTGATTCGTAAGCCTAAAGACGCATTGAGACCAACCAAATGGTAAGCATCGGGAGTCACATCCACAAAGTCTATAGATGGATCAAAATTCTTTTGTTTAGTGACATATTGATGCATGACTGCTATTGAGAGCTTGTTGATCCCACTCCTGTTGTAGATCTTGCTCCATTCCAGTTTTTGGCTATACTTGTCAGAGGGGATGTAGGGAAAATAACCATGTGTGTCAAGATTTTCTGCCCTTATCCATTCTCCTTGCAGAGTGTAACTGAGATTTTCTATCGGAGGGCGAACTGTGATAACCAAGTCCCCTCCGTAAAAGAATGCCGGATTCTGTTTGTAGCGGAATACGGGGAAAAAACCATTGACGAGCTGTTGAGTTTCTGGCTTGCCATTTTTTCTGGATGGTTGAGCATAAATATAGTTCTTGATCCACTGTACAAAGCCGGATGAATTAATAGAAAGGTAAGTGCTATTAAGCTGTATTTCGTTGCTCCATTTGAGTCCTTGTTCTGGTTTGAGATTTTTGTCGCCAAGTTCGAAAGTACCAGCACCGTGGTGTAACCCGCTACTATATAGTTCACTTACCTCTGGTGCACGCCATGCCAGGCCCAAATTAGTGTGCAGACGCAGCAGGTTGCTGGGAGCATACATTGCTGAGAGTGTGAATGTTGGACTATTGTATTGTTTGGCTTTCTTTTCAATAACACTACCATAACGATTTCCGATATTGTCATAACCATCTGCATGCAGATACTTATAGTCATATCGAGCTCCTGCCTCCACTTCAAACGTCGGCTTAGCATATTTACCAATTACCCAAAGTCCAACATTTTCGGCTAAGAAGTTTGGTACGATAGGTACAAATCGGGTATTGTCGTCACTCTTATTCACTTGATAAGAACCTGAGCTCCCTACCACAAGGCGCCAATCATTTCTCTTGGATGTTTCCCAGCCGGCTTGCAGAGAATGGGTGTCGAGGGTGAGGCCAAGTACCGGCAGATTGTTGTTGTCTCCTTTTCGGATTTCAAATTCTTTTCGGACGTCTTTTTGGTAGTCGTATTGAACTTTCAAACGACTGTCATTGTCGAAGATCCATTTCCCATCTACACGACCGATCACGTGATTGACTTGCTGGCGTGGATTTTGAATTTCAAAAGAACGATCGAAGTAGCGATCTGGGCGACCAGTTTCGAATCGATCATACAAATCTTCGAGGTTACCAATGTGAGAGCCAAAGAAAACACCTAATTCAGTATGGTAGTAGCTACCAAAGGCAGATACTTCGTATTGTTTGGTTTTAAAACCAGCTGTAAAGGCTGCACTCAGTTCTCGAGAACCGGTGTTGTTCAAGACGTAAGAAGATTTTGGATATTTCGATGGATTGGCATTGTAGTCCTTAGCTTTCATGCTTGTACCACCTGTGGCGTAGTCTCCTCCATAGCCTCCTCCGAGCTGTGCTCTCCAGCGGAAATTAGAAAGAAAGTCTCCACCACCCATTAAGTCTACATTCATACCAGCACGATAGGGATTCAACCCACTGCGAATAGCTGCATTGCCGGATAGTTTGTCGCCTTTAGGTAATGAGGCCGAATTGAGCAGGATAACACCACCAATAGCTCCAGCTCCATAGCGGATAGACTCAGCTCCTTTGATGACTTCCAGCTCAGTGGCCGATGAGGCATCCACTTCTGGGGCGTGGTCGGCTCCCCACTGCTGTCCTTCCTGTCTTACTCCATTGTTGATAAGCAGGATACGACTACTGTGCATCCCCTGAATTACCGGTTTCATAATGGTTGCTCCCGTACTAATAGAGCTCAAGCCTGGTAGTTGAGAAAGAATTTCTGCCAAATTCTTTCCGGTACTTTCTTTTAGCCGTGCTTGGGACACTTGTACAGCAATGGAGGTAGCCACAGTACGTGGCTTGTTGGCTATCACTGTTACATCATCCAGCGATTCTACTTGTTCCTTTATTTGAATTCGTAGGGTTTTGCCATTGGCTTGCTCTTTCTTCACTTGTGTTTCGTATGGTTGATATCCCAGCATCTGGACAGCAAGCTTTGCTGCCTTGGAGGAAGGAAATGCAAAAGAGGCTTTTCCCTCGATATCCGTTACTTGAAAATCTTTCTTATTGAGGGAGACGACAGCACCGGGCAAAGACTCCCCGGTTTTCTCATCCACAATCAATACCACAAGTCGCCGTCCTTCGCCTTGTTTTTGAGCGAAAGCCGACGTAGAGAGGAGTAGGCCGCAAAAGAGCAATAGCCACAACTTTGCCACGATCGTTTTCATACTTCTAAGGTCGTTGTTCTATCAAAAAAAATTAGAGTTTCATAACAGAGAAACAAGCAGAAGCAAGCCAGTTGATTTCTATCTCACAAAAGCGATCTGACTTGCCCCGAGGTTATCTGCGATGTCGACAAAGGTATATGTTTATCTTGTAAATAAAAAAACACATCTATATTGAGGATAGGAAGCCTATCTCCCCTCCTTTTTTTTTGATTAAATTTTACCATACACCGGGCGATATTTTACTTTTGCAGGGTGCCTTCAACTCTATAGAAGGAAAATTTCCCGATTCATAAAAAAGACTGCCCTACGGAACTCTCTACATTGAGTAGTCCCATAGGGCAGTTGTTGCACTATTTGTTAAGCGCAAAAGAGGATTTGCTTACCGTTTGATAATTCTTACAGCGAGAGGATTGCCGGGCATATCTATGCGGAAGATGTAGCTACCGGCAGGCAATTCGGACAGATCCAGACGTTCGGCATCGGAGATCTTATCCCAAGCCTTTACGATATGACCATCCATGGAGTACAATTGTATGCGTTGAGCTTTGGATGCATTTTGCACGTTTACATAGTCTTCCACAGAGGTCGGGAAGACTTGTACAGCATCGGGATTGAGGCCTTCCACATCTACTGTATTGATAGGATCGGTATAGACAACCTCTACCGTGTATTTGGCATCGGGATTGGTGTTGGTCTTATCGGTGTAGACACAAGCAGAAGTTCTAACGATTTCCTCGCCATCACGTTTGATAACATACTGCTTGATTTTAGGGAAGGAGAAGCAGCCATTGGTGCCCCACTTGACGTCTTTGACCGGAGCTTCCAGAGGAATTTCTGAGTCTGAAAGTACTAGTCTGATACCCAGATAGTTATTGCCAAATGTTTTGACTTTGGAGTGCTCCAAGGTGTAGAATCCCCTGTCGTAGTTGTGTGTGGAGGGATTGAAGAAATATGAAGATTCGGCAACTGCAAATTCGTCAGCCGAACCGTTCAGATAACAGATTGCATTCGGTTGCTCTGTGTTGTCTGTTTGAAAACCGACAAACACAATAGAATAGGGTTTTATCTTCAACGGTTTGGGCAATTTGACAGATACCCATTCACCGGCTTTCCAATTTTCGGGTACACTAAACTCTACTACAACCGGTTGGGACTTTTTTCTGGAACCTTCTCTTATGTAAGTATAGAGTTTGCTACCGGCTTTGGTCGGCATTACATTATACTGTACAACGTATAGGGCCTCACTTTCGTTTTGCACATCGTTTAGAGAAGAGCCGATATGCCAAGTCTCACGATAAACCAGGTGCTTGAGCTGATCGGGAACCTGCGGATCTTGTTTGTAGTGTTCTACGGGTACGGGCAGGTATTCGGGGTTTTCCGTGTAGCCGATCTTAGACCATTCTGCATAGTGTGCAGGTCTTTTCCAACTTACTCTGTAGCCTTCAGTTGTTTTTTCTACCTGAGGGTCTATTGTCTTAGTCAGTTCTCCTATCAGGGCAGAGGTTTTGGGAGACCAAGCCGTCTCTACAGTGCCATTTTTGTCGGTATAGATAGCGCGGACACGGTAGGAGACAGTGCCATTGATAACATCTTCCGGGCTCACTTGGTCGATGTATTCCAGATAGGTTTTGCCGGTTTCGTGCTTAACAGAGGCGGGCAGTTGTGTATTGTTGCGCATCACCTGATACTCGATATTTGCACCGGACAAATCTGCTCCAGAGGGAGCATTCCATTTCAGGATAATCTTGTTTTGTTCACTGCTGGCAGCTGCAGCATTGAGCATATACACAGGATAGAAATACCTCATATCATTCCGGTATATCCCCTGTAGAGTCTCGGCCGTTCCATTGCCTACGGGATCGAGGAAAGTACCCATCTGGCGATCTTCTCCTTTGTCTTTGAACCAGTCCCAGTGAGCATTCATACGGCCATAAAAGTCATCCGCTTTGCGGAATTGACAGGCTTCGCCCCCCCCTGTGAGTGTCCCGATCACGAGTTTCTCTGGGTTAAATAGGGACGATCCAGAAGATCCACCTTCGGTACCAGTAGTAAAGGAGAGCTTAAAGTGAGCTTTCGATGCTCCGTAGATGCCAGAGAAAGGTTCTTTCCAGTAGGAAAGGGTCGGGGCCTCCTCGAATATAGAAATCTTCATAGCGTCTCCCATTGGGTGGTGCAAGCCTACTCCGTGAGGAGGAACTCCTCCGCGACGATCCCATCCGTTGTAGAATACTCGGTAATCGGCTGGGATCTCTTGTTTTAGTTTTAGAAGAAGACCGTCGGAGTAACTATTAGTAGGCAGGTAGGCCACTTTTGTACAGCCTACCATACTCTTGGCATAGTATCTGGCTGTGGCACTGTTGGAGCAACCCGGCTTCATATAGTGGAAAGAGAATATCCACTGGTCCAGAGACGTTTGCTTCAGAGGAAAAACTTCACCCGATCCCACACAGTGTGCAGCAGTGATGATGTAGGGAGTGAAGTCCTGCTTGGTATTGTTGAGCAGGGTGCCTGAGCAAGAAGTTGTAGAGCCATCATCGTATGTTATATATATCTGTGTGATACCGGCCTTTTGATCGTAGTAGGCTTCTCCTTCCGGGCAGTTGGCATTGATCATGCAGGATGGGTAGTCCGAATCATTTTCGCCCGGATCGACATCCAACCATTTTGCTATCTGGTCACGGAAGATATACACCAAACCATCAACGGTGATTTGTGGGGCTTCCCCGGCTACATTGCTCTCGTACTCCAGTACGATCTTGTCACCCGGTACCGGCTCTGAAGCAAATCGACCTCCTTCGGGGTTGGTGTCGTAGGTGTAAGCTCCATTGACTACGCTGCGACTTTCGTTGTAGACAAATAGTCTGCCTCCACGGGGAATAAAGAATTGGCTATAAGTGGGGTAGAGGGCTTTGGCTCCGTCGGATTGGATTGTAAGACGGTAAATGATTGTTCCGTCTTGGAGACGGATTTGTTCGCCGTCCTTGGCCATATCTAAGGAAGTGGCTATACGTTCTCCGATGTAGTAAGGGCGGGTCGATAATTCGCTGTCCCAATTCGATTGGGCCATCAAGTCATCGATGTTTTTTGTCTGTTTCAGAGTGATTAGCGGAGTAACCTCGCTGGTCGAGCGCATGCTCATCCGCTCGGGGGTACTAAAGCTCTTCGGTTGGCCTGCAAAGCTCACCTGAGCAGAAAGATCCGAGATAGACCCCAGGCTGATCGTTGCTGTTAGCATGGAGCTCAACAGCAATTTTCCAGTTAGATTTTTCATTTTTATCTGCAAAACGTATGTTGGTTGTTGGTTATTTTGTGTGGTACATTCGACGCAACTATTCTGCAATTATACGAATTTATTGGCTTCGTCTGCCTTTGTAGAAGAAAAGCTCCTATCGCTCTACACATATCCACATACTAATGTGCGACTGAGAAGCAAAAACGAACAGTATTTTCTGTGAGCTCTTTCTATCGGAGAAACTTCGTTCGGATCTATGGGGGAGGACGAAAATAATGTATCTCAATTGTTCGGTAGTAATTCCTATTTATTTTCTTTTGTTTCGAATAGTCGGTGATGTATCGAGACTGTTTAATGTTTTATGCACTTATTTTGAGCAAGGGGCTTATTGTTCTTTCTTATCTCGGATAATTCATACATTTGTGACGTTTGTGCAATGAATCCGGACTGGACCGGGTTCGATAGGCACCCGACCACAAGAATACCTCATAACTAATAAATACACTTTAGGATTATGAATCTTACTCACATCGAACACCTCGGTATCGCTGTTAAAAGTATCGAGGAACAATTGCCTTATTATGAAAATATCCTTGGTCTGAAATGTTTTGCCATAGAAGAAGTGGTGGACCAAAAGGTTAAGACTGCTTTCTTCCAGATCGGGCAAACCAAGATCGAATTGCTGGAGCCCACAAGCGAAGACAGTCCGGTAGCAAAGTTTATAGAAAAGCGTGGCGAAGGCATTCACCACATCGCCTTTGCTGTGCCTGATGCCGGAGAGGCTCTCAGTGAGATGGCTGCCAAAGGAGTCCGACTGATAGACGAAAAGCCTCGCAAGGGAGCTGAAGGTCTGAATATCGGATTTTTGCACCCCAAGAGTACTTGTGGAGTGCTTACCGAACTTTGCGACTGCAAGGGTAAGCACTAATTCTCTCGTCTGTGTGGTTGGGCCGATTGGATTTAGGAGATTGGCCTGAAGGTCGAGATTGGCACCAATATCAATGTATGAATCAATAATAGTCTTAGATATTAACTATGAGTAATCAATTAGACAAAATCCGGGAGCTGATACAGCTCCGTGAGAAAGCCCGTTTGGGTGGAGGGGAAAAGCGTATCGAAAAGCAGCACGAGAAAGGTAAGTACACTGCTCGGGAGCGTGTTGCCCTCCTGCTCGATGAGGGTAGTTTTGAGGAGATAGATATGTTTGTACAACACCGTTGTACAAACTTCGGTATAGAGAAGACCAAGTTCCTCGGTGATGCAGTGGTGACCGGTAGTGGAACGATCGATGGTCGTCTGGTCTATGTATTTGCTCAAGATTTTACCGCTTTTGGTGGAGCTCTTTCCGAGATGATGGCTTCGAAGATTTGTAAGGTAATGGATTTGGCCATGCGTATGGGTGCCCCGGTGATCGGTCTCAATGACTCGGGAGGTGCCCGTATTCAGGAGGGGGTAAATGCCTTGAAGGGATATGGCGAGATTTTCCAGCAAAACATCTTGGCCTCCGGAGTCGTACCTCAGATTTCTGCGATCTTCGGTCCCTGTGCCGGTGGAGCAGTGTATTCTCCGGCTCTCACGGACTTTACGATTATGTCTCGTGGTACCAGCTATATGTTCCTCACTGGCCCCAAAGTAGTGAAGACCGTGACCGGAGAAGATGTATCTCAAGAAGATCTGGGAGGTGCATCCGTACATACAACTAAGAGTGGTGTGGCTCACTTCGGTGTAGATAGCGAAGATGATGGTCTCCGACTCATCCGCCACTTGCTGAGCTTCTTGCCTCAAAACAACATGGAAGAGGCTCCCTTTGTAGAGTGTAAGGACCCTGTCGACAGATTAGAAGACAGTCTTAACGAAATAATTCCTGACGAGCCCAACCGTGCATACAACATGTATGATGTGATCGGAGCTATCGTAGACCATGGAGAGTTCCTCGAAGTACATCAAGATTTTGCTCGCAATATTATTGTTGGTTTTGCTCGCTTCAATGGTATGAGTGTGGGGATTGTGGCCAATCAGCCAATGGTTATGGCTGGTTGCCTTGATAGCAATGCTTCTCGCAAGGCTGCCCGCTTCGTTCGCTTCTGCGATGCTTTTAATATTCCTTTGGTAACCTTAGTCGACGTACCGGGATTCTTGCCGGGTACAGGACAGGAATACAATGGTGTGATTACCCATGGAGCCAAGTTGCTCTATGCCTATGGCGAGGCCACAGTACCCAAAATTACTGTGACACTGCGCAAGAGCTATGGAGGAGCTTATATCGTGATGAGTTCCAAACACCTGCGCGGAGACCTCAATTACGCCTGGCCTTCTGCTGAGATTGCCGTGATGGGGCCGAGCGGAGCTGTGGAGATTATTTTCGCAAAGGATGTCGCTGCAAGCGAAGATCCGGCTCGTACAGCCATGGAGAAAGAAGAGGAGTATCGTGCTGCTTTTGCCAACCCTTACAACGCTTCTTCTTATGGCTATATGGACGATGTGATAGAGCCGCGTAATACCCGTTTCAGAGTTATTCGTGCTTTGGAACAGTTGCGTACCAAGCGGATGTCCAATCCTGCCAAAAAGCACGACAACCTACCTCTGTAAACTTTAGATCGAGAGTCCCTCTGTGGGCTCGCCACACAGATGAAAAACAGATTACTACTGATAAGCGCGATTTTGGCAGTTTTTTGTCTGCCTGAGTTGTGGGGGCAAAAAGCTACTCAGCTCAGACTCAATGAGCTGTTGGTAGTCAATGAATCCAATTTCATAGACGGCTATGGCGAGCATGGTTCGTGGATAGAGATCTACAATACTTCGGCTGCGACCGTGGATATCAAAGGTTGCTATCTGACCAATGACCCCGATAATCTCAAACTTTACCCAATACCCAAGGGCGATGTGCAGACTCGCATACCGCCTCATCAGCATTTGCTCTTTTGGGCTGACGGTAGAGCCGACAGAGGGACTTTTCACCTCAACTTTACCCTGGACCAGGACAAGCCAAACTTTGTTGCTCTTGTGGATGCTGATGGGATCACCATCATAGACCGCGTAGAGGTGCCGACTTCGGCCAATACACCGGATGTCAGTTATGGGCGTTTGGTGGATGGGCACGGGAGCCTCGATGGGCAGCAGGGCTGGACGATCCTGGAAAAAGTGACACCGAGTACTAACAACGTGACACTCGACTCCAACGAGAAAATAGAGCGACTTAAACGAGAGGATACCAATGGTTTTATCATGACTGTTACAGCTATGTTGGTGGTTTTTCTTGCTTTGTTGAGTCTCTCTCTTGCCTTCAAACTCATTGGCAGACAGGCTATATCTATCTCGCGTACTCGTGCTGCGGGGAGCAAATACAGAGCTATAGCGGTCAGCCCTGAGATGGTATCTATACCGGGGGAAACTTTGGCTGCCATAGCCTTGGCCCTCAAAGCTGAGTTGGATAGCGTTCATGATGAAGAAGATACAGTAATCACTATCGACAGGGTAGAGCGTAAGTATTCGCCTTGGAGCTCCAAGGTGCATAATCTCAGGCGTATGCCCGAGAGGAGGGTAGGCTATCACAAGTAAAACAAGATGAATATGAAAACTGAAAAGAAAGCAACCGGTAAGCGTAGCTCTGCCAAAGCACAGCAGAGCAAGGACATCTCTGCGGAGGTTTACGCAGCCATTGCTATGGCTCTCCATCAAGAGGGCTATGATATACATGACGAAAATCCCAAGCTGACTATTCGGCGGGCTACAATTGCATCAGCCTGGACTCTCAAGACAGAGGTGATGCTCAAGCAGCCTCAGAGATATTAATTACTGCACTTCATTACCAACTATTTCAGTAGAATAAACCCATGAAAGAGTATAAGTATAAAATCAATGGTAACGAGTATAAGGTTACCATAAACAGTTTGGATGGAGACAAAGCCGAGTTGGAGGTAAATGGTACACCTTTCAAGGTGGATATTATTGGCGAAAAGAAGAAAGCCTCCTCTAAACCGGTAATCAAAAGACCGGCTACCACGGCTGCTCCTGCTGCGGCAAAGACTGCACCTGCAGCAGCTCCTTCTGCCGGAGGTGCCGGCATAAAGGCCCCACTGCCTGGTGTGATCATCGATATTTGCGTCAAAGTTGGCGATGAGGTGAAGCGTGGGCAAAAAGTCGCTGTCCTTGAGGCCATGAAAATGGAGAATGCGATCAATGCCGACCGTGATGGCAAGATCGTAGAGGTCAAGGTAGCTAAGGGCGACTCTATCTTGGAAGGTACGGACATCGTGATCATAGGATAAGTCGATGGGAAGCTTCGGTAGTTTCTTATTGGAGAATCTGGAGGTCTTTCTCTCCTACACGGGTTTTGTCAATGCCACCTGGGGGCATTTGGTGATGATACTCGTGGGGCTGGGATTTGTTTTTCTGGCTATCAAATATGAGTTTGAGCCTCTTTTGCTGATACCGATAGGCTTTGGTATCCTTATCGGTAATATCCCTTTCAAAGATGCCGGCTTGCAAGTCGGTATTTATGAGGAAGGGTCGGTGTTGAATATCCTGTATCAAGGGGTATCCAAAGGCTGGTATCCGCCACTCATTTTCCTTGGGATTGGGGCGATGACGGATTTTTCGGCTTTGATCTCCAACCCTAAGCTAATGCTTATTGGGGCAGCTGCTCAGTTTGGTATCTTCGGGGCTTATATCATAGCTCTACTGATGGGATTCGAGCCTAATCAGGCCGGTGCTATCGGTATCATTGGTGGGGCGGATGGTCCTACGGCTATTTTCTTGTCCTCCAAGTTAGCCCCGGATTTGATGGGAGCCATAGCCGTATCGGCCTATTCCTATATGGCTTTAGTTCCGATCATCCAGCCTCCTTTCATGAAACTGCTGACTAATAAGAAAGAGCGGCTTATACGCATGAAGCCTCCCAGAGCTGTAAGTACTACCGAGAAAATTATTTTCCCGATTGTGGGGCTTTTGCTTACCTGTTTTTTGGTTCCTTCGGGGCTCCCTTTGTTGGGAATGCTGTTTTTCGGCAATTTGCTGAAAGAATCCGGGGTGACTAAGCGACTCGCAGATACAGCCAAAGGACCATTGATTGATGCGGTGACAATCCTGCTTGGTGTGACCGTGGGGGCTTCTACACAGGCTACACAGTTTCTCACCTTTAGTTCGATTAAGATCTTTGCCTTGGGGGCTTTGAGTTTCGTGATCGCCACTTGTACGGGAGTTCTATTTGTGAAAGTGATGAATCTTTTCCTGAAAGAAGATCAGAAGGTCAATCCGCTTATCGGCAATGCCGGTGTTTCGGCTGTGCCGGATAGTGCTCGTATCTCACAAGTGGTAGGTCTTGAATATGACCCTACCAACTACTTGCTGATGCATGCCATGGGACCTAATGTGGCGGGTGTGATCGGTAGTTCGGTGGCAGCAGGGGTTTTGCTCGGATTTTTAAGTATTTGATCGCTCCCGTTTTTTTGTCGGGTTATTTTTGAGATACTCAACTCAGGAGGGGGCTGCCGTGTCGAGAAAGACGGGTGGTCCCCTCCTTTATTTTTCTCTCTCCCAAAAAATAAAAAGACTACCGCATAATGAGCATATCATGAGAAACCGAAGGAGGTGTAGCAAGAAGTCTTGCGCATAGCTCCCTTGTGTAGTTTATTGATTCTCCGATAATGCAAAAATCTCCTCCACATGAAACGGTTGAAGCATTACATAGACCAGATAGACCCTGCCGTTGGTGTAACTTTCCTTTTTACGTTTATCTATCTGCTTTTCCCCTCTGCCAATAATACTTTGGATTCGTTGGCCTATGCTCGTTATATGCGGGAGGGTTCGGAGATTTTCTCTCCTCATCACTTGTTGTACCATGTGCCAAGCCATCTGTTTGGCTGTCTCATAGGTACGGATTGGATATTAGAGTGGATGTGTGCATTCAACGCCATAGGCGCAGGCCTTTGTCTGTGGATGAGTGCCCGTATTATCTCCCGATTGCTTTCTTCCGTCGAACCTGATATACACACGGACCGAGACTTGCCTCCAAGCCTTCCTCGCTACTCTGTTGCCTTTGCGTTGTTGGGGCTTGGTAGCTGTTATGGTTTTGTACGATTCGCTACGGATGCAGAAACCTATATTTACCCGCTTTTCTGGGCTTTGTTGGCTACTGATGTCTGGCTCAAACAGCGGTTGGACAGTTCCTGTTTTTCTCGTTGGTCGGCATTGTGGGTTGCTTTGTTAATGGCAGTAGCCTGTCTGTTTCACCAGATCTATTTCTTCTGGTATTTGGGCTTGGGGGTGAGCTACTTGCTCGTTGGTACCCCGAAGGAACGGCTGCGTACCGCTTTACTGTATGCCTTGGGAGGGAGTGTAGTCCCTGTGGTTTATGCTTTCTGTTTTTGCTTAGACAGCTATACCGAAGCTCCTAACTTGTTGATCTATATTTTCTATGACTACTATTTGCACCCCGAAGTCGGTTTGTTTCTATCCCCCAAACTCTTTGTTCTTTCTTTGGCAAATCTTGCCCGGTCTTTTTACCAGCTACATGGCTATATCATCCCGTTCCTAAAGCATTATCCCTTATGGACAATCGGAGTTGCCGGAGCTTTGTGGATGCTTTTGAGTGCTTTGAGTGCTTATTTGCGTTGCCGGAAAATTCATCTTCAGTTCGTGGCACGAAGGGGACGATGTCGAGGGCGTGATTGTGCTTCTATCTTCTTGTTGATCTTTTTTCTGCAACTTGGCTTTGCTGCTTTGGCCGGAGCGAATGCTGAATTTATGACCATGCTCCCCTTCTTACTCTTTTTCTTCTCTTTTGCTCGCCGGAGTCGCTGGCTGTATGCTCTTCGCCCTTTGGCTTTCTCTCTTGTTTTGTGGAACTTCTCTCTGGCTCTCTTCCCCTCTCATTTCTATTCTTTGCAGCCGATTCGAGGGCAAGCCGAATTTGTTTTACATCACCCCGATGCCCAGTATTATTTGCAAGAAGATATTTGGGTGAGAAATTATTACCTCTATCACTTCCCTACAGCTCCGGTGCCTCAAATTCATTCGATAGACCAAATCGCAGTCGATTTTGTTAACGCAGAAGATATGCAGCAAGATTCTATAACAGGAGAGAAGAGCAATCTTCGATATAATATGGGTGATGCTTATACCGATATGTATAGCCCTCGCCTGCTGTCCCGTGCCAGTTTGCTTTCTGCTCCTGCCGAATTGTCGGCCTTTGCCGACAGGCTATCAGTTGATACGCTACGTTTCTCTGTCGGTTACACACTTATGGAGAGAATCTCCCCGAAAGGATCGTATCCGCCTTTGCCTTGAGCAACTTTCCTTTTGTGCTACTTACCTAATGTATGGCGAAGCTGATCCCGGCCGATACCGAGAAGACAAGCGGTTGTGCTTTGTATATGGTTTGGAGTTGAGATCTGCTGTCGAAATAGTAACCCAAAACGGGTTCCAGGTAGCAGGATAAAGAGTTGCTCAATCGGTAGGACAGCCCCAGTTTGCCATAGACGGAGAATTGCCAGGGGTGTTGAGATAGCGTTTCTTTTCCATATTCTGCTCGGACGGTTTTGTCTATTTGCCCTCCGATGCCCGAATAGAAATGCCACTTTGGAGAGGAAAGGAAATGCCAATTTACACCCAGAGGGAACCCTATATTGTGCAGGTGTTGCGATTCTCCTTTTGAACTCGAACTATACAAGTAAGTATAGACCAAACCGCTCTCCAGCACCAAACGAGAAGAAAGAGGGATATCCACTTTCAATCCGAAGCTGAGTGGTAAAGAATGTTGTAAGGTCTCGGTTGCAGCATCGTTGTTTGCTTGTGCCGCGGGATTTTTGTCTTCTCCCTCTCCTTCGGTCGAGTTTGAGTCCGATCCCGGAGGAGTAACACTGTTGTCCATATCGTTAGATGGATTGCTGGGATAGTCCGTAGGCGGAACATCGTACTGTCGTCTGCTTTTCGATATGGGTAGTGAGGTCGCCCCTCCTTGAGAGACATATGCTGCGAGTAGTACTTTTTGGTTGTTCTGTTTGGGGTAGTGGTATCCTCCCATATTCGATAAGGAGGGTAGAGGCTTATGGCTGCGCAAATCAGTCTTCTTGCTGTTGTTGTGAGAGGTGGATTCTTCTGAGGGTTGTTTATTTTCTTCCTCATTTTTTTTGCATCCTGTTTCTTCTTTGCTTGTCGCTTGAGGAGACTCATTGGCTGTCTCCGGCTGTGACGACTCGGTAATATGCATGCCTGTCTGCACTTCTTGATTTGCACGGCTTTTTCCCGAAATACTCCTGCTTCCTTTCGGGAGAGAAGTGAGAGATTGCATCATATCAAAGGCTTGGGCAGTGGCTTCTTGGTCGGATCCCTTATCGTTGTCCTCTCCTGTGGCATCCTCCCTCTGCATGGCGAGCGTTGTATGGAGATCGGGCTGCAGCTCAGTCCGTCTCAGCAGGATAAATACGGCCAATCCAATACCCAAGAACACCGCTGCTACAGCTCCATACCACAAACGTATGCTTCTCGATTTACGAGCTGGCAGATGTGTTTGCAACGCCTTCCATCCCTCATCCAGATCAAGAGGAGGAGGAGAGGCCTCGGAGGCTTTGTCTCTTATTCGGCTTAGCCAGTCTCGTTGATGTATATCTTTCTTAGACACTATTTTGTTGTATTGGCTTGAGTGATTTCTTTTGCAAGCAATTTGCGAGCTCGACTCAGTTGAGATGCAGAGGAGTGCTCGGCTATGCCCAATGTCTCAGCTATTTGTTTGTGGCTGTACCCTTCTATCACATAGAGAATGAATACGGCTCTGTATCCGGGGGGTAGTTTGTGGATCATAGCCAGTATTTGCTCATAACTGAGGGCGGATACTTCATCGCTGTCTGGCTCACTCTCCTCCTCTTTTTCATCGGCCAAAAGCTCTACCGGATAGTCTGCCCACTTGTTTCCCTTTCGTAGATGCATCAGGGCTTCGTTGATTGCAATTCTGCTGAGCCAAGCTTCGAGGGAACCTTCCGAGCGATAGTGAAATCCATTGATTTTGTCGAATACCTTGATGAAAGTGTCGTGTAGCAAGTCTTTGGCCGTATCCGTATCGCTTATGTACCGGCAGATCGTGCGAAGTAGAGAGGGGGCATAGTCGTAGTATAAAGTCCGGTAAGCCTCCTGCTCCCCGGCTTTGCAACGCTCTGCCAAATCTTGCTCTCCTATCTTCCTCATTATGGTCTATTGGATTCAACTTCTCAAAGATAAAGCAATATGTTAAGAAAGTTGTTGCCAAATAGCAGTTGTGTTTTTTTGTCGGTTGTTTTTGTCGATTTATTCTTTATTGCATTCGCCTTCTTGAGACCATTATACGGGCGTCCGAACCTTACTGAAACAAGCTTTCGCTCACCCTCGAGAATTCCACATGAACGCCCTCCGGCCAGTTATATCCATCTTCCGCCTCTATAATGCAATCTCCCCTTGATTACTGCATCCGGTTGTAACAAATCAATCCTTCTTATCGAACTCGAATGGCATAAATGAGCCCTTTGGGTAGGTTTCAAAACGGTAGTTATAACTTGCCATTTTGTTGACTTTGCAGAATGCGGTAACCTCGAAATTGGGATTGAGAGTGCAGAGAATATACTTGTCATATATGACCAGGCCCGAATGTCGAAAATAAGCAGCAAGAGCCGTGTTATGCAACAGTCTTATAAATACATATTTTCGCAGGTGATAGTGGCGAAGATGGGCGATGAAATGGCATTGGATTTTTAGTCTCTTACTTTACTTCCTCTCTCTAAACATGGCGGAGGCACGGATTGGAGGTTCGGGTGAAAAGGAAGCTGCGTTCGACTCCATTGGGATGAATAGGGTCGGACTCCGATTTTTTGGTTTGAGTTGGCATCCACATGGAGAGCGAGAGAATGCTTCTATCATGCCGTTGAGATTGGACAGGGATGCCTATTGGGTGCAAAACTTAGGTGCAATTATTTCTTACGAACGAATGCTTTGGGCAGACGTCCTCTCCTCCAAAGCAGCTATTGCTCTTTACTCCGACTGTGCAGCGCAGTTGGGCGGATTTGTTCATGTCGGCTTGCGGGGGCGTATCCTGAAACTGGGAAAGCATCAAGTTTGGGGAGGTATAGGTCCGACTTTGATTTTCAGGAAAAACTGGTTGAATATAGACGGATATAGAGATCAGAACTTATTCAAAGGAGTGTCCGGCGACAAGTTCCAGTACCTCTTTTTGTGGTATGCGGGAGAGTTCGACTACCGTTATTCTATTTCCTCTCATTGGGATGTGGTAGGGAGCTTCGTTCCCGGTTATCCAGACCTGATGAGTTTTTCCCTTGGGGTGAATTATAATTTTTCTCTTTGATACTTCTTTTGCATAAAACTGTCCCTTTAGAGAGCTGTTTCTTTGTGGAGGCTCCTTGTGGCCTGTTGGGGGGGCTTTTTTTATTTGCAGGGGAGAGAGTAAAAATTCGTGCGCAAGAAAATATTTTTTCGTGCGCACTCCGATAAATTTTCTTGCGGAAGAAAATATTTTTCCTTGCGGAAGAAAATATTTTTTTGTGCGGAGAGAATTTTGGCCCTCTCAGAATGCCGATGAATAGGGCTTTTTGGGAAGGTCTCAAAAAACGGCTTCTTTCATCCTCTTTGGATCTTGACCAAACTGGAAAATTTAGCAGGCAAATTAGAGGTTTTTATGGTCGAAAAACCTTGAAAAATACCAATGTATTGGGCTATCTTGGGCTCTCATTCTTTATTAATTGTATCTTTGTTCACCGGGGTGTCCCAAAGAATGAAACTTAGGGCCTTTGAGTCGATTGGTTGGTAAAAAACATAAACAGGAAAGCGAAGGACATATACGAGAATGTGAAGCTGGAGGCAGATCGTTCAGTCTCTCCACGCAAAGGGATCGAAAAACGGTTTTGTATGGGGGTGCAACAGGATGCCCGAAGAGTTCCTGCAAGGAGTAATGAGGCCTTTCGTGGTGTTGTTTGCAGAGAATAGAGAATAAAGAATAAAGAGCTTGGTGATGAAGTTGGAGAAAAAGCAGCAGGGTGCTGGTCTTAAAAAAGAAGAATGGAGTCTTGGAAAGATCCTGATAGCTATTGTCGTAGGTCTTTTTGCCTATTTGATGATTACTGATGGTTTGGATATTGCTAGAGATATAAAATCCGGCAAGACTCCCGATTTTTTAGTGGATGTGCGAGACGGTATTGTCGATGGGTATTACGGCAATCCGCCAAGGTATTGACCAATACGCTCGACTGGGCAAGGTTATATCGACGAGGTATGGAGTAACGGAAACAGAGAAAGTCGAATACCTCTGATTGGGTGTAAACTTTAGGAACTATGGGAGAGAGGCTGCTGCTTTGAGTGCCGGAATATGCACCCTTTGGCGATTTTGTAGGAGGCGTATGCCGGTCACCTATTTAGACTTATCTTTGTGGATACTTTGAAGTGGCCGTTGCACCACATACTCTCGCCGTGTTGCTTCTGATTTTGTTTGCACGCATCGGGGTATGTATTTTGGGTTCTCGATTCTCGGCCCCTTAATCTTGGGGCCTTTCTTTTCAAGTGTTGAGATCCGACTGTTTCTTGCAATGTCTCTATCAAAGTGGTAAGTCACAGGTGGCGATAGCCTTGTATGTGGCAAAAGCAAACAATATCTCACTTGATATGAGCAAGAATTTATTTGTCAAAAACATCGCTCAGTTGGTTACCTGCTCGGGTAGGGAGGCCAAGAGAGGAGCCGAAGCGATGAACGATATCGGCCTGATAGAAGGCCCCGCAGCTGTAGTGATACGAGAGGGGAAAATTGCCTATGCTGGACTTATGGACGGTGTAGACCCTGAACTGACGAAAGGCTGTGATGTCTATGATGCAGCAGGCTGTTGTGTGTTGCCTGGTTTTGTAGACAGCCATACGCATCTGGTTTTCGGCGGATTTCGCGAAGACGAGTTTCAGTGGCGTCTGCGTGGTGACAGCTATATGAGCATCATGGAGCGCGGAGGGGGGATCAACAACACGATGAAAGCCACCCGAGGCGAATCGAAGGAGCAGCTCAAAGAGTCGGCCCGTGCGCATTTGGACGCAATGCTGGCACAAGGTGTCACTACCGTGGAGGCCAAGAGTGGCTATGGTATGGAGCTGGAGGCCGAGTTGAAGCAGCTGGAAGTCGTAGCAGAGTTGCAGCAGGAGCATCCGATGACGATTTTTCCAACCTATATGGGAGCACACAGTACACCTCCCGAATATGCTGGTCGTGAGGATGAATTCATCGATTATCTCAACAGAGAAGTACTTCCGGCTGTGATGAAGCAGGGCATTGCCCGCTGTTGTGATATTTTTACGGAAAAGGGAGTCTTTGACCACGCCCAGACCCGTCGCTATCTGGCGGCAGCCAAGGAGGCTGGCCTGAAGTTGAAGATGCATGCCGATGAGATCGTTTCTTTCGCCGGTGCTGAGTTGGCTGCCGAGCTGGGTTGTCTCTCTGCCGACCACCTTTTGCAGATCTCCGATAAGGGGATAGAGGCTTTGGCCAATTCACAGACCGTTGCAACTCTTTTGCCGGCTACTGCTTTCAGCCTCAAAGAGCCTTTTGCTCCGGGGCGTAAGATGATCGACAACGGCTGTGCTGTAGCTCTTGCCAGTGACCTTAATCCGGGTTCATGCTTTAGCTGTTCCATGCCACTTTTGATAGCTTTGGCGACGATCTACATGAATATGACGGTGGAAGAAGCTATTACAGCCCTTACAATCAATGGGGCAGCTGCGCTTGGCTTGGCCGATCAGACGGGTAGTATAGACGAGGGCAAACCCGGAGATTTGTGTATCATTCGTTATCCCTCATATAAGTTCCTTTCCTATCACTTTGCTATGAATTTGGTTCGAGCAACGGTGAAAGATGGTCATGTATATGCTTGGCCGAGGACGGAGCTGTGAAATAGTAATACCACAAACTAAATACAATATCAATTACTTATGCTTACAGATCTAACTGTAAAGGGTTTTCTGGCCGAAACAGCCGGACAGGAACCGGTGCCCGGAGGTGGCAGTATTTCTGCTCTCAATGGTTCTATTGCTGCTGCGCTTGCCGAAATGGTAGCCAATCTGACTATCGGTAAGAAAAAATATGCCGAGGTAGAGGAGCAAATGAAGCGTATTGCCGGCGAAGCTGCCGCTATCCAGAAAGAATTGGTGCTGGATATTGATCGTGACAGCGATGCCTACAATTTGGTATTCGATGCATTCAAGATGCCGAAGGATACGGATGAAGAAAAGGCTGCTCGCTCGGCCAAGATCCAAGAGACAACGAAGATTGCAGCCAGTGTGCCTATGGAAGTGGCTCGTCGCACTTACTCTTTGTTGGACAATATCGAGCAGGTGGTACGTCATGGCAACCAAAATGCCATCACGGATGGCTGTGTAGCTATGATGTGCGCTCGCACAGCTATCTATGGTGCCT
This sequence comes from Porphyromonas crevioricanis, assembly GCF_900476255.1. Lineage (NCBI taxonomy): Bacteria > Pseudomonadati > Bacteroidota > Bacteroidia > Bacteroidales > Porphyromonadaceae > Porphyromonas > Porphyromonas crevioricanis. Next base: position 773,991 of record NZ_LS483447.1, read on the forward strand.
TGTTCAATGTGCGAATCAATCTTGGATCTATCAAGGATCAGGAGTTTGTTTCTCAGCTGCAGGCAGAGGCTGACCACATCGAGGCGGATACAACCAAGCGCGAAGCTGCTATCATCGAATACACCAAAACCCAGCTTTGATCATTATGGCTAAGAAAATATACGAAGTAGGGGCTCAAGATCTTACTCTTGACTTCTTAGAGGAGTTTCTCCACGGAGACTTCGAGTTGCGTTTGTCCGATGCTGCTGTAAAGAGAATTGAGCATTGCCGCAACTATCTCGATAATAAAGTAAAGGAGAGCGACCGACCTCTTTATGGGATTACGACTGGTTTCGGTTCGCTTTGCAATCGATCAATCAGTGCAGACGAATTGACCCGTTTGCAGGAAAATCTGGTTAAGAGTCACTCTTGCAGCTGTGGCAATGAGGTAAATCCGGACATTGTGCGCCTGATGCTTTTGCTCAAGGCTCATGCTCTGTCTATCGGCAACAGTGGTGTGCAGGTAGTGACTGTGCAGCGCATTCTTGATTTCTTGAATGCCGGAGCTTTGCCTGTTGTCTATGATCGTGGTTCTCTCGGTGCCTCCGGAGACTTGGCCCCTTTGGCCAACCTTTTCCTCCCCCTGATCGGAGAGGGAGAGATGAACTACAAGGGAAGCAAACGCCCCTCATGCGAAGTACTTGCAGAGCTGAAACTCGATACTGTGACACTGAAGAGCAAAGAAGGATTGGCCTTGCTCAACGGTACACAGTTTATGAGTTCACATGGCGTTTATGCCTTGCTCAAGGCTCGCCGCTTGATGAATATAGCCGACTATATGGGAGCTTTGTCTTTGGATGCTTTCGACGGATTGGTAGCTCCTTTCGACGACAGACTTCATACTATTCGCCCACACAAGGGGCAGCTCACTGTAGCTCGTCATATGCGTGAATTGCTGGAGGGCAGCGAACAGGTGGCCAAACCCAAGAAGCAAGTGCAAGATCCCTATAGCTTCCGTTGTATTCCGCAGGTGCACGGAGCCAGCCGCGATGCTATCGACTATGTCAGCTCGGTGGTTGTGACGGAGATCAACAGCGTGACCGATAATCCCACAGTATTCCCCGATGATGACATGGTGGTATCTGGGGGTAACTTCCATGGTCAGCCTTTGGCGTTGGTTTATGACTTCTTGGCCATCGCTTTGGCTGAGTTGGGTAATATCTCTGAGCGTCGTGTAGCTCAGCTGATATTGGGCTTGAGAGATTTGCCCGAGTTTCTCGTAGCTAATCCCGGTCTGAATAGTGGCTTTATGATCCCGCAGTACGCTGCGGCTGCTATGGTAAGCCAAAACAAGATGTATTGCCACTCTGCCGCCAGTGATAGTATTGTATCAAGCAACGGGCAGGAAGACCATGTCTCCATGGGTGCGAATGCTGCTACTAAGCTCATCCCACTGATTGAGAACATAGAGCGCATCTTTGGTATTGAGTTGCTTAACGCAGCTCAGGCTTTCGAGTTTAGAAGACCGACACGCACATCTCCCAAATTGGAGGCTATGTTGGCTGCCTTGCGTATCAACGTCCCCAGAGTAGAGGATGATGTCGTGATGTATAGACAAATACAGCTGGCTACGGACTTTATCCGGACTTACGCTTTCTGATAAGAGGAGGATCGGATCCCTCTTTGAGACAAACAATGGACTGCCCTGTCGATAGACGAGGTGGTCCATTGTCGTATTCGCTCATTCGAAACCATGGCATAGCCTCCTGTTGCTTCGTTTCGTAGACGTTGGTTTCGATACTGTTGCATGACGCAGCACTCGCTGCCTTATTATCGACATTCGGGCCTGGTCATATATGACAAGTATATTCTCTGCACTCTCAATCCCAATTTCGAGATTACCGTATTCTGCAAAGTCAACAAAATGGTAAGTAAAACTTGTCATTTTGAGACCCGCTCAAAAGGGTTTGTTTCGACAGTTAGCCTCGAGTAAAGCCTCTATCTGAACCTATTTTCCCTGCCGCCTTTTCGCTTAGGCTTGCAAGCAATTATCTCTTAACTTTGCGAAAACACAAAAAACGACATCTGTCTACTAATAGACTATAGAGATATGGCAAAGATTTTGATCGCCTTCGACACAGTTGAAGAAGGTTTTGAGGAATTGAAACGCAAGCATGAGCTTACTTTCCCTCCCAAGGGGCGAGATTTTAGTCGCGAGGAGCTTTTGGAGATGATACCTGAATATGAGGTTCTCTGTTCCGTATTTGATATACCAGTGGATAGCGAACTGATAGAGCGTGGCAGCCAGTTGCGTCTGATTGCCAACTATGCTGTTGGCTACAATAATATAGACTTGGCCGCAGCAGCACGTCGCTCGATCGTGGTGTGCAATACGCCCCATGCTGTGGTAGAGCCTACCGCAGATTTGGCTTTGGCACTGCTATTGGGCTGTACGCGCCGGATATGCGAATGGGACAAGGTCTTCCGCTGCGAACGTGAGAAAGTCGATCGAGGGCGTCTCTCCCGATTAGGTTCCAACCTCTATGGCAAGACAATAGGCATATTGGGTTTTGGTAATATCGGAGCCGCAGTAGCCAGACGCTGTAAGGCATTTGGAATGAAAGTCCTCTACAATAAACGTCATCGCCTGGATCCGTTGGATGAGGAGCGTTTGGATATCGAATACATAGACAAGGAGGAGCTGCTCAGACGCTCCGATGTCATTTCCCTGCACACACCCTATACTCCCGATACACACCATTACATAGGGCAGAAGGAGTTCGAGATGATGAAGCCCTCTGCCATTCTCATCAATACTTCTCGTGGGGCTGTGGTGGATGAGCATGCTTTGGTAGCAGCTCTTCGAACAAACCTCATTGCGGCAGCCGGTTTGGATGTCTTTGAGTTTCATGACGAACCTTTACCCGAGCTTTATGATTTGCCCAATGTTTGTCTGACTCCGCATATCGGTACTCAAACCTACGATAGCAGGGTAGAGATGGCCGTGGAGTTGTGTAACAATGTACTCGGCTTTTTGGACGGAGACCGACCTTATAGCAGGGTGCCAATGCCTCAATGATAGAACTTTCCACTCCGGTTGTACTGCCCCGTTACCCTTTTCGCATCGGCTATCGGGATTGCATCTTTTTTCTCGGCTCTTGTTTTTCTCGTCATATCGGAGATTACCTTTCGGAGCTGGCTTTCCCCACTGTGGTCAATCCTTTTGGAGTCTTGTACAATCCGCTTTCCATGGCCGGAGCTATCGACCGTCTGCGACAGCCTGATCCTTTTTTGTCTTCGGATTTGTTTTTTTATGAAGGTCGCTGGAGTAGTTATATGCACCACAGCTCTTTTTCTCATCCCAGTGTTGAGTTGGCTCTGGAAGCGATGAATACGCAGTTGTCAGAAGCTGCTCGTCTCTTGCCTTCTTGCTCGCTTTTGGCCCTTACTTTCGGTTCGGCTCGGGTGTATCATTTGCGTGAGAGCGGAGAAGTGGTGGCCAATTGTCACAAGTTGCCGGCTGATCGTTTTTTGCGTAGAGACGTACCTCTGCAGGAGCTGATTGACAAGTGGTCGGGTCTTGTACAGGAGTTGCTATCCTGTTATCCTCGGCTAAATATCCTTCTGACGGTGAGCCCTATACGTCATTTGGGTGACGGAGCTACGGCTAATGCTCTAAGTAAGGCCAAACTCCTCTTGCTTTGTAATGAGTTGCAAACAATTGCCCCTGATAGAGTGCACTATTTCCCTGCTTTTGAGATTATGATGGATGAACTGCGAGATTATCGTTTTTATGCAGACGACCTCAAGCACCCATCTGCCTTGGCCGTACGTATCATACGGGAGCGATTTACCGATGCTTTGATAGAAGAATCGGTCAGAGAAGCCATGTCTCAAGTTCGTGCACTTCGCCTGCTGCAAAATCACCGCCCTCTGCAACCATCTGCCACTGATGAATTGCAGCAAAAAATAGAAGTAAAAAGGCAACAAATTCGGGCCAAATACCCTTATATAAACATCTAACAATCTACTATCATGGTATCTGTCTCTGAAGTTACGGATGTATGCAAGGTCTTGGAATCTCGATTGCAGCACAAGGGGGATATTACGATCCTGCTTACCGATAGTCGTTCTCTGACTAATCCGCAGGGAGTTCTGTTCATAGCTCTTGTCTCCAAGCATGGAGATGGGCATAAATATATAGAGGAGTTGTATGGCCGTGGTGTGCGTAGCTTTATGATAGAGCAACCTCTCCATTTGTGGATAGATTTATTTCCGGAGGCCAATTTCTTTCGGGTGGAGAATACGCTCAAGGCTCTGCAACTATTGGCTATTGCTCATCGCAAGAAGTTTTCCTATCCAGTGATAGGGATCACGGGTAGCAATGGTAAGACAGTTGTAAAGGAGTTTTTGAACCAGCTGCTTCGCAAAGATTTCTCTATTGTCCGTTCCCCACGTAGTTATAACTCTCAGATCGGGGTCCCCTTGAGTGTCTGGAATATGGGAGAGGGGCATAACCTGGGGATATTCGAAGCCGGTATTTCTCGAGTTGGTGAGATGGCCCGATTGGCCAGGATTATCAAGCCGACTATCGGTGTCTTTACTTGTATCGGCACGGCTCATCAAGAGAATTTCAAAACCATGGAAGAGAAGTTGCAGGAGAAGTTGCTGCTCTTTCTGGATTGTAGGGTTGTGATTTATAATGCCGATAATGAACTTATTCGCAATGCAATTCGATCCTCTGGTCTGGAGGCTCGTGGCCTGGGTTGGAGCATGAGGGATCGTTCGGCCCCGCTTTTTGTGGAAGATGTGACTTCGACTGAAGAAATGACTTCCATTACAGTATGTTTCATGGGTTTGATAGAGAGCTTTGTGATTCCTTTTACCGACAAGGCCTCTATCGAGAATGTGATTCACTGTATTGCTGTGCTGCTTTACCTCAAACCAGCCATGCTGAGCAATGCCGATCCTTTCCTCAAACTGGAGCCGGTGGCTATGCGTCTTGAATTGAAAGAGGGGAACCATGGAAATATCGTAATCAATGATTCGTACAACAACGATTATGGTTCCCTCGATATAGCTTTGGACTTTCAGCAGCGCAGGGTTCGTACGCCAGGGATGAGACGGGTACTGATCTTGAGTGATATATTGGAGAGCGGAATGTTGCCCAAAACGCTCTATCGCAATGTAGCCGCCTTGATACGCGACCGCAAGGTGGATAAGTTTTTTGCTGTGGGAAGAGAGCTGGCCAAACAAAGAACGTCTTTCGAAGGGATCGATTGTTCTTTCTACGAAACAACAGCCGATTTGCTTGAATCTCAAGAACTTAAATCCATTTCTGGAGCCTGTATCTTGATCAAAGGGGCAAGGCAGTTCCGCTTTGAGCAGATTTGCGACAGATTGTCTAAGCAGGTACATGAGACAACTTTGGAGATCAACCTGCAATCTATTGCACAGAATGTGGAGCATTACAGCTCTCTTATCAAGCCCGAGACCAAAATGATTTGTATGGTCAAGGCACGTGGCTATGGTGTGGGATCCTATGAGCTTGCCAAAACATTGGAAGACTGCCATGTTGATTATTTGGCTGTTGCTGTGGCAGATGAAGGAAAAGAATTGAGGGAGAGAGGAGTGCGTATGCCTATCATTGTGATGAACCCCGAGCCGACAACATGGAGTACTTTGCTGGAATACAAACTTGAGCCGGAGATCTATAGCTTTTCCTTGCTGCGGAAGTTTATGGCGGCAACTATGGAGCACGGACTCCGGTCTTATCCTATTCACATCAAGGTAGACAGCGGGATGCATCGTTTGGGCTTTTCTCCCAATGATATGGATGAGCTTGCGCAGTTGCTTTTGCTCCATCCTGAGGTGGAGGTTGCCAGTATCTTTTCTCATTTATCAGCAGCAGATACACCGGAGTTCGACCAGTTTACTCTGCAACAGATACGAACCTTTGATCATGCAGCTCATGCACTCGCTGCCCGGTTGCCCAATAAGCCTTTGATGCATATCCTCAATACGGCTGGGATAGAACGTTTCTCTGAGTATCAGTATGATATGGTGCGCCTTGGTATCGGATTGTATGGGATCAGTCCTAACGGCAGAGAGGGACTGCAGGGTGTGGTGCGTCTGCGCTCTACTATTTTGCAAATCAAAGAAATACCTGCAGGAGAGCCCGTAGGCTATGGCTGTAAGGGGGTGTGCGATCATAATATGCGTATCGCTGTGCTTCCGATTGGTTATGCTGATGGGTATAGGCGTTGCCTTGGTTTGGGAGTTGGACAAGTATTGGTCGGAGACAAACTCTGTCCTACCGTGGGAAATATTTGCATGGATACCTGTATGATAGATGTCACTGAGGCTAATGCTTTTGAGGGGCAGCGTGTTACTCTTTTCGGTGATCCTCGTATCCCTATTGAAGAGATAGCAACCCGGCTCGATACAATCCCATATGAGCTACTCTCCTCTCTCTCTCCTAGAGTGAAACGCCTTTATTACCGCGAATAGGATAGATGCCATGTGGCAAGATTACTTCACATACCTCGTAGGGGCCGGTGTATTGATCTATATCATCTACCGGATTGTCCGTTGGTGGAGAGCTCCTGTAGCAAACGAATCGGGTTGCTGCGGATGCTCTTCTTGCCCTTCGTCCCGGAAGGAACAGAAAGAGAGGAAGAAAAAGGACCACACCCCCCCAAGCTCTTGACTCGCTCGGATGACAAGGAGTAATAGCTTCGAGCTTGGACTGTCTGAAAAACCTTGTCCTTGCCATTTTTTAGATAGGCCTTGGCTTATTTCTACACGATAGAGAAGTCCGGGTAGATGGCTGTGCAAAAGGATTTTGTGATGTGTGTCTTTTGTGCGAAGAAACCTCCCTTTTTGTATACCTTTGTGGAGCATCTATTTTCCCAAAATTCATGGACCAGACAGAAATAGAAAGCAACTGCGCAGACAGTTGCCGGCGGGGATCGATAGAGGTTATCTGTGGTTCGATGTTTAGTGGCAAGACAGAAGAGCTGCTACGTCGTTTGCGTCGGGCTGGGATTGCCAAACAAAGAGTAGAGATATTCAAGCCATCTATAGATACCAGATATGATGATGTGGAGGTTGTATCGCACGATCGCAATTCCATTGCTTCAACTCCTGTAGACAATTCGGCCAATATCCTTTTGTTGGCTTCGGATGTGGATGTTGTGGGGATAGATGAGGCGCAGTTTTTCGACGAGCAGCTTCCTGACGTTGTGTCGGCTCTGGCCGATAGCGGAGTGCGTGTCGTGATAGCCGGCTTGGATATGGATTTTATGCGCCGACCATTTGGCCCCATGCCCCACTTGCTGTCAATAGCCGACTCTGTGAGCAAGGTACACGCTATCTGTGTAGATTGTGGTCATCCGGCCAGCTATAGCTATCGTTTGGTGGAAGGGTCAGAACAAGTGATGCTCGGCGAATTGGGCGAATACAGACCTCTCTGCCGCAAATGTTATCAAAGGCATACGTCTAAATAAATACTATGAAAACAAACAACATCAAATCGAGTTTTTCCATTTTCTCTTGCGTCTTGCTGTTCTCTTTGTCGGCCTGTTCGTCGCGTAGGTCAGCCCATCAGTTACCCGATGGACACTATACTCTTGGTGGCAAACTTTATACCTCTGCCTGGATACAGCATTCGGCCGAATACAAGGCCCTTTGCTTGCAGGCCTACAATGTTGCTACCGATAGGATTGACCACTTGACTTCAGCCATGAGACCGGCCGTGGAAAAACCTATTGCCATAGTTACGGATATAGACGAGACCATATTGGACAATACACCCAACAGTGTGCATGAAGCTCTCAAAGGAAATGACTACAATAGCGAGTCATGGACGGAGTGGTGCAATCGTGCTGAAGCTGACACTCTGGCTGGGGCTGTGCGTTTCTTCCAACATGCAGCTGACAAGGGCGTAACTGTCTTTTATATCTCCAATCGCAATGCTGCCGAGCGAGATGGCACATTGAGAAATCTTCGCAAGTTCGGTTTCCCTTATGCCGATGAGGCGCATTTGCTTACTCGAGAAAATACCTCTGACAAACAGGCTCGCCGAGATGAAGTCTTACGCAATTATGAGATTGTGATGTACTTGGGAGATAATTTGGGGGATTTTCATTCGATTTTCGATTCTGCTGATCCTTCTGTGCGAGACAAGGCTTTGGACTCCTTTGCATCGGAGTTCGGACACTGCTTTATCGTTTTACCCAACCCCAACTATGGGACTTGGCACAAAGCCATGAATGGAGGATACTTTGATCTCAAGACACAAGACGAAAAGTTGCTCAAAGTCCTCAAGACGTACTAATCGATAACCTCGTATACTCGTCCTACCTCACGGATGAATTTTTTCAAGAGACACTATAGAGGTATCCTCGTCGGAATACTTCTCGCCCCACCGGCCCTGGTATTGCTGCTGGCCGTTTTGCTCTATTTGCCTCCCATACAACAGTGGGCAACCGAAATAATAGAGCGAAAGGTCTCCGAAGCCACGGGTATGGATATCTCTGTTGGAAAACTTCGTCTCGGTTTCCCTCTGAGCCTGACAGTACAAGAAGTACAAGCCATACAGTCGAATGGAGATACAATGGCAAAGGTGGGAGAGTTGAGAGTCGATGTTGCTTTGCTTCCTTTACTTCACAAGCAAGTAGAAGTCAGTGGCCTTGGCTTGTTCGATGCCTCTGTCAATTATACAGATTCGGCAGGACTGCTCAAATTGCGAGCAAAGGTGGGGGAGTTGCAGACCGGCCCTTTGGCCCTTGATCTTGATGAGCAGAAAGCCGATTTGGGTCGGTGGTTACTGCGCAATACAGACTTTTATTTTTGCTCTACGGATACTGTCCCTGATACAACACAAACGGATAAGAAGCCACTTAAGTGGTTTTTTACTCTCAGCAGTCTGGATATAGATTGCATTTCAGCCCGTATCGAATTGCCTTTTAACCAAGTATATACCTCTGCCAACATCGAGTCTGGTACGATCTCCAATGTCGAAGGGCGACTGGAGGATAATCTATATACGGTGGGGCATGCCCGTATACAAAATGCCAAGGGCTCTTATGATCGAGATTTATCCAAGCCCAAGGAGCCAGTGGTGATGGACTATGGTCACATAGAAGTTGCCGGGCTGGATGTTGAGCTTAGAGATCTACTCTCCCAAAGAACGACCCTGCGGTTAAACTTGCTTTCAGGCTCTGTCCGAGAGCGATCCGGTCTCCAGATAGAGCAACTCAAAGCTCGGTATAGCATGGACTCGCTCGGGTTGGCTGTCCGAGACATGCAGCTCCGCACACAGCATTCTTTACTTAGTGGGAGTTTTGAAATACCTTTTGATTCTTTCTCCGCAGGAAAATATAAGGATAGCCGGGTAGACCTTTCAGCCTCACTTTCGCCAAAAGACATTGCTCATATAACGGGTATAAGTCTTACCCAAAGTGTGCGAAAAGGGCAGGCCGCTGGTTATGTCGGAGGCAATATGGGGGATGAAAAATTGCCGGATATAAAGATCGTAGCTAAAGGAAGGGGGGGATAGACCGTATACAGGTAGAAAGGCTGTATGTCAATTGGCCCGGTTACGCGGATATAAGAGGAAAGGGAGAGATACTCCATTTGCAGAATCATGCCAAGCGTGGGGGCCAGATAGACTTGAACTTTCTTGCACATCGGAATGCACAGCAATTACTCGCTTTCGCCGGCCCGGAGGTGTTGCAGCGTTACAGGCTCCCGGATAAGACAAACCTCAAGGCTACCCTTTCGGCCAGAGGAAGTCGTTATGCTGTGCAGTTGCAAGTCCGAGATGAGGATCGAGGTTTGGATCTGAAAGGTTTCTACGATCTTCTTAGTCGCAAATATGAGTTGGATGCTCAAACTTCGAGTTTGAATCTAATGCGCTATATGCCTTACGATTCCATTGGATTTGTAGATGCTACAATAAGAGCAGAGGGAAAGGATTTCGACATATTCAAGAAGGGAACACAGGCCAAGTTGGAGTCCCGAATTGATAGGTTGGACTATGCCTCCTATCGTTTCGATAGTATCAGTATAGATGCTAAGCTGGAAGAAGGAGCTTTGGGGGCTTCTTTTGCCAGCCCCAATGAAGGATTATCTTTTGGAGGTATTTTGGATGTGCTTATCAGCAGGGAGGAAGTATCCGGAGGCCTCATGTTGAAAGTCGATACTATCGATTTGCAAACCATGCGGATGACCGACTCTCCATTGGCTCTATCGGCCACTCTTGCTGCGGAGTTTCGCTCTAATCTCAAGGAGACACATACCCTATCGGCTATTCTCAGAGACTTGAGAGTTTCTGTTGGGCAGGACCATTTGACTCCGCAAGAGATAAGTCTTAATCTGAAGACCTTGCCAGAGCATATCAGTGCAGAGTTGATGGCCGGAGATTTGTCTGTCGAAACAAATCTGAATCACGGCATAGACGATCTGATCAAGGTCCTCGGGCATATCAATGATTTTGTGCAGCAGGAAATTTCTTTGGCTCAGATGCCCGAGGCTTATAGCCACCACTCCTTAGATCAACTATACACGCTGTTGCCTAATGCCTCTGTAAGCCTCACAATGGGACAGAATAATCCACTTAGAGATTATTTGAGCTATAAAGGGATATACTACAAAAATGCCAGTGCAGCCATCTTTACAGGGGAACAAAAAGGCATCGAAGCTATTGTAGACTTAGTTGGATTCCAGCAGGATACGACACGCATAGACAAGATCCTATTTCTCATTGGGGCAGGTACAAGCAGAGGTTTTTTTGGCCCAATGGAGTCTCCTCTATACATGCCTGCCTACCATGGCAGCGTGGAACATTTGTCTCGTAATGGAACCGAAGATTTGTCAGATACCGTTCCAGCTTATCCAGATTTTCTCGACTTCAAACTTTTGGTCAAGAAACAGGCTTATCGCTCTCAAAAACCATTTGAATTGTCGGTTGGAGGGAGGGCTTCCCTCAATGCTTTGGCTGTGCGGGCTCAAATGTTGGATGCCAACAAGCAGCCATTGCACCAGTTAGGAATGAAAGCTTTTGTAGACAGTTTGGGGTATGGTGTGCATGTGGAACCGTATTTGGGGCAGCTGATTATCCAAAAATTTCCTCTTACGGTCAATGAGGGCAATGTACTCTACCTCTACAAAGGAGCCAAACAACTAAAGGCTGACTTGGAATTTCTTACTAAAGATAGGGCTGCTCTGCGTCTAAAGACGGGGCCAGAAGAAAGGAAAGAGCAGGAGATACGGCTCAGTATAGAGCGTTTAGGCCTTCCTCTGCTGCACTTTTTGCCAGGGATGAATACTTTGGGAGGAATGATGTTTGCCGATTTGCGTTTACAGACCGAGAATATCTCTTGGGATGATATGATTGGGACAGGAGATATTTCCATAAATCAGCTTTCTTTTGAGGGACGTGAGGTCGGAGATTTGGCAATGGCTATGTTTTATCAGCCACGTAATAAACAGTCTCACTATGTGACAGCTGATTTCAGCTACAATGGAAATACAGCTTTGCGATTTGATGGAATATACAATCTGGGAGGGGTGAAAGCTTCTTCCATTCAAGCTGATGTGAAATTTGCCGAGTTCCCTCTTACGATCGCAAATCCTATACTGGGAGCTGGTGCGACACGCCTGTTCGGAACAATCAATGGAAATTTGGATGTGGACGGGCCAACAGATAAGCCTGCCATAGGAGGTGAAGTCTTCTTTAGTTCGGCAGGAGCGCACGTTCCTCAGTTAGGTACGACTATCTATACAGACTCCACAGCTTTGCGATTCGATCACTCAACTATATTCTTCGATAACTATAAGTTCTATACCGATGCTAATAGGCGGGAACCGTTGAGTGTGGATGGTTATTTCCGTCTTTTTGGCAAGCCGGCTATGTATACTGATTTGCGTATCAAGGCTAATAATTTGCAGATTGTCAATAGTAAGGAGGCAAAGGAGGGCGATTTGCTGTATGGCAAACTGTTTATGTCTACCGATCTTAGCCTGAAAGGAGCTGTGGATAAGCTCAAAATCAGAGGAAAGGTAGATGTGCTCGGAAATACCAATTGTACATACATTTATACGGATAGCCCCCTTAAACCCAAAGACCGAATGGCCGGGCTCGTCGATTTTGTTGATTTTTCCGATTCTCTCTACAGACCCAAGGCCGAGATGCCGGAGCTTAGCTTGGGACGTCTGGATATCCTGCTGAATTTGCATATAGACCCGGCTGTACAGGTCGGAGTTGATTTGCAAGCTGGTCATTCAGACTACGTGCAGCTGACCGGAGGAGGCGACCTTACCTTTTCTTATCCTCCTTATGGTGAGATGAGTCTTACGGGTCGTTACGAAATAAGTGGGGGGGGAACAGCTCGCTACACTCTGCCCGTGGTGGGGGCTAAGCTCTTTAATGTGGCTCCGACAAGCTATATCTCCTGGAGTGGCAATGTGGCCGATCCGTATATTAATTTCCGAGCCATGCAGCGCATCCGAGCTGATGTTGTGGAAGAGGGTAGCGAGAAGGGCCGCAAGGTAAACTTTGATGTCGGAATCATAGCTAAAGAGAACTTGAGCAAGCTGAAACTGAAATTCGACTTAGACGCTCCGGAGGATCTCAATATGCAAACGGCTATCAAGTCTATGGGACCGGAAGAACGAGGGAAACAGGCTATCGGTCTGATGGCGACAGGTATGTATTTGGCCGGAGGAGGCAGCAGCTCCAATCTTACCTTTGATAGTGCAATCAGTGCTTTGATACAGTCTGAGCTGAGCAGCATGACCAACAAGTTGCTCGAAGGCTCCGATATAAGCATAGGTATGGAGAATAGAGAAGGTGCGTCTGCTGCCCCCAGCGATATTACCTACACTTATAGTTTTAGTCGGCGTTTCTTTGATGATCGTATTCGTCTGATGGTAGGTGGCAAAGTACAGACAGGGGCCAATGTGACGAATAGGGAGCAGACATTCATTGATAACGTAACATTAGAATACCGATTGGATCGTGCCGGTTCTCGCTATCTGAGCCTTTTCCATCACCGGAATAACGACAGTATGTTTGAGGGGGAGATAACGGAGACGGGGGCCAGTTATCTGATTCGTCGTAAGCTGATGCGCCTTTCCAATCTGTTTGAGTTCTTGCGGCGTAAACAGGAATCAGCCTCAACTCCTACCAAACAAAAGTCTGCCATCTCTCAGTCCGAAGAATGATGAAGTATCGTTTGTTTTTCTTTTTCTTTGCCTCTCTCCTCTTGTTGAGTAGTTGCTCGGTCTCTTCTGTCTTGAATGAGGGCGACAAACTCTATGTGGGGATGAAAAAGGCACGTATCACTTCTCAGGATCGAAGTGTTCACGGACAAAAAACACTCTCCGGGGTAGAGGCTGCTATCTCGGCTGCTCCGAATAATGCCTTTTTCGGCAGTAGTAGGCAGGTACCTTTTATCCCCCCCATTGGCCTGTGGATACACAATAAGTATTCTAACGATTCGACTCGAATTGGTAGGTGGATATACAAGAAGTTTGCTTCCAAGCCGGTTACTATTCGTTCGGTCAATCCTGAAAACCGCTGTAAGGTAGCGGTGGGTATAATGAGAGAGAATGGCTATTTCCATAGTTCGGCCAGATATGAAGTGATAGAGACCAAACGAGACTCTCTCAAAGCGCATATTCGCTATTTCATAGATATGGGGCCGGTCGTTTTGCTCGACAGTGTACATCCTTTGCCGGTTAGTCAATTCCCGGATAGTACTGTCTTTCGGGAAAGGAAATACGCATATCTGAAGAAGGAATCCCCATTCTCTCTGGAGAATTTGCTGAAGGAGCGTGAAGATATCTCTGCCACTATGCGCGATCAGGGCTATTATTTCTTTTCCCCCGATGCTATCACTTATGAGGCTGACAGTCTCAATAAGCCTGGTCGGATAGCTTTGCAGCCTCGCTTTGTCCCTGGTTTACCTCAGCAAGTTTTCAAACGTTGGCATATGAGACAGCTTACTATCTCAATCCCAGGAGAAGCGGGGCAGGCTCCTACAGACTCTATTGTCTATGAAGGTCTCAAGATCCATTTTTATGGCAAAAATCCTTTGGTACGCCCCGGCGTGTTGCGCAGGCGTATCCTATTGCAGAATGATGATATTTATTCTCAACGAGCTGAGCAGCTTAGCCGTCAGGCTCTGTCTCAGTTAGGAGCTTTCGGAGCAATGGATTTTCGTTTCAGTCCGGCCCCTCTGTCTGATAGTTTGGATGCGTCCGAGGGACGGCTGGATCTCCTCCTCTCTGTTCTGCAAGATAAGCCCTGGGATGTTTCTTTGGAAATGATGCTCAAAACCAAGAGTAATAATTTTGTAGGGCCCCGACTGAAGTATACAATGGCCAAACGTAATCTTTTCGGAGGAGGAGAGCGTCTTTCTTTTGATATTTACGGTTCTTATGAATGGCAAACAGGGAGACGTCCCGAAGGGAGCAAGGCGATCAACATCAATAGCTATGAATTTGGTTCGGGATTGAACCTCACCTTCCCCGGTTTGCTATGGCCCGGGCAAATAGACCGCTATTATCTCTTCCCTACTTCGACCACATTTGGCCTCACAGCCTCGCTGCTCAATCGGGCCGGTTTCTTTAGAATGGTCTCTTTGGGGTTGCAATCTAAATACGAGTTCCAACCAGCTGAGCCACACAGACACCAGATTGTTCCACTGAAGCTCAATTACAATTTACTACAGTACACTACACCCACATTCGATGATATTCTGAGAGAAAATCCGGCATTGGAATTGAGTTTGCGCAGCCACCTCATCCCTCAAATGGGATATATTTATACTTACAGCAATCGTTTTTCCGGTTGGGGGCGACATCATTTGTGGATGGAATATGGCTTATTTGAGTCCGGCAATCTGCTTAATACGACCTATATGCTGTTTGGCAAGGATTATAGTGAGACGAAAGATGCATTGGGAGTTCCTTTCTCTCAGTTTATCAAGCTGACTGCCGAGCTTCGCTATACTTATAGGATCAATCGTAAGCAGTCCTTGGCCACCCGTTTGGGTACTGGGCTTATTTATAGCTATGGGAATGCACGGATTGCTCCCTATAGTGAACAGTTTTACGTGGGTGGAGCCAATAGCATACGAGCTTTTACAGTGAGGAGCGTTGGCCCCGGCTATTTCATCCCTCAGGCGAATAATCGCTATGCTTTTATCGATCAGACAGGAGATGTCAAACTTGAGCTGAATGCCGAATATCGTTTTAAGCTATTGGGGAGTTTGGATGGTGCTGTTTTTCTTGATGCAGGCAATGTGTGGTTGATACGGCAGGACGAGAACAGACCTGGTGGTGCAGTTCGTGATATTGCTTCTTTTGGCTCCTTCTTGGATCAGTTGGCTTTGGGTACAGGCTTAGGGCTTCGCTATGATTTAGATTTTTTAGTCGTTCGACTAGACTGTGGCATCGGTTTGCATTTGCCTTATGATACGGGCAGATCTGGTTATTACAACATCCCCAGTTTCCGAGATGCATTGGGAGTTCATTTTGCTATTGGTTACCCTTTCTAAGTGACCTCCCTTCGGAATCTTTTTTACACGTGAGTCTCGAACTGCTTCGAAAGTCTCATTTTGAACATTCTGGTACATTTAAGAGGGGCTATGGAAAAAGTTTAGCTTTTTCCATAGCCCCTCTTGTTGTTCATCGCAAACCTTATGCTTGGTCTGCACTTTGGACCAGAGCCTTTCTCCAGAGGGTTACTTGCTCACGCAATTGTCGATCTGCTTCGGTGTCTATGATAGCTCCTTTTGTCAGATCGAATGATTGACCGAAATTGGGTAGCGAATATTTGGCGATGATGTTTGCACCGAACCAAGGAAAAGTCTCCGCAGCGAGATTTAGTACGGAGGCTCCTCCCCTTTGCCCAGGAGATGTGCTCATGAGTAGCATCGGTTTCTGTCCGAAGATATTCATGTCTATGCGCGAAGTCCAGTCGTAGAGGTTTTTGAAAGCCGTGCTAAATGCTCCATTGTGTTCTGCTAGAGAGCAGGCAATGGCATCTGCAGCATCTAATTTGCGTTTGAAATCTACGGCTTGAGCAGGGATACCTCCCTCTTGGTTGCGCTCAACAGAATAGATAGGCATTTCGTAGTCATTGAGGTCAATCCACTCGATTTCGATTCCTTCTGCGAGGCTTAATGCGTATTTGAGTAGAGATTTGTTGATTGATTGCCGAGAGTTAGATCCGGCAAATGCTAATACTTTCATTCGTTTGTGCTTTTTTATTGATTAATACAGATAATCGGGAAGTTGCATTGGTACATCCATCACCAGTACTACGGCATCTTCGGTAGCATGTACGGGGATATCGTTGGTCTCCCATACTCCAAACCCATCGCTGGGGCCGAGCTCTTGACCTGCTACTTCGAGCCGTCCGCTTATGACAAAGAAGTAGGCTCCGTTATCTTTTCGTTTGATGGTATAGGTGCAGGTCTTACCCTTGTTGAAGTCTCCCCAGCTGAACCAAGCATCCTGATGGATCCACACACCTTGATCATTGGGATAGGGGGAAAGGATCTGCTGAAACTTATTTGTCTGTACAAACTCCGTGATCTTCTTCTGCTGATATCGAGGTTTTACTCCTCTCTCTCTTGAGAAGACCCAGATCTGCAAGAAGTGTACAGGTTCGTTGGCCGAATCGTTGAATTCGCTATGGGTTACTCCAGTACCTGCTGACATGACTTGAATATCGTTACGCTGGATCACGCCTCCTCCGCCCGTGCTGTCTTTGTGCCTGAGTGCCCCTGAGAGAGGGATAGAGATGATCTCCATATCTCGATGTGGATGTGTTCCGAAGCCTTCGCTACCAGCCACACGGTCTTCGTTGATGACCCTTAGTGTACCGAAGTTCATACGTTCTGGGTTATGGTAGTCTGCAAAACTAAAGGTATGGTGGCTTTTGAGCCAGCCATGATTGGCAAAGCCACGAGTGCTTGCCCGATGCAATACTGTTTTCATATTACTTGTCTTTTGTGTTTACGGTAGCAAATGGCATGGTGTTAAGAGGTACTTATTGGTCCATTCTAAGGTCATACAACTTTGGAAACACTGTGCACAGCCTGCTTGGGAGTTAATCCCATTTGTTGTTATTGGATAATGCATACTTGCCTCCTCCCATGAAGAAGAGAGATAAGGCCCCGAATAAAAAGAGTCCTGGTAGCTCGGCTATCCATCCTCCGAATTTATTCAGACTGAGGATGGAATAGTCTCCGATCCACATGATAGCTATGCAGTTGAGGACGAGGATTAGAGCTGCCAGTCTGGTACGATATCCAACAATGAGTAGTAGAGGTGCAATTACCTCGCCCATATATACGCCGAGTGAGATAGATGAGGGTAATCCTTTGGCTATGACCATGTTTTGGATGGGTTCGATACCTTCAATGATTTTGGCAAACCCATGAAGTAGCATCATGATGCCCACAGAGAGGCGTGTGACCAAGGATCCTAAATCTTTATTTTTATTCATAACGTTTATACAATCAACTGTTATACCTGCCTTTGGGGTTCGTAAGACTACTTATTTAGTTTGTAGAATAACTTACTACCTCCGAATCGTATCCGTGGTATATTAACAAGGATATATGGCTAAGAAGTTCAATTGAAGATAAATTTTGGGCTGTTGCTCTTTTTTTGTTCAAACTAAAAGTGGAATGAGAAATGCTTCTCGAGGTTGCAAGAAACATGTGTCGTAGGGGTGCCCTTAAACTCACAAGAGCTAATTTCTCACTGGTATGCAGAAATAAAGAAGGATCCTCCAAATGAAATTGAAGGATCCTTCTTCTTTGCGGTATGGACGGGACTCGAACCCGCGACCCCCTGCGTGACAGGCAGGTATTCTAACCAGCTGAACTACCACACCAGCTTCTGTTGAGGATTTCTCCCCTTTTGCTCTGCAAAGGTAGAGCAAATATTCTAATCCTGCAATACTACAGTGATAAATTTCTGTTTTGGTGTTGTTGGCTCTTTTTTATCATGCTGATTTACAGATGGATGTATGCCTATATCCCTGTTGTAAAATTGAGACGGGATCATCTTTCCCCTACTAATAGCACTGGTCTTATACAGCCCGAGAGGCATTTTCTTGCGAAAAATCGTTTGCATGGGGTCATAAATTCTCCAGCATGAATGGTGAAATTGTGAGCAAGGGAGAGCTGTCTTATTAGATGGTTCTGCTCTCATAGATTTGCGGAATTTGGCTTCGTCTGCTTATATCCTGTCGGTAGGCGAAAAGAGCCTGCAAATAGTTCGTCGCTAAGGTTTTTAGTAAGTTATAGCTTAATATACTGGAGAGGGTGTGCTATCGAAAATCTTTCGTAGCACGCCCTCTGAGTTTTTCTGGGTAGTGTAGCGAGTGTAGCCTCGTGGAGCATATTCAAAAAGAGAGTCGATAGGGAGAGAAAAACGAAGAAAGAAGATCCTATTCCTCGCTGTCAAAGTATGCAGATTTTGTAAAAACATACTTCTCAATAAAAGCCGGAAAAACGGAGGAAAAGGAGAGCATAGAGACAAGTGAATCTATTCCCTTTTTATGGGTTTTTATTGGCCTCCCAGAATGCCGATGAATAGGGCGTTCTGGAGGGGTCGAATTTTTCTCCTGAGAGAATTTTTGCTAACACAGGAGAGAGCAAATTTTTTCTCAGGAGAGAATTTTCGTTCTCTCCCGTGTGAGTAAAAAACGACTCCCGTCAGCATCAAAAAAGGGAGGAAAAAACCAACCAAAAAGCCTCCAATCCGGACACAAAAAACAGCTTGTAGTAATAATATAAATAATGATAGTAATACATAATATAACACTGTTTGCGAGGATTAAATCAGGAGCTTAGCAAGCTATATGTGCGATGCTCCCTCTTCTGAGTTTAACACCTTTGAGAAAGAATTTTTTTCACAAGAGTGTATCCTCTTTTTCTCCAAAACGTCCACTTAGGGGAGGAATAGAGATGTGGTTACTTGATAAGCATTATCGGAATGGGTAGTATAAATAGCTCACGATGAAGGTTGCACAAACACATGAGTGTCAAATCATTACATTTTATGCCTCATGTGATAAAGACCCGATAGTTGCTCCACTGAAAAAGACTGCTTCCCCAATGGTCTGTAATAGTTTCTGCTATGCCGGGATTTATCACCAAGGTCTATTATCCAGTGCTTTCTTGTGCCTTGTCTCACAATTGTATGCTGTGAGCTCCAATTTTCCGTGGAGAGGTAAGGGTGATGGGGAGAATGTCAGAACGAGGCATCCATGAGAGTAAGAGAAAAGGAGCCAGTAATTTGGGGAGAGGCAGGTTATGAGTCTGAGGTCTGGAGAGCTAAGGCAAAATTGTGAGAAGAACCTATGTAATGCCCTTTGTTGAGAGGAGGTTTTCGGCAGTGGAGATCTGCCTTTGCAATGGGGAAAGTAGCCCCAGTTTTAATGACAAAAAGATTGCTACATTTGTGTTCGTGTAGGTTGTACTATATTAACCATACACGGGTATGCTCTGATATGGCTTGGCGTAGCTATTTGCGGGCAATAACCCGAGTCGTCCTCGGGGGATTTTTTGTTTTAGATATTATTCATTCATCCAAATTAAAAACAATAGCGTATGAATCTAAGAAAAGTATTTCTGGTATTCGCTTTGGCTCTCTCTGCTGTTTTGCCGGTATCTCTGTCGGCTCAGCAGATGCAACCACTACCCATTGATACTGCCGTTCGCCACGGTAAGCTACCCAATGGGCTTACCTATATCGTAAGGCATAATGCCAACCCCCAAAAGAGGGCTAACTACTACATCGCACAAACGGTAGGCTCTATTTTGGAGGAAGACAATCAGGCTGGTCTGGCCCACTTCCTTGAGCACATGGCGTTCAACGGAACAAAGAATTTTCCTGGGAAGAACTTGATCAGCTTCTTGGAGCGTATCGGTTGCCGCTTTGGTGCTGACCTCAATGCTTATACAGCTTTTGATGAGACTGTGTACACGATCATGGATGCTCCTACGCAGGACATCAATGTGGTAGACAGCTGCCTCTTGATCATGCACGACTGGAGTAACAATATCACACTTGATGGTAAGGAAATAGATGAAGAAAGAGGTGTGATACACGAGGAATGGCGTACCCGTGACAATGGAGATATGCGTGCCATGACTTATACTTTGGAGAAGGCATTCCCCAACAACAAGTATGGCAAGCGTATGCCTATTGGTACGATGGAGGTTGTGGATAATTTCCCCCACGAAGACCTTAGAGCTTACTACAAGAAATGGTATCGCCCAGATCAACAATGTGTGATTGTAGTAGGGGATATTGACCCTGACTACGTAGTGAAAAAACTCACAGAAATATTTGCCGACATCAAGGCTCCGGAAAATGCTGCCGAGCGTTATTATGTGGAAGTAGAAGATAATGAAGAGCCTATCTCCATTATTGCTACTGACCCCGAAGTGACCAGCACCAGAGTGCAGATCATGTATAAGAGGGATATAATGCCTCGTGAAATGAAAGCAACTGTAGCAGGCTTTATGCTCAACTATCTGAATCGTATCGCCTCCAGCATCATCAACGAACGTTTCATGGAGATGATGATGAAGCCCAACGCTCCTTTCTTGCAGGCCGGAGCTTATCAGGGGCCGTACATGACTATCGCAAAAACTAAGGACGCTCTCAACTTCATTGCTATCGCACGCGAAAATGAGGTGAAGAAGTCGCTTGATGCTTTGGTGGCAGAAATTATGCGGATTAAAAAGTTCGGTTTCACAGCAGCCGAATACGACAGAGCTCGTACTAACCTGATCAAGTCTTTTGAGAACTCATACAATGAGCGTGGTAAACGCACGAATGGTAGCTATACCGAGGAATACAAGAGTTTCTTTATTGATGGTGGCTATATCCCCGGTATCGAAACCGAGTATGAGATGATAAAGATGATGGCTCCTCAGCTGCCTCTGGAGTTGGTAAACAACGCTATTAAGGAATACATTTCCGTAGACAAGAATGTCGTACTGACTGTAACCGGCCCTAAGAAAGATGGTATCACTTATCCTACCGAAGCCGAATTGACAGAGATGTACAAGCAAGCTACCAAGCAGGATGTAGAGGCTCCCAAGGAAGAGGTGTCCGATACCAATTTGATGGAGAGAGCTCCCAAAGGCGGTAAGATAGCCAGTGTGAAAAAGAATCAGATGTATGGTGCTACCGAGGTGAAACTCAAAAATGGTGTTACAGTCTACTTGAAAACAACTGACTACAAAGATGATGAGGTACAGTTGTATGCTGTTAAGAAGGGTGGGTCTTCTCTCTATGGCGAAAAAGATGCATTGAACGTAAAGGTCGTCAATGATGTATTGGATCTTGGAGGTCTCGGTAAGTTTGATGCTATTGCTTTGCAGAAAGCCCTTACTGGACGCTCTGTGGATGTATCTGCTTCTGTAGATCTTCACGAAGATAAGATCAGTGGTTCCAGCACGGTCAAAGACTTCGAGACCATGATGCAGCTTGTCTATCTTACTTTCACTGACATGCGTGAAGACCAAGATGCCTACGAAGCTCACAAGCAACGTCAGGTAGAGCGTATCAAGAGCGTCAAGACCAACCCTCTCTATTCTCTCAGAGATACTATTGCGTATGTGTTCTACAACAATAATCCTATCATCAAACCGCTTAATGAAGAGGATTACGAGAAAATAGACTACAAGCGAGTAATGCAGATTGCCAGAGAACGCTATGCTAATGCCAATGGTATGCAATTCTTCTTCGTTGGTAATATCGATGAGGCTACGATGATCCCTCTTATCGAAAAGTATATCGGAGCTTTGCCTTCCAACAAGAAACAGACTCCTAAAACCAATGAAGACAAGAAGCTGACTTTGCGCAAAGGCAAGATGGATCTCTTCTACAAGAAAGATATGGATACTCCTATGGCTCAGATCTATGATATGATCCATGCTCAGATGCCATACAACTTGAAGAATGTATTGGTCATGGATGCTCTTGTAGCAGTGCTCGACCAATGTTACACCGCCAGCATTCGCGAAGCTGAGGGCGGTGCATACAGTGTAGGCGTAACTGGTGAGGTTCAATTTGATCCGATGAACGAAGCTTACATCTTGGTAAACTTCCCCACCGATCCTGCTCGTGCAGACGAAATGAACAAATTGGTCTATGTAGAGTTAGATAACATTGCCAACAATGGTCCGAAGAAAGAATACCTCGACAAGACCTTGGTTAATATGCGTAAGAGCTACGAAGAAAACTTGCGCAAGAATGCTTATTGGCTATACAACCTCAAGCGTTACTACACAAGAGGAGCAGATTGGGCCGGTATTTATCTCGATACACTCAACTCAATCACAACAACTGATTTGCAGAACTTTGTGAAGGAGTTTATGAAGCAAGATAACCGCTTGCAAGTAAGACTTTCTTCCACAAAGACAGAAGCAGAAAAAGCTGCTAACCAACCAGCTAAGTAAGCCTTGCCTCGGGAACCTTTCGGGTTATCCGAACTTGTAAAAAGTTTGGGCAACCCGAAAGGTATTTGAGTAATACAGAAAAAGCCCGACCCTTCTTGTTTGGAGGGTCGGGCTTCTTACTTTTTAGGTCTGCCGAAAGAGGAGGGAGCTCAGATCTCGATTGTCATACCTTCGTTGGCTGCGATTGTATTGGGGAATACGGAGCGTGCCTCTTGTAGCAAGCCACTCTCATCCGTATACCTGGCTGAATAGTGGCCTATCAGCAGCCGTTCTGCTTCGGATAGTTGTGCAATGCGTGCTGCCTCTTTGGCCGTACTGTGGCAGGTTTCTATGGCTCGCTTGCATTCACTTTCCATAAAAGTCGCTTCGTGGTACAGCAGACTGACTCCTTTTATCTGCTCTATCAGCTGGGGATGGTAGGCTGTATCGGAGCAGTATGCGTAGCTTTTCGGGGTGTTGGCAGGCTTGGTCAGACGACTATTGGGGATGAGAGTCCCATCCGGACAGGTGTAGTCAGCTCCGGCTATGATGTCTTTTCTTAGGGATACGGGGATTTTGTAGAACTCGGCCATCTCTGCAATCAGGTGGCTCTTCTGTGTTTTCTCCCTGAAGAGGAAGCCGGCACAGGGGATCCGGTGGTTCAATGGCAGGGTATGCACCTCGAGCGATCGGGTTTCTAATATGCAAGCCATCTGTTTGGTGTCGTGCGGACAAATCTTTACTTCGTAGGGTAGTCTGTCGCAGAAGAATTTGAGTATAGGCTCTAAATACAGCTCTATACCCGAGGGACCGTGAATAAAGAGAGGAGCCGTGCGTCCGAGCAACCCCATGGAGGAAATGATACCCGGCAGCCCGAAGCAATGATCTCCGTGCAGGTGCGAAATGAAAATATGCACCAAGCGAGAAAAACTCACTCGGTGCTTACGCAAAGACAGCTGCGCTCCCTCTCCGCAGTCTATCATGTAGAGTTTGCCTCTGTGCTCCAAGATTTGGCAACTGGGCAGGTGTTTGGTTGTTGGGGCAGCTGACCCACAGCCGAGGATAAGCAGTTCCATTGTTGCTATATGGCCAAAAGTTTTTTTAGTCTTCGGTCACAGTGTTTCCTGCACGAGGCTGTGCTTTCTTGCTATGCTTACGATATCGACGAATCCAGTATATCAGCCCGACAACCAATACGATCCCCAGGATGCCGAAGCCTATTTCATGGCTGTAGACCGATACCTTGTCGATCAATTGTCGTTCGGTCTCTATACCGGGTACTTGGGCTAAGCCATAGCCCAAGGCAGCCAATATACTGTTCCACAGGCCGGCTCCTATCGTGGTGTAGAGCAGAAAAGGGAGGAGTTTCATCTTGGCAAGACCGGCTGGGATACTGATCAATTGACGCACGGCTGGGATAAGACGACCGATGAGCGTGGAGATAGCCCCGTTCTTGTCGAAATAGACCTCTGCATTGTGCACTTTCTCCGAGCTTAGCATGAGAGCTTTGCCCAACTTACTTCTGGCGAAAGCGTACACTACGGGCCGGCCAAGATAGCGAGCCAAATAATAGTTGATCACTGCTCCTATGTCTGCGCCAAGTGTGGCAAACAGGACCACTAGATAAACATTGAGATCGCCCCCACCGGCTGCTTTGAAAGCAGCTGGTGGGACAACTACTTCACTTGGGAATGGGATGAAACTCGACTCTATGGCCATCAACAAAGTGATAGTCCAGTAGTTGAGATGATCCAACGCCCATTGTATGATAGCTTCCATATACAATACCTAAAGATCGTGGCTGGTGGATTATTCTTTTGCTACCACTTTCTTCCATGTATCTTTCAGCGATACAGTGCGATTGAATACCGGCTTCTCTTTGGTCGAATCGATGTCTGGAGAGAAATATCCGACTCGCTTGAATTGGTAGGAATCTCCTGCCTTGCCTTGCAACAAGAATGGCTCGGCCTTGCAGTTGTGCAAAACTTTGAGTGAATCGGGGTTGAGCAATTCGGCCAGCTCTTTTCCTTCGACAGCGGAAGGATCTTCGTCAATAAAGAGTCGATCATACAGACGCACTTCTACATCCACGGCGTCGGTACAAGAAACCCAGTGAATGGTACCCTTGCATTTGCGAGCCGAATCGCTTCTCCCACTTAAGGTCTCGGGTAGATATTCTGCATAGACTTCTGTCACATTCCCCTGATCATCTTTGGCACAACCGGTGCAGCTAACGATATAAGCCGATTGTAGGCGAACTTCTCTCCCTGGGCTGAGGCGGAAATACTTTTTCGGAGCATCTTCCATAAAGTCTTCTCGCTCAATGTACAGCTCTCGGGCAAAAGTTACTTTGTGCGTACCGGCTGCTTCGTCTTCCGGATTATTTATTGCATCGAACTGTTCGGTTTGTCCTTCGGGGTAGTTTGTTATGACGAGTTTGATCGGATCCAGTACGGCAGCCACACGTGTAGCTCTCTTGTTTAGATCTTCGCGCACTGCATGTTCCAACAAAGCTACATCGATCATACCATCGTATTTGGTGTAGCCGATCTTGTCTATAAAGTTGCGTATTGCTTCAGGTGTATAGCCACGTCTTCTGTAGCCACAAAGAGTAGGCATACGGGGGTCGTCCCATCCGGCTACCAAGCCCTGTTGTACCAGAGCTAGTAACTTACGTTTGCTCATCATGGTATAGGTGAGGTTCAGTCGGTTGAACTCGTATTGCCTGGGGCGGTAGTTGCTCTCTTGTGGCTTGAGAAGGTCTATGAAATAGTCGTAAAGCGGACGATGTGGTACAAACTCCAGTGTGCAGATAGAGTGTGTAACCCCCTCGAAATAATCGCTCTGCCCATGTGCAAAGTCGTACATGGGGTAGACATGCCAGCTTGTGCCGGTACGATGGTGAGGTGTGTGTATGATACGATAGATAATGGGGTCGCGGAAGTGCATGTTGGACGAAGCCATATCAATTTTGGCTCGCAGGGTCATCGCTCCTTCGGGGAATTCGCCTGCATTCATTCTCTGAAAGAGGTCGAGACTTTCCTCCACTGGTCTGTTGCGGTAGGGGCTGTCTGTTCCGGGAGTGGTAGGTGTCCCTTTCTGGTCAGCGATTTGTTGGCTGGTTTGTTCATCTACATAGGCATGCCCTTTTTTGATGAGGTCCACAGCAAAGTCGTACAACTGCTGGAAGTAGTCCGAAGCATAGTACTCATTGCCCCACTCAAATCCCAGCCATTTGATGTCCTCACGTATGGCATCTACATACTCGACATCTTCTTTGGTGGGATTGGTATCATCGAAGCGTAAGTTGCATACCCCGCCATATTTCTGAGCTATACCGAAATCCATACATACGGCTTTGGCGTGCCCTATATGCAGATAGCCGTTAGGCTCCGGTGGGAAGCGAGTCTGCAGGCGTCCGTCGTTGAGTTTTTCAGCCAGATTTTTCTCTACAATTTGCTCGATGAAGTTGAGGCTTTTGCGTTCTTCTGTTTTGTTTGTTTCGTCGCTCATATGGCGTATTATTGTGTTTACCGTTGTTTTCGTACTTGTTTTGCTTCTACCTGCGCTTGAGGATGCTATTCAGGACTCTTATGGTGGAGATCAATTTACCACTGCCGATAGAGTAAACCTCCACGGTCCAGACATGTGTAGACCTGCCCTGATGCATGATGCGAGCTTCTGCTCTGAGGGTATCTCCGACCAGTGCCGAAGATACGTGATTGCCACTTACCTGTATGCCGACTTGCAGCTCATCCTCTTCGCATAGTACCACAGAACCCAAGCCTGCCAAAGTCTCTGCCAGAGCCAAACTGGCTCCACCGTGGAGGATACCCAATGGCTGACAAGTACGATGATCTACCGGCATAGTAGCTTCTACATATCCACGCAGGATAGCTGTACACTCGATCCCCAACTGTCCCATCAGTGTGTTTGGAGCCAGAGAATTGACCTCCTCCGGCGTGTAGGCCACATCGTCGTATGGGTGGAATACGAACTTGTGCAGCATATGTGCCACTCCATCCTGATCGTTGGATTTGGTAATGTAGTCGGCGCAGGCTTTTACTTGTTCAGCTGCATTGGCAACAGCCACACCCAAGCCGGCCATCTGTATCATTTCGACATCGGAAGGGGAGTCACCCACTGCGATCAGTCCTTCTCGCCCGAGATCTAATTTGTCCAGCAGGTGGTTAATGGCATTGGCTTTCCCTTTGACAGGATCTTCCGAGAAATCTATTTGGGCCTTCGTTCTGCAGTTGTATAGCAAAGTCCCTCGCTCAGGCATGAGATAGCCACTGAACTCATCCAGACGGAGCTCGGCTGCCAAATCGAGCATACGCTCCAGAGGACGCGCAGAAGTGAGAGCGATACGTATCCCCAGTTCACTCTCGGCTTGTATCAGTGATTCTTTGTTGGCTGTGGACAGGCGACTTTCGTTATCCAGAAGCGTGCCGTCTACATCCAAAACAATTAGATTGTACTTCATCAGAAATTGATATTGGCACCTGCCATTACTCCGGCTCCCGGAGCGGGATAGCCATAGTGGTGACTGTAGTGCGTGAAAAAGATGTTGCGACCGATCGCATAGAGAGCAATGCGATTATTAAGATAGTAGTCCAAACGGGCGTTCATCAATTGTATGTTCGGAAGCCTGGAATCTTTCAGGCCTCCTTCCTGAGGCTGGTTGTATTCTATTCCGCCCACAAATGTGTAGTCGAAGCTCAATTTGAATGGTTTGAGCGGTTGGTAATACATAGAAATAGTAGCTTCTACTGAGGGTTTGCCGTCTACGATGTCTTTTTTGCTACTCCTGTTCCATCGTGAGTATTGAGCCTTGGCAGAGATACCCCATATACCACGGATAGAATATGAGAGGTGACCTCCGAAGCCCCACATGGAGACATTGTCGTAATAGGGTGTAAATCCGACATGCTTACGGAAAGCTTGGTTGATAAGGGCCGAGCCATTGTCCTGCATATCTGCCGGTCTGAATAGATAGTAGTGATCTATCTTTGCCAAGTCTGCATACAGGCCCAGGTTGAGTCTTTGAGTGATAGCTGCACCTGCACCCAAACGAGCCTTGTATCGTACACGAGAAGGATCTATCACATATTCTGGAAGCAGGTAGGGGTTTTCTCCACTTATTTGTCTTAGATTGTTGTGCAGCAGTCCTCCCTCAGATTCTGCATAAATACGGTAGGCATCGGCAAATGAGATAGAAGCATCGAGCAACGGATAGAGGAATATCTTGGGGCTGACTCCTCCATTGATACTTGCTCCGAAACCTCCACGGATACGGATTTCGGTGGTGCCAACGGAGGTGTCCAGATTGAGGTAATGTTTCCCACCTGCGAAGTATAGCCCTCTTTCGCTTCGTTTGACATTGGGGCGGGCATGCAGATCCAGTCTCTTTTTTGGGGAGAGATACACCACACCTGCATCGGCATCGACATGGAAAGATAGGTCTCCCACCACTCGACGACTTATCCCCAGCTCTGCCTTAGGATAGTGCTCTACCAAATCGTAGTTTTGTCCGGAAAACTGTGCAAATCGTGTATGGTAGCCATACATCAGACGTAAGCTGTAAGCCCAGTTGTCTGTGTCGTTTGCTTGGGAGCTCAACCCTGCCTTCACTCGCACCCCATGCTCCACGGCGTGGTCTTTGGAGTCGTATCGGAAATTCTTTGTTGATGGGACTATCTGATTTAGATCGGGCCAGACACCGTAGTAGTTGTAATAGCGATGACGATAGTCCGCAGTCACGCTAAGAGAGGTTTTCTCAAAGCGATGTGTGTAGAGCCCCGACACGTCGGTAAGGCTGTTTCTGTCTTTGGTCTTTACAGCTTTATCGGCATCGGTCACATCTTCCAAAGCAGAGCGATGATGAAGGTCGAAATACAGCTCATCTTTCTCAGTATTCAGTATGCGGTAACCAGCATCGGCACGGAAGCGGTAGAGAGTCCCAGCCCCCAACTCCAAATACCCACGGTGAGGAGAATGGATAAACCGCTCCGCTATGGGACTTACGTGCCCATCTATGTTGGCAGGGAGACTCGGGGCATAGTGCATCTGGAATTTCAGCGGAGTGGCTGAGAACGGACGCACCTGAGGAGCTTTCGTGCTCACCGAAACGGGAAGCCCCTTTTCAACGGGCACAGAGATAACCTTGTCAGTAACTACGGTGAGCTCTCTGCGTAAAGTATCGCTTTGCCCACCTCTCGGGTTTTGTGCATGGAGAGTGGCGGAGGCTATGGCCCAACTCAAGGCTATGTAGGTAACAGTGCTTCTATTCATTGATTTCGATAGTCTTAATTCATTTTAGATAGACGGCTATTGATCATCTCCTTGATGTCTGCTTCTTCCCCACTGTAGTTTTTCTCAAGGCTCAGCAGGTACTGCTTGGCTGTCTCGGGTTGTCCCATTTTGATGTAGATATCTGCCAACAACACAAACCCTCGGGCAAGCCAGTATTGCTGAGGTGTACTTTGCTTGATAAATTTGTCGCATAGAGACTTAGCTGTTTGCAGATCTCCCACTTCATACTTGATTTGGGCAAGAGTAACCAGAGCTTCAGCCCCAAGAGCTGTGTCTGTTTCCTTACTTATGGGGTGCAGTAAGGTAACTGCTTCGGCAGATCGACCCTTGGCATGCAGAGCCTTGGCCTCAAAAAGAGAAACTTCCTTTTCGTCCCCTAGCTTACCCGAAGACTTGACTTCTCTTGCTATAACGAGCAGGTCGTCGTGCCGTTGCAAGAGATAGGCAGCCCGTATGGCCGATACTGCATAGTTGTTATAGGCCATTTGGGAAGTTGCAGATTTGTAAGCATCGCTGTAGAGGGCGAAGGCTTGAGCATAATCCCCCTTATCCATGAGAAGCTGCCCCAACAAGCCTTGTGCCTCGGAACGGATCTCCGGCACTACATCCTGGTTGTTGAGAGTAGCCAACACTCGGGCTGCTTCGTCTATGCGAGATTCTTTTTGATAGGTCTTTGCCAAATAGAGACGAGCCCTGTTTGCTTCGGCTCCCTTGGGGTATTTCTCGAGAAATTGCTCGAACGCAACAGCAGCGTTGGCCGAGCCATTGTTGAAGCGAGTCATAGCTTGCTCGAAGAGAAGTTTGTCTGTCTGTGTCAGCTCGGCTGCATAGTCTTTTGCCCCCACTTGCTCTACGTAGCTTGCGTACTCTTCGGCTCTGTCTGCCTGTAGGTAGATTACTCTAAGATCCGAAAGAGCCTGTCTGGCCTCATCGCTTTGTGGGTATTTCTCTATTACTCCTTTGTATTGCACGATCGCACGATCGGTCTGCCCATTGTGGTGGTAGAGCATTGCCAACTCCAAGCAGGCCATTCTACCCCAGCGACTTTCCGGATAGTCACGGATCACTTTTTGCAGAGAAGTCTCGGCCGTAGAGAGTGGCATACGCCCTACTATGGCTGCACGACCTTTATTGTAGAGTAGCTCAGCTGCATTTTCTGCTGCGGGGTATTGGCTCAGATACTTGTCTATTGTAGCCATTTGCTTGTCGTACTGCTCTTTGTAGCCATAGATTTCCGACAATCGATACAGAGCTGTGGCTCCTGCTGTGGGGTGCTGCTCATAGGCCGTCCGGTACATCTCTGTGGCTTCATTCATTCTTTTTTGGGCATACAGACAGTCACCCATACGAGTGCGAGCATCGGCAATTCTCTCGGTGGAGACTCCCGGAGTGGCTACGAAATCGGCCAAGGCAGCATAAGCCCGGCCAAACTGTTTTTGATTGAAAAGGGCATAGCCCAATGTGTAGCGAGCATTGGCCAGATTGTCATTCCCACTGCGACCAAAACGTTGCACATAAGCCAATGCGTCCTCGGCTGCCGAAGGGTAGCGGTCGGATTGGTACTTGGCTTGGCTTCGTCCCAGAAGGGCTTCGGCTGCATACTGAGAGGAGGTATCAATGTCCAATGCTTGTGAGTAATAAGCCTCGGCTTCTGAGTATCGGTGCTCTCCCATAGCCAAATCTCCCAAACGAGCCAGTATATACTGCTTGGCAATGCGGATAGACTGCGTCGGCATCTCTATCCTGTTGATCGAGGCCAAGCTTGAGGCATAATCCTTGGATGTGTAGTAGGCTTCTGTAAGGAGTAGAGCAATGTCGTCTCTGTATTTAGACTGTGGAAAGTTTCTCAAGAATCGCTCCGCAGCATTGACTGCCTGTCCGAAGCTCGAGCTGCCTGACTGTCGGAGTGTTATTGCCATATTGTAGAGGGCAGCTTCGCGTATATCTGCTGTGGCCTCGGTGTTTCCCTCCACCTGTTCAAAGGCCAGTACGGCTTCCGTGAAGTTGTTCAGCTCTATTTTTGTTTGTCCCAGATAGAGAGCTGCTACTGCTGCTGTGAGGTCACTGCCAGAAGCTGCAATGGTGAGAGGCCTTTCGGCTTCGTGGTACTGCCCCATACGGTATTGGGAGATACCCAAGGCGCAAGCCAGTTCAGGCTCTATACTCTCATCGCTCGAAGCGACATACGAGCTCAGTAACCGAGCCGAATTGTCATAATCCCCAAGGTGAAAATAAGACATTCCGGCTGCCCGCTGTAATTCCTTGCGAGATCGCATATCGGGTCTGGATTGCCACAACTGCTCGAGTGTACCCACGGCTGTGCTCCATTTGCCTTCGGCAAAGTTGATCTGCCCCAAATATCCTTCGGCCTCGTCTGCCAAATCTTCCGGCCATGCAACCCCCAGCAAAGCCCGGCGCGCTGCATCGTATTGCCCTTGTTGGAAGTCCAATACAGCACCGTAGAATCGGGCTTGTTTGTGCCAAATGCTGTTGCCGTCTCCCACAGAGCCGAGTAAGTAGCGTATGTCTTCGGCTTTTCTCTGTTTGTCGGGTATTTGCATCATGGCATAGGCCTGACGGACTTTTACCTGTATCTCTTCCTCGGCACGCAGTGCATGCGGTTCTATGCGACCATAGAAATATACGGCTCGCTCATAATCTCCCTGCGTGAGGTAAATCCCCCCCAATAGAGCGTATGTCTTGGCCCGGTAGGGACTATCGGGATAGCGTTCCAGATACCGCAAAAGAAGGACATCGGCATCGGCTCTCCCCATCTGTGCTTCAGCTGCATTTCGGTAAAAAAGAGCTTCGGAAAAATCCAGCTCCTTCTCTTTTGAGGCTTCTATGTAACGATCGAGGCTTGCGATGGCAGCTGCATAATGTCCTTGTCTATAACGAGCTATACCGTCAGACAGGTCTTGTTGTTCGAGGTATTTATTGGGTTGCTGCGCAGATAGGGCGATGGCCTGAGTTGCGAGCAAGACAGTGGTGATCAGTCTCTTCATATCTCCTTCTATCGATATTATCCTTACCTACAAAGATAATCAAACGAAAGTTCGCACTAAGTAAACAGAATAAAAAATACGCAGTATGGCCTTTCTTTGTTTTCTATACCTTTGTTACGTTATAAGTATCAAGTACAAGTATTTAGACAGACGTGGTTTATAGTAAACACAGATGGTGGATTGGGGTGCTTCTTTGCTTTTGCATCCTGGGAGGATTTGTGCAGCAAGCAGAAGCACAGAGTAGTAAATACACGGTGAAACCGGAAGATACGATCTATGGTCTGGCTCGACGCTACCATACGACACAAGAAGAAATCTACCGATTGAATCCCTCTTTGGCCTCTCGTGGATTGAGGGCCGGTGAGGTGATTGTATTGCCCGATGGTAAGAATACAGCCAATTCCACCTCTTCTGCTCAGCTCTCCAATGGAGGGAAATATATCAAGCACAGAATAGCCAGAGGGGAAACGCTCACAGCTATAGCCCGGCAATATGGAGTATCCGTAGCCGATATATTAAAGATCAATCCCGAAATCAGTGCCGACCGCTATCCAGAAGGCTTCATTTTGTTGTTGCCCGGTGGTACCAGTACCTCACACAATGACCGTGTGCGAAATCAAGCCGAGAGTGTACCCGAAACGAATATATTCCATAATCCCATATCGCTGGGTCGTGGTCGGGTAGATACTCTGAGGGTATCAGTCATTCTCCCATTAGGGAAAAATGCCCCCGAGCGTTATGTCCTCTTTTTTGAGGGCTTTTTGATGGGGATAAATGATCTGAAGAAATCGGGTATCTCCACCATTCTGCATGCCTACGATGCGGATGGTTCTTCGGAGGTCGATCGTATATGCCACAGCGGAGCTCTACTGGGAGAACATTTGGTGATAGGAGGTAGCTCTGATGCCGAGATCAGCAAGCTGGCAAATTATGCTCGGCAGCACCGGCTTAATTATGTGGTCCCTTTCAACTCTCAGATAAGCGATGATGCCTCTTTCTCCTCTCTCTTTAAGCTCAATCCGAAGCAGGAGAGTCTGTATCCGATGATTTGTAAAGAGTTTGTTCGCAGATATTCCGGCTACACAGTCATTATTGCTGCAGTCTCTCCGGATGAACAGGAGGACCCCCTTATTACTCCTCTTGAGGCTGCTATTCGCCAGGCTGGAATTGCTTGTCACAGGCGTAAGGTAGAAGACCTGGGGAGCCTTGACAGTCGCACATTAGTCCTCCCACGATCTTCCTCGGGACGTGGGTTGCAAACGCTACTCTCACAGCTGGAGACAAGCCGCAGCCGTTGCAAAATATTTGGCTATCCTGAATGGCAGGCTCAAAACAAACAGACCTTGGAGAAGCTGGCCAAATACGAGACCACATTCTATTCTTCTTTCTTTTTTGACCCCTCGGATATCGAATCGAGTCTGTTCCTGAAGAAGTACAATGCATGGTACAACCACAGATTGGTGGAGTCTTTCCCGAGATACAATGTCTTGGGCTATGATGTTGCTCGATACTTTGTTCGTGCCACAGCTTCCTACGGCATGGATTTTTACAACTATTTAGCACAAATCCCCTCAGATGGTTTGCAATCGGATTTCCATTTTGTTCGTCCGAAAGGTTCGTCCCTGTTTATCAATGGCAATGTTTACTTCGTTACACTTCGTGCGGGGCAGAATCCGCTGCGTGAATCCATTTTCTGAGAGCTGGAGGAGAGCTTTCTCCTTTCGCTCTTTGCTGCTTATTACGCTGTGCGTTTTAGGCTCTTCCCCTGGCTTTGGGCAGAAGAGTAAAGATTTTACCCCGAGCTACTATGTGGGAGCCGGTGGTGGCACATCGTTCGGTGCGGTCTATTTCTTTCCTACAGTCAATCAGGATATCCATATGGGCTACATTGGAGGGCTGGTCTTCGGTGTGGATGTGGAGCCTTATGCTGGAATGCGAATGGAGATCAACTACAATCGAAGAGGTTGGGTAGAGCGTTTCGAGGCTGAGCGCAAACTGAATTATAGCAAGAGTCTCGAGTATATAGAGGTGCCCCTGATGTCGCATTTCTACTACAGGGCAGGCAGTGTAGGCTTCTTCTTAAATGTGGGCCCTCAAATCGGCTTGCGCATAGGTGAGCATACGGAGCGATCGGGTAGTGGCTTTACCGAGCAAGAACTCAGGCGTATAGATCAGGCATTGGGCGACAAATTTATGTGGGGACTTGCCGGTGGTCCGGGCTTCTTCGTTCGCTTGGGAAAGCTCGGTCAGTTGGAGTTGGATGCCCGTGCTTTTTTTAATTTCAGTACTGTCTATCCGATCGGTCGTAGCGAACCGTATGGCAGAGCAAACGAATTTGGCGGATATGTCAAACTCAATTATTTCTATCGCTTTTAGTTTTTTTAGTTCAAACCATAAAACAATCATTTAACACATGACAATCAAAAGAACCATCCTTCTATTCGTTGCTGCCATGGCAATAGCTGTGGGTGCTTCGGCACAACAGAAGTACAACTTGCGTCTCAATCTAGCTGACAAAGCAGCCTATACAGTCTCCACGGAGCACAACAACAGCTCTACTGTGAATGCAGCAGGGCAGCAGATGAAGCTCGGACAGAGGATGAAAGTCTCTACAAAAATGTCCTACGACAAGTTGTCGGACGGTAATTTCCGTTGCACAATGACGATCGGTCGAATCGACATGGAAGCCGATGCAATGGGGCAAACTATGCAAATCTCGTCGGCAGATGCCACAACGAATGAGCAAAACAAACTCTTCAAGGCTATTGTAAATAAGCCGATCTACACCACTCTTTCTCCTCAGGGACGCTCCTTGGGTAAGGAAGATGTGAGCCAGATAGAGCAGGCCGTGGAGTCGATAATGCCCAATCTTGGCAAGGCCATGGCTGAGCAAATGCGCAGTCAGGCTGTCACTAATAACTTCTATTTCCCCAATCATCCGGTAGCAGTGGGAGAGAGTTGGGTTTGCGAGCTAAGTAATAATTTGCCAACCATGGCTGGTAAAGGAGAAACCCTGACCGTGAAGCAAACAATCAAATGCACACTGAAAGAGGTAACAGACAAATTCTTCGTCCTTAATACTGTAGGGGATATTATCACAAACGAAAATGGAATAGAGCTAAAAGGGCTCCAGGAGACCAAACTGTACATAGATCGTAATACTGGTATTGTTGATCATGCCACAGTCAAGGCTAATTTGGGAGGCCATGTATCTCAGATGGGGCAGGAAATGGATGTAAAGAGCATTGTTTCTGGCAAAGTAATAGTAAAGCCTGTCAAATAAGGAGTGTCTGAATTGTCAAGACTTCTGATTTCAGAGCTTGACCAAGTTTTTTTGATAAGGTGCTGTGGGCAAAATTCGATTTTGCTCACAGCACCCATTTAGGTGCGTTAGAATGCGCAAAAAGCAAGGCCCTAAGACTGGGGCTGAAGGGAGTATACCGGAGTATGGAACCGAAGTCCAATGTTGCAAGTAACACAACAGTTTGTGTATTATGTGACACACCACCTTTTCTGATGTAAGCCCCTCGAATTTCTCTATCAAGATTGTTGCATAATTATGCTTCTCGTTGCATTATTCAGGCTACTTCGATTGAGAGGCGTGTACATGAAAGATTAAAGTCTCAGCATTCACTCCTGTATTCTGCGAAGTTCGGCCAAGAAGAGACTGTTGAAACAGTCTTTTGGAGAGATATGAGATATAGACGAGGGAGCATAGACAATCATCTCAAAAAAAGAGCTATTGTGCTGCTCACAAGCCTTGCAGAAGAAAAATATAGTTGTACCTTTGTCAGCGGTTTTACCAACGGGGTGTAGCGCAGTCCGGTTAGCGCATCTGCTTTGGGAGCAGAGGGTCGAAGGTTCGAATCCTTTCACCCCGACGATTTGAGAAAGGCCTCTGCCATTAGAAAGTCTTAGTGCTTTCCGATGGCGGAGGCTTTTTTGTGAGATCCTTGTTCCCTATCTCAACAAGAGTGGCATTTTGCAGGGTTGGGCAGAAAGGCTGTTGTACCCCCCCCCCTTTTTTTTGAGAGACTGATAGGACGTAAAAAGAAAAGCGACTACTTCGAGACAAGAAGTAGTCGCTTTTTTCGTGAGCTCCCTACCAAGAGAGAACTTGAGCCTGTCTATCTACAAAATCAGAGCACTTTGTCAAGCAGGGCTTCATCTACCAAGTAGGGTAGTGTGATGTGGTAATGGTCGCTATGCTCCTGGTTGAATTGGGCCGAGGTGGACATGGCATTGGCATTTCTTGCCCATGAGCGACGAGCAACGCCACCCATTACGTCCCAAAGCATAGCCGACTTCAATATCTCATCTACACGCTCGGAACCATCCAATACCATACCAAATCCACCATTGATAGATTTGCCGATACCTACGCCTCCTCCATTGTGCAAGGCAACCAAACTCATTCCTCTGGCTGCATTTCCGGCGTAGCATTGCACGGCCATATCGGCCATTACGTTACTACCGTCTTTGATGTTAGATGTTTCACGGAAAGGAGAGTCTGTGCCGCTTACGTCGTGGTGGTCACGACCCAGCATTACCGGTCCGATCTCTCCGTTGCGCACCATTTCGTTGAACTTAAGAGCAATTCTCAAACGACCTTCTGCATCTTGATAGAGGATGCGAGCTTGCGTGCCTACTACCAACTGGTTTTTCTCTGCATCGCGGATCCAGATATAATTGTCGAGGTCTTGACCACGTCTGTTCGGGTCAATACAGCTCATTGCTGCGTGGTCTGTCTTGAGCAGGTCTTCGTGCTTACCGCTAAGGCATACCCAACGGAAAGGCCCATAACCATAGTCAAACAGCTCCGGCCCCATGATGTCTTCTACATAGCTTGGCCAGATGAAACCGTCTTTTTCGTCTTCTCCGTTGCGTGAGATTTCTTTCACTCCGGCATCGTAGATAGATTTCATGAAGGCATTGCCATAGTCGAAGAAGTATGTCCCCTTGGCAACAAGTTTTTTCACGGCCTCGAAGTGGCGACGGAGACTGATGTTCACTTCTTCCTCAAACTTGTAACGGTCTTTCGCCAACAGAGCTGTACGCTCCTCAAAAGTGAGACTAGCCGGACAGTAACCACCTTCATAGACAGCGTGGCAACTGGTTTGGTCGCTTAGCAAGTCGATATGTATATTGTTGGCGATGGCGTATTCCAGCAGTTGCACGATGTTGCCGTGGAATGCAATGGAGCAGGCCTCTTTCTTTTCTATAGCTCGAGTTGCCATTTCAAAGGCTTCTTTCTCCGATTCGGCTATGAGCTTTACCCAGCCTTGGGAGTGGCGAGTCTCGATACGAGAGCTGTCCACTTCGGCTACGATAGATACGGCCCCGGCAATATCGGCAGCTTTGGGTTGAGCTCCACTCATACCTCCAAGACCGGACGAAACAAAGAGCTTGCCGGTCAAATTGCCATCTTGTGGAATGCCTAATTGTTGTCTACCGGCATTGAGCAGGGTATTGAATGTCCCATGCACGATCCCCTGCGGTCCGATATACATCCAGCCTCCGGCAGTCATTTGCCCATAGTTGGCAACACCCATTTGGGCTGCGATCTCCCAGTCTTTGATATTGTCGTACATCCCCACCATCATAGAGTTTGTGATGATAACGCGAGGAGCAGAGGGTTTGGATTTGAATAGACCCAATGGATGGCCACTC
Organism: Porphyromonas crevioricanis; assembly: GCF_900476255.1. Lineage (NCBI taxonomy): Bacteria > Pseudomonadati > Bacteroidota > Bacteroidia > Bacteroidales > Porphyromonadaceae > Porphyromonas > Porphyromonas crevioricanis. The sequence goes on from NZ_LS483447.1 coordinate 811,447, forward strand.
TCTACAACGAGGGTTTGGTCCTGAGTCATTTCCTGCAAGTATTGCATGATCAGGCGATACTGCATCCAGTTTTGACATACCTGACCCGTTTCGCCATAAGTAACCAATTCGTAAGGATAAAGAGCGACGGCGTGAGACAGATTGTTGTCTATCATCACCTGAAAAGCTTTCCCTTCCATACATTTACCTGGATACTCATCTATGGATTTTGCTTTGAGGTCTCCTTGCGGTCTGAAACGATAGCCATAGATTTTGCCTCTTGTCTTGAGCTCTTCGAGGAATTCCGGAGCGAGCTTTTCGTGCAGCTCCTTGGGGATATAGCGCAAGGCATTTTTGAGCGCAATACGTGTTTGATTGGGGTTCAACCTATAGCCTCTGTCCGGAGCTCTACGAATGCCTTCGTCAAAAGTCGGATACTCGGGCAGTTCTGCTGAAAGCGAGAATTTTTGTGAGAGTTGTTCCATAACTTCAATATGTATGTTTTATCTGAATTTGGTCTATTCATTGTACTTGGGAGGAATCCCTTCGGGGGCACTAAATTAGTCATAAATACGCTGAGTCCCAACAGAGGTCTGAATACGTGCAGCGGGAGAAGAAAAAAGGAAGATTCGGACTGTTACACAATCTTGCGCTCGTTGTGTTCGTAACCGTCTCGATAGCTCTTTTAGTCGAATTAGTAGTGTTTTATTTTGTTTATAGTTGCTTCTTTTGGTTTTCTTTTAAGGCTCATTTTTCTGCTCGGATTAGGGCCTTTTTGGTCGTGTTTTTCTTCCCTTTTTTGATGTCGACAGGAGCTGTTTTTTTCTAACACGGGAGAGAACGAAAATTCTCTCCTGAGAAAAAAAGTGTTCTCTCCTGTGTTAGCAAAATTTCTCTCAGGAGAGAAATTGACCCTTTCAAAACCCCCTATTCATCGGCCTTTTAAGAGGTCGATGCAAAGCCTATGAAAGGGAGCATGTTTGCTTGTATACGGAGCCCTCTTTTCCCCTCTTTTTTCTCATTTTTGTTGCGATCTGATTTTTACAGAATATATCAATTCTGAAAGAGGAGATCGTTGCATGAGTTCTTGCCAAACAAGAAAAAGGTGTGCCGAAATTAATTTCGACACACCTTCTCGTTAGGTTGTTTGAACAGAGCTGAAGTTCTCTAATCGGGTTGATGATTCGAGTGATTCCTCAGGCTGTCTTAATGGATCGGTATTTTGTTGATTCGCTCGATATGTCGTCCTCCTTCAAAATCTGTAGAGAAAAAGGCCTCTACGATTGCTCGGGCCTCGGCTTCGGTTACAAAGCGTGCCGGAAGGGAGAGTACGTTGGCATCATTGTGCTGTCTGGCCAGGCGAGCTATCTCGGTGCTCCAGCAGAGGGCGGCACGTATGTGGCTATACTTATTCATCACCATGGATATTCCGTTGCCGGATCCGCAAATAGAGATACCCACTTGCAGGTCTCCACTCTGGATGGCCTGGGCCATCGGGTGCGCATAGTCGGGATAGTCGCAACGGTCTTCCGACGGACAACCGAAGTCTTTTGTTGTGTAGCCCATATCCCGAAGCTGTGCAATGACTTTTTGTTTGAGGGCATAGCCTGCGTGGTCGGAGCAGAGACCGATCGTTTTTCCTTTGCCTTCCATTGTCAAGCGTTTTTTAGCGAGTCAATTGTTCTTTGATGCGGGCAGCTACCTGCTCGGGTGTGAAGCCGAGTTTTTCGTCCAGCACTTTGTAAGGAGCTGAGAACCCGAAAGAATTCAGCCCCCAAATGGCAGATTCGTCTCCAACCAAAGAGAGTAGATTGACCGGCAGACCGGCTGTGAGACCGAACTTTTTCATTGAGCGAGGCAGCACGCTCTCTCTGTAGCTCTCAGCTTGCTTGGCAAAAAGACCTTCGCTTGGTACCGACACGATTTGTAGCCTGTGTCCCTCTGCACGCAAGAGTTTGGCGGCCTCTGCCAGAGTCGATACCTCCGACCCGGAAGCCAATAGCACGATTTCGGGGTTTTCGTCTGCCTCTACAACATAAGCTCCGTAGCGAGCCTTCGTTGCATCATTGTACCGGCCTTGTGCCGAAGCTGGCAAGTCGGCAATGTCTTGTCTGGAGAGGATCAGAGCAGTGGGGGTTTTGCGATTTTCTATTGCCATCTGCCAAGCGATAGTCGTTTCTATTGCATCGGCAGGACGGAGAACCAGCATAGCATTCTCTCCACTGTGATTTTGCAATTTTTCCAGCAGTCGTATCTGGGCTTCGTGTTCCACGGGTTCGTGGGTGGGGCCATCCTCTCCAACTCGGAAAGCGTCGTGCGTCCAGATGAATTTGACAGGAAGCTCCATGAGGGCAGCCATGCGGATAGCCGGTTTCATGTAGTCGGAGAAGACAAAGAAGGTACCGGATGCAGCCGTCACTCCTCCATGTAGAGCCATCCCGATCGTTAGGCAAGCCATGGTCAATTCGGAAACTCCCATCTGCAGGAAAGCACCGCTAAAGTCTCCTTTACGCATGGCGTGAGTATGCTTCAGGAAGCCATCTGTCTTGTCTGAATTGGATAGGTCGGCCGAAGTCACAATCATATTTTCTACCGATTCCGATAGCTTGGCCAATACGGTAGCCGAAGCCGAGCGAGTAGCTTGGTTGGGTTTCTGTTCGATGCTTTCCCAATCTATTGCTGGCAGTTCATTGGCAAACCATGCATCATATTTGCAACTCAGTTCGGGGTGCTCGGCTCTCCACCTGTTTTCTTCTGTTTTGCGAGCTCTGCTCAGCTCTCTCAATTCTTCAAGTCGGGAACGATAGAGTTGCTCTACTTCGGGGAATATTACGAAAGGATTTGATGGGTCCCCACCGAGGCTCTTGATTGTCGTTTCCATACAAATGCCAGCCTTTGAAAGCGGTTGTCCATGGGTAGAAATGCGATCCTCTCCACTACCTCCATCCGAGCTGATAGCTCCTTTGCCCATGACCGTATGCCCGATAATAAGGGTCGGTTTGCCTACAATTGCTTTGGCCTCGGAAAGGGCTTTGCGAAGAGCTTCTACATCATGTCCGTCGACCTCTATAATGTGCCAGCCCCAAGCACGGTACTTCATAGCAATGTCTTCGCTGCTGACCTCCTCTACTTTTGTGGAGAGCTGTACGTTGTTCGAGTCGTAGAACATGACTAAGTTGTCCAGCCCCAAATGCCCTGCAATGCGTCCGGCTCCCTGTGAGATTTCCTCTTGGATTCCTCCGTCAGAGATATAGGCGTAGATTGTTTGACTCATCATCCAACCGAAGCGATGTGCCAAGAACTTGGCGGCAATGGCAGCTCCGACAGCGTAGGTATGCCCTTGACCCAGAGGCCCGGATGTGTTCTCCACTCCTCTCTCTACGTCTACTTCCGGGTGTCCCGGTGTACAGCTACCCCATTGGCGGAAGTTTTGCAAGTCTTCCATGCTGTACTTCCCGATCATTGCCAGTTGTGAGTACAACATCGGCGACATATGCCCGGGGTCGAGGAAGAAGCGGTCTCTACCCGGCCAACGTGGACTGTCGGGGTCGAAAATTAGAAATTCGGAAAAGAGCACATTGACAAAGTCTGCCCCACCCATGGCACCGCCGGGGTGTCCGCTCTTAGCTTTTTCTACCATAGATGCAGCAAGGATGCGGATATTGTCTGCTGCCTTGTTCATGAGCTGTCTGTCGTTCATACGGATTGTTGAATGATATAAGTTTGACTTCTGTAGCTACAAAAGTACACAAACTAAATGGGTGCGGATTCCGTCGTTGACCTTGCTTTTAATATAGTTCTCCTTGTAGCTACTACCCTCATTCTCTCACTCTCACCTTTACTCACACATACACACTCTCTCTTGATTTCGAGGAAAAGAAAGGGGAGGGCAGCCAATAACATCAGCTGCCCTCCCCCTTCTTATCCGGAAAAGCCGGATTATTTATCCAATGCGTCGAAGCCTTCTCCGTATACTCCACGTACTCGAGCTTCGGAGACAAAGGCCTTCGGATCTATTTCCCTTATGATTCGATAGATGGGGACAGACATATTTTTGCGTGCTACCACCATCAACACTTTGGCCGATTGGTGACTGTACCCTCCTTGTGCTTCTAATATCGTGCAACCTCTCTTTAGTCGGTTGGTGATAGCCTCATTGATCTCTTCGTATTTGAGACTGAAGATGAGGAACTGCACCGACTGCCGATTGCTATTCATGTAGAAGTCCAGAGTCTGTGCGACAACTAATATCTCTACCACAGAGAAGGCCAGCTTGCCCAATGCCACGCTCCACGGATACTGTGGCCCCATATAGTGGCTCACGATACAACCAGTAACGATGATCACTGTATCTACCATGATCATGGCTCGTCCGAGGGAGATATTTCTGTACTTGTTGATAATAGCCACTACAACATCGGTACCTCCTGTACTGCCATTGACAGAGAACACAAATCCCAGACCAATACCACAGAAAATGGATCCGATAAAGAGGGCGACAAAAGGCTCATTGGTTAGCAATGGTCCTACATGAGGGATGATGTCGGTGACAAAGCCTGGCAAGTTCTGATAGATCTGCAAGCCCTGAGCTGTATCTGTGGGAGTAAACAAAGCCTGACCCACAGGTATAGTGAAAGCGAGCATACCAACTCCTATTACTGTCTTGAGAGAGAATTTCCAACCCAGGAAAACAAGGGAGAGAACCAACAAGCCAACATTGATGATGTTGTAAGGGATTGTAGCCGGAATGTTCGTGGCTATCTGGATAATGGTAGTGATACCGGCGAGTCCTCCGGAAGTTACGTCTTGCGAGAGGATAAAAGCCGTCCAGCCCAAAGTGTAGGAAACTACACCCATAAACATGAAAAGGAGATCCCTCAGGATCGTCTTAACAGGGCTTTTCTTGGCTACAATAGGAGTAGAAGCTGCTGTCATAGCTTGGATCTAAATTTAGATTTTAATGATTCGTCAGATTACAATATTGATGATGCGGCCGGGGACTACAATCACCTTTTTGGGAGCTTTGCCCTCCAGCCATTTGGCTGCAGATGAAGATTGGAGAGCAGCCGACTCTATTTGTTCTTTGTTGAGATTGGCATCCAGATCGAGGTGGAAGCGGACTTTCCCATTGAAACTTACCGGATAGTGTACCGTCTGTTCCACAAGGAGGGATTCATCCAGCTCTGGCCAACAAGCTTCTACGATGCTTTCGGGCTGATCCTCGTTGGCTGTTGCCTGCCAAAGCTCTTCGGCAACATGAGGAGCAAATGGCGAGAGAAGCACGAGCATTGGGCGGAGTACCTTCCGGCTGCGACATCCCAGACGTCCCAACTCATTTACCGTGATCATAAAAGCGGGGACAGAGGTATTGAAAGAGAAGTTCTCGATGTCTTCACCGACCTTTTTGATCAGTTTGTGCAGGAGCTTCAACTCTTCCTTATTTGGCTCGCTGTCTTCGAGGCGCAAGCCTTTTTCGTCGTAGTAGAGAGCCCAAAGTTTCTTTAGGAAACGATGCACCCCGTCTATTCCATTGGTATCCCATGGCTTGCTTTGCTCCAAGGGACCGAGGAACATCTCGTAGATCCGCAGAGTGTCGGCTCCATAGCGATCTATGATATCATCGGGATTGACCACGTTGTACATCGATTTACTCATCTTCTCTACTGCCCAGCCACATACGTACTTCCCATCTTCGAGCACAAATTCGGCTGAAGCAAAATCAGGTCTCCAAGACTTGAAAGCTTCCAAGTCCAGTATGTCATTTTTGACCAGACTTATATCTACGTGGATAGGACTTACTTCGTATCGGTCTTTTAGCCCAAAACTCACGAAAGTATTGCTGTCCTTAATACGATATACGAAGTTGGACCGCCCCTGTATCATGCCCTGGTTTACCAGTTTGCGGAAAGGCTCTGCCTCACAGACTATTCCCAAATCGTAGAGGAACTTGTTCCAGAAACGACTGTATATGAGATGCCCCGTGGCGTGCTCTGTCCCTCCGACGTAGAGGTCTACATGCCGCCAATAGCGATTGGCTTCTGGACTAACCAAAGCATTGTTGTTGTGCGGATCCATGTAGCGCAGGTAATAGGCACTGCTACCGGCAAATCCAGGCATTGTGCTCAACTCCAGAGGGTAACCCTCTTCTGTGCACCAGTCTTTGGCTCGACCTAATGGTGGCTCTCCATTCTCTGTAGGGAGGAATTTGTCTACCTCTGGCAGGCACAGTGGCAGGCGATCTTCCGGGAGAGCATGAGGAACACCGTCTTTGTAATAGATAGGGAAAGGCTCTCCCCAGTAGCGTTGGCGACTGAATATGGCATCTCTGAGACGGTAGTTAGTCTTTACTTGGCCCAGTTTTCTCTCCTTTATGATCTCTTTAGCCTTGGCTATGGCTTGCAGTACGCTCAATCCGTTGAGCAAATCGGAGTTGATGAGGGTGCCAGTCTTGCTATCTTTGGAATCTGTCCATTCAGTAGGATCCGAAGGCTCTTCTCCCTCAGGTACTACAACCTGAATAATCGGTAGACCAAATTTGCGTGCAAAGGCAAAGTCCCGGCTGTCGTGAGCAGGAACGGCCATGATTGCGCCTGTGCCATATCCGGCCAATACGTAATCGCTAATCCAGATCGGTACTTTCTCTCCACTGAGTGGGCTGATGGCATAAGAACCACTAAAAACACCGCTCACTCGCTTGTCGGCAATACGTTCGCGCTCCGTCCTGCGCTTGGTTGCATCCAGATAGGCTTCTACTTCGGCCTTCTGTCCCGGAGTGGTAAACTGCTCTACCAATTTGCTTTCCGGGGCTAATACCACAAATGAAACGCCATAAACCGTGTCCGCCCGTGTGGTGAATACGGTGAATGTCCTGTCACTATCAGCCAATCTGAACTCCAATTCTGCTCCTTCGGATTTACCGATCCAGTTTCGCTGCATCTCTTTCAGAGCGGCAGTCCACTCAAGATCTTCCAGATCGTTGAGCAGCCGCTCGGCATAGGCGGAAACACGCAAGCACCATTGTTTCATTTTGCGCTGCTCCACGGGATGTCCTCCACGGACACTCAGGCCTTCGCTCACCTCATCATTGGCGAGGACGGTTCCCAATGCCGGGCACCAGTTGACCATGCTTTCGCCCAAATAGGCCAAGCGATAGTTCATTAGTATTTCGGATTGGGCTTGGAGCCCCATACTTTGCCATTCTTGGGCACTGAAAGATATTTCAGCCCCGGTATAGGCCATTACTCCATTGCTCCCGCTATTCTCAAATTGTTTGATCAGGGATGCTATTGGTTTGGCCTTTTGTTCGGCTGTATCGTAGTAAGAATTAAAAAGTTGCAGGAAAACCCATTGTGTCCAGTGGTAGTAGGATGGGTCGGAAGTCCGTATCTCTCGGCTCCAGTCGTAGCAGAAGCCGATACGGTCGAGTTGCTCTCTATATCGAGTGATATTAGTCCGGGTTGTTTTCTCGGGATGTTGGCCTGTCTGAATGGCATATTGCTCTGCCGGCAACCCGAAAGAGTCATAGCCCATAGGGTGCAGTACATTGAAACCTCTATGTCGCTTGTAGCGAGCTACGATATCGCTGGCGATATAGCCCAATGGATGTCCCACATGCAAGCCCGCCCCGGAGGGGTAAGGGAACATGTCGAGAATGTAATAGGGACTTTTGGTAGAGTCTTCGCTAACCCTGTATATCTCTTTCTCGCTCCAGTATTTGCGGACGCGAGATTCGATTTCGGCAAAATTGTATTCCTTCATATTTGTGTACTAACCGGGCATCTTATAACACAGGGGCAAAAGTACGAAATAAACGTTGCACGATAGCTGTACCCCGGTTGTTTGCCAGGGCTTTATTTGGGAAAACTCAGTGCTCCTCTTTGCTGCACTCTTTGAGCCACTATCCTCCCTATCTTCTATTTCTCTTTTTGAGGGAAAGGAGATACCAACGGTTTTGTTATCCTTTCTCTTATTTTCCAATATTCTTTCCTATGCTGTGTCGTGGATATCTCATTTGTATCCTGAAAGAATTTTACACAGCAAATATATTTTGACAAGACTCTCTTTTGTTGGCTGTAAAGAGTGGAGATTTGTGTAATTCTATGCCTGAACATTTTTTTGTCGCGATACTTTTTGTTTTATGTTTGTGATAAAGTTTATTTTAAGAAGTAAGCAATAGTCGAATATTTATATGCCATGGATAGTTTGAAAGATTTCACCAATCTGTACCCTGTCAGTAAGACATTGAGATTTGAATTAAAGCCCGTTGGAAAGACTTTAGAAAATATCGAGAAAGCAGGTATTTTGAAAGAGGATGAGCATCGTGCAGAAAGTTATCGGAGGGTGAAGAAAATAATTGATACTTATCATAAGGTATTTATCGATTCTTCTCTTGAAAATATGGCTAAAATGGGTATTGAGAATGAAATAAAAGCAATGCTCCAAAGTTTCTGCGAATTGTATAAAAAAGATCATCGCACTGAGGGTGAAGACAAGGCATTAGATAAAATTCGAGCAGTACTTCGTGGCCTGATTGTTGGGGCTTTCACTGGTGTTTGCGGAAGACGGGAAAATACAGTCCAAAACGAGAAGTACGAGAGTTTGTTCAAAGAAAAGTTGATAAAAGAAATTTTACCTGATTTTGTGCTCTCTACTGAGGCTGAAAGCTTGCCTTTCTCTGTTGAAGAAGCTACGAGGTCACTGAAGGAGTTTGATAGCTTTACATCCTACTTTGCTGGTTTTTACGAGAATAGAAAGAATATATACTCGACGAAACCTCAATCCACTGCCATTGCTTATCGTCTTATTCATGAGAACTTGCCGAAGTTCATTGATAATATTCTTGTTTTTCAGAAGATCAAAGAGCCCATAGCCAAAGAGCTGGAACATATTCGTGCGGACTTTTCTGCCGGGGGGTACATAAAAAAGGATGAGAGATTGGAGGATATTTTTTCGTTGAACTATTATATCCACGTGTTATCTCAGGCTGGGATCGAAAAATATAACGCATTGATTGGGAAGATTGTGACAGAAGGAGATGGAGAGATGAAAGGGCTCAATGAACACATCAACCTTTACAACCAACAAAGAGGCAGAGAGGATCGGCTCCCTCTTTTTAGGCCTCTTTATAAACAGATATTGAGTGACAGAGAGCAATTATCATACTTGCCTGAGAGTTTTGAAAAAGATGAGGAGCTCCTCAGGGCTCTAAAAGAGTTCTATGATCATATCGCAGAAGACATTCTCGGACGTACTCAACAGTTGATGACTTCTATTTCAGAATATGATTTATCTCGGATATACGTAAGGAACGATAGCCAATTGACTGATATATCAAAAAAAATGTTGGGAGATTGGAATGCTATCTACATGGCTAGAGAACGAGCATATGACCACGAGCAGGCTCCCAAAAGAATCACGGCGAAATACGAGAGGGACAGGATTAAAGCTCTTAAAGGAGAAGAGAGTATAAGTCTGGCAAATCTTAATAGTTGTATTGCCTTTCTGGACAATGTTAGAGATTGCCGTGTAGATACTTATCTTTCCACACTGGGCCAGAAGGAAGGACCACATGGTCTATCTAATCTCGTTGAGAACGTTTTTGCCTCATACCATGAAGCAGAGCAATTGTTGAGCTTTCCATACCCCGAAGAGAATAATCTGATTCAGGACAAGGACAATGTGGTGTTAATTAAGAATCTTCTCGACAATATCAGTGATCTGCAGAGGTTCTTGAAACCTCTTTGGGGTATGGGAGACGAACCCGATAAAGATGAAAGATTTTATGGAGAGTATAATTATATCCGAGGAGCTCTAGATCAGGTGATCCCTCTGTACAATAAGGTAAGGAACTACCTCACTCGGAAGCCTTATTCGACCAGAAAAGTAAAACTCAATTTTGGGAATTCTCAATTGCTTAGTGGTTGGGATAGAAATAAGGAAAAGGATAATAGCTGTGTGATTTTGCGTAAGGGGCAGAACTTCTATTTGGCTATTATGAACAATAGGCACAAAAGAAGTTTCGAAAACAAGGTGTTGCCCGAGTATAAGGAGGGAGAACCTTACTTCGAAAAGATGGATTATAAATTTTTGCCTGATCCTAATAAAATGCTTCCTAAGGTTTTTCTTTCGAAAAAAGGAATAGAGATATACAAACCAAGTCCGAAGCTTTTAGAACAATATGGACATGGAACTCACAAAAAGGGAGATACCTTTAGTATGGATGATTTGCACGAACTGATCGATTTCTTCAAACACTCAATCGAGGCTCATGAAGATTGGAAGCAATTCGGATTCAAATTTTCTGATACGGCTACTTATGAGAATGTATCTAGTTTCTATAGAGAAGTTGAGGATCAGGGGTATAAGCTCTCTTTCCGAAAAGTTTCGGAATCTTATGTCTATTCATTAATAGATCAAGGCAAGTTGTATTTATTTCAGATATACAACAAGGACTTTTCTCCCTGCAGCAAAGGGACACCTAATCTGCATACCTTGTATTGGAGAATGCTTTTTGACGAGCGCAATTTGGCAGATGTCATATACAAACTGGATGGGAAGGCTGAAATCTTTTTCCGAGAGAAGAGTTTGAAAAATGATCATCCCACGCATCCGGCTGGTAAGCCTATCAAAAAGAAAAGTCGACAAAAAAAAGGAGAGGAGAGTCTGTTTGAGTATGATTTAGTCAAGGATAGGCGCTATACGATGGATAAGTTCCAGTTTCATGTGCCTATTACTATGAATTTTAAATGTTCTGCAGGAAGCAAAGTCAATGATATGGTTAATGCTCATATTCGAGAGGCAAAGGATATGCATGTCATTGGAATTGATCGTGGAGAACGCAATCTGCTGTATATATGCGTGATAGATAGTCGAGGGACGATTTTGGATCAAATTTCTCTGAATACGATTAACGATATAGACTATCATGATTTATTGGAGAGTCGAGACAAAGACCGTCAGCAGGAGCGCCGAAACTGGCAAACTATCGAAGGGATCAAGGAGCTAAAACAAGGCTACCTTAGTCAGGCGGTTCATCGGATAGCCGAACTGATGGTGGCTTATAAGGCTGTAGTTGCTTTGGAGGATTTGAATATGGGGTTCAAACGTGGGCGGCAGAAAGTAGAAAGTTCTGTTTATCAGCAGTTTGAGAAACAGCTGATAGATAAGCTCAACTATCTTGTGGACAAGAAGAAAAGGCCTGAAGATATTGGAGGATTGTTGAGAGCCTATCAATTTACGGCCCCATTTAAGAGTTTTAAGGAAATGGGAAAGCAAAACGGCTTCTTGTTTTATATCCCGGCTTGGAACACGAGCAACATAGATCCGACTACTGGATTTGTTAATTTATTTCATGCCCAGTATGAAAATGTAGATAAAGCGAAGAGCTTCTTTCAAAAGTTTGATTCAATTAGTTACAACCCGAAGAAAGACTGGTTTGAGTTTGCATTCGATTATAAAAACTTTACTAAAAAGGCTGAAGGAAGTCGTTCTATGTGGATATTATGCACACATGGTTCCCGAATAAAGAATTTTAGAAATTCCCAGAAGAATGGTCAATGGGATTCCGAAGAATTCGCCTTGACGGAGGCTTTTAAGTCTCTTTTTGTGCGATATGAGATAGATTATACCGCTGATTTGAAAACAGCTATTGTGGACGAAAAGCAAAAAGACTTCTTCGTGGATCTTCTGAAGCTATTCAAATTGACAGTACAGATGCGCAACAGCTGGAAAGAGAAGGATTTGGATTATCTAATCTCTCCTGTAGCAGGGGCTGATGGCCGTTTCTTCGATACAAGAGAGGGAAATAAAAGTCTGCCTAAGGATGCAGATGCCAATGGAGCTTATAATATTGCCCTAAAAGGACTTTGGGCTCTACGCCAGATTCGGCAAACTTCAGAAGGCGGTAAACTCAAATTGGCGATTTCCAATAAGGAATGGCTACAGTTTGTGCAAGAGAGATCTTACGAGAAAGACTGATGGACGATTATATATTGATATCCACATTGAATGATTTTATCTTTTGTCCATACTCTATATACTTGCACAATGTGTATATGAGTATGGACAAGGACTTGTATCATGCAGCACCACAACTCAGAGGAACTCTTGCCCACGGAGCAACGGATGATAGATCGTCATCAACACGAAAAGATGTGATTCTAGCCCTATCTATATGTTCGGAGCGTTTTCATCTTATAGGAAAAATTGATGTCTATAGGCAAAGGGAGAAAAAACTTATTGAACGTAAGTATCAGCTCAAGCAGATTTTTCAGGGGCAGATTTACCAACTGTGGGCACAGTTTTTTTGTATGAAAGAGATGGGGTATGAAGTGGAATCTATCGCTTTTTACGAGATGTCTACCAACAAGATGAGACCCATACCTTTACCTTCCTCTGACGAAGAATTGGAATTCGAAGCATTCATTGCTCGTTTTCTGAATTATGACCCATCCGAACCAATCATTACCAATCCCAATAAATGTAAGCATTGTATTTACTGTAATTTGTGTGATAAAACAGATGTAGAGAATGTTTACTCATAAAGACATTGAATTCAGGACGATTTTTGTTGTCAACTGTGTTCGAGAGCGTAACCTCCGAGTGAGCAATGGAGAGTTGCTTTTGGAAGAAAAAGCTGATGATTCAAGCAAGGTTAAGACATTGACTAAATTACCTTTTCAGAAAATTTTAGCTCTCTTCATTGTTGGACATATAACCATTACTACTCCTCTCATAGATAAATGTCAGAAGTATGGAGTCGCTTTAATTGTGATGAAGCCCAATTTTCGTCCAGTTTTCTTCTGGAGCAATCCCGCTGAGGCAAACTATTTACTTCGGCAACGTCAATACCAGATGGATAAGGAGGATTTGACTATTGCTAGGGTTATTATCTCGAATAAAATTTGCAATCAAATAAAGACTCTCTTGGATACTCGAAGGAAAGACTCTTTAACGGAGTCGGCTGTTGAAAAGTGTAGATTACTTCTTCCTTTGGCTAATACTTGTACTGACTATTCTGAATTGATGGGCATAGAGGGAGCTGCATCACGAGAGTTTTTTGCTGCATTTTTCCAACAACAAAATTGGAAAGCTCGACGCCCACGTACCAAGTGTGATGTGATCAATGCTACTCTTGATATAGGCTACACTATCCTATTTAACTACATCGAATGTTTCCTTAGGCTATTTGGTTTTGATCTTTATGTTGGAGTTTTTCATCGGTTGTGGTTCAGGCGTAAGTCTTTAGTTTGCGATCTGATAGAGCCCTTTAGGTGCTTGATCGACAAGGCAGTCAGGACAGCATTTAATAGGAAGCAGTTTACCGAGAAAGATTTTGATTTCAAAAGAGGAGAGTATTACCTCAAACTGGAGAAGAATAAGGAATACCAAAGATTTTTCTTCGAAGTGCTTATCCCTTACAAAAGGGATGTTTTCAGCTATGTCCAAGCCTATTATCGTTGTTTCATGCAGAAGAAATCTGTGAAGAAGTACCCTCAATTCCTTATTTAATATGCTTATTATCAGTTATGACATTAGCAATGACAAACTCAGAAGTCGTTTCTCAAAGATGTTGGTGAAGAATGGAGCCATTCGTTTGCAATATTCTGTGTACGAGGTTAATAATACCAACAGAATGCTTGAGAACTTAACTATAAAAATCGATGAGCAATTCGCGAGAAAATTTGAGGGAGGTGATAGTGTGATTATTTTTGACGTCTCTTCCGTAAAGTTGAAGAAATATGGCAATGCAATCCATCGAGATGCGGATGTCGTTTTTCTCTGAATACAGACCTGGGTCTGTATGTTTTATGTCAATTTGCTGTAATTCTCTGTTTATGAGAACTATAGGGGAGCTTTTCTAGCTTTTTTCTTAGGGAGAGGGGAGAAAGAGATCTTTGATATTATTCCATAAATAATTGGTGGATACCAAATTATATGCTACTTTCGTCAGGGCAGAGTCTAGGTACTCTCTTTAATTTCTACTATTGTAGATATCCTGAATATGAAACTAATAGAAATTGTCTAGGTACTCTCTTTAATTTCTACTATTGTAGATTTGATGAGTTCTGCAAATTTCTCAAGAGAGTCTAGGTACTCTCTTTAATTTCTACTATTGTAGATAGAGAGGCGTAAGTCTTAAATCCTGAAAGTCTAGGTACTCTCTTTAATTTCTACTATTGTAGATTCGAAGACGTTGTAGCAGAATACGAAGACTGTCTAGGTACTCTCTTTAATTTCTACTATTGTAGATATAGAAACATCTGCAAAGCCAGATCGCTCGTCTAGGTACTCTCTTTAATTTCTACTATTGTAGATGCTTACGTCCTTGCCACTATTCGCCTTGAAGTCTAGGTACTCTCTTTAATTTCTACTATTGTAGATTCCAAAGCCGATCGAGTCTTGCAGCCTGAGTCTAGGTACTCTCTTTAATTTCTACTATTGTAGATAAATATGTCGTTTCAGGCGAATATGGGTCGTCTAGGTACTCTCTTTAATTTCTACTATTGTAGATATCGAACGTGGACTAACAAAGCCTGAATGGTCTAGGTACTCTCTTTAATTTCTACTATTGTAGATAGAAAAGGTTCGTGCAAGGAGATTTGCAGTCTAGGTACTCTCTTTAATTTCTACTATTGTAGATTCACTCTTACTTATGATGATGCTATGTTGGTCTAGGTACTCTCTTTAATTTCTACTATTGTAGATGATATCAAGAACGACTATTTGAAGCTAAGGTCTAGGTACTCTCTTTAATTTCTACCAATGTCAATGCAATGGAAAGCTGAAAAGAAGTGCATTTTGGAAAGTTCTTAATACACCTATTTCTTTCGAAATCATAAAAAGAGGCTGTGTCAAAATTCAATTTTGACACAGCCTCTTTGTTTATTATGTTATGGGGAAGCAGTTTATTGCAAATCCATTTCGGAGATTAATCGTTTGCACCCGGCATACTTGTCGATAACAAAGAGCAAATAGCGGATGTCGCAGATGATACTGCGTTGATACTCCGGTAGGTATTCGATATCGCCTCCTACACCTTCCCAGTTGCGGTCGAAGTTAAGTCCGATCAGCTCTCCTTTTGAGTTGAAGACTGGGCTGCCCGAATTGCCTCCCGTGGTGTGAGTTGTGGCACAGAAATTCACCGGCATACGACCATCACTCATAGCATACTGCCCAAAGTCCTTATTGGCGTAGAGCTGTTTGAGCTTGTCAGAGACATTGTATTCCCAATTGTTCGGGTCTTCTTTTTCCATTACTCCCAAGAGGGTCGTTTGTGGACCATAGTAGACATTGTCTTTTGGGTAATAGCCTTTCATCTGACCAAAGGTGAAGCGTAGCGTGAGGTTGGCATCTGGCCAGATTTGATCTTGTGGCATCATCTTTTTCATCCCTGCTATATAGATCTCTTGAGCCCGGCTCAGTGGAGCATCATAGGGGGCCAACTGTTTCTTTACATTGTCGTATTCTTGACGAACAGAAGCTGCATAGCGCAATATAGGGTCAGCCTCGAGCAAATCTGCCAATTCTCGTGGGGACAGAAGCATTGCTTTTTGGAATTTGGCTCTGTCTGCGAAGATAGAGCCGGAGAACATCTCATTTACATAGCGATCCACACTGTTGCCGTATTTGTCGGAAATCTCTTTGAGTGCCACCGGCCATTTGTCGTATGCAATGCGTTGCACATATTCATTGAGCATGGCCTTGGCTATTGCTGCATCCAATTCCGGAGAATAGTCCTTGTTGTGGAATTTTTCAAACAATTTCTTCACCTCCTCCATTGCTTCGGCCGGCTTTTTCCCTTTGTCTCTCAGATCATCTATAACTTTTTGATCCAACCGACATTTAGTTGCCTCGATGCCCATGAGAGCTGTTTCTTCGAGATACTTCTGGCGAGTCCGCAAATCTGCACGTTCCGATACAATACGTTCTATATCCCGGACGGCTTGGGCGTAGGAGGGTTCTCTCTGTTGCTCTGCCCAGTCGAGTAGTTGTTTTGTCTGTGCCTCTTTGATTGATTTAAGGTTCCGCTTGGTGATTGCCCAATTGGCCCCCTGCGCTCTCTTGTAGCCATTTTGAGAGCTGGCATATTTAGCCGCATACATGATCTTGATTTGTGGATCAGCTAACATCGCTTTAAGCATCACTTCCTGACGGATATTACGCATCCGGATACGTATATCGTTGTCGAGTGTACCCCATTCCTCTACCTCTGCAGGGGTGAAGAAATGGTAGGTAGTGCCGGGGAAGCCCATGATCATTGCATAGTCTCCTTCGGTGATGCCTTTTGTCGATATACGGAAGTAACGTTTGGGTTTGAGAGGGATGTTCTTGGGCGAATAATCAGCCGGTCTGCCATCTTTATCTGCATAGATGCGGAAGATCGAGAAGTCTCCCGAGTGTCTCGGCCAAGCCCAGTTGTCGGTGTCTTCTCCAAACTTGCCTATGGAGCTGGGAGGAGCTCCTACCAAACGGATATCACGGTAAACAAGCTGTTTGAACATCAAGTACTGATTGCCCCCATAGAATGCTTTGATCAGATATTTTACTCCCTGCTCCTTCATGGCCTTCTTGCCTACGATACCTGGTACCAGAGTGGAGAGGTAGCGTGGTGATAAGTAGTCCATACTGTTGGGGTCTTTTATCTTGGCCAGTTCTTTCTTCACTTCTGTGGTGACATCGGTGATTTGGTCGATGAAAAGCACTTCCAGACCCGGGTTGGGCAGTTCTTCGGCTTGGGTCATTGCCCAAAATCCGTCCTTGAGATAATTGTGTTCTATAGAACTGTGGCTTTGTATTTGATCGTATCCACAGTGGTGGTTGGTTAGTAGCAGTCCCTGATCGGATACAACAGCACCGGTACAACCATTGTCGAACATGATTACCGCATCCTTGAGGGATGAGCCGTCGGGATTGTAAAGGTCATAAGCCTCCAACTCCAGGCCTCGAGCTTTCATTGCTTGATACTTGGCCTGCATTTGCTGCATAAGCCACATCCCGCCATCGGCAAAGGCGGAGAGACTCACAACAAAAGACAGAGCTAAGGGGAGAAAACGTTTTTTCATTGATGATTTATTGAGAGTTAAACATGAATCAAATTGGCGTTGTAGTACTGCGGATCTCCAGTTACTTCTTTTCCGACCCAAGGGGGGAGGTTTATCTGTTGGTCGGGGTAGCTAAGCTCAATCTCTGCTATTACCAGACCCTCGTGTGGAGAGGAAAATACATCTACTTCCCAACAAAGGCCCTCATGACGGATCAGCATACGTTGCTTTTCTATTTCTCCGGGGAGACAAAGCGACATCATGGCTTTCGCATCTTCCAGAGGAATCGGATACTCGTATTCGTCCCGGCTAAGTCCGGAAGTGTCGGTAGGGCTTTTGACACAAAGGAAAGCCTGCTCATCCAAGATGCGAATACGCACAACAGCTCGGCTGTCTGCTCGCAAGTAGGCTTGCACGATGTGGCTGGTTCGTTCGGGCGTGGGCACAGCCGATAGATCGGGGACTAAGAATTTACGCTCTATCTCCATCTATTTGTTGTGCTTAATGTATGGTGACCATTGTGGCCCCAAAACCATATTCCCTGAACGATGCGTCTTGGTAGGTGTAGTTTTTGTACTTGTGCCTGAGTTCCGACTCGATAGCTTTGCGCAAAACTCCTTCTCCTTTCCCATGGATAAAAACGATACGACAGCCTTTCTGCCCCTTGTGTGCTTCGAGAGCTTGGCGGAAAGTCTTGAGTTGATAATCCAAAATGTCCTTGGGTTGAAGCCCTGCCAGAGAATCAAGCAGAGCGTGTGCATGCAAATCTATTTCGATAGGTTGATTGTCGGGCTTGGCAGAATGGCTTCGTGTGGGTTTTGCCTGTTGTATGTCGGAGTTCCGTTTGGCCTGCATCGCTTCCCTAAGATCCGTGGGGGATACGCCTATCTCGTGCCGTGGCAGATCGTCTTTGACAATATTATATAGGAGAGCTTTCTCATCGAAGAAATCGTTTTCGACAAAAGAGTGAAGCTTGAAGAACTTGCTCCCATCTATGCGCAATTCGACCGAAAGAGCCGGCTTGGGTTCAAAGCCGCTATTGACTTTATAGGCTAGTAGCTGGAGCCTTATCCGTTCCAATTCATTCACTTCGGATGGGGCTATCTCTTCGACAAAGATCTGCATATTAGGCTCTATCGTGCCGGCAGCTCTCAGGCGATGTCCTGAGCCTTCCGACAGAGAGTAGAGGAAAGAGAGTGTGTAGTTGCTGTCATTGATGAGATATAGCTCATAGGGCTTTTGTCCTAATTGTTTCTCATCCATGGGGACGAAGGCCAACAGGACGTTTAGTTTATCGTTACGCCTTATTGGAGCTATTGTACGCAGTTGCGGTCTTACAAGAGTGTCGATTTCTTCCTTCTGGGCAGGCTTGGTATCGGGAGACATTTTGCCATTCGGAGCAGTGCTTACCTCGGAAGTTTTCGGAGGCTTGTAGGACGGCATGAAACTGTCCTTTTCGTCTACGACCACACATTCCTTGAGAGGGGTAGGGATCTCAAAGCCGTCCGTGTCTTCTACGTAGGCAACCTTCCCTACAATTCGCCTTACTATCCCGCCTCCTTGGGCATTGAGAAAGCGGACTCTATCTCCTGTTCTTGCTTCTTTCATCCTTGTATATTTTCCTTAAAAGCAGCCGAGACCTGTTTGCCGATCCTTTTCGGGTAAGGTGTAAACAGACAGCCTAATCCCGGATCGGAGAACCGAAAGTTGTGTAGGTCTGCGGGTGGGGCTATCTACTCAACTGCTCGGTAAAGGTACCTCAAAAACGCTTCCTGCACCAGACAGACACAGTCTCGAAAAAGAGAGACGGACTGTCAATGCTTAGGGCTTAGTCTGTTTCACTCTCATCCTCTTCTGCAGAGTAGAGCTCCATCATATCGGTATATTCTTCCCAATCGGCATCCATACCGCATTCGATCTCCAGTGGGAGGAGATCAAATGGGGTGAGGGCTTCGTTCAGTCGCTCTTGAAATACACGTTCGGTACGTGTGTAGAAGACCCAATACTTTTTACCTCCGCCTATATGGTTACCGGTGAGGATTGCAAGTTTGTCGGCTTCCATTATTTTCCGCAGAGGTTGCTCTATTTGCTCTATCAGCTTCATGGCCGATACTGTGGGCATACCGGTGCAGTCTGCTTCGTAGGGCAGACGCAACTCTATTCGTATTTTGAACTTTTTGCTGAGACGAAACTCGTCAAGCCTCAATCGGCCATTGACAAAGACCGATTGCCCATGCTCGTCCGCACTCAAAACACTGAACCACTCATCTGTAAGTTTCATCTCATCTATTTTTTGCTTTTGTATCTGTATTACCTCAACAAGTATGTTTACTGCTGGGTTGTTGTCTGTTGTGCATCTTTTCTGCTTTTGAGCCAAAGTTGAAAAGAGTTGAAGCTGTTTTGCCAAATAATATAGCTGGCGGGGGCTATGGAGCTGATCGGGTTGAGGTACATCTGTGCCATCCATATCGCCAAAGTCGTGTTTTTCTGTCCCAGAGATTGCCCGATAGTGATCGAATCGGCCTGTCGAGTTTTTGCTCCGATCCATTTCCCCAAAGCAAACTGTATGATGCAAGCTGCGAGGCCACAGCCGGAGAGGATGAGGAGAAGGTCTGCCGGGCAATTTTTATCCACAATGAACTTGACCGTATGTGCCAATATGATAGCCAGTGAAATGACCCACAACCAAAAAGCGACCTGTGGGATAGAAGACAGACTTCGGTGTACTCGAGGACATCCGTATCTCAGTAGCCAAGCCAGAGCAAGAGGAGAGAAGACCAGAGGAGACACTCCGGAGAAAATCTGCCATACGGATTGCCAAAAGGGGACTTCTCCTCCTACGAGAAGAGAGAAAAGCAGAGGAGCAACGAAAGCGATTGTAGTATTGGTGAGAAGTACATAGGAAGCTCCCACTCCTATATTCCCTCCCATCATGGAGATGATCACTGCGGAGGCTGTGGCAGCCGGGGCTACGAAACAGATCATAGTGCCTTGTGCAGACAGATCTCCCCACGGTGTTTGTCCGTTACCAACGAATATTGTGAGGAGGTAAAACGACAGGATACCAAGCGATAATTGCAAAAGAGCCAGAAGCCAATGCACCGGTAAGAGACGTATGCCACGGGGAGAGAGCTTGAGGAAAGTGAAGAAAAGCATACCGCCGATCATGTATGGAATGACGGCCTCCAATGGGTAGAGATATTTCCAAAATATGATGCCCACGGCAATTGCTATAGGCAGACTGAAGTCTTTGATCCGGCGCAGAAAAGCCAGAGAGCGTTTCGGTTGGTGAAGGTTCATTATCGACAAAAGTCGTATTGCAAAGTCGTTTACAGGGCACGAAGCTACGAAAATAACACAGCGAATGCCGTGTTATGCAACAGTCTCCGGTATATGTACTACGCTTGGGGGATGGAAACCGGAGAAGTTTTGCTCTCCTTTTGCAAAGGGTCTTTCCTCTCGAGAAGCTCTTTCGAGCAACTATGCCTCATTTTGTAGTTCATTCCCATGAGGATATAGGAGGCAACAGCCTAAAAGCCGTACCTTTGCAGTCGATTTTAAGAAAAGTACAAACGCAAGTAAATCAAATAAATCCGAGAGTCTGTACCAAGATTTCGGTGTGTAAATAAAGAAAGTAGCAATTATGATTACAGTCGTAGACTTGGCCATGCAGTTTGGCAAACGAGTTCTTTTCCAAGATGTCAATCTGAAGTTTTTACCCGGTAACTGCTATGGTGTCATAGGGGCTAATGGGGCAGGGAAGTCCACGATGCTCAAGATTATTAGCGGAGAGTTGGATCCCACTCGCGGGCAAATATCGCTGGGCCCCGGAGAGCGTCTTTCGGTGCTTAGTCAGGATCACTTTGCCTTTGACGCATATACCGTCCTTGATACAGTTATGATGGGGCATACGATCCTTTGGCAAATCATGGAAGAGAAAAACGCTCTCTATGCCAAGCCCGATTTCAACGATGAAGATGGCAACCGTGTGGCCGAATTGGAGGAGCAGTTTGCCGAAATGGAGGGTTGGAATGCCGAAAGCGATGCTGCGATGTTGCTCAGTGGTCTGGGTATCAAGGAAGATCTGCACTACAAGATGATGAGTGAGCTGAGCGGTAAGCAAAAAGTCCGTGTTTTGCTGGCGCGTGCACTCTATGGTAAGCCCGACAATCTCTTGCTCGACGAGCCTACCAATGACCTCGATTTGGAGACTGTGAGCTGGCTGGAGAACTATCTGGCCAACTGCGAGACCACCGTACTCGTGGTGAGCCACGACCGTCACTTCCTCGACTCGGTATGCACGCATACGGTGGACATCGACTTCGGCAAGGTGCAGCAGTTTGCCGGAAACTATAGCTTCTGGTACGAGTCCAGTCAGTTGGCTCTGCGTCAGCAACAGCAGCAGAACAAGAAAGTAGAGGAGAAGCGCAAGGAATTGGAAGAGTTTATCCGTCGCTTTAGTGCCAACGTAGCCAAGAGTAAGCAGACAACGAGTCGCAAAAAGATGCTCGAGAAGCTCAATATAGATGAGATTTCTCCGTCTTCACGCCGTTATCCGGGTATTTTGTTCAATCCGGAGCGAGAGCCGGGCAACAAGGTTTTGGAGGTGAAAGGTCTCGAAGCAAGGGCCGATGATGGACAGTTGCTTTTCACGGATCTGAATTTCAACGTGGAGCGGAACGATAAGATCGTGTTTGTCAGCCGTGACCCCAGAGCTATGACAGCTCTTTTCCAAATCATCAACGGCAAACAGAAAGCAGAGAAAGGCTCTTATGAATGGGGGCAAACGATCACTTCGGCTTACTTGCCTCTGGACAACTCGGAGTACTTTAATACTGATTTGAATTTGGTGGAATGGCTTAGCCAGTTCGCCGAAGGGATCAACGAAGTCGATCTGAAAGGATTCTTGGGGCGGATGCTTTTTAGTGGAGAAGAAATACAGAAGAAAGCAAGTGTCTTGAGCGGAGGGGAGAAGATGCGTTGTATGATTTCCAAGATGATGCTCAAGAATGCCAACTGCCTGGTGCTGGATACCCCTACCAATCACTTGGACTTGGAGAGTATACAGGCTTTTAACAATACCCTCAAGACATTCAAGGGGAATATCCTCTTTTCCAGCCACGACCACGAGTTTATCCAAACCGTATCCAACAGAATTATCGAGCTTACGCCACGAGGCATTATTGACAAGATGATGGACTACGACGACTATATCACCGATCCTCTGGTGGCCGAACTCAAAGCAAAGTATTACCTATAATCGAATTTACCAATGGAAAATAATCATCCAACTTCTTCCGTGGCAGCCCGCCCGCCCAATAAGCATTGGCTCAAAGCCATAGTCTCTTTTCTGGTTGTTCTGCTCACCATGCCCCTGGGGCATGTGTTGATGATCCTTATGGAGCATCTGATCACCGACAAATCCATGCTGCACTACTCGGCTTTCTTTATGGGAGCAGTAGGTGTTGTCATGGTGATTGCAGGCGTTTTCGCCAAAGGCGATACCAAGCAAACTCTTTGGGGATTTTTTGGTGGATTGCTTTTCTGGACTGGCTGGGTAGAGTTTGTCTTTGTCTACTATGCACACCGCTACGGAGTGATGCCGGAGATTGTCAATGGAGAGATTGTCACCAAACCCGAATACCTGATCATGCCCTCTTCTTTTGGGTTTTGGGTAATGTTTATGCTCCTGTATATTTTCAGTGCTAAGAGTGCTTGTAACTTTTTCAACTGGATACAACGGGCTGTTTTCCGAAATCGAAAGAATATGATCGTAGCCCGGCCGATGACTCGACATACGGCTATCATTACTTTCATGGAGTTGAATATGATGTTATGGTCGAGCTATCTGCTCCTGATGTTCTGCTATGACACTAATTTCTTGGGAGAACGTCACCCTGTGACACTGCTAATAGGCTTGATTTGTCTGGTCGGCTCTGTTTTTATCTTCCGCAAACAGCTTCGGCTGTCTTCCTGGGGAGCCAATATACGCATGGCTATTGCCACTGTAATTGTCTTTTGGACCCCGATAGAGATTATGGGCAGACTCAATCTTTTCAATGAGATATGGACCGATCCTTTGGGACACAAGACGGAAGTGATCGTAATTCTTGTGACTTTCCTTTTGCTGGTCGTTTATCTCTCTTATGCGGCATATAAGGGCAAAAGACATCACTAAAACTTTTTCTCCCCCCCCCCATAAGGTTAGAGGGAGAGACTTCTTGAAAAACAAAGAGGCTGTGTCAAAATCCGATTTTGACACAGCCTCTTTGTTTTGCTACAATAGCCCGAATGTCGAAAGTAATGCGATGAGAGCCATGTTGTGTGACAGTCTCTCAGTGAACATCGAGCCGAATGAACTTATTGCAATGAGCAACTAAAAGCTGCCGAGGGAAAACCTAATCCGACTAAAGTTTTGTAGTCTTTGAGGCCCGTTTCTTGAGGGATGATTTGATAAGCAAAAAGAGAAAATCAATTAAGAACAACCAGCCTGCGAGGATAAGTCCATAAATAAAGTTTATTTCAACGTCATACAAAGAACTCATGATAAACATCCCTACCATAGCCGTTACGAGTGCATATATAAATGCGGCTAATGTGTTCTTGCGCATGCCTTTTTTAAGAAAGAGAACAGATTGTTTCTCCTTCAGTTTGTCTGTTTTTTTATCGGATTTCATTGTTAACTCTTTTTACGCTAAGCATGGATGGTAAGTCTCTCAGCTATTGACAACTCAAAGGTACAATCTTCTTTTCTTTTACTGTGCCGATTATTGACCTCTTTTGTCAGTCTCAATACTATCATGATGACTGCATATCGAAGAGTCCGACAAAAAGTCTGTTCAAACAATCTTGCTACACAACGTTTCTCCGACAAGGGATGAGAAAACAGAGAGGGAGCTACCAAATGGTAACCCCCTCTCTATTTCTATTCTGCTCTGACATCTCTTGTGATTATGGAACGATCAGTTTTCCGCTCCATGATTTTTGCATTTCTCCGGAGATTTGCCAGAAATATACCCCACTTTCGAGCGAAGAGGCGATGGATACTTGTTGCTCATTGTTGTCGAGATCATAGCTCCGCAGTATTTCTCCGGCTGCGTTGTAGAGGGTGATCCTTTGTTTGCTAAAGCCCGCAAGCGATGAGGTTTGTGCATAAAGGGTCGATCCGTTGTGCCAGATGCTGTATGGAGCGACATCTCTATCGGGTGATGCCGGATTGTCAATGCCCGTATTGATAAACTTCTTCTCTCCGTAAGTCCGCCCCTCCTGATCCTCTGCATAGATCAGCAGGTCGGGACCGCCACCGCTAAGGCCGATAGCATACGGCCAGAAGCCTTGGTCCCAGCCGACACCTTCGATCCAGGAAAAAGAGGACTCATATTTAGAATGGGTATACTTGTACACACGTCTGCCCTTACTGTCTTTTCCAGACTCGTTTTGGAAAGGAAGAGATGTTCCACTCAGAGGTAGACCCCCTTTCCGTTGGGATTTTAGAAAAGACCATCCAGCTATCTTTTTGTAGTCGTAGAGAGGCCTTTCTCCGTAACCCGGTTTGCCATCCGTGCTTCTTCCAGAAAAATATTCTATACCCTGCTCTGCATCATAACGGAGGTAGAAAAAGTTTTTGTGTGGAGTGTCGGGGCCATCGAGGGAGAAGTATCTCTCTATTACATGGTATTGTTTACCTTCCTGCTCTATGACTTGCCCAGTGAGGTGATAGATATCTGTCCGAAATTGCGCATTACTGCCACATCCCCCTATCTCGTGTCTTATATACCATAGCCGTCCCTTTGTCAAAGGATGATCCGTAAAGGCTGTCGATTCATCCACGATAGCATCGCGAGGGGCAGCTCCGCTGGGAGCATGGGATATTCCTCCTCCTTGGTAGTAGCGCAGGCCTCCGCCTTGCATTGCAACAAAGATCTCATGCTCAACAGAACCCAGAGCCTCCAGACGGGACATCCCTATATGCTGAGTGACGGTATAAGAGCGTATTGTATCCGTCCCATACACCAGGAGGGAGAGAGGCTGGTACTCTTGAGTGACATACGATTTTCCGGAAATCTCTATTTCCTGCCGTGATAGCACCTTTGTTTTGATGGGTGACGCTTCTTCTGCACTCTTAGAGAAGGCGCATAACTCCAGCTCATCACCACTTGTGGCAGAGAGGTCGTATAGCAAATGCAGGGAGCCGTCTTTCCTTTGCAGGTAGGCCTTAGGTCCCTCGTAGTAGATATAGAAAGGAGGCTCCGTTGCGCTGCCGAATTTAGTGACATGGGTTGCCTGGTACTCCACAACGTTTTTCCCCTGACGCTCACTCTTGCCTATGGTTTTGATCTTTGTGTAGCCATATGTTTGTGGCAGGCTCTCGTCTCCTGTGGATCCGTATTTATAGTCGTAGTACCACTCGCTGTCTATGGGTGGCTCTGCCATAACTGTTTGGGCAGCCATGCGACTACTAACTATTGAGCACAACGCCAATAAGGCGAATACGATTGTTAGTCTGTAATGTTTCATGGTTTATTTATTTTGGATTTATTATTTGTTGTTGAGCCCTTATAAAGCCTCCGGATTTGATAATCAACTCAGCTCCTCGGTCAATTTTTACCTTACCTTTTTGGCTCGTAGCCTCTCGTTTAAGTTAAGCATCAAGAAGGGGCGAGAGAGCCTCTTTGTATTATATTAAGAATTGGGTAACTCTAATCTTCAACAGCGAAGTTATAAAAAAGAATAAGTAAAAACAAATAAAATAGAATTGTATGCCCTAATTGCAAATGTGTTCTTTGAGAGAGGAATACCTAATTGAGACTACCGCATGATATGCTACCCACTTTGTTCTTTTTGACATTTAGTTTGGCTTACATACTTGAGTGTATAACTCAAGCCCCAGCCTCAGAGCCTTGTGGATTCTTTGTTTTTAACAATAATGTGGTATAATTAGGGCGAGAATACCCCTTTATTGGCCTTGTCATGCTTCTCTCTTTTGATGCCGACAATTGCTGTTTGGGTTCGAGATAAAATTTTCTGGGGAGAGAGCGAAAATTCTCTCCTGAGAGAATTTTTGCTAACACAGGAGAAAACAAAATTTCTCTGAGGAGAGAATTTTGACCCTCTCAGAACGCCCTATTCATCGGAGTTTTGATAGAGGTCGAAAAGCCCTCAAAAAGAGCTTTTTCCCCAATCTACCACCACGACCTGCTATTGTGTTTGATAGGACGTATTTGTGCTAATTTGGAAAAATGAGCTTTGTGCCGTTTTGCCATATCGTGAGATCAAGCAGCGATCTCTTTGGGAGGGCTCTTTGATTTTGTCGCTCGAGTCTGCTTAGGTCTGCTATGCAACACTGTTTTTACCTAATCGCAATAGGCTCTGGATACTATTGCATAGCACAGTATTCGCTGTGTTATTTTCGACATTTGGGTTTACTGTGTATTCCCTTTTCTCCCTCTGTCTCAATGCCTTCAAGATTACCATATTCTGCAAAGTCTCCAAAATGCCAAGTTCTAATTGCTACTTTGGAGCTCGTGCAAAGGTCTCCTCTAATTACCAGGGAATAGTCTATCTTTGTATAACGGAAAGTCAAATACAATGAAAAGGGTTTATTTCATCGGGATAGGGGGGATAGGCATGAGTGCCATTGCTCGTTATTTTTCCTTCAAAGGTATGGAGGTGGCAGGCTATGATCTCACTTCTACTCCCTTGACAGACAAGCTCAAAGGGGAGGGTATTGCCGTTCACTTCGAGGATAAACCCGAGCTGATCCCCCCCTCTTTCAGAGATGTGGAGGAGACGCTCGTTGTGTATACGCCGGCAGTGCCACCTTCGCATCAGGAATTGACTTATTTCCGGGAGGGCGGTTACAAAGTGCTCAAACGTGCCGAAGTATTGGGGGAAATTACCCGAATGGGGAAGGCTCTCTGTGTGGCCGGCACCCATGGCAAGACCACGACTTCCACCTTGTTGGCTCACCTGCTGCGCAGCTCGGAGCCGGATTGCAGTGCCTTTTTGGGAGGAATATCCGTTAATTACGGGAGTAATTACCTGCTCTCACCCAAAAGTGATCTTATCGTTGTCGAGGCTGACGAATACGATCGTTCGTTTCATCGATTGAGCCCGTATATGGCTATCGTTACCAGCACCGATCCGGATCATTTGGATATTTATGGTACTCCTGAGAATTACATAGAGAGTTTCAAGCATTTTGTATCGCTCATTGAGTCGGGCGGTGCTCTTGTGATGAAGAAAGGTTTGGACTTGGCTTCTTCTGTCGGCTCCGATGTGCAGGTTTACACGTACTCGGCTCAGGAAGAGGCGGATTATTATGCATCGAACATTCGCTTTCAGGATGGACATCTGCTTTTCGACTGGTATGCCCCCAATGGGTTGGAGCTCCGAAATTTGGATTTGGGAGTACCTCTGCGGATCAATGTTGAGAATGCTGTGGCGGCCTTGGCTGTAGCTTCGCTCAACGGAGCTTCCATGGAAAGACTGAGAGCCGGTATAGCTTCTTTCCGAGGGGCACAAAGACGCTTTGAACGCATCGTAGACAGTTCGCGAGTTGTCTTTATTTCGGATTATGCGCATCATCCAGCCGAGTTGGAAGCCTCTTTGCAGTCTGTAAGGGAATTGTACCGAGGGAAGAGAATTTTGGGTATTTTCCAGCCACACCTCTATTCACGCACTGCCGACTTTTATCGGGAGTTTGCCAAGAGCCTTTCTGCTTTGGACGAAGTTGTCCTTGTCGATATTTATCCGGCACGAGAGGAGCCTTTGCCAGGTGTTAGCTCGCATATGATAGCTGATTTGTTGCCGGGAGAGGTTCCTGTATTGGCTCTCGATGAATTGCTGCCACATGTCCGGCAACGCAATATCCCGGATGTGGTGATTGTCTTAGGGGCCGGAGATATAGATCGGGAAGTACCACATTTGGCCGAATACTTACGCTCTCTGTAAATTCAGATGATGGAAAAGATACTCAAACGCATATTTGCTTTGGCTCTGCTCATCTATATCGGATGGGCAGTGGTGTACTTTTCCTCGAAAGACAACCTGTATCGTAGCGATAGGGATGTTTGTCGGGATCTGAAAATCAAGTTGATCGACGAGGAAGGGGATGTGCGCATGACCGAGCAAGACGTGCTGCGAGAACTCAAACGGCTGAAATGCTATCCGGTGGGGCAGGCTGTGGATTCCATATCGCTACCTGAGATAGAGAGCCGTCTGAAAGGGACGGGGCTGTTCAAGGAAGCGCAGGCATACCTAAGCCCGAGCTTTAGGTTGCATCTGAAACTGGTCTGCAATGAGCCCTATTTCTTTGTTCAACTGTCGGACAATAGGTCTTTTCATGTCACTAAGGAGCGGCAAATTGTGCCTGTATCTATCGACTACTCTTTACCCTTGTTGGTCGTATCGGGTCAGGTGGATAGTTTGGCTGCCGTTACCGGCTTATTCGATTTGGTGAATGAGATCGAACAAAACCAGACATGGAAAAATCTTTTTTCCCAAGTCTATGTCAGGCCGGATGGAGATGTGTGCTTGCTCTCAAGGATTGCAGATATGGAAATAATCCTCGGCAAGACCCCTAATTGGAGAGATAAGCTGGACAAGTTGGAGGTATTTATCAATCAGGTTATCCCCCGCACAGGCTGGGATGCTTATAGCACGATAAACCTTAAGTTTGCCGGACAAATAGTGGCCAAACAACGCCCGGCAGAGTCGCATGTGCAAACGTCGGCCACACCTTCTGTGTAAAAACAGGTATGAGTCAATAGTCCGGGGGGTTGCCTGTGGCTGGTCTTGGTCTATGACATCAATGAAAAGCAACAATATAGCACAATGAATATGCATGATATAATGGCCGTGATAGACCTTGGGTCTGCCTCCTCTGTTGGGATGCTCGGATACAAGGATGCCGACAATGTCGTTCATCCCACAGCTTTCGTAGAGGAGCCGTCATTGGGTAATATCCGGCATGGATATGTCTACAATGTAGACGGTACCGCAGCCCTCATCAAGCGAATTGTAACGGCTTTGGATAAGAATCTGGAGGAGAATTTGACGATCTCACAGGTCTATGTAGGGGTCGGTGCGCAGTCTCTCTCCACTACCGAATATATCGTTTCTCGCTCCTTCCCCGAAGAAATCATCATCTCGGAGGAGTTGATACAGGAGTTTACGGAAGAAGTCGAGCGTGTATACACCGAGGGTCGTGAAACGCTTATGATTACGGCTCCCTTTTTCATCGTTAATGGTATGCAGGCTCTACGGCCACAGGGAATGCCGTGTAGAGAGATTGAGGCTGTCTTTCAGATTGTTTCGGCACGCTCTTCTATCAAGCGCAACGTACAGCTGGCAGTAGAGAAGGCCGGCTTGGGCTTTGCAGGTTTGCTGGTCTCCCCTATTGCTTTGGCTGAGGTTACTCTGTCGGCGGAGGAGCGCATCCTCGGTTGCAGTCAGATAGACTTGGGAGCCGGGTGCACGTCGGTCTGTATTTACAAGAGTGGTACTTTGGCTATGCTTCAGGTTTTACCCATGGGAGGGGCCAACGTTACGATGGACCTCACTTCGCTTCGCTTGGTGGAAGCCGATGCCGAGGCCCTCAAGCTGGATTCTGCCTCGATGAACATAGAGAACGACAAGGAAAAAACCTTGAGCATCAAAGTCCCGGATCGGCAGACCGAACGTGTGATCAAATATTACGACATAGGGAAACTCACTGCTGCCAGAATGAAAGAGATCCTGGCAAACATTGTGAACATCATTAAGATATCGAACTTGCAGAACACGCTGGATGCCGGGATGCAGGTAGGCGGTGGGGGTGCTCAGTTGGACGGCTTCATCGATTACTTGACCAAGGAGTTGCAAGCAGTCAATCCTATACAGCTGCGTCATGATCTCATCAGTTGGGATCTGGACGAAGCATTAAGACCTAAGCTCTACACGGCTATCGGCTTGCTGCGTATGGCCAATATGGCTTGTACCACGAACAAAAGACCTTGGTCTGAATATGTAGACGAAACCCTGCAGAAAAGCGAACGCACAGAGACTGATGAACTCGCTACTGATCCTTGGAGCAGAAAGGGCGAGAATGCCGATGTCATATCATCCGGTATCACTATCGAGCATAACAGCAACGAAAAGAACGAGGAGAAGAAAGGTAGTCTCAAAAAGAAAAAAAGCGAAGAAAAGAAGACAAGCAAGATCGGAGCTATCTTCGGCGATAAGATCAACAGGCTGTTTGATTTTCTTGGAGATGGAGACGAGACAGACAACAACACAAAAAACTAATCCGTAGCAATGCAAGACGAACTTCTCAATTATCAACACGAACAGACCGGCAACCCTATACTGATCAAGGTGATTGGTGTAGGTGGCGGTGGCGGTAATGCGGTAGAGAATATGTTCATGAGCGGCATCAAAGATGTCAGCTTTGTCCTCTGCAATACGGACAAGCAGGTCTTGAACAGTAGTCGTATCCCCAACAAACTGGTACTCGGAGAATCCATCACAAGAGGTTTGGGAGCCGGCAACCGCCCCGAGATAGGGAGGAAAGCAGCAGAGAACAGTGAGCAGGAGATCCGCAAGATGCTCGATGACGGTCAGACTCGTATGGTTTTTGTTACAGCCGGGATGGGAGGAGGAACAGGTACGGGAGCTGCACCCGTAGTAAGCCGGATCGCCCGTGATATGGGCTTGCTCACGGTAGGTATTGTGACGATTCCTTTTATCTTCGAGGGCAAGGTGAAGATTTTGCAAGCTTTGGAAGGAGTAGAAGAGATCCGCAAGAATGTGGATGCTCTGCTGGTGGTGAATAATGAAAGGCTATGTACCATATATCAGGACTACTCCATAGCCAATGCTTTTAAGAAAGCAGATGAGACACTCACCAACGCTGCAAGCGGAATTTCCAACATGATCAATATCAAGGGGCAGATCAATGTGGACTTTGCCGATGTGGAGACTACACTCAAGGATGGAGGAGTTGCGATTATCAGTTCCGGCTATGGAGAAGGAGACAACCGGATGCAGAAGGCCATAGACGATGCCTTGAATTCGCCTTTGCTGAACAACAATGATATTTTCAAGGCACAGAAGGTCCTTATCAATATCTACTACTCCCCGGAGTCGGAGGTTCAGATGGAGGAATTCACTGCTATACACGAATTGACCGCTAAGATCGAAACACGCTATCAGGCCATTTGGGGCTATGCCATAGATGAGTCTCTGGGACAAAAGGTCAAGGTTACGATTTTGGCGTCCGGATTTGACTTCAGCACAACTCGGGCCAGTATCAGTCAGGGGATCCAGGAAAAGCCTGGTTTCCCAACCCTGACGGCAAGTAACAGTCAGGAAATACGCCAGCGCGAGAAAGAATTGATAGACCAGTATTACGGAGCTAAACGCCTGGAGCAGATAACCTTTAAGCCCGTCATATTGAGCTTGGCAGAGTTAGATAACGATGAACTAATCATCGAATTGGATCGAATGCCTACCCTAAGCCGAAACCTCCACAACATAATGGAGATACGTAAGCGATACCAAGCCAAGATAGAGCAGACGCAGAAAGCCGAGGACAATGAGGAGGCAGAAGATTTGCAGCAAAACGAAGAAGCAGCTCCGACTCAGCAGGATACCATCCTTTTTTGATTTGTATTTTTACGAATAATACGTTTCCCTTCTCTTCCGGTCATTTTCGATGAGAATAGTTGCAAATTGGGGCTTTATTACCCGTCGGTTCTCTCTTTGGTTTTGTTGTGCGCTACTCTGTTGTGGTTTCTCTTTGTCGGCCCAGCAAGAAAAGACCGACTCTGTTGTCACGCTTGAAACACTCCATCTCTACTTAGACAGAGAGCCGGCAGAAGCCGAAAGTGCTGCGTTAGAGCTTTTGCGAATGGAGTACAACCCCGACGGACACCCTCTCTTGCGCTACTACTTCTCGGGTGGGGCTATCCCTGCGTCTTTCCACACGGCAGCATCCGTGGTATTTACCAGACTGCTTGTTATCCCTTGGGTGCGGAGCTATCCCAGCTCTCACATAGACCATTTGCCGGTGGAGGCCGGTCTGAATACCCCGAACATAAGGAAGGGAGGTTTGTCTTACTCTCTGCCGGAGGAGATGAGGGCCGAACAGCAAATACGCAAGATTTGGGAGAGACTGTCGTATCGTCGTCCCGAGCTATTCGCTTATAGTCAAGAGGAGTTGAACAAATATCGAATCAATCTCTCCGACATAAAGCCTGAAACGATATATTTGGCCGACTCGATCGCAGCGATGCAGGAGGACAATATACGTTGGTTGGCTGGTCTAAATACCGTCTTGAAGAAGCGAAAGTACTGGAGCCCCAGTTTTGAAAGTACATTGCAGTTTTCGCAAAACTATGTTTCCTCCAACTGGCACAAAGGCGGAGCAAGCAATATCAATCTTTTTTCTCGTGATTTCCTCGCAATAGAATACAAAAGAGGAAAGGTAAAGTGGAATAATGAGTTGGAAGCTAAGCTAAGCGTTTATAATGCACAGGGAGATACATTGCGCAAATATCGTGTTGCCGATGACTTATTGCGTTTGCGCAGCAATTTTGGCTATCAGGCTTATCGTCGTTGGTATTACTCTGCCGACATGGAAACCCGTACCCAGCTTTTTACGGCTCACAAAGAGAATTCCAGAGAGATACAAGCAGCTTTCTTGGCTCCACTTTCTTTGGATTTTGGCTTGGGTATGCAGTATGCACTGGAGAAAAAGAGCCATAAGGTCTATGGTCGGAAATTCAAACTCAAGCTCAATCTTGCTCCTTTTTCCTACAACATGAAATGGAGTCCCCGGAGTGACATCGATTTGCCGAGACATGGCTTTGAGAAAGGAGAGCAATTCTTGCAACGGGTCGGTTCCAGTGTGAAAGCGGAGTTTGCTGTAGACTTTAATCTAAACCTCAGTTGGCAATCCCGACTATACTATATCACTTCGTATCAATCCATTACTGCAGAGTGGGAGAATACTATCAATTTGGCACTTACCAAACACTTCTCCACTCGCCTCTATCTCTATCTCAGATACGACGACTCGGCTCCTATTGCAAATGTTTTGGGGCGTTATTTACAGACAAACGAACTGACCAGCTTTGGCTTCAATTATCGCTTCTAACGGAGCATGAGACGGCCGTGTTGGCTCTGTCCTATCAGTCTACGTACAGGGCCAAGCCTTTGAGGTATTCGCCTTCGGGGTGATAAATGTTGATCGGGTGGTCGGAAGGCTGTGTCATTTGGTGCAGGATGCGCACTTCTCGCTTGGCTGCGGCTGCTGCGGAGAAAACGGCTTGCCTAAATTCTTCTCTACTGACAGCCTGCGAGCAGCTAAAAGTAAACACAACTCCTCCTGAAGCAATTTTCTCGAATGCTATTGTATTGAGACGACGATAGCCTTTCAGTGCGTTGTGCAGTACTTTACGGTGTTTGGCAAAAGCCGGAGGATCCAAGACGATGAGATCATAGGCCCCCTTCTCTATTTGCTCCAAATAGCGGAATGCATCTTCAGCCACAGCTTGATGTCTGGTAGAGTTTGCAAAGTTGAGAGCTACGTTTCGCACAGCCAGATCTATCGCTTTGGATGAGCTATCGACAGAAACGACTTTTTCGGCATTCCCCGCCAATGCAAAGAGAGAAAACCCACCTGTGTAGCAAAACATATTCAGAACCCTGCGCCCATCGGCATAAGCCTTGAGCAAAGCTCTATTGTCTCTTTGATCGAGGAAAAAGCCTGTTTTTTGCCCACGTTTCCAGTCGGGGTAGAACTGTAGACCGTTTTCCCTGGCTACATTCACATTAGAGTTATTGCCGAAGATAAAGCCGTCTTCTACCTCCACATCAGCCATATGGGGTAGAGTGTTGGCACTCTTGTAGTACACAGCCTGCACAGCTCCACCTGTTATTTCGGGAAGCAATTCTGCAATGAGGCCGGCAACATTGTGCATCCCCAGGGTATGTGCTTGCATTACAGCTGTATCGCCATACACATCTATAATCAAACCAGGCAAATTGTCTCCCTCTCCATGTACCAAACGGTAGGAGTTGTTTTCGTTGGAGATAAGCCCGAGGCTTTCCCTCAACTTATAGGCTGCAGAGAGTCTTTTGAGCCAGAAGTCACGATTTATGGTTTCTCCTGTATCGAAAGAGAGCATTCTCACAGCTATGGTAGAGGGGGCAAAATGTCCTATTCCAAGAGGATCTCCGTTAGCGGAATAAACGGCTACAAGATCTCCCTCGTCGATCTCTCTGTCTATTCCGGCAATGGCTCCGGAGAAAATCCACGGATGAAAACGTTTGAGGCTCTCCTCTTTGTGGGCCTTTAGAGTAAGTTTTGCTATATCGTTCATAGAAGTGCAAATTGAGTAGGGGAGGGGACTGGTAGCGACATCAAGTACTCGTATATCTTCAAGCAAGCCCAGGCATCCAAAGCGGCATATCGTTGCTGTGCCGGGCTGAGGGTTGGAGCTTCCCAGTTGCTTAGCTGCTGTGCCTTGCTGATCGCTTTGCCAAAAATGATTGCATAGATTTTTCGTAGACCGCTCTCTTTGATCCCATAGGCAGGGCAAAGGCGTTGGAGCTCTACAAAGCCTTCAGCCTGGAACTCCATTCGTCTGCGTAAGGAAATATAGTCGTCGTGTATACTCAATCCTACCTTGAGTATCTCGGGATTCTCCAGCAATGATTTGATCTCCTCGGTCATATCTGTCTTGTTGAGTCTGATCAAGAAGCAGTCGGTAGGTGTGGAGAGTTGCAATAGAGAGACCAAAGTGCGGCATCCTTTGGTGAAGCAGGGTTTTGTTTCCGTATCGAAGCCGAGCACTCGCTGACGAGAGAGGTACCCGATTGTATCCGGCAAGGCTTCCGGAGTGTCTATCACGTGTATCTGCCCGGGAAAGCTTTCTTGCTCGAAGGTCGATACTATTTCTTTGTCTATGGTAGCCGATAGCATTGAGTGTATAGTTAGGTTTTTGTGTAGAGGGATGTGCAGAGGTAGTTCTTCTTATTGTTCTGGCTCTTCCCGATAGGGCTCTTCGTCTGTTGTGTCATCTCCCAAGAGAGAGCAGTGCAAACGGTGCAAACGGTGCAGAGGTCCCAATGTGGCCAGGAGACGCTCACCCCAATAGTCTATGAAATAGAATTTGGCTCGTCCGATAGCTACAATAGAGGTGTATTCTTCGGCCTCTCTGATATTACCCAAGAGATCAACTACTTGCTGGTACACATCGGCCAAACACTCACCTAAACTTGCACCAATGGGTGTGTCACTATACTGCATATCTTGGTGAAGGGTTGTCAGGAAGCTATTATCTTCCCCCAACAATTGTTCTACACTGTTGCGCACATCGTCATACATCGTCTCTCCCACGAAGACCGGAGCATAGTCAGTCTCTTGATCGTAGTCATAGGCCGGGAGCAGTTGAGTATGCAGATAGAGCAAAGGCAGTATTTTCACTGCACGGTCTACGAAATCTCGCTTGTTGCCGTGCAAACAATTCTCTAAAAGCGACGCAAACTCCACACCTACTCGCGCAAAGTCAATGACTTCTTTACCAAAAATAGATTGATCTGAAGTATCCATGCCCCAAAGATAGTGATTTCGAGCCCTCTCTATTAGGTAGGAAAGCTCTATTTGGCCTTTTTGCATACAGAAGCTGTTGATTCTATGTAATAGCCTATGTGATGGTCTTCCAATTGTGTTGTAAGAGCTCGGTAATAGCTTCAAAATAAGTTCTCCCCTGTTTTTCGGCAGGTGCATATTCTCTCCTTTAGTGAGAGCCGAACTAATACGACATAGGACTATGATGCTTTGTTTTTTTACACTCCATGATCCCTCTTTTTGCTTGCTTCCCTCCTGCCAAGTCAGGCCTAATTTATGAGTTAAAATAACTCTTCTTTTCTCCAATGCTTTTTCTCCTTTTTCTGTAAAAAAGAGAAATCCTCTTTCCTTTCTTTATATCTCCTCTTTTCTCTTGGTATCAGTATTTAATATGCTGTTTTATAAATATTTATGTCATATGTCAAAGGTGTATTAGGATTATTTGATCCTACATTTTGCGTAATTTGTACTAAAAGATGCGCATATACTTCAAGTTAATTGACACAAGAGATAATACATTTGCTCTCAGAGAATGAACCCAATTTTCAGATAGAGAGCTGAGCGAAGTTTTCGAGAAGGTCTGAAGGGTACGAAGCAGTTCTTTATTTTGTAGAGGAAAAGTGCTTTTGTTTAATTCTTAACAGATGGGAGAATATCGAATTAAGAAAGAAACTGTAATATGGACAAGGAGAGAGGCGGCGAGGTCTGACTAAAGTGTTTTTAAAAAAAGCCAAATTACCAAAATTGGAGGAAACGAGGGAAGACTATGAATGAAGAAAAGGAGAGGTACTGAAGACTTCGCAAAAAGCAGCCGGGAGAAACGTGCAACGAAGAGAAAGCGAGTGGCGCAGGACAACCAGTCTTGTGCCACTTTTTTGTTACATTTGCGTTGTTTTTGTCTTCTGAGATTCGTTTCGAAAGAAAGAAAAGATAAAATCCTCTGAATACAGCATACTGTTTCTAAAATCTAAGAGATTTGCAAGTGACAGGAAGATTCTCGAACTGTACTATAAAAAAGGCAATAGCTTTGGGGTTGTTGCTGTTGCTTGCTCTTTTAGGCTGTAAAAAAGAGGAGCAAAGAACACTTACAGCCGAATACCGCTCCAAAAAGAGGCAAACAGAGCAGGAACTCAATGCCTCAAAACTTACAGCGGATTCGTTGCTTGTCCTGCTTGCAGAAAGTAAGGCAGAGGGAGACTTGCTCAAGCAGATGATCCTCTATCGGACATTAGGCAAGGCCATGAGAAATGCTTCTCGCTATACTGAGGCTCTTAATTATCATCAAACAGGTTTGGATGTAGCCATAGAATTGGGTGACTCGGCCGAAATGGCGCGTATACTCAATGATCTGGGGACTGACTTCCGACGCATCGGAGCCTTGGGAGAGGCCTCGGAGTATCACTATAAGGCATTAGAACTTGCCGATATGCACGTGGCAGAGGGCGATCCGGATTGGACGAAGAATCAGGTTGCGGCATTCAACGGAATTGGCAATGTCAATTTGGAGCTAAAGTACTACGATGAGGCCGAAGCCTACTTTGTCAAGGCTTTAGAAGGAGAACAAAGGTTAGGCAGTCATCTGGGAATTGCCATTAACTACGCCAACCTGGGAACAATCAGCCAGAGACGCAAGCATTACGACATGGCTCGCTCCTACTTTTTGCTCTCTCTGGAGCAAAATCGCTTAGCCAATAGCCCTCTGGGAATGGGCTTGTGTTATATCTTTTTGGGATCTATTTTGGAAGAGCAGGAGCAAAATGCCTTAGCTGAACATTATTACCAACAAGCTTACCAGCAAATGTTCGACATCGGGGATAAATGGCATTGGTTGGGAGCTTGTATTCCATTGGCTCGTGTCAGCCTAAAGCAGAAGAATTACTCCGGGTATCAGAAGTACATAGAATCAGCGGAGAAAGAGGCGAAAAACATCAATTCACTGTCTCATCTGGTAGACATCTACAAGCTCCGACAAGATTATGCCAAAGAGACGAAGGACTATCAACAGGCTCTCGACTATTTTGTACAAAGCTCACGCATAAGCGATACAATCAACGCAACCCGAAACATCAACCGTATGTTGGATGTGCGTGTCAATTACGAACGCAATAAGAGTGAGCAAAAAATAGAGGAACTCGAGGAACTTAATATGCAGCAGCAAAAGGAGAATGAGGCTTATATGTATTCTTCCTGGGCTGCCATTGCCGTATTGGCGGTGTTTCTTCTGCTTGTTGGCTATGCCTATCGCGAGGGGGTGAAAAACAATAAGCTCCTCAAGAAGATCGATACGATGCGTTCCGATTTCTTTGCCGGAATAACCCACGAGTTCCGTACCCCTATTACGGTGATGCTGGGTTTGAATGATCAAATGAGTCGATCGAGAGATTTGTCTCCTGAAGATGCGGATAAGTTTCGAGCCTCTATCCGCAGGCAGGGACAGCAGTTGTTGAGCCTGATTAACCAACTGTTGGATATATCCAAACTTCAAAAGGGTGTCACAGTGCCGGATTGGAGACATGGAGATATTGTCATGTTTGTCAACCTATTGATGGAGCCATTTGGCGTAATTGCTTCCGGCAAGGAGATAAGCTTCCGCTTTGAGCATGATGTCCCAAGTTGGGAAATCGATTTTGTACCGTCCTATGTACAGAAGATACTTTCCAATCTGGTTTCCAATGCGATCAAATACAGCCGATCGGGCGACAGTGTCCGTCTGTCTCTATCACATGGGCGAGGTAATAAACTTGTAATCCGAGTGGTCGATACCGGTGTTGGCATTATTTCGGAAGATTTGGATCGGATATTCGAGCCTTTCTACCGAAGTGCGTCTGCCGAATCCGGAGGAGGGAGTGGTATCGGCCTGTCCTTTACTCGGACTTTGGTCGAAAATCTTCGAGGGACAATAGAAGTCCAGAGTCAGTTGGGAAAAGGGAGCACTTTCACGGTAACACTTCCCATCACAAACACCAGTCCTCGCCCTATCAAGCCATGGATTGCCAATCCTTCCGATATGCCTAAGCTCGATGGAGAGGAGTTCTGTACAGATGAGACCGAAGTAGAGGATTCCCCTATGCAGGACGATAGACCAACTATTTTGCTGGTGGAGGACAACAAGGATGTCGGTTTTGTGGTGAAGCTGCTCGTCGAAGATGCATACAATGTAGTACTTGCCGGGAATGGAAAAGAGGGATTGGTTAAGGCACAGGAGTTAGTTCCTGATTTGATAATTACCGATATTCTCATGCCTCAGATGAAAGGTACCGATATGTGCCGAGCGATCAAGGAAAGCAAGTTGCTAAACCATATACCGGTGATTATGATTTCGGCTCTTACATCCGAAGTAGAGCGACTCGAGGGGCTCAAAAGCGGAGCAGATGCCTATTTGGTCAAGCCTTTTTCTACTGATGAATTGAGGCTCCGGATAGATAATATATTGGCAGACCGTAAGCTTCTGAAGAAGCATTATATGAATCTCCTGCAAGAAGACAAAGGTGAAGGAGAGATGCCTCTTCCGGATTGCAATATGATTGGGCAAGCTTTCCTGAAAGAAGTCTCGGATATTGTATATGAAGAGATGACTAACCCTCTTTTCAGTTCTCCGATGTTGGCCGATCGTATGCATGTGAGTCTCTCTCAGCTCAACCGTAAGCTGACAGCTGTATGTGGGATGTCTTCGAGCATCTATGTTTTGCATATCAAGATACGGCATGCCTGCAAGCTCTTGAGAGATACGGACAAGACAATCCTCGAAATCAGCGAATTGACCGGTTTTAGTGAGCAATCCTACTTCTCTCGCGCTTTCAAAAAGCAAATGAATTGTACTCCTTCTCAGTACCGGCAAACCAATCCTCCCACTTCGTCTTAATTAGCTACCAGTTGCATTTTCGTCTATGAGATCTGTTCTTAGTTCTTTCTTCTACTGCTTTATCCTTTTCGTTTTTTCTGTCTTGTCATCTGTTTTTGTCGGTTATGCCCAGCAGGAGAAGACCTTTTTGCCAGAGATAAGAGGGACGGTGCGGGGAAAGTTTGAATATCAGCCTGATATAAATAAAGGGCGATTTGGTGTTCGGAATGCTCGTTTTGGAATTTCCGGGTATGTCACCGAGCATCTGCAATACAAGAGTGAAGTAGATCTGTCTGATGAGGGGCGGATACGGATGCTCGATGCTTATGTGCGACTAAATCCGATACAAAACGGACGTTTCACCATCGGGCAAATGAGAGTGCCTTTTACGATTGATGCTCACCGCTCGCCACACGAACAGTATTTCGCCAACCGATCTTTCATAGCTAAGCAGGTCGGCAATGTCCGAGATGTGGGGGCTGCGGCGTACTACAAGATCCAGACTCGATTGCCCATCATCCTGGAAGCCGGTATTTTTAACGGATCGGGCTTGTATGAGAACAAGAACTTCTGGACAGACAATTTCAATTTTTCCACCAAGCTACAGCTACTCTCTCCCTCCGGATTTAATCTGACACTCAGTATGCAAAAGAGTAAGACTGGCGATGTCTTTACTTACATGTACAACGGAGGAATGTATTACCACGCCGGACCTTGGCACTTGGAAGCGGAGTATATGCTCAAGAAGTATGAGAAGGGTGCTTTCCCCGATGTGAGTGCGGTTGATGCTTTTATTTGTTATGACTTACCTGTCCGTAGGCTTTTCAAGAAGATCTCTTTCCTTTGCCGATATGATTATATGGGAGATCATAGCAATGGCATCTATGGACCAGATCGGAAGTTGCAACTCTCCGATGCAGAGCGACATCGGGCAACTGCTGGGCTCACATTCAGTCTGGCCAAACCTTTTGTGTCGGATATACGGATCAATTATGAGAAGTATTTCTATAGCAAAGAAGCCCCGATCAAGATTTCTGAGCAGGATAAGATTGTTGTAGAGCTGATGACACGCTTTTAATCAAGATCAAGACAATAGCCCCCCCCTTTTTTAAGTTGGGAAAGAAACCTCTCACGAAAGGAAGGCTTGGGAGCTTTTTTAGATTAAGCTGAGGAACGAGCATAGGCTTTCTTCCAGAAGATTCATATCCTTCTTTCTTTTCGTCTCACATTTCTTTGATTTTCTCGCAGAGACCTGCTTGACATCTGATTTTGCTGTACATTTGGGTGTAATCCTGATAAGGCTTGGAAATACCTACTGCCAAGTTGTTTCGAGTGATATTATTTAGACAGACATAGGGCGTGCAGACCTATATGTTTGCGATTAAAAAAAGAAGAACATGATGAAACGATTGACCATCTATTTGTTGCTCCTATTGAGCGTTATTTGTGCCCGACAGTCGGCTGCCCAAAATCCATACGAAGGGCAAGTCCTTTATGAGAATTATCACGTAAATCGTCTGTTGCAGAATGGAGAAATCTCAAAGATCGAAATGAGATACACGGTCGATCTGAGCAAAGTAAAGCTCAAATCTACCCAGCAAATCCGTATCACTCCTATTTTGCGTTCGTCCGACAAACGAGACTCTCTGCTTCTTGACTCCTATTGGGTGGTGGGAGCTAACCGTTACAGAGCCATCCGCAGGGCTGTGGAGCTTGGCAGTGATACAACTTACTGTATGGATCGAGTGCTGAAAAGGAAAAACAAGGAACCTCAAACGATAGAGATAAAGGGAATAATAGACTATCGACCATGGATGCATTCGGCTAATTTCTCTGTTGTGGAAGAAGTGACTGGCTGTGCTGGTTGTAATGACGGAACTTACATATCTCAATTGGTCTCGAAACTTTTCCCCGATCCTTATCAACCTCGTCTCGTGGCCGAATATGTTAAGCCAAAAGTAGAAGCGGTCAAGCATCGGGCTGAGAGCCTTGAGGCTTTCTTCAATTACAAACAAGGCAAGCATGATTTGCTTGTAGACTACAAGGGTAATGCCGGAGAAATAGCTCGAGTGGATAAGTTCGTCAAGAGCATTTTGGGAGATTCTAATTTGCAGGTTTCCGACTTCAAGATAGACGGCTATGCCTCACCGGAAGGACGTTTCGAAAGCAATATCACACTCTCCAAAAATAGAGCCTATACGTTCGCTTCTTTCCTCAAAAACACCTACGGAATTTCGGACAGCAAAATGAAAATAGACTGGCATGGAGAGGATTGGGATGGACTGAAGAATTTGGTTGAGACTTCCTCTCTCGAATACAAAGAGGAGATCCTCAATATCATAGATACCAAAGAGACTGATTTGCAGCGAGAAGCGGCTATCAACAAACTTGACAAGGGGAAGACTTTGAACCATCTGCTTGAGGACTATTACCCCAGATTGCGCCGAAACGTAGCCAGTGTCTCCTACGTGGTAAAGGCTTTCGATCTGCAAGAGGCTAAGGAAGTGTACCATCGCAAGCCGAGTCAGTTGAGTTTGGATGAATTGTTTCAGGTAGCTAATTCTTTTGAGAAAGGGAGTGAGGATTTTGCGCAAGTATTCAGAGTTGCGCACAATCTGTTTCCTGCCGATCCCATTGCTAATCTCAACTGTGGAGCAGCAGAGATCGAAGCAGGAAGGCCAGCCGAAGCACTCAACTATCTGATGAAAGCACAAGACTTGCCCGAAGCTCTCAACAATATCGGTTGTGCTTTGGCGATGCAGAGAAAGTATGATCAGGCGGAGGTCTACTTCGATCGTGCTATCGCTGCCGGCAACAGACAAGCGGTTCTCAACAAAGAGGAAAATAGAAAAGCTGCTGAAACGGCTGTTCGCTGAACAATCCAACAAAGGATCTTACTGGTCCTGATACAGCAAGGCAATCCCCGACCGTATTTATTTCGGCCGGGGATTGTTGTATCCAGACCTATACCTTGGTCACAATAGCCTCATTGGAGTAATACTCGTCACTCTCACATATATAGCGTATTTTTGTGACCACAAACGTTATATAGCTAAGTATGAAGACTGCGAAAGAAATTCGTCAATCATTTTTAGATTTTTTCGCCTCTAAGGGGCACAAGATAGTACCCTCGGCACCCATGGTTATTAAGGGGGACCCGACATTGATGTTTACCAATGCTGGGATGAACCAGTTCAAGGACATTATCCTTGGTAACAGCGAACCGAAATACAAACGAGTGGCCGATTCGCAGAAATGTCTGCGAGTCAGTGGCAAACACAATGATTTGGAAGAAGTCGGTCGCGATACCTATCATCACACTATGTTCGAGATGCTCGGCAACTGGAGCTTTGGTGACTATTTCAAGGCTGAGGCCATCGATTGGGCTTGGGAGTTTCTGGTAGGAACATTGCAAATCGATCCCAATAGGCTCTACGCAACCGTTTTCGAGGGGTGTGCCGAAGAACAGTTAGAGCGTGACGACGAAGCTGCGAGCTACTGGGCTAAACATTTGCCAAAGAATAGGATCATCAACGGAAATCGCAAAGACAATTTCTGGGAAATGGGCGATACCGGGCCTTGTGGGCCTTGTTCGGAGATACATATAGACATACGTAGCGATGCCGAACGTTCTCAAGTTGATGGGCGAGAGTTGGTAAATAAGGATCATCCCCAAGTGATAGAGATATGGAACCTTGTTTTCATGCAATACAACCGCCATTCTGATGGTCATCTCTCTCCTCTTCCTCACAAAGTGATCGATACGGGGATGGGTTTTGAACGACTCTGTATGGCGATGCAGGGTAAGAGCTCGAACTATGATACCGATATTTTCCAGCCACTGATACAAGCAATTGGCAATCTATCTGGCAAAAGCTATGGAGATAATCCGCAGGTTGATATAGCCATGCGTGTAATTGCCGATCATATACGTACTATCGCTTTCGCTATTACGGATGGACAATTGCCTTCCAATGCCAAGGCTGGTTATGTGATACGCCGCATCTTGCGTCGAGCTGTCCGTTACGGTTATACCTTCCTTGATAGACGCTCGGCTTTCATGTACACCCTTCTGCCCACTCTCATCGATGTGATGGGAGAGGCTTACCCCGAACTGCAAGCCCAGCAGCAATTGATAGAGAAAGTGATTAAAGAGGAAGAAGAGAGTTTCTTGCGTACTCTCGAGACCGGTATCAAGATGCTTGATAGACAGATAGCCGAGGCCAAAGCAGCCGGTTCTACCGAGCTGAATGGTCTACATGCTTTCACCCTCTATGATACCTACGGCTTCCCATTGGATCTTACCGAGCTGATCTTGCGTGAAAATAATATGAGCGCAGATATCAAAGGCTTTGAAGCGGAGATGCAAAAGCAGAAAGACCGTGCTCGCAACGCAGCTGCAACAGAAACAGAAGACTGGGTGGAGATCGCAGCAGGGGAGACGACTTTTGTCGGCTATGATCACACCGAAGTGGAGTGTCGCATCCTTCGCTACCGTCTGATCAAGCAGAAAAACAAACAATACTACCAGGTCGTACTCTCGGCTTCTCCTTTCTACGCAGAGATGGGTGGACAAGTAGGAGACAGTGGTTGGCTTATCGATGAGGGCGAAAAAGAATACCCCATATTCGATACGAAGCGGGAAAATAACCTGCCGGTGCACCTGATGGAGAAGTTACCCGGAGATCCCTCTACCGATTTTGTAGCTCGTATCAATGTGGAACGTCGCTTGGCTGCCGAATGCAACCACACGGCCACCCACTTGCTGCACGAAGCCTTGCGAGAAATTCTCGGCACACACGTTGAGCAAAAAGGTTCTTTTGTAAGTCCTGAAGTTCTGCGCTTCGACTTTTCTCACTTCTCTAAATTGAGTGAAGAAGAAATCAGGAAGGTAGAACAGCTGGTCACTCTCCGCATCAGACGAGATTATCCACGCGAAGAGAAACGAAATATCCCGATCAAAGAAGCGATGGATATGGGAGCTATGG
The DNA here is from genome assembly GCF_900476255.1 of Porphyromonas crevioricanis. Lineage (NCBI taxonomy): Bacteria > Pseudomonadati > Bacteroidota > Bacteroidia > Bacteroidales > Porphyromonadaceae > Porphyromonas > Porphyromonas crevioricanis. The sequence goes on from NZ_LS483447.1 coordinate 855,913, forward strand.
CTCTCTTTGGAGAAAAGTATGGCGAGGAAGTGCGTGTGCTTAAGTATGGCTCTTCCATAGAGCTTTGTGGAGGTACTCATGTGCCATCCACCGGGGTGATCGGTACTTTCCGTATCGTGAGTGAAAGCTCTATTGCAGCAGGTATTCGACGTATCGAAGCTGTTACCGCTGCCAACGCTGAGCAGTATTTATACGAACAGGCCGATTTACTTACCCAACTGAAAGATTTGTTGGGCAATAACCCTCAGCCCTTGAAAGCTCTAAGCAAACTTATTGATGAGACAAATAGCCTGAAAAAGCAACGTGCCGAAATGCTCAAGCAGCAAGCTGCAAATATACGTGATCGGCTTTTGCAGTCCACACAAAGCGTTAATGGGCTGCGTCTCTTCCGTCTGGAAGAAGAACTCCCTGCTGACGTTGTGCGTGATATTGCCTTGAGAATAGACAGTGCCATGAAGGAGCCTTACTTCTTTGTTGCCGGCACTGTATTCGAGGACAAACCGACCCTGACTGTTGCTCTGTCTCGCTCCTTGGTCGAGCAAGGCCATGATGCCGGCAAGATCGTTCGTGAGGCTGCCAAGGCTATACGCGGTGGTGGTGGTGGTCAGCCCCACTTTGCTACAGCGGGGGGAAAAGATGCAGCCGGACTGAAAGACGCTGTCCGTTCGATCCTCAAATTGGCCAATTTGGAAGCTTAAATTGCTCTTAGAACACAAATATCTGAGCAGTCGTATCATAGCCGGTCGAGCTTGTCTCGGCCGGCCTATTGCGGATCTGTTGGAGCAAATGCAGCCTGATAAGCTTTTTGCTCTGATAGATGAAGCCGTAATGAGTGCGCATGAGGATTTGTTGCGCCCTTTGTTGGCAAAAATCCCAACCATCAGGCAAAAGATCTGGGTGATAGACGAAAGTCGCAAGAATTTGCAGAGCTGTTTGGAGATTTGGCAATGGTTAGAGGGAGAGAGAGCCTCCCGGCATTCGCTGCTCATCAATATAGGAGGAGGAGTGCTGACCGACCTGGGAGGCTTTGCCGCCTCCGTTTTCAAGAGAGGAATGCGCACGATCAATGTCCCCACCTCTCTAATGGGGATGGTGGATGCGGCAATAGGTGGAAAGACCGGTATCGACTGGTTGGGACTGAAGAATATAATCGGAAGTTTTCATCAAGCAGAAGTTGTGGCTGTCGATCCCGGTTTTCTCTCTTCTTTGCCGCCTCGGGAGGTTCTATCCGGATATGTTGAGCTTGTCAAGCACAGCCTGTTACAAACGAAAGCGGAGTGGGATAATTGCCGAGGCCGTGATCCCTTGTTATTAAACGACTCCCTATACGATCTTATTGAACAATCGGCTCGTTTCAAAGCCAATTTAATAGCGCAGGACCCACAGGAAGGAGGCCTACGCAAAGTATTGAACTTAGGACACACTATCGGACATGCAGTAGAGAGTCTGGCGTTGGAATCCGATTCTCTTCCTTCTCTTACCCATGGGGAAGCGGTACTGATAGGTTTGATTGCCGAGACATATATCAGTCATCGTCGCTATGGTTTTCCCTCTGATGAGTTGCAGTCCCTTGTTTATTTTGCTCGGGAATATTACTCGCCTTTCCCTCTCAGATGCAATATGTACAAGCGAATTGTAGACTTTGCAATGAATGATAAAAAGAATAGAGGCAACGGAATCTCCTTTGTCGCCCTCCGAGCTATCGGAGAGTATGTCATTGATGCTCCGCTTAGCGAATCGGATATACGAGAAGGATTGGACTTCTATCGCGAATCTTCCGGCTTCTAAGTCCTTTTGTCATTTCTTTTCGATAGAGCCCTTTTTTAGCACATAAAAAAAGAAACTTTCTCGTGATGAGGCTTCATCCGGAGCGATGTAGTAAGAGGAGAAACTTACTCCAAGCGGAGTAGATGCAGAGAGAATGGCCCAGAAAGAGTGCTTATGAGCTGTCGCATTTCTTTCAGTTCGATGCAACGGGTAAGTGCTGAAATACCGATACTTGCGTCCGGATCGGCTTGTACAGAAAAGGAGGTGAGAAACGTTCCCTCTTTGCTCTTTTCCTCATTCAGAGGACGAAGCTCGAGTACTCCCGGATAAAAAGCTACACTATGTGTCTCCCGTTCGAACAAATCCAGACTCACATTGCCATTAGGAGAGAGTCCCACCAACGGCCATCGCAGACAATATCCTTTGCAAAGTAAATAGTGAGCAGCGTAACGCATTCCTCTATTGAAGTGATGGGTCCGGAGCAGAGGTCGAGGCAGCAGAATCGAGTCGGGCATGCTGACAGCGAATCAGACTCACACTGTCTATCAGTACGGGTATCGGATGTGTGTACAAGGAATCCGCAGCCGCTTGAGCTAAGAGGTAGGCTCGGACATTAGGAGACGAACTGAGTTGCTTGGGCACAGCTAACCTAAGTCTATGCATACCAGCCCGATAAATGGGTTTTGTCTTATATGCCTTTACCGTGTCCGAATCGATGATCGCGAGACCTATCTGTAAATCAGAATTGAGCTTAGTCGGGATCTCACCCAACAGACGAATATTAAACTCAAAGAAATGAGAGTCATTGCTTCCATAAATGTATTTCCGCTCATACTTCTGATAGTAGAGCTGTTGACCCAAAAATATTGTAGTGGAAGTATCGGGATAGGATAGTAGATTGACCGAATCTTTCACTTCCTCTCTTCGTGCAAGGATATTCAAGCGCATGGCATCATAATGCCTGCTCAAGGAGTCTGCAAGGGCTAAGCGATCCGACAAGGAATCCTGTATAGCCTGCCAAAGCTCCTGCAAAGCCTTCGGCTGATGCAACGAATACCAAAGCATGGAACTATCGTAGTCAATGCGATCCACGCCATGTTTGCGAAAGATGTGAGCATAGGCTCGTGCCAAAATAGAATCCGGAGCATAGCTGCCATATTGTGTCTCCAAAAAACCTTCTGTTTGATACAGATCAATCGTTACTTTCAGCAGTTTTCTCTTGTCTATGCGATCCCAGGAGCTTCTTGTACGGAACAGGCTCTGACCGATCAGGATGAGTAGCAATATGCCCAACAGTACCGCCAAAAAGATTTTGTGTCTGCGGATAAAATTGCCCAGCTTGGAGGCAATCAGTTTGAGAGCAGCCCCGAAAGTCATACTTTATTCTATTGTCTGCGAGTGAGCCAATGAGGCTTCTTCACCATGCCCATTGCTTTGAACAGAGTGCGTGGGTAGCAAACAATGAGGAAGAATCCGCCTACGCAAATACAAGCATCTGCAAAGTTGAATATGGCACTGAAGAAAGTAAACTCTTCACCACCCACTATCGGGAACCATTCAGGGTAAGTGGTTGTGAAAAGAGGGAAATAAAACATGTCCACCACCTTGCCATAGAACCACGATGTATACCCACCTTCGGGAGGGAATAGCGAAGCCACCTGTCCATGGCTATCACCGAAGATAACCCCATAGAATATAGAATCTAAGATATTACCCAGCCCACCTGCTAGCACTGCGGCCAATGAGGCCATAAAGCCCATGGACCAGCGTTGAGCTTTGGATATCTGTACAACAGCATAAGCGGCAATGCTTATAGCTATGATCCTCAGAAGTGTGAGCAGCAGCTTGCTACCTATGGTGATCCCATAGGCCATGCCCGGGTTTTCAATAAAGTAGATGCGAAACCAGTCAGTAATATAAATTTCCTCCTGTAGCATCATATGAGTCTTCACTGCGACCTTGATCACCTGATCAATAAGCAACAGCAACAAGACAAGCAACGCCGTATACCGGCCTTGCCAATGCCTTTTATTTCTCATTTCTTTTCGTTGAGCTTAGCTTCGATACTCAAAGTAGCATGAGGCACAGCTCTGAGCCTTTCCTTGGGAATTAGTTTGCCGGTCTCTCGGCAAATGCCATAAGTGCCATTTTCTATGCGCACCAACGCCGCTTGCAAGTTCTGGATAAACTTCATCAGGCGTTGAGCCAAACGGCCAGCCTCTTCTTTGGATAGGGTGGTGGCTCCTTCTTCCAGTACTTTGAAAGTGGGGGAAGTGTCCGCCACATCATTGCCATCCGCATTGCTCACCCCGGAGCGCAATTGATCAAAGTCCTTTGTTGCCTGAGCAATCTTCTCCAGAATAAGCTCCTTAAACTCGGCCAGTTCCTCTTCTGTGTATTTAGTCTTTTCTGCCATATTGTGAGATTAACATTTTTCGATTTGTACATGTAACCCAAAGTCATCGAAATCCAGTTCTACTCCATCGCTAACCACATCGGTTATTTCTATGCGGTTGGCTTGCACTTCTCGTGCTATATAGTCGTGGTAGAGATCGATTACCTCATCCATTACATCCGAAGAGAGAACCAGCAAATCGATTCGGTCGCTCAAATCGTATCCACTCTGTTTGCGTAGATTTTGGATGCGATTGACAAACTCTCTGGCCAAGCCTTCGGTGCGAAGTTCGTCCGTTACGGTAATATCCAAAGCTACCGTGATAGCCCCTTCATTAGTCACCAGCCAGCCGGGAATATCTTCAGAAATAATTTCTACATCAGCAGTCGTGATGACAGCCGAGGGTTCGTTTGCCGAAAAACTCAGCTCAAAGCTCCCATCACGCTCCAGCGTGCGGATGTCCTCCTGACTCATTTGCTGTACGGCAGCAGCCAAGGCCTTCATCACCTTGCCATAGCGAGGACCGAGTTTCTTAAAGTCGGGTTTGATACGCTTGACCAGAACTCCACTGTTGTCATCCACATAGCGAAGCTCCTTGACATTCACCTCGCTCAAAATTAGTTCTTCAACAGACTCTATCGCACGCTTCTCGCGCCCCTCTGCAATCGGGATCATGAGTGTTTGCAATGGTTGACGAACCTTGATATTCACTCTGCGACGCAGAGACAACACCATGGAGGTGATAAGCTGAGCCAAACTCATACTTCTCTCCAGACGCTTGTCGAAGAAACATTCGTTCACTTTCGGGAATTTGCACAGATGCACCGAGTCTTGGCTCTTTGGGAGGTGGTCTGTGAGATCTCGGTAAAGCCTGTCCGCATAGAACGGAGCTATCGGAGCCATGAGCTTAGAAACGGAGATCAGACAGTAGTAGAGCGTTTGATAGGCTGAGAGTTTATCTCTGGTCATATCTCCAGCCCAGAAGCGGCGACGGGAGAGGCGCACATACCAGTTACTTAGCTGTTCAGTCACAAATTCGCCTATGGCTCTGGCTGCCCGGGTTGGTTCATATTGCTCAAGCTGGGTGTCTACTTCCTCGATCAATGTATTCAGAGAAGAAAGGATCCAGCGGTCTATCTCCGGGCGTTCGGAGACTTCCACCAAAGGCTCCGTCCTATCGAACCCATCGAGATTGGCGTACAGTGCAAAGAATTGGTATGTGTTGTAGAGTGTCCCGAAAAATTTGCGGCGCACTTCCTCTATTCCTTCTATGTCGAATTTGATATTATCCCAGGGGGAAGCATTGGTAATCATGTACCAGCGCAGAGGGTCGGAACCGTATTCTTCTATTGTCTCAAAAGGATCTATTGCATTGCCAAGACGTTTGCTCATCTTGTTGCCGTTCTTGTCCAGCACCAAACCATTGGAAACGACTGTGCGGAAGGCCGTCTTGTCACTGATCATCGTGGCAATAGCGTGCAAGGTGAAGAACCATCCCCGAGTTTGGTCTACACCCTCAGCAATAAAGTCGGCCGGCAACAGTTTGCCGTTCTCCACGTCCTCTTTGTGTTCAAATGGGTAATGGAGCTGTGCGTAGGGCATTGCGCCCGAGTCGAACCACACGTCTATGAGATCCGCCTCTCTGTGCATTGGTTGTCCTTTAGGGGATAGCAGTATAATGTCATCCACATATGGGCGGTGCAGGTCTATCTTGTCGTAGTTGGCACGGCTGTAGTCCCCTACTACGAAACCTTGATAGGGATTCTTAGACATCAGTCCAGCTGCGACAGCCTTGTCTATCTCACGCATCAATTCTTCTGCCGATCCTATGCAGAGTTCTTCGCTACCGTCTTCGCTGCGCCAGATAGGTAGGGGAGTGCCCCAAAAACGACTGCGAGAGAGGTTCCAGTCCTGTAAGTTTTCCAGCCACTTCCCGAAGCGTCCCGTACCGGTGGATTCCGGTTTCCAGTTGATTGTTTTGTTAAGCTCTATCATCCGGTCTTTCACAGCAGTTGTGCGGATAAACCAGCTGTCCAACGGATAATAAAGCACAGGCTTGTCGGTGCGCCAGCAGTGTGGATAGTTGTGTGTGTGACGTTCGATGCGGAAAACTTTCCCTTGCATCTTGAGCATTACGCAGATCGACACGTCCAATGTCTCATCCTCTTCGGTCAGGCGACTGTCATAGGCGTTTTTTACATATCGTCCGGCATATACATCGTAGAGGGGTAAGTCTATATATCTCTCTACAAAATCAGGATCTAAATCCCTCACCTTGTAGAAACGGCCACGCAGATCGACCATGGGGCGGCGGTTGCCGTCTTTGTCAAGCAGCATGAGCGGTGGCACTCCGGCAGCTTTGGCTACACGATCGTCATCGGCACCGAAAGTCGGTGCAATATGTACAATACCGGTACCGTCTTCGGTTGTTACGAAATCCCCACTGATAACTCTGAAGGCCCCTTCTCCGGGATTTACCCAAGGGATCAGCTGTTCGTAGTGCATCCCTACTAATTCTTTTCCTTTGCAGCTGCCTACTACACGATAGGGAACTGCCTTGTCTCCCGGCTTGAAAGTAGACATGGCTTCCTCCCCCTCATGCTTGGGGCTAAAGAGCGTCCCAACAAGGGCTTCGGCCATGACAACCGTAATGGGAACAGAAGAGTAGGGGTTGTATGTTTGGATAATCGAGTAGGTAATTTCAGGGCCCACACAGAGAGCCGTGTTGGAGGGAAGCGTCCAAGGCGTTGTTGTCCAAGCCAAAAAGAAGGGCTCTCCATGCTGTGTCATCTCCGGCTTGGGATCCAGTATCTTGAACTGGGCAACGCAAGTGGTGTCTTTCACATCTCTGTAGCAACCCGGCTGGTTCAGCTCATGCGTGCTGAGTCCGGTGCCGGCAGCCGGTGAGTAAGGCTGTATAGTATAGCCTTTGTAGAGCAAACCCTTGTTATATATCTCTTTGAGCAGATACCACAGGGTCTCAATATAGCGATTGTCGTAAGTGATGTAGGGATGCTCCATATCGACCCAATAGCCCATACGGTCGGTTAGGTTCATCCATTCGGAGGTGTATTTCATCACCTCTTTGCGGCATGCTGCATTATAGTCTGCCACACTGATCGTCTTGCCAATGCTCTCCTTGGTAATGCCGAGTTTCTTCTCCACTCCCAGTTCTACGGGTAACCCGTGAGTGTCCCAGCCGGCTTTGCGGTTGACCAGAAAACCCTTCATTGTCTTATAGCGACAGAATATATCCTTGATAGACCGTGCTATCACGTGATGGATACCCGGCATACCATTGGCCGAAGGAGGACCCTCGTAGAAGACAAAACTCGGTGCTTCGGCTCTCTCTTTCAGGCTACGAGCAAAAATGTCATTCTCTTGCCAGCTCTCCAATACCTCTTTGTTGATCTTCGAGAGGTTGAGCTGATTATATTCTCTAAACTTTCGATCCATAAAAATATGATTGTCGAATTTGCTTATTTGTGCGCAAATGTACTTAAAATCTGCCTATCCGACAGCACCTTGTCCGTGTGTCCTCTCTCTCACAAAGGAGCTTGTCGAAAAGCGATTTGTGAGAGGCTTCTCTGCCATCTTTCAATCTTTTTGCCATAAAAAAAAGGAGTGCCGATTTGTTTACGACACTCCTTGTTCTTTTCAATTATAATTGATCCATCGCCACATCTCCTTGAACGAGGGCTTTTTGCCATACATCAGCACACCTACGCGGTAGATCTTCGAGGCCAGCCAAGTGACACCTACGAAGGTGAGGAATAGCAGACCGATACTCAAAATCTCCTGCCACAGCGGGACTTCATAAGGGAGGCGAACCATCATAACAACCGGAGAGGTAAACGGAAAGAGGGAGCTCCAAAAGGCCAATGGACCGTCGGGGTTGTCACGAGAGCCAAAGGCTGCATAGAAAGAGAAAAGCATCAGTATCGACACTGGTATGACAAACTGATTGGTGTCTTCGTCACTGGATACTGCAGAGCCAATGGCTGCAAAAAGAGCTGCGTAGAGCAAATACCCTCCTATGAAGTAGAGTACGAAAAGAGTAAGGATCTCCGTAAAGTTGATCCCGGCAATAATACTCATCACATCTTGTACCTGACTGAAGTTTTCCATCCCCATTTGAGAGGAGATCCCCAACTGTTCGGGATTTTGTACCGCAGTTAGGGTATTGGCACTGTATATCCCGCCCAACAATGCGAATTGAAGAACGAAGAAGAGTATTCCGGTGAGGACAAACCAAAGGAAGATCTGAGAGAGCCCGACTAACCCCACTCCAAGTATTTTCCCCATCATCATGTCAAATGGTTTTACAGAGCTGACCATTACCTCCATAATACGGCTTTTCTTTTCCTCCAGTACTCCCTGAAGGACCATTCCCCCATACATCATGATGAACATATAGCTTATCCCGGTGAGAACCATCCCTATAATGCCGGCCACATCGCCTGAAGTACGCTCGGTATTACCGGCCTCACCCCATTTGTAGGTGGGAATGGAGAGGTCTACTTTGGATTGCTCAATCATTTCTTTTAGCCCCTCTATTTGGTACGAATCCAGGCGTTTGTTCGTGAGGTAGGTTTCCAGTGTTCGCTCTACTTCTCCTGCCAGTTTACTGGGTAGCTGTTTGTAGGAATAAATTTTGAGCTTGTCGCCTGCCAGATAGAGAGAATCCCCCTCAAGCAAGGGACCAGAAATATCCACTATTGCCGTGACGTGCTCTTCGTCGCTTTTAGAGGAAGCCAAATCTCTGTATTCTTCCAAAGTCCTATCGGCAGGTACATAGCGGAAGTCCTCGTTGTCATGAAAAAGAGGCAGGTATTCTCCCGTAGGATCGATGATTGCGATGGTCTTTTGCTCGTCTTTGGCCCATTGGGCAATGAAGATCGGCAAGACTGTAATGGCTGCAAACAGTATAGGCATGAGGAAGGTCATAATCCAGAAGCTTTTCTTCCTCACCCGTATGGCATACTCACGGCCAATGATTACGCTGATCTTATTGTTGCTCATGTGTATTGTTCTTTACTGTTTTGACGAAAATATCATGCATCGAGGGAAGCTCTTCCTCGAAGAGAAGCAAATTGCAGGAGGAGGGGATGCCGGCTATTACCTCCTGATTGTGCACGCCTGTCGGGCGACGGAAGCGGATCGTATGGCGTCCTCCCCTTGTCTTGTATTCCAAAACACTGAGGCTATCGAGGTAGCTCTGTGGCAGGGTGTCGGAAGACTCCAGAACTATCTTGAGAAGCCCCTCGCTGTGCTGTCTCTTGATTTCCTCCACGGAGCCATTGAGCACGATATGCGCACTGTTTACCAGAGCAATATCATCGCAAACCTCCTCCACAGACTGCATATTGTGTGTCGAAAAGATGACCGTGCGTCCTTTATCTCTCAGGTTCAGGATCTCGGCTTTGAGTAAATCGGCATTCACCGGGTCAAAACCGCTGAATGGCTCATCGAATATCAATAACTCCGGCTCATGTATCACGGTGGAGACGAATTGTATCTTTTGTTGCATCCCTTTGGATAGCTCTTCGACTTTTTTGTTCCACCAGGGCATGATGTCGAACTTATCGAACCATTCCCTCAAACGAGCGGTGGCCGTAGCGGTATCTATCCCTTTGAGACGGGCTAAATAGATGGCCTGCTCGCCGACTTTCATTTTGCGATACAAGCCTCGCTCCTCCGGCAAATATCCTATGCGAGAAACATCCTTGGCTGCCAAGGGCTTTCCCTCTATCAGTACCTCTCCTTTGTCCGGAGCTGTAATGCGGTTGATAATACGGATAAGAGATGTCTTGCCGGCTCCATTCGGGCCCAACAGACCGAACACTTTGCCCTGCTCTACAGAGATGCTTACATCATCGAGAGCAACGTGGTTGGCATAGCGTTTGTGCACATGACGTGCTTCTAAAAACGGCATAAATAATCTGTCTTATTATTGAATAAATTTATTCCGAAAGCTTTGTACTGGAGCCTGAGCTGTCATCTCTCCTCTCCCTCTGCAGCTCGGTGTAGGAGGGAATATGATCCAGCGGCTTTACGCTGTTGGTTGCATAGTCTATGGCAAAAGCAACATGGGCAAGGCCGTTGCTCAATACGATATATGGCACGCGACAGCTGTAGTTATACTGCACTGCCTGACGTACCACTGCTTCTCCTATAGATACTCGAGGAGCTTTGTATTCGACAATCAGCAATGGTTTTAGGCTGGAGTCGAATACGACCGTATCACAGCGTTTCTTTACTCGCCCTACTTCTATCTCAAATTCATTGGCCAACAGCCCGGGAGGATAGCCCATGTCGGTTATCAAGTGCTGCACAAAACGCTGCCGAACCTCTTCCTCCGGGGTGAAGCGTACATATTTGCCACGGAGAGGATCGAATACATAGAGCCGCCCTCCGTCCTCCTCTCGAAGACGAAGATCACAAGGGGGTAGGTTCAGAGTATTCATCTATCTTTGCTCTTGCTCTTTTCGTAGAGGTTCCTTTCCGGTAAAAAAGGCCTCCAAACAGCAGAGACAAAGGTAACAATATGCTCACAAAGCAAGCAATAGTAGAGAATTGGCTCCCCCGCTACACAGGGCGCAAACTGTCCGATTTCGATCCTTATATTTTGATCACCAACTTCGCTCATTATTTGGAGCTATTTGCAGCCAAGTTCGGTGTGGAAGTGGAGGGCTTAGGCTTGCCTATGAGCACGGTATCTGCCGAAGGTATCACCCTTATCAACTTTGGCATGGGGAGCCCCAATGCCGCAACGATAATGGATTTGCTATCTGCCGTATCGCCCAAGGCGGTTGTCTTTCTGGGTAAATGCGGCGGACTCAAACAGGCCAACAAAGTGGGAGACTATGTGCTTCCCATTGCCGGCATACGAGGAGAGGGAACAAGCGATGACTACTTGCTGCATGATGTCCCCTCCTTGCCTTCTTTTTCCGTGTTGCGAGCTATTTCTTCGGCTTTGGCGGACAGGAAAGAAGACTATTGGACAGGCACTATCTATACAACGAATCGTCGAGTTTGGGAGCATGACGGACAATTCAGAGACTTTTTGAAAAAGACACACGCCACAGGTATCGATATGGAGACTGCCACGCTCTTTACCGCCGGCTTTGCCAACAAGATTCCTACCGGAGCATTGCTACTGATCTCCGATATGCCTGTGCAGGCCGATGGGATAAAGACAGAGGCTTCGGATAGGGCTGTTACTCGCAGCTATGCTGCCGATCACTTAGATTTGGGTATCGAAGCCATAAGGGTGCTACAGAGTGACAGAGATACAATCAGGCATATCAAATTCAGTTGGTAGAAAAAAGTTTCTGTGCGCAGACTGATTAGACCATGACTTCCTATTCCTCCATTGTACAGTCGATACGAAAGAAAAAAACGGGCCGAGTCTACCTGCTGTGCGGTGATGAACCGTATTATATAGACAGCCTGACCGCTCTCTTTGAAAGAGAGCTTGTTGCAGAAGAGGACAAAGACTTCGATCAGACGACTTTGTATGGCTCCAAAGAGATCAAAGCCCGGGACATTATCTCAGAATCCATGCGTCTGCCCATGATTGGGCAGAAACTCCTAATCGTGATCAGAGAGGCCCAGTTGGTCTCCGACCTCGAAAAGTTGGAGCCTTACCTCAAAGAGTTGCCCGAGACAACGACATTGGTACTTGCACAAAAGAAGAAAGCAGACAAACGAAAATCACTGTTCAAAACAATAGAACAAGTCGGTGTTGTTTTTGAATCCTTGCGTGTGCCTGATTATCGACTGACGGATGCCATCGCTTCTATGGCATCGGAGCACAACTGCCTTATTGACCCTCGATCTACGGAAATGTTGGCTGACTTTCTCGGCAATGACCTTGCCAAGATCAAACAGGAAATAGACAAGCTCATCCTGATCCTGCAGGCCGAAGGGAAACGAATGCAAATCACGGCAGACCTGATAGAGCGGCATATAGGCATAAGCCGAGAGTTCAACAGTTTTGAGCTCCTCAGGGCGATCATAAAGAGAGACACGGCCAAGGCCTATCGCATAGCTGTTACTTTTGGGCAAAACGAAAAGGCTAATCCTATCCAACCAACATTGGCTGTACTCTTCAATTATTTTTCTCTCCTTATGGCAGCTCACTACCTCCCCGATAAGAGCGAAAACGGACTTATGGAGGGATTGGGTTTCAAACAGAGATTTCAAGCCCGAGACTATATGGTAGGGCTAAGACTTTACTCTCCGATGCAGGTGTATGAGATCATACACCAAATACGTCTGACTGACGCTGCCTCCAAAGGAGTCGAAGCACAGGCCGGTATCTCCAACAAAGAACTTCTGGTAGAGCTTCTCAGCAAGATATTTCAACCCTCAATAAGATCGTGAGCTTCTCCTCTTTCATCGCCCGTCGCCTTTTCAGAAGTAAGCACGGCCGACATCGGCCCGGGCTTAATCCTATCATACGCATATCTATCATAGGGGTGGCTCTTTGTTCTTCTATTATGTTGCTCTCGGTAGCTGTTACCCTGGGCTTCAAGCAGCAAACAGCCGAATATATACGATCTACTACTGGAGATTTGGCTATCAGTCCGCTCGATCGCTCCATTCTTTTTTGGGGAACAGGAGAAAAGTTGCTTGACGAACTCCGGTTCATCCCCGGTATCGTGGAGGCAAACCCTATCATTATCAGCACTGCTATACTCAAAACAGACTCCGCATTTGCCGGACTTCCCGTCATGGGAATTGATTCTTCGTACAGCATGGGAAACTTAAACAGTCTGATTTTGAGTGGCACTCCACCTCCCTGGGATAAGCAACGACTGTCGCAAAATCCGGTTATGCTTACTCGAGAGATAGCAGAGCAACTCGACCTGCAAGTAGGAGATCCGGTGAAGATATACAGCACCAATGAGGGAAATATACGGTTGCGTAAGCTGTCTGTGGCGGCTATCTATGAGGGAACCGGCAAAACCTCCCCGGCTGTTGTGCCGATAGAACTTCTCCGGCGAATGCTCTCTCGGCAAACCGATGAGGTGACGAATATCCGGATTATGACGGAGCGTATCCCTTCTGAACAAATGCAGGAGCGGGTCTTGGAAAGGCTGAGTAAAAGCGATGCCATACCACAGGGACCAGCCTTGGGAGTAAGCCGTGCCGAAGACCTCAACCCGCAAATGTTCGCTTGGCTCGAAATGATTGATTCCAACGTCTATATCTTACTCATTCTGATTGCTCTAGTTGCGGGTTTCACCATGATTGCCGGTCTTACAATACTAGTGCTGGACAAGACCTCTCTGATCGGTATTTTGAAAGCGTTGGGGGCAACCGACAGAGGACTGAGAGCTGTCTTTATTCGCTTGAGCCTTTTCCTTATCCTTAAAGGTCTGTTTTGGGGTAATGCCATTGCACTACTCGTCTGTCTATTGCAGAAACATTTCCAGATTGTCAAGTTAGACAGGGAAATGTACTATATGAGTCATGTGCCGATAGAGATAGATCCTCTGCTGTGGTTGGCAGTCAATCTGGGTGCAACGACCCTTATCATGCTCATGCTACTTGGTCCGTCTCGCATTGTCGGGCGGATCAGTCCGGGACGTGTGATGCACTTCGACTAAGCCTCCCTCCTCCCACAAAACAACGGAGAACCCTCGCCCTGCGGTAGCTTCAGAAGCCCTCTTCTTGTATTGTTAAATGCGACATGTTTTGTAAATTTTTGACTGTGATGAAAATCGGAAAAATAGAGGAGAAAAAGGCCCTAAAGCCAGGAGAAGGTACCCCCTCTTTATGCCTTTTATGACCACCCTTCAGAATGCCGATGAATAGGGCGTTCTGGAGGGGTCGATTTTTTCTCCTGAGAGAATTTTTGCTAACACAGGAGAGAATAAAATTTTTCACAGGAGAGAATTTTGTTTCCTCCCGTGTCAGCAAAAAACGTCTCCTATGGGCATCAAAAAAGAGAGGAAAAACACGATCAAAATAGCTCCAATTTGAGTAGGAAAAGCATGGTAAAAGAAAACATAATAACAAGGAAATGAATAAATATATACGGTCTTGCGCGCCCCTAAGAAAGAACCCCGAGGATTTATATTGAGGAACCATTTGCATAACACGGTGCTTGCTGCATTATTTTCACTATTCTGGATCAAGTCTTATGCGACAAGTATATTACCTGCTGAAACTCGAAGGAATTGGAGAGGGCCACACAAGGTTCGGTCATATGCAACAAGTATGTTGCCTGCTGAAACTCGAAGGAATTGGAGGGGGCCACACAAGGCTCGGTTGTATGCAACAAGTATACTCCCTATGCCCTCAACCTCAATGCTTTCTGGATTACTGCATTCTGCAAAATCAACAAAACGGCAAATAAAATTTGCTATTTGGGAACCCATGCAAAGGGTCTTATCGAGGACTGTGCAATGGTCTCTATTTGTAACTTTGAGGCGATGAAAACAAAACGATCAAATAAAAGTCGCAGATATAGACGCAAACGGACCAAGTCCAAGTCTCGCTTGCTACTTTTTCTCATCCCAGGTATTTTGCTACTGGTCTTTCTGGGTACTTTTTCCTACGCATACCGACAAGTTGCTTTTTTGCCGGCTGTGCAAGGAGCTGATACAACTCATCTTTTCCTTAAACCTGGGCTTACGCTTAGTCGGGCTATTGATTTGCTGGAGCAAAAAACTCCTTTGCGAAAGCCTCGCTTGAGTCACGCATATATTTCTTGGCGAGGAGCCTCGACCAAAGTAGGGCAAGGACGCTATATCTTGTTGCCCGATATGAGTATGCAGGAGATCTGCAATTTACTTTTGTCGGGAGGAGAAACGCCGGTTTCCCTCACATTAAGAGGGCTAAGAACACAGGGGGAACTGGTCTCTTTCTTTTCTTCCTACTTGGCTATGTCTTCTCAAGAGCTATCCGCAGCTCTGTCCGATTCGTCTCTTTGTGACAGTTTGGGTGGATTTGATACCGAGACGATCCGTTGCCTTTTTTTGCCGGGAGACTATAGTTTCCCATGGAATGTAAGCGTGGAAGAATTGCTTGCAAGTATGCAGCTTCGCTATCGTGAATACTGGACGGACAAACGCCGGGCACAAGCTGACAGTTTGAGACTCAGTCCCATAGAGGTATCTATTATCGCCTCTATTGTGGAAGAAGAGTCTGCCAAACGAGATGAACATGGGCGAATAGCTCGGCTTTATCTCAATCGATATCGTCGGGGGATGAGACTACAGGCTGATCCCACGGTAAAGTTTGCAGCCGGGAGATTTGATCTTAGGCGTATCACATTGCCCTATTTGGGAGTAAGATCACCGTACAACACTTATCAGGTAGAGGGTTTGCCTCCCGGACCGATTCGTTTGGCTCGCCCATCTACTATGGACAGTCTACTCTACTCTAAGCCGAGTAATGACCTCTATATGTGTGCGAAGGAGGATTTTTCGGGTTATCACAATTTTGCGTCTACCTATGCTGAGCATTTGAGTAACGCCAGAAGGTATCAGGCGGAATTGAATAAACGTGGTATTAAATGAGTTCGGCTACAATACCTGAGTGGCAATCTCGCACCGCTCTCTTGTTGGGCGAAAAAGGACAACGAGCCCTTTCTGCAGCTCACGTCTTGGTAGTAGGTCTTGGTGGTGTAGGAGGCTGGGCAGCTGAGATGCTGGCCAGAGCCGGAGTAGGACGCATGACAATTGTAGACGCTGACGAAGTGTCTCCCTCTAATATCAACCGCCAGTTGGTAGCTACGCACAGCAGCATAGGCAGGCCTAAGACTGAGGTCTTGGCAGAGCGTTTGCGAGATATCAATCCGGATATTGAGTTGTATGTGCATCATATGTTTGTCAAGGACGAAGCGATGGAGTCTCTACTCGACGAAGCTCCGTACGACTATGTGTTGGATGCGATCGATTCACTCAGTCCCAAGGTATATCTCATTGCTCTATCTCTGCAGCGGGGCTTGCGGATCATCAGCTCCATGGGAGCCGGAGCCAAGCTCGATCCGTCTTGCATACAAGTAGACGATATTAGCCACAGTCACAACTGCACGCTTGCACGCTCTGTGCGCAAAAGACTCCGTCCTTTGGGTATTCGCAAAGGGGTGCCTGTGGTATATTCTACCGAGTTGCCGGATAGCAATGCCGTAATTTCCGTTTCCGATGAATGTTGCAAACGCTCTACAGCGGGGACTTTGAGCTATATGCCAGCTCTTTTTGGTATACGTATGGCAGCAGAGGTTATTCGCACGCTGTCCGGCTGTTAGTATTTCGCAACAAGCGACATCATTCATTCTCATCACAATAGTGTCGTATCTTCGTAGGGTCATGGAGATTCTCAAAGCAGAACAAATACACAAGACTTTCGATAGTCTGGAGGTCCTCAAAGGGATTGATTTGAGTGTACACAAAGCCGAGATTGTGGCTATTGTAGGGCCTTCGGGTGCTGGGAAAACTACTTTGTTGCAGATTTTGGGTTTGCTGGATAAGGCCGATCCGGGTGGGCGAGTATTGATAGAAGGGCGAGATACTTCGGGTCTGAGCGACAATAAGTTGGCCGAGATACGCAATCGTTATTTGGGATTTGTGTTTCAGCAACACCAGTTGTTGCCGGAGTTTACGGCTTTGGAGAATGTAATGATCCCCGGGCTTATTATGAGACGCAAACGGGAGGAGCTGCGAAGAGCGGCTGCCGAATTGCTCGATACGTTGGGTCTATCAGCCAGAAAGGAGCACAAGCCCAGCGAACTGTCTGGTGGAGAGCGGCAGCGTGTGGCTGTGGCCCGAGCTATGATCAATCATCCTGCAATTATTCTGGCAGACGAACCCTCTGGTAGCCTCGACAGCAGACATAAGGAAGAATTGCACTCTTTGTTCTTTGAGTTAAGGCACAATACGGGTCAATCATTCCTGATTGTGACACATGATGAAGGGTTAGCCATGCAGTGCGATAGGCGTATCTGTTTGTCGGATGGGAAAATAGAAGGTATCATAACTCAAAATAGAGTTCGATGAGAAACTGGCTGCATATAGGGAAGTCTGAGCTGATCGTGCTATGTGTCGTTTCGGTTTCGATCTTGCTTCTGGTTTTGCTCATCGAAGTTTTTCCGGCAGGCAGGGCCGATAATCCCTCCCCCACGGAGACAGCTCTACCGCTGGCAGACAGCACAGAAAATACGCAGGCAAAAAGACTCCCTCAGACCACTCGCGATACTTCGATAGAGAGATCAGCTGACTATGCAGGCCCTCCGGAGCATATTCTCTACAAGCCGAAGAAAAAACTAACAGCCGGTAGCCGGGTGGATCTCAATACGGCCGATTCGGCAACTCTCACAACTGTGCCCGGCATAGGCCCAGCTTTTGCCAGACGGATCGTTGCCTATCGAAAGCGTTTGGGTGGGTTCTATACAGTGCTGCAATTACAAGAGGTTTATGGGATGGATCATGAGCGATACTCGCAAATCAAGCCTTACTTCAGCATAGGGCGACTTCCCGAAAAGATCGCCTTGCAGCAACCCTCGGGAGACAGCCTGCCTCGACATCCCTATCTCAATTACAAACAAAAAAATCGGCTGGAGCAGTTGATCCGTCGTAATGGCTGTGTGCAATCCTGGCAGCAGCTCTACGACTGTGGTTTGTTCAATCGAGATGATAGCATCCGGCTGAGTCATTATTTCACCCTATCAATAAGTAGCAAAGACAGTGTCACTCCTTAGAATCTATACCGATGCGCCCGATGAGAGCAGTATTCGGGACTTAGTCTCTCTGATAGAGAGAGGTGAGGTGGTTGTCCTTCCCACATCCACGGGCTATAGCTATGCCTGTCATGCTCTCCAGCCCAAGGCCATAGACAAGCTCTACCGTATCAAGGGCTATACCAATACCAAACGCCCCTTGGCCATTCTCTGTGCCGATCTGGCTGAGGCGGCCAAATATTGCCGTATAAACGATGGGGCTTTCCGTTATATTCGTGAACATGGAGGAAGGTACACTTTTATTCTGCCGGCTGTCGGCATGCTCCCTAAGAGTATCCGACAGCGCAAGGAATTAGGGCTTCGGCTGGCCGAGCATCCCATTGCATTGGCTGTGTTGAGAGAATTGCAGGCTCCTCTGATGTTGGCTTCTATTCCCTGTCCGGAGGATGAGGATCCGCAAGACTTGTGCAACCCTGATTTGATAGCGGAGCTAAATGATGCCCGGCATAAATCCGAGCAGGCAGCCCTTGTCGTAGACGCTGGCATCGTAGAGCGCAGACCCTCTACTATAGTAGACTGTTGTAGTGAAGAATACAATGTGATACGCCAAGGCTGACCCAATCCCGAGACGAATGCTTCCGTATGAGATTCGATGATGTAGCAGCCCACGAAGGCTTGAAAAGAAGTTTGAGGAAGTTGGCAGATGAAGGTCATTTGCCCCACGCATTATTATTTAGTGGAGCGGATGGTAGCGGAGCTTTGGCTCTGGCTTTGGCTCTTGCGCAGTATATCAACTGTTGGGAGCCAACAGGAGGAGAGCCCTGCGGACATTGTCCCTCTTGTGCCAAGTATAATGTTTTGGCACACCCCGACCTGTTCTATCTTTTTCCTATAGTTGGGGGAGATAAATCTTGCACAGAAGACTTTTTGCCTCTATGGCGAGAGTATGCCCCTCGTCCATACCTTAGTGCGACAGACTGGTTGCAGGCAATCAAGGCTGGTAACAGTCGTCCTCTGATTTATAGTCGTGAAAGTGATCTGTTGGATGAGCAATTGAGCTACCGCATAGCTGAAGCTAAATACCGAGTGCTGATCATTTGGCAACCCGAACGAATGCACGAGACGCTCAGCAATAAGCTGTTGAAATTTATAGAGGAGCCTCCGGAGCGAACACTCATATTCATGGCCTCTATCGAGCCGGAACTATTGCTGCCTACGATTTTGAGCCGTACTCAGCGGATCGAATTGCCACTGCTTGGCGAGATGGAGATATACAAGGCCTTGTCAGCTAAGAGCCTTGAAGGTGTTTCGGATGCTGATTGTCGAGAGGCTGCTCATCTTTCCGGAGGGTTGATGCGCAAGGCATTGGATCATTTACAGGGAGATAAGACAAGAGAGGCCCGGTTTGTGGTGTTCTTGAGGTTGTTGGCGTTACTCAATCCTGCACGTCCCTTCGATATGCGTCGTTTGGCCGACGAGTTGGCCGAAAGAAGCCGGGAAGAGCAATTGGAACTCCTTGAAGCTTTCGCCTCCTACTTTCGGGAGTTGTATGTCTATCCTTTGCGATTGGAGCAAATTTCTTATCTCAACGCATCGGAAAAGCGATTGGCCGAACGCATGGCCGGAGCTGTATCGAGTAAAAATGTACGAGGTATTAGTGCCGAATTGGATTTGGCAAGCCTGCATATCAGACGCAACGTGAATAGCCGAATGGTATTCTTTGATCTCTTTCTCCGTTTGGCGGCACAGCTCTCTTCCGGAATGAAACAAACTGGTGTCACAGCTTCGGCCATAGAGAACTTGTGCTGAGGTTTTAGTCCTGTATTAAAAAATGAGAGTAACCTAGTTGTTTAGTTTCTTTTCCGTCTTTTACATCCAGCACCAGCAGGTAATTGCCCGGCTGTAGGCGCATGGCTTTGCCAGGATTGAAAAGGGGATGCTCCAGCAGAGTCGTAAGGCGCATACATTGCTCATGCCCAAATCTGCGTATACTGCGCCCGTCAAGGGTATATACTCGTATTTCCGCGGTAAGGCTCTTATCATCTTTGAGCATCTGCACAAATCTTTTCATCAGGGTTTGAAGTGAGACGGAGCCTTCGGCCCTCTCTTTCTCCCCTTCCTTTTCTCCAATGTCTGGCAAGGGAGTGTTAGGACCTTTCTCTGCTCGGGTATTAGGTAGTCCGGGGCTGGCATAGTGAGGAGGCAAAGCGGATCGCCAAGTCGAAGAAGTCTCTCCATCGAGCAAAGGCGAAACTTTTTCTGCAGCCACCCCTGCCTTGGATTTGAGCTCTTTCTCAAAATAAGCTGTGCTATACTCCGCCTGGTCAATCCCTAAATACTCTTCCCCCATAAGAATGAGAGCGATGCTACATCCTTTGTTGGAGAGTCTGGGCCAATAGGGTAGTGTGTGTATCCGATTTCGTATGGCAAAGGGATAGCTTGCAGCGACCAGATCGGCATCTTCGCTCAATACGATGTAGTCTTGGGGAGGGAGCAATACGCCTTTTGGCAGAGGATAGAGTGTTTTTACCTCTCCGTTGCGAACAATACCGATCGCCAGTCGGTCTCCTTTTATCGCTTTCTCCGATCCATTATACAACTCAATGTATTCGGCACTGCCTTTCAGGGGATTGGCCATAATTTCATTGATACGTATAAGTTCCATGTCTGTCGTATTTCCTGGATCAGTCGGCTCTTGTTCGTCCTCTTTCGATGGATCTACACCGGGAATGTCCATTGGGGAAGAGGATGCCGATACCTTCAATCCATCTATCCACACACTCTCCCGGCTTCGATTGGTGTAGCTTACAGCTATTCCCAGTTGTCCTTGGATGGAAGGCACAGGCGGCAGATAGAGAGACTGCCCTACGGCTATGCCTCCGACCGGCTCACTTTCTGTCTTTATCCATAATTTCCAACCTTGATTGGCAGAGTAGTAGACCTTGAACCAAAATTGCTCACCAGCTTCTACAATATGTCTGCTGTCCGATATGAGTGTGCCTTCTTCTCTTAGTTTGTATTTTTTGTCTCCCATGTCTTCAAGAGACACGGTTACCAGCCTTATCATTCGCTCCGTCCGGCCGAAAGAGAGAGCAACGAATTTCTCTTCCGTATCCTCCATTTCGTGATACGGATAGAGAAGGAAGTAGACATGATGTCGGGCGGATGCTTTTTGTCGCATTTCTAAATTTCCCTCCCAAGACATGTATTTGTCTATTGGAGTTGAGGAGTTGAGGTAGGAAAGTCGAGATCCATTTATTTCGAGGCCCTTGTGAAGTAGTCGACCCTGTTTTATACAAAAATGATCGAGATTACCTTGCCATTGCTCCGGGTAATCCTTGGCTTGGTCGAAGTTGCATTCCCATTTTTTATTATCCCCAGAATTTTCCGCTCGGTCGAGCTGACTGTTTCCTAAAGGGAAAGAGAAGGAAGCTGTGATATGGCTATACTCGCTTCGGATTGTTTCGTTTTGTATGGAGTTGTGTTGGGCAAGACTGTGCAGGGCGAGATGGTGTCGGGCGAGGTTGTGTTGGAGGAGGTGATACTGGGTGAGATTATCCTGAGTGAGGTTGTGTTGGAGGAGGTGATGCTGGGCAAGATTATCCTGAGCAAGATTGTGCTGGGCAGACTGGTATTGGGCAAGTTCATGCTGAACAAGGTGATGCTGGAGAAGCTGTTGTTCGGTGGGGTTGTGTTGGGCAAGAAGAGAGGTGGAACTACAAACTAATAGGCTAATTAGTAAAAACTTATAAAATAGATATTGTCGATTGAAATATTTCATAATGGTATCACACGTTATTTTAATCCTTCTTTACAACGGATTTCCTTAAGCGAGCTACCGCTGCTGAATTTGGATATGAAGGTAAGGATTATCATTTTCTCTCAAAAAGAGGCTCGCAGAGCACCACCGTCCCAAAGCCTCTCGCCCCGTTTCGCCCTCTTGAGCCTCCAACCTTTATTTCCAGCATTAAATAGTAAAATCCTCTCTCTCCTCTGCTCGTAACTTGGTATTATTTAGGTCTAAGTAATTGGCTACTGATAGCCTTATGAGTTATGAATTTAAGCGGGTAATGATTTGGCGACCTATCTTCAGCAATGAACCCACAATAACTAAGCACAATGCAATTTTAATGCGTCAACCCTGACAAAAAGACTAAGAAGGAAGAGATAATAATTTTTTATGCGGAAATTACAGAATACAACTTTCGGAAAAATTGCTCCTAATCTGTGTGGAAAATCCCTACCTTTCGCAGCAAGAACAGTAATAAATACCTCTATAGCCAATGAACTTCGGCAATTCTTATACACATCAGAAGAGCACTTTCCCTCCCTTAAATCCAGTCAAACCTAAAGTTCGCTTCGATGGAGAAGAGTTTCTATTCGAATCTCTGACCCTCGAACAGCCCATGAACTCATGCCACCACTTTGAGGTCGTTCGCGAATACCTCTCACAGGACGAGCTCTGGAAAGAGACTCCCGAAAAGCTCATGAGCCTGATCGGAGCTAGAACGCTGATCCGATTCGAACATCTCACATCCAAAGATTCGTACGAATTCTCCGGATGGGTGACCGATGTACGCATCGATGCATGGGAAAATGACGGGATAGGAAGCAGTTTTTTTCGACATCGATCGAATCGTGTCAGGATCATCGGACGTGGTGACGCCATGAGTCTCGATGGAGCACCGGGTATGCACTCTTTCGTCGATCGACAGTTGACGGATATCGTTTCCGAGGTAACAAAGGAGGCTTACTTTAAGGTCGAATGCAATCCCCGCTACAAAGGAGTATTGCCTTATTCAGTGCAGTACCGGGAGAGTGGCTTCGAGTTTCTTAACCGACTCTCCCGTATATATGGAGAGCCTTTTTTCTACGATGGTCGTACTCTCTTCTTCGGTGCGCCACACACGGCAGACTGCGAAAAACTCTTTTTCGACAGTGATATCGTTAGTCTGCGCACTTGTGCCTCTGCCATTCCTCGAAGATATGCCCATTACGACTACGTTGCGGCCGATGACAAATTCCTGCGCTTCCCTTCCGAGGAGTCTGTTCCCGGAGGTAATCCGTTGATCGAAAACATTGCCCGCCGGTCGGATCGTCTGTTTCCCGAGAAAGGAACTCTACCCTCGAATTCTCCGGTCTATACCGAATTCAACTTGTCGGATCTGGCTGCACAGCGTGAGGCGGATGCCGTGGGGCGGATGCTGCGAATAGAAGGAACGACCAAGACCTGTCGTCTGCGTCTGGGTGGAGTCATAGATGTGTTGTTCCCTGAACGCATGGATGTTCCTGCCCTCGGAAAATACCGCATCACCTCCTTGTGCCACCGGATTGAGAAGAATGGGGACTACACCAATTGGTTCACAGCCTCGCCTGCTCTGATCGACTGTGTACCTGAAGCCTATGCCCCGGAAGTAAAAGCTTATCCGGAGATGGCTACCGTTTCGGACAACAAGGATCCGAATGGACAGGGACGGGTCAGGGTGCAGTTCGACTGGCAAAAACCGAAGGGGTTGTCTACGAACTGGATCCGAGTTCAGACTCCCGATGCAGGTACGAGTGGCACGGTTACAGCAAACAGAGGATTTGTATCGATTCCGGAGGAGGGCGACCAGGTGATGGTCGGCTTCGAATATGGCGATCCCCACCGCCCTTATGTCACGGGCAGTCTCTTTCACGGCAAAAGTGGAAAGGGAGGAGGTACTGACAACAAGGTCAAAAGTTTTTCCTCTCGTAGTGGCAACTACCTTAGGTTGAATGGGGCAAATGGTTCTGTTGTACTTGCCTCTCCTGAGGGAGCTGTCTTTCAGCGATTCGATAAAGATGGAAATGCTATTATCAAGGCCACGAAAACCCACTCCGTCAGTGCCAAGGAAAAAGTGTCTATCGAAATCGTTCCTAAATTGCCAAAGGAAAAGGATACTCCAAACGATAATACGCCTCCACCCCCTCCCTTTGCAACTTTTTCCCTGAATAACGAGGGAGTTATAGACATAGTCGGGAAAAAAACTATAACAATCAATGTAGGAAGCAGCAAGATAACACTCTCTGATGGGAAGATCACAATCGAAGGAGCGAAGATCGATGTAAAAGGAGAAATAGAAATGAATTAAGAGATAGGATATGCAGTTAATCCGATACACAATCAAAAAAGGAGACTCTCTAGAAAAAATCGCATCTGAAAGGAACACGACTCCTATTAGATTGAAAAACTTTCATAACACACATTGCGATTTTCAAGATCTTATCCTTGGGAATGAAATTCCCCGAGGCTTGGAGTTTCTTGTTGTAGAAACAGGACAGAAAGAGCTTTCCGATGAAGACGAAAAGGAAATGCAAATCCTCTTTCTTACAAAGTCAAAAGCTTCTCGAACTTACACAAGTAGTCATTTGACAGAAATCGAGATCAACAACGCTCCGCTCGCCACATTCACACAAAATCAGAAATTTGATTTGAGCATAGAAGAATCCGGTGTTATATATCCATTTTGCACACTACAGATCACCGATAACGACTTCGATGACGGGATAGGCTTGAAAGGAAAATTTGGAGGATTGCTTGAATCCGTTGTCCGCTTAAAAGATTATTTGGAGCTCAGCCTTACACCACACGGCACTATCTACAGAGTAGAAAATCGCAAACAACTAAGAGAAAAATGGGAAAGACTTAAAGAGGGTTTGAAGAATAATCCTCTCTTGTCAGAAATACCCAGCAGTCAAATGCAAGAGATAATCAATAAGGGAGATCAGGAATTTTCAAACTCATACCCCTTAGAAGAAGAGCTGAACAAGTCCGTTTTTCATTCCTATTTGTTTTTTCCGCTGTATGGGCGTATGTTTCTTCCTGAGAAGACATATGAAATGCAGCAAGAGCATCACCTCATATCGATGTTGATTTCAGGGGAAAAAATTCCTCTGCGCACCACGCTGACAATAACGGAAGACAAAGAGACGAACGAATATCTGGTAAAAGTGGAGTCTCAGGCAAACAAGATTTTGCTTGATAGAAATACCTTGCAACGAAGATACAAGGAAGAATATCCCTTTCTCAAAGAAGCTTTCGACAGATACGATGTGATGATCAATGCCATGTATGCCATCGGAAAAGAAGATTCCATTCTCAACTTTGCGGATATTCAGATCGAAGAATTGGTCAATAACAACATGAATGCCTTTCAGCGATTGGAAATAGAGCGAATAGTACCGGAAGAGAAATCAGAAGAGGAGAACAAAAATGAGTAAGGAAGCATACGTTCACGAGGGGGTATCGCTGATTTGCACCAATGGATTCAGACCTGCCAAGCTATTAGTAAAAGACCGGGGGGTACGTATTGCCGGAGGGCAATTGATGGCGACAGAAGAGGACAAGCCTACAAACTTTGCCTGTAAATGGGCAGGTGTATTAGCCGCACTAATTGCGGCGATACTGATTGCAGCTCCCTTCATCGTAGCAGTCCTGGCAGCTTTCTTAATCGGGATGCTCGCAGCCTTGTCACTCGGCCAATTACTTTGTTGGGTGGCATTACAAGGTGGAAAATGGAATATGGTTCATCCTCGAGTGAAGCTGAAAGGGCAGTGCGCGCTGACTGAAAATTCTAGGCTGACCTGTGCCTTAATGGGTGGAGATATTACGATTTTTTACGATGAGGCCACAGCCAGTAGAGCTTTGCATAATAATTGGCTAAGAAACTCGGTAGAGATACTTGGGGCAGCTTTCATGGGAAGAGCTTTGGGTTCTTCTTTGATTACTAATGGATTTCTAAAGGGTGTCCAAAGGGTAACTTTCGAGGTTATCAAGGGGAGTATTCTATCCGTCCCCATATCTATTGCAACAGATTTTTGCACGGATATTATGGTTGGGGAAGAGGGGGCTTTGAAGCAATCTTTCAGTGTCGGAGACCTTTCTTCCGATCCTATTATGGTAGAAGAAGAGAGCAAAATCTTGCAAAAAGAAAAAAATACAGAGGTAAGGGATAGGTTAGATAAATACCAAGAAAACCAAGCAAAAGAGTATAAAGAAAAAAATCCCATTCACAAATACAGAAGAGGAAAGAAAAGTCCACACTACAATAGACAAAAGACTATATCTCAGAAACGAAACAGCAGAGCTAAGAAATATGCGAAAAGTCGTAGGCAAACATTGTCGCGAAGATATCAAAGTAGGGTGTGTAGACAATCTTTAAAAAGCTATACAAGAATTGCTTGGGGACAAACAGCCTTTTTTGCAATAATGACAGGTATTGCTGAGTATTTTGACAAGAAAATGCAAATTGACTTGAGGGATGAGAATAATCCGGAAAACCGCACAAAAAAACAAACTAAGATTTATGCTTGCAAGAAATAGTAAACTGGCCATCACTGTGTTTGTACTTCCCTTTTTACTATTAAAAGGTTGTGCTATACTGTACGGTTCCAAAGATATGTATCTGTACACAGACTCTCATTATTGCATTAGTATCTTCTATGCATTAGCAATATTATGTGTGATAGTTTTGTACAGCTACTGCGTTATCGGGATTAAAACATTAAAAGGGCTGAGAATTCTCGTACGACCAGCGGGTGCATTCGGAGATAAACATGGTATAAGTGTTTGGCATTATTTAGTGATAGCATTTATTACTATTACCGGACATACATCTTTCGATTACGCATATCGAAGAGTAAACACCATATGTCATGGAGTTGTCTTCGAGGGAAAGGCTGTTTTAGACGAAGATGGGAGAGGTAGTGGCAATCGCTTTGTGAGGGTTTCCGTGGAAAGTGGAGGCGAACAATACAGGTTTGAAGGGAAATCTGAACAATTCGGACCGTTACTAAACAAAGAAGTTCATATCATCGTCTACCAAGGGTTATTCTCCAAGTATGCGTTGCTAAGTCAGCCGTGATATTTAATCGCAGAAATCTCTTACATGGGAAAAGCCCGGAAAGCAGAGCAAGAGCGGTCTCTAAAATTTACGCAGCTAATCCTTAGGAGTCTCCTTTTTCTATTAGGATTTACCCTATTTTGGCTTGCCATTTTAACCATATCCAATGTGGCGAAAGAAGAATTGTTCTTATCCGAAATTCCAATTGTTTATACATGGTTAATAAGCTTACTTCTTGTCATCACATTATGGCTTGTCTATTTAATTGCTATAACAAAGGATGCTTCTTTGCGAATGTTATGGAATACAATACGTCCTGTAACATCCCATTCCAATGAAAAATTCACAAAATGGATTGTTTTCCTGATTATGCTAATTACCGTTATATATTTCTCTCAACCAAGCTTGTATTCCAATATAAATGCCCTATATCATAAAGTGGTCTTCGAGGGAAAAGCTGTTTTAAGTAAGGAGGGGAGAGGTAGTGACAACCGCTTTGTGAGGGTTTCGGTAGAAAGCAGAGGCGAACAATACAGATTCGAGGGGAAAGCCGAGCAATTCGGACCATTGCTAAACAAAGAAGTTCATATCACCGTCTACCAAGGGTTATTCTCCAAGTATGCGTCGGTAAGTCTGCCGTGATATTTTATAGTAGAAATCTCTTACATGGGA
Source organism: Porphyromonas crevioricanis (assembly GCF_900476255.1). Taxonomy (NCBI): domain Bacteria; kingdom Pseudomonadati; phylum Bacteroidota; class Bacteroidia; order Bacteroidales; family Porphyromonadaceae; genus Porphyromonas; species Porphyromonas crevioricanis. Next base: position 883,304 of record NZ_LS483447.1, read on the forward strand.
AAAAGACAGAAAGTAGAGCAGAGAATATCGCCCATGCCGGAATAGGGATATATTACAACAAATAAAAACTATAAATTAGAGAAAGAAAAGATGAGACAAGAGACGGATAGATAAATTGGAAAAAGACTGAGAAATGAAAAAAATATTGTATGCCATTTCCTTTTTTGTATTATTGCTCTCTGCAGTCAGTTGTGCTAATCGAGCGGAAAAGAAACGTTTGTACGAAATTTTCGAGCAATCGAAACGTGCACCCGAATACACCAAAGTTGCAGCATTTGTAAATTCATTGGAGTTTAAACAAATATGTTGTGATGAATTTGCCAATGCAACCTTGGAAGGGCTGTGTCCGAGTTGGCGGAATTCGGTTTCCATTGATTTTCGGACGGCCTATTTTTATCCGACACGTGATACATGTGCGGTGTTCTATACCATGGATTTGAAAATGAAAGATTTGGATGTAGAACCCCAAGCTATCGGTTCTATTATGCTGTGTTTTGGTGAGCTAACACGAAAGGAAGGCGGATGGAGAGTAAAGATTGACACCGTGCAGCCTTTTCCCCTTGAGCAATATTCAGATCTCCTATCGAATCAATCCGATACGGCTTCGATGATTCGTATAAACATCGGAGGAACGGTATATATGCCCGAAGGCATTGCATTTGTATATCACAAAGAAAACCAAAAGAAGAAATATCTTGATTACGATGAAAAAAACATCGTTCCCGAAATGTTCTGTATGGAAAATGCATACCTCCTACCCGGAAGAATGGAGGATTTTCTTTGGCAGCAATTTTGGTTTGACAAGGACAGTCCGCAAAAAGAAAATTATTAGACACATCATGAAAATACGACTTATCTTTTTTTCTTGGTTTAACCTTGTTTCTATGCTTCGGTTGCACGAGTAGTAGGGATGAGGGGAGATTATGCGAAATATTCGAGCAATCCAAGAAAATGCCTGAGTACGATGAAATAGCAACATTTGTCAATTCTCCAAAATTTAAACAGATATGCTGCGACGAATTAGTTGCATAGGATGCTCTGTATCCTGCTTGGCACGATTCAGTTTACATAAAAAGAGGCTCGCAGAGCATCACCGCCCCTGAGCCTCTCGCGATATTTTGCCCCTTAGGGGCTCACACCTTGGTTTTCAGTGTTAAATAGGGAAATCCCCTCGCCCCTCTGCTAGCTTCTTCGTACCTTTGTAGTCGTTAATTAGCAAAGCTATTTTAGTAATTTATGGGGGACAACCAACAGAGAGAAGCCTTGCAAGCCACCATTTGGAAGATAGCCAATAAGGAGAGAGGTGCAGTAGATGGGCGGGACTTTAAGCAATTTGTGCTGGGAACACTCTTCTACCGTTTTATCAGTGAGAACTTTAGCAGCTTTATCAAGGAGCATTTGAAGAAGCGAGGCATAACTCAAACATGGCTTGCAAAGAAGTTGGATAAAAGTTAACTCAGTTAATTCGTATATTTGCAATCGAACTCAAAAAAAATTTGAAACCCTTCTTCAAATATCTCAGACACTTAATATTAACAATAAAATTTTAAAACCATGGTAAAACTCAAAAATCTATTACTTGTTGTAATGTTCATAGTCGGATTTACAACAAATGCTTTTGCAGGAGATCACCCAGAAGCCAATTTTGGTATTTATGGCATTCAACATTTTGCCTCAGTTGCACAATACCAACAAACATATGTTGGTCAAGTTGTTCAGTATCTTCCTGAAAAAGAAGGTGGAGGCTATGTGGACACCAAGTATTTCCAAGATGCAGGTGGTAAATTCAACACAGACTATGTTATTTCAAAGATTAGTGGAAATGACAAGCGAATGACTTGGATACTTCTTGAAAAAGGAACAAAAAACAAGGTTAAGATGATTGTAAACAATCAAGATGAATACTATTCTTTTGACAAGTATTGTTATTGCATCACTGATAGATATTCTATCCCTTTGTTCCTGTCAGAAAAATTTAAAGGTGATAAGTCAAAGTATATTGGCAAAGTTTTTCCTGAAAAAGCAGATAGCCCAACTAAATTAGAAGTTATTGATGTTATTATGCAACCACAACAAGGTTCATCATATAGCGACCACAAATATCCTCAAGCTTATTTTGTCTTGAAAGATAAGGCTGATGGCAAAATCATAAATTATGATGTTGCTAACATTGACGACTTGAATGATCTAGGCAAAACTTTCACTAATCCTAAATTCAAATGCACATATACTGTTGTAAATGTGTTCAAGAAGGAAGATTATAACGCAAGTTATCGTAAAGAACTTATGAAGTTCTACACAGTAAAGAATTCTATTGATGGCACAACTAAGGATATCAACGCAACTTATGCACAATCAGAAGCTTTCAAGTATGATGATTCAGGAAAATTTGTTGCAGCCCTCACAAAGGTTGAAAAGCCTTCTAATCCTGCTGTAAGATATGGCAAAACGACCAATGTAACTGAAAAGGATATTACAAAGTACAGCTATGAAGACAACTTCATTGATATTCTTATTTTTGCTGGTAGTGCACAATTCAACTTTATTCTGAAGAATGTTTCCGATAACACATTGAAGGTTGTGTGGAATGAAGCTGTGTTTGTTGATGTTGATGGTAGCACTTCAAAAGTTATGCACACAGGAATCAAGTACTCACAAAGAGAAGCTGATCAACCTGCATCCACTATTATCAAGGGCGCAAAACTTGAAGATTTAGCAGCACCAACTGATAAAGTTTATTATAATAAAACCTTGAAAGAGTGGACAAGCAAATCTTTGTATGCAAACGCAAGTCAGAAAGTTGAAGGCCAGACAATCAAATTGATGTTGCCTATTCAAGTAAAAGAAGTTGTAAACGAGTATATATTCGAATTTACATTGTCATACGTTTATAATCATCCTGAATACTTGGCTCAATAAGAATTCATCTTTTCAAGATTGACAACGTAACGAATAAGCCCACTGATTTTTAACAGTATGCTAAAGGTCAGTGGGCTTAATGTTCCCAAAATGATCCCGTATAGCCATAGTAGGCGATATACGAAAAGATGAAGTGCTGACTTCTGGCTTATTAAAATGAAAACACCCAACTTTACATTTTTGGGTGTAGAAAAGGGTGCAAATCGCGTAACTCGCTGATTTACACCCTTGTTTGCGGAGAGAGAGGGATTCGAACCCCCGGAGGCTCTCACCTCAACGGTTTTCAAGACCGCCGCAATCGACCACTCTGCCATCTCTCCAGAACCTCCGAAAGAACAGAACACCGTCTGCATCCCCTTGGCACTTTTGCGGTGCAAAGATAACTAAATATTTTATCGATACAACCAGTCTATCGGTTGTGTGCTGAAAAACAACTCTTAAGAAAGGGGGTGCTGAAAATTCCTCTCGGCACACCCTCTTTGTTTTTGAATACAATCGGTGGTACAAGTATAGGAATGAACCGAGACGTCTCTTATAACCCAACCCAAAAGTTCAAGGGCTGACAATGTACTGCGCAAATATAGGAATGAACCGAGACGCCTCTTATAACCCAACCCAAAAGTTCAAGGGTAGACAATGTACTGCACAAATATGGGAATGAATCGAGGTGCCTCTTATAACCCAACCCAAAAGTTCAAGGGCTGACAATGTACTGCGCAAATATAGGAATGAACCGAGACGCCTCTTATAACCCAACCCAAAAGTTCAAGGGTAGACAATGTACTGCACAAATATGGGAATGAATCGAGGTGCCCCCTTTGGCATATCCAGTAAGTGACACGGCCTCCTTCGACTATGTGCAGATACGTATCATTTGATGAATCCTCAGTGTTTAGCTTTCGCAGACGGCTTTATCTCCGACCATGTGTAAATATGCGGGCGAGCTGACCTGATAGCTGCACAAATCTCTTCTGTCCTTATCTTCTACCATGCGTACCATGCGTAAATATGTATCGTTTGATGAATTCTTAATGTCCAACTTTATGTACTGCTTTACCTTCTGTCTCCCACCCATGGCTTCTCGAAGTTTAGTGTATTACAGCCTTATGTTCTTGTCTCCTCTTTGATTTTCGACTTTGCAGGTGCTATGGACACGTTGGAGCGTTGTGTTGCTGCGCCCCTGCTCTGGTACTGTTCCGTTTTATCTGTGTATTCATGCCCTTTGTTTGTCTCTGTTTACTAAGCATGAATGTTGTACCTTAGTGCCTGAATATAAAAGCAATCTGTACCGTATATGCGCAATTTTGAATACTACTGCCCCACCAGACTTGTTTTCGGCGAGGGCCGTATTGCCAAGCTACCTGATTTGATACCCTCCGGTTGTCGTAGCCTTATGATCGTCTTTGGCGGAGGAAGTGTCAGAAAGAATGGTGTGTACGAACAAGTGAAAGCTGCCATTGGCAATATCCCTCATACGGAATTTTGGGGCATAGAGCCTAATCCTTGTGTAGAGACGATACGTAGAGCTGTGGAGCAGGGAAAGCGAGCGTCTGTGGATTTCGTGCTGGCAGTAGGTGGAGGTTCGGTGATCGATGCCACCAAGTTGATTGTGGCTGCTCTTTGTACGGATATGGATGCCTGGGAGATTGTTTTGTCTAAGAAAGCCGAGCAGACAAAGCCTTTTGGCACGGTGCTTACTGTTCCGGCTACCGGCTCCGAGATGAATAGTGGTGCGGTGATTTCTCGTGCCGACACGAAAGAGAAATTTGCGTTCAGTAGCGCACATCCTGTTTTTTCCATTTTAGATCCCAAAGTGACCTATTCTTTGAGTAGTCACCAGGTCGCTTGTGGCTTGGCTGATGCTTTTGTCCATGTCATAGAGCAGTATCTCACGCTCTGTGGTGAGAGTCGGGTGATGGATCGCTTTGCAGAAGGAGTGTTGAGTACGGTGATCGAGATCGCTCCTTCTCTTGTGAAGCGGCATGATGACTATGACCTGATGTGTGACTATATGGTTTCCGCTACGGCAGCCCTCAATGGGATGATAGCCTGGGGGGTAACCCAAGATTGGGCTACACATATGATCGGGCATGAGATTACAGCCCTGAGTGGCCTTACTCATGGAGCATCTTTGGTGATCGTCCTGCCGGCCATGATGCGTGTTCTTCGAGAACAGAAAAGGCAAAAACTCCTGCAATATGCCGAGCGTGTGTGGAACCTTCATGTGGGTACGGAAGATGAACGGATAGACCGGGCTATAGAGCTTACCGAAGACTTTTTCTGTTCCTTGGGATTGCCTACCCGACTGGAGGATGCCGGTATCGGTCGTGAGATAGAGGATGAGGTGGTAAGACGCTTCCGAGATCGCTCTGTCTCTTTCGGAGAGGGACGGAACGTGGATGCCGATTGTTGCAGGGTGATATTCGATTGTTGCCGATCGTCTCGTGCAAAAAAATAAGAGAAAAACCCGGGAGGAGGGGGGAGTCCCCTTTTGCAGCATCAAGACAGAGAAAAAACAAATAGAGCAATGAAGATAGTACTGATAGGCTACGGACGTATGGGGCACGCCATAGAGGCAGAGGCTTTGCGTAGAGGCCATACCATATTGCTAACCATAGATAAGGATGAGGAAGTGAAGTTCCTCTCCCCACTGTTATCTCAAGCCGATGTCGTTGTCGAATTTACCGGCCCGGCAATGGCAGAGGCCAATTGCAAACGTATTTTGGATAAAGGTCTACCACTGGTCTCTGGTAGCACGGGGTTTATGACCAGAGATTTGTTGGAAGAATTTAGATGCTTGTGTGAGGAAAGAGAATGCACATTCTTCTATGCTTCTAATTTCAGCCCAGGAGTGAATATGCTTTTTGCTCTTAACCGCCAGTTGGCCTCTATGATGAGTGCCTACCCGGATTATCAGCCAGCGATACACGAGGTACACCATACTCATAAGCTGGATAAACCAAGTGGTACAGCGGTGAGTTTGGCTAATGACTTGATAGATAACAATCGTTTGTATTCGGATTGGTCTTTAGTCGAGGATGGTCAATCTCCTCTCCTGAGCAATACGATTGGCATATCGGCTGATCGAGAGGGAGAGGTTTGTGGTATTCATGAGGTTTGTTACACCTCACAGATCGATAAGATCTCTATCAGACATGAGGCTTTCTCCAGAGACGGTTTTGCACAGGGAGCTGTGATGGCAGCCGAATATGCGACTACCCATCGGGGGTTCCTCTCTATGGCAGAGCTTCTTGGAATAAAACAAGGATAATAATTAGCGTACATTACGATGACTAAACTCTTCGGAAAAATGCCGCTCAGAAGAGCGATTTGGGGTATTATAGCTCTTGCAGGTTTACTGCTACTCGTTGTTTGGGATAGCCTTTGGTGGCTGCTTTGTTTGCCTTTGTTGATCGACTTCTACTTTACTCGTTTTGTCGATTGGGATTGGTACAAGGGGATCAAGAATAAGACCCTTCGCAGCGTGGTAGTTTGGACGGGGGATATTCTCTTTTGTTTGGTGGGCTTGTATATCATCACTGTTTACCTTTTCCAGAATTTCGTGATCCCTTCCTCTTCTTTGGAAAAGACGATGCTTGTGGGGGACTATGTATTGGTGAGCAAACTTAGCTATGGCCCACGAACACCCAACACGCCTTTGGCATTCCCTCTTACCCACAACACGATGCCACAGTGGCTCGGTGGGGGGAAGTCCTATTCGGATAAGCCTTTCTATCCCTATCGTCGGATCAAAGGTTTGGGGCAGGTGGAGCGTCACGATCTTGTCGTTTTCAATTTCCCTGCTGGAGATACGGTTTGCGTGCATAAGCCTAACCCCGACTATTACACCTGGTGCAAACTGCAAGGCCGGGCCTCCATATGGGCAAATCCCAGTATATATGGCGAGGTGCATTATCGCCCTGTGGATCGCAGAGACCACTATGTCAAACGCTGTGTGGGTATGCCGGGCGATAATCTGGAGGTGCGGGACAATCAGGTTTACATAAACGGCAAACCAGACCAAAATCCCGAGAAGATGCAGCTCAACTATTGGGTGCAGACTCGATCTCCCCTCAATCGGGATTACCTGAAAGATGAATTGGATATCAGCGATGATGATTTTTATTTCCTGCCCAATAATGCCGAAGGCCAAATGCAGGCTTCTCTGCTTGGTTTGGACTCCATAGGAGAGCAAGGATACGGCACTGTGTACCACTTCCCGCTTACAGAAGAGATGAAGCGAAAACTGAATGCCCTGCCCGAGGTTGTATCTATCCGAGTGGAATCTGACGGAGGTGCCGGTCTGCTCTATCCGCTCGATTGGGAGACCGGTTGGAGTCGGGACAATTATGGGCCGATCTATATCCCTAAACGTGGAGATAAGATTGAGCTAACCCCCGAGAATTTGGCTTTGTACTCTCGTTGCATCAAAAACTATGAGGGGCATAAGCTGATTGTCAATGGCAAGGGTGAGATCCTCATAGACGGTAAACCAGCCAAGGAGTACACTTTCGAGATGGATTACTACTTCATGATGGGGGACAACAGACACAACTCAGCCGACAGCCGTTCGTGGGGTTTTGTACCGGAGGATCACATTGTGGGGAAACCGAAGCTGGTATGGCTTTCACTTGACAAAGACAAGAAGAGCCTTTTTGGCGGTAAGATTCGTTGGAGTAGAATGATGCGTTCGGTTTCGAGCAAGTAGAGATAAGCGAAGAACTCTAGATTGATATGGATGCGCAGGCGAAAAGGAACTTGCTACTTCGTTGGATCCTCCCGGCGAGTATTGCGCTGCTCGTATTGTTGCTCATTCGTCTGTTTATCATTTTCCCTATCCGAATAGGAGGAGATACCATGCCTGCACCCTATATTCTGGGGCGTATTGCTTGGGTATCTCGCGTTCATACACCTTTGCCGGGGCGAGTGGTCCTTTTTCACGCACACGGCTATACCGCAGATAGTTCACACCCATTGCAGGTGGTAGGCCGTGTAGTCGCAGCTCCCGGCGACAAGCTCTATGTAGATCCGGCTGGCCTCTATATCAATGGAAGAGAGTTGCCAAACCATATCTCTCAACAAATGCGCTACCATTTGCAACTACCTCACAAGGGAGAAGAGATACTTCTCAATGAAGTCAATTTGGTAGCATATCGGGAGGCTATTCATCAAGAATTGGGGACAAGGGCTTCTTTCTCCTCAGGAGCTTTGTTTGTGGATGGTCACAGGGTATCTTCTTATGTCTTTCTGAGGTCCTACTATTGGATATTGGCAGATAAGGTTTCCAGTGGTCCCGACTCTCGGCACATCGGGATCGTGTCGGACAAAGACGTACAAGGGGTTTTTATTTGGCCTTCAGAGCATTGACCAATCTTTTTTAGAAGATGCTTCTTTCTACAGCTTACGCCCCCCCTGTGCAGTATTTCTGCAAATTGTTTGCTTCTCCGCTTGTGAAGCTGGAAGCGCATGAGCACTATATTAAGCAGACCTATCGGTCGCGTTGTCATATTGCTACAGCCCAAGGGATGCGGCCTTTGAGTATTCCGGTTGCTTCGGGAGCTTCCTCCGCCTGTCCTATACGAGAGGTGCGGATTTCTGATCATGGGCATTGGCAACACAATCATTGGCAGGCCATTCGTACAGCTTATGGGGCTTCGGCCTTTTTCGATTACCTCGCCCCAGAGATAGCTCCTTTCTACGAAAGGTCGTGGACCTTCCTTTTTGACTATAACTTTGAGATGCTGCAAACCTTGCTCAGGCTGTCTGATATTGATGTCTGTTTGGAACTCACTACCGATTTTTGTACTACATTGGACGCCGCCGATCCCATAACTCAGCCCTCTGCCTCTCAATCGTTTGATTATCGGTTTGCCATAAGACCCAAGAATCCCCCGATGGATCCCTATTTTATACCAGCTTGCTACTATCAGACGAATGCTGCCCGAACAGGTTTTATCCCCAATTTGTCCATTTTGGATTTGCTTTTTGAATGTGGCCCCGAGACGCCTCTTGTACTGAAACGTTCGATACATTGTGCTGACTGATTTTGCTCATTCTCTTATTGCCTATGTCGCTGTTGTTGAGGAGAGAGAGTGGGAGGGAGGCCTGTTGTATGATCTCTGATGCGGACGATTTGTTTTATTCGATGATTTTTCTACCTTTGCTCACAGACGAGGGAGTAGAAAAAAGGCCGCATGTCTCGATATTGCGAAACTCATCATTCAATATAATTCCGAGACTTAGTTCATCAGTTGATGGCGGGCCGCACTGCCTTCGGGTGGAGACTGTTTACAGTCCGGCGGATTACAAAGATTGTTTGAACACTCAAACCCTGTCTTCCGGAGTTTAGATTATCCAGACTGCGGCTACTTTATAGGCCGGTGGTGCTTTCGTAAGAAATGCTTCCACCGGCTTTTCTTTTTGTTTGATTTCTCGATTGGGGACCATGGCGTGATCCCTTTTTCTCTACTGTTGATCTGATATATTTTGTAAAAATCCATCTGCGGAAAAAGTCAGGAAAATAGAGAGAAAAGGGACTGTTGCAGACAACCGAATATTCCTCCCTTTATATGCTTTCTATTGCCTCTCCGAAATGCCGATGAATAGGGCGTTCTGGGAGGGCCGATTTTTTCTCCTGAGAAAAATTTTTTTCTCTCCTGTGTTAGTGAAAATTCTCTCAGGAGAAAAATTTCATTCTCTCCCGTGTTAGTAAAAAACGGCTCCCATAGACATCAAAAAAGAGAGGGAAAATACACTCAAAATGCCTCCAATTTGAGCTGAAAAATGCTCTTTTGAAATAAAACTAATAGAACTTAAATAAACAGAAATATGCATTCTAAGGAGGAGGGAATTATCTGAATCTCTGAGTTGTGTAATGCCCCCTGTTGTGTGATATCCCCCCCCCTCAAGCTTTCATCTATGGCAAGCTTGTTTCTATGGCATTATCTTTGACTTTGGATTTGTCTCCATGTGCTGCTATCCTCCATTCTTCTTTTGGGTACCCTTGTATTTCCCTGCATCGGCCCCAGGAGGATTTGCCATAAAAACGAGGCAGGCCGGTCCTCACGGATCAGCCTGCCCCAATTAATTGCGATCGATTTATCACTTCATAATGGCTTTGCGCCACAACAAGCGCAGTGTTTTTTTACTCACTCAATTACAATAGCAAAAGTAGAGGCAGAGGTAGGTGATCACAATACCTATTTGATAGTAAACAAGAAACTTACACTACCTAAGAGAGGTGGAATTTGTCAAAAGACCTTACTTCTGTCCTCTTTTTCGATGTAAAGCGGAGATTTGTAACAAGAACCATTGAGGAAAGAACACTTCTCTTGGCTTGTCTTTTGAGCGTTTCTTCTCCTTGCCAAGTTGTCAGTTCGTTTTTCTCCCTGTGATATTTGGCACGCATCTTGCGAAAGAGCTAAGTGAAAGCCGCGATCCGACTTGGAAACCGAGACTTTCAAACATAGGAATAGAAAAATAAATCAGAATAAAAAGAATAACAGATTATGGGAAAAATCATTGGAATTGACTTGGGTACGACAAACTCTTGCGTATCCGTTCTCGAGGGTAACGAACCCATCGTGATAACCAATAGTGAAGGAAAGCGCACAACACCCTCTATTGTTGCATTTGTAGATGGTGGCGAACGCAAAGTGGGCGATCCGGCCAAGCGTCAGGCTATTACCAATCCGCAAAAAACGATCTTCTCTATCAAACGTTTCATGGGGGAGACTTTCGATCAGGTGAGTCGCGAGATAGATCGAGTTCCTTTTAAGGTTGTAAAGGGGGAGAACAATACTCCTCGTGTAGACATTGATGGTCGCCTTTATACTCCTCAGGAAATATCCGCTATGGTGCTGCAGAAGATGAAAAAAACTGCAGAGGACTATTTGGGACAAGAAGTGACCGAAGCCGTGATCACCGTGCCGGCTTACTTCAACGATGCTCAGCGTCAGGCTACCAAAGAAGCTGGAGAGATCGCAGGGCTTACCGTGAGACGTATCGTGAATGAGCCTACTGCTGCTTCTCTTGCCTATGGGTTGGACAAGTCGGATAAGGATATGAAAATTGCTGTCTTCGACCTTGGTGGCGGTACGTTCGACATCTCTATCCTGGAGTTGGGAGATGGAGTTTTTGAAGTGAAGTCTACCAATGGAGATACACACTTGGGTGGTGATGACTTTGACCACGTGATTATCGATTGGCTGGCCGAGGAGTTCAAGTCGCAGGAAGGAATTGACCTGCGTGAAGATCCTATGGCACTGCAGCGTCTCAAGGAAGCTGCTGAAAAAGCTAAGATAGAGTTGTCTTCTTCGACAAGTACGGAGATCAATCTGCCCTATATCATGCCGGTGAACGGGATTCCTAAGCACTTGGTGACTTCGCTCAGCCGTGCTAAGTTTGAGCAGTTGGCAGACAAGCTCATCAATGCTTGTGTAGCTCCATGCCAGCAGGCTCTTAAGGATGCAGGTCTTTCTCCTAATGAAATAAACGAAGTGATTTTGGTTGGAGGTTCGACACGTATCCCGGCTATTCAGGACAAGGTGCAGCAGATTTTCGGTAAGGCTCCCAGCAAGGGTGTAAATCCGGACGAAGTGGTAGCTGTAGGTGCTGCTATCCAGGGTGGGGTACTTACGGGCGAAGTGAAGGATGTGCTTTTGCTTGATGTGACACCTCTTTCGCTCGGTATTGAAACGATGGGTGGCGTAATGACCAGACTTATCGATGCTAATACGACTATCCCGACCAAGAAAAGCGAAGTCTTCTCTACGGCTGCGGACAACCAGCCCTCTGTTGAGATCCATGTGTTGCAGGGAGAGCGCTCGTTGGCTCGTGACAACAAGAGCATTGGCCGATTCAATCTCGATGGAATTACCCCGGCTCCACGTGGGGTACCTCAGATCGAAGTGACTTTTGATATCGATGCTAATGGTATTCTCAATGTTACGGCTTTGGACAAGGCTACCGGCAAAAAGCAGGATATTCGTATCGAAGCCTCCAGTGGTCTCTCCGATGATGAGATCAAGCGTATGAAAGAGGAGGCTTTGGCAAATGCAGAAGCCGACAAGAAAGAGAAAGAGCGCATTGATAAGATCAATCAGGCCGACTCGATGATCTTCCAGACGGAGAAGCAGCTCAAAGACTTGGGCGATAAGTTGCCGGCTGACAAAAAGGCTCCCATAGAGGCTGCTCTTGAGAAGCTCAAATCAGCTCACAAGGCGCAGGATTTGGATGCTATCGACGCCGCGATGAAGGAGCTGAACGAGCATTTTCATGCAGCAAGCGAGGAGATGTACAAGAATACCGGAGCACAGGGCGGTCCTCAACCGGATCCGAATGCCGCAAATAACGCTGGTGGCTCCGACAAGCAGCCCGACGTCACGGACGTCGACTTCGAAGAAGTGAAGTAATTACGCTCATAAAAGAGCATCAAACAAATAGTAAATAGCAGTAAGATAGCATCTTACTGCTATTTTTATTTTCTGTAGCTTCTCGTATTTCTTCGTTTTCTATCGATTTTAATCGTATATTTGTACCATATTTGTGCCGCGACTTATTAGTGTATAAAGTGCGACTTAAATAAAAACATAATTTGATTATCAGATAGATACGAAAAGCGTATGCCAGCTGCAAAATTTCAGATTGAGCGAAAGTGCGAATGGTGTGGGGAGACCTTTCTTGCCAAGACAATCACATCGAGATATTGTTCTATACAATGCTCAAGGTCTGCGTATTCACAAAAGAAGCGAGAGAAAAAGTTAGAAGAGCTACGGCGAGAGAAGGCCGCAAAGGTTCCCAAGGATCAACCCTACCTCTCTATCTCCGATGCTATTGCTCTATACGACGTTTGCAGAGATACGCTATACCGACTTGTTAGAAGTAAGGCTCTCCGAAGTTATAACTTGGGAAAAAGGATGACTCGCATCTGTAAAGAGGATTTAGAACGCAACTTCAATCTGAGGCCTATTGATGAGCAAAAGCCGAGAACAAGAAATAAGGCTAAACTTTACAACCTTGAGCCAGAGTATTGTTACACGATCGGTGAAATAACAGCCAAGTTTGGTGTTACGGAAGGGACAGTATATAAGCATATCAGGAAATTTTCCATTCCCATAAGGCAGATTGGTAATTATGTCTATGCCCCAAAGTCAGAGATAGACCAACTGTACAAATAACCTTAGATATACATGAGAAAAGAATTACATAATACGAAAGTAACTGTGCGACTTCGCAAGAGTGCATATAGAAATGAGTGGTATCTCTACATTGAGAGTTACCCAGTCTACACTGCGGGTAAATCCGAGCCACAACGTGTCCGTGAGTATCTTAACCGCATAGTAACTACCGTAGTCTGGGATAAAACTCGGACTGCACGCACAACATCTTCGAGCAAATCGTACAAACCCAAGCGAGATTTGAATGGAGTGATACAGTGCAAAAGCGAGGTCGATCAAGAAGCTTGTATTTATGCCGATGAGGTGCGAAAGCTCCGTCAAAGAGAATACGATAATGCCGATTTGTACAGTGATGCAGATACGGCTCAGGCGGAGCAAAAGGAACGTTTGCAACAAAATTTCATTGCTTATTTTCGAGAGGCGATGTATAAACGACACAAAAACAGCTCCACTTCTATTCTTGTCAATTGGAAGAGAGCTCTGGATTTTCTTAAAATGTATGCGGGAGAAAATTTGCCGTTTTTCAAAATCGACAATGCTTTTGCCGAAGAGTACAAACGTTTCCTTTTGACAGCTCCTCGTGGAGGGAATAAATGTGGTACTATTTCTCACAATACGGCATCCACTTATTTTTCTATTTTCAAGGCAGCTCTTAAACAGGCATTTATAGATGGTTACCTAACCGTTGATATATCCGCCAAAATAAAAGGTATTCAGGAACAGGAGTCTCGCCGTGAATACCTTACCGTAGAGGAGTTAAATACGCTTGCTTCAACCCCTTGTGATCGTGAGGTGATGAAACGGGCAGCTCTTTTCTCTGCTCTGACAGGATTACGCCACTGTGATATTCAGAAACTAAAGTGGAAAGAGATCAACATGGATGGAGAACAGCCGAGGTTACATTTCACTCAAAAGAAGACCAAGGGGGTGGAGTATATGCCTATTTCGGAACAAGCCTTACAACTATGTGGAGAACGAAGATTGCCAGAACAATTGGTTTTTGAAGACCTGCCTAATCCGTCATGGATTTCTAAACCTCTAAAGCGTTGGATAGAGGCTGCAGGCATCAAAAAGTCCATAAGCTTCCATTGCTTCCGCCACTCCTACGCGACTCTACAACTTGCCAGCGGTACAGACATTTATACCGTAAGTAAGATGCTGGGACATACGAATGTGAAGACAACGCAAGTCTATGCAAAGGTGGTCGATGAAAAGAAAAATAAGGCGGCACAAGCCATAAAATTGGATACGATAGAGACAAAGAGTCAGGAATAACCCCACACAAAAGAATAAAGATGCAGTCTAAGTACTTTGAATATATAATTGTTTATTTATCCGTCTTGTTGGCGTGTGCCTTAATTGGTATAATTGTGAGATTTGTTTTTGTCTCGGCTGGAGTTGATGAATTTACTGCAACTGTAATTTTCTGGATTGTTACAGGTGTAGGCATCATTCTCTATTCAGCCCTGATGCTTCTGATTGACGGCTTGTTCACAGCTATTGTGAAGAAGTTTTTTCCTCACAAGCATCTGCTTCCATCATCACCCCAAGAAAAGAAAGAAGTTGAGCAGGATTGGGACAAAAAGAGTATAGAGACTGAATTTATTCAGGAGATACGAGTTAACCAACAGCGTAAACAAAGCGATAAATCAAAAGAGAAGTTGGAGATAGCAATCTCCTATACACAGCATGAATTTGCCCCTTATATCTCTGATGACGATTTGATACGACTTTGTCAATACATTACAGCTTATTCAGAAGGAAACGTCTTGCAAAACCCTCAACCTGTCAGGGTCGCAAAACTTACTTCTTTAGACCTGTATCATTTCGGCTGGAATATTTGGAAGCATTTCAGTATCGGCAAACAAGACGAGGTTGCTCTTTTCCTCAAACTTGTTTTTGCCGATGCATTAAAAGACGTTGAGCCCGACACCATCAAAAGCCACCTAAAAGACGATGAACAAAAAGGGCTAATCAAGATTCAGAAATGTCTATCTGAATGATGTAGGTTAACCTTATCTATTACCCCAAATAGAAAGCGTTGTACAAATTCTCACAGAGAAGAGAGTAAAGATTCTTTTTGTGGAGAATTGAGGAACAGATATAGAGCATTGACATTGAGAACGAGAAGAGCACTCCAATGTAATTTCCTCCTTACTATCAATCAATGATCTTTCTCCATTGACCTATGTAATCATAAGAACTCCAATACTTCTCTAATTCTGAAGTGCACCCCAAAAGTTAGACATAAAACTTTTGGGGGCACTTCACTTTTTATGGGGGCACAAAGATTTAACCAAACTTACCCATGGTATTAATTTCCCCTTTGAAATCAACTGTACTATAGTTTAAGAAAGTTAGTAAAACACAGCAACCATAGTGTTTTTGTTGTGTTTTCTCCGTGTTTTGAATCACAGGGAAAACACTTTATTCATTTGTGTCATGTTAAACTCAAAATAGTATAAACATGGACAACAACGAAATTTCTTTTGAGAATCTACCCAAGGCGGTAGCTCACTTAGTGAACGAAGTAGCTGAGATCAAAGCATTGGTCGAGAAAGGGCAAGATGCGGTTATTTCTCCAAAACGTATTCCTATCGGGATAGATGAAGCGTGTAAAATCATCGGGAAGGCCAAACCTACAATTTATACGCTTGTGCGCAAGCGCTTACTCCCTTGCTACAAGAACGGAAAGCAACTCTACTTCTTCGAGGACGAGTTGCTCGAATGGATAGCTAATGGTCGTAGAAAAACTGTGCGAGAACTAGCCGAAGACTCAAAACTCTTTATCTCTGAAAAGAAAGCCAAGCTCTCTCATTTCTAAATCCCTATTCAACGATGAAAGAAGAAATGGATGAACGACCAGAAGGGAAGCAATCCAAGAATGAACGGATAGAGTCCTTTCTTAGAGAGCACTATGACTTTCGATTCAACACCGTAAAAAGTCGCACGGAGTTTCGATGCTCGAATAAAGATGAACCTTTCTATCCTCTCTGCAAATTCGACATCAACTCCATGCGGCGACTATTGGATTCTTCACAAGGTATCAGTACTTCGGCAGAGAATATACGAGCGATATTGGAAAGTGATTTCTGCCCGCGTATCAATCCTGTACAGGAGTATTTCCAAAAACTATCGAAGTGGAACGAGGGAGAGGACTCGGAGATTATTCACTTGGCTTCGTGCGTAACGGTTCGGAATCCTGATAAGTGGCAAACTTATCTGACCAAATGGCTTATTGCAGTGGTGGCGAATGCGATGGATGATTTGTTCTGTCGCAATCACACCTGTCTGGTTTTGACTGGAGAGCAGGGTAAGTTCAAGACAACTTTCTTAGACTTGCTTTGTCCCGTAGAGCTAAAAGCATATTTGTTTACAGGTACTATTGACCCTCAAAACAAGGATACGCAGACCCTTATAGCCGAATACCTGTTTATCAATATCGACGACCAACTCAAAGCCCTCAACAAAAGAGACGAAAATGAGTTGAAGAATCTCATAACAACTCCACGGGTTAAGTATCGCAGACCATACGATACGTACATCGAAGAGTATCCTCACTTAGCCAGTTTTATGGCTTCGGTAAACGGTAATGACTTTCTTACAGATCCGACGGGTAGCCGCCGATTTCTTCCTTTTGAGGTAGAAGCTATTGACATAGAAGCTGCTAAACAGGTTGATATCAATAAGGTTTATTCTGAGGCTTGGTGGTATTGGAAAAGTGGGTATCAGTACTGGTTTGATGATGCTGAGATTGCAGAGTTGCACCGAGAGAGTGAAGGTTTTCATGTGCAGACAGCCGAATACGAAATGTTACTCAAAGGCTTTGAGAAACCAAGTCCTACGGAAGAATCTTATATGACTACTTCGGAAGTCCTGAATTATTTGCGTGGATACACTACGCTGAACCTCTCTGAAAAACGAATGGGAGAAGCTCTGCGCAAAGCAGGATTTGAACGAAAGTCTCGACGGATAGGAGGTAACCCTATGTATGTCTATCATATCAGAAAGGTCTTTCCAAATCCGTTCGTGAGTTCCTTTTGACCTATTGATAAATTACAGTTACTACTTACTACAAGAGATACTAATCCAGTGAAAGAAAAAAGATTGAGCGTGTAGTATGGTTTTATAATCTGTCTTACAACAGAATTACTACTCGCACCGATGATACTACTACAAGAAAACAGGTTACGACTCTTTTTCTTTTCACTGTGAAAGAGTTATCCATCCATATTCATGTAGTAAGGAAAATCTCCAAAACTTAGAAAAACATGGTGAATATTGAATATATAAAATCCTTATCTCTGAAGGATTATTTGGCTAATAAAGGCCATTACCCAGTGAAGGAGTATACGACTTATGGAATGTATAGAAGCCTTTTTCGAGAAGAGAGTAGTCCAAGTTTCAAGGTTGATTACAGAGCAAGTCTCTGGTATGACTTTGGAAGTGGAGAAGGTGGCAGCATAATTGATTTGGTAATGAAACTACATGGCTGCACACTGTCTCAAGCAATTGGACTGTTAGAAAACCGTGTAGAGATTAGCCCTCTTACGCAGAATGACTTTGACCGACAGGCTGAGAGTGGCGAAGAGATGAAAATAATCGAAGCCGTCTCTTTGCATCATCCTAATTTGCTGAGATATCTACAAGACCGTAAGATTGATTGTTCTGTGGCGAAACGATACTGTCGTGAGATTCACTATCAAGTAAAAGGGCGTACTTATTACGCTATCGGAATGCCTAACGACTTGGGAGGTTATGCCATTCGTAATCTCTATTTCAAAGGCTGTTTACCTCCTTCCAGTATCTCCTCCTTTGATCGAAATACGGATACTATCAATCTCTTTGAAGGATTTATAGATTACTTGAGTTTTTGTACCCTTTATCCTGACAGAAATACTGAATCTGCGATTGTACTGAACTCTGTAAACAATCTCCAAAAGGCTCATTCCTTACTCTCGAAATATGCCATTGTTAACGCTTATCTCGATAACGATGCAGCAGGAAAGAAAACGCTTGAAGTGCTTTGGAGAATGAATCTTCGCGTTAATGATTGCTCCATCCTTTATGAGGGACATAAGGACTTGAATGATTTTCTCTGCCGAAAAAATCAAGAACTCATTTCTCCTCCGAGAATGAAAAGTCGGGGACTCAAACGATGAATGGGTATGGAGTCAAGTCTTTTGATTATTAGGGGAGCAAGTCTTTTGATTATTAGGGGAGCAAGTCTTTTGATTATTAGGGGAGCAAGTTTGTGTTTTGGTCAGACCAAAACCTTGCTCTTCGAGGACTGACTCATCCCGTTGGTCTATTCATAAATCAAAAAACAAATACGGCAATGAAAACAATAGAAAATCGCAATACGAATGGTCGCCCACCCAAACGACCAGTAGAAAAGAAGAAATATAAGGTTACACTGAAAATGGCAACCGAGGAGTTCTACTCTCTGAAAGCTAAAGCACGTCTTGCTGGGATTACCCGAAGTGAATACATCCGTCGTTGTATCGCTGCGAGTATCGTCAGGCAGAGACTATCTCCCGAATTGATGAATCACATTCGTCAGCTAAGTGGAATGGCCAATAATGTTAATCAGATTGCTCACAAAGCCAATGCTATGGGATACACACGAGTCTATCAAGATAACCTTGCGATGACTGAGAGATTGGATAACATCATAAAACGAATCGAAGATGATTGCTAAGATTGTTCAGGGGAGAGGATTTCGAGGGGTGATAAACTATGTTTTAGGGAAAGAGCGTGCCCAGCTCTTGCAGGCAGAAGGCATTCGTCTGAAAGATAGAGAAGCTATAATCCGAAGCTTTATTACTCAAAGCAAACTTAATCCCAAGATTACGAAACCTGTAGCCCTCATCTCTTTGGATTTCTCAGCCCAAGATAAAGGGCGTTTAACGGATGCTTTTATGGTCAAGGTGGCACAGGAATATTTACAGAAAATGGGATATTCCAATACACAGTATCTTATTGCTCGTCATCACGATACAGACCATCCACACATACACATAGTAATCAATCGTATTGATAACGATGGTCGAAGAATTTCAGATCAAAATGAAAAGCTACGTAGCACAAAGGTCTGCATGGAACTGACCAAGAAATACGGATTATATATTGCTTCTGGAAAAGAGAATGTCAAGCGTGAACGGCTGAAAGGGAATGACAAAACCAAATATGAGATTTACGATGCTCTCAAAAAAGCTATTCCTCAAAGTTTGACGTGGGGACAGTTGCAAGCAACCCTAACGCAATCAGGTATAGGCTTGGAATTCAAGATAAATGGCAATACGGATAAGATTCAGGGCATCATCTTTGAGAAAGACGGCAATCGGATTTCGGGGTCCCATGTAGATAGAGAATGTAGCTTTTCAAAGATTGACAGGCAGATTAAAGACAATGCCTATCAAGCACTGCAAGTGGCAGAAAAACAAGAGTTCAAAACATCAGAAACTGGAGGTGTGATGGATGCTCTTGATTCTCTTATTGGGCAACTCAGCATTTTCTCACTTTTTGATAGCCCTCATTATGATGCGACACTTGCCGAATACATTCAGGCTCTGAAAGCCCGAAAGTTGGCAGCTAAAAGTAAAATCAGAATACGCAGGGTACTGCACTAATCTTTAATTATAAAAGAAAAAGTATATGTACACAGATAGAATAGATACTTCGGCCGTATATGGTCTGTTTGAGGAATTGAAGCAAAGTCTTACGGAAATGGCTTCCTCCCTAAAGGGAAGATCTGAACAACAAACAATCGACTTGAGTAAAATCGAAGAACTTTTTGAGAGGATGAATACACTTTCAAAGCAAGAGGTATTTTCTCCCGAACAAATCAGGGTCTTGGAAGAAATACTTACCAAGAGCGTAGTGGCAGGACTGGAAATAGCCTTTGAGAAGTTGTATGGATGGGATTCAGAGAAAAAAGAGACTCTACAAGCCATTGAGGCGAAAATTGATGAGATGGGCAAAGAGAGTCGCACTGTCATCCGTAAAGAACATGTTTTTAGTCTTGACTTTAAGAACAGTAAAACGGTTATCACTCTTTGCTGTATGGGACTTGTTCTTTTGTTTTCTCTGGTTGAAAACTTCTGGCAAATGCGACAAAATAGTCAACTGTCGGATAATGACTTGAAGTATCGCCACATCAAAATGTATGGAGAAGCCAATCAGGAAAAGCTAATGGATTTGGAAACGCTCTTTACCTATGAGAGAAACGAAGAGCAGATTGCACTTATCCGAGAACAAGTGGAAACTTACGAGCAATTAGTCAAAGAGCAAGCTGAAAAGACAGAGCGAGCCCGTCTGAACACATCGCAGGCAAATGAACTTCATAAGCAAGCAGAATCCATAAAACAACGGAAATAAATGCTTCTCTTCTACACCCATTAAAAGATTTAAGGGAATGAGAAAATAAATCTTCATTCCCTTTTTCTATGCTATTTCATTTCATATCTTTGCGCTATCAGACAGAGAATGTTGAAAAAAGATGGATAAACCTATGAATCGAATCAAAGAAGTGCTTGAGGAGAAAGGTATTAAGCAAACATGGCTTGCCGAAAAACTCGGCAAAAGCTTCAGCATTGTCAATGCCTATGTCTGCAACAGACGCCAACCAAGCCTTGAAACCCTCTTCCAGATTGCGGAGATATTGGGAGTGGAAGTAGAAGTACTAATCAAAATGAAAAAGTAGCATGAAATACAAGTATCAATTAATCTTATTAGGTTCAATAGAAGATCCTATTGTCAAAGGCATTAAGGATCAAATTATATTTGAAATTACCAATTTAAAATTACCTGAAGGTATTCTAAATATAATTGACCGAGATAATTTAGAAGAAAAGTATGTGGGTAATCAACCTGCATTCTCTATATACTTCGGAGACAAAAAAGGAGATTTTAAGGATTTACCTATTGTCGAAAAGTTAATTAAGGATGGAACAATGATACTTCCAGTTTATTACAATAATTTCTCTAACGAAATACCGAAAAAACTTGAAAAACAAAATGGGATTCCATATAATGATAATCAACGGTGTAGGATTGCAAATGTTGTTTTACAAGCATTCGAACTCTTGAGAAGCACGAGAAAAATATTTATCAGCTATAAAAGATCTGAATCAACCTCCGTTGCTATACAAATGTATGAAGCTCTTGAGTCCCATCACTTCGATGTCTTTTTGGATACGCATTCCATCGAAAAAGGAGAACCTTTCCAAGAAGAATTGTGGCATAGAATGACAGACTGCGATGTCATATTATTACTAAATACTCCAGGGTTTCTAGAGAGCCATTGGTGCAAGGAAGAACTTGCAGAAGCAGGTTCAAAACAAATTGGAATTGTTCAATTAGTTTGGCCTAATCATAATATTGAATCTATTTCTCATCTGACTTTTCCATTAAAGCTGGAAAGTTCTGATTTTGTAGATGGGATTTATGATAATAAGGATAAGTCAAAACTGAATGATGATAAAATTGATGAAATAGTACAACATGTTGAATCTGTTCGGGCTAGAAATTTGGCTTCTAGGCAAGATAATTTGATAACAGAATTTATGAGTATGGCTAAGCAATGTGGTAGAAATATCACGGTTCAACCAGAAAGATTCTTAACAGAAGATTTATTTAACAAAAAAATCATTTACATTCCTACAATAGGAATTCCACAATCTACCAATTGTCAATCCGCTGAAATACGCCACGAATTTGAGAAAAATCCAGATAATACTTGTATTAGATTAATATACGATGATTTAAGAATTAGAGACAAGTGGTTGAAACACTTAGATTGGTTAAATGATAACTTTAAGAAAGACATATTGACTTTAAAAAAACAGGACTTTAAAAAATGGCTGGAAGCAACAAAATGAAAAATATATTCCTCTCTGCAAGTATTCCTTTGCAAGAAAGAAATCCTGAATATATAGAAACTGCCGATATTATAGCAATACGAGATGCTGTAATAGCATTAACGACTGTAGTACTCCCATATCATAGGCTAATTTGGGGTGGACATCCTTCTATCACTCCACTTGTATATTATGTGATGGAAAAATTAAAATTGAATATTCAAGAGCATATGACCTTATATCAATCAAGATTTTTTGAAGAATACTTTCCGGAAGACAATAATAAATTTGAAAATATAGTATTTACTGATGTCATTGATAATGACAGAGAAAAATCTCTATTACATATGAGGCATAGAATGCTTGATGATTCTAAATTTTCTGCTGGAATTTTCATTGGAGGAATGGAAGGTGTAGAAGAGGAATATGATATGTTTATAAAAAAGCATCCAAAAGCGTTGGTTTTACCCATAGCAAGCACAGGAGCCGCTGCAAAAAAGATATATGATGAGCAACTTATAGACAAGGATAAGCGATTAGTAAAAGACTACGCCTACATGTCTCTATTTCAGAAGTATTTAATTAATGAAATATAATTTATTATGAGTAGAAAAGTTTTTTATAGTTTCCATTTTGATAATGATAACTGGCGAGCTGGACAAGTTCGCAATATGGGAGTGGTAGAAGGGAATCAACCCGTTAGTGGAAACAAATGGGAGGAAATCAAACAAAGTGAAGCCTCTATCAAAAGATGGATTGATGACAATCTGAAAGACAAGTCTTGTTTAATCGTTTTAATAGGAGAGAAAACAAGCGAAAGAAAGTGGGTGAAGTATGAAATCAAGCGAGCTTGGGAATTAGGAAAGGCCGTTTGTGGAATTTATATTCATAATCTTAAAAATGTTTATGGAGAACAAAGTAAAAAGGGGAGAAACCCTTTCGCCAGTTTTATTCCTGTCTTTGAGACAAGATATACTTTAAGTGATTATGTCTATAACGATATTAAAAACAATATTGCTAATTTAGTAGAGAACGCTATCGAAGTGAGAAAACAGTATAAGTAGTTATGAAAAGAAAAGTTTTTGTATCCTATAAATATTCTGACAGCAAAGTTTATAGATTAAATGATATTCCTTTATGGGAAACTACAACAGCTCGCCACTATGTCGATAAACTAACCGAAATTCTTGAAAAAGAGCATCATATTTATAAAGGAGAAGATGACGGGGAAAGTTTAGCTGATTTTCAAGATAGTACAATTGGTTCTAAATTAGCTGACAAAATTTTTGATAGTAGTGTAACCATTGTTCTAATATCAAAAGGAATGAAAGAAAGCAAACCAGAAAGAGACCAATGGATACCTTGGGAAATTTCTTACTCACTCAAAGAACAAACCAGAAATTACGGCAGAAGCAAAACGAATGGCATCATAGCAGTGGTTTTACCAGATGAGTTTGGAAGTTATGAATATTACATAACACGAGATGTTATTTGCGATTGCAGAAGTTTAAATACCTCGTTTCTATTTCAGATATTAAGAGAAAATATGTTTAATATAAAAAAGCCTAATAGGAGAATTTGTGAGGGAAGTTGGGTTTATTCTGGAGATTGTTCCTATATCCAATCTGTAAAATGGGAAGATTTTGTGAAAAATCCTTCAAGGTATATAGATAAAGCTATTGAACTTCGAGATAGAAAAGATGAATTTGATGTAATCAAAAATATAAAGTAAAATGAGTTTTATATCTGAATCTCAATTATCAAATTATAGAAGTAGAACAAAATTGTTCTCTGCCGACAATATCGTAAATTTAAATGAGAGCCATTATAGAGATAGAACTCGCCCAATGGTATTTCTTTCTCACAAACACGATGAACAAAACATACTTCAAGATGTAGTAGCTTTTCTTAAAAAAGAGGGTGTTGATATATATGTAGATTGGATGGATCCTTCGATGCCTGCTTATACAAATGCTGAAACTGCGGAAAAACTAAAACAAAAAATAAAAATAGCAGATAAGTTTATTTTGGCAGCAACACCAAATGCTATAAACTCAAAATGGTGTAATTGGGAATTAGGATTAGGAGATGCAGCAAAATATAAAGAACATATAGCTCTATTACCAATTAATAAAACCTATGAAAGTTTTAAAGGAGCAGAATATTTGGCTATTTATCCGAGGATAGAATATCAAGATGGAAGGACGAAATACATAAATGGTAATTATATAGAAAGGGGATACTATGTTATTTATCCATCAGATATTTATGGTAATAGCACGCTTTACCCTTTAAAAGATTGGTTAAGGAGAAAATGATTGTTATTTCTACTTCACATAAGAGCGTAAGAGTCATTCTATACCAGAGCTAAAAAAGAAGTCGACTGGTTTATATTGAATGTAACTAAATGATTTAATTATAGACATGATCGCTAAAGAGGAACTTCTGCAAATGCTTTCAGACACTGAGAGCTATAATATTGAGAGAACAGAATCGACTGGCAATATGGATAAGTTTTGTCAGGCTATATGTGCTTTCTCAAATGATATTTCGGGTAGTGGCAGGAATGGCTATCTCATTATTGGAGCCAAGGACAATGGAGAGTTGTCAGGTTTGCAGGTTGATGATAAACTCTTATTGCAGATTGCCAATATTCGGACGGATGGCAACATTCTCCCTCAGCCCACCATGACCGTGGAGAAGTTCCATTTTGATGAAGGGGATGTATTGGTGGCAGAAGTTCAGCCTTCTGAATTTCCTCCTGTACGTTATCGTGGTCGTGTTTGGGTGCGTGTTGGTCCTCGGAAGAGCACTGCAACAGAGGCAGAAGAAAAGATGCTCACAGAAAGGCGACTTTCCAATGTTCGTACCTTTGACGCAATGCCTTGTTTGGGAACGAGCATTGACGACTTGGATGTAGCTCTCATTCATAAGGAGTTTTTGCCCAAAGCTGTGGCTGAGGATATTCTCGCTGAAGATAAACGAGATATCTCGGATCAACTCGCCTCCCTTGGCTTATATGATTTGCGCTATAACTGTCCGACTAATGGGGCTACTGTCCTGTTTGGAAAGAATCCTGAGCGACACGTACATGGGGCGTATATTCAATATGTACGCTTCAAGGGAAAAGATCGCGCGGGTGATATTCTTAACGAACATAAGTTTAGCGGTAATCTTTGCAAGGTATTGCCTAAGATTGATGCTTTTGTCGAGACAAGTATCTCACAAAAGCGTCCCATTCCCGTAAGTGTACTTCGGGAAGAAACAGTTTCTAAGTACCCATACTGGGCTACTCGAGAGTTGTTGATGAATGCCATTATGCACAGGGATTACGAGGGTAACGCTCCTATTCAGTTTTATGAGTACGACGACCGCATCGAGATTCAAAACCCCGGAGGATTGTACGGCAAGGTCAGTCCCGATAATTTCCCCAATGTGAGTGATTATCGGAATCCCTTTATTGCCGAAGCAATGAAAGTCTTGGGCTATGTAAACCGATTCAGCCGTGGAGTCTATCGAGTTCAGAATGAGTTGGAAGAAAACGGTAATGGGCAAGCCTCTTTTGATTTTTCATTGATTACAGCTTTTCGAGTAGTTGAGAACGTCTCTCAAAAGTATTTTGAAGAAGGCTTTGGAGGAGATACATCCAAGAAACATCCAAGAAAAGCCCAAGAAACTACCCAAGAAACTACCCAAGAAACTACCCAAGAAAGGATTTTAGCAGCTATTCAGGCAAAGCCTGAAATTACTCAAAAGGAGTTGGCTCAATCTATCGGTATTACTCTTGACGGAATTAAATATCATATTAAGAATATGACCAAATTGGGAATCATCAAGCACGAAGGCTCTACAAAGGCTGGAAAGTGGGTAATAATCAAATAGAACGTGAAGAATGTGTTGTACATAATATTGAGCAGTCTTTTGTTGCTTGCATTGGTTGTCGTACTCATAGGAATACTTCTGCCGAGAACCAGAACAGAGACAAAACAGTGCATTTTGAATGCTCCTGTTGATGCCGTTTTTGCTATCGTGACCAACAATCAAGAATGGCATTACAGAAATTCTTTGGATGATTTGGAGATCATCCGTACCCAAGGGGGTATTGAAGAATGGGAAGAGACTGCCAATGGCGCAACTATCCGATTCAAGACACTTGAGAAGAGACCACACTCTTTCTACAGTTTTGAGATGGATAGTAAAATGTTCACAGGAGAATGGCAGGCAACATTCGAACCTATGGAAGGGAGTAAAACTCTCTTCACTGCAACAGAAAAGATAGAATACAAGAATCTGTTCTATCGTTTGGTTGGGTATGCTTTTATGGACTTAAACAAGTTTATGACCACATACCAAGAAGAACTCACAGCTCGAATAGAACTTGAAAAAGCAGAGCAATAAAGACAATATAAGCGATTGTTTGTAATCGATTTCAGAAATCATATTTGTACCATGTAATTGCAATCTGCTGTAAATCAGCATAGATTTGTTTTGAAGAAGTGAAATAGATGAGGAATGAATAGAAAAGCGGCCGCAGAGTGATTTGATCACGCCGCGGCCGCTTTGTCTATGATGTCCGTTGCCTATTTTGGGAGGACACTGACTTTTCGCAGATAAGCTCTCCTAAGGCGTCCCGATTTGGTTCTAATTCCTTACAAAGAGCTTACAGCCTGAGAACTCTCGCTTATCCTCAAATTCTTATTCGCATCTGATTTATTTTCAATAACCGGGCTGGAGTATCCCTTGGCTCTCATTCCCTTACTTTCTTCGTACATATCATTGCTCTTGAATATATTTATGGCAAGAATATCGTTGGGACTTATGTCATCGAATTGTATTTTTCTGGCGACAAGGACTACCTTTTTCTTCTTATTTATGAAAAAGTCTCCATCTGGACATTCTTCGAGCCACTCACAGCCATTTTTCTTGCATAAATCATAGAATTCTCGTGTGGGTATGGTCTTCTTCCGAATATCATCAACATAGTAACCCAAAGATGGATGTTTGTAAAAAAAGAGAATTTCGCAACACAGGCCTAATTTGTCAGGAGCCGTATCTTCTTCCCAGTCAAAGAAGTATCCTCTGTGAGTCATGGGTGCCTCTTCTGCCTTGAGAGAGAAAATAGCATATTTCACTTTTCCCTTGTGCTTTCCACTCTCCTCTTCTATGGTTGCTTTGAGTGTATTACCCAAATTTTTCTCAGCACCCTTGATTCTGCCAAACGAGAAGAATCTGTCCTCTAGAACAATATCGTATTCCTCGCTTGGTAATTTGGGGATTGTGGGCAATGCCGAAGGCTGTTTCCCATACTGATCAAACATGATTTTCATCGTACCTCCTCCTTCTTTTTTATAATGCATTGTAAACAGTGCATCTTTCTCTCTGGCAAGTGCTGAATATCTTTGGGCTAATATGTGATCGTCATTGAATCCTTGTTTGCTGATCAGTGCGAGGCAATTTAATAGGGTCGATTTTTTTGATGGGAATTGCATGATGACTTTCAGAAGGACTCCGGTCTTGGGATGAATCTGGTAGTGTACTTGCCGAATATCCATCTCTCTGTACTCGAATTTGTAAAGGATATAGTTTTTTCCCTCGTCTGGATTTGGTGCAAGTTTCTCCACCAGAGATCCGCTTCTGCTTTTCTCAACTTCGGTAACTTTATCCATATCCGGCTTATTCATGAGCACTGGCATGAAAACCCGGCCCTCGGTCACCGGGGTATAGGGGTCAATCACTATTGGATCATCGGGCTTGTTCGGTTCATCCGACTTTTTGCAGGCAATTGTTCCCAGAGTGAAGATCAGTAACCATCCGAAGAGTTTAATAATCTTAGCGTTCATGTCGTTAATCTTTTTGTTAGTTTTTTCTTTTTCTACTTCACCCCCTATGCTACCAGCAAGGGATGTATGTTTATCTCTCTACATACGTTGCTTCCCAAATGTACTCTTTAATCATCAAAAAAGCCAACATGTCATTTTAATATTCCCTATTTTCCCGATAAGGCTTTCCTCGGGAGGAAAGTTTGTTTTCCACCTTTGGAAAGTAGCTGCCATGTCATGGAAAGCTTTTGCTCGATACGCTCATTAAAGTTGGAAGGGAGTATTCTAAAAAGCGAAATACTTCGGACGAAGAGTGTAAATTCAATATTTATTCGAAGAAAAAGCTTCTGCCACAGCTCGTTCTATTCCGGAGAGGGCATCCGAAACAATCAAATCAATCTTTTTTATGCCTTGCTCCCGAAGTACTAAGTACGCCGGTAATAAAGATTGGTTCGGAGATTGGGAGAAGAAAGCGAGGATTGAGAAGCTGAAGGTCTCGAAGCCTATTGAGCTGACGGGCGAGGAGTATGAGGGTAAGTATGAGCTAAACAATAAGTCCGCTCAATCCTACATCATTGATGAGCTCAGAGGGGATTATACCAATTCAGATACAGGTGATAAGATCCGCATTAGTAGAAAGGGTGCTGAGAAGGTTACACGACATGATGCAGAAAATCACCTGCATCTTAAATCAATAGTCGCTATCCCTCAAATGATAGAGCAAGCCACTTTCATTACGGAGGAAGCCAACGAAAAGCAGAAGAATAGGTTTGTAAGCTATCGTTATTATGTTGTAGGTCTAAATATCGGTGGTATAGATTATACGGCAAAACTCGTTGTAGGTGTAGCTAACAATGGCGAAACATACTATGACCACGCCCTCACGGAAATAGAAAAGGGACGCTTGCTTGAAAGTATTGACCCGATAAAGCGCGGGTTTGCTAACAAGGAAGTATCCCTATCTGAGTACAAAGATAAGCGGTTGGTTTCTATTCTGCAAAATGATTCGTCCAGAGTCGTAGACGAGAACGGAGAACCATTGGTGGTGTATCACGGGACAAACGTTGAGTTTACAGAGTTTAGGATGTCGCCTGATGGGGCATTAGGCAAGGGTGCTTACTTCGCATCCAGTGAAGAAGTGGCCAGAGGATATGGTAGAGGTGGGCGTACTATCCCTGCTTTCTTATCATTGAGATCCCCTCTAATTGCTAGTGGCCCGTTAAGTCCTAAAGAAAAAGAAGAGGTATCTCATGGAAAGTATGATGGAGTATTTGCTACTGGCCTTGGGTTCTATGTCGCCTTTGAGCCCATCCAAATCAAGAGCGCAACAGACAACGTAGGTTCATTTGACGTAGAAAACCCCGATATACGTTTCCGCATTGGAGAGCGCAGGAAGGCTGACATGAAGGCTGGCTTGCTCAATAAGCTGACCAACGCTACAGATGAGCAGGTAGAACGTACTATCAACGAGATAGAGAAGCTTGGAGAAAGCTTCAAAGAAGGAGGAAACCCCAAGTTAGAAAAGGTGGCTTTCCACTGGGCAAAGAAAGGAACTATCATACTTCCCGAGGATAACGACAAGATTATCCAAGCGGTTAGACTGGCGGAGAATGCCAAGGTAGACCCCATGAAGTATGATCGGCCTATGGAGATAATCAATAAGTACAATACAGATGTAGAATATGGGAACCCCATAAATCCAGATGATATACCGGCGTTTACCAACAAGCGAGAGATAGGCAAGTCTGGCGTTTTTGTTTATGATGTAGAGGAGTCCGATGCCGGACAAAAAGCTGTGTGCAAAGTGGCTCATGCGCAATTCGGATATAGCCGTAAAGATGAAATGAGCAGACAACCATGGTGTCTTGCGAGTTTTACGAGGACTGGAGAGCCGACACAGAGTGCTAAGGGTTTTTGGTTCAATACGTGCAATAGTGTAGGTAAAAAAGATAGCTATTCCAGACGGATTGCACAAGTTTGAAGGTGGAGATGTACGTAGACTATATCAGCTTGGCGATTATTCATTCCATGGAGAAGATATATCTGACGAGATAAATGACGAAGAGCTGGAGGGAGTATCTGAGATCGAAGAAATACAGTCTGACAATATACTTGCGAAGGATGTTAGCCTTGAAGAGGCAATAGAGCTCCTTAATCGCATTGATATTGAAGTTGCAGATGGCACAAATGTTGCATTTGATAGTTCAACAAATGACATTCGTTTCCGTCTCCAAGAAGAGAACGACAAGTTTAATAAGGAGTTGGAACGTTATGCGAAAGGGGAGCTTGGCAGCAATGAGTACATATCCATAGGTAAACCATTTGGTGTGTTGGCTTTGTTTATGCCTGACGATCAAATTATTCTTCGCCAGAAAGTACTTTCAAAATCGCTAAAAAAACATGGATTGAATATCTCCTCGATAAGAGATCTCCCAAAAGCAATTTCTAAACCTGTCTTCATATTCAGAAGTAAACGTGGTTCTTTGAGTATCCTAACAGAGCTAACATCTCCTGAAGGGAAGAGTATATTTGTGGCAATAGGCCTTGGTGCGAAAAAGCAATTAGGACACGAATTTTTAGAGGTGAACGATGTACTTACAATACATGGGCGAGAAGAGGAAAATGTGATACTACCTATTATAGAGAATAATAGTCTCATTTGGGTAGATAAAGAAAAAGGACAACGTTGGCTGTCCTCAGCGAAATCAAATTCGCAGGCAATCGCCAACGATGCCCTTTCCTCTGCCACAAAGATAATCAAAGAGTTCGAGAACCCAACAAGTATGGATATAAGGCTGAGGGCCAATAGAGAAGAGACAGCTTATGATATGGCTTTCGGTAGGTCTGTCAAGGAGAGCATGGTGAAGCAAGTAGCGAAGAAGTTCAGCGTACCTATGTCCACCAAGGTTGTATCAAGGCTTAACCTGCCCGAGGAGCAGCAAAAGAAGTCTGTTATCTATGATAATGGGACCTTGTCAATCGTTGCAGAAAACATAAAGGATGGTGACATAGAACTGGCTACATTAGACGAGGTGTTACCTAAATAGGGTCTTTCGGCCTTGGTGGACAGCAACGTACAAGAAGATATTCTAATGGTTCTCGGGAAAGCCTCTGGGGCGTTTATGGGCAATGCGAGCCAAGAATCTGTAAGGAGCTACATATCAGACTTACACACCCAATCGGTCAGCCCAGATATGATAGGGGCAATGGCAGATGTGATGAGGGGAATGCTGGATGCAGCTGGGTTCAATTCAAAATTGTCCGATCCAAATGCTGCATATATGTTGTACAAGGCGATAAGGGGAGATAAAAACGGTAGTACAGCAGCGGAGGACATAGTTTCTAAAATGCAAGAAGCTAATGTAAGGAAAGTCCTTTCTGATTATGATGAGGTCTTTAACAAAATGACCGATGAGCAGATCATGGATGAACTTAACCTAGAGCACAACGAAGATCTGCGGACAAGAATAGAGAACGCACAGCGCAGGATAAATGCAGTGAATGCAATGTTCAGATACGAATCTGACAATACCGGTCGCTCCATGGCCGAAACCATGCACCAAATATACTCCAAGAGGGGTATTGAGTGGCGAAGAAAATGGGTAGATGAAACTGTTGTTTTTGATCAGTACCAAAAAGAAATAGAGAAGCTCACCGGGAAAAAGGTCCCCGACTTCGCTAATCTGCATGAGATATACAACCAGTCGTCCTCTATAGCAACGGCAACAATAGACAGGTTAGAAAAACATTACTACAAACCGGCCATAGAACAAGCTCGCAAGGTTAAAGAGTTGCTTGGGTTTAACGATAGGCAGCTACACGACTATATGATAGCCAAGCACGCACCAGAGAGAAATGCCAAGATGCGATAAGATATAATGGAGGAGAAAGGCATATCCTACGAGGAGACCGGTGTAGAAGGATCTATAGAGGAGGAAACTGGAGATGAGGATCCAAGTGATGATATTATCATAGGGGATAAGATCTCCTATATAGACCAAGATGGAAACATGCAAGAAGGTGTTGTTCAGTCTCAGAATGGAGCTGAATATATCGGGGTGTCAGACGAGCAGGGAAACATCACACCTGTTCATGTAGACAACGTGAGGCCGATAGAGGAGATTGCACAAGAAACGTCTCCACAAGGTCTACAAGATGTTTATGGAAACGAAGCACAGGAGGAGGCTCAGCCACAAAAGACGGCTGTTCCCGTGTCTGTCGATACGCATAGCGAGCAAGATGTAGTTGATGACATACTTTCTCAATCACAAGGAGACATAGAAATAGCCATTGAAGCAGCTAAATTTGAACTCGACCAATCAAAAAAAGAGGTAAAAAGCTGTCTAAAGAAGTGCCACCAGAAGCGAAAACAAGCAGAGAAGCGTTCATCAAGCACAAGTTGCAACAAAAAGCTGTAATAGAAGAGGCTAATGAACGCTTGCAGAAGATGCAGCGAGTGATAGCGAGGTAATACCAGAAGATCAAATCAATAAAAGTTCAACCCATGTAATAAGTGAAGACAATGGAAGACAAGACGATGGAATATATGACCCAGCTTTGGAGAGCGATGGCAATAGTGAACTCACAGAGCAATTGTCAAGAGAAAAAACAACGGCTCAACAGCTACAAGAAATTCCAGAAGTTCAAGAGAGAAAACAACAGATACCCGATGTTCAGCGAAATAGTTCAAGTCCTAAAGGAGGAGAGCAAGCAATAGCGAATAAACAAAGAGATGCTATCAACGTGGAGAGTCAGTCTGAGGTAGAAGTGGCGTCTAACGATAACACCACATCAGACTCATCATTCACAGATGGTGGTGCAGCAGAAGAAAGGGGTGCAAAGAGTTCTACCGAAGTAGATGTTATCACCAATCAAATAAGCAAGGAAAAGGAGAAAAGGCAGAAGAGATACACAAAGCTTATAGATCAGCCCAATAAGAATGGCTTGGCGGTAGAGGTGATTGATTCACAAGAAGCTTATGACAAGAAACTCCAGGAAGTATCCGAAGCTAATGGCTCTCTATTCAAAGACCTCAAGGGTAGAGTTTATGGCTTTACAGCAAATGGTAAGGTGTATATTGATCCCTCTAAAATGGATTTGAATACTCCTATCCATGAGTTCACGCACTTGTGGTATACGGCGATGAAGAGCAAAGACCCTGAACTCGTGAAGAAGGGGATGGGTCTTGTCAAGCGAACAAAGTACTACCGAGAAGTTAAGAATAATTCAGCGTATAAAGGCCTTACGGAGGAGCTATTGTTAGACGAAGCCCTTGCGCACGCATTAGGAGAGATCGGGTCTAAAAAGATAGAAAAGAAGGGTGTCACACGAACCAAATTCGGCTTGTGGGTAAAGGAGTTCTTTGACAAGCTTAAAGAGTTATTCGGGGAAAAGTCGGATATGGATATGTACGACTTTGCAGATATGGTACTTTCCGACTTGCTGAGTGGTAAGTCTATAAGCTCGTCCAAAGAGAGTGGCACCCGATTTAGGCTTTCAGAAGAGCAAGAGCAAATCAAACAAAAGGCTCAAGCTAATGGCTCTTTTATGGAGGCTCCTAATGGAGAGCCAAGTAAATTGAATGAACATCAGTGGACACAAGTTCGTACAACGGCTTTCAAAGATTGGTTTGGAGATTGAGACAGGGAGAAGAAGGCTAACTTTGAAGCACTAAAACAAAGGATACATGGAAGAAAGCAACAACAGCCAATCGAATACACAGATGAGTTTCGAGGAGTTCAAGAAAGAAGTCGAAGACTATCTGAACACGAAATATCCGAATTTCATAGAGGAGAACGAAGAGTTGCTAAAGAGAGTGGATTCGGAATACTACAGTTGGGTCTTAGAAGGCAGCTTCACGCCCAGTCAAATAGCGGAAGGAATGCTCGGAGGTCTCTTGTAGACAAAAACGGGAACCAATTCAACATTATCGAGGATATAAATGGGCAGCTGTTCCATGATATATTCGAGATTGTAAGGAACTATCTTAAGCATGGAGAACTTGTAGACCTACACGATATAAAACTATACCTTTGCAAAGTCACCAATCGAATTAGCGATGGAGATAGGGGTGCTTGGTTGCACTTTGCTCTTGTGGCAAACCAATCCGGCTGAGATGAAACCCTTAGCGACCTGATCCGGGTAATGCCGGCGTAGGAAATCATCTGAGAAGTCTTTGAGCCGAGAGGCTGCGGACATTGCTAAGAGATACATTCTAATTATTCCCCCTTTATTTCTTTCGTCACTCTATTGGTCTATCGTGATAAGAGATGCCCTTTGGTCGATCTTTTGTTGTGAGGCGAATGGTCTTGCCTGGCAAGTCCTTTCGGAAGCTGATGCTGATAATGGAATACAAAACCAATAAGTGTTT
This sequence comes from Porphyromonas crevioricanis, assembly GCF_900476255.1. Classification (NCBI taxonomy): domain Bacteria; kingdom Pseudomonadati; phylum Bacteroidota; class Bacteroidia; order Bacteroidales; family Porphyromonadaceae; genus Porphyromonas; species Porphyromonas crevioricanis. Next base: position 917,451 of record NZ_LS483447.1, read on the forward strand.
GAATATGAAACAGTCTAAATTTTTGCGTCCGTCTCTACTCTCTTTGGGGCTGGCGTTGGGAGTATCTGCTTCGGCACAGAGTGTGCCCGATAGCAGTCGTATCGTGCAGCTCGAAGAAGTGCAGGTAGTAGCTGGTAGAGCCGGCTATCGGACTCCGGTGAGTTTCTCCGAAATGAAAAAGAGTGAGCTCAAGCGTTCGGCTTATGGGCAGGATATGCCCTATCTGCTGTCTCTATTGCCAGGGGTCGTTGCTACAAGTGACGCCGGTACAGGATTAGGGTACACTTCTCTGAAAGTAAGAGGTAGCGATGCTTCACGTATCAATATCACCACCAATGGGGTGCCACTCAACGACTCGGAGAGCCAAGGTGTTTTTTGGGTGAATATGCCGGACTTCTCCTCTTCGCTGCGAGATGTGCAGGTGCAGCGTGGTTTGGGAACTTCCTCCAATGGGGCTGCAGCTTTTGGTGCAACAATCAATATGCGCACCGAGCAATATGGATTGACCCCATACGCACAGGTCGATCTGTCGGGTGGGGCTTTCGGTACTTTCCGTCGCTCGGCTTCGATTGGTTCAGGAGCTTTGAGTAATGGTTGGGCTTTCGATGCCAGAATCTCGAAGATCACTTCGGATGGCTTTGTTAAGCGTGCAGATGTAGATCTCAATTCTTACTTCTTCCAATCGGCTTATCATCACAATGGAACTTTGCTCAAATTGATCACTTTCGGCGGAAAAGAGAAAACTGGTATCGCCTGGAATGGTATTGACCCAAACAAGATGGATAAGCTGGGGCGTGACTACAACTCGGCCGGATTTATGTACAAAGATGCCGAAGGCAAAGAGCATTTCTACCACAATACGGATAACTACAATCAGCGTCATTATCAGGCTATCTTCTCTCAGCAATTGGGTGATCGCTGGTCGCTCAATGCTACTCTGCACGCCACAAGAGGTTTGGGCTACACCGATGAATACCGCACCGGCAGAAAGCTCAAAGAGTATGCTTTGAAACCTTTTGAATTAGAGGGAAATAAAATCAAAAAGACCGATCTCATCCGTCAGAAGCATCTCGACAACTGGTTCTATGGCCTTATTACTTCGGCTCAGTACCGTGCCGAGAGTTATGACCTGACATTCGGGGCTTCGGCCAATGCTTACGATGGCAAGCACTTTGGCTACATCAACTGGATCAAGCAGTATTCCTCTCCTTTGGAGCCCGAATATCGCTACTACGACAATAAGAGTGACAAGAAGGAGGCTTCGGCCTTTGCCAAGATCAACTGGCAACCAGTTTCTGGGCTAAACCTCTTTGCTGACTTGCAATATAGAGGTATCCGCTACAAGATGGAGGGGATAGATGACAAGTATAGCGATACTGACAAGCGTATGGCTACCTTGGATATTGAGCAGTCATTTAACTTCTTCAATCCCAAGGCCGGAGTTTCTTACTCCTTGGTAGACGGTCATGTTGTTTACGCTTCTGTAGCTATGGGTCATCGAGAGCCTAACCGAAAAGCCTATACCGATGCTGGTAGCAAGGGTTTCCCGACAGAGGAGAAAATGATCGACTACGAGTTGGGTTATCGCTGGCAGCTGCCCTCTTTTGCTGCGGCCGTCAATTTCTACTACATGGATTACAAAGATCAGTTGGTGCTCGATGGTCGTTTCAGTGATGTAGGGGAGTTGCTTTTCAGCAATGTACCGAACAGCTACAGAATGGGAGTCGAACTGTCGGCCGGTTGGGAGCCATGCGAATACTTCACATGGAATATAGCTGCTGCATTTAGTCGCAACAAGATAGATAAGTACACTCAGACTTTTGCTGTCTATGGCCCCGGAGATGATGACTTTGAACTTCGCACGGAGGAAATGAAGAATACCGATATCTCTTATTCACCGTCGGTTGTCCTCTCTAATCTCTTTACGACTCGCTACAAGGGGCTGGAGCTTGGTTTGCAAACCCAATATGTAGGCAAACAGTATCTCGATAATACGATGAATGAAGATCGCTCTCTCAAGGCTTATTGTGTATCGGCTCTGCGCTTAGGCTATCGCCTACCTGTGTCTTGGGTAGAGGATTTCTCTTTAGGATTGACTGTAAACAACCTCTTTAATACAGAGTACAGCAGCAATGCCTATGTCTATGATACTGGCTATGTCAAAGGCGAAGACGGCAAGCTCACAGCTTACAACGATTTACGCGTATTCCCTCAAGCTCCTATCCACTTGATGGGGAGCGTTTCGATACGCTTCTGAGATCGTTTTTTGAGAGGTTAGCTGAGAAGCCTAATATGTGGGCAAAAGAAACGGGGGCGCGTTGCAAATAAAGCAACACGCCCCTGTTCTGTAAAGTGTTTTCAATATTAGGTTTAGATTTTCCCTACCAAATCAATTCCCGGTTTGAGGGTTGCTGCCCCTCTTGTCCAGCGAGCTGGACACACTTCGTCTCCATGAGCTGCTACGAATTGCAAGGCTTCGACACGGCGAAGCAGTTCGTCTGCATTGCGACCGATATTGCCAGCTACTACTTCGTAAGCCACAATCTCTCCCTGCGGATTTACTACGAAAGTTCCACGTTCGGATACACCTGCTTTTTCGATATACACATCAAAACCTCTGCTCAGCACGTGGGTAGGGTCGCCCAGCATAGGGTATTTGACACGTTTGATCGTTTCTGAAGCATCTTGCCAAGCCTTGTGCGTAAAGTGAGTATCGCAAGACACGGCATAAATCTCGCAGCCCAATTTCTTAAATTCGTCGTATTTGTCGGCCAGGTCTTCCAATTCTGTCGGGCAAACGAAGGTAAAATCAGCGGGGTAGAAGAAGAATACACTCCACCTACCCATTATATCTTTCTTGCTTATGGGGAAGAATTCACCGTTGGCGTAGGCCTGTACTTCAAAATCAATGATCTGTTTTCCTATTTGAGACATTACTCTTGCTGTGTTAATTATCTATCAACTATTCTATGAAATTCTCTGCTGCAAAGGTTGAGAGATAAGCCATTCGGCACAACAGCCTTTTTCTATGGTTGTATTTATAATCTCTATTGGTAGAGTCTTTATGGCTCGTTCCCTTGCTGGAATAGAGGTTGTTATAAGCCATTTCAGATGCTTTGAATTTGCCGCTTAGTGGTAATCATACTCCTTTTTCTCCTCTTTTCGGATTTTGAATTCGTATCTCTGTTCATCCTTGTTACTCTTCTTTTGTATATCTATTCTGATTGCTCTAAGTTGGTTTTCCGCAGTAGATCTGCGAGGTTATTACCTTTTGTGCATCTCCTTTCTGAGAGATATCTCTATTTGCTCAATTTTATTCTCTCTTGGATTGTAAACAAAGAGAAGCATGGATTAAAGTTGATAGGCTTGTAGTGTGACTGAAAAATGAGACCGGAGGGAGCAAAAATTATCTCCTGAGAGAATTTCTGCTAACACAGGAGCTAGCGTTTGCTCTCACAGGAGATAATTCCGACTCTCTCAAAACTTCCTATTCACAGAGGTTTTGAGAGGAGAAGAAGAGATTGGTGAAAAGCTCTTTCTTGTTGATGTTTTAACCTTTTTTTTGGGGGGGAGAATCTCCCCCTTCTGTTGAAAAGGATCTTTCCCTTATAAAAGGGGCAATAGCCAATTGCAGTCTACATACGGAAGAGTACAGGCAGAGTGAAGCGTACCCGAACAGGTTCCCCTTTATTTTTTCCCGGTATCCATGCCGGCATTTCGGAAACGACTCTCTCGGCTTCTTTGTCGATCAGCGGATCGACTCCCTGCAAAACCTTGATGTTGGACAGCTTCCCGTCTTTCTCTACAATGAACTGGATCAAGACCCGCCCTTGGATATTGCGCTCTGCTGCCTCTTTGGGGTAGTGCATATTTGCAGCCATATACTGCATCATAGCTGATGGGCCACCGGGAAAAGAGGCCGGTTCGTCAACTACTTCGTAGTAAGTGTCCGAGGCTTGCTCTTCCGATGTATTGACCGATGATGCCAAAGGAGAGGCATTGTCCTTTTTCTCTCCATTTAATTTGAAGCGAATCGGGATAACGAGTTGGCTTGGTACATTCTTTTTCCCCTTCTTTGCCGGTTCCCAGCGGGGCATCATGTTTACGACACGCAAAGCCTCCTTGTCGAGAAGAGGGTTGGTCCCTTTGACTATTTCGGAGAGAAAGATCTCGCCATTTGCATTCAATTTGATTTGTACGTGCGTAACTCCTTCTATGTTTTTCTTTATGGCCTCTTCGGGATATTGGATGTGAGAAGTTAGGAAACGCATCATGGCTATTTGTCCTCCGGGGAATTGAGGTGGCTGCTCTTCTCCTTTTTGAGGATTTGCAGTAGCTGCATCCTGTTGCCATATCTCTTCTTTACCTTGTCGTTTGGCTGAGTCCGAATCTTCTTTGCCATGCACGGATGAGGCTCCAAGTAGTGCTATTAACATTACTGGCAAAGCTATCAGATAGCTCCACTTGGATCGCTGTGGTGAGCTGTGTTTGTTCATCATTACAATTCTTCTTTTTAGGTGATTACTATTGAATGTATTGCATAGAGGCACAGAGGCGCCAACTGTGGCCAATTGCAAAAGTTCATATTGGTAGGAATGGATTTCTTTTTCTCCTTCTGTGGCCGACCGGTCTGCCAAAAACTCCAGGTTGCAGCGCAGTTCACGTCGGATCCACCAAGCGGCGGGGTTCCACCATTGCTGTAGCAGGAGCAGGCTCTGCAAGAGTAAGTCGGCAGAATGTAACCCTCGTACATGCGCACATTCGTGCTTGAAAATATGTATCATGGCTCCTGTCTTTTGCAGTTTTTCCGGGAGATAAATTCTTCCGAAGAAACTGAATGGCTTGACTTCTCCGGGTAAGAGACGAACTCGCTTACTTCCATAGCTGGGATGCGATTGTCGGTGCATTCGTAACAGGGTTATAACAGCCGGTACTCGATAGAGAAGTAAAAAGGCCACACCCGATAACCATAGAATTGTGAGCAGTTGGTCAAGAGAGAGAGTCGGAGACTTTGCTGCTGTAATGGCTTCTGTCGAAATCATTTGCAGTTCTCCGATAGCAATTGCTCCGGAATTTAGATTATCCGAAGTTGGCCAGATGGCGATTTGTGGAAGGTAAGGAGCGAAAAATGGTAACCCTATACTTAGCAGGATACCGGCCAGATAGTAGCCTCTTCTCAGGCCGTGGTGAGTGTTCTCTCCGCAGATTAACCGACCGCAAAGGGCAAAAAGTAGCAGGATGAAGCCGGATAATATATGGTATAGCAGAGTCGTCATGGCTGATTGGTCTTGTGAATAGTGATTTTACTTTTTCCCTTCCTCGATCAGGTCGATCAGCTCTTGCAGTTCCTTAGGGCTTAGATATTCCTCTTGAGCAAATTGTTGCACCAGATTGCTGTAGCTCCCTTGAAAATAGTTCTGTACGAGCCTGCGGATGGAGGCTTTCATGTATTGATTGCGACTGATAAGCACCTTGTATTCTCTGGTTTTCCCATTGAGGACGGAAGACAGATAGCCCTTGCTCTCTATGTTTTTCACGATAGAGGCCAAAGTGGTGTAGGGAGGTTGCGGTGTCGGTAATTTCCACAGAACGTCCCGTACAGTGAATGGTTCTTTCACAGACCATACAAGTCGCATAATTTCTTCTTCTTGTTCGGTTAGTTGTATCATATCGTTTTGTTTTTTTCTGTTTGTCAAATCCTCCTTCATGCGGAGGACTCTAATGCTCTGCTACAAATCTACGAAACTTTCGTAGATTGGCAAGCCGAGACTTCCACCAAAGAAAAAGGGACTGTTTGTGCCTTTATTTCCGGATACCTATTCAATAGGCAGAAGGAGAATCGAATGACTATATATAGGTATGGCGCAAGTACATACGATCCGATACTTTTGCCATTGAGTAATCAAAACACTAAAAAAACAGGATATGAAATCTATTGGAATTTATTACGGTTCGTCTACGGACACTACTGCAGACATCGCCAATCGTATCGCAGGAAGCTTGGGCGTAGCTCAGAGTGAAGTACACAATGTGGCTGATGCTGATCCGGCTTCGGTAGCCAAATATGAAGTTCTTTTGCTGGGTAGCTCTACGTGGGGTGCCGGTGATTTGCAGGATGATTGGGAAGATTTCCTCCCTAAGCTCAAAGCACAAGATCTCTCCGGAAAGGTAGTTGGTCTTTTTGGTTGCGGTGATGCTTCTTGCTATGGCGATACCTTCTGCGATGCTTTGGCTACAATCAAAGAAGGCTTGGCTGGCAGTGGTTGTACTTTTGCCGGCAATATGAGCAAAGACGGCTACAGCTTCGATGAGTCTCGTTCTGAAGAAGATGGCGAATTGATCGGCTGTCTCTTGGATGAAGCCAATGAATCCGATATGACAGATGAGCGTATCGATCGTTGGATTGCAGCTCTCAAACCTCAGCTCGGATAACCTCCGAATCGTAATAACCTATCTTCATACTTTCGACAAGGAGGCCGACCGATTTCTCATTTCTCGGCCGGCCTCCATTTATATAAATAGCTTCATCTTATGCGAGAATATAGTGTAGACTACAAAGTCTTTCTTCACCACGTGTATGAGTATCAGAAAGGTGTACGGCGTATGATATTATGTACACTCGCCATAGATGAATTGCACGAGGCGGAGGCTCGGCTCAGTCGCTTGTCTATACCGTACTTCAGTCAGGCTGTTCCCAAAGGGCATCGAGCAAATCTCTTTTTTGGCAGTAGTGAGTGCCTCGAAGCTCTTAGTCTTTTCCTTGGCAATCGCCCGCTCAATACACTCAGTCCTGAAGAAGATTTTATCGTAGGGGCTATGCTGGGGTATGATATTTGTGGGCAGTGCCAGCGTTACTGCAAGCGCAAAAAGACTTCAATTGCCAGTACTTGTCAGGCTTCTGCTTGTTGAGCTGGAGCAGCTTTCCCTCTTTAGAATTTTTCTACCATCGATTTTGAAAGATCTGCGCTCCATCGTGCAGGTCTTTTTCTGTTTCTCTATTCTTCATTTTCCTTTTTTGTCTTCCATCTTCCATTTCCTCTCCTTTGTTTTTCTCTTCTCTCCTCTCCCTCTCCTTTCTCTCCTCTCCTTTACTCCATTCTCTGTTCTTTTTCTTTCTGTTGTTCGTTGTCTTGAGAGCTATGAATGCATTTCTATGAGTTTGTGATATTGGAACGAATAAAAAGGGTCGTAGGTTCGGTTCAAAAGGATTAATGCTTCGCCTTAAAAGGGTCTATCCCTAGCAACAAAAGGGTTAATGCTAAGAAAAGCGGTAGTAGCCCCTCCTACATCTCCTTATTTTTCAAAGGTCTCAATTAAGATAAATAAAATCATCCAACTGAAGAGGCCTCTTTTGTTTTGTATTTGTATTCTTTATAAATTTGCTCTCGGAGAAATGATTAAACTCTGAGCTTATCGCTTTTGGGGAGAGTTCTTGGAAGGAGTGGTAACTACGTTTTTGAGAGCATTAGGGTGTTTGTGTTTAGGCACTCTTCAGCGTGTGGTGGTTTAGTGAGTATTGTAAAAAGGCTTATTGATATTACCAAAGAATAATTATTATGAGAACAACAATTTTACACAAATGGGTACTGGCAGCTTTTGCCCTTATAACCCTTTCTTCCCTTGCCCAAGCGCAAACGATGGGAGGAGGAGATGTCAAGGTATTTGACTACAAAAACAATCCAGCGATAAAGACGAAAATGACTGTGGCAGACAATGGATGGATTTATCTAATGGCTCACGGCAAACACGAATCGGGAGAGACCGAAGTGAGAGTGTTTCGCTCTAAGGATGATGGAGTTACCTTCCAAGAGATAAAGCATTGGACGCGCTCGAGTTATTGGTTCTTTCAAGATTTCGATATCATAGTAACAGGTAAGGACGAATCTGATATCCGGTTCTGGTCGGTAGAGCTTCTAAATGATCCCGCTGGGAATAGGAGTATTCTTAGTGTCTTTAAGCGCAATGCCAATTTAGAGAATGGCAATGCTGTTCGCATGTACGAAAAAGAGTTTACCAACACACAACTGTACGATGTGTCCATAGCCTCCAATTACCGTTCGCCCGCTTCCAATCTGATGGGGGGTGATCCTTTTGCTTTGGCTATCGCTTATACGGGCTTTAACAGCGCGGACAATGAGAGTTTCGTGGGCTATCTCACATCTATGAAGGCGGGAAAGTCATTTGAACTTCACCATCCCATTTTTAGTCAAGACGGAAAGGAAAAAATAGGAGAGGTGGACCTCTCTTTGGGTAGTACCTCTTATTCTATGGCGCACAATCAATGGCCCATAATGGGAGTCGTTTTTGAAATGAATAAAACATCTGGTCATGGGGCTGATATAGGGTTCCTATCCAACTTTATCGACTATGATTCAGATTTTAGGTGGGCAGCCCCCATAAAAGTGAACACTTTCGGAGAGGCTGGCTCCCCCAAAATCCAAATGATGTTGGATAGTGAAAAAGATAATACCCTCGCTGGGAAAACCTGCCATAACTTTATGATTATGTACAATCATTATGATTCGGATGAGCGTAATTGGCAGATTCGGTACGTCTATCCCAAGCCTGAATTTAGATATAAAGAGGGAGATACACCGACCATGGATGATTTGGAAGAGGCTCCGTTTGCAACTACCTCAAGCGATGAGTTTATTGGAGATCTATCGTATGACAAGAGTTATGGTCACTATCTGGTTACTTATGCCAACACTTTTGAATATGAAGGCTCAGACGTGTGGAAATTAAATTACTGCTGGGTGCCCTACGATCTTCTCAACGATCTAAAAAAGTGGAGTGTAAGGTATGTATACAGAGATGATTTCAATGCCACGATAACACCTCAGGTGGACATTCATCCCATCAAAAGAAAAGCTTGCTGGGCTTGGGGAGAATACCATACAGACAAGAGTGTCATTAGGGCAGACACAGAGTGGAGTACGATCACATCTGTGGAAGAAATCCTCTCACAAGGAGAGGGGGTAAAGCTCTGCACAAGTTCTACCGATGGATATATGATGCTCAAGTTGCCAATGGATGCTACGTGGAAGGCTTTTGTTTACGATATGCAGGGGCGTAAGGTAGCCGAAGTTTCTTTCGAAGGCGAAGCGTATAAACTCAACGTACAACACTTGCCCAAGGGTACCTACCTGCTCAAGGTTGCATCCGATACGAGACGATTTGTAGAGAAGTTTATCGTAGAGTAAATGCTATACCATTCTCGGCTTAGTTGGAAGGAAGTGCTCCATGCAACTGCTCCCACTGGCTGAGTGGATAGTAACAGTATAACATTTTAACGAATAAGAGAGGCGGGGACTATGCCCTGTCTCTCTTTTCTTTACCCAAGGGTGCAAGCAAGGATTGCTCAAGTTCAAAGGATAGCGGTAAGTAGGGTGGTAGAAAACGTTTTATTGCTGTCCGCTAAACTTTAGAAGAGGGCAAAATAGTGCTTTCAATCCTAGTGAATAGGTTGTATTCCGTCTGATTTTGTTTGAGTAAGTCCCCCAACCAAAAAGATTTGGTTCTGGTGGGGCTTCTTTGGGTTCAAATATCGCCTCCCAATCGCTCTCAGGATGCTCAAACAAGCTATAAAGAGACCTTTGAAAAATAAGGAGATGTATGAAAGAGGCATTCTTCGGATAAAAGGAGGGAGGAATTTGGGAGGAAGCAAGGGATAAAATGGCTTGTAAATCACCCTTGCGGGGCTACAAGAACGATCTCCGCAAGGGTAGTCTTATCCTACACATGAGGACATAATTATCCCCGGTGTTCTGTATAGGTTAAAGGCGATGCTCTCAAGAATGTTTTGGGGATGGGTCTTTGCAAGCCCCCGGTAGCGACATCGTCCGCCATGAAACCTCCGACGAATATTGCCAAAGGTGTGTTCGATAGTAATCCGTATCGGACTGATGGCTTTGTTTCGCTGTTTCTCTTGCTTGGTCAATGCCCTGTTGCGTTGTGCCTTGTGCATAATGCCATCTTGAAGGTGATGTGTTTGCAGGTACGAACGATTTTTTTGAGAAGCATATCCTTTGTCCGCCAGGATGGCTGTGCCTTGTGAAAGATAAAAAAACTGCCATGTGAGAAAGCTCCCACATGGCAGTCTTATATGTTTGGAGATATTTCCCCTCCAATTCGTTTGTGCTTATTCCACGTTCATGATTACAACACGGTTCCAAGCATTTTCAGCGTAAACCTGTTCGTCCGAGCCTTTCCATTCGATCTTGATGCGACTAGCATCAATACCGTACTTCTTAGTCAAGACTTCAGCCACTGCCTTGGCACGACGCTCAGACAGAGCCTTGTTGTAAGCAGCCGTACCTGTGTCGCGGTCTGCATAACCAACGATGTATACATCTTGATTATTCTTCTTTGCGTATTCAGCAGTATTGTAGATATTTACCATCTGTGGACGATCGATCTGAGCAGAGTTGAGACGGAAGTAAACAACATTGTTTACTACAACTTTCTTCGTTGTGCTTACAGATGCTTCAGGACACTCGGGGCAAGAGACCGGACGCTTGTTCAACTCTTCGTTCTGAGCGCGCAAAGCATTCAGTTGGCTGTTGAGGTCCTTGATCATGTTGTAGTCCATAGGTACTACCTCATCCCAAGTCGTTTTGCCAAGGTTGATGGTCAAACCTGCTGTCAGGTAGCTGTTTACATCAGAGATAGCTTTGTCGTTATCTGTGCCTATGAAACGCATACGTGAGAGCATTGTCTGAGCTTCCAAGTTGAGGTCTATGCAAGAAGACAAACGAAACTTGAGCATCACACCACCATTGAGTGTCGGTGAGAGGCGGCTTTGTCTTCCTTCCTCGTTTTCTTTCCCTTTTTCTGGAGCTTCACGCATGATTTTGTCTTCTTCGTTGGTGCTCTTGATCTTGTAGCCGGCTCCCAATCCAACGAAAGGAATTACGCGGAAGAACTTATCCGGGCGATACACACCAAAGTAGTTCGTGGCATCGAAGAGGAAGTCAAAGTGGGCTGCCCCATAGAGGTTATTGGCTTTCAGACCTGTCATGAGACCTTGAGATCCGCTAACTTCATTGTAGAAGCCTTTCATATTCCAGCCCATTACCTGCAGGCGTGTACCAAAATAAGGTTCGTGCCATTTACCAACAGAGAGAGTAGGGGTTATGGAGTAGCGTTCCATGTACTCTTTTTTGTCTCTGTTGCTGCCGAATAGAGCGATACCCACTCCGCCCTGCAGGTCTACGAACCAGTGGTCGGAGGCTTTGTCTCTGGCAAAAGTGGTGTTTTTGCCTGGCTGATTTTGCGACATGGGTTCCTGTGCATTGGCCGTCAAGAAGATGGTCGATGAAGCTATCGCCAAGAGCAATATACGTGCTTTCATATTCTTGTCTTTTTTATTTTTCTGGTTTGATAATTGAGAAGAACAATGGAGATTACTTCGAGCGAAGGATTACTACACGGTTCCAGTCGCGATTGTCGTATACTTGCTCAGATACGCCCTTCCATTCGATGCTGATTCTGTCGGAAGGTACACCGTACTTGTCGGTGAGAATCTTGGCTACGGCTTTTGCACGAAGTTCAGAGGTGCGATCGCTTTCTTTGCCCTTCTTGTCTGCATAGCCTGTAACGGTGATCTGTGTGCCATTCTTCTTTGCAAACTGAGCTACGTCGAAGATCGTTACCATTTGATCGCTGTCTACAGTTGTCTTGCCGGCACGGAAAAGAACAGACTTGTCCGAAAGCATATTGATACGCTCTACACGAGGCTCAACTTCCGGGCATTCGGGGCAAGAAACGGGACGCTTGCTCAACTCTGCGTTCTTAGCACGCATGGCGTTGATTTGTCCGTTCAGGTCATTTACCAAGCCCCAATCCATTGGTAGGATCTCGCTCCATCCGATATTTCCTATACGGAAGTTCAAACCGGCAGTGAGCATGCCGGAGCAAGCTGTGTAGCGAGGCTCGGGCAGAGCTGTGTTGAGGTTGAAGTCAGAATACATTACCTGGCTTTCCAACACAATGTCCATACGCTCCATCACACGGAAAGCAAACATCAAACCGGCGTTGGCTGTAAGAGCATCCACCTTGAAGTTGCTGTTTTTCTCAAACTTGTGATCGTAACCCAAACCTACCCACGGAATAAGGTGGAATACGCGGTCCTCACTGTAGGGCTTGAAGTAGTTAATCACATCAAACATAAAGTCAAAGTGTGCGTTAGCATAGCGAGCGTGGTTCATCTCCAACTTGGATTTCGCTTCGTTGTTCGAGAAGTCGTGAGATACCCCCAAGCCCATTTGCAATCTGGTCCCGAAGAAAGGAGTGTGCCATTTACCTACGGCAAAAGTGGGAGCAACAGTTTGGCGGTCGAAGAAGTCGGCATCCTCGTTACCTTTCCCAAACTGCATAGCAGCACCTCCTTGCAAAGTCACAAACCAATTGTCACCGGCTTCAGAGCGAGCGTAAGCGGTATTCTTGGCGGGAGTCTGCCCCATTCGTGGCATATTCTCCTGCTGAGCAGAGGCTGAAAGGGCGTAAACCCCGGCCAATGTAAGCATCAAGTACTTTACTTTCATAGCTTTAGTTTTCATTATAGAATTTTATTCTTGCTTCGTTAAGGGCAAATATAAACCTAAACTTTGTATAGACAAAAGATTAGACTGTGTACAATCCGATATTTGTGCAAAACGCAGCTTGTTTTCGGGCTAAATAACTTATTGACAGCATGCAGCTTCCTTCTCAGACAAACGGATGGGTGAGTCGTGTGTGGGGCTGAGTCTTCTCTTGTCGGATGGCAAAATCCAGTGGGTAGACGTTCCTTGGAAATAGTCTTAGCTTTGAGAAGTCATACTTGATACCTCGATTTGGTGTATGGAACAACGGGATTTTTATTTAAGAGAAATTGAGAAGATAGGTCTGCTTTTGACCTCTATCCGACAGCTGTTGTTTGGTGGAAGAAAAGAAAACCTTGCGATTACGGTTGATGCCCAAATCAATAAGACAAAAGACATTTTGCTCAAAAAAGCAGACTTTGATTTGGATTTATTTCTCTCATTGGAGCCGAATAAGATTGAAGAGTACCTGACTAAACGTCAAGGATTTGATGCTAATAATACTTAGTCTAGCAGATATTCTCTTTGAAATTGGCTTGAATGCAGCTCTGCCCCTGTCTAAGATCTGTCTGGAAAGATCTCTCTTGCTCTATGAGTTCAATGTTGTGAGAAGTAAGACTTATTCTTTCGACAGAAACAATAAGATAGAGCGGGTAAAAGAAGTTTTATTTCGGTTCTCTTCACGGTGATAGGGAGGCTATTGCTGCTCTGTCTCTTGCCGGAGTTCGCCAAGCCGTAGCAGTATCGCAGCAGTACTTTCGACCGGAATACTCGGGGAAAACAATAAACCACTTATTAGGCAATAGAAGTCGGGGAGTAGACCATCTTGCCCCCACTGAAGTTCTATGCCCATCAATTCGGTTGTGGTACGGCACAAGTCGAACCCCAAAGCCTCAAGAGATGGGCGCATTTTATGAGGGAAACGGCAGGGTAATCCATTGCTTCGTGTACATCCTCTGTTGGGGCAAAAGTGGCAGTGACCGGCATAGGCAGCCTGCATACCGGGGTACTCCTTTTCTAAATCGAGCAATACGGAATCCAGCTTTGCTCGCTCTAGCCGGATCAATCCGTCGTATAGCTCTTTCATCGAAGACTCCCGGCGGAGAATTCTCTCGTTGAGATTGGGATTGGGGTAAATGCGTGTTGCTAAAATGCCAATCGAATGGTAGGGCGACAAATAGTCCGACGGGGAGAAATCAAAAGGAGGACAACTCCAGGTCCGTCCATAGCGAGAGCATTTTTGACAATAGGAAACGAAGACTTCGGGGTGATGATAGTGTCGGATATATGCAGACAATGGCCACACCACACTCTTGTCTGATACAGAATAGTCATCTGAGAGTAGTGGTATGGCCATTGCAAAAAAAACTTGTTCCGTTTGGAACAGAATAAATCGGTAAAGAGAGTGGATAATTGCCTCTCTTCCTCTTTGGAGTTGCAGGTTTGGGCTTAAAGAATATAGTCCACACAGGCCCTACTTTTGAGGTGAGGCTTCACGAAGTCCTCTATTACTCGTTGGTGTAGTGGGTGATCTTGGTAGGCTTTGAGGCAGTCTTCACAGTTAAACTCTGTTTCCAAAAGGAAGTCGTATTCTTCTTCGTGATTTACGTTGAGTCGTACAGAGAGAGAGTTTAGCACATTTATTTCTTGTGGCAAAACTTCCAAACTGGTTTTGATACGCAACAAATGGCGTTGCTTATCTCCCGGAGTGGGGAACCCATCAAGGGCAAATAATACGATATGTCTTAGCATAATTAGTTGTTGGTTTAGTGGTAATTCTATCTCTCGGATATAACATAGCTATGGCGACGGATGTTCCTCTTTACGAAAAAAAGGCAGAGTATCGCCGGTAAGGAGTAGGCAGTTGAACTCAACGCCCCCACATCCCGCTCACTTCTCCACTGTGGATGTCGATGCCCAGTTTATTCTCATCTATGTGAGAGTCTTTATAGCCGAGGAAGTACAAGATCCCATCCAGACCGACCGTACTGATTGCCTGCGAAGCACTTTCTTTAACTTTCGGCTTGGCATGGAAAGCAATCCCCAGACCGGCAGATGAGAGCATGGGCAAGTCGTTAGCCCCGTCTCCAACGGCAACGGTCTGCATCAGGTCTACATTCTCCACTTGTGCGATCAGGCGGAGCAATTCGGCCTTGCGTCGACCATCCACGACTTCACCCAAGTAGCGACCAGTGAGCTTGCCATCTTTCACTTCCAACTCATTGGCGTATATGTAGTCGATGGGGTATTTATTTTTTAGATAGTTGCCGAAGAAAGTAAATCCTCCCGAAAGGATCGCAATCTTGAAGCCCACCATTTTGAGTGTACGAAGCAGACGGCCGACTCCTTCTGTCATGGGTAGATTTTCAGCAATATCCTGCATTACGGATACATCCAAGCCTTTGAGCAGGGAGACTCTGCGCCGGAAACTCTCGGTAAAATCTATTTCTCCTCTCATGGCACTCTCGGTAATAGCTTTTACTTCATCACCTACTCCGGCGCGTATGGCAAGTTCATCGATCACTTCGGTCTGTATGAGAGTGGAGTCCATATCGAAGCAGATCAGTCTGCGCATACGCCTGAACATTGATTCTCTTTGGAAAGAGATATCTACATTTAGCTTGCCGGAAATATCCATGAAGCTCTTTTGCAGGGCTTCGGTGTCCGAGGGTGTTCCTCGCATGGAGAATTCTACACTGGCCAGTGGCCTGCGCTCTGTCTCTTGCAATGGAATACGCCCGGTGAGTCGTTTGATGGAGTCTATATTCAGGCCTTGTGTAGCACTAAGCGAGGCTATTGCCTGAATCATTTGTGCTGTGATCTGACGAGCTACGATAGTGATAATATAGCGGTTCTTCCCCTGAAGACTGACCCAGGAAGAGTAGTCCTCATCGCTAATGGGAGAGAAGCGAATCTTAACATTAAGTTCATAGCTCTTGAAGAGCAAATCTTTGAGCAGATCTCCGGAATTACGGTCGCTTGTCTGGAAGAGAATACCCAGGTTCAAATGGCTGTGGATATCTGCCTGACCGATGTCCAAAATGAGTGCATTGTGGCGAGCTAAAACCTCCATGAGTTGGGCAGTCACACCGGGGCGGTCTACACCACTGATGTTCGCCAGCATAATCTTGTTATGTTCCTTGTGTGTTGTCATCTGTATTTTCCGTTGTTTAGTGGTTTATCTGTTTTGCCGGAAGGTTTACTGCACTGGCAAAACTGTAACGAAGAGAAACCCTCAAGCGCAAAGTTAGACAAAAGAGGTTTATATGTTTTATGCGTTTTGAGTCATCGTTTACTTACATCCATAAGCAAGTTTTGCAGGTAAGCCTTGCCGAGTAGGATACGTCTTTCTTCGTGGGTTCCTTCGTTGAACAATGTCTGTTTACTGTCACAATCCCAAGTTGTGATCCCTTCTTTGTCTACAAAACCGAAGAGATTGGGTACAGAGAAAAAGGCGTATGGCTCTACTTGGGCAGAGAGAATGTTCTTGGAGTAGGGCATATCGCTATGATCGAAGCCCATTTGTGAAAGTAGAGTAGCTGCCACATCTGTTTGGCTGCAAATAGTCGAGAGACGGCCTTTTTTTTCTAAAGCCCCTCCTGCCCAAAGGTGTAGGATGCGATACTTCTCTGGTCGGTCGGGGGTGGCTTTGTCTTCCGGGTAAGGATACCCATGATCCCCGATGAGGATAAGTAAGGTGTTTTCCCATTCCGAGGAGCGTTTCAGTTGACTGACAAAGTGACCCAAGGCCTCATCGGTGTAAGCAATGGAATTGAGGTAGGGGTTTTCGTTTCTCTTTGTCGGTACATCGAAAGGTTCGTGACTTGAGAGAGTGAGCATTGTATAGAAAACAGGCTTGTTGCTCTGACGGCATTGCTCCAAATAGTCTTTGGCTAAGTATTCGAGAGTGATTTCATCCGGTACACCCCACTTGCTAAGTCGGTGAATGGCATCGAAAGAAGATAAATCTACAATTCGTCGATAGCCGGTAGCTGTGAGATAACTGCGCATACCTGCAAAATTGATGTCTCCGCCATAGAGCATATGGGTCGTATAGCCATTGGCAGAGAGGGAGCGTGCAATTGAGGGTAAACTCTGGCACTTGGCCGGATACTTGATGATTGATGTTTTGGGTTGAGCGGGGAATGCACTCAAGATGGAAGCCATACCTCTATCGGTACGAAAGCTGTTGGCATAGGTTTGCTCGAACAATAAGCCTTCGTTGACCAGGCTGTCTATGTGTGGAGTAAGCCCCAGTGAGTTACCCAGAGCTCCAATCGGATTGGCCGAAAAACTCTCCAGCAGGAGTAATATCACATGTGGACGATTGTTAGTCAACACTTTTTCCGTCTTGTTGGGATCGGTATCGGCTGAGGCTTGCTGAGCCAAAAAATCATAATTCTGAGCAAGGGTTTTTTCATCGAAAAAGAGATAGCCCTTGGTGAAGTCTCGTTCTGTCTTGAGCGAATAAACCAGGCTAAAGGCAGGATTGATGGCAGCGTGATTCAGAAACTGTTTTTCCGAATGGTATACCATCCCTACATTGGCTGTCGCTACAGATAGCCCTCCACGGATAAGCACGAAAATCAATCCGGCCATAAGGAAGTATCCGGGAGTGTAAATGAAAGTATATCGTCTGTGTTTGGGTTGTTCGGGGAGGAATCGCCTATGCCAGCCCCAGAGAATACGGATAAGCAAGGCAGTCGCAACAGCCATCCCTAAGGCAGCTCCTATAATCATCCACGCATTTACGCTGTCAATGGCTCCGGTGGGATGTTGCAGATAAAAGAGAGGGGTGCTATCCAGCCGAAAATGCCAATAGCCGTAGAGAAGAAGATCGGAAGTGAAAATGATAGCCAGGAGGATCCCGATGATAGCATAGTAGACACGCAAAAAGAGGTCTATCCCTCTCCGTGGTAATATGTATATCAGCAGTAGAGAAATGAAAGGGATTGGCAACATATAGGCAGAGACAACACTGTCGAGTTTCAATCCGTGGTAACAAACATCTACAAATTCTTTCCACAGAGGATCCGGCCAATGTTTGTAGTTAAAAAGCAAGAACAGCCCATGCCAAATTAAGAAGTACAAAAGCAAGATCAGATATATACCTGCCAGATACCCCCCTCTGGTAGTAGCCCAGGAGTATATTTTTCGTTTTAAGTCTTTGCTTATCATACGACCTTTGAAAACTATAAACGTCTTAGGCGCAAACTGTTCATTACAACGATCACCGAACTGCAAGCCATGGCTGCTGCTGCCACCCCGGGTTTGAGTACAGTATGCAGCACCGGATACAGCAAGCCGGCAGCAATGGGGATAGAGATGACATTGTATATCATTGCCCAAAAGAGATTTTGCCGAATAATGCGTTTGCTTTGGCCGGAGATTTCCATAGCCCGAACTACTAGATTGAGATCCTGACGCATAAGGGTGATTTGTGCCACTTCTTTGGCTATGTCACTTCCTCCTCCCATGGCAATACCTATATTAGCTCTACTCATGGCTTCAGTATCGTTAATGCCATCCCCTACCATGGCCACCTTTCTGCCTTTTTCTTGCAATTGAGCTATATAGCTTAGCTTGTCTTCAGGTAGCAACTCCCCTTTTACTTCGGAGATAGATAGTAACTGCGCTACACGCTCCGCCTCAGTTTGACGGTCTCCACTAAGCAATACAACCTGTTTGCCCAGCTCTTGGAGTTTGGCTATTGCTTCTATATTGGATTGAGGGATCAGATCTGACAATACAAAAGCGGCAAGCCATTCATTCTCGCGAGCAAAATATATTTGCGAACCTTGCATGGCCATTTCCGGAGCAGGTTGTTCGATCAGTTCACTGCAATAATCCACTGAGCCAATCCGGTAGAGTTTATCCCGGTAGACAAATGAAACTCCTCGCCCCGGCTCTTGTATCGGAGCAGGGAGAGTCCCCAGCTCAGGAAGAAGTTGTCCCATTCGATTGTTCCTCAGATGTTGGGCTAAGGCCGAAGCTAGAGGGTGGGAGCTTCGTTGCTCTATGGCATAGAGCAGAGCCCGCAGTTTGTCACTCTCGGGATCTTCGCTAAACCAACTCTCTTGTCTCACTGTGGGCCGGCCTATGGTGAGTGTACCGGTCTTGTCGAAAACGAAAGTATCGATTTTGTCCAGCTCTTCAAGAGCTTCGGCCGAGCGTAGTAAGATTTGTTCTTCTGCAGCTTTCCCTACAGCTACAGCCACGGCTGTAGGAGTGGCCAAGCCTAGAGCGCAAGGGCAGGCTATTACAAGCACGGCAATGGCTGACAATAGAGCCGAAGACCATATTTGAGTACCTCCAACAAAAATCCAGGCTAAGAAAGTAACTACGGCAATGGCCAATACAACGGGGACAAATACGGCAATTACTTTGTCTGCCAAGCGCATGGAAGGAGCTTTGGAGGCTTCTGCTTCACGTACTGTGCGAATAATCCCGCCAAGTATGGTATCCGAACCCATCAGCTCGGCTCGTATTAGCAAGTCAGCTGTCGGCCCATTAACCGTACCGGCGTATACTCTGGATCCGGCAAGTTTCTCAGCAGGAACAGCCTCTCCGGTAATCATTTGCTCATCTACCGAGCTAATTCCTTCTACGACTTCCCCATCGACCGGTACTTCACTCCCCGGGAGGACACGCAATAAGTCGCCCCGTCTGATCTGTGAAACAGCCACCTCTTGTTCTTCTCCGTTGTCTTGAACGCGTCTGGCTGTACGCGGACGCAGGTTCATTAACGCACGTATAGCTGATCGGCTTTTTCCGGTGGCTCTCGTTTCGAGCCATTTCCCGGTAAGGACAAAGGCTAAAATCATTGTGGAGCCATCCAAATGTATAGCTGCATCGGTGTGCTGCAAACCGGGGAGCCACAGGCGCACCATGGCATAAATGATCGAAGCCGTAGTACTGAAAAAGATAAGTGTATCCATGGAGAATACGGCGTGTCTCAATTGCTTGATTGCCGAGAAAATGTAGCGTCTGCCACTGATTAGGTAGACGAGCAAGCTGATGGCCAAAACAAGTCCGGGAGTTCCCTCATGCCCCTTTATCCACATATACAACATTGAACATAGTAGTCCTACCCAGGCAATCGACAAGTCGATGCCGAGACATATTCGTTCTCGTTTTTGAGCGGCTTCTTGCTTGCGCATAAGCTCCTCATCTTCGTCGGCAATAATCAAGTCGAAACCGATAGCTCGTATTGCTTTGCGTATATCGTTGTCGGTAAGAACACTCTCTTTCTCTAACTGCAAATGCAGCATTGCTGCCGCAAAATCGACCTTCGATTCACAGACACCGGGGAGCTTGGCCACAGTCTGTTCTACATTGTGAGCACATCCAGCACAGTGCATACCCAATACGGGGTAGTGTTTGTAAATGGGATGAGATTTAGTATGTGTATTCATCGTTTCGAATAAGTAAATGGTGAACTAATCTTGTGATGATTGTAAGGCAGACCGTATTTGGTCCGCAGAGGCTTCTTTGGGACACTGTTCAAAGGACATACGCCAAGAGCAACCTTTTTGCCATGCCGAACATCCGTAGGCTGTTCGGCCACGTAGCAGGTGCCCTTCTTGGCAGAGAGGACAGTGGATAGAGAAGAGTTCGGTATCAGAAGCGGGAGAGGAGGCTGGGGCAGGTGTGGCAAAAGCATCTGTAACAACTTGGTGTACCATGCTCTTGAGTTCGTCTATGAAACTTGCAGCCGGGAGTTGTAGCTTTTCTATTTGTCTGAGTTTGCGTTCCCACAGACCTGTGAGCTCTACACTTTTGAGTAGATCGGATTTGACAAGGTCGATCAATCTCACCCCCAGATCTGTGGCAATGAGAGCTTTGCGTTTTTTTTCTACATAACCTCGCTTGAGTAAGGTTTCGATGATACTGGCTCGGGTACTTGGTCGCCCGATTCCATTTTCTTTGAGAGCCGATCGCAATGATTCGTCTTCGGTCAGCTTACCGGCTGTCTCCATTGTCCGCAGTAGAGTTGCCTCGGTATATTGTTTGGGGGGAAGTGTCTGTTTCTCTTGTAGATCGGGTAAATGTTCTCCCTGTTCTCCAACTTCGAAGAGAGGCAGACTGCGCTCTTCCTCTTCCGTTGCGCTCTCTTCTTCTTCTTTTTCTTCTGCCGAAGGTTTGGCGAAAAGGATGCGCCAGCCCTCTTGGGTAATGACTTTCCCTGTGGCTTTGAATGGGATTTGCTCCACCTGTCCCAGAACAGTCGTTGTGTTGAAAAGGCAGTCGGGATAGAATGCTGCTAAGAATCGTCTGACAATCAGATCGTACACTTTCTCCTCTGAGGCAGACAAAGTTGTTGCCGGCTGCCCTGTAGGGATAATAGCGTGATGATCGGTGATCTTACTGTTGTCAAAAACCTTTTTGCTTTTGCGCAACTTGGATTGGAGCAGGGTTTGTACATGGGGTTCATAGCCCTTTAGTCCTTTGAGTATATCAGGAGCTTTGGGGTAAATATCCTCCGGCAGACAGACAGTATCTACTCTCGGATAGGTAGTAAGTTTGCGCTCATATAGTGTCTGCACTGTATGTAAGGTCTCCTCTGCACTAAGGCCGAATTTCTTGTTACACTCTACTTGTAAGCCCGTCAGATCGAAGAGGTAGGGAGGTAAGTCTTTCCCTTTCTTTCCCTCTATGGATGTAATTTCAAAAAGTCCTTCTCTGATTTGTTCGATAGCGGCAAGAGCTTCTTCCCGATCTGTGTAGCGACCTTTGGCTGCGTGGAATAGGACAGACCGGTAAGTCGTTTTCAGCTCCCAATAAGGTTCGGGAATGAAGCTTTCGATCTCTTTGCGACGAGATACCAAGAGGGCTAAAGTAGGGGTCTGCACACGCCCCACCGAAAGAGTTTGTCCGCGACTGCCATATAGTAGGGTATAGAGACGAGTGGCATTGAGCCCGAGCAGCCAGTCTCCTATGGCTCTTGCTAATCCGGCTTCGTAGAGAGCTTGATAAGATTCGGCCGGCTTGAGAGAAGCGAAGCCTTCGGAGATAGCTTCTTTAGTTAGGGATGATATCCAAAGGCGTTTTACCGGGCAATTGCAGCCAACTTGCTGTAATACCCAACGCTGTATCAACTCTCCTTCTTGCCCGGCATCGCCACAGTTGATCACTTCCTCAGCTTCTGCTACAATCCGGGCTATGATATCCAGCTGTTTGCGGTATGATGTGATATCGATTGGTTTGATACCGAATCGGGGAGGAATCATCGGCAAGTTCCTCACAGCCCATACTCGCCAGTCGGGGCGGTAGTCCTGAGGTTCTTTGAGCGTACAGAGATGGCCGAAAGTCCAGGTGACTCGATAGCCATTCCCTTCCAAGTAGCCATCATGTTTCTCTCTGGCTCCCAGGATAGCGGCAATTTCTCGTGCTACACTTGGCTTTTCGGCTATACATACTTTCATCTGTGCGGTCTTTATCTGCTAATGAACCGTTGCTGTAAGCCCAAAGAGGGGACATCACAAACCTCAAAGGAGCTAAAAGGCAACCTATCTGCAGATGTCCTTCCCTGTGCAACAAGCTCGGTATGCGAAGGTACAAAGCCTTTTCTGAAAGTCTAGAGACTTCCTTCCAATAGGGGAGTTGTTGTGCAAAATCTGCTTCCCGAGATAGTCGTACAGTAGGTTTTGCGGGCTATCCGAAGGTATCCTATGACAGGTGCAGTGCAGGCTATTTTTGTATAAGCCGATTATGAATCAGGCGACTATTGTAATTCTGTACGACAGCTGGTAAGAATTTATCCGGCACAACAGAGTTTTCCGTATCCGGCAGTAGAGGAGTTTGCAAGTGTTCGGATTTAAGTTCTCCCGATTCTTTCAGAGAAACAACCCGATCGGCACTCATCAATTTGTAGTCACCGTCGAAACACAATGCATAGTGGGGAGCCTTCGGATCGAACATGTTTTGCCCGAATGCAACAATACGCTCTTCTATGCCAAGCAGGTAGTTGATTGATGGGTAGATATCTGCCTGTTGTACAATAGTGTTTGTGTCGATATGATAGCGAGTAAGAGGTTTCCCGGGGGCAAACCAAAGCATGGGTACGGCGTAGCTGCCGGGGGTATTCTGGTATTCTGGCCTGCAGGATTGTGAGGCATGGTCGGCTGTGAATACGAACAAGGTATTGTAGTACCACTCCTGCTGCTTCGCTTTCTCAAAAAATGCCTTGAATGCGCTGTCGGTATAGCCTACACACTGGTGTTGAGGGAGAGAACCGAGAGGGAAACATCCTTCATCCTCCTTGGGAACCTTGAAGGGAGCATGGTTGGACAGCGTGAAAAGGCAGGCCATCCAAGGAGTGGGCTTGTGCGAGAGTTCATCGGCAGACTGGAGTAGGAAAGGTTTATCCCAGATTCCCCAAGTTCCATCGAAGTCGTTCTTCTCCGGATATTCGTTCATTCCATAGTATTCCCGGAAACCGACTTGTTTGGCAAACGCATCGAACCCCATTGATCCATTCGGTGCTCCATGCATAAATACCGTATGTTGGTAGCCATGCGAAGACAATAACCGTGGCATTCCCAAAACCTCGTTACCTGAATAGTGCGAGGTGACAAAGTTGGTCCCCAATGCTGGGACAGAAGTGAGGATAGAAGGCATCGCATCAATGGACTTTCGTCCATTAGCAAAGGCGTAGGGGAAACTGAGCACGTCTTCGTGCCTGATGAGAGAGTCGATGAAGGGAGAGAAGCCTCGGCCGTCTTCTTGCAGTGCTCCGATATGTTCTTTGGAGAAAGATTCTACAATGAAGATCATTACATTGTAGCCTCGATAGGCTCCGAATAGACTGTCCGAATCTGTTGTCGGAGCTGCTTGGTAGACCCCGTTGAAGAGCTGTTGTGCTTTTTCTTGGGGAATGTATTCCACCTCTTTCAATACTCTTTTCCCCATTGTGCGTATCAGGCAGAATGGAGTGTTGAGCACCAGATCTCTATCCTTGGTATTTTCTACATACAAACTGGCATTGCTCAATGTAATAGGTCGCAAACTATGTGCCCAACCTCCTCTCATAGCTCCCACGAAGAGCAGAGCTATCAGCAGTGAGCCGAGAGAAGCTCCCACGATCCTGCGAATTGCCGAACTCTCCCTTTCTGTCTGGAAGCGGACTCTCCCCGTCATCCACCATAAGAGGAATACCAAACCCACACCCAACAACGTAAGCCCGTAGTACTGTACTAAAAGCCTTCCCATGATCAAGGGGACAGAGTCGTTGGAGAACTCCTGAAAGACGCTCATTGTAGTACGTCTCAATACATAAGGGAAATAGCCGCTGTCTCCCACGTTAAGAATGACTCCCATTGCATTGGGTATGAAGAAAGACCAACGCAAAACTCTGCGTGAGATCTTGTGGGTGTAAACCTTGTTTGGCAAGAATGCCAAAAAGAGAAATACCAGCACGAAGGGGGCGCAGAGGTAGGCCATTGCAGAGGCATCGAATCGCAGCCCACCGAGCCAAGCTGTGGATACTTCTGAGGGGCTTAGATGTTGGTAGTAGTCATGATTGTAGAGGGCAAAAACCAGCCGGCCGATATTGAGGAATACCAGAGACAGTAATAGATTGTAAAGCAGACAGACAGACCTATAGGAGGTTTTGAAGTAGAATTTGTTCATCCGTTGGACCGATTGTAGTACTGAAAATAGAATATGTGGGAGGATTGGTAGAGGTTAGTCTCCCTCGAAGGTCTCAACCAATACGGTTCGATAAGAGTTGAATACTTTCGATTTGGAGATAAATCCCAGATAATGTCCATTTGTATCGATTACGGGTAAATTCCATGCCTGAGTGTCGTCAAAAATACGCATGATGTCCTCCATAGACTGCGTGTTATTGATCTTGGCTGGAGGGGAGACCATGAATTTTTCCACCTTGAAGCGGTCGTACAATTCCGGTCTGAACATGATGTTGCGGATATTGTCCAACAGCACAACCCCGAGCAGTATTCCCTCTTCGTCTACTACAGGAAAGACATTGCGAGTAGATTTGCCTATGACTTGCACCATGTCTCCGAGAGTCATCTGGGGCATTACTGGTTCGAACTCTGTTTCTACAACGCTATCGACAGACATGAGTCGCAATACAGCTTTGTCTTTCTGGTGGGTGAGTAGTTTGCCCTCTTTGGCCAAACGGAGCGAATAGATAGAGTGTGGCATAAATATGCGGATCGTGGCATAGGCACTGATCGATACCATCATGAGAGGGAGGAACAGATCGTATCCACCGGTAAGCTCGGCAATCAGGAAAATCCCCGTGAGTGGAGCGTGCATGACGGCTGCCATTACTCCAGCCATCCCCATGAGGGTGAAGTTTTTGTGTGGCAGGCGGATAAACCCGAAAAAGTTGATCGCATAGGCGAACATAAAGCCAGTAAGTCCGCCTACAAAAAGACTAGGCGCAAACAAACCGCCACAGCCTCCCCCAGAATTGGTAGCAACGGAGGCATATACCTTGAAGAGCACACTAAAGCCCAAGAACACGAAGAGCAGCCAGTACGAGTCGCTCCACCGCTCAAACAGACTCCCCTCCATGAGTGTGGCATAGTTTCCGTTGATGAGCCGTTCTATCGTGATGTAACCCTCTCCATAGAGGGAAGGGAAGAGGAATATCAGGCCCGATAGGATAAGAGCAGAGATGAGGAAACGTTTTGTGTAGGAGCGCATCCCTTTCATCCTCCCCTCCAGCATAAACATCATTTTGGAGAAATAGAGAGAAAGGAGACCACAGAGAATACCCAGCAAAATCGCAAAAGGAATACGATCCAGAGAGAATGGTTCAGTCTGGCTAAAATGGAACATTGCTTCCGTCCCTCCGATGATATAAGATACGGCAGCCGAGGTTACGGAGCTGACCAGCAAAGGCAAAATACTGTTGAGTGTGAAATCCATCAACAAAACTTCAACGACGAATACCAAACCTGTAATCGGAGCTTTGAAGATACCGGCTATGGCACCCGCAGCACCGCAGCCAACCAAAAGCATAAGCATCTTCTGTTCTTGACGGAAAAGCCGCCCTATATTTGACCCGATGGCAGCCCCTGTCAGGACAATAGGAGACTCGGCCCCAACTGATCCTCCAAAGCCAATCGTAATGGAGCTCGCCAACATGGAAGACCACATATTGTGCGGCTTGATCCGGCTTTTCCGTTGAGACAGAGCCAGCAATATCTTGGTGACCCCATGTCCTATATCGTCCCGTATCACGTAGCGCACAAGAAGAGCTGTGATGAGAATCCCGATTACCGGTAGTAGTAGATAGAGGAAGTTGTATGACCTCGATTGGGCTATCCAAAAAGCCTGTATATGGTGTATTGTTTCTTTCAGCAGGGTAGCACAGAGGGCTGTACATAGCCCAATGAGGAAAGCTAACATCAGTACAAAAGCTCTTTGGCTGATGTGCTTTTCGCGCCACAGCAGCAAGCTCTTGAACCATTGAGACATATTGCCCTCACTTGTCTTTTTCATTTTCCACTTCCTTTGATGAGAGTTTTCAGTGTATATACCAGTACTGCCAGATCCAGTTGCAGCGACATGTTCTCATAATAGAGCCAATCGTATTTGAGCCTCTCGTGCATTTCTTCCAGATTTGAAGCATAGCCATAGCGCACCATTCCCCAAGAGGTAATTCCCGGACGAACATTGTGCAGCAGGTAGTAGTAGGGTGCACGTTGGATAAGTAGGCGTATGTAATGTGCTCTTTCCGGCCTTGGCCCCACGAAGCTCATATCGCCTTTGAGTACATTCCAAAATTGTGGCAATTCGTCAAGGCGATACTTCCTCAATCGTTTGCCCAGCTTAGTGATACGATGATCGTTGTCCGAACTGAGCTTAGGTCCATCCATTTCAGCTCCCTGATACATCGATCGGAACTTGTATATCATGAATGGTTTGCCATGCAAGCCGATACGTTCCTGACAGAAGATAACAGGGCCTTCCGAGGAGAGTTTTACACGTATACTCAGATAGAGTAGCAGAGGGGATGTAAGGGCAAGTAGCAAAAGAGAGAATACTTTGTCGAAAAGCCATTTGACATTTTTCTCCCATTCGGCCATATTGGTCTCAGTCATATCCACCATGGGCTCTCCTGTCATAGCCGTCACTTTCACTTTGGCACCCGCAAAGAATAAGCTTTGTATGGGGACTTTGATTGGTAACTTGAAGGGGTAAAGTTTGTAGAGTAGTAGACTGATGAGTTCCGGACGAGTCCCTTCGAGCGAGACGACCAGAGATTCGGGGTTGTGTACGGATATAGCATAACTGATATCTTCAATCTGTCTGTCCAGCTCTCTTTCTCTTTCTTCGGCAGTATTGCCAAGATCCATGCACATTTCTTCGATAATCTCTTTTCCCATCTGTTGTAAGATGGCTCGGCTTCTGTCGAATGCTTCTCGGTCAGTGATGAGTAGGACCTTACTCTTGACTCCTTCCCGCCGATCTTTTCTGATCAACAGGGTGGTCAGTATCAGTCTGGGAGGATAAACGATTGCCAGCATCATCCCTGTCAGATAGAGAAAGAGTGGTAAATAAAGACTCGTATTGTGGAGTATATCATCCACAACCCAAAGTAGGAAAGTGATCACTGAACCTAAGAAAATGCTGATGATCGAGGAGGAAAACTCCACTAAACGGCTCTTATTCTTAGGCTTATTGTAGTACCCCGAAAGGGCAAAGAAACCGATCCAAAACCCTACAAAGGCTAGATATACGGCAATGGATTTGATACTTAGTAGATAGTCCCAAGACAGTAGGCCGACTCCATGTTCCAGCTCGTTGCGTATGCCATTGTAGCCAATGTATACGATGCTTGTGCTTAAAACATCGGTTAGGATGTACTTTCTCCTCAAAGATGACTCCGCATTCATTCTCGAATCACTTTTACCTGACCATCAACTTCCAATTTGATGATTTGGGAGGGCAAGGCTTTGCTTCTATCGTCTTGCCTGTAGCGAACTATATAGTCTACACCTTCCTTTATTTTCTGGCTTATTTCAGCAAAGCAAGCCGGGGAGGGCTCGCCACTGATGTTGGCAGAGGTAGAAACAACAGGTCTGCCGAGCATGCGACACAATTCGTGACTGAAGTTTTCCTTACTGATGCGGATTCCTAAACTGCCGTCTTCTGCAAGCAGTTCAGGGGCGATATTGCGAGCCGCTGGATAGATGATCGTCAGAGGTCTGACAGCCAGATCTATCATATTGTAGGCTAATTCGGGTACCTCTCTCATGAGACCGGGTAGCTTGGCCTCATGGTCGATCAGTACGAGCACAGCTTTGGAATCCGATCTTTGTTTGAGCTTATACACTTTTTGCACTGCGGCCGAATTGGTGGCGTCACAGCCAATTCCCCATACGGTGTCGGTAGGGTAGAGGATCACTCCTCCTTCCCGAAGCGTGCGTACAGCGGTCTGCAAATCGTCTTTGTCGTAAACAGTATTCATTTCAGGTTCTTAAGTGACCTCAGAGGCGAAGTTGTGCAAGTCTCCTCCCTCAGGGCAGGGACTTCGGCAAAATTAAGACAAATGCTGCATTGTAAGACGAGACTGCTGCGCAGATCCTCAAAAGGCCGTTTTCGCATTCTTTTTGGGCGTTTTTTTAGTGTAGCAATCACGAAGATATTGGGAGATTTGGATGTGTAGTCAGAGCTCAAGATCTATGATCGCACAACAAAAACTGTATGATGCAAAGTTTTTATGCAGTATTTCTTACTTAAGATCATTTAAGAGTTGAGAGAGGAGATTGTCTACGTGGGTTCACTTTCGTTTCAGCGGATTTGTCAAGGTAGTTCCCTTTGCTCATCGGCCTTTTTCTGAGGCCTAAGTCTCTGCGGTGTGGCAGAGTACAGAGAGACGAAAGAGAATGTAGTGAGTGTTGAAAATAGGTTTCACAAATAAAACAGAGGAGTTATGAAAACAAAATTGATTTGCCTAGCGTTGTCTTCCGTATTCTTCCTTGTGGGATGTGGTAAGGATAGTCCGAAAGGGGCCGATGTACCCCAGCCGGAAATTCCGATACCGGAGGGAGGGGTGGCAATCCTTTCTCAGCCCGAATTGCCCGAAAAGGGAGCGGATGTTCCATCTATAAAGAATACGGATAATGAGCCGATTACAGAGGCCGACAAGTTGTTGGTGAAGGGTGCCAATGGTTTTGCCTATAAGATGTTTGCCTATGTGGCTTCGAAGAGTCGTAATGAAAATTTGATTCTCTCTCCCCTTTCTTGGGAATATGCCATTGCCATGGTAGCTGCGGGGGCTTCCGATGAGGCTCGAGGGGAGTTGGTAAATGCAATGGGATGGAGTTCGGCAGACAGACAACAGCTCTCCGAATATCATAGACGTTTGACAAAAGACTTGGAAACGACCAGCTCTGAGAGACGCTTGTTTGTGGCTAATGCCCTTTGGGTGGATGAGCAACGGGTGCAGAAACTCAAAGCCGACTATCCACCGGTGATGCTTAAGTATTTCGATGCTGCCATGTCGGTTCTCAACTTATCTAAGGGGGAGGCTATTCGCTACATAAACGAGTGGATAGAGCGTAAGAGTTATGGAAAAATCAAGAATCTACTATCAGAGGATTTGGCTTCGGATGATTTGGCTATGATTCTCACAAATGTATTGTATTTCAATACTCCATGGGACAGGCCTTTCAGTAAGGCAGATACTAAGAAAGGGGAATTTATGGTAGCAACTGGGGCTAAGCAAGAAGTGGAAATGCTTCGAGGATGTAGAACTGAGACTTTGGCCGATTTGCCCGAGGCTCAGATATTGCGTCTGCCAACAGAGAAGAAAGGTTTCTTCCTTGATATCATCCTCCCCAAAAACAAAAAACAAGAACTGACGGCTGAGTTTTTTGCCAAGCATGACCCAATCAAGGTCTTTGCAAAGGAAGAGAATGCCATAATGAGGACGGTGGATATCTACTTGCCCAAATATAAATTTACCACCAAATCGATGCTGTTACTTAATGACGCTGATCAGGAAGGAGCACGACAACTGGGTTTGAGCAAGATTACCCAACCGGGTAACCTCATGGGAATAATGGATAATCCTAACCTTCTGGTAAGTAAGGTGTTGCAGAAGTGTATGGTTGGATGGGACGAAAAGGGCGTAGAAGCGGCAGCTGCCACTGCGGTGATATTTACCGACACTGCTGCCCCGGAAGAGCCGGTCGAATTCAAGGCAGACCATCCATTCTTCTTTACTATCAGCCATGCTGGTAGTGGTAAGTTGATGTTCTTAGGACGGGTAAACAGCATTGATTGACAGTGAATAGATCGTACGACTTTAAGAGTCGAGTAAAAAGAAGCCTCCTTGCAGATTAGCTAATCTGCAAGGAGGCTTCTTTTTTGAGGGTATCCTGCCTTCAGTTACAGGCGAGTATTTTGAGATCGCTATCTGAATTGATCAGTCTATCTCCTCAAAGCGAGCTGTGAAGAATCTAAGCTGCTTAGGCTCATAAACGAAGCGCAAGCCTTTAATGTCTTCTTTGTGACGGTAGAGCTTGATCACAGCATCGGCTACCACATCCATATGCTTGTAGGTGTATACACGTCTGGGGATAGTTAGGCGCACTGTTTCGAGCTTCGGTGCATGGTTTTCCCCTGTTTTAGCATCACGACCAGCCGATACGATACCTCTTTCCATAGATCGCACACCACTTTCCAAAAAGAGGTTGGCAGCCAAACTTTGTGCCGGGAACTGCTCCTGTTTCAAGTGGGGACAGAAACGTCTGGCATCCAAGAACACTGCATGACCACCTACGGGTTGGATGATAGGAATACCGGCTTCGAGTAGCCTCTCCCCAAGGTAACGCACCTGCAATACCCGGTGACGGATATATTCGTATTGCATTGATTCGCGAAGACCGATGGCCATCGCTTCCATATCGCGTCCGGCCATGCCTCCATAAGACGGCATTCCTTCGTACACGACAACCAATTCTTTGGCGGCTTGGAACAAATCCTCGTCATTCATACAAAGGAAGCCTCCGATATTCACCAAGCAGTCTTTCTTGCCACTCATCGTGCAACCATCGGCATAGCTGAACATCTCCAATACGATGTCTTGTATTGATTTGTCGGCATAGCCCTCTTCCTGCTCTTTGATGAAATAGGCATTTTCTACACAGCGTGTGGCATCGAAGAACACCCTAATACCGTACTTGGCCGTCAGCTTGCGTACGGCACGCATATTTTTCATCGATACCGGTTGCCCTCCAGCCAAATTCACTGTTACAGCCAGACAGACATAGGCGACATTCTCGGCCCCTTTTTCATCGATTAGTTTCTGTAGTTTGTCGAGAGATATATCTCCCTTAAAAGGAATATCCAGACCGGCATCGTGTGCCTCATCCCGAATAATATCCACGAAAATACCACCGTTGTGCTCCTGGTGGTAGCGGGTAGTCGTGAAGTACATGTTCCCCGGTACGTATTGTCCCGGTTTGATGGCGATACGGCTCAGTAAGTTTTCCGCCCCACGCCCCTGGTGAGTGGGAACGATATGCTTGAACCCGAAAAGCTCCTGTACCGTTGCTTCCAGATGTTTCCAGTTGCGACTGCCAGCATAAGCCTCATCACCCTGCATCATACCTCCCCATTGACGATCACTCATGGCATTGGTACCACTATCGGTAAGCAAGTCGATGTATACATCTTCTGAATTGAGCAGGAAGGTATTATAACCTGCTTCCTTGATCATACGCTCCCGCTCCTGGCGAGAATTCATTTTCACGGGTTCTACACTCTTGATGCGAAATGGCTCGGCTGGATACTTGTTGATGTCCATTGTTGTTTGTGTTTTGTTGTTGTTTAGAAATAATGTCTTTGTGACTAAGATATCCTCTTATGGCTATCCTTTGGATTAAAACAGACAGCCGATCACAAATATATGATTATTTCAAAAGAAAAAGAATTAGGCTTCAAGCTTGGACCTAAGACTTTGGGATCGACACTTTTGAGGAAGAAGAGGAAACGTTGATAGGGGCAGTGTCGATTGATTTTGGCTGCCTTTTTATTGCAGGAGTTCTCAAAAGAAAAAGAGGGTATTGCAGGTTTATTCTGCAATACCCTCCGAACCGTAAGTGTGACCCTCTCTGGGAGGCACTTTGTTCAAGATCTTGAGGCGAGTCTTTTTAGCGACGGATGCCCAACTCCTTGATTATAGCACGGTAACGCTCGATATCTTTGCGAGTAAGATAGTCCAGCAACTGACGACGACGGCCTACGAGACGCTTGAGCGAACGGGCTGTAGCAAAGTCTTTCTTGTTTTCCTGCAAGTGCTTGGTCAAGTGCTGAATACGATAGGTGAAGAGTGCGATTTGGCTCTCGGGGCTACCCGTATCGGTTGTAGCCTTACCATACTTGCCGAAGATCTCTTCCTTCTTTTCTTTGTCGAGATACATTCTCTTATTGTTTTTTATTAAACATAAATACTACCCCCGCCTAATACGGGCGTAGATCGATAATCAGCCACGAAGGTACAACTAACATTTCTCCTGCACAAGCCCTCTCAAACACCATACAAGTGGAGTATGTGTCCGGGGAGGTTTCCTTCTTAACCCAACAAGCTGTACAAGTAGAGGCCATAATCGTTACCCGGCATGAGAGCCGCCCTTTCTTGCAACTTTTCCCGAGACAGCCAGCCATGCCTGTAACCGATTTCTTCGAGACAGGCTATCATTAACCCCTGCCTTTTCTGTAAAATTTCCACATAGGTAGAGGCTTGAGCCAGAGCCTCGTGTGTGCCAGTATCCAGCCATGCAAATCCGCGCCCCAGCATTTCTACGTAGAGATTTCCTTGGGTGAGGTAGGCATTGTTTACAGATGTGATTTCCAGTTCCCCTCTATTCGAGGGGCGTACATTGGCTGCGATGTTTACCACAGATGGTGGGTAGAAGTAGAGACCTACAACGGCCAGATCGCTTTTGGGGTTGGAGGGCTTTTCTTCGATACTGATCGCTTTGCCGTTTTTGTCCAGCTCTACCACTCCGTAGCGGTTAGGATCCTTGACTCGATAGCCGAAAATGATAGCCTTACCCTCTTTCTCCACTTTGTCGGCAGCTGAAAGAAGGGTAGAGGAGAATGATTGTCCATAAAAGATATTGTCGCCCAACACCAGACATACAGCTTCGCTGCCGACAAACTCTCGCCCTATGATGAAGGCTTCTGCCAGCCCTCGTGGTTCGGGTTGCTCAGCATAGGCAATTGATATGCCGAAAGCCGATCCATCACCCAGCATACGGCGATATTGCGGTAGGTCTTGTGGGGTGGATATGAGCAGAATTTCGCGGATGCCGGCCAACATAAGTACCGAGATCGGATAGTAGATCATAGGTTTGTCGTAAACTGGCAATAGCTGTTTGCTCAGGCCGATGGTGAGAGGATAGAGTCGTGTGCCGGATCCACCGGCAAGTACGATGCCTTTCATCGAAGTGTATTTATAAGTGGAAGTTTAGATAATCCAGAACAGTCTCTATGGATACATCTTTGAGAAGGACTTTCTTTTCTTTGTCCAACAGATATATGGTGGGGGAGGCCTTGAGGTCATACAGCTCTCGGGAGAGGATCGCCCCATCCGTGTTCATCCCATTGTAGGCATAGGAGGGCAGTTGGGAACGGTAGTTGAGCCATGCTTCTTTGTCGTTCTCTGCATATACATAAAGGGAGCGCACACGTTTGGAGGTGTGTAGGCGTCCTATTTCCGGTGTATTGTTGATTTGCTCTATTGTCATCTGGCAAGTATGGCAACCCGGAGAATAGAATATGAGCAATAGGTATTCACCTGCGAAAGAGTGGAGCTTACGTTGGGAGCCGTCGGCCATTTCAAGAGCGAAGTCGAATGCTTTTGATCCCACCCTGTTGCGGCGGACAAGTTTAGCTCGAGCTTTGAGACGCTCCTGTGAGGCAAAGTCGAGTTTGGGTGATTGTTCAGCCCAGTCGAGGATGGGGATATAAAACTCTTCATTGTGCATCGGGGAGTTGGAGAAATAGTAATACTTCTCGTACATCTTTAGGAAGAAGTTGAGCATTTTTCCTGACGATTTTTCCAGAGGCACCAGCAAAGACTGTTGTATTTCTGCTAATGGCATATTGGCTGCCAATGCTGCGAAGTTGGCAAAACTGGCTTCCATACGTCCTCCTTTTTGTAGCTCGGTTGTGTCGGTAAAGGAGCATTTGTCCCAATAGTGTAGCAGCAAATATTTTGCGCGATCATGTGGCTCTATTAGATAAGAGGGCACATCCGGCAAGGGGAAGGCCAGCGTTTCCAGCTCGTGAGCTACCTGAGTGTTTCGGGTTGTGTCTGCCTGTGCCTCCGTTCGGCTGCGAGATCCGGAACAAGCCAAAAGGGAGAGAGATGTCGAGCTGAGAGCGAATGCCAGAGCGCAGACCGGAAAAAGGTTTCTTCGTTTCATTTGTTGGCTGCTAATCAGTTTGAGGTAATATTATGTGACTGTGAAAAAACAAAGACAGCGACAAGCGAGAACGGGGCTCGGATACCGGCCTTCTTCTCCGCTTGCGCTGTCTAATTTTCGTTGTCTCCTTTGCGTTTGATGCGGAGACTCTTGATAAGTTTTGCTTACAGAGAGCCCTGCTTTGCTTCCTTTATCATCTTGGCATTCGGCAGGATGTACACTTCCACACGGCGGTTCAGACGACGACCTTCCACTGTGCTGTTGTCTGCAATAGGCTCATAGCTACCCTTGCCACTGTATTGCATACGAGAGGTGGCAACTCCTTGAGCGTTAAGGAAGCTATACACAGCCTTGGCACGACGTTCTGAGAGCGGATTGTTCACCCTATCACTACCGGTACTGTCGGTATGACCTATAATCTCAATATCCGTATCTGGATTTTCGTTGATGTTTTTCGCAAATTTGCTCAGAGCGGAGCGTGAAGCGGCGTTCAGGTCACTCTTGCCTGTCTGGAAGAGGATACCGCTGTCAAATGTTACTCGGATAGCTTCGCCATCGTTGATTGCTTCTATCTTGGCATCGGGGAGTTGAGTTTCTAGCTCCTTTTTCTGCTTGTCCATCTTGTTCCCGATGATAGCACCGGCTGCTCCTCCTATGGTTGCCCCTATGATGGCACCCATGCCGGAATTCCCGGCCACCTTACCTATACCGGCTCCAATAGCGGCACCGGCACCTGTACCTATGGCTCCTCCCTTGATTGCGTTGCTGAGTCCGCATCCGCTGATCAGTAGAGCTGTGGCTGCCAGAGCTGCAATAATACTTGTCTTTTTCATGTTTTTTCTATCCTTATTTGTTTCTGTGTTGCTCCTGTTTTGCGACCGATATGTACCCGACACAAGTCCTCTGACAGGATGCGTATTGCTTAGTTGGATTCGTGTCTCGAAAAGTACTTCATAAATTGCATACGCTCAAACATTGTAGCCGATTTGATGTCAGCAGCGTTCAGGCGTCCTCTAAATTCCTCTATGGAGCGATAACCTTTGCGCTCCATCCACGTGGTCAGGCCAAGTATAGCTTCTTTGATAGCAGTGCTGCCCCCCTTATACAGGGCCGAACACATCTGCACTGCCGAAGAGCCTACCAAAATACATTTAACCACCTCTTCCCAGCCATGTACTCCGGTTGAGGCTGCCAAGCTCACACCAGGGATCAGGGCGGAGCAGATGCCTGTATATCTGAGAGTGTCGCAGATGTCTGTTGGTTGAGAGAAAACATTTCCGGAGCACAGACTTTCTGTCTCTATGTCTACATCGGTGCGATAGGAGCGGTTAAATAGCACGATTCCTTTGGCTCCGGTAGCACGCAATTTGTCTACCAATGCAGGGATGTTGCTTAATGTGCGAGAAAGCTTCACTGTCACAGGGATTTTTACAGCCTTGACAATGGATGCTACGATGGCGACATACTGGTCTTCATAGCTTTCTTTGGCAAACAGATCTGTCTCCAGGCGCATTACATTCAGTTCGATAGCATCTGCTCCTGCTTGCTCTATGCGACCTGCAAAGTCTGCCCATGCATCCGCCCGGAAGCAGTTGATACTGGCGATTACCGGTACATCGGTACTTTGCTTGGCTTGACTGATCAAGTCGAGGTATTGATTCACCTGTTCTCCACGCACATACTGGGCTATATAGTCGGCTGCCTCCGGGTAGTCGGTGTGCTCCAGCATTGACTGTCCCTGCATCTCGATTTGTTCCTCAAAGAGAGATTTCAACACGATAGCTCCCACTCCCTGAGCTGCCAGCTCTTTGATCTTGTTGATATTGCTTGTCAAACCCGAACTGGCTGCTACGATAGGATTTTTGAGTTGCAGCCCTGCATAAGTAGTCGTAATATCTATCATCTTGCTTGTTGTTTCAATGGGGAATGCCCCTGCCATTATAAATCGGTTCTTTCCTAATTTGTTCAACAAAGGTACAAAATGAAATTAAACACTTTGCCACACAAGGGTTTCCTCAACTTTACCCCCTTTTGACCCATCCTGAAAAAGCCCTATTCATCGGTGTTTTGAGAGAGCCGAAATTCTCTCCTCAGAGAATTTTTGTTCTCTCCTGTGTTAGCGAAAATTCTCTGAGGAGAGAATTTTCGCTCTCTCCCGTGCAAATAAAAATTACGTCCCGCTGCCCATTTATAGGATGTTGTATTCTATTAAAATGCAGTCTATTTGCCTATGTTTTTGATAAATGATCGTTTTGGGTCCGAAGGCCTCTAATTGGCAATTCGTCATCCATACTAAAAAATACTGAAAAAAAGAGAAGGAAATACCCAACTGTAGGCATTGTGAACAGTGTTCATGCTCGATACTTTTGTCTCAGATCTTGGTAATAAGCCTTTGGATATGAGGAGACTTCTTCCTTATTCTCCGTTGTGCCGAACCCTAATGAACAAAACAGATGAAGTCAACGAGCAATAACACAACTCGCCAAAGGATCGTACGAGCAGCTCGGGAAGAGTTCCTTGCCAAGGGGTTCCGTGGAGCCTCTTTGCGTGTGATAGCTGCAGAGAGTGCGGTGGCAGTTAGCAATATATACAACCATTTCGATCATAAGGATTGCCTTTTCAGAGAGGTACTCTCTCCTTTGTTGAATGCATTCAACAAGATGTTGGAGGAACACAATAGCGATGAGGATATGGAGTTGTACATGTCTGCTCCGGATCGCTATCGAGAGAAAATGGTGCAAGAGTTTATGTCTCTTACCCGTACATATCGGGCAGAGCTTAAGCTCCTGCTGTTGCTCTCTGGAGGATCTTCCTTGGAGTCTTTCAGAGAAGAGGTTGTCCGTCGCCAAACCGAGGTGGGTAAGGTGTATCTGGAGCGATTTCGAAAGAAATATCCGCAATTCAAGGCGGAGGTATCCCCTCTCTTTGTCAAGCTGAGTTCCACGTGGTGGATGATCATATTTACCGAGATCATAGCCAACGAAGAGTTGACCGAGCAGGAGATAGAGCGAGCTCTCTCGGAATATATTGCATTCGGAACGGCCGGTTGGACTGAGTTGATGAGAGGATGATGGCCGTTGGATCCGGTTTGAGAGAGGCATTTGGTCGGGAGTATTTTGAATAACCACATTATTTATAGCAATGAAGATCGAACGAATCAACAAATGGTTTTATCGTCGTGCGGAGTACATTATTCACAGGCGTTTTCTCTCTTTGGGGCTTTTTGTTTTGCTGCTTGTTATAGGGCTCTTTGGCTTGTCTTTTCTGAACATCAAGACCTCTTGGGAGGATTACTTCCTCGAAGACGATCCCATGATGGTCAAAACAGAAGAGTTCAAGTCCATTTTCGGTAACGACAACTATGCTGCCGTCCTTACGCGCTGTGAAGACAGTTTTAGCAAGGAGAGTCTGGAGCTGATCCGCAAATTGTCCAACGAGATGTTGGATAGTATGTCTTATGCGGATAAGATTACTTCGCTTACCGATATAGAATTTATGGAAGGCAATGAGGAGGGAATATCCATCGAGCAGATTGTTCCCGAGGAGATCCCTTCTGATCCGGCAGCCTTGGCTGAGATACGGCGCAAAGCCTATCGCAAGCCACACATTGCCAGCCGTCTGGTTTCCAAAGACGGTACATTGACTTGGGTGTTGCTCAAGCTTCGCCCTTTCCCGGAAGATTCTGTCTGGAATAAAGGAAAGGGGAGTGTTGCGCCTGAGATGCTTACAGGTAGAGAGCTTCACCGGATACTAAGCAAGAGCGAATATGCCCCGCTGAACCCGAGAGGTACCGGTATGCCTTATTTGTCTGCCCGTAAACTGGATTGGATCGGGAAGGAGATGACTCGAGTAATGAGTTTGGCTATTGTCTGTGCTCTAATCGTTCTTGCTCTCTTTACTCGCTCAGTCCGAGGAGTAGTGGTACCGATTCTCACGGCTGTGAGCTCTATCATCATTGCCTATGGCTTAGTGGGCTATTTCCGTTTGAGTATAGATAGTGCGATGATATTGATCCCGATGCTTTTGGCTTTTGCCATTGCGATAGCCTACAACATACATATCCATTCTTTCTTCAAGCGGCAACTTCGTCTGCATGGGAAACGCAAGTTGGCAGCTATCGAAACGATTGGAGAAACTGGTTGGCCCATCTTGTTTAGTGCCTTGACCACTTTTGCTGCTCTTCTGTCTTTCCTTACTATTCCTGTAGTTCCGATGCATTTTGTCGGGATTGTTACCTCACTCAGTGTACTTCTGACTTTCTTCATTTCTATGTTGGTCATGCCAGTAACTCTGAGCTTTGGTAAAGATCGCAAGCCAGTGGAGAACGCTGCCACGATAGGTAAGCAGTGGATCGATCGCCATTTGGAGGCTTTTGGGGATTGGATCCTGAACAATGAGAAAAAGATCTTGCTGGTGTTTGGAATATTCACTGTTGGTCTCCTCTACCACTTTACCAATATAGAGGCAGCTTTCGATATAGACAGGACTATGGGACGGAGGATCGACTATGTAAAGGATATAATGGAAGTAGGGGAGAGTGAGCTTGGTTCGGTCTATTCCTATGACATCATGATAGATCTCAAAAATCCCGGTGCAGCCAAAAATCCCGAAGCTCTCAAGGCTCTGGACTCCGTGGCTCGTGTTGTGGAGAACTATCCTCTCACCAAGCGTACTACATCGGTTTTGAATGTGATTAAGGATCTCAACCAGACTTTGCACGATGGTCAGGCAGCCTATTATACCATTCCCGACAGTCAGGAGGAGGTTGCCCAACAGCTCTTACTCTACGAGAATGCCGGTGGCAGTGAGGTGGAAAACTGGATTGACTACGAATACAGCCGTCTGCGCATTAAGGTAGAGTTGCAGGCCTACAACTCCGGAGAAGCCGAGCGGGAGATGCAAGATATTACCGATCTGGCACGCAAACTTTTCCCGGATGCACAGATAACACCGGTGGGATCGTTGCCACAGTTTACCACGATGATGCAATACATTGTGCGCGGACAGATCAGCTCATTTGTGATTTCGCTACTGATTATCGGCATCTTGATGATGGTTGTTTTTGGCAGTGTCCGTGTGGGGCTTATCGGCTTGATACCTAATAT
The DNA here is from genome assembly GCF_900476255.1 of Porphyromonas crevioricanis. Taxonomy (NCBI): domain Bacteria; kingdom Pseudomonadati; phylum Bacteroidota; class Bacteroidia; order Bacteroidales; family Porphyromonadaceae; genus Porphyromonas; species Porphyromonas crevioricanis. Next base: position 956,559 of record NZ_LS483447.1, read on the forward strand.
AATGCCTGCCATTGTTGTTGGTGGATTGATGGGTTGGATGGATTATCCTCTTGATATGATGACGGCCACTATCATGCCTATGGTACTCGGTCTGGCTGTGGATGACACGATACACTTCATCAATCATGGCCATTTGGAGTTCGATCGACAACGAGACTATCGTGGAGCTATTCTGAAGACTTTCCGTATTGTGGGGACTCCCATTGTTCTGACGAGCCTTATCGTTTCCTCCAATTTTGCCGCCTATACAACTTCGGAAAATCTCTCTTTCATCCATATGGGTATTCTTTCTGTGGCAGGGATGCTTTCGGCTCTTTTGGCCGATTTGTGTATTACTCCTTTGTTATTCCGTCGCTTCAAAATTTTCGGCAAGGAAGAGGGAGACAAGAGGAGAGAAGAAGAGAATCGTACAACCTTAAAATGAAGAAGTAGTTATGAAACAAATCGAGCAAATTAAGTTGGCTTTTCTGTGGCTATTGGTTGTCACAGGGATCATTTCCCACTCTGTTTTTTCTCTGGACAGTCTCTTCTACGGAGCAAATATTCAGCTGCCGGGAACGGATGGCTCCGAGCCGACCATCTTCGTGGTCAGTCATATTGTTTTCGGAGTAGGCTCTTTGCTGATGGTGCTGCTTACTCTTTTGATTGAGAGCAGAGGTTTTGTTTGGTTCAATCGAATATGGGCTTCTTTGATGGGGCTTCTCAATGCAGTTCACTTGATTGCAACCTTCGGAGAGAGTCCTTTCTGCATAGAACAGATTTTGCTCCTCTCTTTCGTCTTGGCAACAAACATTGTTCTCGTTGTTCGCTTGTGGAAACCTATGGAAAGTAAACCAGAATTAGAAACCGAATAAAAACATAATTGAAACAATGAATCGTATCGTATTTACAGGCCTTGTCATGGCCTTTCTCTGGACGACCGGATCTTTTGCGCAGAAGACAGGGCGAGATGTTATGCAGAAAGTGAAGGATCGCTCAGATGGAGACACTCGACAGTCGGAATTGGGCATGACTCTGATCAATAAACGTGGAAGTACCAGAGAGCGCAAATTGCTCTCCTATTCGATTGATATGGGCAAAGGGAAGAAAGACCGCAAGACAATTCTGTTTTTCCTTTATCCTGGAGATGTCAAAGGAACCGGATTTCTCACTTGGGATTACGATTCGGCAGACAAAGAAGATGATCGTTGGCTCTATCTCCCCTCAATGAAAAAAGTCAGACGGATCAGTGGTTCCTCAGCTAAGAAAGACTACTTCATGGGAAGTGACTTTACCTATGACGACATGGGGGGCAGACATGTGGATGAAGACACACATTTTCTCCTGGCAGAAGAGACTCTTGCCGGGCATAAATGCTGGAAAGTGGAGTCCAAGCCACGAGATAACCGTGATGTCTTTTCGAGCAAGATGACTTGGGTACGCCAGGATTGTTTGATCCCTGTCAAGGTCGAGTACTACGACAAAATGGGCAAGCTACATCGTCGGCTGGAGCTATCCGAGATCAGTAAGGTGAACGGATTTTGGGTGGCCAAGAAGATGCACATGACTAATGTACAGAATGGACACCAAACGATTTTGGAAATCAAAAACCCTAAGTTCGATTTACCTCTGGATGAATCGAAGTTTAATGTTGCCACTCTCGAGAAAGGCGGTATGTGATGATGTATCGAGATACTGTTTGTTTATATGCGATTCTGTTGCTTGGCCTGATTGTCGGGGCTTTGCCTCTGCGAGCCTTGTCTCCGGAAGGAGAGCGAGGAGTGACATTCGATACAAAGGGCTTTGTAGATACCTACCATGCGATGCGTGTAACCTCTCCTCATGATATTATGAGTTCGCGTACACGGCTGCGAGGAGAGTTTACCAAGCGTTTCGACGAGTCGGTTGTTATTGCTTCTTTCGATGCTGCGTATAACCCCATCACCGGAGGGCCTTGCAATCTGAAATTGAGAGAAGCCTATTTTGAACATCAAGAGGAGTTTTGGAAGATCAGTTTTGGGCGACAGTTTGTGATTTGGGGAACTGCCGATGGAGTACGTATTACCGACTTGGTCTCTCCAATGGATTTGACAGAGTTTCTCGCTCAAGACTACGATGATATCCGTTTGCCGGTAAATGCTTTGCGCTTCTCTCTGTACAACGAAAAGCTACGATTCGAAACCATATTGGTACCCACTTTCGAGGGGTATATATTGCCGACTGGGGAAAACAATCCATGGAGTATATTCTCCTCTTCAGGTCAAAAAAAGTCTTACGAAATCGAATGGGATGACAAGGATAGTAAGCCTGCCCTCAAATTGGCCAATATAGAATATGGCGGTCGTTTGAGCTTTACTCTGCCGGGTGTAGATTTTTCTCTTGCAGCTTTGCATACATGGAACAAAATGCCTGTTTTGCAGATCGAAAGAGGAATGACTCCTGGCAGTGTGCGTGTCTCTCCTCGCTATTACCGCATGGGTTTCGTTGGGGGAGACATTGCCAAGCCTCTCGGTGCTTTTGTCCTTAGAGGAGAGGCGGCATTCAACATAGATAAGCATTTTCGTTCTCCAGAGCAGGGATTCAATTCTCTCAATTGGCTTGTTGGAGCTGATTGGTATGCTCCTTACGAATGGATGCTCTCAGCTCAGCTTTCTTCAGAGAGCATTTTCGACTACGATCCTATTGCCGAGCAAGATGAGCATACCTCTCTGCTTACACTTCATATCTCAAAAAAAATGCTGGGTAGTACACTCTCTCTTGCCAATTTTACTTATCTCGATCTCAATAATGGAGCGTGGTTCAGCCGTTTTTCAGGAGATTATGCTCTGAGTGATCAGTTGCATTTATTGGCCGGTTACGATTGGTTTGCCGGGCAAGACAATGGGAGCCTGTTTGCCCGATATAGAGACAATTCGGAAGTCTGGATCAAAGCTAGATACAGCTTCTAAAAAGACATTGCATTTCCGATGAATACGATTCAAAAAATCCAATCCTACATGGGGCAGCGTAAGATTCTTCTGCCCATATCCTTTGCTCTCTCGGCCATGAATGGTTTGGTGTCATTGTTGCCTTTCATTCTTATTTGGTTTATCGTCCGTGAACTGTTGTCCGGTAGAGGCTTGGCAGATAGCTCTCTTGTGAAGACTTATGCTTGGTGGGCTGTGGGCGTCTCGGTCATAGCCATACTCCTCTATTTTTGCTCCCTGATGTTGTCGCATCTGGTTGCTTTTCGGGTCGAGCTAAATATGAGACGAGAAGCGATGCGTCGTGTATTGAGAATGCCATTGGGCTATTTCGATAAGAAACTTAGTGGCAAAATACGGAAAGTCATAGACGAAGATACCTCCCAGACACATATCTTGCTGGCGCATTTGTTGCCGGATATCATTGGGAGTATAACTGCTCCCTTGGGTGTCTTCATCCTTATATTCGTGTTTGACCCACGTCTGGGATTGGTTTGTCTGATACCCATATTGGCTGCCTGTCTTACGATGTTTATTATGATGAATCCGAATCGTAATGATTTCCAGCGGAGATACCTTGATGCACAGGAAAAGATGAGCAGCGAAGCTGTTGAATATGTACGAGGGATCCCGGTGGTGAAGGTTTTTCAGCAAACGGTATTCTCTTTTAAGCGATTTTACGATAGTATTATCTCCTATCGAGATTTGGTGATGAAGTACACTCTTAGCTGGCAGAAACCCATGTCTTTCTATATGGTGGCGATACATAGTTTTGCCTTTTTCCTCATCCCGGTGACGATCTTGCTGATCGGCAAATCAGATAATCCAACGGAGTTGCTGGCAGATATGTTCCTGTATTTATTGGTCACCCCTCTTTTTGCCACCAATATCATGAAGATCATGCATCTTGGACAAAATCTTTTCTTGGCAAATGAGACAATTAGCCGCTTGGAGCAACTTACCTCTGAGAGTTCTTTGCCTATTGCCGAGAAAACCCTTAGGCCTCAGCAGCACGACCTTGCATTCAACCAGGTGAGCTTCGGCTATCCGGGAACGACACAAAAAGCTGTCGATGGTGTAGACTTCATGATCCCGGAGGGCAAGACCTATGCTTTGGTAGGCCCTTCCGGCAGTGGCAAAACAACTATCGCTCGGCTAATCCCTCGCTTTTGGGATGTCTCTCATGGCAGTGTACGGATAGGTGGGGTAGATGTGCGTGATATGGCCAAGGAGGATCTGATGGAGAGAGTTGCTTTTGTTTTCCAGAATACCAAACTTTTCAAAACGACACTTCGGGAAAATATTACCTATGGAACTCCCGATGCTACAGAGGAGGCGATAAATAGGGCTATCGATCTTTCTCGAAGCAGGGAGATTGTCGATCGCTTACCTAATGGCCTGAATACACGAATTGGAGCGGACGGTATCTACCTCTCCGGTGGAGAACGACAGCGGATTGCCTTAGCCAGAGCTATTCTTAAGAATGCCCCTATTGTGGTGCTTGATGAGGCTACTGCTTTTGCCGATCCCGAGAGTGAGACACTTATACATCAGGCTTTGCAAGAGTTGATGAAAGGCAAGACAGTGTTGATGATTGCACATCGCTTGACAAGTGTGCAGCAGGCAGATCGTATTCTGGTGGTAGATAAGGGGCAGATTGCAGAGCAGGGGAACCATGAAGAGTTGCTCGCCAAGAAAGGTCTGTATAGTTCCATGTGGGATGAATACCAGCGATCTGTGGCCTGGACAGTATAGGAGGAGGCTTGTATCACTAATCCGAATAATAAATTGACACAAAGATGATTTCATACTTCCAAAATAGATTTGCTCTATCGAGACAGGGGGGCAAGTCCCTTTTCGGGGGGATTGTCTGGACTACGCTGCTCAATATTGCCCTGATGTTGCCGGCTGTGTTTACTTTCCTGTTTCTTGATGATTATTTCCATGCTCTTGCTTTGCATGGTTGGCGTTTTTATATAGCTGTTGCACTTGCTTTTATGCTGATATTGTTTGCCCTTGCCATGATTCAATACACCAATACTTACACGAACGTGTATGTGGAAAGTGCCAATAGGCGTATTGGTCTGGCTGAGAAGTTGCGCAAGTTGCCATTGGCTTTCTTTGCGGAGAAAAATCTCTCTGACCTTACTGCAACGCTTATGGAGGACAATTCGGAGCTTGAGAAAATGTTCTCCCATTCCATTCCACAGCTTTTTGCCTCTTTCTTGAGTTTATCGATGGTTGGACTTGGTTTGTTCTGTTTTAACTGGCAACTCTCTCTGGCCCTGCTTTGGGTTGTACCAGTGGCAGCTGCAGTGATTTTTGTATCCAAGAAGTTTATGTTGCGTCTGCATAGGAAGCATTACTTCGTCAAGCGAGCTGTCACGGAGCGTATACAGGAGGGTTTGGAGGAAATTCAGGAAATTAAGTCCTACAACGGAGAGGCAGACTACTTGGCTAAGCTTGATGACGAATTGGATAGCTGTGAGCAAGGCATGATCAAGGGAGAACTGCTTGTTGGCTGTTCTATCAATATATCTTATATCATCCTGAAACTGGGGTTGGCCTCGGTTATTCTCGTGGGGGCTTACTTGTTAGTCTCAGGAGAGGTTGATCTATTTACATATCTCGTATTTCTCATGATCGGGTCGACTATCTACAACCCGATTATGGAGGTATTCAACAACATGGCTATTCTTGCCTTTCTTGATGTTCGCATTGACCGTATGCGAGAAATGGATGCTATGCCTATCCAGCAAGGAACATCAGACTTTCAGGTGTCTAACTATGATATTACTTTCGAGGAGGTAGATTTTTCCTATGGAGGCGATAGACAGGTCTTGCGCTCTGTCTCTTTCACTGCCCGTCAGGGAGAGGTGACAGCCTTGGTGGGTCCTTCTGGTGGAGGTAAGAGTACTTCGGCCAAGCTGGCTGCCCGGTTTTGGGATGTTGATCATGGCCGGATTTTCTTAGGAGGGGTAGATATTTCTACTATCGATCCCGAAAGTTTGCTTCGCCATTACGCAATTGTCTTTCAGGACGTCCTTCTTTTCAATGCAAGTGTGATGGACAATATCCGCATAGGCCGGCAAGATGCAACCGACGAAGAGGTCAGAGCTGTCGCCCGATTGGCTCGGTGTGATGAGTTTGTCAGCCGTCTGCCGAATGGCTACGATACGATTATCGGGGAGAATGGAGAGAGACTCTCCGGAGGGGAGCGTCAGCGCATCTCTATTGCCCGGGCTTTGCTTAAAGATGCCCCTGTCGTCTTGCTGGATGAGGCTACGGCCAGTCTTGATGTGGAGAATGAGAGTCAAATACAGTCCGCTATTTCGGAGTTAATTCGCAATAAGACGGTGCTGATCATTGCCCATCGGATGCGTACAGTGGCCAATGCCCACAAGATCGTTGTACTCAAGGATGGACGGGTCGTTGAGAGCGGACATCCAGCCGAATTGTTGAAGCAAGGAGGTGAATTTGCCCATCTGTTTCAGTTGCAACATGCTTTGCCTCTGAGTTGATCTCCTCTCGTTTTTCTTTCTACAAAGGTTATGTGCCATAAGGGTGAACATTTGACAATGTACAGGATACAGACGGAGTGCCATAATACGCAAACTGCTGTGTTACTTGCGACATTCGGCTTTCCAGTATGCTCCCCTCAGCCTCAGTCTTAGAGCCTTGCTTTTTGCGCATTCTAACGCACATAAATGGGGCTGTGGGCAAAATCGAATTTTGCCACAGCCCCTTATTTCTTCTTCTGGAGAGTCTGTTGGGCTACAATGGCTTTTGCCTTACATTTGTGCTTAGAGATCATTGCGTAATACGGCAGTCACTGCATTATTGTCGACATTCGAGTATGGTCACGTACCAGAAAGTGCGTTCTCTTTCACTCTCTGTCTAAGAGCTTTGCGGTTACTGCAGTCTGAAAAATGGCCAAAAACAGCTGAAATAGCCTTTTTGATGGCCCATGTGACGGTCTCGTTTAAGGTAAAAAGGCCCTTCGCCTTGTGAAGGGATGCAAGCAAAGCTTCTTATGAATATCACTCAACTTTATAGTCATTTCCTTGCGCATCCGGAAGTCTGTACAGACAGTCGTCAGGTTAGTACCGACTGTCTGTTTTTTGCGTTAAAAGGGGAGCACTTCGATGGTAATAAGTTTGCTGCGGCTGCCCTGCAATCGGGTGCAGCTTATGCAGTAGTGGACGACCCAGCCGTCATCCCTCCCGAGGATGCGGAGCGTTATATTTTGGTATCGGATTGTCTACTCTGTTTGCAGCAATTGGCCGCACATCACCGCAGGGAATTGGGTTTGCCAGTATTGGGAATTACCGGTACCAATGGCAAAACAACGACCAAGGAGCTTGTTACAGCTGTATTGCGTCAGGCCTATAATGTCCTTTCTACGGAAGGAAATTTGAACAACCACATCGGAGTACCGCTCACCCTGCTTCGGTTGCAACCGAAGCATCAAATTGCGGTGATAGAAATGGGAGCTTCTCATCCCGGAGATATTCGGGAGTTGGTCGAGATAGCAGCTCCCGACTACGGATTGATCACCAATGTCGGTAAGGCTCATCTGGAGGGCTTTGGCTCCGTCGAGGGAGTGAAACGAACCAAGGGAGAATTGATGGATTATTTGCGTGAGCACAACGGTATTGCTTTTGTTTTCTCGGATGATCCTGTTTTGGTCGAGTTGGCTCATGACCTTCGGCAGGTTACCTATGGTACCTTCACTTCGGCCACTTTTTATGGCAAGATCATTCGCGCCAAACCCTATACACTTAGTTTCCGCTGGAAGCAAGTCGCCATCCCTCATGATATCTCTACACAGCTGGTTGGTGACTACAATTTGCCTAATGCCTTGGCAGCGGTGGCTGTCGGTCGCTACTTCGATGTGGCCACGGCGGGTATTCTTCGAGCATTGGAAGACTACAAACCTCAGAACAACCGCTCCCAACTGACCTGTACCCAGTACAATACCTTAGTGGTGGATGCCTATAATGCCAACCCTGTGAGTATGAGCTTGGCCATTGCCAATATGCAACAGATGCGTGGCAAGCAACCCAAGGTTCTTATTCTGGGGGATATGAGAGAATTGGGTAGCGAGAGCCTATCCGAGCATATTGAGGTCTTGGGCAAGATAGCGACAGGCGTGTATAGTCGCATTTGTCTTGTCGGATCTCTTTTCGGACAGGCAGCTGCTCATGCGAATTTGTTCGAGAAATTGCCATTGGAGCTTTATCCTTCAGTAAAAGAGTTGACCCTGCGTTTGGAGCAAGAGCCTCTGCGGGATAGCTTGGTGTTGATCAAGGGATCTCATGGTATCCATTTGGAGCAAATCCTACCTCTATGCTGAAAAATCGTTTGCAGCAGCAGTTGGAGCAATCGCTCTCGGCACGACAAATACAGCAGATAAAGTTGCTGGAATTGCCGATGCAGGAGTTAGAGCTGCGTATCAAGAAAGAGATAGAGGACAATCCCGCTCTTGAGCTGGAAGATTCGATACCGGAGAGAGAGAGTTCGGAACAGGATGTCAATGAAGAAGATCTTTCCTTGGATGATTATCGCAACGAGGACGACATTCCTGGTTATAAGCTCCGGCAGATACAGGATAGGGAAGCCCGGAACGACAATATTCCTTTTGCTGCTTCGGCCGAGACAGCTTCCCAACAGTTGCTCGGTCAGCTGGAGCTATTGCCCCTCACCGATAGGCAGCGCAGTATTGCTCCTTTCGTGATCGGTAGCATAGATTCCGATGGTTATTTGCGTCGTTCGGCCGTTGATCTTTCGGACGATTTGATTTTCAATACCGGCATTAGTGCTTCGCCCGAAGAACTTGCCTCTGTGATAGATTTGATCAAGACGCTCGATCCTCCGGGCATTGCTGCTGCGGATTTGCGTGAATGTATGCTATTACAGTTGCAGAGAATACCGCCGGATCCCAAACGTGATCTTGCTTTGGTCATCATCCGGGATTATTTCGATGATTTTGCCAATAAGCATTTCGATCGCCTGACCTCTCTGTTGGATATTTCCCCCGAAGAGTTAGCCGAAGCCTCACGACTGATTGTTCGCTTAAACCCCAAACCTGGGAATGCTCTGGCATTCGATTCTGTCGAAGAAATGCAGCAAATACGGCCGGATTTTGTCGTAACTGAGGACAATGGCGTTTTTTCTGTTTCCATGCCGGGCACGAGAGAATTGCCCGTATTGAAAATAAACCCCGAATACGTAGATATGGCCAGAGACTACAAGGCTTCGGCTGGGAATAGAAGTAGGGAACGCAGAGAGACGCTGCTCTTTGTCAAGCACAAAATGGAGCGAGCGAAATGGTTTATCGAGGCGATACGTATGCGACAGGAGACTCTGCTCAATACGATGCGGACGATCGTATCCCTCCAAGCCGACTATTTTCGATCGGGAGAAATATCCGACCTCAAGCCCATGATACTGAAAGATGTGGCCGATCTTGCTGGTTTCGACGTTAGTACAATTTCTCGAATTGTCTCCGGCAAGTATGTTGAGACGGACTTTGGCATTTTCTCTCTCAAGCATTTTTTCTCCTCAGCGATGACTACTGATGAGGGCGATGAGATCTCGAATATGGAGGTCATGGCAGCTCTGAAAACTCTTATCGAGAAAGAGGATAAGAGGCATCCGTTGTCGGATCAGGCTCTGACTCGCTTGTTGGAGGATAAAGGTTATCGAATAGCCAGACGTACGGTGGCCAAGTACAGACAACGATTGGGATTTCCCACCGGTCGTATGCGCAGGGAGATTCTCTGAAAGGGAAGTGTTTGACTTTGTACCTTTGTAGACCATGAATGATCGTAGACAAGACATATACAAGCTCATAGAAAAGAAACGAATCACCGAAGCTATAGAGCTATTGAGAGAAGTCCTGACGGCAGAGCAACCCTCCTTGCTGCCTCGGCTTGATAGATCGGCAGATGTTTATAGACATATGCTGGAGTTTTTTGTCTCAGGTGCGCCCGATCCTGATCGAGACCGGATACTTGCGAACTTGCGCTTGCAGCTTCTGGAGCTTTGTGATGAACTGCATCGTAGTATAGCTATCGTTTCAGACAGTGCTCAGTACTACGAAACTGTACGGATTCGCAAGGGTTTTTCGGATGAAAGTCTTTCCGGCTTGTTTTCTCTCCTGCAGGACAACTCTCGCCAGCCAGCTCAGTATGAGGAATTACTCAAGACCATTTTCTTTAGAATCTGGACGGCCTATGGTCTTACTCCCGAGGAGCAGGATGCTATTGTCGCAGCTCCGACCTCTCTCAAGCCGATGTTGATTTCTGCTCTTGGTTTAGGTTTGAGGACTTGGTGGCATACGGGAGATGTGACCTTCTTGCTTGGGCTTATCCAAAATCCTCACCTTGAATACGACAATCGTGTGCGTGCTCTCGTTGAGTTAGTGTTGGTGTTAGAGACCTATCCGCTCCATACCCGGCTTTTTGAGCCTGTGATTAAAATTCACTTGGATGCGGCTCAAGAGAGCTTTCCCTTGGGAGCTGTTTTGGAGCAGCTCTATATCCGGCTTTTCCGTGCACAACATACAGAACGGCTAACTCAAGAGCTACAGGAGGAGCTTTTGCCGGCTATGCAGAAAATATGGTCTGAAGGTAAGTCCTCGGGGATGCAGCAAGATTTGGAGCGACTGTTCGAAAAGGCAGCCTCTGATCCCGAGTGGATGCGCAAGATGCGTGAGTCCGGTATAGAGGATAAGATGAGGCGGATTTCCGATTTACAGGCAGAAGGGGCTGATGTGGTCTTTGGATCTTTTCGTCACCTCAAGGCCATGCCTTTCTTTTCGGATTTGCATAATTGGTTTCGCCCCTTCTCTCCGGAGGATCCTCAGGTAAAAGCCCTTTTGCAACAAACTTCGGCTCTCTCCGATGCGGCTCTCGTATTACCCTACATGCTTTGTGATTCGGATATCTTTTCTCTCCTTTTCACTCTCAAATTGATGCCACAAGAGAGTCGCAGCATGGCTCTGGCTCAAATGGGCTTCGATATGAGAGAAATGCAGGAACAAATCAATGAATTCAAGCGAGAGAATAAGGCAGCGACAGGGGAGAAGCTTTCCAATACAATAAAGCGATATGTCGAGAATCTGTATCGCTTTCACAAGTTGTTCTCACGTAGGGCAAGTTTCTATGATGTGTTTGCCAAGGACTTTTCTGTGCCGGAAGTGCTGAACGAATATCTATCTCCGGATAAAACACAGGCTCTATTCGGCCGCAAATTGCTCTCTCTGGGGCGTTGTGCTGCTGCTATCCCTTTCTTACGGAAAGCCGTTCAGACAGAGCCATCCAGAGAGTTGTACGAGCAACTCGGCTATGCCTATCAACTCTCCGGCAATCCCTCACGAGCTCTCAAGGCCTACAATAGGGCCGATATTCTCTCCGAGAGCGAACCGGGGAGCTGGCTTCTCAAACAAATGGCGTTCTGTGCCGGAGCAATGGGGCGGACCGAGAAGGCCGTGGAGCTGTACCTGCAACTGGCTACTCAAGAGGGAGGAGACAAGCGAGCCTGTCTGGTAGCTGCTGCCTTGCTTATGGAGCAGAAGCAATATCCCAGAGCAATAGAGCTCTATTTGCAGTATCGAGATCTGACTGGTAGAGAAGACCTGCAGATGCTTCGCCCGCTGGCTTGGTGTTATTTCTCAACAGCTCGCTACGAGGAGGCACGGGCAATCTATCAACAGATCTGCGGTGGAGGATCCGTGCTGGCTTCCGATGAATTGAATTTGGGGCATTGCTATGCTGTCGCTTCGGATCGAGTGCAAGCTCTTGAGCACTACCGTAAGGCTGTTTCTCTCTACGGAGATCATGGATTGAGAGATCTGATCAAAGCATACCGGAATGATACGGCCGATTTGGCTCAGGCCGGGATCTCTCCGGATTTACAAGCCTTATATGTAGACAGTATGGCACAACTATTCAACGAATAATTATTCCATGGATTCGCTACGCCTTGTAAATCAAGATACGATATGTGCCATTGCCACTCCTGCGGGTGAGGGCGGTTTGGCGGTATTGCGTGTCAGTGGCCCCGAAGCAATATCCATTGTAGATCGTTTGTTTCGGTCTGTTGGGGGTAAACAGCTGCATGAATGGCCGGCATACCGCTCCGGTTACGGAAGTGTCAGATATGAGGGAGGGGAAGTTTTAGACGATGTAGTTGCGACTCTTTTTCGTTCTCCCCATTCTTTCACCGGTGAAGATACCGTGGAGTTGGCCTGTCATGGCTCTCTTTATATACAGGAACAACTCCTTCGTTTGTTGATTGGCAACGGTTGTCGCATGGCTGAGCCGGGAGAGTTTAGCAAGCGAGCTTTTCTCAATGGTCGTCTGGACTTGTCTCAGGCCGAAGCTGTTGCGGACATTATTTCAGCTCGGTCTGCACAGGCACTTCGCTTGGCTCGTAAGCAGGCCGATGGCTCTTATAGTGCCGCATTCAACGCCTTGGCAGACAAGTTGATCGAGCTGACTGCCCTTTTGGAGTTGGAGTTGGATTTTTCCGAAGAAGATGTCGAGTTTGCGGATCGTTCTACTCTTATTGAGCTATGCTCCTCCACTTTGCAGCGTATAGAGCAGCTTATTACGACCTACTCGGCCGGAAATGCAGTGAAGGAAGGGGTCGCTGTGGCGATTGTTGGGCCTGCCAACGCTGGTAAGTCTACTCTGCTCAACGCCTTGCTCGGCAGGGATCGAGCTATTGTAAGCGATACGGCCGGTACCACCAGAGATACAGTGGAGGATAGCTTGCGCATAGGGGGCATCCTTTTTCGGCTCGTCGATACGGCCGGTATTCGTTCTACTGAGGATAAGATAGAGCAGATTGGTATCGAGCGGTCTTTTGCAGCTATTTCCGAAGCAAATATCATCCTCTATGTGCTGGATGGGCGATATTTGAGCCAATTGGATCGGGAAGAGACGAATAGGCTTTGCCGTGCAGCCGGAGAGACTCCCGTCTTGCTCCTACTTAACAAGAGCGATTTGGCGACTCCGGCCGAAGATCTGCTTCCCGAGGAGTTGCGCTCGATGAAAAGGATCTGCTTAGCGGCTAAAAAAGGAGAGGGGATAGAACTTCTGAAACAAGAGTTGCTGCAATTGGCGCAACTCCCTGAGGGAAGCAATGACATTATTGTGAGTAACACGAGGCATTATCAGGCATTGTTGAATGCAGCCGAAGCGCTTCGTCGTGTTGTTCAGGGGCTTGAGGATGGCATTAGCTCGGATTTCCTTAGTCCGGATCTCAGGGCTTGTATCGACAGTATAGAGGAGATCAGCGGTCGTCGCATTGGTTCGGACACTGTCCTTCACCATATATTTTCTCACTTCTGCATCGGAAAGTAATTCCTGATTATCAACGATAATCAAGCATCACCAAAAATCACAAAGGCGCTCATAATGAGTGCCTTTTCTTTTGCCCTTTCTACTTGTTAGGCATCATCTGTTGCCGTTCTTTCGCTGTATTTTGTACCTCATTTGTACCGCACGCTTCTCGCCACCCCTCCAGCCCCTCGCGTATATACCGAGATGCTGGACAAATGAGACATGGTGATACACCAATAGACAGTACACAACAAGAATATGGCGAAATGACAGCGAGCAAAATCCCAATCAAAAAAGTATGTGAGCACTGCAAACAGGAGTTTGTAGCATGGAAGACTACGACCAAATACTGTTCACACCAATGTAATAGCAGAGCCTATAAAAGCAGACGAAGAGAAGAACGAGTACAGCGAACTGAGGTTAATGAGCAAGAGAAGAAAGTCAAAGACCTCATAGACAAACCTTACCTCTCTATTGCAGAGGCAGGGCGATTGCTGGGTATCAGTAGACATACGATATATAGGTATATCTACTCAGGGCGGTTGAGGGCTTATAATATGAGTTCTCAACGCTCAATTGTCAAGCGTGAAGACATAGAACAGATGCTGGCAGAGCGACTTTATGAGAAGCGACAGCCCCGAGATGCAATCGTAATTACGGAACTATATACGACAGACGAGGTGTGTGATACCTACGACATTTCTCGTGCCACTCTCTTTGCGATAGCTAAGCGAGAGAATATCCCTCGTACCCATAACCGAGGAAAGACCTACTGGAGCAAGCGACATATTGATGTCTATTTTGCGAAGAAAGCTCCCAATGCTTCCATTACCAAATGGTGTACAGCCGAAGATATATCGTCTCGCTTTGGTATGACTATCACAGCGGTCTACAACTTCGTCTTTGACCGCAACATTCCCAAGAAGAAGGTCAAGGGGAAAAGTTATTACTCTACACAGCATGTAGAAGAAGCCAAAGGGGTAATCGAAGCCACAGCACCGAGCTACTACACCGTCAAAGAAGCGATGGCTAAGTATGGTCTCACCCGAGACCAACTCTACCACTACACCAAGCAACATAACATACCGAAGGTGAAGCAAGGGCGTAATATCCTCATCTCCCAGCGAGAACTCGACGAAGCATTACAACCACCAAGCATCATTCGATAGGTTATTTCTCGGTGCTTTATCCCACCGAAAGAACACTGATTTCCTTTGCTGACAAATAATAAGTATCACCCACTAATCAATAAAAGTATGAGACATACATGTACGAAAGTAACATTGAGACAGCGATTGTATGATAGCGGAAGGATCTCGCTTTATTTGGACTACTATCCGGCTATCCGTAATCCCGAGACAATGCAAATGAGAAGACGGGAGTATTTGGGCATCTATCTATATGCCCACCCCAAGAATGAGATGGAGCGTTCGTTCAACAATGATATGCTGAACAAAGCTGAGGCTATCCGCTGTATTCGTGTTCAGTCGCTCATCAATGAACAGTTTGGCTTCCTTGATAGAACCAAGATGAAAACCGACTTCCTTGCCTACTTCCTGAAGATGTGCCGGAAGAAAGACCAAAAGTGGCGCATCGTCTACCAACACTTCTACAACTATGTGCAAGGACATTGCACCTTTGGAGATGTGACCATAGAGCTCTGTCAAGGCTTTAGAGAGTACCTCCTTGATGCCAAGCAACTCAAGCGAACAGGGAAGGTGTCCGTTAATTCGGCAGCGGGCTATTTCTCCACCTTTCGAGGATTGCTGAAGATAGCTTACCGAGACAAATGGTTGAGAGAGAACATCAATGATTTCTTAGACAAGATAGAGGCCAAGGAAGTCAAGAAGGAGTATCTAACCCTTGATGAGGTAAAGCTGTTGGCCCAAACACCTTGTGAGCACGAGGTCCTTAAACGAGCCTCCCTCTTCTCCTGCCTTACCGGATTACGTATCAGTGATATTCTGAACCTCTGCTGGGAAGACTTTGAACTTGCACCAGACCAAGGGTATTGCATTCGTATCAAGACACAGAAAACTTCGACCGAAGCGACACTACCCATTAGCTACGAAGCCTATGAATTGTGTGGAGAACCTAGCTCGGGCAAAGTCTTTAGAGGCTTACAGCGAAGTATGATAAACTATCCACTAAAGAAGTGGATCAAGCAAGCAGGGATTACGAAGCATATTACCTTTCACTGCTTCCGCCATTCTTACGCTGTGATACAAATTTCATTAGGTACAGACATCTACACGGTATCCAAGATGCTAACGCACAAGAACGTCTCCACAACACAAATCTATGCTGACCTTGTGAACTCAAAGAAGCGTGAAACAGCCGAGAAGATTTCGCTGAAGTAACTCCGATGCTTCCTTTCTTTTCCCTATACTTCCTACTATTTCCCTAAGTGATAAATGGTGATGAGTACTTATCTAAGTTTGTACTAAAACAGAGATAAGCATGAGATCATCAGGCACTAACGATAACTATATCCCAGCAATAATCACCCTCGGATGTATTGCTCTATTTTCTCTTGCCGTTCGCTCTTCAGCCTTGAGCTGTGGGGCGGACGGCTTTACTGCATTCGCTCTATTCGTTTTGACGGCATCCATTGCCTCTGCCTTGTACTTCGCTCTTGAGTCTGCTCTGGCGGAAATTCTTGATAAGTGGCTTCGTCCTCAAAAAGAGCAGATCGTAGAGGGTGGGATAAAACAGGAAGCTACTCCTCCATTAGAACCTAATAGTTACGAGCGACACCGAGAGGTGGCTCAACTTGCCAAGGCACAGGAAGAACAGACGAAGTTAGATGCTGTCATCAGTTATACGCAGAGGACGCTCGCCCCTTATGTGAACGACTGCGAGCTCACGAAGCTGTGCTCGCAAATCACGCTCTTCCTCTTATCTGATTGGACGGAAGAAAAGGGGCAAGCTATCAAGATATCGCCCCAACTCAAAAGCATTGATTTGATGCACTTAGGTTGGAATATCTCTCGCCCTTTCGGGAAGAAAAGAGAGGAGATAGCCCTTTTCCTCAAACACACTTTTGCCCATACCTTGAGAGATGTAGAGGTGAGTTCTATCCAACGAAAGCTCACCAATACAGAGGGGAAATACCTTATCCCTCTCTGTAAAGACCTTGTCATTGATGAGCATTCAACCCCATTAGAAAGTTATCCAAAAGTTACTTGAAGGTGTTGTAGCGCACCGAGAGAACACCGATTTCCTTTGCTCGCAAATAATCAGAAACCCGCAGGGCAACCTGCACAAATTTATTTGCGAACATGGACAAAGAAATTACATTCGACAAGTTACCTGAAGCGGTAACGTATCTAACCGAACAGGTCTCTGCCATCAAAGAGATGGTTTCGGCACTGCGTCCTCCTATACCTGAAGAGAAGTCTCTCATCGGTATAGATGAAGCGTGCGAAGTCATTCAAAAAGCAAAACCTACCATCTATGCTCTCGTCCGTAAGGGGATTATCCCTGCTTACAAACGAGGTAAGAAGCTCTATTTCTATAAAGAAGAGCTACTGCAATGGGTAGAAAGCGGACGTAAAGGCATCCCTTATACGCCCTCCTCAGAGGATCAATTATCCTCCATAAGAGCAGGCATTCGACACAAGCCTAAATCATTCAAAGGATAATGGGCTATGGGAGAACAAACAATCGTGCCAGAAGTCCTGCTGGATAAAGCCATCAAATTGGGATTGTCATTCTCAGACTCTGCTTTTCCCATTGGTATCTTTCCCTCTGAGATACGAAACATCATTGCTGAAGTCCACGAGTGTCAAGGCTTTCCTATCGACTATATCGCATCGGCAATGCTGGTGGCTATCGCTGTAGGCATCGGGAATACGCACCTTGTCCAGCTCAAACGAGGTTGGCAAGAGAGTGCAATGCTTTACGTGGCATTAGTCGGACGCCCAGGCACGAACAAAAGTCATCCTCTTAGTTTTGCGATGAAGCCTTTTCTTGACTTTGACTATCAGGAGAATAAACTCTACGAACAAGCCTACTCTGAGTATGACAATGTTGTACGAATGAGCCGTAAGGAGCGTATAGAGGCTGGTTATTCAGAGCAACCTACAGAACCGATACGAAGAAGATTTATCGTCTCTGACATCACGCCCGAAGGTTTGAGTTTTATCCATGCTCAGAATAAGCGAGGTCTTTGTTTGTGGACGGATGAACTCTCGGCTTGGTTCAAGAACTTCAATCGCTACAATAGCGGTTCCGAGGAGCAGTTTTGGCTTTCTGTGTTCAGTGCTAAAGCGACCATTAGTGATCGCAAGGGAAATCGGAGTTCCATCTTTATCAAGCGTCCCTATATCTCTGTTGTCGGCACCATCCAAAAGAAGATACTCGGAGAGCTATCCAAGGGGGAACGCTCCAGTAATGGTTTTATAGACCGTATCCTTTTTGTGATGCCCAATTTACAGCAAAAAGCCCGATGGAGCAGAACAGAACTTCCCGAAAGCACCGAAGGACGATGGTCGAGTATCATTCAGCAACTTATTGAGATGCCTTGCTCCAAAGACGAAGAGGGAGAACTACTTCCTGAGATTATCCCCTTTGCCGAAGATGCTAAGGCTAGACTTTATATGTGGCAAGAGGAGCATGCCAAACTCTGCGATACCGAATCCAACGAAACTCTCGTCGGTGTCTACTGTAAGTTGGAAGTGTATGTCATACGCTTTTGCCTTATCATCCAAATGGCTCGTTGGGCGTGTTCCGAGGGAGATAAGACCGAGATTGACCTTGTTTCTGTGGAACGAGCCATCACTCTTACCGAGTATTTTCTCCATTCGGCACAGCAAGTGCACTCAGAGATTGCAGGTATTCAGCTCACTCAGCAACAGCAACAACTCCTTGCTGAACTGCCAGCATCCTTTCAGACTGCCGAAGCCCTGAGTATTGCCGAGCGATTGGGGATGAAAGAGAGGGCTTTTAAGGATTTTCTCAGTCGCAATATCGGACACCTCTTCGCTAAGGAGCGACACGGACTTTACCATAAACTCAATGTTTAACCCAGCGCACTTTCTGCATTATCAGCATTTCTCTACCCCTTAATTAAACCGAAAGTGTACAAAGTGCAGATAGTGTGCTATTCAAATCAAATTTATCAATGAGCAATTATAGATTCAAATTAGAACCATATAAAGATGTGCGCACACGCCATACCTGCCCAGCGTGCGAACGTCCCAGATGCTTCGCTCGCTACATAGACACAGAGGGAAAAATCGAGTTCCCTGACAACGTGGGACGTTGCGACCACGAACAGCGTTGTGGTTACCACTTTACTCCCAAAGATTACTTTGCCGAGCATCCATTTGCGAAAGAAGAGTTGTATTCGTCTGATAGTATTGATTACAAACCGACACCAATCATTCTACCGCCATCTTTCATCGAGAATGCAACGATGGAGCAGACCTTGAGAGGATATAAGCATAACAACCTCTATTGCTTTCTTTCCGAACAACTTGGAGAGAATGAAGCACTCCAACTGATACACCGTTATCACGTTGGCACATCTAAACATTGGGAAGGGGCAACCGTATTCTGGCAGATAGACACTATCGGAAGAGTCAGAACAGGCAAGATTATGCTCTACGATCCTGAGACTGGCAAGCGAGTAAAGCAACCATTCAATCATATCACATGGGTACATAGTTTGCTCAAACGCCCAAACTACAACCTTAGTCAATGCTTTTTCGGAGAGCATCTTCTTGATGCCGACAAGCAGAAACCAATCGCTCTGGTTGAGAGCGAAAAGACGGCACTCATTGCCTCTCATTATCTACCTCAATATCTGTGGTTGGCAACTGGCGGGAAGCATGGATGTTTCAAAAGCAGCAATCTCGTTCCTCTCTTCGGGCGTCAGGTAGTTCTCTTTCCCGACCTCGGAGCAACGGACTATTGGCAGGAGAAACTAAAGATGATGCAGAGCCTCGGAATGGAGGTGCAGCTCTTTGATTATTTGGAGAAACACGCTCCTCTTCAAGACCAGCAAGCTGGCTACGATATTGCGGATTACCTCCTCCAAATCAAAACACAAACTAGTGTGCTGAAAGACCTCATTCGGCAAAATCCTAACCTCCAACTTTTGGTCGATAAACTCGGACTTCGGGTCGTGAAAGAGCAAAGATTGGTACAACCTCTTCCACAGAAGAGAAGACTGCATAGGTAGAGAAGCAAGTTTGTGTTTTGGGTTACCCAAAACCTCCTTGACGCCCATCAAGCAGGGCGAAATAATCCCGATGGTCTCATCAATAAAAACGAAAGAAACAATGACAACAGAAGGCAAAAAGAAAGGGGGACGCCCCACTAAAAAACTATCCGAGAAGAGAAGCTATTCCGTCCTACTCAAACTGAATACGATGGAGTACTTCACCCTCAAAAGTAAAGCCTCAGAGGCTGGTATCAATAAGAATGAATTTCTGAGAATGCTCATCTCAGAAAGTTCCATCAAGCCCAGAGTTACGCCTGAGCAGATGCGAGAGATACGCCAGCTCTCAGGCATAGCAAACAACATCAACCAAATTGCTCATCGCCTTCTCACTTTTGGTATCTCTACCATACCGACCGAGTTACGAATGCTCAAACATTTAGTCGATGAACAACTCAAAGCCCTGAAATCATGATAGCCAAGATAATCAAAGGAACATCCTTTTCTGGAGTGCTTGCCTATATTCTCGGGAAGCAAGAGGGAAAAGCGAGAGTTCTCTATGCAGAAGGAGTTAGGAGGGATGCTTCGTCTCACGAGATAGCTAACGACTTTGCGCTACAAGCCTCAATGCGTCCTAATGTTAAGAAACCAGTCTGTCATACCATCTTGAGTTTCTCGGCTGAAGATGCTGAGCGACTGGACGACAAGACGATGAAAAACTTGGCACTACAATACTTGCAGAAGATGGGCTATGGAGATACACAGTACCTCATTGTACGCCATCTCGACAGAGAGCATCCCCACGTACACATCTGCATCAATCGTATAGACAACAACGGAAAAACTATTTCCGACAGCAACGAAAAGTACCGCTCAACAAAGGTCTGCAAAGAAATCACCGAGGCTAACCAGTTGAAATGGGGCGAAGGGAAAGAGGTTGTAAAACGTCATAGGCTTCGAGGGAATGACCGACTTCGGTATGAAATCTTCGATACCATCAAAGCCGTATTACCTCGATGCCAGAATTGGGACGAACTTTCTTCTGCTCTGAGACGCCAAGGGATAGACATACAATTCAAGACAAAAGGACAGACCGATCTGGTAGAGGGCGTACTCTTCAGCAAAGAAGGCATAAGTTTTAGTGGTTCACACATTGATCGCTCATGTAGCTACTCCAAACTCACCTTTGCTTTAGAACAGAATGCAAAGCAAGCTCTTTCTTCGCCTCACCCCTCTTCTGAAACAGAAAGTTTTATCGGAGAGCTGGGTGAAGCCATAGAAGACCTTGGCGAGGGTCTTTTCGATAGCAATGCGCCTGCCATAGATGTCGCAGAACTCGTATTCCAACGTAAACTAAGAAATCAAGCTAATAAGAAACTAAAACGTAGAAGATTATGAACGACCAAATGAACATCCTCCTAGAAGTACTCGAGGAAATCAAGCAACAGAACAGAGAACTCAAAACGAGTATCTCCAACCTTGCATCTCAACCAATCTCAACAACTACATCATCAGAAGAGGACGGCATCTCTCTTACGGATGTAGCACGCCTCATCGGGCAAAAGATTGAGATAGATGGCAAATTCAAGAATGAACTAACAGATGTCGCTATCGTCCTTGGTAAACGAATCCGAGAAATCAAAGATGACATCACAAAGACTCAAAAGCAACAAGCCGAAAACATTGCCTCTCTATCCGAGAAAATCCAAGAAACTCAATCTCCTCCAGAGATCAAGAAGTACTACCTCTTTGATGTCAAGCGATGGATGGAATGGCTCATCTGGGGTATATCAATCATTCTCCTCACTTGCACTATCGGCTGGGCAGTGTATCTTCGCAATGCCAATCAGACTCTCGAAAGCTATGCTCTCCGCTACCGCATCATACGTATGGAGCAAGGCTATAATAGCCCCACTATCGCCCATCTCGACAGTCTCTTCTCTTCCGAAGACTCCTCCGACTCCATTCACCAACTACGCCACCAAGTCAGCAACTACGAACTCGCAATCCAACGCCAAGCAGAGCTCGCCCTTCGAGAGCGACAACTCTCGCAAGAACAAACAGAAGTTCAAAAGGCATTAGCGAAATAAAAGTAACCCTCCTCACAGACGCTGTCTGCGAGGAGGGTATTAAGAGACCTAACACTCAGTGTATTACAATATACTCTCTTCATCTCCTATCATATTTCTCTCTCCATTCTATTTGAAGGATAGACTGAAAAAGTCTATATTTGCACAGAATAAGTATAACGTCGAGTGGAAATGAGTGCAACTAAATATCCTAATCGCCTACGTGTGGTTATGGCAGAAAAAAATATTACCAATCGTTGGTTAGCTCGCCAATTAGGGGTAACAGAAATGACTGTTTCAAGATGGTCTACCAACAAGGTGCAACCATCAGTCACACAACTTATCAACATTGCTAAAATATTAGATATAACGTTGGACGAGTTGGTCGAACCATATAGGGATAAAAATAAATAAAATAAGAATTTAAGCATTTAAAGTCTTTACTAGTATAGTAGAGCACCTTTTGTACTAAACAAGAACTAAAAGGAGATCATCAGAATGAAACCACTTCTTAAATATCGAGGAGGTAAGAGTAGAGAGATTGAAAACTTTATTCACTTTATTCCCGAAGACTATGAACGGTATATTGAGCCTTTTGCAGGAGGTGCATCGCTCTTTTTCTACTTAGAGCCCTCCAAGGCATTGATTAATGATATAAACCCAAGATTAATTGATTTTTATTTATCAGTGAGGGATGATTTTCATCAATTAAAAACGGAACTAATGAATCTAGAGCAAGTGTATCGTTTTAATCAGAATGAATACGAAATTGCCAAAAGTTCTACATCGCCTTTTGACTATATCGAAAACAAAAATGAGGAGTTGTACTATCAAATAAGAGATATGTTCAACGGCAAGGTGACGAAAGAGTATCTGGATGCCACACTGTATTATTTTATAAATAAGATAGCTTTTTCTGGAATGCTCAGATTTAATTCTAAGGGTGAATACAATGTACCTTTTGGTAGATATAAGAAATTTAATACCGAGTTGGTGTCCGAAGCCCATCGCGACTTATTACAAAGGGCAGAAATATTGCAACTAGACTATTCTGACATATTCAGCAAATGTACTACATCTGATTTTCTGTTTTTAGATCCACCATACGATTGTATCTTTACGGACTATGGCAACATACATCAAGATGATTTCTCAGAGAAGAATCATATTGCTTTAGCCAATGACTTCAGAAATCTTCCAGCAAAAACAATGATGGTTATAGGCAAAACTGATTTAATAGAGGAACTGTATAGGCCATTTATTAGAGCTGAATACTCAAAACAGTATGCTGTCAATATTAGAAATCGGTTTAAATCTGAGAGTACACACCTAATTATCACCAACTACAACATATGAACTCAACTACGCGAATTAAAGAATTCATAACAAGGAATTTTCCAAATTGGGAGAAAATGAGTTCCACTCAATTTACTGGTGCCGATTTCAATAACGATTATACAGAGATATACAAGATAGAAAATGACGAATTTATCTGTATCTCATACACCAACATAAGCATTACTGGTTCAGATAGACCGAAACCGCAATTAAGGGTCTTTCTTGAGGAGTATAAAAAGCCCTTTGCTTTTGCTAAGAAAAATCAGTTTAGATACTTCCTGTTCTCTATCTTTACGAAAGAAGAGGAAATGACAAGAGGGTTAGATAAGTTTAATCCCGGAGAGTTTATCATATCAATAGAAACGAATCTCGACACCGATAACTCCAGACGAGACCTAAGAAGTATTTATGATTATGCCAATGAAAGGATTGGTACAAAAAAGATACTTAAGTGCTCAAGATCAAACTACAGAGCAGACATCAATACGGCCACATTTATTTATGTAGGCAACGGTTCGAATGAAACGAAAGAGTATTTTGATGAATTTGTTTCTATATTTGACTCTAGGCCATACCTCAATTCTTCTTCAGATAACGGCAATATTACGTCCATCGACCTTTCTTATCCTGATTTCCCTCTCCAAGTTATCTACTATGGAGCACCAGGTACTGGGAAGTCTTATAAGATTAAGAGTTTAGACAAGGGAAAAGCGACGAAGCCTGTACGGACAACCTTCCATCCCGATAGCGATTACTCTACCTTTGTAGGGGCTTATAAACCATCAATGCTACAATCGGAAGAGCAGCTATACACGAAGGAGGCTCTCATAAGTGAACTTACGAAACTCAAAGAGCTCGGAGTAACTTATGCGACACAAAAGTTTGGAGCTAAGTTTTGGTACTCCTTAAAGCAACTAACGCTTGCAGAAAAGAAGGATATATTATCTGCATGTGGGTTGTCAGACACCTATACTGTAGAGTTCGATAAGGGCTGTGCCATTGGAGAAGATTTTCTGAGAGTATCAAAAGAGTCTCGTATCGTCTACCAATTCACTCCCCAAGCCTTCCTCAAAGCATATGTGCAAGCATGGGAGCACTATCCAGAGCCTCAGTACTTAGTGATTGAAGAGATTAATCGAGGCAATTGTGCTCAGATTTTTGGTGATCTATTTCAGTTGCTGGATCGTAGCAGCACGGGCTTCTCTGAGTATCCTATTGCAGCCGATAGTGATCTGAGTAAGTACCTGCACGAAATATTCGTTCAGCAAGGACGCTTTACTCTAAGCTCAGAAGATCGGGACGAGATCAATAAGCAGTACCAAGAGGAGTATGCGGATGTGATACTGGATGTGCAGCAGGGCGAGCTACTTTTACTGCCCAAAAACCTGTATATCCTAGCCACGATGAATACCAGTGACCAAAGCCTATTCCCAATAGATAGTGCCTTCAAACGTAGATGGGAATGGGAGTACATTCCAATCCGCAACGCTGGAAAAGGGTGGGTAATTAAAACTAACAACAACGAATGGGATTGGTGGACATTCTTGGAGTGTATCAATAAGAAGATTGGTAGCGTTACGGATAGTGAAGACAAAAAGCTGGGTTACTTCTTTGTAAAACCACAAGACGAACACACAATCACGGCAGAGACCTTTGTAAGCAAGGTGATCTTCTACCTTTGGAACGATGTGTTCAAGGACTATGGCTTCAGCGATGATGAGTTTCAAACGACAGATGGAGCAGAAATGACCTTTCCTATGTTTTACGAAACGGAATGTGCCGACCATCGAGTGAACGAATCGCTTGTCGCTCAATTCCTGCGAAATGTGGTAGGAGAACCCAAGCAAAGTCATACAGACGAGCAACCAACGGACGAAACAAGCGAATCGTGAGAATCATCATCGAGGGATATAATTACCGAGCCGATGCCGTGCGAGAGGTTCTCCACGAGCTAAGTCCATTAGAAAATATTGATGGCGAGGTTAGTGTGGGTTATGTAGGATATTACTACCATCCACACATCCGAGATTGTGTCTTTATTTTACCCAAGGTGCTGGTGAACGAAGAAAACAAAGTATTCTCTCGCCTTGACCCTCACGATATAATCGACCTTGATCATTGTTACCTTCTCACGGCTGAAGAGCGGAGTTTTATTTATGAGTTTGCGGTGTGGATATATCGGTGCATTGACGTCTACAATAAAAATAATCCTAAGAATGATATCGTCTATCGTCGCCAAATAGCTGAAATGGGTAAGGGAAAGCGGATGATAAGTAATACGTTTCTTGACATCTTGCTCACTCTGCTACGCTTTAATAAGGAACAACAGCATTTCTTTACTACCATTCTGCGCAATATACACTCGGGACACAATAAAATCAATTGGACTCGCACCATCAGGCATAGTACGGCATGGATTCAGCAAGATGCGCCTCTATATCTTGATCTAGTAAACAAAAAGCGACAAATAAACACCGATGAAGAACTCATCGTTATCTATTTCTCCATTCTTCAATATATCAGTAAAAAATATGGTTTTCCCGTTCAAATATCTTTGGGCTTCGACCTTATTAGTGGGCGGAAATTCGAACATTATCTAGCTGGCTATGGCAAACGAAGGCTGAAGCAGATTAAATACCGCTACTTTTCTGATGTACAATTACGTTTGTGGGAGATGTGCTATGCATTCTTCGACAGGGCTCATCGTATACATATCGTAGCAGAGCAGCGAGAGTACCTGCTCGTAAAGAACTTCAATATCGTATTTGAGACTATCATTGATGAACTTATAGGAGATAAGGAACCTCCCAAAGGTCTCAAGGACCAAGAGGATGGCAAGCGTGTAGACCACATCTACAGCTATCGTAACCTCACCAATAATAACGAAGATAAACCTATATACTACATAGGAGATAGCAAATACTATAAGATAGGCAATCGCATTTCAGAGGAGTCTGTTTATAAGCAGTTTACCTATGCTCGCAATGTAATACAATGGAATCTAAACCTATTTTTAGATGACCGCACGGAAGATGAGACCTTACGCCGGCAAAATCCCAAGTATAGAGATGAGCAGACCGAAGGCTACAACATTGTTCCGAACTTCTTCATTAGTGCCAAAATGGATGAGCAGTTGTCGTATGCAGATAACGTATCAACCTCCAATCTAAAGAAAAATACTTTTATCTCTCGACATTTTGAAAATCGTCTTTTTGATAGAGACACGCTGTTGGTATATCATTATGATGTGAATTTTCTCTATATTGTGTCGCTTTACGCCCGAGAAAATGCACATCAGAAGTCTCAATGGAAACAAAAAGTGCGACAACTTTTCCGAGAGAAGATCCAAACAGCCCTGCAAGAGAAATACGATTTTTACGCAGTAGCCCCCAAGCCTGGAGTAAACAATGAAGAGTACCTACGTACTCATTTTCAGGAATTGCTCGGGAAAGTGTATCGCCCCTTTGATGACCCTCGCTTTCTCTCTTTGGCACTTGACAACCAAGATGCTGAAAACAACAAGAAGGTACTATCCAAGCTCCGCCAAGACTATTATATAGAGCCCTGTGCGCTAGGAGAAAACCCGAAGCAGGTACTGAGTGGGGCATTCACCTCTGAAGCACTCGCTACTACGCATGCTCGGAGCGGAGTCCTGATGGTGATGATGATGAACTATCTGGATAGAGCTTCTCGCTTTCTCCCATCGGGACAGATTGCTATCGGACTCAAGATGACCAAAAGCGGAATGGAGATCGTACGCCATATAGACGATATCGGCTATATCCTATTTCATACCAGAAACGATGAGAAACAGCATCTCTTCGTCCTACAAGAGATGCCTCAGCTTGTGAGCAAGGACGAGCTAGATCTGCAAGCGGATATCTACCGCAACACCTCCACGTGTGAGATGTATCTATTGATTCAGTTCGATGGAGAACTCCAGCTGGACACTACCAACATACACTCTAGTCAGATCCCCATACAAGACAATAGCGAACGCTACGATCCAGAATTCGTTTGGCTAGAAATGCTAGGATAGTTCTATAGACTGGGTGCATACAGAATAATCTACCTCTACTAACAATGGGAACAAGAAGATGCTTTACTCCTAGTGTTTTAGAAATGATTTCTAAAATACTAGGAGATACGGAAAAGGGCTTGACGGGCAGTGAAATTCAGCACTTGCTAACTCAGTCTAATATCGAAGACACAGATCCTCGAATGACAAAATGGAAGAGGCTGTATAATGCATTCGCAAATTATCAGAATAAGAACAAACGGTCTGATGCCATCTTTCTCTTTATAAAGCTAGCATTATCACCTGCAAAGTATGTTGATGACCTCGATGCCTTCAACGATATACGAACAGATATAGACAAGCAATTATGCTTCATAGGATACCAATATCACGATAATGGTGAGTTTAGTGAAGTCGATCCAGCCAGCACTATTTCTGAGGCTCAGAAAAGAGCTGCTAGCTTGAAAAACAAGCTAGATCAAAGACAGGCACACCAAGCTATCTTCAAATATTGTAGAGCCGAATTGGTTGTCAACAACTACTTTCATTCTGTTTTCGAAGCTTACAAAGGGCTACAAGAAAGAATAAGGGAGCTATCTTCCTGTCGTGAGGACGGCTATAAGCTGATCGAATATGTCTTTAGTTCAAATCCCATTTTGATCATTAACAATTATCAGACTCCTTCTGAGATAAATGAGCATAAGGGTTTTTGTAATATCCTAAAGGGGCTGTGTGATATGTTTCGTAATCCTCCCGCTCACGAGCCTAAGATTAGCTGGATAGTCACTGAGGAAGATGCTCTCGATATATTGTCATTTATTTCATATTGTCATAGGCGACTAGATAAGTCGCACCGAATACGACTATAGATAATAAGAACAATAAGCTATTAGTAAAGCCATAGATCCCTCAACCCGACCTCTTCTCTGAACGATATCGGAGCAATCGTTGTTCAGAAACAGATCGTATAGTGAGGAAAAGCCTCGAATGAGGTTTTTCATAGAGAGAATATCGATTTTATATGGAATTTGAGAACGATCAACCACAGCACATAAAACTTCCCTTAAACGATTTATCTGCAGCCTCAAGGTGGAAAATCCATATACATCCTATACTCTTTACATATGATCATCTACTGGACGCAGGCAATGACGTACATCCATTACTCGGGCTGGTATACCTAATTTCTCAGATTTATATCGAAGAAGCCCTCCGTAATCTTCTTCATGAGTCGATAGTAGAAGATTATACCCACGAAACTCATGTCGTAGAGTCTCGATTAACCCCCACAGATTCATATCATCTATGGTTTGTACAGGATCGTCTATAGCCAAGAAGGAATAGTTAGCATAGAGTTTATTGAGAGCTAAGGTAAAGGCTATAATGAGAGCAGAGATTTGTCCACTACTGAGATTATATAGGCAATCAACATCACTATTATACGCCCCCGTAACAAACAAAACCTTATTTGCCGCATACTTCATGAATACACCTCTTCCAAAGTGGCTATCTTGCATAATTCTTCCACTATATATATAGAACAATATCTCGATATCAGAGATTAACTTCTTGAGATAGCCGTCTCTTTGGGCACTCGCCTCTTTCTGAATTTCCTTAATCTTGGTTGCTTGAGCCTCGCATGAGCTCCTTTTTTGATCCAACTGGTCTCTCTCTCTTATTAGCCTCTGCATTTGTAGAGAGGATTGCTCTCTCCATTTCGCAAGAAGATAAGTCTTCTTCTTTTGTACATTCTCGAGAGTAAAGTAGTCAAAAAGAATATCCTCCTTATACTCAGAGAGAAACCTGCCAATTTTATCATAATCAACACCCTCAGAGCAAGGTTGATACATTCTCTCTAATACAGATCGGATTACTCCTAAAGTTGCATTGAAGGAGTCTGCTGAGGTGAGTTCTATTGAAAAATCAGTGCGAATACGATCAAGGAACGAGAGAACTTCACTGCTCTCAAGAGACATTACTACCTCTTGATTAATACCGATCTGCTTTATTTGCTCTTTAAGTGGATGAAGAAAATCCCGTTGACAATGCTCTACGAAGCTTCTTAGTTGAGTATGGAGATCTGACTCTAATGATGCGAGAAGGTCATCAAGTACCTTACCATGTTTCTTTACAGCTGCAAGGAGATCGTTATTATTATCATACTGATGTCCACATAGAGGGCAGCCCTTCTCCTTGGCTAAGTTTTCCTTGCTGAGAATTGTCTGCATAGAGCTATGGGTAGTACATAGGTCTATATACGATTTTTGAATTGCGTCACATTGGTCGTAGCGCATGACCAAGGTCTTGGCATCGACTACAAGAGCATTAATAATATCTGAAAACTCTGGAAGTTGCTCCTCTGTAAATATCTTGATGAAAAGGAGTAGACTATCTTTGTTTACACCCTTATCAAAAAGATCTGTAAGCTTTTGAGTTAGTTGATATCGACTAAGATCTTCTTGCTTGTCCTTATAATATACATGTTGAGCAAGCCTCTTGATCTGCTCATCCATAAGGAATGGGGAAACTAGACGATTGATGATATACGCCTTGTAGTCATCTTTATGACGTAGGTAATCCATCATATTTGAAAGTACACCATCCTCTGCAATTAATTGCTCTATCAGCCCCTTGTCTAATTGAGGGTTCTTGATATCCCATGAGCGTGCACCTAGCTTTAGCAAGCTCACATACTCAGCCCCTTGATCATCAGAAACACTCGCCAAGGTCTCCTGTAAGCTTTTAATCTCCAAATTGACCTCCCTCAATCCTTCCTCGTGTTTCTTTTTGATAACACGCAATTGAGCTAGGCATTCCTTGGATCTATTTATAATATTTTCAAGACCCTCAATATCAAAGAGCCTATTGATATCATCACTTCGATCCTTTCCCTTGGACTTCAAAAACAAAGTAGATTCTTCTTGGTCTAAATAGTGCAGGAAATTATATTGGCTTATCTTAACACCCTCCACCCTTGTATACTCCTCTTCATTCTCTTTTTTAGCTAATAGCGTACTAAAAGGAGCAAAATTGATCGGATTAGTCAACTCCGAGGTCTGAACTTCCCGCTTCAACCAATAGTGACCTTCTAAATCCTCAATGAGAAGCTCGACCTTAACAGTCGCTATTCCGCTATCACAGACCAAGGGTTTAAAGTCTGGATTATAGTTTAGGCGTCTATCCGCATAATTGGTACCATACACTTCATAGCGCTTTATCTTTCCTGTTAGGACTAACTCTATGGCATCAAATAACGTTGTCTTACCAAAGCCATTCTTACCTCCGAAAATGACTGTATCATACTGAGATATGTCAATCTCAGTTTCTTCTCTGAACCTCTTAAAGTTTGAGAAGCGGATTTTCTTGATTTTAAACTTTCCCATCTTATGGTTTGGTAATTAAATCATCAAGTTTGCAAGCAACCTCTTTTGCTAAATCTTCAGCCTGAAGGTCTATTGACTGCAACCAGTTAAAAGCTTCCTCTAATTCCTTTGATGGAGTATATTGATTAGAATACAAAGTGGCTGAATTCTGCGCTTGTACACTTGCCATAATGAACGGGAGTTTATGCGCAGTAGAATAGAGTAAATGATAGGGACCTGATATATCTATCTCGTTCTTCAAAGCGTCAAAGTTCCCTGCCTTCATTAGTATTGAGGAGAAGTCCTCGACACTATACTCTACAATAGCCCTTGCACTGCGATCAGTATAGGCAAGTACATACTTCTTGAAGTAAAAAGGATCGTTCTCGATCTCAACAATAGCATCCAATACTTCTTCGCTGATTTTTTCCACTTGAAGCAAGATTAGGAGAGAGGTATTCTTCTCCGCCTCTTTATCTTGAGCAAAAATAGTCCTAGCTATTTCTGCAATACCCTCTTGACTTTCAAGGTTGAATATTTCCACTGCATTCACAATGGCCCAAAAGTCTTTGTGCTCAGCATGTTTAATGAAGCCTACACCATCAGATTCATTCAATGGTTGATACTTGAACTGCTCAAATAGCTCAATGATAAACTCATTCATAATCTCCTGTATTAAATTTGCTCACACTGAGCAGTCCAACTTTCTTCGTTTTAAAGATATTTTCGTCACTATCAGACTTGTCTATCTGATTAATTGTGGAGACCTTATCCCTTATGTCAGTAATAAACTCGTTACCATCCTTTGTTACAAGTGTATTGTATTCCCTAAGGCAGTCAAGATTTGCTCGGTTCTGATACAACTGTCTGCATACCTTAGATAAAGGAAGGTGCTTGACTGCTATTGGAGCTTGTCGCTTACTCCGTTCGCACCAATCCACTTCAGGTCTTAGCTTGAAGGTACAGCTCGCTACAAGTTGTATGAGCTCTTGAGCGATAGAGCTGTTACATACGTTCTCTTTCGA
The DNA here is from genome assembly GCF_900476255.1 of Porphyromonas crevioricanis. NCBI lineage: Bacteria > Pseudomonadati > Bacteroidota > Bacteroidia > Bacteroidales > Porphyromonadaceae > Porphyromonas > Porphyromonas crevioricanis. The sequence continues at coordinate 987,831 of NZ_LS483447.1, forward strand.
TCTCTCACAGGGACGAATATGTTCAACGGGTAGGAGTCGTTGAACAATATGCTCAAAATCAACTATCGGCATATTCCCGATAGAGTCTACTAGAAATTGGATATGCTTGGGATCCCCTCCTTCCCAATCGTCCTCAGATTCGTAGCTACTTTCAATCTCATCCTTTATCGAATGCAAAAAATCATATTTTAGTAGTCTATAGAAATCCTCCCTTGGATATGCTGCGAAGTCATCAAGAAAGAGGATGCTAATGATTTCACTAAACGGGATGCCACTGTTAGGATGAGTTGCGATTTCATACAAATACCGCTTCTCTTTAAGGTATAGTCCATGAATAGCTATAACCTTCATGTCGACCCATGAAATGAGAGCGTTATATACTCGCATCCTATGTCGCTCTATTCCTTGATCCTCAAAAATCCTAGCGATTATTCTTGAAATCTTTAGACTTAGTATATCAGCATTGAATGATTTATCGCCTTCAAAATCTTCAAAGAACGACACTCCCTCTATAAGTCTAGGTTGTTGATTAGAGTGAAAGTATGTGGTTGTATCTTCAGTGCAAATGCTTTTCTGAACTAAATCTGCCTTAGTTGCCACAAGTAGCTTTTGAGCTTCGTCAAAGCTCTTTGACTGCTTGTACAACTTACACTGATGAAGACTTATTGCTTGGCCATTTTCATTATGTACCGAAAAATCATCATAGGCATCGAGATACAATTTATATCCTTCAAGTTGATTTGTAGATCCACCCGAATTATATGCCTTTCTGATATGATCGAGAGCGACATAAACTGCACACATCCCTTGATAGATGTATCCAGACCATGAGCCGATAGCAGAATTAATTAATTTACGTTCAGAGCTATTTGGCATAATACAGAACAATGATGTGTTTATCTTCTATTAGTCTTATGTATCGCTCCTGCATATCGAGAGGGAGGAAGCTCTGGCGGATGCAGGCTTCCCATTCGGGGAGGATGCGCCCAAAGCGAGCAAAGATGTTGTCGCACACTTTTTCATCCAGACCTGAGGCTATCATTGCTTCGACGAAGTGCTGGCGGGTGAGTTTGCGCTTTTTGCCACAGAGGGTCAGTGCAAGTTCTTCTGTATCCTCGGGAATAACGAGAGCCGTAGACAACAGATCATAGGCTGGAGTGAGTTGATATTCGTTGCCCATTGGCGCATAGAGCGAGTAATTCTTGAGGTGCATATCCGCATTACCTATCAGCCACGAAAAAAGTACCTGCTCCCAATACTTGACAAGGTCAAGTTTAGGCACAGAGCTATACTTGGAGATGAGTTTGGCTATCTGCTCGTGTGAACCTTTGTATTTATACTCTGTCAAACGCTCTGAGAGCTGACACATATCTTCCATTGGGAGTTTTTCGCCCTGCTCTGTTCGGTCTATGCGACGAGTGATATAGCATAGTTCGCCATCGCTGAATCGCATCAGTCCATGAGGAACTGTTTCAATCTTGGCAATCTCTGCAAGGCGCATCGACACATCCTCCAATTCGGGGAGGTACGGATAACGCTCTGTTTGAGGTTTAAGAATAAACCGTCCCCACAAGCCCACAATGGTAAATCGCTTGGGCGAATTGCTCATCTGATCAAAGTCGAGAGATAGCTTGGGTTGTACTCCTGTCACTGTGGTCTGCGAACGAACGACCTCGTCAGCCAACGCTCGTACTTCGCTACTTGTATATGGCAATATCGGAGCTTGGGACATCCCAAACAATTTGCGACAACACTTGGCATGGTAATCCACCTCTCCATCAACCAAAGGATCGTAGCAGTATAGGCATCTATTCTTCATCTTCAATCGTTTTTAGAGGTTCGATACTTACCGCTCCAATGCAGTCTCGGCAACAAGCCAACAGCAAAGCCATTCGATCTCTTGTGTCTATCTTCCAATTCTTCTGAGCAATATCTAACAGCCATCCCTCAGGAATAAGTCCGTCAAAGAATGGATGAAGCGTATTACTTTGGAAAGGTTCTTCTCGCAAAGGCATCGTTAGGCTTATTCCTTGAGCTTCGGGCATAGTCAGATAGTCCTTGTCGTAAGCAAAGGAATAGCCCTCATCACTTTCTGTGAGAATACCTGCCTTGAGCCTCTTCCAATAAACAATTGCCTGCTTCATACTTCATCTCCTTCTCGTTTCATTGGCACAGGACCGCACTCCGAACCGAAGAGTTCAAAAACTTTATTGACCTTATCGAGGCGGAGCGTGGTCTTGCCTTGCTCTAGTTCACGCACAAAGCGTAGCCCCACTCCTGCTTTCTCAGAGAGGTCTACTTGTGTCAGTTTATATTTCTTGCGCATCTCCTTCACATACTGCGCTATGATTGTCCTCGCTACCATCTTACATCAATTGCTTGAAGTTTCACACTCAAGGCATATCATTGTGCACTGCACACTCTGCTCAAGCCATTATATACCTTATCAGTGGCAAATATAAGAAATATAAATCGATTATACCCCTTTTCGGGGATATTATTTTCAGTAAAAGAAGAAATTATACCCAATAGGGAGTGCTATGATATTTTCCCTGCGTCATTTTGCTTTGATATGCTCCGAAATGGGTACTTTTGTAGTGAGCAAGTGTGCTAAAAACAAATGGGAGGTATTGTAATTAGCTGATTAATAGACAATACTGACAAAAAGAAGATTAAGAGATTGAGAACAAAGCTATGCGATACAAGTACGTAACCACCTATAAAACAGTTAGATAAAACTGTTTTCCCATTTGTTTGAGGGGTATTTGTACCGATTAAATGGCTAATCGCCTAAGTGATAGAGAGGTAATGATGCTGCATCGGCAAATAAGACAACTCCCCGCATAAAATGATTATACGGGGAGTAATTGGCGATTTTCTTCTTTTTTAATGTAACGAAATAAGCGTTTTACGCCCCAATTTGTCCATTGTCGTCGGAGGGCGAAGAGCCACCGCCATTGTTTTCTTTTTTCTTGCCCAAGGAATTGTAGGCGACATCCAGTACACGCTCGGCACGCTCCAGGCGAACGCCCTTGAGAGCCGTCTTAACCTTCACGCGAGGCGTATAGATGACCTTGGCCTTGTCCACGAGCTCGACGCCGACCTTCTCGGCATTATCGACGCCCGAACCGGTCTTCGCCGTGATGCTGGGGCGATAAGTGCCCATGTCGCCGCAATCGACGCTTTTGCCGTCCTGAAGCAGACGGATAAGCACCTTCGCGGCACGGTCAAACACCGCCTTAACATCAGCCGAAGAGACTGTTGTCTCGTCCGCCACGAGTTCGATAAACTCCTCGAACGTCACATCCGAATGCAAATGGATTGCGGGGTACCAAAGCGTCTTGTTGGTCTTGCCAAAACCGACTTTACGCTCAACTGCTTTGATTTTAATCATGATGATATAATTTACTGTTAAACAAAGTGTTATAAATCTCTGCTAAGTTAGCTGAATTTTCGTGCGCAGAGAAATATTTTTTCTTGCGCACGGAAATAAATTTTCTTGCCCAAGAAAATTTTTCTCCTTGCCCGAGAATATTTATCGCTTTGCCCGAGAAGCCTCGTCGCCTTGCTCGATAAGCTCTATCGGCTTTCCTAAGAAGCCTCATCACCTTGCCCGAGAATATTCATCGCTTTGCCCGAGAAGCCTCATCGCCTTGCTCGATAAGCTCTCTCAGCTTTCCTAAGAAGCCTCATCGCCTTGCCCGAGAATCTTCGTCGCCTTACCCGAGAAAAATCCCCAGCTCACATTCGTATTTGTTGATATTTGAGGTCAAGCAAAATCCTTAGATTTCAAGTGTAAGTAGATCTCTTGGCCGGCAAAGGTGATTGAGCGAGAAAGATAAAATCCCCTCAAAGATGCCAGCAAGACGTCTTCGAGGGGATTTTTGCGCCTTTACGAGGAAAGGCAGAGAGGGAGGAGATCTAATGCAAGGTTAATGGCACACAGGGTTATTTGCAGATACACACGCCTCTATTTGTGAGGCCATCGCATGAACTCCTCAAGATTGTTTCAGTAGCTTAGTTCAGATAGGCCGTGAGCATCCAAATTTCCTTTTCCTGCTCAGCCAGAAAATCACCCATCAGAGCAACGGTAACTTCATCGCCGGCCTCGGCTGCAGCCCGTAATGTTTCCCTTTCGAGAGCCATCAATAGCTTGTAGTTGTCGAGTATTTCGGGCAAAATCTGTGCAGGGTCGGTCATTTTGCTTGTCTCTTTGATTTTGCTTTGACCAATGAGGATGCTCATTCTGTTCTCCGGAGTGACTTCCAATTGCAGGAGCCGCTCTGCTATCTCATCGATTTTCTCGGCCGTGGCATCGTACCATTTCTCGAACTGGGCGTGCAATTCATAAAAGAGAGGCCCACGTACGTGCCAATGATAGCCACGGAGATTATTGTAATAAACTTGGTAGGAAGCCAGCAAGGTTTCCAAGCCTACGACTGTTTCTTTCAAACCGTTGGGGTTCAATCCTGTGATGGAAAGGATGTTCTTATTCATAATCATTCTTTTTTTTGTTTGGTTATCTGTGGGCAAATGTATGGTGAAAAACTATGATGAGGAACTGTTTTATCCTATGGTAGAATAGACGAAATCTATATTTTGGAGTAGCCCCTGTGATGATCTCTTATCGTCGAGGCATTGCGGAAGTCGTATGTGTTTCTTGCTCACTCTCCAAATGCTAGGAACAATGGCCGGATAAAAAGTATAGGCAGGGGTGCATAAATTTTCTACCTTTGTTTGGGTAGGGCGATTGGCCTGATCCGAGTTCTGCTGGTTTTGAGGCAGGGCGGTCTTTGCAGCTATCCTCCTTCTTATCCTATATATACTACTTACTACAGCAGCACAACGCAGAAAAATAATAATGAATACAAAAGACGATTTCAGAAAATATGCCACCGGTCATCTGCGCATGAGCAGTACCGGCTTGGACGACTATCTCAAGGTACAGAGCAGCTATATCTCTCCTACGATTATGGAGGAACGACAACTCAACGTTGCTCAGATGGATGTCTTCTCTCGTTTGATGATGGACCGTATTATCTTTCTTGGGACGCAGATAGATGACTATGCCGCCAACGTAATTCAGGCACAGTTGCTCTATTTGGATAGCAGTGATCCTGGGAAAGATATTTCCATATATATCAATTCTCCGGGAGGATCGGTCTATGCCGGCTATGGCATCTACGACACCATGCAATACATAGGTAGTGAAATCTCTACCATATGTACCGGTATGGCAGCCTCCATGGCCTCCGTATTGCTGGTGGCAGGAGAGAAAGGCAAGCGGTTTGCTTTGCCGCACTCTCGGGTAATGATTCATCAGCCATTGGGGGGTATGAGCGGTCAGGCCAGCGATCTGGAGATTGCAGCCCGTGAGATATTGCGAGTGAAGAAAGAGTTGTACACAATTATCTCCACTCACTCCGGCAAGAAGATAGAGGATGTGGAGCGAGACAGCGACCGTGACTATTGGATGACAGCCGAAGAAGCTCTCAGCTATGGCATGATAGACAAGATTTTGACCAAGCAGCGGAAATAGGCTTCGGTGTATGAGCAAAAATAATAAGCCCCAGGAGGGGCATTGCGACTTTTGTGGAGCACCCGAAAGTCAGACCTCTCTCTTGTTGAGAGGCCTGAGTGGGTCTATTTGTTCAGATTGTGCCATGAGGGCTGTCGAGGTGAGCCGAGACATGATCCGCCAATCGGATAAGACACTCGAGACCCTCAACGAAACCCCATTACCCAAGCCGAAAGAGATCAAGGCCTTTTTGGATCTCTATGTCGTGGGGCAGGATGCAGCCAAGCGATACTTGTCCGTTGCCGTATATAACCATTATAAGCGGCTTTTGCAGCAGGGAGATGAGAATGAGACGGAGATAGAGAAGAGCAATGTGATACTGCTCGGCCCTACTGGTACGGGTAAGACCTTGCTGGCTCGCACTATTGCCCGGATGCTCAAGGTGCCTTTTACTATCGTGGATGCCACAGTGCTCACCGAAGCCGGTTATGTAGGAGAAGATATAGAAAGCATCATCACACGGCTGTTGCAGGCTTCGGACTATAATGTCTCCAAGGCCGAGCGAGGGATTGTGTTTATTGATGAGATAGACAAGATCGCTCGCAAAAGCGATAACCCCTCTATTACCCGAGATGTCAGCGGAGAGGGTGTGCAGCAAGGTTTGTTGAAATTGCTTGAAGGCTCTGTGGTAAATGTGCCACCCGAAGGAGGACGTAAGCACCCTGAACAGAAGCTCATAGCCGTAAACACCAAGCAGATACTCTTTGTCTGTGCCGGAGCTTTCGATGGGATAGAGAAGCGTATTGCCAGACGCCTCAATACAAGGGTCGTAGGCTATACTTCCAGTCAGAATGTCAAGCAGATTAAGCCGGAGGATATGCTGCAGTATGTCACCCATCAAGACCTGAAGAGCTATGGATTGATCCCTGAGATTATCGGGCGTCTTCCCATTTTGTCTTACCTCGATCCACTGGATAGAGATACTCTCAAACGGATTCTCACCGAACCGAAGAATGCTATCACCAGACAGTACACCAAGTTGTTCGAGATGGACGGGATCACACTCAAATTCAAAGACGAAGCCTTGGATTTTATTGTAGATAAGGCCATAGAAGAGAAGTTGGGTGCCAGAGGACTCCGAGCTATTGTGGAGACAATCATGCTTGACGCGATGTTTAACCTGCCCGGTGAAGACCAGAAGCAACTGACCGTAACACGTGCTTTTGCCGAAAAAGAATATTTGCGAAACAAGAAGTAGGAGTTTGGCCCTTGCCAACAAACAACAGCGACTATACCTGTAATCAACATTATGATCTATCTATGGTGGACGACTTAACTCTTAAACTGAAAGAGTATTTCGGCTTCGATACATTCAAGGGTAACCAAGAAGCTATCATACGAAACGTATTGGAGGGGAAGGATACCTTTGTTCGGATGCCTACGGGAGGAGGCAAGAGCCTTTGCTACCAACTGCCGGCTCTTATCTTGCCGGGTACGGCCATCGTAGTATCTCCCCTAATTGCCTTGATGAAGAATCAAGTCGATGCTATACGTTATGTGAGTAGTGATGACGGTATAGCACATTTTCTAAACTCTTCTCTTACCAAGGTACAGATAGAGCGGGTGCGGCAAGACATCCGAGCCGGCATTACCAAGCTGTTGTATGTAGCCCCCGAATCGCTCAATAAGGAAGAGAATATAGCCTTTCTGCGGACTGTGCATGTCTCTTTTTATGCAGTCGATGAGGCTCACTGTATTTCGGAATGGGGGCATGACTTTAGACCAGAGTACAGGCGTATTCGGCCTATTATCAACGAAATATCTCCTCGCCCTGTGATTGCTCTCACGGCTACGGCCACCCCCAAGGTGCAGCACGATATACAGAAGAATTTGGGCCTTAATTCTCCGACGATATTCAAGAGTTCATTCAACCGCCCGAACTTATTTTATCAGGTAAAACCCAAGAATGAAAATGTAGATCGGGAAGTGGTCAAATTTATCCTCTCCATGCCCGGGAAAAGTGGAATTGTGTATTGCATGAGTAGGAATAAGGTTACTACCTTTGCCCAAATTTTGCAGGCCAATGGGATTAGCGCTCTCCCTTACCATGCGGGTATGGATCCCAAAGAGAGGGCGGAAAACCAGGATGCTTTTCTGGAAGAGCGTGCCGATGTGATTGTAGCGACAATTGCTTTCGGTATGGGTATCGATAAGCCGGACGTGCGCTACGTGATTCACTACGATATGCCTAAGAGTCTGGAGGGATACTATCAGGAAACCGGCAGAGCCGGGCGAGATGGGGGTGAGGGTATTTGTCTGGCTTTCTATAGTAAGAAAGATCTTGCCAAGCTGGAGAAATTCATGAAAGGTAAACCCATCAGCGAGCAGGAGATTGGCAGGCAATTATTGATTGAGACGGCAGCTTATGCCGAATCGAGAGTTTGTCGTCGCAAGTTGCTCTTGCACTACTTCGGAGAGGAGTACGAGAAAGATAACTGCGGCAGTTGTGATAATTGTTTGATGCCGGTAAAACAGGTGGAAGCAAAGGAGTTATTAGTGAGCGTGTTGGAGGCCGTCCAGGAACTCAAAAGCAAGTTCAAAACGGATTACGTAATCAAGATACTTCGCGGAGAAAACTCTGCCGAGGTGGAATCGTTTAAGCATGATCAGCTGGAAAGCTTCGGTGTGTGTGAGAAAGAATCCGAAGAGACTCTCAATAGTGTGATCAGACAAGCCCTGATCGAAGGATATTTAAGTAAGGATATAGAGAATTATGGCCTGCTCAAAGAGACTCCGAAGGGTAAGAAATATCTCAAGAAACCGGTTAGCTTCCAGATCCCCAGTGAGGATGAAGAGGAAGACAGCGAGAGTGCTGTGCCACGTACTTCGGGTGGCGGATCGGGTGGTGCGGTAGACCCGGTGCTATTCTCCATGATGAAAGATCTGCGCAAGAAGATCGGATCTCGCCACAAAGTGCCCCCCTATGTTGTCTTTCAGGATGTCAGTATGGAGGCTATGGCTACATTCTATCCTGTGACCATGGAGGAGCTGCAGAAGATCCCGGGAGTGGGAGCCGGCAAAGCCAAGAGATACGGGCAGGAATTTTTGGATTTGATTAAGCGGCACGTTGAAGATAATGACATAGAACGTCCTGAAGACCTTCGAGTGAAAACGCTGGCCAATAAGTCGAAGATGAAAGTTGCTATTGTGCAGCAGATAGACCGTAAGGTGGCTTTGGACGATATAGCCATGAGCCACGGATTGGAGTTCGATGAATTGCTCTCCGAGATAGAGGCGATTGTCTACTCTGGTACGCACCTCAACATCGACTACTTTATCGAAGAGGCTATGGACCCCGACCATGTCAGTGACATTTATGACTACTTCAAAGAATCGACTTCGGATTCTCTCGAAGCCGCTCAGGAAGAGTTGGGTGATGAATATAGCGAGGACGAAATACGACTACTGAGGGTAAAGTTCCTCTCCGATTTGGCCAATTGATTTATACCAAGTAATACAGAGCAAACATCCCATACCATGCAAAAGAAATTTTCTCGTACACTGTTGGCCGTGGCCTTAGCCCTGTCGCCTGTATCTGGTCTGTTCGGCCAAAAGAATGTGATTGATGAAGTTATATGGATGGTAGGGGACGAACCTATCCTCAAATCGGATGTGGAAAACCAAAAGCTCTATCTGATGAGTGAGGGGCATAAGCTGGCCGGGAATTACGATTGTTATATCCCCGAGCAGATAGCTGTGCAGAAGCTCTTCCTGAATCAGGCCAAGATAGACAGTATACAGGTCGATGACGCTCAGGTGAACCGCTATGTGGAGACTTGGCTTAACAATGCCGTGTCTAACTATTATGGTACACGGGAGAAGATGGAGGAGTACTTCAACAAGAAGTATTCGCAAATAAGGGAAGACCAAAGGCGCATAGCGCGCAACAGTGAGATTGTACGGCAGATGCAATACAAGATAGCACAGAACGTAAAGGTCTCTCCTTCGGAAATTCGTTCGTTTGTGCAAAGTACACCAGTTGACAGTTTGCCGTATATCCCCACCAGTGTGGAGGTACAGGCCATCAGCATTAAGCCGGAGATTGCTTTGGCCGAGATCGACGCAATCAAGGATAAGCTACGTGGATTTGCATCCGAGGTAAGCAAAGGGAATAGTGAATTTTCCACTTTAGCAAGGCTGTATAGCGAAGACAAGCGGACTGCCCTGCAAGGTGGAGAGTATGGCTATGTAGGTCGGGCTTCTCTTGATCCTGATTTTGCCAATGTCGTTTTCAATATGCCTAGTACGGATCGATACGTTTCTCAAGTGATCAAAACAGAGGAGGGCTATCATATCGTGCAGCTTATTGACAAGAAGGGCGATCTGATCAATTTCAGGCAGATTTTGCTTCGTCCTCAAATCTCTGATCAGGCTCTGGAGGCGGCAGTTGCCAAGCTGGATTCGTTACGTATGGAGGTAAATAAGGGGCAGATCTCTTTTGAGGATGCAGTCCGTGATTACTCCGAGGATAAGGACTCGCGTAACAACGGAGGCTTACTACTCAATACGAGTGAGAATAGCGAACTCTCTGGCTCTCCTTCTTTCAGATATGAGGATTTGCCACAAGACCTTGGTAAGGACATTTATAAAATGAAGCCAGGTGAGATATCCCAACCCATTGTTGTGACAACCAAAAAGGGCAACAAAGAGGTGGTGATTGTCAAGCTCAAGACCTTGAAAGAGGGGCATCGTGCCGATTTGGTAAACGATTTCCAGGTCATCAAAGAAATGGCTCTGAGCAAGAAGCGCCAGTCTGTACTGGACGAGTGGGTACGCACAAAGCAAAAAGAGACCTATGTGTATATGAATCCCGAGTATAGAAACTGTGAGTTTCAGTACCCGGGTTGGCTTCATCACAACGATTAAACGGGAATGTCGCATCGGGAGCGTTCTCTTGGCTTCGTCCCTCTGGCGATAGTTTTTTGTCTGTGTGCCATCGGGTTTCTGGCTTGGTCGCCCAAACCTAATGAGCCGGAGAAGAAACGTATCATTCTTGAGCACGCCGATTTATTGAACTACGATGCCAACTATTCACCCGACATCAAGCGTTTGGTCGGCAATGTGAAGTTTCGCCACGGCATTGCCGTGATGAAGTGCGATAGTGCTTATCTCAATGAGCGTGCAAATTCATTTGAAGGATTTGGTCGTATACATATTCAAGAAGACACTGTAAACATATATGCCAAGCATATAGATTATGATGGTTTTTTGCGTCTGGCTCGTCTTAGACATGAGGTGAGCCTTGACAATGGGCATGCTACACTCTATACGGACAGCCTGGACTATGACCGCAATGTCGGACTGGCTTATTATTTCAATGGAGGGACAATCGTAGATTCGGTCAATACTCTTTCTTCCGGCTATGGTCAGTATGATGTGCGTACCGAGGAGGCCGAATTTCAAGAAGCCGTATCGCTTGAGAATGAAAATTTTGTGATGGAGACAGAGAATCTCCACTACAGTACAAAATCTCATATTGCCACTATGCTGGGGCCCACAACGATCGTTTCCGATTCGGGGCGCATCGTCACTACTCGTGGTGTGTATGATACTCAGAAAGATGTGGGGATATTATTGAATGGATCGACTGTTCACTCTCGTGGGCGGAGCATGACTGGAGATTCCATCTACTATGATAGCAAGCAAAAGTGGGGAGAAGTCTTCGGTAGTATGCATTTAATAGATACAACCCACCGAGCTGATTTGTATGGACAGTACGGCTATTTCGATGAAAAGCGAGAGTATGCTTTTGCTGCTGAGAGAGCTCGAGCCGTAGATTACTCTCGTGCAGATACTCTGCATGTAGGAGCGGATACTTTGGAAATGATATCCTACAAGGACAGGCAATGGCCTGCTATCCCACGACCACAAAAGTCCGAAGAATACTATGCTTGGTTTGCTTCCGAGGAACTAACGAAGAGTACACAGCCTTCGGACTCACAGCTCCCTGTACAGCCCGGGGTATCGCCGGAGGCTGTTAGCCGGCAAGATACAGTGGATAGATATATTATCCGAGCCTATCGGAATGTTCGAGCTTGGCGTAGAGATGCTCAGGCTGTGGCGGATTCGTTGGAATACAGCTCTGCTGATTCTCTTATCGGCTTGTTTGGTAGGCCGGTTCTTTGGAGTGAAGAGAATCAACTGTCTGCAGACACGATACATGTGTATTTGTCCGATTCCACATTGGAAGCCGCTGTGGCCAGAAGTGGAGTGATAGGTATGCAGCAGATCGATACGATGATGTACAACCAGCTCTCTTCGCAGAAGCTCAATATATTCTTTCAGGACAGTACTGCTCGTTTTATGGAAGCCTTGGATAGTGTAGAGAGTATTTTCTATTTTGCCAAGGAAGGTACTAAGCAGTATTATGCCATGAACAGGATGAAGAGTGACCGCATGTTTGCTTCTTTTGCCAATGATTCTTTGCAGAAAGTAAAGTGGGTACCTTCTTGGGGTAAAGTCTATCCAATCAAGCTGACCGATCCTGCTCTCAGGAGATTGCCCGGCTTTGGATGGAAAGGAGATGATAGGCCGAGTGGCCCGGATGATATCTTTCGATCCAAAGAAGGGAAGAGGTATCGACCTCCGTCACTCAGAGACCTGAGTCGTTTCAGAGGAGCAGATGCGGCATTGCTGGCTTATCGACAATTGGAGTTAAAACTTTTGCAGAGGGATAGTTTGTCTTCCTTGCAGGGAGATATCCCCCCGTCTGCCCCTCTAGAGGGAGAAGCCGAGAGGAGGGAAGACCTTGCAATAGGCTCTTCTTCGTCCACGCAGACCAAACGGCAGACCGATAATCCCACTGTCTTCTATCCTCTTCGCTCATCGATGAATAGGGAAGAGGAGGAAAGGCAAGATCAAAATGCTAACAAAGATCCACAATGGCTCTATTTCAAAGTTTCTACAGACCTCGCAAACCCAGGTCTTTCAACCATAAACCCATCTATTGGGATCCCAAAAAGGAAGAACTGGAAAAGCGAATAGCTCGTATTCGCTCCGAAATGATTGAGAGAGGAGAACTTCCTGCTGAGGGGGTAGATGAACAGGCTAAGCCTCTGGCAGAGCAAGACACTCCGAGGACACTCAGTGATGTTGAAAGACGTATCCGAGGCAGTTTTGTGCAGGGAACCAGTCACCTGCGCTCCCAAAGAGAGAGAGGAGAGAATGCTTCCACTCGCCTGCAAAAAGTGATCAAGCTACTCTTGCTCATGATTGTTGCAGCTGCTGTTGTCGTGGCCTTGCGCCAGTTTAATATTTTCATCTGAACAATGAGCGACATTATCCATCTCCTTCCGGACAGTATTGCCAACCAGATTGCAGCGGGGGAGGTTATACAAAGACCAGCTTCGGTGATCAAGGAGCTTGTCGAGAATGCGCTGGATGCCCATGCTACCCATGTTAGGATTGAGTTGTCAGAGGCTGGGCGAGATCTCATCCGAGTTATCGATAATGGGATCGGCATGTCTGCTACTGATGCCCGTATGGCCTTTGAACGCCATGCAACATCGAAGATTAGCAAGGTGGAGGATCTCTTTTCCTTGCATACAAAAGGTTTCAGAGGAGAAGCTCTGGCTTCGATCGCTGCAGTATCTCAAGTAGAGTTGATTACTCGTCCGGAGGATGAGGAGTTGGGTATCAAGCTGTGTATATCAGGTTCGGAGTTGGTTGCTTCCGAGCCTTGTACAGCCCCTGTAGGGAGTATCTTTTCCATCAAAAATCTCTTCTACAACATCCCTGCTCGGCGCAAGTTCCTCAAAAGCAACGATACAGAGCTTCGGAATATCCTGCAGGAGATAGAGCGAATTGTATTAGTGCACCCGGAGATCTCATTTGAGGTCCAGCACAATGGACAGCAGATATACAATTTAGAGAAGAGTAGCACGAAGTTGCGTATTATCGATACACTCGGCAAGAAATACGACAAAGATCTCATCTCGATAGTTCTGGATGGACCGATATTCAAGATAGAAGGTTTTGTAGGAAGGCCTGAGGGAGCTCGTAAGCGAGGAGCCAAGCAATTCTTTTTTGTGAACAATCGCTTCATGAGACACGCTTTTTTCCACAAAGCCGTACTTAGTGCCTACGAAGGAATTGTCAGACCTGGAGAACAACCGAACTACTTTATTTACCTGACAGTGGATCCGGCATCTATTGATGTCAATATTCACCCAGCCAAGACGGAAATTAAATTTGAAGATGAACAGAGTATTTTCCGCTTTTTGCACAACCTGACCAGAGAGGGGTTGGCTTCAGCTCACGCAATTCCGACAATAGATTTCGAGGCACAGCATACGATTTCCATCCCTCCTTATCGAGGGGTTGAAAAAGGAGATCTGACACTCCCGGCGGTAGACCTTGATCCCAGCTATAATCCTTTTGATGTGCCGGCCACAAGGGGGACTACTACCAAGAATTCCCCCGATTTGTCGGAGGAAAGTAATATTCCTTGGGCCGATCTTTTTAAGCAGATCAGAGGTAAGCACCATCCTTCCGAAAGCTATTCGCCGGAGCAGCTCAAGGATTCGGCCAAGCAGTCTCACCCGATGTATGATATGCCATTCCCGGCAGGACGCTATACGAGTATTACTTGCATGTCTCAGGCAAATGCTGCTTCGGAGCTTTTCGATCCCCCAACTTCTTCTTCTCCCTCCCTTCGTCCTTTCTATCTGTACGGAGATCGATATTTGATTACGACGCGGCCAGAAGGCCTGGCTTTGGTGGATTATCATCGAGCGCACGAGCGTGTCCTCTACGATCATTTCCTTGAGCAATGTCGGAGAGGAAAGATAGAGCAGCAACAGCTCCTTTTCCCTGATACACTCTCATTCCCCACTTCAGATCATGCTAAACTTCCGCCTATTTTGGAGCAGCTGCGGAAAGTCGGATTTGATTTGTCTCCTTGTGGAGAGAACTATTCCCTTACAGCAGCTCCCCTGATTATTGCCACCGATGCCGGAGACATTGTTACGGAGATCATACAGGCCTATCTGGACGGAGTGTTATGTTCGGCAGAAGAGGAGGTCTGCAAGGCTATTGCTCATAAGATAGCTTCCCTCAGGGCTTGGCCCTATGGCAGACAACTTTGTGAAGAAGAGGCCTTGAAGCTCCTTTCGGACTTATTTGCTTTGCCGGATGCGACCTATACAGCCGGGGGAAAACTCATTGTTTCGATTATAGAAGAAGCTGAGATTCAAAGCCGTTTTGGGCGTTGATGCGGTTTCTCTGCTTAAATAAACTATGCTATGAGAAAGAGTTGTTTATCCATTCTGTCTTTGCTGTTGCTTATGCTTTTTCCCTTGTCGGGAGAGAGTCAGCGCACGATCGAATATAAGCCTCGGTTACTCTCCCGTGTGGATGAGCATGAGATGCATTCGTGGGTAAATGCCCGAATAAAAGAAATGAGTCTGGAGCAACAGATAGGGCAACTCATCATGCCTATCATATACCCCAAGACAGATAAGCAATCTATCTTGCAAGCTCAAACATTGGTCAAGGAGATTGAGGTAGGAGGGATACTCTACCAGAAGGGCCTATTGTCTGAGCAATATGCCATGAATATGTCGCTTCAGGCTGTTGCCGATCTGCCTCTTCTCATTTCTCTGGATGGTGAATATGGGCTTTGGATGAGGCTCAAAGATGCCCCTCGCTATCCCAAGGCTATGGCTTTGGGGCATATCCGAGACAAACGCTACATATATTGGTATGGGAGAGAATTGGCTCGGCAGTGTCGCCTGATGGGGATACATATAGATTTTGCACCAGTACTCGACATCAATAATAATCCTCGAAATCCCGTTATCGGGACTCGCAGCTTCGGTACTGATATAGATAAGGTGCTGGAGAATGGATTGATCTTTTCTGCCGGATTGGAAGATGGAGGTATTCTTTCTGTGGCCAAGCACTTTCCTGGTCATGGCAATACCGATGTCGATTCGCATAAGGCATTGCCTCTTATCTCCGGATCAAAGGAGGATTTATTTTCCACGGAGATTGTACCTTTTCAAGCCTATACGCAAGCAGGTTTTGGTGGAATGATGATCGGTCATTTGAGGGTACCTGCGTTGGAGACAGATCCACAGACTCCGGCCTCCATGAGTATGGCTATCGTTTCGGATCTATTGATTAGACAACTCGGTTTCCGTGGATTGATTTTTACCGATGCTATGGAAATGCAGGGGATGCAGACTCCTGGGGAGCATCCCATTAGTGTGCGGGCTGTGCAGGCAGGGGCGGATATTCTTCTCGGACCTACTAATCCTAAGCAAGTGCAACGAGAACTCATGCAAGCTGTATCCTCTGGTGTGTTAAGCAAGAAGGAAATTGAGCTGCATTGTCGCAAAATCCTTTCCTATAAGTACGCTTTGCTAATTACTCCTGGTATTCCCGATATATATTCATCCAAGGAGATCTCTGGCCTTGTGCGTTCCCCTTATGGGTTGCAGTTCTGTAAACAGTTGTGGAGAGAGAGTATTGAGATCAAGAGAGGAGCCGACAAGTTACCATTGGAGATAGATGATCGGGTAGCTCTTTTGCAACTGGGGGCATCTAAGAGCAATCGTTTTGGTGCTGAGTTGCAGCGTGCTGGTCTAAAGAAACAAATCTGCTATCCTACGGCCTCGGCTGCCGAAACCAATCGTATACTGGAGCAACTCAAATCCTATCAGACCGTGATAGTGAGCATTTGTTCTTCCAAGCCGTCTGCCTTTTCTTCTATCGTGAATCGCCTTGTGACTTCCAAACGGGTGATATTATGTTTCCTTACTACTCCTTTTGCTGAAGAAGCACTGAAACTGAAGGCTTTGCCGACAGTGTTGCTGCATGCTTTCGAGTCTTGTGATGAGGCCATGCAAGCCGCTGCGGAGAAGCTGTTGTCGCCTGCTTATACCTATGCTCTGAAGTTGAGTGCCGAAGATGAAAACCTCTATCAGCAGATACTTGTCGCGATCGAGTTGGTGCGACAACAAGGAAAAGAGAAGCCGGATCAGATTGTCCCACAGGGAGGAATGGAAGGAGAGACGAATTCCGATTTATTACCATCTGTATTACCACGAGAGAAGTTGCAGCTCTTGCGTCATAAGATAGAAGAGATCGTAAGCCATGCGATTGAAGAAAAAGCATTCCCAGGTTGTCAGATCTTGGCAATACATCGAGGGAAACCTCTGTACGAGGGGTATTTTGGTCATCTCACTTATGACAATAAAGAGCAGCCCGTGGGGCATAATATTATCTATGATCTTGCTTCCATAACCAAAGCTGCTGCGACTACACCGGCTGTCATGCTGTTGATAGATCAGGGTAAACTTTCTCTCTCTACCCGTGTGGAGGATGTCCTTCCTCGATTTAGAAAGACGGCAGTTGGCAGTTTGAGGCTACGAGAGCTTTTGCTGCATACCAGTGGTTTACTTTCTGGTCTTAATTTCTATGAAGATCTGATAGATCCTAATTCCTATCAGGGACCGTTGAAGACATCTTCTTATGCTTCCGGATATATACAAGTGGCTCACCGTTCTTGGGCCAATCCGGATTTTTCTTTTCAGCCTCTGTGGATAAGCGAAAATCCAGGAGGTAATTTTGATCGGCAGTTCTCCTCCAGACTTTGGATTAGCAGGGACTTTAAGGATGTGATGCTCGATCGTATTGCGGCTCTCAAACTCAAAAACAGAGGACGGTATCGGTATAGTGATCTCAATTTTGTCCTTATACAGCAAATGATAGAGGCTCGGAGCAAGTTATCTCTGGATGAGTTTGTGGGCAAATATCTCTATCGTCCTATTGGTAGTCATTTGTGTTTTAATCCGATCCGCAAGGGGGTGCCGACGAGCCGTATTGCTCCGGCACAGGATGATCGTTTTATTCGCAAAGAAGTATTGAAGGGAGTTGTAGATGATGAGACTGCAGCTTGCCTCGGAGGAGTGTCCGGTAATGCCGGCTTGTTTGGTAGTGCCCGGGATTTGGCTCCTCTGTTATTGCTCTATGCGAACGAAGGGAGAGCTCAGGGAAAGCAAATTATAAACAAGAGTACTCTCCGGCAGTTTACCTCCAAAGAAGATCCCAGACACAATCGCTTCCTCGGATTCGATAGGCAGAGATCCCGGGAGTTGAACTATATCGCCGGTGCGGCCTCCATGTCCACCTATGGACACACTGGGTTTACCGGTACATGTTTTTGGGTGGATCCTAAAAAAGACCTGATCTTTATCTTTCTTTCTAATCGCAGCTATCCCTCACGGACACATACTGCATTGATGAGGCTGAATGTGCGTCAGCGTATTCATCAGGCTTGTTATGAAGCATTAGAACAGCAGTGACAAAAAAGCTTTAGATTGCTGATCGAGAGAGTACTATTATATCCTGATATTTACTTGCGGAGAAGAGTTCATCTCCTTTTTGGTCGGCTAAAGAGGATTCTGTACGCCATTTGCCGGGTATGAATTTGGCAATACTGAGATCTGCTGTTTGGATCAACGGTGCAATACGATCTATTGGGAAAGCTACATTGCCCTCTCTCAGGCTCTGGTCTATGTAAAACAAGCCATCGGCAAGCTGATTGAATTTCATGTCGCTTTCCCCCCGGTTCATCTTTCCCAGAGAATCATCGTCTATTATAAACATACTGCACAAGCAGTGTCCTTCCGGCCGTAAGACTCTCCCAATTTCTTTGAGATAATGTGCTACATCTTCCTCAAGCATATGGGTGAAGACTGAGTATAGTGCAATAATATCGAACGAATTATCGGGAAAAGGGAAACGAAACTCACAAGCCTGCTTATGCGTATTGTTGTAGAGAGCGTTGTTGAGATCGACATGGAAGAATTTGAAATTGTGGTGCTTGGATGAGATATTCTTGTGGCACCAATCAATGCCCTCTTTTACCACATCGAAACCGGTATAACTACCACTTGGCTCAAGGTAAGATGTTAGAGAAACGGCCAAGCGTCCGATGCCACAGCCAATGTCCAATACATCAGACTCAGTAATAAGTCCTGCGTGGGCTTTTAATTCCTCTCTCTGCCGGTCTCCTTGTTTATGATAGTCTCCCTGACCTACGAAGATGGCTCCTTTGGGAGGTGTCATTCCCTTGGTGGGATGCAGTAAATCATAAGGTAGGTAGTAGAGTCGCCTGACATATCTTCTCAGCTTGGGAGAGAGACGATAATAGAGCTTTCTTTTTATCTCCATAGATTGATTGTATAGCACAATGAAAGAAACAATGCCTCCACGCTTATCTCAACGAAACTAAAAAGGCTGTCTCAAATACACGTTTGAGACAGCCTTTCGTCATTAAAATTCAGCACTCTTGGGGGTGCGGGGGAAAGGTATTACATCCCTGATATTGGCCATCCCACTTACGAAGAGAAGTAGCCGCTCAAACCCTAATCCGAAACCTGAGTGTGGGCAGGTACCGAACTTGCGAGATTCAAGGTACCACCAAATATCTTTTTCCGGTACATTCATCTCCTGGGCTCGTTTCCGCAATTTGTCGTAGTCAGCTTCACGCTCGCTACCTCCGATGATTTCACCGATTTTGGGGAACAGGATATCCATACCTCTCACGGTCTTGTCATCATCGTTCAGCTTCATGTAGAAAGATTTGATTTCTTTCGGGTAGTCCGTTAGGATAACCGGAGTCTTGAAGTGTTGCTCCACCAGATAACGCTCATGCTCACTGGCCAGGTCGGCACCCCAGTAAATGGGGAATTCAAACTTGTGCCCATCAGCTACAGCTTTCTCTAATATCTCTACACCTTCTGTATAAGTGAGGCGCACAAAAGGCTTTTCGAGTACAGATTCGAGGCGTTCGACCAAATCCTTGTCGAAGTGTTCGGCCAAGAATTTGATATCATCGATACAATGATCTAAGGCCCAGCGTACACAGAACTTGATGAACTCCTCGGCCAAATCCATATTGTCCTCTATCTCGTTGAAAGCCACTTCAGGTTCGCACATCCAAAACTCTGCCAGATGTCTCGGCGTGTTGGAGTTTTCCGCACGGAAAGTCGGTCCGAAAGTGTAGACTCCTCCCAGAGCTAAAGCTGCCATTTCAGCTTCCAATTGCCCGGAAACGGTGAGAGAGGTCTGGCGAGCAAAGAAATCTCGGCTGTAGTCAACTGCTCCTTCTTCTGTCTTGGGGCAATTCGCCAAGTCGAGAGTTGTTACTTGGAACATTTGACCAGCTCCTTCGCAATCGCTCCCGGTGATCAGAGGTGCATTGAAGTAGAAGAATCCTTTTTGATGAAAAAAGGTGTGAATGGCGTAGGCCATGTGATGTCTTAGCCGGTAGATAGCCCCGAATGTGTTAGTACGAGGACGCAAATGGGCAATCTCTCTCAGAAACTCCAGTGAGTGACCTTTCTTTTGCAGAGGGTAGGTATTAGGATCGGCTGTCCCATACACCTCCAAGTCTGTAGCTTGCAGCTCCACACTTTGTCCTTTGCCTTGTGAGGCAACCAGCCGACCGGTAGCCCTTATACAAGCTCCGGTGGTGATAGAACTTATCAAATCCGAAGAGAAGGAGGGGAGATCTACTACAATTTGCAGATTGTGTATGGTAGACCCATCGTTGAGAGCCAGGAAAGCCACGTTTTTGTTACCACGTTTGGTGCGTACCCAGCCCTTTACGGTCGCTTCTTGATCTGTAGAAATCCCTTGCAACAGCTCTACGATCATACTTCTTTTTGACATATCGATTATGTGTTTTGAAGGAAGGGTAGTTTTATTCAAAACTGCCCATCCTTAGGTTATTTACTTCCTGTTCGTCGAGGTAACGCCATTTGCCACGTGGCAGGTTTTTCTTTGTCAGACCGGCAAAATATACGCGATCGAGTCGCTTGACGTGATACCCCAGATATTCAAATATGCGTCTTACGATGCGATTTCGTCCCGAATGTATTTCTATACCTACCTGAGATTGGTCGTCCGCCTTTACATAGCTGATGGCATCGGCATGGATTTCTCCATCTTCAAGCTCTACTCCCTGAGCTATGCGCTGCATATCTTCTACTGTTACATCTCTATCCAACCATACGTGATAGATCTTTTTCTTCTTGAACTTCGGGTGAGTCAGCTTGGCTGCCAGATCTCCGTCGTTGGTTATGAGTATTACTCCAGTGGTATTGCGGTCCAGTCGCCCCACGGGGTAGATCCGCTCGGGACAAGCCTTGCGTACCAGGTCCATCACTGTAAGTCTGCATTGCGGATCATCGGATGTCGTGACACAGTTTTTCGGCTTGTTGAGCAAGACATACACCTTGCTTTCGATGGAAACAGGTTTGCCATTGAATAGGACCTCGTCCTGTCTGGTGATACGTGTCCCCAGCTCTGTGGCCACTTGCCCGTTTACTTGTATCATCCCCTTCTGTATCAGCTCATCCGCTTCCCTGCGTGAGCAGATACCTGCATTGGCCAAAAACTTGTTTAGACGAATCGGTTCGTTTGGATCGGCCAACACTTCCTGATATTTTACTGGGTCGATCCTGCGTGGACGATTTTGATTGAGCTTTTTGCGATTGTTTTTCCCTCGCTGCTGTCCGATCGCTTGTTTGTTTGGTCTTTGGTATGGTCTCTGTTGCCAGTGCATTCCTCCGCCTTCTCTCTCTCCCATATACCCTGGCTCCATAGGTGCCATTTGCGAATTTCTCTGCAAGGGGCGGTGTGGATATTGAGGCTTGTTGGTTCGCTGGAAGTAGTCCGTACCTGTCGGACGACCGGGGCGTTGATAGTCTGTCAATGGCTCTTTCCCCTGCTGTTGGTGTGTGTTATAGCTGCGAGGGCGAGCATTTTGTTCATAGTAACCTTGAGAAGATTCGTTGTTTCTTCGCTCGTAGGGACGTGCAAAGTTTTCTCTGCGCCCGGTGTTGGCAAACAGTGGCGGCATATTTTCCCCTGTGCGAGCTTCGGTATGCAGAGTGCGTGGCTTCTTGTTCATCGTGTAGGGGATACGCTCTACTGCAGCCGGGCGTTGTGATCCGCTGCTTTCGCCTATGCGTACTCTACGACGACGAGAGATAGCGGTAGCCCCTTGAGACTGGGCCGATATGCGTTCCTCATAATTTTGTTTTACCTCCTCACGTTCGTTTTCGTTGAAGTGAGAGTCTTTTTGTTCTTCCATTGGGTCTTGTCTGTGAATTGATATTACAGCCTCACGGCTGGCGTTTTTTATTGATTAAAATTTAGTTGGATTTTTGTCCGGACAAATTCTGCCTAATATATCCCAACATAGGAGAAGGGAGTAATTTGTCTCAGTTCTTCTTTTACTTGTTCGGATACATCCAGCCCATCGATAAATCCTGCTATGGATTCCCGGCTGATCGCTTCGCCGGTACGTGTGAGGGCTTTAAGTGTTTCGTAAGGGTTGGGATAACCCTCACGCCGCAATACCGTTTGAATAGCTTCCGCTACGACCGCATAGTTACGCTCCAGATCGGCATCGATAGCAGCCCTGTTGAGCAAGAGCTTGCTCAGGCCTTTCTCCAGACTTTTCAGGGCTATCAGTCCATACCCCAGAGGCATACCGATATTACGTATTACGGTAGAGTCTGTTAAGTCTCTTTGCAGGCGAGAGATAGGTAGCTTGCGAGCCAAATGAGTCAAGAGGGCATCGGCAATTCCGAGGTTCCCCTCTGCATTCTCGAAGTCAATTGGGTTCACTTTGTGTGGCATGGCAGACGAACCGACCTCTCCGGCCTTGATCTTCTGCTTGAAATACTCCATTGATATGTACATCCAGATGTCTCGGCTCAAGTCTATCAATATCGTATTGATTCGGCAGAGAGCATCGAAAATAGCGGCCAGATGATCATAGTTGGAGATTTGGGTTGTATAGGCTTCTCGCTCCAGTCCGATAGAAGAGAGGAAACGATTGGCAAAGTCCTCCCAACGGTGAGATGGGTAGGCGATATGATGAGCATTGAAATTGCCAGTAGCTCCTCCGAATTTTCCTGTGTATGGCACGGCTTCGAGAGCTTGGTACTGCTGTTCCAAACGGTATACGTAGACTTCAAATTCTTTGCCGAGTTTGGTTGGGGAAGCCGGTTGCCCATGGGTTTTAGCCAGCATGGGAACATCTCTCCATTCTTGCGACATCGATTGCAGCTTGCTGTGTATTTGCTTGAGCACAGGTATATATACCTTCTGCATGGCATCTTTTAGCATCAACGGAAAAGCCGTGTTGTTGATGTCTTGGGAGGTTAGACCAAAGTGAATGTATTCCTTAGCGGCAGTCAGCCCCAGCTTGTCGAATTGTTCTTTGATGAAGTATTCCACGGCCTTTACGTCGTGGTTAGTCGTCTCTTCTATTTTCTTTACCGCTTGAGCATCGGCCAGAGAAAAATCCAGATATATTTTCCGGAGTCCTTCTTCGGATGTATTTTGCAGGGCGGTCTTGAGTTGGGGTAGTTCCCGGCTCAAAGCTATCAGGTACTCTATTTCGACCAGTACTCTGTATCTGATCAGTGCATACTCAGAGAAGTAACTGCTAAGTCCTTCGGTCTTGGAGCGGTATCGCCCGTCTACCGGAGAGAGAGCGTTCAATTCATCAAATTGCATGGTATGTCTTTGTTTGTAGGCACAAAGTTAATAATTCCTTTTGCGGAAAGAGACTTTGCTTACAACCATAGCCCTGATTGGGCTGATATCGTGTTCAGAGGATGAGCCAAGCTTGAAGGGAACAAAGTGGACTGCGGATGATGATGTAAATGCAATTTTTTACGGAAATGGATGCACAACGACAATTGAGTTCTTAACAGATACAAAAGTCAAAAGATAGATGTGCACCCCTCTATTTTTGATGGGAGCAAGCGTGTCAGCGTAATAGGAGGAACTTACAACTTTGATGGAAGTACTGTCATTTGGAAAGTTGATGGGAGAACAATTAAAGGAGCTGTGTCTGGAAGCATAATAATGATAGGTGAAGGCGTTGCTGGGAAAAAGGTGTACATAAAAGGAGTGATTTCAGAACAATATAGCCTATCTGGTAATTTTCCTGGCTTCAAAATTTAGAGCATCAAGGAATGGCCATGTAAAGCGGTTTCTCTAATAGTTTTTATTCTATTAATAGTGTCTTTTGTGAAAATGAAAGAGGGTGTACCATAGCTCGATAGCATGGTACACCCTCTTGGCTTTTTGTCGTAAATGAGAGGGGTTGTATAGAGAGACGCTTCCTAACTGTGATTCGGTTGCATGAAATCGGAATGAGATTTAGTCTATTCTGATTTTTCTTGCAAAAGTTCCTTTCGAGGTCTGGATCCGCACGATGTATGTGCCGGGCAACAGTCCTTCGTTTTGTATGCGTCTGCCGTCCATAGTATAGACGTCTTGTATAGAGGCGTTTTCACCTTCGGCCACAATCTTGTCTTTGAGAGGGAAGACTTTGACTTCGGTTTGCTCCGGAGTCTCGATACCCAAGAAAGCTGTGATAGGTCTGTTGGCAGCATTGTACACTTCGCAAGCATCGGGTGTTTTCAATATGTTGTCCCGGAGTTTTTTTGCAGCAAAAGCCACAATGCGTGTATTAGCTCCGGTCCATTCTTGCTTGAAGTCTATTTCTGTATTGTATTTAAAGTTTCCGGCTTCATCGAAAGTAAGTTTGATCCCTTCTTTCGGGGTAACAAATTGGCGGATAACTCCCATGTGCCAAATCGGATTTTTTCCGGTTGCGGTTGTTGCACTTGTTCCGGTACCATTTTGGTCTTCCGAATAGATATGGTCTTCCACTATATAGACATTGATATAACAATCGTCTTGATCCAAGAATCCTTTCACTGACTGTCCGTCTATTTCTATCTTCAGTTTTCGGTTTTCGGCAACATAAGTATCTTTCACATCCAGACTTACTACGGCCGGACGTTCGAGAGCTTCTGTAATATATCCCTCCAAGGTAGCTTCTTCTTTGCCTGGATAATGGGCTGGATAGGTATAGCGTGTATTGAGCTTACTACTCATACGATCCAACATGATAGCCGGAGCAGAGGGAGGCGCAGCCCCAAACAAAGGCAGGAGCGAATTACTTTCTTCGAGGGTGAATTTGTCCGTTTTAAAGCCTACATGATGTACAGCCCAAGCCACTTTGGGGCTAAATTTGGGCTTCTCTAGTACCTGATGGATCAAATGGTGAGCCTTGGGGCAGCTGCTACACATCTCTGTGGAGAATTGCTCCATGAGAGTTACACGGTCGAATGCTTTCGGCAAAACTCCCGCAATGTCTATTTCCTTCAAGAGAAGATCCTTAGGTTTGTCGTTGATTTTGTTTACTCTAATCGAGAGTTTATCTCCATTCTTGGCTTTAAGAGAAGCAACTTTCAGATAGGTAAATCCACGTGGCATGATTGCGGTTTCGTATGCCTCGTTGTGTACTTTCTCTCCATTTACAAAATATGAAATATCAAGCTTGTTGATCTTATTCGATCCGAAGTTCTGTATGTCAAAACTTATTCCAATGTTACTTTGGCTTACAACTACCGGGTTCACTTTTATGTTGGCCAGCTGGATCAAGTTGTCTGTAATCTCAGGTTTAGCTCGCAGGATTAGCTGCTGGTGTAAGGCTCCGACAGCTTGTCCTTGTCCCTTGAATTTTTTGCCATTTGAGGCGATCAGGGTAGCTTCTTCTACAGTACTCAAGTTTCCATCCGTGAGAATAATCTGTGGGCTTTCCTGTAGCTTCTGTTGATAGAAATAGCCGATTGTCAAAGGCTCTTTATAGGGGATAGGTACAGGAGTATCAAATATGATTTCGTTCCATCCCTTTTCTAAATTGACAATTTTGCTGGCTTTCTTTTTGTCGAAATCATCAGGCCAGCCGATAATGAAAACCTCAGCTTGCTTTACGG
Organism: Porphyromonas crevioricanis; assembly: GCF_900476255.1. Taxonomy (NCBI): domain Bacteria; kingdom Pseudomonadati; phylum Bacteroidota; class Bacteroidia; order Bacteroidales; family Porphyromonadaceae; genus Porphyromonas; species Porphyromonas crevioricanis. The sequence goes on from NZ_LS483447.1 coordinate 1,013,232, forward strand.
GGACAGCCACCGCTATTCTCACACCGACTGCTTCGCCACCATCTACAAAGTCTTTGATCTTTGTGTAGGGGAACATAGAACCCAACGCAACCGAAGTAATGTAGTTGATATTGTCGTACCCCATAGCATTGCTGTATTGGAGGTTTTCTATCTCATCGTAACCAAGATAGTAGTAGCCCTCCGTAGTTTTTAGTTCATCCTGTTGTTGGGCAAAAACTGTGGCGGGGAAGCAGCACAAGGCAATCAACCCCAGCAAAAACGTCTGTAATTTTCTTTTCATGACAAGCTTTTTATGAATGATTCAAAACATAAGCGGAAACCACACCCTGCCTCAAGCTTCTGACCTTTGCGAGAGGCTTGATCTTACCGGGGCCAAGGCCTTCGACGAAATGCAACCTTGAGTCCATTATACGAACCCCCAAAATGCTGTTTCAGTAGCCTTTTTGCCGGACTTTGCAGTGCGAGACAGTCAAGAAGAAGTTGAGAACGAGGGTTTTAGGAGTCTGCCCAAACCCGGAATGCTGATAATAACGCCACGAGAGCTGTATTATGCAACAGTCTCAACCCATCCTTGCCACTTTCCGGAATCTTCGAGGGCTCCGGAATATCGGGTGTTCGCAAACACCGGGGGAGGTTGTTTCGTAACTCTCGCAAAGTAAAGAAAAATATCCGGTTTTGTGGCCTATGAGTCTTTAATCGTGGCGGAATGTTTTCATATCGTGATAAAATGTCTGTTTGCTCTTTCATATCGACATTTTATGGTTTATTGGAAGGAACTTTTCTGAGGGCTTACTGCTTCTAAATAAAGGTTATATTTGCCGAATAAACTAACAGCAAGCAAAATACCTAAAAAGTTATTTGTAATGGAACAGCAAAACAAGTCCACTCGCATTGAAAGCGATTTGATTGGCGAAAGAGAGATCAGCAATGATATTCTCTATGGTGTACAAACGCTGCGTGGCATCGAAAATTTTAGGATCAGTAATTTCCATCTCAACGATTATCCTTTGTTTATCAAGGGATTGGCTCTGACCAAAGAATCTGCCGCCATAGCTAACCATCGCCTGGGCTTGCTCAGCGACGAGCAGAAAGATGCTATTGTGGCTGCCTGCCATGAAGTGGCTGAAGGTAAGCACGACAAAGACTTCCCCGTAGATATGATACAGGGAGGAGCCGGTACGACCACCAATATGAATGCCAATGAGGTGATCTGTAACCGAGCTCTCCAGTTGATGGGGCATCAGCCCGGAGAGTTTAAGTATCTCAGTCCTAACGACCATGTAAATGAGTCTCAATCTACCAATGATGCGTATCCCACGGCTATCCATTTGGGGTTGTATGCCACTCACTTGAAGTTTATGCCTCATTTGGAAGCCCTTATCCGTGCTCTTCGTGACAAGGCCGCACAGATGACCGATGTGCTGAAGATGGGTCGTACACAGTTGCAGGATGCTGTGCCTATGACATTGGGGCAGACTTTCAATGGATTTGCCTCTATCCTCTCCGATGAGGTGGAAAATCTGGAGCATGCAGCAAAAGAGTTTCTCACGGTGAATATGGGTGCTACGGCTATTGGAACCGGTATTTGTGCCGAACCCAAGTATGCCGAATATTGCACCGAAGCCATGCGTCAGGTGACCGGTTGGGACATCAAACTCTCTGCCGACTTGGTAGGAGCCACCAGCGATACTTCTGTGATGATCGGATACAGCTCTGCTCTGAGAAGATTAGCTGTAAAGGTGAATAAGATTTGCAACGATATCCGTTTGCTCTCTTCCGGTCCTCGCTGTGGTTTGGGCGAATTTAATATCCCGGCTATGCAACCCGGTTCTTCTATCATGCCCGGTAAGGTGAACCCTGTGATCCCCGAAGTGATGAGCCAAGTGTGCTACAAGGTGATGGGGAATGACTTGTGCGTGATGATGGCAGGAGATGCTGCTCAAATGGAGCTTAACGCCATGGAGCCTGTGATGGCCCAGTGCTGCTTCGAGAGTGCCGACTTGCTGATGAATGGCTTCGATACTCTGCGTGAGCGTTGTATAGTAGGTATAGAGCCCAACAGAGATACCTGTGCCAACTATATAAAGAATAGTGTAGGTATCGTGACAGCCCTTAACCCCATTATCGGCTACAAAAATTCTACCAAGATCGCCAAGGAAGCAATGGCGACTGGCCGTGGTGTATATGATTTGGTACTTGAGCATGGTATTCTCAACAAAGAAGAGTTGGATACAATACTCAGCCCGGAGAATATGATCAAGCCGGTGAAGCTCGACATTAAACCTCGTCGATAAGTCAGAGGCAAAAAATAAACAAGAAAGAGGGGGTATGCCACGACACTGAGTTGTGGCGTACCTTCTTTTTTTTGAGTCCTTGTACGGATTTTGATAGGAGGGAGTTGTACAGCACGGCACTCTATTACTTTTGATATTCGGGTTTGATCGTATACCACAAGTATCCTTCCCTGCATCCTCCATATCAAAGCTTTCAAGATTACCGCATCCTGCAAAGTCGACAAAAGGGCAAGTCTTAGTTGCCATTTTGGAGCCCGTGCAAAGGGCTTGAGAGACTGTTTTCTGTGGCCGAAATTGATATGTTTTGTAAATTCCTTCTCGCCGCAAAAACTGAAGAAATAGAGGGAAAAGAGGCTGTATGGACAAGCGAATTTATTCCTCTCTTTTTTTGCTCATGATGACTCTCTGGAATGCCGATGGATAGGGCGTTTTGAGAGGGTCGAATTTTTCTCCTGAGAGAAATTTCGCTAACACAGGAGAGAGCAATTTTTTTCTCAGGAGAGAATTTTCGTTCTCTCCCGTGTTAGCAAAAAACCGCTCCTATGGACATCAAAAAAGAGTGAGAAAATCGAATCCAAAAACCTCGGTTTTGAGTAGAAAAAACTCCTTGAAACAGAAACTTAAATAAACAGAATGGCGAGAAATATAACATTTTTATCGAAGGGAGTTATTTTGAGCTTTCAGTAGGAGCTCGTGCAAAATAACCTTGGGGTATCTACTGCTCCGGCTCAAATCAAGATCGCTCGGAAAAGAGGAGGTTCAACTCAACCAAAAAAGTCGGCTGCCTATTCTTTCTATTTGCACTTTGTGTCCGTGAGCTTCCTCCGAAGCGTGGTGCCGGGCAATAGCCAAACAGAGCATGTCCTCTATCAGAGGCCGATGCTCGATTTCTTTCTCGTCGTTCGGCTCAGGCAGGTGTAGCTCTATTTGTAATCTACCGGTCGGATGTTCTTCGATCATTTTTATTTCCTCTCTTCTGTCTCCCTCGGGCTGGGTGTAGACTTTGCCGAAATACAAATCAAAGGCATACCAAGCGTTTGTATCGATGATCCATGAGGCAAGTTGTTCACTCAGCTCCTCGAACTCGGCTTCTGCTTTGTCTGATTGGTATAGGATGGTCGGGTACTGCCCTTCTATTCCCAGTGCATTGAAGTATTCAGTCCAGGGAAAAGATTCGACTATTCTGCCTAAGCTCAAGCGAGAGGCAGAAAGGTTCCTTTCTCCAAATTCAAATGTTTCGGGAGAAGTTTCTCCGGAGAAGCTTTCTTCTGGATTCATTGCATTTAGGTTTATCTTTGGAGAAACAAATGTAGTATTATCCGATCATGAGTAAGATTCAATGTATAGGTGTGCTTACTTCCGGAGGTGATGCTCCGGGTATGAATGCCGCCATCCGGTCGGTTACCCGTGCCGCTATAGCCGAGGGGATGCAGGTAAAGGCGATTTATCGAGGATTTCGTGGCCTGATTTCCGGTGAAATACGGGAGTTTCATACCGAAGATGTGAGTAATATCATCCAGCGTGGAGGTACGATTTTGCGAACAGCTCGCTGCGACGAATTTACTACTCCGGAGGGTAGGAAAAAGGCTTACGAAACACTCAAGAGTGAAGGTATTGATGCGCTGGTCGTAATCGGAGGAGATGGATCTTTGCGTGGAGCCGCAGCCCTGTCTGCCGAATATAATTATCCAGTGGTCGGCCTGCCCGGTACAATCGACAATGATCTCTATGGTACGGATATTACCATTGGCTATACCACTGCTTTGGACACGATAATGGAGGCTGTGGATAAGATTAGAGATACAGCTTCGTCTCACGACAGACTCTTTATAGTGGAAGTGATGGGGCGAGATGCCGGCTTCCTTGCTCTCAATGGAGCTATAGCCACGGGTGCGGAAGCGGCTGTGATACCGGAGTGTGCTATTGGCCCCGACGAGTTGACACGAACTCTCAAGCAGGGCTTGCGCAAGACCAAGAATAGCAGCATCGTGTTAGTAGCTGAGAGTGAAGTGACCGGAGGAGCCATAGGGGTTGCTCGGCGAGTGCGAGAGCTGTATCCGGAGTTCGATGTGCGTGTCACGATCTTGGGACATATACAGCGAGGAGGCAGCCCTTCTGCCACAGACCGTATCTTAGCCAGTCGGATGGGTATTGCTGCTATCACGGCCCTGATAGAAGGGCAGCGGAATGTGATGATCGGAATTAAGAACAGCCAGCTTGTCTATGTCCCTTTTAGCAGAGCTATCAAGGGAGACAAGGCTATAAATCGGGATTTGGTGAATGCCGTCTCTATCTTGTCTACCTGACGAAAGCGTGGCCACAGCCCTTTTTCGTCGCAGCCTGATCGGCTGGTACGAGCGAGATCATCGACCATTGCCTTGGCGAGAGACTGCAAACCCTTATTTTGTCTGGTTGAGTGAGGTGATATTGCAGCAGACGAGGGTAGAGCAGGGTACTGCCTATTATCATCGGTTTATCGAGGCTTTCCCTACTGTTTTTCACTTGGCTGATGCCGATGAAGATCAAGTGCTGAAGCTTTGGCAAGGTTTGGGGTATTACTCTCGAGCGCGTAACCTTCGGGTTGCGGCTCAACGCTTGGTGCAGGAGTATGGTGGCAGCTTACCTGCCGATCGCAAAAAACTGTTGGCTTTGCCTGGTATAGGCCCCTATACGGCTGCTGCTATTCTCTCTTTTGCCTATGACTTGCCTTTTGTAGCGGTGGACGGAAATGTGCAGAGGGTTGTGAGTCGCCTTTTCGCTCTCCCTTTGCCTGTGGATAGCCCTCAAGGGAAAAAAGAGGTAGATCGTCTGGCCGATCTGCTCTTGGATAGGGAGCATCCGAGGCTCTTTAATAATGCTACCATGGAGCTGGGGGCCACGGTTTGTTTGCCAGTCTCTCCTCGTTGCTCCGACTGCCCTGTCGCAGACTTTTGTTTGGCGCAAAAGCTGGGTACTGCCGAAGAATTGCCACTGAAATCACCTAAACGACAGTTGCGAGATCGTTACTTCCATTATATAGATGTGCGAGACAGTCGCTCTGCTTCTCCTTTGATGTTACTCGGTCGTCGGGGGGGCGGAGATATTTGGCAAGGGCTATATCAGCCTTTGTTGGTAGAGACTCCTGTAGCTATGGAGCCGGCAGATTTTCTGGCTTCCGATTCTTTTGTCAGTCTGAAGAGGTCTTTCCCGAGTTTGGAGCCGAAAGGATATACCTCTGTTGAGACGCACGTGCTTACGCATCAGCGTATCCATGCCCGTCTTTATCGAGCCGAAGCCGATTTGGAGACCTCTTGTTTGGACGATTACCCTCCATATCAGCTCATAATGGTAGACGATCTACCTATTTATGCATTTCCTCGTTTGTTGGAGATTCTCTGGAAGAAAGGAGATGTATTATTCTGACTTATAGTTTTTTATGCATCCTTCTTTTGCTTATACCTGATTCTCGATAGCCTTTTGTTCATTACTTTTTTGTCTCTTTGTATACCTACTTGTTGGTATTCTCGATTCTTGTATTACCTTTGCGGTAGAAAACCATAAGTATTGTATCACCAAACTAAAACAAGGAAAAAATCATGGCTTACGTAATTTCAGAAGACTGCGTTGCATGCGGTAGCTGCATAGATGAATGTCCAGTATCTGCTATCTCTGAGGGCGATATCTATAAGATCGACCCGAACGTATGCACAGATTGTGGCACATGTGCCGGTATCTGCCCCTCTGAGGCTATCCATCAGGCATAAGCCCCGTCCATCTGTCTTACAGAGAAACACAAGAGACATCCCTACAGAGTTTTGTAGCGGGATGTCTCTTGTGTTATATATAGATTTGCCGTGGATTAGCCTCTCTGTTGTTGACTGAAGGGCCACGGACTAGTGTCGTGTATTTATGGATTTGCCAGAAGAATCGAGGATGTCTCCCTGCACGACAGAGTAGCTATAATGGAGCTATATATATGGAGCTTTTGAGAAAGACTCTGGAATGCCTCTCTGTTCCCCTATCCCACGAACTTATTTCATCGTTGTGCTTGATGCCGAAGCATGCAGCCGTTATTTCATGCAATAGTCCGGAAAAGAGAGAGCATGCCCTCTCCTTTTCCTGCCAGGTTTGATTGCTTTGTGCTAGGAGGGGCTTCCGAGCAAGATCGGAGATTTGTTTTTCTGCAACGCTGTGAATGTCCGTTGAAGATCATGCTTTTAGATGTCTTGAGATGTATTTTATGTGTATAAAAGTTCGGGTAGGTATTGCAGGTTTGCAGAATTACAGTATCTTTGCAGTCGCTAAACGCTTCTACTCGATTGGGTGAAGTATTAGCTGCTGGTTTGGCCCATTCGTCTATCGGTTAGGACGTCAGATTTTCATTCTGAAAAGAGGGGTTCGATTCCCCTATGGGCTACAGAATAACAAAAAAGAATAAGGATAAAGTATGGCAAATCATAAGTCATCCATTAAGAGGATTCGTCAGACCAAGAGCCGTCGCCTCCACAACCGTTACTATGCTCGTACAACGCGCAACGCTGTATATGCATTCCGTAAGTTGGAGGATCGTGCAGAGGCAGAAAAGCTGTTGCCGAGCATGAGTTCTATGTTGGATAAGCTGGCTAAGCGTAACATCATCCACAAGAACAAGGCTGCAAACTTGAAGTCCAAGTTGGCTAGACAGATCGCAAGAATGGCCTGAGAGCCTCTGAGAATCCGAAAGAAGGATTACAAATAGAAAGTTTTCGTTGGCCCATTCGTCTATCGGTTAGGACGTCAGATTTTCATTCTGAAAAGAGGGGTTCGATTCCCCTATGGGCTACGAGGTTAGAGAGGGATCTCGGTCTTTTGAAAGACGAGAGTTGGCGCATCATCGGTGGGTGATGTGCCTTTTGTTTATTCCCATAAATCCTAAGTTCTGAGAAAGCTTTGGATGGTTGAGGGGGCAACTTCGATTTCTTTTGCTAATGGAGAAAAGTTTTGTCTCGACCCAACAAAAAACTTCGAATTTTGGTTTTGTATTCAGTATGTAATATTCAAACCAATATCAGTTGTATGAAAGCAAAGTTCACGAACAAGATTCTCGTTTTTGCCTTAGGTCTGTTTCTCTCCGGAGGTATTGTGTTGGCTTCATGTGGAGGGCGCTCTTCCAAATCTGTCGATGCAAAAGAGAAAGAAGGTACGCCCACCAATGTGCACTACATAGACGGCAAGCAGATGCAGGAGCAAGTCTATGACTTCAAAGCAAATCCAAAGACTTTTGTATATAAAGGAAACAAGCCTGCTATTATTGATTTCTATGCCGACTGGTGTGGCCCTTGCCGGCAGTTGAGCCCCAAGCTCAATGAACTGGCAAAGAAATATGCAGACAAGTTGGTCATCTACAAAGTCGATGTAGATAAGGAAGGCGAATTGGCACGTCATTTTGGCGTAAGCAGTATTCCTATGCTCCTCTTCGTACCTGTTAAGGGGACCCCTATTCAGACAATGGGCAACTTGCCTATGTCCGACTTGGAGGCAACTCTTGCTAAAGTTCTTTGATCTCTCTCTCTTTTTTAGCTATATCAACGGCCTTCCGCAAAGAAAAACGGAAGGCCGTTTTTTTATCTCTCTCTTTGCTTTTCCTTTGCTGGGAGCGAATTGATTACCTTTGCGCAAGTTCTGAGCTTCCTTCCGGATATTCGTTACTCATATCCGGGCTCTGAAAAATCGGACAAGAATAATAAAATATACAATACTGCTCTATGGCAAAGGAACTTAAGGAACTTACCTCTCGTTCGGTAAGTTACTCTCAATGGTATCAAGACTTGGTTATTAAGGCCGATTTGGCCGAAAACTCAGCTGTGCGTGGTTGTATGGTTATCAAGCCTTACGGCTATGCAATTTGGGAGAAAATGCAACGCTATCTTGATGATATGTTTAAGGAAACTGGGCATTCTAACGCCTATTTCCCTCTTTTCATCCCGAAGAGTTACTTGAGTCGTGAGGCTGAGCATGTAGAGGGCTTTGCCAAGGAATGTGCTGTAGTGACCCATTACAGACTGAAGAATGCTCCCGACGGAAGCGGTGTGGTGGTTGATCCTCAAGCAAAGTTGGACGAGGAACTCATCGTGCGTCCTACTTCGGAAACGATTATTTGGAGTACTTATAAGAATTGGATACAGAGTCATCGAGATTTGCCTATCCTCTGCAACCAGTGGGCCAACGTGGTGCGTTGGGAAATGCGCACCCGTCTTTTCTTGCGTACGGCTGAGTTCCTTTGGCAAGAAGGACATACTGCCCACGCAACCAAAGAAGAGGCTGAGGAAGAAACCAAGCGTATGTTGGAGGTGTATGCGACTTTTGCCGAAGAATATATGGCTATGCCCGTAGTCAGAGGGGTCAAGAGTGCCAGTGAGCGATTTGCCGGAGCATTGGATACCTATACTATAGAGGGGTTGATGCAGGACGGTAAGGCTTTGCAATGTGGCACTTCGCATTTCCTTGGGCAGAACTTCGCCAAGGCTTTCAATGTGACTTTTGCAGACAAGGACGGTGAGCAGAAATATGTCTGGGCTACCAGCTGGGGTGTTTCTACTCGTCTGATGGGGGCTTTGATCATGAGCCACTCGGATGATAATGGGCTCGTCCTTCCTCCCAAATTGGCTCCATACCAGGTCGTTATCGTTCCTATTTACAAGAGTGAGGAGCAGCGTACAGCTATTACAGAGAAAGTGGAAGGACTTATGGCCGAGCTGAAGGCTCTCGGTATTTCGGTGAAGTATGACAACAACGATGCCAAGAAACCTGGGTGGAAATTTAGTGAATATGAATTGAAGGGAGTACCAGTTCGTTTGGCCATTGGTGCTCGTGATTTGGAGAATGGCACAGTGGAAATTGCACGCCGAGATACCCTCAGCAAGGAGACTATGCCTCTTGAGGGAATTGCTCGTCACATAGAGGCCTTGCTGAAGGATATTCAATCGAATATCTACAACAAAGCTCTTAAATACAGAGAAGAGCATACAATCACGGTGGATAGCTATGATGAATTCAAAGAAAAGATAGAGGAAGGTGGCTTTATCCTTGCCCATTGGGATGGTACGCCCGAGACCGAAGCTCTTGTCAAAGAAGAGACTAAAGCAACTATACGTTGCATCCCATTAGCCGGAGATAAGACTCCGGGTAAGTGTATGGTGACGGGCAAACCTTCTGCTTGTCGTGTCCTTTTTGCCAGAGCTTACTGATTCTCATCGAGAGGTGATGAAGTATATTCCATTGGATATTGACGGCTTGCTGTTGGTGGAGCCCGTAGTCTATTCCGATGACAGAGGTTACTTTGTCGAGACATACAGACAGGCGGATATGGAGCAAGCCTTGGGGAGGACTGTATCTTTTGTGCAGGAAAATCAGTCCGGATCCGTATATGGTGTTCTCCGGGGTATTCACCTGCAGTTGGGAGAGGCTGCGCAGGCCAAGTTGGTACGCTGTGTCCACGGTCGCATTATAGATGTGGTGGTGGATTTAAGGCCAGAGTCTCGGTACTTTGGCAATCATACCTCTGTGGAGTTAAGCGCAGATAATCACCGACAGCTCTATATCCCCAGGGGTTTTGGTCATGCGTTTGTGGCACTGAGCCCGCAGGTTGTTTTTCAGTACAAGGTCGACAATCTGTATGCTCCGCAGTCTGAATGCTGTATTCGCTATGATGATCCCGACTTGGGGATCGAATGGGGAAGGATAGCCCCGGAGTTGTCCTCTTTTCTGCTGAGTCCCAAAGACCTTGCCGGAATAAGTTTCAGGGAATATCGGGAGCTATATGGCTCTGGCAAGTACTAATTGATCTATTCTCATGCTTACATATTTAGTCACCGGAGCAGCTGGTTTCATCGGATCCAACTTTGTGCGTATGCTCAGGGAGGAAGAGCCCGAGGTGCGTATTGTGGCAGTAGATAAGCTCACCTATGCGGGTAACTATGCTTCTATTGCCGACTTGGTAGATAATGAGCAGCTTTTTGTTTTTCATCGGGCTGATATTTGCGATGCGGAGGCTATGGGAGAGCTCTTTGCTCACTACACCCCTCAGTATGTCATTAATTTTGCCGCAGAGAGCCATGTGGATAGGAGCATAGAAGACCCTCAACTTTTCCTCAGAAGTAATATTCTTGGAGTGCAGGTGCTTCTGGATGCTGCACGCAAGCAATGGCAGCAAGGGAAAGATGAGCAGGGCTATCCTTTGTGGCCGAAAGATCATCGATTTTTGCAAGTCTCGACCGATGAGGTGTACGGAAGCCTCGGACCGGAGGGGTATTTCACGGAGACTACTCCTTTGGCCCCCCGTAGCCCCTATAGCGCATCCAAGGCTTCGGCAGACTTTTTCGTACAGGCAGCTGTTGAGACTTTTCATTTTCCCGGCTTGATTACCCGTTGTTCCAACAATTATGGCCCTTATCAATTCCCGGAAAAACTGATCCCTCTTGTTCTGAACAATATATTGCAGGCAAAATCTTTGCCTGTTTATGGAGATGGTTCTAATGTGAGAGACTGGCTATATGTGACGGATCATTGTCGAGCTATCCGACGAGTTCTGCTAAGAGGAAAGGTGGGGCAAGTGTATAATGTGGGTGGACACAATGAATACTCCAACCTGCAGCTGGTACATATTATCCTCGAAACGGTGCGAAGCTTGATGGAAGAGAATCCCAAGTATAGGGATGTCCTGAGAGTTGATGTTCAGAAAAAGTCCGACTTGAGCTGGATTGGTCCCGGTCTGATTTCTTTCGTTAAGGATAGACTTGGGCACGATGCTCGTTATGCAATTGATCCGCAGAAGATTAGCGAGCAATTGGACTGGGAGCCGACAACGGATTTCCCGACTGGGATTGTCAAGACCGTGCGCTGGTATCTCGAACACCAAGATTGGGTGCGCGGAATTGTCGATGGCGACTATCAAGACTATTATAGAAAAATGTATTCTGGCAGGTGAATTTAAGAATCCAGAGAAAGGCATTACAATCAAACTATTATGCAAAAGACTTATATCCAACAGTATTACGACGAAGATTATCAACACTGTTTTGGCTGTGGCCCAAAGAATCCCGATGGCTTGCACATCAAGTCTTATCCATCGGAAGATCTGCAAACTACCTATTGTCATTACACGCCGGCCCCAGCTTATAGCGGAGGGCATCCAAGCAAGGTCTATGGAGGGATGATTGCCATGCTTTTTGATTGCCATGGCACAGCCTCTGCAGCCTATTTTTTTATGGTCAATAATGGTGGAAAATATGGAGAGGAGCAGATGCGTAGATTTGTTACAGCACATTTGTCTATCAATTACCGTAAGCCGACACCACAATCTGAGGAGCTGAAGCTAGTTGCTGTAGCAGAGGAGATTGGCGAGCGCAAGGTGCGTCTCAAAATGCTCCTTTATGCTTCCGGAAATCTTTGTGCGGATGCCGAAATGGTAGCGGTAGGTCTCTGATCTCCTCCATATTCGTTTTTTAGTCTTTTTCTTCTCATTCACTTATGTCTCTTTGCAGGATGCGCTCTTTTTCTGTGACCTCCTTCTGGGTCTTGAGCATAGTAGCGGCTTTGTTGGTTTCCTGTCGTAGTCGTTTGCCCCGACAGGAGGAGTCTGAACGTCTGCCCAAGCGAGAATTTCGTGGAGCTTGGATACAGACAGTTTACCAAAGCGAATATGCCCAATTGGGATCGGAGGGGGCTTCTGCGCTGCTTGAGAAACGTATTAGAGCTTTGCACCGTGCTGGTTGTAACGCTGTGATATTTCAAGTAAGGCCGGAGAGCGATGCTTTTTATGCATCATCAGTGGAGCCGTGGAGTCGCTTCTTGACAGGGACACAGGGTGTAGCCCCTTCTCCATATTGGGATCCTCTGAATATGGCTATTGAGTTGTGTCATAGCCTGGGTATGGAGTTGCATGCTTGGATCAATCCCTACAGGGCCTCTACTTCGGCTACGGCTGTTTTGGCTCCTAACCATCCAGCCTGCATCAATCCCGAATGGTTTGTCAATTACAACGGTCAGCTTTACTACAATCCTGCCTATCCGGAATGCCGTGCACATATCCGTCGAGTAGTGAAGGATTTGGTTTTGCGCTATGATATAGATGCACTGCATATCGATGACTATTTTTACCCCTATCCGGTTGCCGGTTTGACTTTCCCTGACCAGGCCTCTTTTGAACGCTTGGGATTAGTAGAGGGGTATCGTCCTGAACAGATAGGAGATTGGCGACGCGACAACGTGAATAAGTTGATACGAGACATTCGTACCACAATCAACGAATGTAAGCCATGGGTGAGATTTGGAGTAAGTCCGTTTGGTATTTATCGCAATAAACATTCCACACAGGACGGAAGCGGGAGCCGTACTTCTGGGTTGCAAAACTACGACGATCTCTATGCTGATGTCCTTCTTTGGGATAGAGAGAAAAATATAGATTACTTGGTTCCTCAGCTTTATTGGCCCATTGGTCATAAGGCGGCCGACTTCGGAGAGTTGGCTCCTTGGTGGAATAGGCATACAGAGCAGGATACTCACTTATACTTCGGTATCGATGTCAAGAAAACCATGCAGGAGGGGCAGCTCAGTCGCAAGTTGTCTCTTATGCGTGAGTATGCTGACGGGATTGTGTATTGGCCAGCCGGGGAGGTCGTCAATAATACTGGAGGGATAGCCGACAGCCTCAGATTGCGGCACCAACATAGCCTGTCTCTTATCCCATCGGATCCTCGGCATAGACATAAGGTGCCTAAGGTCAAAGGTCTTGTACAGCAGGCATACGATGGTGGTATTCGTTTGAGTTGGGAAGATACGTCTGATCAGTATGATCCTGTGAGACCGCAATTTTATGTGGTATATCTCATCCCTAAGGGGCAGAAGGTGAGCATTGATAATCCCGAATATATTGTCTACGTAGGGCCATATGCTGAACTTAAATTGCCTTCGTCTCTTGGTCGTGGACGTAAATATACCTGTTTGGTAACAGCTTTGGATCGTTTTCGCAATGAGAGTAAACCGGTGAAGGTGAAGCTCAAGATTCGTTGACTTATTTCTCCTTATAGCTCTTAACTCTTAAGTATTCTTTTGAGAGCTATTTGTTTGCTCATTTGTGTGTTTTATGCGGTAAGCCTTCGGGGTTATCGCATTTTTTTTGTTCCGAATCCTTTCTGGAACAGAGGGAGAGCTAGATAAGAGTCTTTCTCAAATAAAAAAAAGGAGGGCTTCCAACTTTCACAAGCTAGAAGCCCTCAGACACTATTGAACTATATTAAAAAGAGAGAAACGCAAACTAACACCGGCTATTCTCCGATAGCCTGAACAACACCCCAGACCTCAAGGCCTGAGTAAAAAGAGAGACCGAAAATCCACTACGTGAGACACGTAAAAAAGCCTTACCCTTTTCCTTTGGCAAAAGTAGAATAATATTTTGAATAATCCTAATCTGATTGATTCGATCTTTTTTTTCTATGTTTTTGGCTGTTGAATTTATGCCCAAGAATTATTTGTTGCAGCATTTGGAACCGATGCTTTAGGCTCTGGAGTTAGCAGAGTGCAGTAATGGCTTGAAGTTAGGTATGTAGCTGGTATTCGGCTTTGGTGAGGTAGGTATGTGTACCTCCTTCTCCTCCAATTCTCAATGTATTCTGTGGTTACTGCATTCTGCAAAGTTTGGCCGAAAGATTTTCGAAACAGGCTTTTTAGAGACTCCTATAATATCTTCCGAAGATCTCTATTTTCTCTCTTTCCCTCTTTCTTTCTTTCTTTTTTCCCCCCCCCTTGCAAAAAAAGCTGCGCCATACAATTTATGACGCAGCTTTTCCTTGTTTGGTAAAGGGACTTTCTTAGCCTTTGTCCACGGGCACCTTAGAATGCCAGCTTAGCTCCGAAGTATGCAGAGCGAGGCATTGTGGGTCCATAGATAAAGCCGGAGTCTCTGTTTACGCCTTTGTCGAAGTCGTTTTGGAAAGCATCGAAGATATTGCTCATCCCAGCGAACATCTGGATGTTCATCGTATTGTTTACCTTGAAATCGTAAGAGATCTTAGCTCCGAGATCGAAGAAAGGCTTTGTTTCTACGAGTTCGTCTATACGGATGGTGTTTTCTCCTGTTTCGTCCTCTTTCAGATTTTCAAAAGGCTTGTTCCCCATATCGCTGATAGCAGCACCGGCTCCGTAGGTAATTGCATGTGGAACATACATCTTGCCGGTATAGGTGCCGGTAAGAGCGATGTTGAGTGGCTTCACGGGGTTAATACCTATAGTGAAGTATCCGTATGCAGAAGGAGTACGAGTCATTTTTTTGTCTGTCTGAGAAACATTGTACTGCAGCTTCTCTACTTCTTTGCCCGTAGCCTCGTCTATGGCTGGTTGCTTGGTCATGATTGGGTTGCCACTGGCATCGAAAGTCGCTCTTATACCCCATTCTTCGGGATTGTCAAATTCACTTTTTGCCAAAGTGAAACCGGCTTGGAGCTGGAGCCACTTGTATGCAATGCGCCCTTCCAGGTTAGCACCGTATACTTTAGCACCACTACCGTTCACACGCATGTAGCGTTTGATGCCATCGCCCAAAGATGGTTGTTCCTGATTGGTGAATACATCTTGGAGTCTGTTGTAGAACCCTTCGAGCATGATATTGGCCATTACGCCATGGCCCAAGTCGAGGTAGCTGTCTACCGAAAGATTGAAAGCATGACTGATCTCCGGAGTCAGATCTTTGTGGTTGATAATTTTCTGAGCTTCGCCACCTACAACTCCTACGTGTAAGTCCTCATCAAAAACTTGAGGAGCCCGGAATCCTTTGGCATAGCTGGCTCTGAAGTTAAGCATGGAGATCGGTGCATAGCGCAGGGTAGCACGTGGGCTGAAGATAGGATTCTTTACAGCCGAGTGTTGGTCGAAGCGTCCACCGAAAAGCAGGTTGAGCTTATCGCTCTTCCATTCCAATTGTGCCAACTGGCTCCAGTTGTTGATGCGTTGATCCAAGTCGGGGAATTTTGATTCGGTGCCTGTGCCCTCTGTCTTTTCCCATGAGCGGATAGGCATCTTGTCTATCAGTTTATCATGTGTGTATTCTGCTCCCAGCAGGATTTGAGCCGGCATAAAGAGCAGGTTGTCAAAGTCATAGGTGTACTGCAGACCCATGTTGTAGGTCTTGCCATCAGTTACACCATAGTTATCACCGTATTTTTCGTGAGGTACGGGATTGCCGACTTTGCCCCAGTTGTCATCCCAGTCTTCGATTGCTCCGTAGTAACTCTTGCGCTTTACGAGTTGAGCAGAGGTATAAACTTGTCCGTGATGTTTGTAGTCACGAGAGAACAAATCGTACTTCAAGTTACCGCTGTACACAGAGTGGTCGGTGCGTTCAGCAACAGCTGCTACATGTTCGGGCCACTCCAAGTGATCTCCACCACGGCGGTATTCGTGTATTGTATGTATCTCTCCAGAGATCTTGGAGAAGTCCGATGTGCGCAAGTAGATATGGCTACCCAATGAGCGAGCATCGATTGCTCCGATTTCTGAGAACCCATCATCATTGGCATCCCACTCTTTGCGAGTACGGGATTGACCGAACACCATAGCACCGGCCTTGCCACTGTCGCTGACCATGGAGGCGTTGAAGCCCATGTTGTTATCCGGTTGTTTCATGCCGGTAAAGCCCAACGACTCGGTGAAAGATACGCGGTTGCTGCTCGGTTCCTTTGTGATGATGTTGATTACACCGGCAATGGCAGATGAGCCAAAGAGAGCTGAACCTCCCCCGCGTACTACCTCTACTCGGTCGATCATATTGGTAGGAATTTGCTCCAGACCATAAACCCCAGCCAATGCACTCATGATCGGTCGGCTATCTATCAATATCTGTGTGTAGCGACCTTCCAAACCATTGATGCGCACTTGGTTGAAACCGCAGTTCTGACAATTGTTTTCTACACGTACACCAGGTTGGAATACGAGACCTTGTGCCAGGTTGCTGGCGTTGGCTCTGTCAAATACTTCATCATTGAGTACATTCACCAATGTCGGAGCCAAACGGCGCAATGTGTTTTGTCTGTTGGAAGAAACGACTACTTCGTCCAGATTGATGTTGTCGACCTCTGCCTCGAAGTTCACTTCGATGACTTTGCCCTTCACAACATTGACTTCCTTCTGCTGGCTTTTGTAGCCCAGGCCTCGCATTTCCAGCACAACCTTGCCGGGCTTGAGGTTACGGATAAAGAAGTGACCTGTCTGATCGGTAACGGTACCGAAGGTCGTCCCCTTGATAGAGATGGTGATACCGGGCAAGTGATCACCCGAAACAGCCTCCACTACGTGCCCAATTACGTTGGCATCGGACGGGTGCCGATGTTTTTTTTCTATTTCCGGATTGTTGCCGGTTCTGGCTGCAAGCTGTGCAGGCAATGCCGTAAAGACCAGCAAAAGAGATAGAAACAGGGTTGAAAATTTCTTCATAAAAACTCTTGCTATTTTGTGTGACTAAACCAAATTAAATTCATGCTCTGATCATACACTTAAAAAGATCAGGCGCGTACCAAGTTTTCAAAATTTCGGCTGCAAAGTTAGCCCAAAGAGACCCGCATAACATAGCATAATGACAGAAATACCTGCCAGTAGGTATCTTTCCTTGAGGGTTGAACAATCTTTTTGTTTGGCTGTCTCTGTTCAATCGCCTTAAAATCAGTGAATTAGATATTTTACGCAGATAGATGTTGTTTCTTACCTTGAGTAAGGTCAGTACATCATGGTAGATCTTTGTCCTTTCTGGGTGACGAGATTTTCAAGATTATGCGACGGTTTCTCTTGGCCGAATACCCTTGTATGAGGGGAAGAAATAGAATCTGCCTGCTAAAACTTTTTTACACAATTCCTATGTGTCAACACCTGCTTATAGACTACTCTTTTCTGCATTTTTGGCCATTTTCTTCACTTCTCAAAACCCTTTATTCATCGGCATTCTGAGAGAGTCAAAATTCTCTCCTCAGAGAAATTTTTTTCTCTCCTGTGTTAGCGAAATTTTTCTCAGGAGAGAATTTTCGCTCTCTCCTCAGAGAATTTTATGTGCCTCGGTAGGTAGTAAAATGTCTATGGTAAGAGTCCTTAATTTCGCCCTTAGAAGTGTAATTTAATGTGTATTCGGAAAGGAAGGTTTCTTCCCTATATTTTGATACCCTGTTGCTCTTAGTCTCGGGGTGTACTCCATCGTAATGGAAATTGGAGGCTGCACACATACTCTCTTGTTTTTCTAACTTGTTCAGGTAAAAAAAAAGTAATACATTTGCACCGCTTATAAGGTCGCTAATACTCTTCCTTAGCTCAGTTGGTTAGAGCATCTGACTGTTAATCAGAGGGTCCTTGGTTCAAGTCCAAGAGGAAGAGCAGAAAAAAGGCCGAAAAGATATTCTTCCTTAGCTCAGTTGGTTAGAGCATCTGACTGTTAATCAGAGGGTCCTTGGTTCAAGTCCAAGAGGAAGAGCAGAAAAAAGGCCGAAAAGATATTCTTCCTTAGCTCAGTTGGTTAGAGCATCTGACTGTTAATCAGAGGGTCCTTGGTTCAAGTCCAAGAGGAAGAGCAGGAAAAGGCTGAAAAGGTATTCTTCCTTAGCTCAGTTGGTTAGAGCATCTGACTGTTAATCAGAGGGTCCTTGGTTCAAGTCCAAGAGGAAGAGCGGAATTAGGGGTTGGCTCCATGGAGGCAGCCCCTTTTTGAATTTTTACGACAGATGATACGGCAGACGAAAAGAATAGACAATGAGCAGCGTACCGAGGATTTGCGTAGCAGGCATATCCCACGGCTGCTACTGTCCTATGCTTTGCCGGCTGTTGTCGGGACATCGGTAAATGCTCTGTACAACATTGCCGACCGTATTTTTATCGGGCAGGGAGTGGGAGAGTATGCCATTTCCGGTCTCACACTCACGTTCCCGATCATGATTTTCTTGCAAGCATTCGGGATGTTGGTAGGAGCCGGGGCTTCTGTGCGTGTCTCCATATTGTTGGGCATGAAAGATCAGGCAGGAGCCGAGCGTATTTTGGCCAACGCTATCATGCTCACTATTGTGCTCTCCGTGATGACCATCGTGCCGAGCTATATTTTTATGGAGCCTCTTCTGCGTCTGTTTGGAGCAAGCGACCGCACTTTGCCCTATGCTATGGACTATTTACGGGTTATTATACCGGGAAATATCTTTGCCACACTCAGCTTTAGCTATAACGCAGTGATGCGTGCTTCGGGCTATCCTACCAAGGCGATGATTCAGATGATTTTGGGTGCTGTGCTCAATGTGGCCTTAGATGCTCTTTTCATTTTTGTGTTCGATTGGGGTATAGCCGGGGCTGCATGGGCCACGGTGATTTCGATGTTTGTGACCATGCTGTTTGTGATGGAACACTTTACCGACAAGAACAGCCTGATCCGTTTCCGTCGCTCTGCAATGCGACCGTCTCGCTCAATGATTGTCTCCATTTTGGGTATCGGTATGGCTCCTTTTGCCATGCAGTTGGTGGGGAGTGCTGTGACGATCGTCCTCAATCGGTCCTTCGTACACTACGGAGGTGGAGGGGAGTTGAGCGATTTGGCAATTGGGGTTTATGGGATTATCAATAGCTATGCCATGCTGGTTGTGATGCTGGTGCTTGGCATTTCCCAAGGGATGCAACCCATTGTGGGGTTCAATTATGGAGCCGGTAATATGGATCGAGTGCTCTATACCTACAAGTTAAGTGTCTTTACCAACAGCCTTATCACTGTCATTGGGTTCCTCCTTGGTATTTTGCTTCCATCCGTGATTGTGGGCTTTTTCACTCCCAGTCATTCGATGATCTCTATTGGGGAGTCGGCCATGCGCATCGCTTTGTTATCCTTTGGGTTTGTAGGGTTTCAGATTACTACAACACAGCTCTTCCAGAGTATCGGCATGAGCATGAAGGCAATGTTTCTCAGTTTGTCCCGACAGGTGATATTCCTCCTGCCTCTCCTATTGATATTACCTCGTTTGTTCGGGTTGGATGGGGTCTGGATGGCTATGCCTATCTCGGATTTTAGTGCAGCGGTTATTACATTTGTGCTTGTCAAGCAACAACTCAAAAAGATGAAAGGAAACCATACGGGCCATGCTCATGCTCCACTATAAAGGCTCTCTGAGAGACTTATGTAATAGGAGCAGGGCGAATGCCTTGAACCGAAAAAAGACTGGAGAGCAAAATTGCCCGAAAGAGAGTTTCCTGATGTACGATACAAAAGACGAAAAGGAAACAAGGGCTATGGCATAAGCTTTCCGTGATACAGAGATATCGAGAATGCACGGAGAATCAATACACTGAATAAACCATGAAAGTTTTTCTACAGGCCATCGTCGGCCAAATCCTCTTTAACCTCTACTTCGCTTATCGGGGAGGTCAGGCTCTCCCCAAAGAAGGGCCTTGGCGTAAGGGTTTGTATGCACTCTTGGCTGTAGAGTTCTTGCTCTATATGGTAGGGTTTTCTCTTCATCTCCATCTGCCTAAGCCAGTTATGGAATTTATCATGACTGTCTGTGGTACTTGGTACTTCGCTTCTATTTATATGTGTATGGGTTTATTGCTCATGGAACTCATCCGCCTGATCGACCATCTTACAGTTAAACGTCTCACCCATCTCAGTAAACGAACATACGGCAGACTTAAGCTCTCTCTCTTGCTTGTCATTCCGTTGGCCTCTGGTTTATTGATAGTCTGGGGTTATGGCTTGGTGCAACACCCGGAAGTGACTTATCGTACCATACGGCTCGATAAACCAATAGGCAACGAACAGAATAAGTTGCGCCTTATTCTTATCACAGATATACATATGAGTGAGACAATTACTCGCCCTTATGTAGAGCGTTTGGTAACTCTTTGCAATGAACAAAAGCCCGACTTGATATTGGTCGGCGGAGATATATTCGACTACTATAGCCATTATGGCTACAAGGACGGTATACCAGACTTGATGAATCGGATGAATCCTCCATTGGGTACCTACTATGTGCTGGGCAATCATGAGTATCGGGCAGATATGCAAGCCAAAATTGATTGGATCCCTCTGGCCGGAGGTGTATTGCTGAGGGATTCTGTGGCTCAACCCGGAGGACTGATCAACTTGGTAGGTCGGGATGATGCCATAAATAAGCAGCGTGCCGAACTATCCGAGCTGGTAGGGAGAATAGAGCCGGACAAAAGACATTTGCCTCTCGTTCTGCTTGATCATCAACCCCGAGCTTTGAAGCAGTTGCCTGCCAATGGAGTGGATTTGGGCTTATTTGGCCATACACACAATGGGCAGATCTTTCCATTTAGTATTGTGACGGATTTGGCCTTTGAGAATTCCTATGGATATAGCCGGGCAGGAAAAAGCCATGTATTTGTGAGTTGTGGCTACGGAGCTGCCGGCCCGGCTATTCGTCTTTTTACCAAGAGCGAAATCGTGGTAATAGACCTTTTAGGAGCTTGATTGTCAGCAAATAAATACTACCTTTGCGACGCTAATCTTGCATCGCCCGAAGGGCAAATGCAAAATTGGCAATAACGAGATTAATTAACAGAATGGAAAACCTAAAAAATGTTCGTCCTCTTGAAGATTTCAATTGGGACGAATTCGAACAAGGCACAACAAACATGAGTGCCTCCCGTGAGGAGCAGGAAGCTGCTTACGAAAAGACCCTCAGCGCAGTCAAGGACAATGATGTAACCATAGGCCGCGTAACCTCTATCAACAAGCGTGAAGTATCCGTAAATGTCGGCTACAAGAGCGAAGGCGTTATCAGTGCTTCGGAATTCCGATACAATCCGGATCTGAAGGTTGGTGATGAAGTAGAGGTATTTGTAGAGAGTCAGGAGGACCGTAAAGGTCAGTTGGTACTCTCTCACCGCAAAGCCCGTGCAGCTCGCTCTTGGGAGCGTGTGAACGAGGCTCTGGAAAAAGACGAAGTGATCAAGGGCTTCGTGAAGTGTCGTACCAAGGGTGGTATGATCGTGGATATCTTCGGCATCGAGGCTTTCTTGCCCGGTTCGCAGATCGACGTGCGTCCTATCCGTGACTACGATGCTTATGTAGAGAAGACTATGGAATTCAAGATTGTGAAAATCAATCAGGAATATAAGAATGTAGTCGTATCTCACAAAGTGCTTATCGAAGCTGAGCTCGAACAGCAAAAGAGAGAGATCATATCCAAACTCGAAAAAGGACAGGTACTCGAAGGTGTGGTTAAGAATATCACATCCTATGGTGTATTTATCGACTTGGGTGGCGTAGACGGTTTGATTCATATCACCGACCTTTCTTGGGGTCGTGTGGCTCACCCGGAAGAAGTGGTGCAGCTGGATCAGAAGCTCAACGTTGTAATTCTCGAATTTGACGAACAGAAGAAGCGTATCGCTCTCGGTCTCAAACAGCTCACTCCTCATCCTTGGGATGCTTTGGATCCTAACCTCAAGGTTGGTGACATCGTGAAGGGTCGTGTTGTCGTTATGGCTGATTACGGTGCTTTTGTGGAGATCGCTCCCGGTGTGGAAGGTCTTATCCACGTTTCAGAAATGTCTTGGACACAGCACTTGCGCTCGGCTCAAGACTTCTTGCACGTAGGAGACGAAATAGAAGCAATGGTACTCACGCTCGACCGCGAAGAACGCAAGATGAGCTTGGGTCTCAAGCAGCTTAAGCCAGATCCATGGGAAAATATCGAAGATCGTTTCCCCGTAGGTTCACGTCACCAAGCTCGTGTGCGCAACTTCACTAACTTCGGAGTCTTTGTTGAAATCGAAGAAGGTATTGACGGTTTGATCCACATCAGCGACTTGTCTTGGACTAAGAAAATCAAGCACCCAAGCGAATTTACAGAGGTTGGTGCTACGATAGAAGTACAGGTACTCGAGATCGACAAAGAAAATCGTCGTCTCAGCCTGGGTCACAAGCAGCTTGAGGAAAATCCTTGGGATGTGTTTGAAACGATCTTTACTAACGGCAGCATCCACGAAGGTGAGATCATTGAGCAAATGGAGCGTGGCTCTGTAATTGCTTTGCC
This sequence comes from Porphyromonas crevioricanis, assembly GCF_900476255.1. Classification (NCBI taxonomy): domain Bacteria; kingdom Pseudomonadati; phylum Bacteroidota; class Bacteroidia; order Bacteroidales; family Porphyromonadaceae; genus Porphyromonas; species Porphyromonas crevioricanis. Next base: position 1,035,553 of record NZ_LS483447.1, read on the forward strand.
TCATGGAGTGGAAGGCTTTGCTACCCCCAAGCATTTGGTGAAGGAAGACGGTTCTCAAGCAGCATTGCACGAGAAACTCCAATTCAAGGTGATCGAATTCAATAAGGAATCTAAGCGTATCATCGTATCACACAGCAGAGTGTTCGAAGATGATCAACGTGCTGCTCGTCGTGAAGCTGCTGCCGGTGAACGTCGCGCCGCTAACGCTCAAAAGGAAGAGAATGCAGCTCAGGCCGCTGCTAATGCTGCAGCCGTAGAGAAAGCAACTCTGGGAGACCTTGGCGAGTTGGCAGCTTTGAAAGAGAAGCTCGAAGGCAATTGATAGATTTTAGATCTCTATAAGAGGAGGGAGTGCAGCATACAGCTGTGCTCCCTCTTTTTTTGTTTAACTCCAAAGAAGAAAAGGATGAGTTTCTATATATGAGCTCGAATGTCGACAATAACTGTGTAGTGACCGCCACATTACTCAGAAGATAGAGCTGGAGGAAGAGTTAAGGAGAGGAATATGAGAGAGGGCAGAAAGAGTATATTCAGCCCATGGTCATGCGGCAACGTCGGTATACTAAGAGTACGGAGAGGACAGAGATAGCGTGCTTTGTTTTTTTCTGTATTCTGGAGCGTGCGAAAAAGAAAAAAGGGAGATAATTAGAGCTTTAGTTCGTAGTTGTGTCGTTTCTTTTCTGTTGCTCTTGTGACTGTCTTTCTATCTGTTTGCTAAGCGTAATGAACTTGTATAGAGCATCCAATCCTGCATGGATAAATCCCTCTTTGCCATCTCGAAATCCTCCTTTCAGGATGTAACTCTTGAAGAATCGGAAGGCAGGAGAGAAGAAAAGTTTGGCTCTTCCGGCTTGTTTGTTGCGTTTGCTTCGAGAGAGTTCGGATTGGGTATAGCGATTGAGTTTTTCCAGTACTTGGGATATACTGTCATTGGCCAAATGGATGAATGCCAGGTCTTTGCGCTTGGCCGGGATATACACTACAGCTCCGTCTATCTGGGGTAGACTATGTACGTGTGGAGGCCAATAGGATGCGTCTCGACGAAAGAAGCGCAAGATATGATCGGGGTAGGAGGCATGCATGAATTTGCCCATGAAGTAATTCTTGCGCGGTATCCACAGACCATATGGAGGTTGCTCGGAACTGATTAAGTCGGCCAAATAGTTTGTAAGAGCTTCGGGTACAATTTCATCGGCATCTACAACCAATACCCATTCATTTCGTGCTTGATGATTGGCAAAGTCTCTAGCCGGTTCGGCGCAGGGGTATTTATCGAAGTAGGTGATGCTACAGCCATATTCTTGGGCGATCTCTATCGTCTTGTCATTGCTGTGCATATCGCAGATTAGTATTTCCTCATATCGTCCAAGAGAGTCGAGTACTCTTCTTAGATGAAGTTCTGCATTATAGGTATTGATGACAACGCTGATAGGTAGCTTTTGCATGGATATTTAGTTGTTTGGATAGTTTTCTCTTCTGGCCAGAGATCCTCGCACATCTCCTACTCGCAAGTATTGCCGGTACAGTTCAGTTTCTTTGCGAAAGAGCTGTTTTGGGAGTCCGAAAAATCTTCGCCCGATGCGTAGTAGACGGTATTGCAGATATGCTATGCGGAAAGTCCATGGCGACATACCCTCCGAGCGTAGGCGTCGGAGTGCATACTTGTACACTTTGGAGCAGTAGAAGCGGTCTGACGCAGCCTGTATTTGCTTGATGCAAGTCTCTCGCTCCATTTTGCGGTAATCGGCATAGTGCTTGGCCAATAGCTCGCTGACCCAGGGTTGATCCGACAGACGAGCGAAGTTGCCATAGGCAAGTCGGTCTGGTAGAGGGTGTGAGTAGCACTTCATTCGATTGATGTCAATCAGAAAGAAATGGTATTCGTTCTTTTTGGAGAGATTATAGAGGATATTGCCGGGAGAGAGATCTTTGTGATAGACGCCACTTTCGTGCAGATGTCCTACAAAACGCCCGAAGGAAGCGTATAGCTCAGGATCATCGGCTTTCCCCAGCATAGCTGCTCGCAAATCAGAGCAGTCATTTAGTAGCTCGGATACATAGTAGCTGTGACGAAGCAACCCACCGGAGTATTCGAGGGCATAGCCCATGGGAGCTGCAGTCCCTATTTGTTTATGTTGGAGTTCAACAGCATTGTCATAGGAGCGTTTGGCCTTCGAGGGGCGTAGCCAGCTGTATACGATTCGCTGAAGAAAACAAGGCACTTTGAAGCTCTTTACCACTACATTCCTTCCTGCAATGGCATAGAGTTTGTTGCGCCCATCGTATATCAGCTCTATATCTTCGGGGAGAGGGGTGGGAGCCTCTGTCAGTCGGGCTACTACCTCTTTTGTGCAGAGCAGTTGCTCTCGATTTGAGCTGTAGTATTGCAGCATGGATTCGTGACTATTGCTTGGGTGGAGTGAGCGGTGGCCAACTTTGCTTTGGTAGGGGATTTCCTTGACAAAGATAGTAAGCCTTCGATAGTTTGCAGATAGTGATTTCGGCTTTTAATTATTGTGGAGATACATGGCCTGTACCGGATTGTAAATACACTTTATATCAGTGGTGTTCTATCAATTACTACTATCTTTGGCGAGATGTACGGCAGGTATTTTACGCTCTTTTGCATGTCAAACCTGTCTTAGGTGTTTTGCTTGCCGGTTCTCATCTTATTTTTCACAAAAAAATACTCTTCTGAGAACAGACCACGGTATATACAAAAGAATAACCAAGAATATGAGAATGAAAAACTTCATGCGGCTTGTGTCCGCCTTTGCTATCCTTTATTTGTCTGTCTTGTCTGCCCAATCGCTCCTAGCTCAAGAACAGCCGAAGACAATTTCTATGACAACGAGCAAGAAAATAGGTGATGCTATTGGTATCAAGGTTGTTGCGGAGGGTGATTTCTCTTTGCAGGGTATTTCTAGTTACTATTTCCTTGACCCGGAGACTCTTGTTTGTACGTTGTCTTCAGAGAAGGTTGTGATAAGTGGTGAGGTTTTGGCTTTGAACTGTAGTGATAATGAGCTTACTCACTTGGATGTGACCAATATGCCAAGTTTGACTGGATTGATTTGCAACAACAATTGTATTACTTCGCTCGATTTATCGAAAAATGAGAGCATATCCCATTTGCATTGCCACAACAATCTCTTAGAACAATTAGATGTGTCGAAAAATAGCAAGATCGAGTTTTTGCGTTGTTCGGATAATAAACTTACCAGACTCGATTTATCCAATAATTCTTCTATTACTCATTTACGTTGTTCAGGGAATGAGATCAAGCAACTTGACCTATCTCCTCTTTTGAATTTGAAAAAATTGTTTTGTGACAGAAACCAACTCTCTGAACTATCCTTGTCGAAGAATACTTCTCTGACTCATCTATATTGTCATAACAACTTTCTAAAAGACGAGGCAATGACTCGTATGTTTAATTCTCTACCTCCTTGTACCACTTCCTCTAAAGGCTTTATTTGTGTGGTGAATCAGGAAGAGGGGAATGATGAGCATAATATTTGCACGAAGGATGATGTCGAGATAGCCAAAGCGAAGAATTGGGAAGTGTATGCAACATTGGGTTCTACCGGTTATGTGCCTCATGAAGGAAGCTTTCCTGAGACTTGTGAAGACGTACAAAAAAAGGAGGTGAAACCTTCTCTTTCTTTGCGAGACCGCATCTTGCATGTAGATAAAGTCGATGCAGAGGGCAAGGTCATAATTTTTAGTGTAGATGGACATCGTCTCTTGGATGGGGATGCAGATCAATCGGGGATTGTGAAGATAGATTTGACATCTCTGATTCCGGGAGTTTATTTGCTGAGAAGTGGAGTTTCTATTGCTGAGCTTTTTGTTCTCAAGTAACCTTATTTGTTCGGAATAGTAATTTGTATCGAGGGGAGGGGAGTGTTAAATACAATAACACTCCCCTTTATTGTTTTAATCAAGATGAGAAAGTGTTGTATATGCGCAATTACTGTGCTGAATTTTATGACATACAGAACTTTTATTTCATAAGGATGTTGTATTTTCACCCTCCCTTAAAATCAACTGGATGAAAAACAAAAAAGATGAAGAGGATGAATTTACTTATTAGATGCAACAGAGTTCGACAGTTTCTGTGGGGAGCTTTGTCTGTGTTTTTTATTTTGATTGGATCTCCGAAGCTCGCTGCACAGAGTTTGGACGACTTTGAGATTAAGACAACAGTTACTCACTCCAAGTGTGGAGGTATCGATGGAGATATCGTTATTGAAGTTTCGCCCAAGCCGGGGCATCCTGTCGGCGAGGTAATAAAGACTTATCGTTTGGATACCAAGGACGGTCAGCCATTGACTCCTTCTGGGAATTATGTTGTGGAAAATAAATTTCCTGTCGGATCGGGCATATACATACCTCGTGCGAAGGTTCAGTTAAAGAACAGTGGAGTATCTTTTTTCTTGACAGGATCTCCCATCACGGTTACTTCTTCCTACGTTCCCATGACTACGACGGTTACGCTTGAGCGGAAGTCTTTGAATAAGTATAAACCGGAAGGAGCATCTGAGTACAAACTTACGGGTATTGTTTCCCTCTTCGTAAAAGATGGGACAGCTCCTTACAAGGCTACTATTTTGAGCAGCCCTAATACATACAAAGGAAAGAAGGTATTTACCGATCTGGAGAATGGCAAGAAGAAGTATCTCTATGAGTTGCCTGTTGGGGAGTATGTGATTCAGATGTCTGATGCTTGTGGTAAGGAAGCACCTGCCATCAGCGTGAAAATGGAGTATGTAGCTTCAGATTTGCCGCAGGGAGGGGCAGCAGATTTTCCTTATTGGAAGCCGTACATGAACTTCTACATGAAGCAAACTAAATGTGGTTGGGTTGCATTTTGGCACAATAAGAGACCTTCTCTTCATTACGAAGAGCCAACTCGGGATATATATCCCTATATCAATAATCTGGATACGCTTTCTAAATACTATCATTACGGATTTCAAACAATAGCAGAGAGCAAGCAAGGTAAGAAACCTAAATATTACGCTTACTCAAACTATGGAGGACCTAACAAACATGATGAGACTTTTGGGGTCGGCTCTGAACAAATTGTAGTCGAAGGCATAGCTGAGGGAAGCTTGTATTACCGGATGCCAGAAGGCAAGAGCTATGAGGAAATGTGGCTTAAAGAAGAATACTGGCCCGAAGTATTTTTGCAAGTTGTCGGTTCGGACGAACAGATGAGAGAAGGCTTCAATCCATACAAACCTAAGGATGGCAAGACGGAACCATTCCCCAAATTGGTGGAGCATTACCTTGAGAATCGTGGCGATGTTTGCAACGACAAGTATGGGATAAGGATGCGTCCGCATAAGGAGACGGTTAATCTTATGTGTTTGCCTCTCACGGGTCAGCTCAAGGAAAAAGGATCGTCTCAAATAATTGAAACAAAAGAGTTCAATTATATCGACCACCATAGTGATAAGGGAGGGAAGTATACCAAGTTTGATACAGACTTGAGCCGAGACAAAACTTATGAGGTCATCGTTACAGATACTAGAGGTTCCAAGCAGATCCTTGAATTTGAGCCCATGGAGAAGACGAGATATGATCAGAGCATAGCTTTGTTGCCTGATTATTGTGAGGGCAAGAATAGGGTTGATATGTTGATACGTGCTTATCCTATTGCCAAGGCTATGAAAGGACACATTATTCGTTTTGTGAGTGCGCCAAAAGGATTTAAGCCTTTGGAGGGAGCCATGAAGGTCGGTGATGTCTATACTGTACCCAATGATTTTGAGAGTTCATTTTTTCATGTCTTCTCCGAGAGAGGGAAAGAAAGAGAAAAGACTTACATACATATTCCGGCTGGGAAGTATGAGTTTGAGGTCGAAATCTGTAATAAGAAATATAAGGTAGAGAAAGTATTTACTGAAGAGGAGTTAAGTAAAAATAGCCCTAAATACACTGAAAATAGGGATGCTTTTACCCCTCACTTCTCAAAAGAGGAGTGTGGATATGCACGTGTTTTCCCTTTCGCTGGGAATGGAAAGGATCTTCTGAAGAAAGATGGCAAATCAACCTCGGTTAACTTGCTGATAACCAAATACCCTGATGGAATAGGGAAGAAAGATATCCGAACAAATCTCAAAGGGACTGCTTTGGCTCACTGGAATGACTACGGAGTTATCTCAACTCATGGAGAAGATGATCCTTCCAAGATCTACATAGATGTACCTGAAACGAGGGGGGATATGGAGGTTCGTTTGATTTATGCTCCGGATAAGGTTAAATCAGAACAGCTGTTGCCTTGTCTTTCTACTTATAGTTTCCGACTCTCAAATGCTTTGCTCTCTTACGACAGAGAGAAATACATAGGGTATATCTGTCCGAACAACTCTTCTGGACTTATTCGAGTAAATCCAATTAACTATGTCGGAGATGTTCGGGTAAGTCTTTTCAGAAGAGATGCGACAGATGAAGATCTGGAGAATGACTCTAAGGCTTTGGCTTCGATTGATGTTTCTCTGGAAGATCTGAAAAAAGGGAAGGGAGCTGAATTTAGACTGGGATCCAATGCTAAGGATTCAGATCCCAAAATACCTGTTGATCCTCAGGGGTATAAAGCAAAGATTGTAGACAAGAAGTGTAAGAACTCTTCGATAGAGAAGCTGATTGTTTATTCTCTACCTTCGCCTATCGCCATTCAGTCCAAAGACCAAAAACGTAAGTTCTGTGAAGGAGAGACTATTGAGTTGATGGTGGCTGCAATCAATGCCAGTGATGATGAGAATGCCTATGTATGGGAGCTGCCTAACAAGAATGTCTACAAGGGGCGTAAACTGAAGATTGAGAATGCTACATCCGATCTGTCAGGGACTTTCAAGGTGACTATCAATGGTATTATGTGTGATGGGCACCCTAATGGGACGGTAACAATTGAATTCCCTATTTCCGTTGCTCCTCGCTTGCTTTGGTGGCGCAAAGACGCTGTTGATGCAAACTGGCATAATGTGAAGAATTGGGCAAATGAAGAAGGAAAGCCCGTGAATGCAGTGCCTGCATCTTGTACCACCGTTCATATTCCGGCCAAAGTGGACAAGGCTTTCCCGGATTTGGGTGCCGAGACCAAGCGGGAAACCTATGGAAATCCCGAGTGCGATAAGCTTTATCTCCACCATGGCTCCCAACTGGGTAACCCACACTTCCTCTCCTATCAAAAGGCTTATGTGGATTATAATTTTGGGATCCTTGATGCCGACCATCAGATCAAAGCACATCGGGAACAGTATTTCCCCGAAGCTGACAGCAAATTGATGGATAGAGATCAGTGGTATATGATTGCTGCTCCGCTTAAGGAGATATTCTCCGGAGACTTCGGCTTAGCTGGCTATCCCAAGACTTATCAGCGTTATTTGAAGATCGAGGTTGGAGGCAATAAGCCTACCGATGCCTCTTTCAAAAAGCCAATCAATAATCTGGTTGAGAAGCTATCCGATCACAATGGTGCAATGGCTCTCAAGGTCGGTAAGTATCAGGCCGGGATCGTTGGTTATGATGATCACAAGCATCTCAATAAGTTAAATGGGATTGTTCGTGTTCCCTTCTTTGAAGATGGATCCCGTGTTAGTGCCTATCCTCTCCATTACTACGATGGAGTGAACAGTATTTTCGGCTACTACAACGATAATACCCTCCAGCCCGTAAATAAAACAGATAAGGGCAAACGCTCTAAGGATGCTTATCGTTTTATATTCGAAGGAGCTGACCAGAAGATCGGCAACGTAATACTGTCCGGTACTCCCGAAAGAGGATATGTATTGAGCTTGAAAGAAGGAATGAAAGCCGATGATTGGTTTATGATGGGTAACCCTTTCATGACCCCGATTGACTTTGATAAGTTTTGGGAAGCCAACAAAGATGTGATCTATCCTTATTACTACATATTCAATGGAAAGAGAGGAGTTTGGGAGTTCTATAACAAGGAAAATACCGGGACTTCTGTGAACCTTGGCAAGTCTATTGCTCCATTGCAGTCGATTGTTTTGCGTAAGAAGAATGCTGCTACAGAGCTTATCTTCCCGGTAGGAAGCAATACCGTCTTGCTGCCTTCTTGGCGTACAGAATTGGGTACAGAGTTGGTTGAGTTGCAGTCTGCTTCTGACGAGTCCACGGTACATCCTCTCTCCGTTCGTGTAAGTAACACACGTAGCCAAGAAACCATTTCCTACCTGAGCTGGGAGGGAAAAGGCTCGGTACCTGCTTTGAGTAATAGCGAGTACAGCTTTGTGCCGACTGTCTTCTTTGTAGACCCCGAAACAGGAGCTTCCAATGTGGTAGAAAGCCCAACGAAAGCCTATGGTGCATTCGCTCTTGGTGTAGAGGCAACACTGGGCGGAGAAATGGAGATGTCATTTGATCAGCTCGACCGCTCTGTATACGAGCAACTCACGTTGATAGACAAGATGGAGGGTAAAGAGCAAGACTTGTTGTCCAACTCCACTTATCGCTTTGTGCATCAGCCAAGTGATCGCCCGGCCGAACGCTTTGTTCTTAAGGTAAAACGTTTCGGAGTAGAGAATGAGCCGACAGCTCTCGAATCCATTGTTTCTCCTAATTTGCATATCTCTCGCCGAGGAGATCTTCTGCATATCGATAGCAGTGTAGGGCTACGCTCTGTTGTGATCTTCGATATGCAGGGCCGTCGCTGTGGAGAATGGCAGTTTGCTGGCTCTACCAATGCCGATATTGATATTGATAGCAATGTGCAAGGAGTTGTGATGATCGATCTTCGTTTAGAGGATGGTAGTCGTCAGGTTCGTAAGTTCGATATGGCCAACTGAGAAGAGTTTAGGGTAAGTTGCCCTATACGATAATTTTCATGCGAATGTCGGCAGTGAATTATTCACTGCCGACATTCGTGTTTATGTACACCTTGTTATCAGTGTAATTGTACAATTCCTACAATGAGACTGCCGTATAACCTGACATTCGCCGCATTATTTTCGACATTCGAGGACAAGTATACTCCCCTTCACCCTCCATCTCAATACCTTCAAGATTATCGTATTCTGCAAGGCTAATAAACCGTGTATGTTTTGTAAATTTTCGCTCGTGGTGAAAACGAGAAAATAAGAGAAAACTCGGCTATATAAACAGGCAAATCTCTTCCTTTTTATGTGCTTTATATCGACCTCCCAAAACCTCGATGAATAGGGCCTTCTGGAGAGGTCGATTTTTTCTCCTGAGAGAAATTTTGCTAACACAGGAGAGAGCAAATTTTTTCTCAGGAGAGAATTTTTGTTTTCTCCCGTGTTAGTCAAAAATGCCTCCCCTTGGCATCGAAAAGGAGTCGCTAAACTCTATTGAAAAACCCCTAATCGGAGCAGAAAAAATATGTCTGACGAGAAATGAAAATAAACATAGTAATACACAATCATATGCTATTCTGGGAACTTCCCAAGGACTTATGCCCGGAATTTATGCGATGGTATCATTAGATTCTTTTCATACATTTGTTGCAATCCTCGGCTTCTTGGCAGATTTGACATCGTGTTCTGCATTAGGATTGTTGTTTCTTATGCTTGGAGAAATAAGAGTCGCCCGAGGTCTGAATAGTTGTTCTATCATTTAATCTCTTTGTGGGTATGAAAACGAGTTTTTTACATCGGATTAATCTCTATGGACTGAGGTTGCCATTTGTGTTCTCCCTGTTGCTTTGTCTTTTGTTGTTGCCTGATATGGCAACGGCTCAGTTGGGTAAAGAAAGAGCCCGCTCCGTTGCTCTTGAGATGCTACAGCATGTCAAACCCAAATCCAAGGTTACCAAGGTTGATTTACGAGAGACTTACTTGCCGGAAGAATTTCGAGTTCATGCCTTCAATTTACCTGAGAAACAAGGATTTGTGCTTGTTTCGGACATAGAGGGGCTTAGGTCACAGATATTGGCCTACTCTCCTGATGGCAGAATCGACTATGCCTCTATGTCTCCGGCTTTGAAGATGTATCTGGAGTTGGCTTCCTTTCTTGATCCTCAAAAGCAAAAAAATAAAGTCCAGACGACTTACACTCCCATAGAGCCGATGATCCCTTACAAGTGGGATCAGCTCGAGCCCTACAATCGTCGTGCTCCTGAGGTAGGAGGTAAGCATTCCTATACTGGATGCGGAGCCACTGCCTTGGCTATGCTTATTGCATACAACCGATACCCTGAACGAGCTATAGGTCGGGTGAACTATACTTCAAATGAGCATGATCTGCATATCGTAGAAGACTTGTCTACAATCTCATTCGACTTTGACAATATGCGAGAGGTTTATACAAAGGGGAATTATACCGATGTTGAAGCAAAGGCTGTGAGCGATCTAATGTATGCTTGTGGGATAGCCATGAAGATGAATTATTCTCCCTATGGAGCCGGGAGTGGTGCCTACATGAGTGATTTGCTTTATGCGGTGAAGAATAATTTTCTCTATGACACTGAAATTGTTGGTAGAGAGAAATATACTGATGAGAATTGGATGAAGATGCTACATGAAGAGTTCAAAGCAAACAGACCTGTACTTCATTTAGCGCAGAGCAAGAGACATGGAGGACATTTCTTCCTGGCAGATGGGATAAATGAGAGTGGGTTCGTTCATATCAATTGGGGATGGAGTGGTGAAGATGATGGCTTTTTTGCTCTTGATGCTTTCGACCCCAGATTCCTATATGGAGATGGCTATAACTTTAATCAATGGGTTCTGAAAGGGATGATTCCGAAAGAAGCTCCTTTTATTGCAGCCCCTATTTCCGGATCAGCAATTGTGCTTTCGACAACCAGCTATAGCGTAGAGTTACAAGTCAAGGTAATTCGCAACGATGCCTGGATAGACCTGAATAGTAGTAAGGAGTATGATTGGAATGAGACATTGAGTCTCTCAGATAAGCGAGTGGAATATAGTACCGAAATAAATTCGGAGGTCGGTCTGTATGGAGGTATTTCTGAGTTGGATTGCTCAGAAAATAACTTTAAAACAATAAGTGCGATACGGAGCTCCGATTTAGAGGTCTTGAATTGTTCGAAAAATAAAATTTCCGAGCTCGATTTTTCTTCTTGTGCCAATGTCAAGTATATAGATTGTCATGCGAATAAGATAAAAGGCGAGGCTATGACTCGACTTATAAATTCGCTCCCTCAGCGTTCCGAAGCACTTAGAGGAGAGCTGCGCCTGATAGATCTGGATAACAACGAAGAGAAAAATAGCTGTACTGACGCAGATGTAGCTATTGCCACGAAAAAGAACTGGATCGTGAAGGTTTTCAAAGACGGAGCATGGAGAAACTATGAACAAAGCAATCCGAGTGATCCAACAGCAGTATCCCCTGTAACTGTGAGGAAAATTGGTGATGGAGAGGTTACAATTCAGGGTTTTGATGATCTGAATCAGGTACCTCATGGTACAACTCTTACAGTTGTAGTTGCTCCCGCAGAGGGGTGGGAACTTGCTACTCTTACTGCCAATGAAGAGGATATAAAAGAAAACAAAACGTTTGTTGTTTCCGGTCCCACTCATATTGTTGCCACTTTTGTCCAGAAGACTTTTGTGGTGACTCTTCGCAGCAATGAGCATGGGACAATTGCTATCGCAGAGAAGCTCCCTCTTGACAAGGTGCCTTATGGAATGACTCTCACTGTAGTTGACTTTCCAAAAAATGATCAATGTCGCTTGGAGAAGCTCACTGCCAATGGTGTTGATATTATGCCGAAGAGGATGGCTAAGATCGTGGCTGATACTGAGATCGTAGCCGAATTTGTCGATTACACAGCTTTGACGGATCTGTCAGCAGCAGTTTTCCAGGTTTATCCCAATCCGGCAGGAACTTATGTGGAGGTTTTTGGTGCAAAGCCCTGTGAAGAAGTACGGATCCTCTCTTTGGATGGCCGATGCCTATTTTTCAGTCATACTAATGAAAATGGTTTTGTACATATTGAGTTTAGATTGCCCAATGGTAATTACTTGCTGAGTGTGGGAGAGAAAACAGCCAAGCTATCTATCAAAAATTAAAGTTTGAAGTGGCATTTAATCCGATGCAGTAAAATCGTAAGCGATCCTCATAGCTTTATTGCTTTTGCCTGAAAGCTTTATTGCTTTTTGCTCGAAGCTTTATTGCTTTTGCCTGAAAGCTTTATTGCTTTTGCCTGAAAGCTTTATTGCTTTTGTCTGAAAGCTTTATTGCTTTTGTCTGAAAGCTTTATTGCTTTTGCCTGAAAGCTTTATTGCTTTTTGCTCGAAGCTTTATTGCTTTTTGCTCGAAGCTTTATTGCTTTTTGCCGAAAGCTTAGGTGCTTTAGATGTGCTCATTCGGAGCTTCCCGGAAAAGATGCTGAGCGATCGACAAAAAGATACCGAGTAATCGAGAGAATTGAGTGCTTGTCAAAATAATAAGCGAGGCACCATTTAATATTGCTTAAAGAAGCCTTCTTAAGGGACGACTTGTAATAGATTCAAATAGGTCTGCTGGATGAGGAGTGAAAAAAAAGAAAGGAGACCGTGAGGCAGTCTCCCCAAATATCCCCCTCTTTACCTGCATTTGAGTAAGAAAAGAGGGAGGACAAATCTTTTTATTCCGAAGCGGAGAGGATACGATGCTGGTTGAGAGAAGCTAACAGGAGTTCTTCCATATCCACTTTGGTAAAGGCCTTTGTTGCCATATCATAGCCCAACTTGGCTATGCGTGGTGCATTGTCTATATCGAAGCGGCGAACTCTTTGTAGCCTGTTGCTCTCTACCAATACATCGCAAAGCTGGCGATCCGGGAGAGAGTTGGCTCGGAAGATATAGTTGAAACTCCGCTCGGCTATAGACAGAATGTTTTTCTTGTAGTCGGGAGACTCTTCAGGATCCAAATGTACCCCGATCAGCACTCGACAGTAGGGGCGAATGACAGAGGCTGGTAAGTTTTTGAACAGACCTCCGTCTACATAATAAGTCCCATTTATCTCTACTGGGTTGAACAGAACAGGGATGCTGCATGAGGCTGTAATAATCTCTACCAATGGACCTTCCTCAAAATATTTACTCCTGCCGCTATCGAGGTCTGTGGCCACGATATGGAGGGGGAGAGGCAAATCTTCGAGTCGTTCGTGCCTCAGTATCGAACGCAGGAAAGAGCGGAAAGCAGTTGTATCGAACAGACCTCCCTTGGGGAGCTGCCAGTTTGTCATTTTGCGAAAGTCTTGGCCACTAAAAAGGTCTATGATTTCCACCGGATCGTAGCCATCGCAGTAGAGAGCAGCCATTAGAGCCCCTATGCTGGTGCCGGCCAATATCTCCGGCTGTATGTGTTTTTCTTGCAGATACTTCAACACCCCCAGATGGGCAAATCCCTTAGCACTGCCTCCGCTCAAGGCCAATCCTATATTATAGCTGGGAGGATATTGCTTCTTAGACATATGGAAAATGAATTATTGCAGGATTTATTACACTTCCTTCTTAGCTTTTGGAGGATAAGGCAAGTATCTCTTTGCATTGCGCTGCATCCTGATGCAGCTGCTCGCGCAGGGCACTGGGAGAGTCGAATTTGCAGTCTCCTCTGGTATGGGCAAGCAGATCCACCGCAATGTCACTCCCATAGAGGTCTGCTTTTATATCGAATATATTCACTTCAATGCTACGATGTTCTCCATTCTCAAAAGTTGGGCGTTTCCCGATGTAGAGCATTCCTCCATACGTTTTCTCGGGTAGCCGTACTCTCACAGCATAGACGCCATCGGCCGGAAGGAGCTTGTGAGGGTCTTTCACCTCTATATTGGCTGTGGGATATCCCAGAAGGCGTCCGTTTTTGTAGCCATCTACCACTTTGCCGGATATTCGGTATGGGTAGCCCAGTAGATCGTTGGCTCGCTGCAAATCTCCTTCTGTGAGTAGACGACGAATGGTCGTACTGCTCAATTCCAGATTGCCGATGATGAATTCGGATGCGAGTTCGACTTGCATACCCAACTCTTCTCCATAGCGGCGATAGTCCTCAAATCCTTCGGAGCGGTTGTGCCCGAAACGGTGATCGTAACCGACAACGAGCTGTGCTACATGCAGCTTCTCGTGTAAGATCTCTTGGATAAACTGGCGAGCCGAGAGAGCCGCAAGGTTTTTGTCGAAGCGAAGAAGCTCTACCCGGTCAATTCCCGCTCTATATAGCAGCTCTACCTTCTCTTGTGTAGAGGAGAGGAAAGACGGAGAGAGTTCGGGTCTTAGCACAAGTATGGGGGGAGCTTCAAATGTAATAGCCATGGACTTCAGCCCGGCATCCAGAGCTCTCTTTTTCACTTGATTTATGAGGAAGCGATGCCCCTTGTGCACTCCATCGAAAGTACCGATAGTGGCAACTACCTGATCCATGACATAGGGTTTTGTTTGTTCCTCTCACGCCACAGCTCGAAGTGCAGAATGCTTTTCCCCGAAGAGTGGTCTGTGAAGATACGTCCTATCTTTTGTCCTGTGCGTACTTTGTCTCCTTTTTTGATATAGACACTGCTCAGGTTCGCATAGACTGTGAGGTAGTTGCCATGTCTTACAATCACAGCCGTATTGTAGCCCGGCTGCACGAACACAAGACTGACGATCCCATCGAACACGGCATAAGCATCACTACCGGCAGAGACTGCCAGATCTACACCTCCATTATCCCGGGTGATACGAGCGTTGTGCTTATCTCGGCTCTTCCCATAAGGAACCTCTATGGTATAACGTCCACGGACGGGGGCCGGCAACTTGCCCATGTTGCCGGAGAATGAGTTACTGAGCTTGAGTTCGGCTGCATCCATAGCATAACCTCCTTTGGTCACCGCTCGTCGTTCTTCCATCTTGGGGACTTTGCGTCCGGCCTCGCGTTCTCGCTCAGCTCTCTCCTGCGCTTCTCGGGCTTTGCGTTCGGCTTCTGCTATTTCGTAGGCTATTTGTTGTTCTATCTTTTTGTTCAGAGCGTCGGCCCTCGCCTGTTGCTTGCTTAGTTGCTGTTGTAGGTTGGAGGTTTTTTTCTTTAGGGCCGCAGCCTCTTTGTTTAGAGCCTGCTCTTCCTTTTGCAACTTCTTCTTTTCGTCTTCTTTCATGGAGAGAACGGAGCGTTTATCGGCACGAGTATTCTCCAGAGCAGCACGTTTTTCCTCTATTTGCTCACGCACGTTGCGTAGCTCGGCTGCGGCCTCTTTGTGTGCCCGTGCATATTGACTCATATACATCATACGGCGAGTCCCTTCGTTGAAGTCTCGAGCTGAGAAGAGAAATAGGATACGATCCAGAGAGGATTGTCTTCGCTGCATGGCCTGTACAGCCTTGGCATAGTCGCCTTTGCGCATTTCTTCCTGTTTTCTCAGAGAGGTGATATTGGATCGTAAAGAGTCCGTCTCGGCATCCAAAACTTGCAGCTCAGCTGAGAGGAGGTCGATTACTTTGCGTCTTTGTTTTACCTGCGTCTGCAGCAGTCCCACCTGTTTGGAGACATTCCGGGCGTCCTTGCGAGTCTTATTTAGTTCTCGCTCGGTACGTTCTACCGCTTTCAGAGCCTCGGCCCGCTCTTTTTCCAACTTCTGCACCTGTCGGCTCTTTTTCTGCCCCCATGCGGAGAGGGTCAGACAGACAAGCATCAAGCAGAGAAGTCCGTATTTCTTCATAGATCGTTTATAAGGATGAATAGTTCGCTTAGGGAGACTTTGTTTGCTCCAGGCTTGGGATTGGGGCTGAAATCTTTTTCACTTGTCACATCATCTATCCTCCAGCGGTTCATATCCAAATTCAACACTTCGGTGACACCTTGTGGCCCCGAATGTCTCAGCTCAATACGCCCTGGCATATAGCCCAGATCCGGCCGAAATTCATATTCGAGATAGTCTACCCTTATCAGTTCCCTTCTGCGGTCACCGGTGATCAGTAGATAATCTGGCCGGCCGTGGGGGTTGATGCCAAATATATAGGTACGTCCCGAGTTGCCATAGGAGACAATCTCTGGTATGTTACCGTTGTATTGCAGCTCTACATTGTCCGGCTTTAGATGGCCGGTAGAAAAAAGAAAATTCGATAGGGAGGGGAAGACACGCCCCAAAAGGAGGGATTCGAGAACCGAGTAGTCAATATCAATGTCAAAATATCGAGAAATATCCAACCAAGAAGCCTCGCAGTAGGTATTGATCGGGTTTATGTGTAGAAAAAGTTTGTTCGGCTCTATCCACACACGACCAAGCTCAAAGAGAGGCATCGGCACGATGATCAAGCGCATACCGCCCCCTGCTCTGATAGACAAATCGACTCTTACCGATGAAGCCTTGTGGCTGCGAGGAAAAGACGCCCGCACACTCGATCGTAGCCTCCATACAGCCGGATTTTGCTCATTGACAAGCTCTACGAGCTGGCTTTTGCTCATATTTGCCACATCCCAAGAGCCCATTTTTACTTTGCTGCGCAAAGAACAGCTCGAAGCAAATAGGGCCAAAATAGTCACCAGCAAACAGGCCAACAGCCATGGCCAAGGAGTGAAGTCGAATTTTCTCATACGGAGTATCTTACGGTCGCAAAGGTAGGCCAATTAGCTTGATTCTTCAGTACTGTGGTTCTCCCCCTGCTGCCCGTATCTTTTTGCGCAAAGGTTCTTTTTTGTCTTCGGTGAGGATGAGGGCTTGCTGCCAGATTTCAATGGCTTCTTCTTTCTTTCCCATGAGGAGCAATACTTCTCCCAAATGATCGTGTATGGTGCTGTTCATCGCTCCTTCCGGATCTTTCAGAGCCATTCGGTAGTATTTCTCGGCATCTTCCAGCAAACCTTTCTTCTGACAGATGTAGCCATAAGTATCCAGGATGTTGTGATTATCCGGATTCAGATCATAGGCTTTCTTGATCAGGCGAAGTGCCTTATCCAGATCCGTATCCCTTTCAGCCAAGAGGTAGGCATAGTTGTTCAATACATCTGCGTTGCTATCATAGGCTTCCAAGGACTTCTCATAGGCATTCAAAGTCGAGTCCAGATCACTTTGGGCATAGTAGAGGTCTCCTATAGCGGAGTATAGTTGACTGAGAGCAGTCTTTTTCTTGTCTGTATCTCCCGGGGCTGTAGATATTCTGTCCAGCCCCAGTTGTAGCTCGCTTATTGCCTGCTGTATTTTCTCCTCGTTGGTATAGGCTATGGCATCGAAAAGGTAATAAAGGTGGTCCAGAGGCCTATTTTTCTTGGATAGGTCACAAATTCGGTGCACTTGCTGCATGTCTTCTTTCTCGATAGCATGGCTGAGCAGAACTTCGTAAATGATCTCTATTTCAGGAGCTTGCTCAATGGTTTGATAGGCCTGCTCGGTATAGGCCGAATCTTCCTTCTGCAGGCACCATAGTATGTAGAAATGTACCACATCGCTCTCTTGTGGATAAATCCGGTAGAGCTCCTCCACGAGAGAGTCTGTCTGTCGGTCTGTCCAGCCTTTGGCTTCTTTTACTTGAGAGCTGAAGATTTCGTACAACAGTTGGATCTTTTTCTCATTGTCGATCTCCGGATTGGATAGCCCTTTCCGAATGTACTTGTAGGCTTTCTTCGCATCTGTTGCTATCAGATAGATTGAGCGCATTATATACTTATCCGTGGGGTCGGAAGATATACGCTCCAACTTTTTCAGCTGCTTGGCTGCTTCTTTGTATTCATCGGCACTAATCAGGGTAAAGATCCCCAGTATTCGGAAGTTTGTTTTTGTGGAGAAACGCTCTGTCAGGGTACGAACGGCCTGCAAGAGGTCTTGCCTGCGCTTTTGTTCCAAAGATATCCGCACTATTTCGGAAAAGAAAGACACGACTGCATCTTCGTCCGTTGCTTTTTCCAACCATTGTTTCATCAAGGGGAAGGTTGCCTCTGTGAGTTCGTCGGATGAGCGAGCCACTTCCATAAGTTGTATCTTCAGTTCGTCTCTTTCGGGGAATTTATCGATAAGGTCCTCCAATACTCCATAGGCTTCTCTCTCTTTCTCTCTGTATATCAATACTCGGGCATAGAGATTGCCCATTTCTAAGTCGAGAGGAGCAAGCCGGTAACCTCTCCCCAGCCATGTCTCCACCTCTCCCATGCGACTTTGTCTTGCTACCGAATCTGCCTCTGCCAATTGGCTGATAATGGCTTTTCCCATCGAAAAGCAAAGGGCAGGGGAGAGGCTATCCAAGGTATAGGCTTGGGTGAAAAACTCTTCTGCCTGAGGGTATTTACCTGTGTTGGCAGACAGCACTCCCTGATAAAATAGAGAGTCGAATAATTGCTTGTTGGGGGATGTTTTGATTGCCTCTTGCCCGATTGACATTTGGGCGTAGAAGAGAAGGCATATTAAGGATACGAAGCTGCGAACAATGCTTTTCATGCTCTTGTCGTTTTGGTTTATCTGTTTGCAGGTTCAATATTACACAATTCCGTTTAATCGATAGGGGTTGTCCGTGCTGAGAAGATAAGGCTCTGTTACCTCGTCCTTTTAATTCCATTAGTGTCATTTTTAATTACACCTCACTTATTCCCCTACATCCGATAGCGGAAGGTATTCTTGTGCTTTACACGAAAGATAGAGACAACAAGAGACACATGGATAGAATAATGAAAGTGGGGAAAACTGGAATAAAAAGCCCTCTTTCTTACTCGAAAGTTTTACCTTTCGCGGCAAGAACAGTAATAAATACCTCTATAGCCAATGAACTTCGGCAATTCTTATGCACATCAGAAGAGCACTTTCCCTCCCTTAAATCCAGTTAAACCTAAAGTTCGCTTCGATGGAGAAGAGTTTCTATTCGAATCTCTGACCCTCGAACAGCCCATGAACTCATGCCACCACTTTGAGGTCGTTCGCGAATACCTCTCACAGGACGAGCTCTGGAAAGAGACTCCCGAAAAGCTCATGAGCCTGATCGGAGCTAGAACGCTGATCCGATTCGAACATCTCACATCCAAAGATTCGTACGAATTCTCCGGATGGGTGACCGATGTACGCATCGATGCATGGGAAAATGACGGGATAGGAAGCAGTTTTTTTCGACATCGATCGAATCGTGTCAGGATCATCGGACGTGGTGACGCCATGAGTCTCGATGGAGCACCGGGTATGCACTCTTTCGTCGATCGACAGTTGACGGATATCGTTTCCGAGGTAACAAAGGAGGCTTACTTTAAGGTCGAATGCAATCCCCGCTACAAAGGAGTATTGCCTTATTCAGTGCAGTACCGGGAGAGTGGCTTCGAGTTTCTTAACCGACTCTCCCGTATATATGGAGAGCCTTTTTTCTACGATGGTCGTACTCTCTTCTTCGGTGCGCCACACACGGCAGACTGCGAAAAACTCTTTTTCGACAGTGATATCGTTAGTCTGCGCACTTGTGCCTCTGCCATTCCTCGAAGATATGCCCATTACGACTACGTTGCGGCCGATGACAAATTCCTGCGCTTCCCTTCCGAGGAGTCTGTTCCCGGAGGTAATCCGTTGATCGAAAACATTGCCCGCCGGTCGGATCGTCTGTTTCCCGAGAAAGGAACTCTACCCTCGAATTCTCCGGTCTATACCGAATTCAACTTGTCGGATCTGGCTGCACAGCGTGAGGCGGATGCCGTGGGGCGGATGCTGCGAATAGAAGGAACGACCAAGACCTGTCGTCTGCGTCTGGGTGGAGTCATAGATGTGTTGTTCCCTGAACGCATGGATGTTCCTGCCCTCGGAAAATACCGCATCACCTCCTTGTGCCACCGGATTGAGAAGAATGGGGACTACACCAATTGGTTCACAGCCTCGCCTGCTCTGATCGACTGTGTACCTGAAGCCTATGCCCCGGAAGTAAAAGCTTATCCGGAGATGGCTACCGTTTCGGACAACAAGGATCCGAATGGACAGGGACGGGTCAGGGTGCAGTTCGACTGGCAAAAACCGAAGGGGTTGTCTACGAACTGGATCCGAGTTCAGACTCCCGATGCAGGTACGAGTGGCACGGTTACAGCAAACAGAGGATTTGTATCGATTCCGGAGGAGGGCGACCAGGTGATGGTCGGCTTCGAATATGGCGATCCCCACCGCCCTTATGTCACGGGCAGTCTCTTTCACGGCAAAAGCGGAAGGGGAGGGCATGATCAGAATCACCTCAAGAGTATCAGCACCCGTAGCGGACATCATATCGTCTTCGACGACGACGAGAAAGGCGATTGGAGCATCACCATCAAAGACAGGGGGGGAAATGCTATTCGATTGGATACGAGAGGAAAGAATATTGAAATATCTACACCTGAAACATTAACGGTCAATGCTAAGAACATCAGTCTGAATGTATTGGAAAATATGAATACGCATATTGGGAAGAATAATTCTCTTACCGTTGGTGAGACGAATGCGGAAACAGTTCAGGGGATGAAGAATACGACGGTGTCCGGAGATATAAATGTTTTCGTATCCGGCAGCCTCGTCGAGAATATAGAAGGCGATGTTTACAGCGAGACAAAACAGGGTAAAACGGTTGTAAATAGCGATCAGGGTATTGACAGTAAAGTGAGCGGAACCTTTTACAGAGAGGCACAAAAGAAAATCCGCAACAATGGCGGAGAAAATTCTTCTCTCTTTTAGTTTCATAGCCAGTTATGAGCAGAATCAGAAATGTAAAAGGACATATCACTGAAATGGTTGGGGGAGATTATAAAATCTACTCCGCTTCAGATATCGTGGAAAGTGCAACGGATAAATTCCACGAGACGGCAGATGAAGGTCTTTTTTTGGGGGAACCAGAAGATCCTCCTACACCTCCTGACAATCCCGCAAAGAAAAAATCGGAACTTATCGTTCATTTCAGAAGACCTGACGATTACGATGGCGAATTTGGATTCGATTGGATGAGGGATGATTATAGGGATATCTGTTCAAACTTTGACGAATTGGAAAAGGATTACGAATCAATGAAGATTTATGGAAAAACATATTATGTTCCATGGTTGTCAATATTCCCTGATGATCACAAACAGCAATCTGAAAAAGGAATTAGATTAAAACTTGAAGTAGAGAGTCTAAACAATAGCGAAGATAACATTGGAACTAAGATAGGATTATCAACATCCTCCCCTTCCTTGTTAGTGAATCCAACGGAAATAGATTCACAAGAGTCTTCTCATATAATCGAGATTAGATGTACTGAAAAAATTGCAGATGATAAAATATTTATAGAAGCAAGAGATTTGGCCTCCCAAAACCTTGTTGGGAAGTTGAACATTCTACGCAATGATAGTAGATATCATTTTACCCTTTTTCTGATTCGACTGCTGGATGATCCTGACAAAGCAGAGAATGAGGAGGAAAAGTCTAAAATCGAACGAGCCAATGAAATTTGTTTGGGAGACGTAAATGATGACTGGGTAAATTCTGTTGCAGATAGGGTAAATAATTTTGGGGTTAACCAAGCTCTAATAAAGTGTGATGTCGTATTTAAGGATGTAAAAATAGACTCCAAAGATTGGATTAAAAAAGGCTATCTCACAGAGGATAAGAGAATTATAAATTCTTCGTTTCATGAGGCCATAAAACCGTTATGTGAGGATAAAGGGGTTTTTGCTTTTCTCTGTGGTTTTCTTACTAAAGATTTCTCTTCTGGGGCTGCATGGGCAGGAACAGAGCCAACCACATCGAACTACATTGTATGCCCACAATATATTTATTCTGACGGAGCTGATTACGCAAAAAGGATTTTACTACACGAGATTGGTCATGTCTTAGGGTTGAGGCATACTTTTGACGAAAGAAATACCTACAAATTACAAATCCTAAAAACAGACAATGTAATGGATTATCCTATGGATCCAAAAAAACAACAAAACAGGAATCCTTTTGATAGAATTACATTCTCGAGAAGACAATGGTTGAAAATGCAAGAGGAAATAGTTTCATATCATGGAAATAAAGAGTAGACTTTTATGCTTGATTATTCTTCTTTTGGGAAGTATCTCAAAAATTGAGGCTCAGAAGACTCTTACGAAAGAAGAGCTTAATGATAGCACCTATACTTGTCGTCTTGATGGGGTTTATGTCTTGGTAGACAAAACACGCAAAACTATTCTCAGCTTCAAAAACGGGAAAAAGCATGGTCAATGGGTTACTTTTGACAAGGATTTATCCTTTTGGGTCGAGACTTTCGAAAAAGGGAAAAGGCAGGGTCTGTTTTCATCATCGACCATATATGGGGGTGTATTTGGATATTATGATAATGATCAGAAGGAGGGCTACTGGTGTGAAGTAGAAGAGGGAAAAGGTGAAGAAGGGAATTACCATAAGGGGCAAAGAACCGGAATATGGAAATGCGATAACTACAGCGAAGGAAGATTTTGGACGGGTTCCTATAAAAGAGGGTTCAAGGATGGCGTATGGGTATGCTACGACATAAATAACTCTGAGCGTGTTATTGCGAAAGAGATATTCAGAATGGGTGTTTTGGAGAGCAGCGTAACTTTTGAACATTGAGTTACACATGAGTGATTTTGGGGAAATTACACATGCCTAAATCGTTAAACCAATACAAAAATGATCACATAGGGATGGCAGCAAACGAAAGTAGAGCAAGCATCATGCGTATCTATCGCCAAAGTGTGTGCTATCCGAAAGCAAACATCGAGCTGCTTTTCGATGTCATCATAGAACGGCTTGCATCCGAGGAGCCTGATGAATATCGCTTGCTGTATTCCTGTGGGGATTTCTTTATCGATGGTCATGCTCCCGAAAGTTTTATAGACAAATTAAGCATATCCGTTTCCCAAGCTTTTTATCCTCTTGATTTGTCCATCAATCGAAAAAACGGGACTATACAGATCAACAACTCTCAAGAAATAATAGAAAGATGGGAGACAAAGAAAAAAGAACTTTTGCAGGAAAACGCCGGAGAATATCTGCTCACTTATATCAGTCAGATGGACACTATTCTGAGAGATGTAAATGCCATGCAGTCAGCAATAGAGAAAAACTTCATTTTTATAAATCTGTTTGTGATTCCATTGTCTATTGATAGCCCGGTTTATTGTCTAAAGATGAGCCAGCTTCACATCCCCTCCGGACAGTATGGTGAAAGGCTTCTCTTCAATGGAAAATTCATGCTGGAAGAAGAGGAGAATGAGGATAGCACCCTCCTTTCTTTTGATGGACGGGCTGCCAGATACTCTATTACTTCGGATGGAAGCCCTCACAAGGACAATTTCAGGGCAAAAGTTTCCTATTTCATTTCCAGTGAAATGAAGACCATTGACGATATTTACGCCGATACTTATCTTCTGTCAGAAGATGAAGGAGGTAAAGAAAGCCTGTTTCAATCCATACGGATACACTATCTTAGAAACTGAAAAAGAAAATGGGTAAAGAAAAAATTATTCTCGTACACGGAGCGATCTGTAAGTGCCAATTCGGGACGATACCGGATGTCCTGCAGGTAAAGACCCAGAAGAAGCATTATGCCAATGATAATACAGCTTCACAACAGTTAATCGCTACCGACAAAGAAATTGGTCAAGCGTTTCTGTCTGGTACATTCGGAAGCTGCAAAATGATGAACAACAATCCCTGCAAATCCGTCGTCACCCAATGGACTGGTTTTTATGATAAAGTCACTCTTAGCAACGGTGGAAAAATCCTAACAAACGAGAGTAGAGCTATTTGTCCGGTGGGAGGAGGCGCTCCATGTATCGAAATCGTGCATCATGGACAACAAGCTGTCCCATCGGCAGAGAACATGGCAAAAGCAAAAGAAGAAATACACAGTCAAATAAATCCTTTTTTCAATCCGGCGGATTCTATTGAGCACGATTTATTCGAAGGTGTAATTATTCAGGCAATAGGTAGTTGATCTCATGGGGTGGAAATATGAAATCGTAGTATTGGGAGAAGACGGTAAAAACGTTATCGTACACCGCAATGTGTCTGTTGCAGGGAAAACCGTCGATATTCTCTATGTAAAAAGAGGGTATGAAGAAGCGTGTATCGAACTAAGGATAGGGAGCTCATATGGGTTGGAGGTAGAACGTTGGCGTGAAAAAGCTCGGAAGGAAGGTTTGTCGGATTTAAACGGAAAATGGCAGCCGATCCCTTCTTCCATAGGCAATCCTCCCGTTTCGGATGCAGAACTCAAACAGATAAACTGGGTGCATGCTGCTCAAGACGATAAAGGGAAATGGAAGAATCAGGGGTTTAATGTGGTCGAAAATCAAAAGAAAACGATCAAGATTGAAGAGGGAGTATTTGAAACCGTATATACTGAGACTATTAGTATCAGAAGCTCTTCTACGTTTTCTCTGGGGCGTTTTTATTGGCTGGAGCCATATTTCAATATTCCCGACTTCCAAAAGAAAAATAGTATTTATGGGATTTATATCGTATTCTTTGATGATCCACAGCCGATGGATATTTCATGGATAGGATATCCCAAAGACCAGACTTTACTTCCCACTATACAATCATATGGGAACACGGTCAATCTGGAAATTATTTCACACCGTATGCCCAATGACGTATTGGCGACTTTTCATAGCTTCGGGAAGTATCACCTTACAGTATATTGTGGTGAAAAAGTTCTGAAAAAGGAAGTAATCCTGGCGAGAAATGTCACTTCTGATGCGAAGTTGACATCTCACAACCAGATGTCCTTGCTGATTGAACCCTCTTGGCGCGAAATGCTCGGGCATAAAGAGAACAATGGGGAGAAGGAATTACGGATAGAGGTTGAAGCCGAACTGATGTACAATCCGAATGCCCAAAAGATAAAAACGGATTCGATAGACTCGAATACCTCTGATCTGGTATTCGATGTTGGAAAAATCAATCTGCAAACCAACGATAGTATCGGCAATTACACAAAAGATTCGGAGAATGAAGAAACGGTTTCCATCCGTTACCAGCGTCCTCAAGGGAAATTTGCCGATCCATATATGGGGCATAATCCACGGGAGGAAGCAGAGAAAACGGCAAAGGCACTGGCTTGTTTTTATCCTGCTACGGAAAAAAAGAAATTAGGCAAACAGCTTCGGTTCAAGGTTCGGTATGAAAAGAAATCAGAGATTCAGGAACATCTTAGAGAGAATGTATCCAAAATGCTTGCCGTAGTAGGCAAAAATGACAGAAAGTTCAAAGCTCCGGCAAACAATCCCTGCAAATACACGGCCATCGAAGTTTCTTCTCCCGGACGAGACCCGGATCTCATCTTCGAAGAAACGGACAAAGGGGTACGCGATCTGACCGGCAACATAGGCTTCAATCTTGTAGCTGGGGAGCATAAAAGCTCTTCCAATGTCAGTATTACGTTGAAAGATCTTGACACAAAAAGCTGCAGAAACAAAACCCTCTCCCACAAAGGAGATAAAAACGTTTTCGACCTGAGTAAAATGAAACAGTTGGGGATGCGGGAGGAGGATTACAAACTGTCCAGAAATAAACTGGAGATGACCCTGCGCTACGATTACAATAAAACATACGATACCAGTTTAGGTAAAATAGGAGACAAGATAGTCGATTCCGCATGGCTTTTCCGCTACTTCTGGCCCAAAGAAGAAATGAAACAATCCTATCTGGTCCTTGTAAATACCTGCGCCTATCCCAACCAGATGGTCAATATCAATGTGTATCCGGATATTAAATGGGAAGTCTTTTTTGAATTGGGCTCCTCGAAACCTCATCTGTATACACATACGAATATGCCTGCAGAATACGGCATTTTTAAGCGACATCAGGAGAAAGCACTGAGTGCGTCCAAAAAGGTTAAGGACATCGATCTCTCGTTAGGACTATCGGTGGAGTATAATGATGGAAAGAAAGTAGAGCTTACAGCCAACATAGAGGAATCCGTAAGAAACGTATATCAAACATTCAAGACCATCAGAGACGCTTTGGATGTTTTGTCATTCAAAAAAAATGTGGATGATAATCGGGATAAACTTAAAGCCCGGCATATACTGCCCAAGAATCCCAAAAGCGGGACTATTCCGGTATTTATAGAAATATCTAGCCCTGAACTCCATCTTGGCGGTGGCTGGTCATACGAAATGGGATTATCCCGAGGGGTAATACGCAAGGGTGAAATAGGAATAGCAGCAGATCCTCTGATTGCAGCAACGGGTGGTATCGACCTGATTGCTTGTTCGACATATATCCCTGCTGCGGGACAAATTATCAAAGCGATCCTGAAGGTAAATGATCTTATCGAATGGCTTACCGATTTCATGTCGGGAGGCAAGGTTAAGTATGAGGGTTTGATCTGGTTCAACCTCTGTTTGAGAGGCCGTTTATCCATCAAGGGGATATATGAGTTCTCTTCGGGAGAGAAGAGGGTAAGCCTTGAATCTCCCATGACCATTACGTTTGTAGTGGAACTGGGGTTGAGTGCAGAAGTAAAAGTAGAAACCGTTACGATATCTGGTAAAGGAACCCAGTCTGTCAAAGCCGGATTTGGTGGAGAGGCTTCCACCGGACTCACCTTCAAACCAGCCATGGGATATAGCAATAAAGAGGGCTTTTACCTTGATCTTGACGTACGATTCAACGGCATTACGATAACAATTAGTGGAGAGGCCAAATATGAAGAAAAGAAGAAGGATAAAGAGGGGAAGCAGGAAACAAGTTCGAAGGGATTTGAATTGGATACTCAACCGCTTGCCCTTATTGAGCCATCCACTATCTGGCAAGGGCGCATTTATCCATTTGCAGATAAATAGACCATATCATATATGCGCAAATAAACAAACCGTATCATAGATATGAAAGCAATATTATTCGTTACTCTATTCACATTGATTATCGCCTGTGGTCACGCGCAGGTAAAAACAAAAAACCAGAAAGAAATGGAACAGGAAAAGGCGAAAATGGAGGTGTTGATCAAAGAAAGGCTCCAAAAAGTAAAAACGTATGCTGAAAAACCTGCATATTACCTGCAGGTCAACAAGACGGGATGCCGCCTGTTGATCCGTGTGAATGATATTCCGCTGGGGTATCATTTCGTAAAAGATAGAGGACAGTCGATGCTCTACCCAATCAACGATGTATTACTGGGAAGTGGCCGGCATACGGTCAGCATAGAGGTTTATCCGCGCACAGGCGAAACCTTGGTGGCCAAAGATGCGGTGGTGAACATCAAGGTGGTGCATTACAGAGAAAAATTAGTGGGAATGCCCGAAACGATCGAAGAATTATATACCCCGGAAGACATCGGCACTTTGAAAACTCCACTTTACCGTGATACCCTGAGTTTCGATGCCTCCCTACCATTCGATTTCAAACACATCCTTGCCCAGGCCAAAGATCTCCGAAAGGTTCCTCATCTGGAAGAGAAAGTACTGGCACATTACAATAAGGTACGGCAAATGATGATCGACGGACAATATTACGAATATGAGAAGATGCGGCTGCCGACCACATGGCCTCTCACGGAGATGAGCTATCTGGGTGAGGAAGGATTACGAAAAGCACATATAGATGAGGACTATTTGTTCCGTTTCCTTTGCAACCCGATAGACTGGATAGCTTTGCCCATAGAAAACTACGAGATGGTGATTTGCGGCAACGGGAAGTTGGTTTATCTGCGCCGGAAGATGGAATTGGACAATGTGCTCAGAACAGAGTATTACGAAACCGAGGAAGAAAAGAAAGCATATCCTGACGAACGAAGCTATGTATCCAGTCAATTCATCGCTCTTTATATGCCTGCTGATGGCGAAGATCTGGTAGAGCTTTATTGATTGAGCTTTATGAAGAGCTGCACAATACTTGTCTCTCTGTTCTGTCTGGTCGGCTGTATGCATGCGCAGGTAAAAACGAAAAACCAGAAAGAAATGGAACAGGAAAAGGCGAAAATGGAGGCATTGATCAAAGACAGGCTCCAAAAAGTAAAAACGTATGCTGAAAAACCGGCATATTACCTGCAGGTCAACAAGACGGGATGCCGCCTGTTGATCCGTGTGAATGATATTCCGCTGGGTTATTCTTTTGTGGAAGACGAGGGAGAGTCGATGCTCTACCCAATCAACAATGTACTGCTGAGCAGTGGCCGTCATATGGTCAGCATAGAGGTTTATCCGCGTACAGACGAAACCTTGGTGGCCAAAGATGCGGTGGTGAACATCAAGGTGGTGCATTACAGAGAAAAATTAGTGGGCATGCCCGAAACGATCGAAGAATTATATACCCCGGAAGACATCGGTACTTTGAAAACTCCGCTTTATCGTGACACCCTGAGTTTCGATGCCTCCCTACCGTTCAATTTCAAACATATCCTTGCCCAGGCCAAAGATCTCCGAAAGGTTCCTCATTTGGAAGAGAAAGTGCTGGCACATTACAATAAGGTACGGCAAATGATGATCAACGGACAATATTATGAATACCATAAAATGCGACTGTCAACCACGTGGCCTCTCACGGAGATGAGCTATCTGAGCGAGGAGGGATTGCGAAAGGCGTACATAGATGAGGATAGAAAATTCCGTTTCCTTTGCAACCCGATAGATTGGACAGTCCTGCCCATAGAAAACTACGAGATGGTGGTTTGTGGCAACGGAAAATTGGTTTATCTGCGCCGGAAGATGGAGTTGGACGAGGTGCTTCGAGTGGAATACTATAAAACCGAAGAAGAAAAGGAAGCATATCCTGATGAACGAACTTATGTTTCCAGCAAATTCATCGCCCTTTATATGCCTGCTGATGGCGAAGAACTGGTAGAGCTTTATTGATTGAACTTTATGAAGAGCTGCACGATACTTGTCTCGTTGTTCTGTCTGGTCGGCTGTATGCATGCGCAGGTAAAAACGAAAAACCAGAAAGAAATGGAACAGGAAAAGGCGAAAATGGAGGCACTGATCAAGGAAGAGCTCAGAAGAGTAAAAACGTATGCTGAAAAACCTGCATATTACCTGCAGGTCAACAAGACGGGATGCCGCCTGTTGATCCGTGTGAATGATATTCCGCTGGGGTATCATTTCGTAAAAGATAGAGGACAGTCGATGCTCTACCCAATCAACGATGTATTGCTGGGAAGTGGCCGGCATACGGTCAGCATAGAGGTTTATCCGCGCACAGGCGAAACCTTGGTGGCCAAAGATGCGGTGGTGAACATCAAGGTGGTGCATTACAGAGAAAAATTAGTGGGAATGCCCGAAACGATCGAAGAATTATATACCCCGGAAGACATCGGCACTTTGAAAACTCCACTTTACCGTGATACCCTGAGTTTCGATGCCTCCCTACCATTCGATTTCAAACACATCCTTGCCCAGGCCAAAGATCTCCGAAAGGTTCCTCATCTGGAAGAGAAAGTACTGGCACATTACAATAAGGTACGGCAAATGATGATCGACGGACAATATTACGAATATGAGAAGATGCGGCTGCCGACCACATGGCCTCTCACGGAGATGAGCTATCTGGGTGAGGAAGGATTACGAAAAGCACATATAGATGAGGACTATTTGTTCCGTTTCCTTTGCAACCCGATAGACTGGATAGCTTTGCCCATAGAAAACTACGAGATGGTGATTTGCGGCAACGGGAAGTTGGTTTATCTGCGCCGGAAGATGGAATTGGACAATGTGCTCAGAACAGAGTATTACGAAACCGAGGAAGAAAAGAAAGCATATCCTGACGAACGAAGCTATGTATCCAGTCAATTCATCGCTCTTTATATGCCTGCCGATGGCGAAGAATTGGTAGAGCTTTATTGATCCATTGGCAG
Organism: Porphyromonas crevioricanis; assembly: GCF_900476255.1. Classification (NCBI taxonomy): domain Bacteria; kingdom Pseudomonadati; phylum Bacteroidota; class Bacteroidia; order Bacteroidales; family Porphyromonadaceae; genus Porphyromonas; species Porphyromonas crevioricanis. The sequence continues at coordinate 1,065,231 of NZ_LS483447.1, forward strand.
GTACTGAAAAAAGGTTGCACTCCTCTGTCAACCTTTTTCAGTGCACGTCAGTGTTTCCGAAAGCAATATAATCCACCCCAAAAAGTGACATGAGATTTTGAGAGACTATCGAGAGAATATTTTCATAATCTCATAACACACAAAATCCTCCATTCCTATTATCTATAGTTTGTTCTGCTTAACTCATCTTGAATAGGTACCTTCGCAGCCGAATGATTTGAATAATTATATCTAATTACATGGATTCTCCTCGTGTGCAGCGAGCGGTGTTCTTCAAATATTTGTACCGCAGACGCTCCTATGTTTGGCTTTTATGTTTTCTCTTTTTGATCCAGATCTTGGATGGGATCTCCGTCCAAAAGGTTTTGCCTTCTTACAAACTTAGTTTGCCGATCATTCTGTCTGCCCTTGCTTGGTCTGTGGTGGCTTTTTATCTTGTCTGCTTCCTGCCATGGCGATGGCTCAGGCGAACGGTGGCTGTGATATTGACTTTGGTCGCTTCCTTGTTTTTCGTGACTGATGTTTATCTGCTCGAGGTCTATCATATTCCTTACACCGATGCTACTGCAGCGCCGATGTTGGCTACCAATCCCGAAGAAGCATTGGGCTTTTTTAAGGGTATGGCAGAATATGCTGGAGTAATACTAAAAGCCTTACTGTCAATCATTTTTGTTTGGATTATCTGCTGGCTGCTCTCCTTCTATTGGGATCGAATAAAACAAATGCTATCGGCCTTTCATGCTCGTGTAAGTCGCTGTGTCTCTCGAAAAATAGTGGTACCCATAGTCTCTATTTGCCTTTTGGGGGGACTGATCCTTCATAGTACTTATACGTTGCAGGGGTATAAAAATAATTGGTCGAATTATAGTTCCATGAGCATGACGGAACGGGTTTTAGTCAGCTATCTTACAGCCCAAAAGGAAATCGAACTGTCAAATATGGATTACCATTTGGCACAGGCAGATCCGGCCAAGTTCATTCGCTCGGATTCCCTCCTTGTTCACAATATCGTAATTGTGACAGCTCCTCATATTTATCCTGCCCTTATGCATTGCTATGGCTACCCTGTGGATAATACCCCTCTTATAGACAAGATGTTGGCTCAGGGCAAATTGATACGTGTTGATAGCCTATACGCTCATCATTCATCCAATTTGGGATCTTTGTCAAGTATGCTTAGTTACGCCCATTTCAGCGATTCGTTGTCGTGGGACCTTTATCCTTCGCTATCGGGCGTGATGCAGATGGCCGGTTATGAAACCTATTGGCTTGACAATTTGAACACAGCTTCTCCGAGTCATGACGTTGCCCCTCAGCTGGCCAATGATTGTCAACACAAATATTGGGTTCATTTAAGAGGAGGAGAGGAATATTGGAGTGATGAGAATATTTATGACGAAAAAGCCTTGGAGCATTTGGCTGATCCATGCCCCAATGGCAAATCTCTCTTTCAAATAGTTTCCCTCAACGGAGGTACCCCCAGTATATGGAGTCGTACCCCCGAAGATTTCTTTGAATTTGAAGCTCCGGATGTGCCCATAGGAAAAGATTTGGATAGCCCGGGACAACAATTACTTGCTCATTACAGTAATCTGATCTTAAGTCAAGATTGGATTTTTAGCCGAATTATTGATCACTACCGAGATACCCCATCAATAGTACTATATGTAGGACAAGCCGGAGCTTTTGGGAAAAGCCATCCTTATAGCAACTATGATTTGTCAAAAGAGAAGGAGGGTTGGTTGCCTTTGCTTATCTATGTGAGTCCTGCAATGGAGGAGATCCGACCGGGCATAGGGGATGCTTTGAGAACGGCTTTTGCAGGGCGAATTTCGGCTGATTTTCTACCAGATCGACTGACCCCAATATTTGGCTTTGAGTACAAACGAGAATAATTTGTTATATGGTGACATGGTGATGAAAGCAAGCTCTCGGCAGGATTATTGGAAAGGAGTATGGCAGCGTATATTTTCTTCTTCCTCTATCAGTCTGTTGATTTTTATTTTGGCCATACAATTGCTCGATCTCTATCTTGTGCAGACGATCTCTATTCATACCGATACCTGGCCTCTTTATTGGACAACTATAGCCTTGCCATTGCTGGCTTTGGCTATTCTTATACCGGCTCTTATCCCTTTTCGCACCGTTCGCAGCTGGGTTGTAGGTTGTGAGGTCTTTCTCGTTTCATTGTTATTTATTTGGGAGTATTCTCTTTTGACAGAGAAAGGCACATCCGTGACCGATACAGTGATGATGCAGTTTCTATTTTCGCCAAGCGAAGGAGCTCGCAGAGAGCTGCTTCCCTGGGGGATTTCCATTGGACAAGGTTTTAGAGCTATTCTGTGGCTGCTTTTTTTTGCTGTCCTTGCTGCAGTTCATAGACCTTTGATACGTGTATGCAAGTATTTTATTACGACCTCGCGTTATTCCATGGCCAGACGAATAGGGACATTGGTCATCATCTTTTCTGCTTGTCTTTTCTTTGCTCCATATAGTTGCTCAAGAAGGGCTTACAGTGATTTTTATATCAACGATGATCAATTATCCATGCCAGAACGCTTTTTTGTAGCCACCAAGCAGGCAATGAATGAACGATTGAAGCTACAAGAGAGGATGGATCAGATGAATTCCATTTCTCTTGACCCCATTCGAATTCTTAAGGAGAGACCTCCACACAATGTGGTGCTGATTATCGGGGAGTCGTTGCGTAGCGTGGATATGCAGTGTTATGGTTATCCGTTGAAGACTACTCCTCGGCTGGATTCGATGGCCAAGGCAGGTCATTTGATCCTCTATGATGATGTCGTGACTTGTGCACCATCGACAGATGAATCCTTGAAGAGTGTACTCACCTACCATAATGCACTCGATACCATTTCACAGTGGTATGAATTCCCTTCCATACATCAAGTATTTAAGAGTGCGAATTACAAGACATATCATACCAGTACGCAGGAACGGGGAGGGGCTTATTTAGGTTATGTTACAGCTATCACAAATATAGCTGACAGTACTGCATATACGACGTTGGATACTTATGGTATTTGGAGATGGGGTAGTGTTGATTCGGACAAAAGGTATGATGAAGACATTTTACCTCTTCTCGTTGATTATAGAGATTTTGGATCTCCTTTGTTTACAACGGTGCAACTGTTTGGTAGTCACGAGTATTATAAAGATCGTTACCCGGAGCAGTATGAACACTTCACAGCCGATAGTATTATCGAGACTCAACTCAATGATCATCAAAAAATCATGTCTGCTTACTACCTGAACAGTATCCTCTACAACGATTATGTGGTAGATCAAATTTTCAGGCGATATGCCGATACCAGCAGTATTGTAATCTACTTTTCAGATCATGGGCAAGTCCGCTATGATGCGCCTGGCTATGAAAATTCGTATGGGCATGGTGCAACGGAGAATGCTATGCGTATCCCTTTTATGGTTTATATGAGTCCTCAGTTCATAGAAGAAAATCCTGATATCTATGAGGCGGTACTATCGGCTCGTCATCGACCTTTTATGACGGATATGCTCACTCCTTCATTGGTTGCTCTGATGGGGATTACTAACCGCTTCAGCAATCCTGCTTTCGAGCTTTGGGGAGAGTCTTTCGACGCTACGCGCCCCAGAGAGTTCCATGGTTGGAGAACGGATTTAATATTTACCTCCAAGTATTGAGAAGGTTCTTTTGCGTGGCAGATTTTAGCTGACTTTCTACTCAATCGATCAATTATGATCCCCTGTCTTTGAGTATAGACTGGGATAAATTTGGTAGAGAAGTTTTATTTGAGTTTGCTGACAATGAGTATAGACCATCCCTCCTTGCCTGTTCGGTGGTCTATTGGGGTAAGACCCAGGGAGACAGCTCGTTCTTTGAGCGGTTGTATATCTTCAGCATAGAAACCGCTCATTAGCAGTTTGCCTCCTCTTTTCAGGCACTGTGTGTATTGAGGCATATCCTCCAGCAATACATTGCGCATAATATTGGCTACGATAAGGTCATAGGTTTCGACACAGGGGAGTTGGCTTGCATCTGCGACTAGGGATGTTATGTTGTCTATTTTGTTGAGTCGTGCGTTTTCTCTTGTGTTTTCGATAGCCCAGTTGTCTATATCTATGGCTGTGACGGTTTTGGCCCCTCTGAGGGAAGCAATGATACTGAGAATGCCGGTGCCACAACCCATGTCCAATACTTGCAAGTTGAGGAGATCCAAAAAGAAAAGAGTGTCTGCCACCAATGCTGTGGTCTGGTGGTTACCCGTTCCAAAAGCCATTTTGGGAGAGATGAGGATATCGAAATCCACTGTTTTATCCTCTGGATGAAAAGGCGCACGTATACGGCAAAACTCATTTATCCTCACCGGTTGGAAGTACTTGCTTTCCCATTCGTGATTCCAATCAATGTCGGGCTGTTCTTCTGCCTCATAGTCGATCTCTAAGCCTGGCAGAGGGAAGTTGGAGACAGCCTCTTTTATGTCGATTTGTTTCGATAGCTCGGTAGGTATGTAGGCATACAGTCCATTGGGTTGGTATTCAAAGGACTCAAATCCGTATTCGGCAAGGCTTTGGCTCAGCAAGTCGCTTACCGTCTCGCAGTCCAACTCTTCGGGTCTGCGGATATAGTTGATTTTATAGCAGTGATACAGCATAGTATAGTTGGGTGTGGTTTAAGCCTCTCGGCGTGCATCGAGACTGAGGAAGATAAAGAGCAGTATGGAGAAACCCCAAAGCGACGAGCCTCCGTAGCTGAAGAATGGGAGGGGGATGCCTATTACTGGTACAATGCCAAGCACCATGCCCACATTCACTATCAAGTGAAACAGAAAAATACTGCCTACGCAGTAGCCATAGACTCGAGCAAAGACAGTTGTCTGTCGCTCCGATAGGTATAGAATTCTCAATATCAGAGCTGCAAAGGCTATCAGTACGAGACTGGCTCCTACGAATCCTTTCTCTTCTCCGATTGTGCAGAAAATAAAGTCGGTAGCCTGCTCGGGTACATACTTAAGTTTGGTTTGTGTACCCTTCAGGAAGCCTTTGCCGGTAAGTCCTCCCGAACCAATGGCTATCTTGGATTGCTCCACATTGTAGCCACTCCCTCTGGGGTCATCTTCTACTCCGAGGGCTACTTTTATGCGTGTTTGCTGGTGAGGTTGCATCACTTCGTCGAATACATAATCGACCGAGTGAAAGAATCCTAAGCATCCGATGCTGAAGAGCATGATGAAGAAGTATCCTATGCGCAGGTGTGTCCACGCTCGGTAAATGAGCCAGATACTCAGGCCGGCAATTGCAACATAGTTGATAATGGCGAAATTGAATGGCATATTCAGCGCAAGAGCAATCCCCCCTACATACAGTAGCACAATAGTTCCTACTGTAATACTCCAGAAGTATTGGCCGGGTTTGCGCACATAGATGAGGATACTGACCATGGTCGCCAGCATGATAAGGAAAGAGACGACCCATACATCGGCTGGGGTATGCCCCCAAAAGTAGCTGTCACTGAGCTTAATTGCCGCAACAAATATGACAACAGCCGATGTGGCCAGACCTAAGAAAACACCATTGAATCCCTCCCGATATAGAGCCAGAAAAAGAGCAAAGAAGACCAGTGCTGATCCCGTTTCGTTTTGCAAGATGATCAGAAGGATAGGCAGCATCACGATTGTAAATATCCACGTGTAGCCTTTGATGCTACTCAGCTTAAACTCATGCATGGCCAAAACGGAGGCCAAAGCCATGGAGGTCGTTATCTTGGCAAATTCGGCAGGCTGTAGGCGTAGAGGCCCTAAGACAAGCCATGAGTGAGAGCCTTTTATGTCCGGAGCAATCACGATGGTTACTGCTAGTAGCAACAGCATCCCGACATAGAGATAAGGAGCTAATACCTCATAAGTATTGCTGTCTATGGTTAGTAATACTCCATTGATGCAGATGGCCGTGGCAATCCAGATCAACTGCATTACCGGGCGGCTACCCATGGAAAATAGAGCAGAGGTATCGAAGTCGTAAGTAGCACCACAGATAGAGAACCAGCCAGCGACGACTAATGCCAGATAGAGCAGGATCGTCGGTCGGTCCAACAGTTTCAATATGGTGTTGTTGCTCGGTTTCATTGCTGGGAGCCTATCAGAGGTTTCACCTGCGAGGTTGTGACCTGTTTCATCCGGCTGGTATCGCTCTTGAGAGTTGGGTGCCTATACACGTCGTCGTGATAGAATATCTTCGTTTGCTTGATGTTGGAGGCCGTTGCCATAGCCCCGGGGCTTAACTCTCCTTTGAGATAATACTCCATGATGAGCCGCCCGATAGGAACTCCGAATGTGGCCCCGAAACCTCCATTCTCCACATACACAGCCACTGCAATGCGAGGCGACTCTTTCGGTGCAAAACCGATGAAAGCCGAGTGGTCTTTCCCATGAGGGTTTTCGGCTGTTCCGGTCTTGCCACAGACAGTGATTTCACCCGGAGCAAAGTTAGCCCCCCTACACGTACCACCCAAGACCGCCATTGCCATTCCTTCGGCTATTTTCTCCCATATATCGGCGGATATGCCGGTATCTCTCCTCCGGGAATACAGCGTGTCGGCGGGAGATTGCCCTACAAGCTTTACGATATGCGGTTTGTAGTAGTGCCCCCTGTTGGCAACGATGCTCGCTAAGTTGGCCAATTGTACTGGGGTGGCCAGAATTTCCCCTTGCCCAATAGCTATGGAGATGATAGAGCTGCTATTCCATTTACCCTTGTACACTTTGTCATACACTTTGCTGTTCGGTATATAGCCTCTTCGTTCGCTTGGCAGATCGACATCGAGTTTATAGCCAAAGCCCATCCTTACGATGTAGTCTTTCCATTTCTCAAAGGCTTGTTGTACTGTGGGGTAGTACTGCCTGTTGTCCAGCATGAAGCGTAATCCCCAGCAGAAATAGGCATTGCAGGAGGTTGCCAATGCCGGCACCAGAGGTAATGGCGATCCGTGACCATGACAGGCCGGTCTGTTGTGCAGTGGAGGAAAGCCATGGTAGCAGCTTAGTAGAGAGGATGAAGACAAGACCCCCTCTTGCAGGAAGATAGCTCCTTGAGAAGTTTTGAAAGTAGACCCCGGTGGATAGGTCCCCATAATAGCTCTCGCATATAGAGGTTTCCCCGGTGTTTGCTCCAGTATTCGATGATTATTGCCACGCTCTTTCCCTGCTAGCAAGGCCGGATCGTAAGACGGAGCACTTACCATACAGAGGATCTCTCCCGTTGCAGGCTCTATGGCTACGATAGCTCCTCTCTTGCCCTGCATCAGCTCTTCTCCAAGAGCTTGCAAGTCTTTGTCTATACTTAGAGTGATGTCTTGCCCTGGCACCGGAGCTTTGTCGAATTGTCCGTTTTGGTAGCGTCCTTTGATTCGTCCTCTGGCATCTCGAAGGAGGATATTTACTCCCTTTTCTCCTCTGAGAATATGCTCGTAACTCTTCTCTACACCGGTTTTGCCCACATAGTCTCCTGCTACCAGAGAGCTGTCCTGCTCCAAGTCTTTCGGGTTGGCTTCGGCCAAGCTCCCCAATAGATGGGCTGCGTGGTGGTACTCATACTCTCGCAGGGTACGAGAGCGGATGTAGAAGCCGGGGTATTTGTACAACTTCTCCTGAAAGCGACCAGCCTCGGGTGCTTCTATCTGAGAAATCAGTACTTGTGGAACAAAAGGTGAATAGCCTGGGTTGAGTTTTCTATTCTTGACATCGACCAAGCGTTTGACAAGTATATCAGGTTCAACCTTCAGAGTGTGGCACAAATCAAGCGTATCCAGGTTCTCTACCTCACGAATCGTTACCATCAGGTCATAGGTCGGTTTGTTGTATACGAGCAAATCACCGTCCCTATCGTATATCACCCCTCTGGCTGGGTAAATTGGTTTCTGGTAGAATGCATTGCTGTCAGCTCGCTCCTTATAACTTGGGGTAAGTACTTGCAAATAAAACAACCGCCCCATATACAGCAATACGATGGCGATGGTTATCACTACGATGAGATAACGGCTGCTGTTAGGCTTGTGGACGGCCATCAATGGCGGTGATTAGCTTTTTGCCCCCCGAAGAGGAGGTGAAGAAGAAGAAGGAAAATATAGGTAGCCACCCAACTGGAGACTGTGCGTGTGACAAAGTGTAGTGGATCGAATAGAGACCATGCGTCCAATAGAAAGACCAGTAAGGTGTGTAACCCGGATAGGAGGAAGAGAAAGAGGTAAAACCGCCCACCCATCAATCGCAAACCCGGGCGGAGGTGTTTGAGCTCAATGTCGTCCGAGACAAAGAGAACTGCAATGTAGTTCCGCAGAAAAGCTGTGGCCGTAAGAGCTGCTGTGTGCAGGCCTGGAGAATTACCAAGAATATCCACCAGCATACCACAGAAAAATCCGTAGAGCAGAGTGGTAAGAGGGGATGCCCGGTGAGGTATCATCAGTAAGATGTACACATAGACCAGAGGTGTGGCAAAGCCGAAAAGAGAGACCGGACTGAACAGCCAGACTTGGCACAAGGCCAGCAGCACTGCCGATAGAATGCAGCTTAGGTGTTGTTTAGCGTCCATAGGTCGGCAAAGAGTCTTGTAGGCGTTGTATCTCCGGGGAGGGTTGCTCCGTGAAGACATATACAAAGGAGAGACGAGAGAAATCAGTTGCCAGTCTCACCGGGACGGAAGAGAAATTGGTGTGCGAAGAAATATCTATCTGTTGCTCCGGAGTGGTTTGTATGCTTTTGTGATCCAACTCCTCATTTTCTATTGTGCCAACAATCAAGTTTGGTAGATAGGTGAACGAATAGCCACTGGTAACCACGGTATCTCCCACCTTTACGGTGGCATGTCTGGGTAGGTCGGAAAGTCTGGCATGAGTGATGTCGGAGGGATTGTCCCAACTGAGCGAGCCTACGAAGTCTCGCCCCTTGATCCTACAGCTTAACCTTAGCTTAGAATTGATCAGAGGAACCACCAAAGCGCAACTCTCAGATACGGCTGCAACGGTACCCACAACACCTGTTGCGCTCATCACACTCATATCCTTGGCTATGCCGTCTCTTGTACCTTTATCTATGGAGAGGTAATTGTCCGTTTTGCGATTCGATGCTCGGATCACTCTGGCAGTGACATAATTCGGCATGCTATATCTTATTCCGGAGTCGAGAGCGAAAACCACGGGGCGAACGGTGTCGGCAGCTGCCCTTTGTATATCCCGCTCCAGCATGTAATAGCGAGCTTCCAGAGATGCAATCTCTTGCAGCAAAGATTTGTTTTGCTCCTTTAGCCGGACATACTCGCCCACCGAGCTGATTGTCGCATTGACCCGACCCAACAGCCGATTGGTTGCCACCAAGGCAATACTACGGTGGTACAGACTGTCGTTGAACAGCACTGTCAAGGCTACAATCTCCAGCACCAAGAAAACCAGCCAATGCTTGTAGCGGGCAAAGAAAGCAAACAGCCTACTCATTCGATCTCCCGGGCTATAGCTCTATTTACTGGAGGAAAGCACAGACAAAACGGCCAAAAGGGCTCTACTTGATGAGGAACTTGAACGTGTCAATATTGTTTACGGCAATACCTGTCCCTTTGGCCACAGCCAATAGTGGATCTTCTGCCACCTTGAAGCTGATAGCAAAGCGAGAGGTCAGACGTTCTGATATACCTCTAAGCAGCGCACCTCCACCCGTCAGGTAGACTCCGTTCTTTACGATGTCGGCATAGAGAGCAGGGGGGGTTTCTTCGAGAGTTTTCAGGATGGCCGCTTCTATCTTCTGTACTGATTTTTCCAGGCAGTGTGCGATCTCCTGATGAGTGACCTTGATCTGCTTAGGCAGGGTGTCCATCAGGTCTGCCCCCCAAATGGCGTATTCCTCGGGTGGATTTTCCAGATCTTGCAATACGGAGCCTACATTGATCTTGATTTGCTCTGCCATGCGTTCACCCACCTTCACGTTGTGGGTGCTGCGCATATGGTCTATGATATCCTGTGTAAATACGTCACCGGCAATTCTGATAGACTGATCTTTTACGATACCTCCGAGAGAGATCACTGCAATCTCTGTAGTACCCCCCCCTATATCTACAATCATGTTGCCTTCCGGTGCCAATACATCTATACCGATACCTACAGCAGCAGCCATAGGCTCATGGATCATAAATACCTCACGGCTGCCGGCATGTTCGCTGGAGTCCCTCACTGCTCGTATCTCTACTTCCGTACTCCCGGAAGGGATACATACCACTGTGCGAAGCGAGGGAGAGAACCATGAACGCTTTTTGCTGATCATTCTGATCATCCCACGTATCATCTGCTCTGCTGCATTGAAGTCTGCTATCACCCCATCACGCAAAGGACGCACCGTGCGTATATTGGCATTGCCTTTTTCGTACATTTCATTGGCGATCTTCCCCACAGCCATTACTTGGTTGGTACTGGAGTCGAAAGATACTACCGAAGGTTCGTCGAGCACGACCTTTCCATCTTTGATTATGATTGTATTGGCTGTTCCCAGGTCGATAGCCAACGATTGTCTGAAATTGAATAGACCCATGATTTTGATAAAGCTACTTTGTGAGCTGTCTTGCGGAAGCCTGCCAGAGAAACTGCCGATATGCCGGGCTCATCCTCTGTTTCAAGGCTTGTGTTTATTACTTAGTGTTTGAAGTGTCTCAGGCCGGTGAATACCATCGCTACTCCCAATTCATTGGCTTTGTCTATGCTCAGTTGATCCTTTACGGAGCCTCCTGGTTGGACGATAGCAGATATACCAGCTTTTGCTGCAATCTCTACGCAGTCGGGGAAAGGGAAGAAAGCATCGCTGGACATGACCGCACCCTGCAGGTCAAAGCCGAAGCTCCGAGCTTTCTCTATGGCCTGACACAGAGCATCAACTCTGGAGGTCTGTCCTACTCCCGAGGCCAAAAGGCGGCTGTCTTTCACCAGACTGATTGCGTTGCTTTTGCTGTGTTTTACCACTTTGGCAGCAAAGACAAGGTCCACCAACTCATCTTCCGAAGGAGACTGGCTGGTCACGGTTTGCATCTGTTCCGTTGTCTCGCTGACGCTGTCTCGCTCCTGTACGAGCATACCGCCCAGCATTGATCGCAATTGCCATTCGGGTTGTGTATGGCTTTTGCGAGAGAGAATGATACGGTTGGATTTGCGAGTCAGGTGAGTCAGTGCCTCTGTCTCATAGTCCGGAGCTACGATCAGCTCGAAGAATAGTTTGTCTATTTCTTTGGCCGTTTCTTCGTCGATTGGGCTGTTGCATACCAGTATACCTCCGAAGGCGGATACCGGATCGGCTGCCAAAGCTGCTTGCCAGGCTTCGGACACAGTTTCTCTGGAGGCTATCCCACAAGCGTTGCCATGCTTGAGTATGGCGAAAGTCGGAGCTGTAAACTCGTCTATCAGCCCCAAGCCGGCCTCGAGATCTTGCAGGTTGTTGTAGGAGAGATCCTTGCCCTGTATCTTGTCGAATACGGTGTCGAGATCTCCGTAGAACATCCCTCTCTGGTGAGGATTTTCTCCATAGCGGAGCATCCGTTGCGTGTCCTCTGCAATTCGCAAGTGAGAGAGCCGTCCCTCATCGAAATAGCCAAATATGGCAGCGTCATAGGCCGAGCTTACAGCAAAGGCTTCCTTGGCAAACCAACGACGTTCGGCCTCATTGCTCTTTCCGTGCTTGTCCTCAAGCAGGGAGCGAAGGGCGGGATACTGATCCTTGGAAGCAACGATGATCACATCCTTGTAGTTCTTTGCTGCTGCTCGTATCAGGGAGATACCGCCTATATCTATCTTTTCGATAATATCTTCAGCAGAAGCTCCGGAAGCCACCGTATCGACAAAGGGATAGAGATCTACGATTACCAAATCTATCAGTGGAAGTTTGTGGCTGGCTACATCGGCCTGATGTCCGACATCATCTCTGACGGCCAGGATTCCACCGAAGATTTTCGGATGCAGAGTTTTTACTCGTCCGTCCAGCATTTCGGGATACTCGGTGAGTTGCTCCACAGCTGTGCAAGGATAACCCTGAGAGCGGATATATGCTTCTGTTCCTCCTGTGGATACGAGTTCTACTCCTGCTTGGTGCAGCATTTTCAATATCTCATCCAGCCCATCCTTGTGATAGACCGATACAAGTGCTCGTTTGATTTCTTTTTCCATTCGCCTTTGCTTCTGTGCTGAGTCCACATTATACAACTCACAAAGATAGTCTTTTTGGGTATGCAAGCTTTGCCTTTTTCTCTCCAACAGATTGCTAACTTGCTTTCTGTTATTTTTCGAGATTATTCCACAGGGTTTCCCTCCTGCAATACTTTCTTTACCTCGCTTTGGCATACAAAAATCCCCTCTCGAAGATGTTTGTACAAACTTCCTTCGAGAGGGGGTACACTTGGTTGTTAAGGTCTTGTCAGATCGTCTCGGTGGAGTAGGCCGGAGTGTTTACATCGCCTGTGTTACCCTCTTCTTGCAGGGAGTCAGAGAAGATAGACAGACCCAAGCCGGGCAGGTAGGGTTGGAGCAAGAGTAGTTTCTTCTGTCCTTCCTCATTTTTCAGCATTTCTGCCAGTTCGGGTACCCTCCCAATTCCTATAAAGCGACGGACGTAGTACGGCTGTGTATTGTATTTCTGCACAATGATCCCTCTGGAGCAGCTGCTGTGCATCATGGTAATGTCGTCTCCATCCACTTCCACAATCATAGCCACATGCCCTACGCGAGGGCTGCGAGCATTTCTTCCCTTGAAGAAAATAAGGTCTCCCGGCTGTGGCTTATCGGTAGATTCAGTGTAAGCGTGCTGATCTCGGGAGGTTCGTGGGAGTTGGATATTGAATTGAGAGAAGATATGACAGACAAAGCCCGAGCAGTCCATCGGGAATTTGGAGGGACCTTTATATCGGTAGGGTTTGCCCAAGAACTTCTTCCCTTCCTTGATGATTTGAGAGACCAAAGTGGATACGGAGAGGTGTTGTTCCTCCTTCTGAGGAATGACGGATGTCGTCTTTTTCGTGTTCTTTGGAGGGGGAGTGTTGCTTGCGAAAGATTTTGCCACAAGCAGTACGGACAGACCTATGCAAAAAGCATAAATCAAAGCCCGTGCGGATAATCGTGTACTACTCATTCTTTTTCCGATACTGTCTGCTCTGCCCTCTCTTGAGGCCACTGTGAGAGACGGTTTTACTGCTATTGGTTCGGGACAAAAGTAGAAAAAAGTTTCGGAAGTATGTGACCATGTTCTTGATACTTAATACTTAGAATGTGTGGAGTATTAGGTAGATATGCTCCTCGCTGTCCCCTAACTGGCCTTTCGTTTACGGGGATTGTTGTACTTGCAATTGAGAATTATGTGTGGAGGGCTCAAAAAGCATTTGTTTCCCTTCACTAAACCTGGTGTGTTTTGTAAAATTTCGACCATATCAAAAGTCGGGAAAACGGAGAGAAAAGAGCTTGTTGTCTGCGAAAGAGTCAGACCCTTTTTATAGGCTTGGGATGAGCCTCCCAGAATGCTCTATTCATCGGCCTTCTGAAAGGGTCGAAATTCTCTCCTGAGAAAAATTTTGCTAACACAGGAGAGAGCGTTTTTTTTCTCAGGAGAGAATTTTTGCTCTCTCCCGTGTTAGTAAAAAATGCCTCCCCTTGACATCAAAAATGAGAGAGAAAAACCCACTAAAAAGCCTCCAATCAGGGCATAAAAATGCAACCGAATAAGAAATGGAATAATATATAAATAAACAAAGGTTTATTGATGATGATGACTGGGCCTCCTGAATGAGAGTATCGGGAATTGAGTGAAACTTGTGTAACGACTCTCTTTCTTAAAAATTCTTACCTTACACAGTTCAATAATTAGGAGTACAAACGCAAATCAAAATGGCCAATTATGTAGAAGTGTATGTGAGCAAAATGCCACTAAACTGCGAGGTTAAAGTGCAGGCAGCTTTGCCGGAAATGTGCTCAGATATTTCTCCTGATGGGGAATTCCTCAAACGAAAGTTCTGGTTTGACAGAGAGAAGAATCCGCAAAAAGAAGACTATTAGTTGCTTTAAGAAGTGTGACTTATCTTCTTTCTTGATTCAACTTTGTCTCCATATTTCGGTCGCAAGAGAGTAGGATTTTTGAGTTCTATTATTACATCAAAACAAGCAGAAAGAATGAAGTCAATATGTTTATTAGCACTTATCGTCCTTATTGGAGCTGGGTGTAATGGAAGAAGACAGCAGAGCAAACTATCTAATGATAAAACTGCCATGACAAGGGTTTTTGATATTCGTGCGTTCAATAGGAATAAGAATGACTCTAACGAATACTGTTTTAGGCAGAATGACAGTGTAATGGTGAGACAGCAAGAGACAGCAGAATCATTTTATGAGTTTATATCCAAAGAGGGGTCTGAATTCGAAGAGGTTTACGAATATTACAAAACAGGCCATTTGAAACTGTCCTTTCTGTATTTCCGATACGATTTCATGACTGGCGTATACAGAGAATACGACAAGCAAGGAAAACTAATCAGGGAGGAGGATTTGGATAAGGATTTCATTTTTTCGTGGGAAAATATAAAGCAGTATTTGGTGGCACACGGTGTTAAATCCATGAAAAATCAAGTGATAGGCATCAATAGAACTAGTGATGACAATCCCACATGGAGGTTAGAATTCGAGGGAAGCTATAAGGAATACAACAAAGGCCTATTCATCATTACTCTGGATGGAACTACAGGCGAGGAAATCGAAGTGAAGCGATTAAAGGGAAAAAACGCTTTGGGAGAAATGGGGACAACTGCCAACTATGAAATTATATACTCGAGAAAAGAGGAATAAGAATGTGGGATGTCTTTCCCTTTTTCCTTATCAGGACAATTAAAGTAATGGTCTCCGATAGGCATGATAGGACAAAAATGATTTTTCAGTATACATCGTTATCATTTTAGGAGAGCAAAAATATCTCCAGTGAGCGTTTTACCAGTATAGTAGTGGTATTTCCCCTCACTGGAGATATTTTTTGCACCTCCTTCCAAAGAAGCCTTTATTCCTTTACGAAAGAGCTATTTGTAGAGCTTCCCTCCGCTGTTACAAACATCATCAGATACCGCCCTGCTGGCAGAGAAGATACATCCAGCGAGTGAGTGTAACCTCCTTGTGACAACAACCGTCCATCCATTGCAAAGAGATAGAAGTGAGAATAGTTCCCTTTTATGTGGAGCAGGTCTGTTGTAATAGTAGGGTAGACGGTTATCTCGTTGTCCGAGCTCGGTATCTCTACCCCCGAATCGAGGGTTGCCAATAGCTTTACCAAAGCGGATGAACCACCACGAGTTTGAAGTAGCAGAGCTGCTGCACGATCCGTTTTCTCCTTGGCCTTGAATACGGTCTGTATCTCAGCACCTTCGGCCGGTATAGATGTTTTATCCACCGCAAAATACCGGGCTGCCTGTCGAGGTTCGACACTCACCGAGATCGGATTGCGAGGATTTTCGACTGTAACCGAGACGGATTGGGGAGCTGTCTTGATGTCGGGGATGAATTGGAACAGAAGAAGATCTTTGTCTGTCTTGATGGTTGTATGGTCGGTACGGCCGAATGTGACATCGTCGATCATGAAAGCAAGGGTAGCTGCATTTCCTGCTTCTGGGCTGTGTAGGCTGAAACCGAGGTAGAACAGGTCCTCCACTTGTATACTATTGTCTTGAGATAAGTCGATAAAATAGTCGTACCAGGAGTCTCTGTCAAGATCTTTCACCAGCAGGTGTTTGGTGATGTCTAAGTACTGAGCAGTTAGCTTACTGGACTGCTTTGTGATAATGTACATTCCGAACTTTTCCTCAAGATTTTTGGGAGGGAGAGAAAAGCGAAGACGGAATGTAAGAATTTTCGACTTGGCTTTCTGGAAAGAGATGGCAGGCGAAATGAGCCATGATTCGTGTTCTTGCTCAATAATTTCTCCAAGGCGGTAGAAACTGATTTGAGCACAACGCTCTTCGGTTTCGCCGGAGGTAAAATTTTTCTGATCCCAACCCCAGAAAGGTCGATTGCCTTTAAAAATAAGGCTTTGCCAGCCACTGAGATTGAATGGACGGGTATGGCGCAGACTCTCAAATTTTTCTGACAAGAGCTCCACAGGTTGTTCTTCGTTGGGCTGTAGCATACAGTTTTCTATTTTGTCGAATACAGTACGCAAAGCCTTGTCCCCCTCAATCACTTCTATTCGGTTGAGTAGACTCTTCTCTTCTGATGTATTCCGAATGCGAAAGCGAGTAGGTCTGTTGGTGGCAGGGACAAATGCTTCGCCTTGTTGCTCTATTTTCTGCCAGTGTCCTCCTCCGTCGAGGCTTATTTCCAATTCATAGACAGAAGAAGAGTGGGGTTGTAGCCGAATCGAAGCAATTCCATTTACAAAAGTCTCATCGCATTCCAGTAGACCATTGGGATCCAATTCTATTGTATTGGCTGCTTTCCAGCGACCATCGAGACGGTAGTAAGAACGGTCGAAAAGGTGGTAGTTCTTCCACGCTTCCCCTACAAATCGAGGGTCAAGCTTTTTGTCGGTCTCAAAAGTTTCTATCCATGTATCTCCCCAGGCAAGGCATTCGGCTGATAGCTCGTAGCGGACAGTGTCCATCATGGCTGTCGAGAGATGCAAGTTGGCTGTGTATTTGCCAGGTTTTTGGGGGGCAAAAGACAGTTTGACACTGTTGTTGAGCACTTTCCCTTGCTTTTCACTATAGAAGAATTGTGCAGAGTTTAGACGGAATGGCCCCCCTTCTGCTTGTTCTATAGCCAGATTTACTGAGGCTATTTCTCCACTTATATCAAAGGAAAGTTCTTTGGCATCCGATTGTCCGGGAAAAGCCCTAAAGGGGGGTATGGAGGCCATACTCTTGAGTTTGACCTGAGGAGGATTGTTCGGCTCGATGGCATAGAGCTGAATGTTCAATCGAGCGATAGGGTCTACATTCGGGTATTGTATAGAAGTTTTCCCCAGAGGGTAGGCTCCCTTTTTTTCGGGTGTGATTGTATATGAGATCTCGTTTATGCTATTCCCTTGGGGAAGTTTAGGCAAAGAGAGGCTCATTTCACCATTGGGGTAGTCGACATAAGCTTCGTGTGTAGACAATAGCCCCATCCCCTGCACAAGCATCTTGCCGGTGCTGGGTTGACCTACTTTAGCTTCTACAGTGGCCACTTCGGGTAAGATGGAGATGAACTGACGGTCTCGATCCAATGGTATAAGTCGAAGCAGGCTGAAGTCGTCGAACTCAGTCTCCGTGTGAGCATTTGTTTCTACTCGAAAGACAAAGCGAGCAGCCCCCTCTGGAGCAATCGTACGAAAACGAATGGTTCCCCATGCTTTGTGTTTGTCAAACCAATTGCCTGGGGCATTGATGAAGGCATCTTCGCCCGAAGAGAGTTGCTTCCCCTCCTTGTCAAGCCAGTGGCAGGCCAGACGAAATGCTCCAGCCGGATTTCTCGGAGCTTGCGAACGGTAATGAATAAGTCCCTCGAGCATATCTCCGGGGTTTACCTGTTTGTCTGTTCGGTTTAGATCTATCGATTGACTGATATAACCGGTTTTGCCGTCTCCTGTATTGATCCCTACGGAGAAGCCTGTGCTGGCATTGAAACCTCCTTCTATTTTCCTTGATTTGCCGGAAGTTTCCCAATGACGGGGTTTGCCGGTCTCATCGAATTCGTAGAAGAATTGATCTTCCAGTAGCTCCAAACTCTCTTCTCCTGGGTTTGCCTCTGCCCGTATTTGTGAGAGTTGCGCCGAGGCTTGGCTTCCCAGACTAAAGAGCAGGGGTAAAGCCAGTGATGTAAATAATTTCTTCAGATTCATGTGTTTCTATTCCTATATGCTTTGAGCAAAACGCCGGATCGACGTAGACCATGATGTCTTTGCCCTCGTTTCTATTCCTATATGCTTTGAGCAAAACTTATCCTCCATTGAGAGTCTTTGCAATGGTCTCATTGGAGGTTGTGAGTAAAAACAAAAAGCCCCTCACTGCGCAAGATACAAATCTTGGGTAGTGAAGGGTGAATGTTGGAGAGTTTTTGTCCTTTGGATTTTGAATTGAGAGGAGATTAAGAACGCTCTTCTTTGGCTTGTTGCCAAATGGTTTCCATTTCTTCGAGAGATAGAGAAGCCACGTCTCTCTGTTGAGACTTTGCAAATTCTTCTATTCGATTGAATCGGCGGATAAATTTGGCATTGGTTCGCTCCAGTGCATTGTCCGGATTGATCTTGTACAACCTTGCCGCATTGATAACCGCAAAGAGCAAGTCTCCGAATTCTTCTTCCAAAAGGGATGAGTCTCCCTGCTTGATAGCTTCTTGTACTTCGTGATATTCCTCCTGTACTTTCTGCCATACATCCTCTTTGTGCTCCCAATCGAACCCCACGCCACGAGCTTTGTCCTGAATACGGTAGGCTTTGATGAGAGCGGGTAGAGAGCGAGGTACTCCTCCCAATACAGTCTTGTTGCCTCCTTTTTCTTTTAGTTTAAGCTGTTCCCAATTGTTGGCAACCTCCTCTGCCGAATGGACTTCGGTGGAGGCGTAGATATGAGGGTGGCGATAGATGAGCTTATCACACAGAGAATTGGCGACATCTGCGATATCGTACAAGCCTTTTTCTTCTCCAATCTTGGCATAGAATACAATATGGAGGAGCACATCGCCGAGCTCCTTACGAAGCTCGGCGGGGTTATCTTGTATGATGGCATCGGCCAGCTCATATACCTCCTCTATAGTGTTTTGCCGGAGGCTTTCGTTAGTCTGTTTCCTATCCCATGGACATTGCTCCCGGAGCGTATCCATGACATCGAGCAGCCTCCCGAAAGCCTCCAGCTTTTGTTCTCTGGTGTGCATAAGTACGGAGTCTTTATTTCCGTTTCTTAAACTCTTTGAGACCGGTGCGCAGGAAGTCGATGTAGGCCGGTATGTCCTCATCGTATCCACGGGAGAGGTTAAGTGGCATACCTTTGGCGTCCAGTGGAACATAGAAAGGCTGTGAAGTAGCTCCGAACTTGGTTCTTTGCAGATAGCTCCACTTGTCACCAATGGTCCTCAGTTTCACGGTTTTGCCATTTTCCTCTACACTGATTGTCTCTGGTAGCGGGGTTTTGTCGTCTACCATGAGGGTGATCAATACATATTCGTCTTCCAGCAGGCCTTTCACTTCCGGATCGATCCACACGGCATTCTCCATTTTGCGGCAGTTCACACAGCCAAATCCGGAGAAGTCTACCAATACCGGCATCCCTTGCTTGGCTGCATAGGCCATACCACTCTCATAGTCATCGAATTTAGCATGCACTTCTCCCGAGTAAAGGTTGAAGTCTTGTGTTTTCAGAGGAGGTGCAAATGCCGAGATTGCTTTGAGTGGAGCACCCCACAAGCCGGGTACCATATATACGGCAAAAGCGAACGAGATTGTAGCTAAGAAATAGCGAGTTACACTCACAAACTTCATATCACTGTCGTGCGGGAACTTGATCTTACCCATCAGGTAGAAGCCCAAAGCAGCAAAGATCACGATCCAGAGGGAAACGAATACTTCTCTGTCGAGTATATGCCAGCCATAAGCCAAGTCGGCAACGGAGAGGAACTTCAGGGACAATGCCAACTCAAGGAAAGCGAGTACAACTTTTACAGAGTTGAGCCATCCACCGCTTTTGGGCATGCTCTGCAGCCAGTTGGGGAATATAGCGAAAAGGGTAAATGGTAAAGCCAAAGACAAGGCGAAACCAAGCAGACCGACAGCCGGACCTACGATAGAACCCATAGCAGTTACCTGCACCAGCAAAGTGCCGATGATGGGGCCTGTACAGGAGAAAGATACCAGCGTGAGGGTAAAGGCCATGAAGAAGATACTGAGCAGACCAGTTGTTTTGTCGGCTTTAGCATCAAGTTTGTTAGTCCATTTGGATGGCAATACCAGCTCGAAAGCACCGAAGAAAGAAATAGCGAAGAATACCAGCAGTAAGAAGAAAATGATATTGAATACGGCATTGGTAGCCATGCTATTGAGTACACTCGCATCGAAGATCAGTGTAACCACAATACCCAGCAGCAGGTAGATACATACGATAGAGAGACCGTAGGTGATAGCATCCTTGATCGCTTTGCTGCGTGTTTTGCTTCGCTTGAGGAAGAAGCTCACTGTCATCGGGATCATCGGCCAAACGCAAGGAGTTACCAATGCCACGAACCCATAGAGAAATCCGGAGAGGAAGATAAACCAAAGAGAAGAGTCTGCCTGATTGAGCGTCGCGTCTCCATAGGCTTTCAACTCTGCAACGACAGGTTTCCAGAGATCACTGTCAGTAACAGCATTGCTCATCGCTGTTGATACTGAGTCTTGAGCTGTTGTGTCGGCAGCTGCAGTGGTAACTTCTTCTTCAGGCTCTGCAGGAGTTTCCGCGACAACCGGAGCTGAGGCTACAGAAGCAGAGGAGAGTAGCTTGTGGTCTAATTTGAATTCTTCGGAAGTGGGAGGGTTACATGCATCCTTGGTGCAAGCCTGTGCCCTTATATAGCCTTCTGCCAAAAACTTGGCTGGGTCGGTCACTTGTATCTTTTGCTTGAAACTAACAGTCCCTTCGTAGTAGGTAACCTGCATGTCGAAGTCTTTGTCGAACTCTTCGTGCGGTTTTCTGGATGGCTGTGGTTTGCCCACGAGCTTGGCTCCATTGAGCTTTTCGTAAACAATTTCCAGAGAGTTGGGGCCATTTTCTTTTTGGTTGAAGCCAAAGATATGCCAACCGGGGTTGATTGTCGCAGTGAAAACAATGGTTTTCTCAGCCGAAGGGGCATCCACCAGTTTGATGTCCCACTTGTACTCCTGAGCCATCAAGGCCGATGTACACATGACTGCTACCAGGGTAGTGATTGCAGCCACGATCTTACGTGCAAATCTCATAGGGAATATTAACTTATGTATTGTGAATAATTATCTACTGTTCCGTTTGTCCTACGAATATCAATTATTTGTATCGCTTTTTTTCCTGGCTCTTGCTGTCGAGGGGTGTCTTGGTTTCGGAGGTAGAAGCCGAGGTTTGCATCAGACGTCTGAAAAGTGCGGGGATAGCTTGCTTGAATGTCATTCGCTGCCCATTGATTGGGTGTCGCATCACCAAGCGAGTGCATTGCAAAGCCACACAGCCAAGCTCCGGAAAGATAGAGCCTCCATGCCGATCCCCTGCCAATGGCAAACCGGCCTGCCTCATCTGTCTTCGTATTTGATTGTTCCGCCCATGTTTCAGAGATATTTCCAGCAAACTACAATATGCGCCGTGCCGAATAACCTTGTAAGAAGCCACACCGGCAGAGGAGGATGCGTCTGAGTTGAAAATTCTATTCTCTGAGGAGAAAATGAGACTTGCCGGATCTTCTTTATGATCTTTGTTTTGCTTGTCTGCTACAGGCTTAAGTAAAATGCCACGATCTTCTTCGGGTCTCCCCTCTATTACTGCATGGTAGACCTGCTCTTCTACTATTTCGGTCCACTGGCGAGTTATATATTCCTGTGCATCCCGGCTCTTGGCGAAAAGCACAATCCCCCCGGTATCTTTATCCAGACGATTGAGCATAAAGAGTTTAATCTTTGTATTGTAGGTCTTCAGATGAGTTGAGAGGATCCTCATGGCCGTGTGTTGTCTGTCCATCCCACTGGCTACGGTAGATATGCCTGGCTTCTTGGCACAGACGAGCAAGTCTTCGTCTTGATAGAGAATTTCCAATAGTGGGTGGTGTATCTCATCTGGTATGGGATACTTATGTAGCTCTACCTTTTGTCCCTTCTGCAAAGACCTATTGGCCACTGTTTCAGCAATACCATCTACACTCACAAAACGGTCGCGAAGCAATTGTTTGACAGTCGTGCGACTCTTATCCGGCAAGCAGCTTTGCAGGAAGTTTATTAAGCTCAAATCTCCCTCCTCGGCTGTATCAGAAACAAACCATTGCCGAGCCGAGATAGCTTTGCGAGAGCCGGAAGTACTGTGAGGGGCTTTCATCTGAATTTCGTACTAATGGGAAGATGAGGTTAGGATTTCTTTTTGAACACTAATAATAGCCCTGCATAGATGGCGAAAACCATTGCCAGGGCAAAGAAGAGGATCCACATAGTGGAATTGCGCAGAAGGAATACAGCAGAGGTGATAAACAGCAAGCCGGAAAACAAATTCATTCGAATAAGTCTTCGCTCACGTACCTCATAAGATTTGTGGGGTTGCAACAAGAAGTACAATGTGTATAGCCCGGCACCTAAGGCATAGAGCCAAGGAGCATATGACCACAGTGCTATGTGGAGGGCCGAGCCTAAAATGAGTAGGATAGCTCCCGATTGATAGAGGAAGGGATAATCTTTCATTGTGATTGTCCTTTGTCCTTTTCGTTTGGTTTGTCCTCCACGAGGAATACCTGCTCGTCCGGAGCCTTCATCATGAAGCGTTCTCTAGCAATTTGTTCAACACCATCTTTATTGCTGCGTATTTCTTCCAAACGAATACTATCTTGTCTGTAAGACTCACGTGCACGACGAAGCTCCTTTTTCAAGCCGGAGATTCGTTTGCTTCGTTTGTAGGTCTGCAGCAAGTTATGATCGCTGAATACAAAAATCATAAGCAGGGATATCAGAGCAACGGCCACAAATGGGATGTAGCGGTGCCGGGCACGCCAAACTCTGTAAGACTCCCGATAGGAGCGGAGACGAGCCCCGGGGCCTTTAGCTCTCCCCTGCGCTTGCGACTTTTGCTCTTGACTATTATTCACGGGACAATACTATGTGTAGTTTTAGTATAGGCGCAAAGATAAGCAACCCCACTCAATTTGCAATTCTGGTGAAGCAAAAGAATAGGTAAAAGCGGTGAATGTTATCATTTGTGCCAAATGATTGGGCTGTTAGATTTCTAAAGGATAGCTTTATGCTGATTTTCTGTGGTGGTATCATTCATGGAGCATAGCACAACTTCTTAGTTAGAATGTTTTGCTGCATCCTCAGAGGTTGGGAGCAATGCTCTCCGTTAGAAAATCGGAGATTACTCGTAGGCAATGTTTATGAATATTCCCAAAAAGCAATCCGGCCCTGTAACTTCATAAGGAAGTTACAGGGCCGGATTGCTTTTATGCTGTTATAGAATTTTTTCAGAGGAAATGTTTCAACTTGGGTTGCAACTCTTTGCGGGCGAAGAATATCCGGCTCTTTACTGTACCCAAAGGCAAATCAAGTGTCTCAGCTATTTCATTGTATTTGTAGCCACTTACATACATGGAGAACGGCTCTTTGAGCGTGTCCGGCAGTTCTGCGATGGCTTGAGTGATTTCGCTCAAATCCATCGTCCCTTCCGGAGTATTAAGACCTCCCTCCCCCACCAGAGGCACATTGTATGGATCCGTGTTGTCATCAATGACTGTCTGCATACGCACAACCTTGTGGTAGTTGTTGATGAAGATATTGCGCATCACGGTAAGTACCCATCCTTTGAAGTTGATGTTGTCCTTGAACTTATCTCTATTGTTGAGTACTCTGAGCGTCGTATCCTGCATCAGATCTTCTGCGTCCTCTACATTGGTCGTAAGAGACAGGGCAAAGTGGCGCATATTATCTTGTAGGCTGAGAAGTTTGTCTTGGAATTGCAATGCATTCATCTGATTCGCTTTGTTTATCCTTGTGCAGGGTTTTAATTCTACTATCTGTCCAGCCGTTCGGAATGATCGAGGATCTACCCCCATTGGCTGTTGAGACAAAGGTATGTTTTGCACAACTAAAACACAATAGATAAGTTTGCAGCTACGATAGAGGTTTTCTATATGCAGCGTCTTCCAATCAAACACTAGTAATCGTTTGGCTATGATCCGGAGAAAGAAAAAGACTTACAAACAGGGTGAATCATTTGCCGATTCTATCCATTTGCATGACTTGGCCCCCTATGCCCATTTCTATAGAGAGAATCGATTCCTATCCAAGCTCTGCAAGGTGGCGAGACTGATAGGTCGAGTTGCTGTGGAGCAATTTTTCGTGCTTTATTATCTTCTCAAAGAAGGATCTCTCTCGATCAAGGACAAAGTGATTCTAATCGCAGCCCTGGGCTACTTTATCTCACCGATAGATTTGATCCCGGACTTTTTGCTTCCCATCATCGGCTTCTCGGACGACTTGGCTGTTGTTGGCATTGTCTTGCAACTTTTGCGCCGCCATATAACACCGGAGATAAAGTCTTTGGCAGCATCTCGCACTAAAATGTTGTTTGCTTGACAGCGTTGCTGCTAACCGTAACCAAAACGGATCGGGTGTGACAATGATAGAGGATAGGAGGGTGTGGTCTCAGCTGCTCTTTGTGTTCGCTGCCGCTGTGATTGTTGCTACCTCTTTGTTTGTCTCCAAGAAGTTGGTCGATAAGGTGGCCGACGAGGAGAGGCTCAAGATGGAGATTTGGGCTATGTCTGCACGTCAGTTGGCCGCAGAAGAGGCAGATGGAGACCAAGCCTTGGATTTGATACTCAAGATTATAGAGTCCAACAAGACGATACCTGCTATTCTGTGCAATGAGAGAGATTCTATCGTATCCTACAATAATATATCCGTATCCGGCTCCGATTCAGTAGCCCAATTGCAAGGCAAGTTGGCCGATTTCCGGGAAGGTTATCCAGCTATTGTTATAGACATGGGACCCGAAGGTCTGCAATATCTGTATTACTCCGACAGTAGTACCCTAAGGCAAATACTTCTCTTCCCCTACGTACAGCTTGCCGTGATATTGCTTTTTATTTTTCTTGCTATACGGGCAGTGTTAGCTACCAAACGAGCCGAGCAAAATCGTATATGGGCAGGACTTTCCAAGGAAACGGCCCACCAATTAGGAACTCCCATATCTTCCCTCATGGCTTGGACGGAGCTGCTTCGCATGGGGCAACTCTCTCCGGAGATTGTTGCAGAGATAGAGAAAGATACGCACCGGCTGCAGATGATAGCAGATCGCTTTCAGAAGGTAGGCTCTGCATCCGTCACCTCATCTGTAGATTTGTCCCAGGTATTGAGGCAGACAATAGACTATATGCAGCCTCGCATTTCAAAGCAAGTGTCAGTTGATTTGCAATTGCCGGAGCAAACCGTGATGATTGCCGGTTCCGAGACATTGCTCAGTTGGGTGATAGAGAATTTACTGAAGAATGCCGTCGATGCCATGCAGGGAAAGGGTCGGGTCGTCTTGAGCCTCAAACAGAAAGGTCGCAATGCCGTTATTGATTTCTCCGATACTGGCAAAGGAATAGCCAAGAGTAAACTGCGCATGATCTTTCGTCCTGGTTACACCACACGTGAGAGAGGGTGGGGCTTGGGGCTTTCTTTGGCCAAACGTATTGTGGAGGAGTATCATGCCGGGCAAATTTTCGTACTGAGGTCCGAGATCGGTGTCGGTACCACTTTCCGGATATTGCTTCCGCTCATAAAGTCCGTTGTGGAGGAATAGCTTCATCCTCTTGCTATCTTTCCCAATTCTCAATTGAAAATCTTATGATGATGAATAAACAAAACAACCTTTTCCTTGCTCTTCACTCCGATTCTCTCATGTCAGACTTTTCGGAAGAGGGAGTTTCAACTTTGATAGCCCTTACCAAGATAGACAAACAACATTCTGAGGCTCTTCTGCTTGTTACTTTCGGTAGCACTTATCCGGGGCCACATCAGACCTATGCTCGAATATCCAAGGCCTATCGGAAGGCTTTCCCCGATAGAGATATCTATTGGGCTTTTACCTCTAAGATCTGTATCAAACGTTGGGCGAAGAAAACGGGGCAACAATATCACACTCCGGACTTTTGGTTGGAGGCTTTGACAGAAGCCGGATACCGGAAGATCGTAGTGCAATCTTTGCATATCATTCCGGGGCAGGAGTATTTGTTAGTGCGTGATACTTATATAAAACCTTTCTTAGAGAGGTATCCTGAGGTCTCCGTGCGTCTGGGTGAGCCTCTGTTGAGTAGTGAGGAGGAATCTAAGCGGGTGGCACATATCCTGCACGATCACTTTGCTGACCTCTTGCATAAGGGGCATGCTGTAGCTTTTATGGGGCATGGAAATGCCAATAATGCCGATTATGAGGCTGGAAATAGGAGTTATCACTATGTGCAGGACGAGTTTGCACGTCTCAATGACAGACTATTTCTCTCTACGGTTGAATATCCGGGGATGTTATTTTCTGATTTGTTAGCCAATCTTTCTGCTCTTTCTCGGCATCCCGAGGCTGTGCATTTGGTGCCGTTGATGTCTGTAGCCGGAGATCATGCTTGCAATGATATGGCGGGAGATTATGATCCGAACGAACCGGACGAAGAGCAGAGCTGGAAAGTGCAATTGACACAAAATGGCTATACCTGCCAGGACGAACATTGCCATCTGATTGGCTTGGGGGATTTTGAAGAGTTGCAGAAACTATGGATAGAGCACACTTGGCAGGCTTTGCCGGTAAGTCTCTAAGAGAGGGTCTCTCTCTGTAGATTCAGTGCAAAAGAAAACGGCCGTATCGATTATAATCGATGCGGCTGTTTTTTGTTTTTCTGCTCTTATGAGGGAGACATACTTACCTGAGCGATGCTCTCCCATTGGGCAAGTCCGGTTTGTTTAGTCTTTCACCAGCTTGCTAGTCTGAGTTCCGGCTTTTACTATATAGAGGCCTTTAGCCCAATCAGATACATTCAGTACGGCTGAGCCTTCGGCATTGGTGTAGGTGTTTGCTACGATATGACCATCTACGGTGAATACGAATACTTGTTCGTTGGCTATTGCCATTTTGATAGAGACTATATCTTTGGCTACGGTAGGATAGAGTCTAAGGTTGTTGTTGGCCACTTTAGAGATTGATCCTACTTCTCTAAATACAGCACTGAGTTCGATGTCGCCATCTACTACAAAGCGTTTCAGGCTACGTATGTCGAGGTTTTCGTTAACTAATAGTTTGTCCAATTCGTAGCCATTTGCAGGAGTTGCTGTCACTGCCAATTCTGCTCCCAGTGCAAGTCTGGAAAGATCCTGATCACCCTCGATCCTTATCTCTCCATTTGTTGTGGGTTTGAAAGTTACTGTGAAAAACTTTTCCGGCAGAGTGGTCTCTCCTTCGTATTCTTCTCCATTATCCGTTTCGGAAATATTAATGTAGTCGCCTCGTAAATCACGCACATCCCATCCTTTTTTTGTGGCTATTGCTACATCTGCCTTGGTGGATATGTTCCATTCCTTACGGTTTTTGCTGTCTATTACGTACAATTCGCATTTGGAGTTGGATGCTTTCGGTAAAGATTCGAGCATCTTGGTCATATTCTCGTTGCGAATAATGTTTCCGTAAATGTCTAGACGTTGTACTCCTTTGTTGGAGGAAAAATCCAGTTCGCGAATTTGATTGTTGTTACAAGATACATTTACCAGTGTGTTGATACCACTCAGATCTAGGCTGATCAATTGTTGTTTAACTGCCGAAAAATCGATTACTGGACCAATAATCTTTATTTCCGGGTTGCTTACCCTGAATGTAAACTCTTCCTCTTCTTTTAGTGGTTTGATAAGGACACCCGAATTTTCTACACCTTCTATCTTGATTTCATCTTTTGATCTAAGCCAAAAGGAAATCTTTTTTCCCACCGGTATCGATGTAGTGAGTTTGATAACATTCTCTTCTTGTCGTTCTTGTGCCGAAAGGTCGAAAGAGATAGATGACAGTGTTAAAAGTGCGAATGCTAAAACCAGCATTCGTGAATGAGTAAGATTTTTCATGTCGTTTTTGTTATTCATTAAAAGGTGGATATTTGACAAAAGAGTGATTACATCGAAAGCAAGAAAATCGAATGAAACAGACTATCCCCGGAATAGCGAAGCTCCGACTGTTGGTAAACTAATACAAGGACAGGGAGATTTCGATATTTTGGGGATAGCGCAAAGATATGAAAAGAGAAGAAATGCTATCCTTCTCGGAATGCCATTTTTTTAGTCTTCTGGCAGCTGATCCACTTCGTTGATCCACATATTGCTGACGGCATCGCTTGGCATTCTCCATTCTCCTCGAGGAGAGAGACTTATACAGCCTACTTTGGGTCCATCCGGCAAACAGTTTCGTTTGTATTGCTGTGCGAAGAAGCGTCTGAAGAATGTCTTGAGCACTTGTTTGATCTCTCGCTTGGTGTATTTCCCATCGAAAGCCACTTGTGCCAAAAAGAAAATCTTCTCGGGAGAGAACTCGTTGTACAAGAAATGGTAGATGAAAAAGTCGTGCAGCTCGTACGGCCCTATGCTCTGTTCGGTGTTCTGCACGATCGCTCCGCTGCTGTCTGTGGGGAGAAGCTCCGGGCTGATAGGTGTACCCAGCACATCCATCAAGATGTCAGAGGTATGGCTGCCCATGTCGGTAGATTCGGCGATATAGCGGATAAGAAGTTGCACTGTGGTTTTGGGAACCCCCGAATTGACAGCATACATACTCATGTGATCCCCATTGTAAGTCGTCCACCCGAGAGCGAGTTCGGAGAGGTCTCCTGTACCTATCACGGGGGCATTGTATTTACTACCGAGGTCCATGAGGATTTGGGTGCGCTCTCTGGCTTGTGTATTCTCGAAAGTCAGGTCTTGTACAGACTCATCGTGCCCGATATTCATAAAGTGCCTGCGACAGGCCTCTTGTATATCTATCTCCAATCGTGTCACTCCTAATGCATCCATTAGCTTTGTCGCATTACTAAGTGTGCGTCTCGAAGTACCGAATCCCGGCATGGTTACTGATATGATCCCCTTGCGATCCAGCCCGAGTATATCAAAGGTCCGTACTGTAACAAGTAGGGCCAGAGTAGAATCTAACCCTCCAGAGAGACCTATCAATACTTTCTCCGCTCCCAGATGGTGCAATCGCTGACGCAGACCGCAAACCTGAATATCGAAGATCTCAGCCGAACGCTCCTTCCGGGAGGCGTCGTCCGGCATGAATGGGTTGCGCTCCACTTTGCGTGTCATAGGGAAAGAGTCCTCTGGTTTTCGCAATTCAAAGGGCACCTCTACCAAATCTTCGTCTGTCAGTTGAGAGACGGCAGCTTTGAAACTACTGTTGATATAACGCTCGGTTTGCACACGCGAAACATCTATATCGCTCACGATCATGCGTTCGCTATAGTCGAAGCGTTTCATTTCCTCTACGATTGTGCCCACTTCGGCAATGAATGCCTTCCCAGTATAGACCAAGTCTGTGGAGCTCTCTCCGTAGCCACAAGACGCATAGACGTAGGCACAGATGCTCTGGGAAGACAAGCCACTAATCAGGGATCTCAAGTAGGCGTGTTTGCCGGCATTTTCGTTGCTGGCCGAGAGATTGAATATGATTTGTGCTCCATAGAGAGAAAGACGGGTACCGGGGGTGTAGGGTGTCCACATATCCTCGCAAATCTCTATCCCGAAGCCTACCGTGCCACAACGGAAGAGCAGGTTGCAGCCGATTGGTACACGTTCTTCTCCAATTAGCACAGTGCTGTATTGCAGGTCTCTGGCTGGTGAAAACCAACGTTTTTCCTGAAATTCTCGATAGTTCGGCAGATAGGTTTTGGGTATGGCGCCCAGGATTCGACCACTCTGGAAAACAATCGCAGCATTGAATAGCTTTTCTTCCACCCGCACCGGTGCACCCACAATGACCAGCACTCGGGTGTGAGCCGTTTCGGCCACCAGACGACATACCGCCTCTTTGGCTTTCTCCAGCAGGAATGGTTGTAAGAATAAGTCTCCGCAGGTATAGCCGGTAATGCTGAGTTCCGGAAAACAGAGTATTTCTACGCCCTTGGTTTCAGCATCCAGTATCATAGTCTTCATGCGGCTGATGTTGTAGAAACAATCGGCTACCTTGACATAAGGTACTGCCGCAGCCACTTTTAGAAATCCATATTTCATATATCCACAATATTATATAAGGTGCGCGCAAAGGTAACCAAATAAAGCCCAAGCATACAGGGGAGTACGCTTGGGCTTTGTCGGTCGTCTCGGGAAGAGGAACTACCTCGTCCTGCTTTTCTTTATGTTTTCTTGACTTTAGTCCGAAACAGCTACAGAACAGAGTTTCTGCCTCCGATCCGTCTCTTTATTCTTCCGTGGGACCAGCTGCCACCAGAGCTTTGCCAGTTTCGTTGCCGCAGAACTTTACAAAGTTCTCCCTGAAGAGCTGAGCCAACTTACGAGCCTTCTCATCCCACTCGGCTGCATTGGCATAGGTGTCACGCGGGTCAAGGATCTTTTCGTCCACGCCCGGCAACTGTGTCGGTACGGAGAACCCGAAATAGGGTATCTGTTTGGTCGGAGCCTTGTCGATAGAGCCATCAAGTATGGCATCGATGATACCTCTGGTATCTTTGATAGAGATCCGTTTGCCCGTCCCGTTCCATCCGGTGTTTACCAGATAGGCGCGTGCGCCCACACGCTCCATTTTACGTACAAGTTCTTCAGCGTATTTGGTCGGATGCAACGAAAGGAAAGCAGCTCCGAAGCAAGCGGAGAAAGTCGGGGTCGGCTCCGTGATACCGCGCTCGGTCCCTGCCAGCTTGGCTGTGAAGCCGGAGAGGAAGTAATACTTCGTCTGCTCGGGAGTGAGGATAGACACCGGAGGCAGCACTCCGAAGGCATCTGCCGATAGGAAGATCACGTTATTGGCATGGCCTGCTTTGGAAATGGGTTTGATAATGTTGTCTATGTGGTAGATCGGATAGGAGACACGAGTATTTTCCGTTACCGATTTGTCCGAGAAGTCGATTCGCCCATCTTTGTCTACTGTCACATTCTCCAAGAGAGCATCCCGGCGAATGGCATTGTAGATGTCTGGTTCGTTTTCTTTGCTCAGGTTGATGACCTTGGCGTAGCAACCGCCTTCAAAGTTGAAGATACCGTCATCGTCCCATCCGTGTTCATCGTCACCGATAAGTTTGCGTTTGGGATCGGTAGAGAGGGTTGTCTTGCCTGTGCCTGAGAGTCCGAAGAAAATTGCTGTTTCTTTCTCATCTTGACTCGTATTGGCTGAACAGTGCATGGCAGCGATGCCGGCCAGCGGGAGGCGGTAATTCATGTAGGAGAACATCCCCTTTTTCATTTCGCCACCATACCAAGTGTTTAGGATCACCTGCATTTTTTCGGTCAGGTTGAAAACAACTGCTGTCTCCGAGTTGAGTCCAAGCTCTTTGTAGTTCTCTACTTTGGCTTTGGATGCATTGAGCACCACAAAATCCGGCTCTCCGAAGTTGGCCAGCTCTTCGGCTGTCGGGCGGATAAACATATTTGTGACAAAGTGAGCTTGCCATGCCACTTCCATGATGAAGCGTATCTTGATCCTTGTATTGGCATTAGCTCCGCAGAAACCATCTACAACAAAGAGCCTCTTGTTGCTCAGTTGGTTGGCTGCCAGTTTTTTGAGCTCTTTCCAAGTTTCGAGGCTGCAGGGCTTATTGTCATTTTTGTATTCCTCACTTGTCCACCAGATCGTATCTCGAGTGATATCGTCCTTTACCCAAAATTTGTCTTTGGGGGAACGACCGGTGTAGATCCCGGTCATTACGTTCACGGCTCCCAACTCGGTGCGTTGTCCCTTTTCGTAACCTTCGAGGTTTTCTTTCAATTCTTCCTGATAGAGAGTCTCGTAGGATGGGTTGTATAGGATTTCCACATTACCGGAAATGCCGTACTTAGTTAGGTCTATTGGTTTCATAATCTTGTATTATCGTTTTACAAAGTTGCATTGATAGTCCTGAGGAAAGAATGCATGACCGCTATGTAGCGACTATCGCAAAGGTAAAAAAAAGGGGAAAAGACAAACTGTCTGTGGAGAAATCCCCACAAATACCCATCCAGATGGAGAGGGGGGAATTACAGTTTAATTGGAAGTTGAGTATACCATGCAACTCTGTGTTTTTTTCTCTCTGAGGATTGTAAGTTGTAGTTTAGTTGAAGAGGCTATTTGTACCCCTGAAAGACGGGTGATGTACATTGAAACATCTAATAGTTAGGGAGGGCAACTCTTTACTTTTGAAGGAATGCCTTTTATGGAAAGAGTGTTTTTTTTGTTTTTAGAAATAAAATAAATACCTTTAGAGCACAAGGAGAAGGAAGAAAAGTTCTTTTTAGTGTTAATTTCTTGGGCTTTTTTTGGCCTGAATGAAAAGCTCATCGAAAATAGATGCCTTGTTCTTTTCTTCGTCTTACTTAATGTCTTCCTGATATAGGTTTGTTGTTTAACTCTTGAAAGTATTAGTTATGAAAAGAAATTTATTTTTTGTACTTCTCCTGTCTTTGTTTGCATTTGGGTTTGGGTTGAGCTTGCAAGCGCAGACAGAAGAGGCCACACAAGATTGTTTCCCTGTTGGAGCAAAATGGTATTATCAAACGGAAGAGGTAACCCCTTTTTCGTATATGCCCGATAGGGATAAAAATAAAGATGAGTGGAAGATCGGCTTTTTTTTATACGAAGTCATAAAGGAAGAAAACTTGGGGACGGAAATCAAGAAAACCATCACACGGACGAGATATAATCATCTCAAGGAAATAGATAGTGTTTCGACTTTTTACCTATATCTCTGCCCCAACGGAGACCTTTGGGGGGAAGACGAAGGTGCTGCTCGTAACCTTTTCCACTCACCAAGTAAGAAGATCGGAGATAAGTGGCCGGTAACTATTCGTTATAGATCAATATATCATCTACCTATCGATGGGGTCGATGCTATTTCTTCAACTGTTACCTTGAATGATATTTATGAAGATCCGGATGGTTGTATAACTTATTATTACATTCTCCGTAGTGTAACCCCTGAGGAGGGCTCATCTTTCCCGTATTGGTACATATGTAGAGAAGGAGATCCACTGTCTCCTAGTGATCGTATTTATCCGATTGGAGGCTTTTTTGTGAATTTTTGGTATGCAGATCTCCCTATGCGGGAAGATGAAGAGATCGGAGCTCGGGCTTATGTAGCTCCGGACGGTACCGTCTATGAAACTGATTGGTGGAAGAGAAATCCTTTTCATGATATCGGTATAGATGGTGTATACCACCGCCCATTGGCTTTGCCGGTTGTTCAGAACCCAGAGGGATGGTACCGCTATGATCGACTGTCTGGAGTCGCAGTCAGCGAAGTTTCGGGACAATTGTATTTGTACGGCATGGATGGGCGACTGGTTCGTATGGGGCATGGTCAGGTTTCTACCTTGGGCCTTCCGACTGGGATATATGTCTTGAAGTCAATGGATAACCCCCATTGCTATGCAAAAATATTGGTTGAATAGAGTTTAAGCAGAAATACGATATGACACGAAACATACTTTTTATATTCCTGTCTTTGTTTGCATTTGGGTTTGGGTTGAGTTTGCAAGCGCAGACAGGAGAGGTCACACGGGATTGTTTCCCTGTTGGAGCAAAATGGTATTATCAAACGGAAGAGGTAACCCCTTTTTCGTATATGCCCGATAGGGATAAAAATAAAGATGAGTGGAAGATCGGCTTTTTTTTATACGAAGTCATAAAGGAA
This sequence comes from Porphyromonas crevioricanis, assembly GCF_900476255.1. Classification (NCBI taxonomy): domain Bacteria; kingdom Pseudomonadati; phylum Bacteroidota; class Bacteroidia; order Bacteroidales; family Porphyromonadaceae; genus Porphyromonas; species Porphyromonas crevioricanis. The sequence goes on from NZ_LS483447.1 coordinate 1,098,781, forward strand.
GAAAACTTGGGGACGGAAATCAAGAAAACCATCACACGGACGAGATATAATCATCTCAAGGAAATAGATAGTGTTTCGACTTTTTACCTATATCTCTGCCCCAACGGAGACCTTTGGGGGGAAGACGAAGGTGCTGCTCGTAACCTTTTCCACTCACCAAGTAAGAAGATCGGAGATAAGTGGCCGGTAACCGTTTGTTATAGACCAATGCATAGCCCCTCTGCCGATGAACCCAAAGCCGCTTCATCAACTGTTACCTTGAGTGATATTTATGAAAATTCGGATGGTTGTATAACTTATTATTACACTCTTCGTAGTGTAACCCCTGAGGGATACCCATCTTTCCCGTATTTGTACATATATAGAGACGGAGATCCGCTGTCTCCCAGCGATCGTATTTATCCGCTTGGAGGCTTTTTTGTGAATTTTTACGATGCAGATCGCCCTATGCGGGAAGATGAAGAGATCGGAGCTCGGGCTTATGTAGCTCCGGACGGTACCGTCTATGAATCTACTTGGTGGAAAAAACATCCGATGAGAGGGATTGGTATAGATGGTGTGTACTATCGTCCGTTGGCTTTGCCGGTTGTTTAGAACCCAGAGGGATGGTACCGCTATGATCGCCTGTCTGGAGTCGCAGTCAGCGAAGTTTCGGGACAATTGTATTTGTACGGCATGGATGGGCGACTGGTTCGTATGGGGCATGGTCAGGTTTCTACCTTGGGCCTTCCGACTGGGATATATGTCTTGAAGTCAATGGATAACCCCCATTGCTATGCAAAAATATTGGTTGAATAGAGTTTAAGCAGAAATACGATATGACACGAAACATACTTTTTATATTCCTGTCTTTGTTTGCATTTGGGTTTGGGCTGAGGTTGCAAGCGCAGACAGAAGAGGCCACACAAGATCTTCTCCCTGTGGGAGGAAAGTGGTATTACAATCAGGAAAGTGCTGGCTGGATGATTGGCCCTCCTGACAATGACATGAACAAAGCAGAGCGTTGCATTGGCGTTATAGTCAATGAGGTGACCGCTGAAGAAACCTTGGATACAGAGATCAAGAAAACGGTTGTACGCACGCGATACAACTATCTCAAACAAGTAGTATCCGTCTTTACTTCCTATCTATATGTCCAGCCCAATGGAGATATTTGGGGCCAAGATGAGGGAGAGAAGGCAGTCCGTAACCTGTTTCATTCTCCCAACAAAAAGGTAGGAGAGCGTTGGTCAGTTACGATAGACGACAATGGGACTCCCCGAGAGGCTGAGTTGGAGTTAACCTTTGTTGCAAAACAAAGGGATGGAAGTATTGTTCATTGCTATTGCCTTTTCCTTTCAGGAAAGAGCCGTCCCCTTCTCGCATACTGTTATGCAGATCACCCTTTTAGACTTGAAGATGAGCTCTATCCCATTGGCGGGACTTTTACTGGCATAGGATGGTGTGATGTCCCACTGAAGGATGCAAATATTGATGGGTATCGAGGCTATGTAGCTCCGGACGGTACAGTCTACGAAACTGATTGGTGGAAGAGAAATCCTTTTCATGATATCGGTATAGATGGTGTATATCATCGTCCGTTGGCTTTGCCGGTTGTTCAGAACCCAGAGGGATGGTACCGCTATGATCGCCTGTCTGGAGTCGCAGTCAGCGAAGTTTCGGGACAATTGTATTTGTACGGCATGGATGGGCGATTGGTCCGTATGGGTTATGGTCAGGTTTCTACCTTGGGCCTTCCGACTGGCATATATGTCTTGAAGTCAATGGATAACCCCCATCGCTATGCAAAAATATTGGTTGAATAGGGCAATGAAGCGAAAATTATGAATAGATACAGATTTATTATTCTCCTACTGGGTTGCTTGTGTTGTTTTTGGGTGATTGACCCGGCACATTCCCAGCAACCTGAGGAGCATTTCTCTTGTGAAATAGAGGGATCTAATTCTGATATTCTACACTCTTCTGCATTGTTGAGATCGGGTACTTTTCCTGATGCATTGGCAGGACAGGCAGATATGAGTTTTGTTGGGAATAGAGAGATCCGAGTGGTATTTCATTTTGTAAACTCTATATCATCCCCCACTCCAAAAAATTTTAGAGCAGTTGCTCCTCCCGGCGAGATAGATGGATATGAATACAGCAGAAGAATTCTTGCTCTGGCAAATACCGGAGATAATGCTACTATGAATCTCCCTTTGGGGAATCAGACCCCGGTATTACCTCCACGCTACCGTTTAGTTTTGTCAGGAGTTTATTTTCATGAAGAAGATAACCCTGACGGAGGTTTTTTTGGCAAATATGATGTTTGTTCAGGGGAGGTCGTTAATGTATATTTTGTTCCCAGAAAAGGGAAGAATAATCGTACTGGGGTTGCTAATATGGAGGGGCCTTATCGTCGTGCACATATTTATGGTGCATATGAGCGATATACTTCCGATCTCCCGTTTGAGCAAATGGGAGAGAAGGTGTATGGTTATGCAGTCTATGCTTGGGCCCTTATGCATGAGGTTGGGCATAATTTGGGATTACATCATACAGTTCTTTATTCCGGAGGACAAAAGCCTCCGAAATTTGACCAATATGGGAATGTGATAGAGATAGAGGATTATTGTGAGGATACCCCAACTTGGCGAGAAGTTGTGCAATCCTGTGATACTATCGGGTTGGATAAGTGGGCTCCTCCTTTTGGTAGCTGTGCCACAAACAATATGATGGATTACAATGGTTTTTTTGTTCTCACACCGGAACAGATTAATCGAATTCACTATGGATTGCAGACGATAACAAAAAGTTATTTGACAACTTCCTTCAAGACAGAGCATAAGGAGTTTGGCAGTACGGATGGCCCCAGTAATACTGTTGTATCAAAGAAAATTACCATTCCTCGCGGAGCTTCGATTTCCGTGGGAAAGGGAGAAAATTTGATTTTGAAAGCAAGGGAAGTGGAGATAAATGGAGCGATTGATATCGGGGAAGGAGGGTGGTTTGAAATACAACCATCACCTATATCCTCGAAATGATTAAATCAGTCTGTATGGCGGTGCATTAGAATACGCAAACTGCTGTGTTACTTGCGACATTCGGCTTCGGTTACGTACTTTCACGGTATGCCTCCTTTAGCCCCAGTCTTAGTACCTTGCATCTTGCGTATTTTGACGCACCCAAACAGGGCTGTGGCAAAGCTGATTTTGCCACAGCCCTGTTTTTTAGTCGTTGAGACTCTTGCTTTACACCGCACTCGCTGCGTTATTTTTCTACATTCGGGCTTAATCATGACAAGTACATTTTCTGAACTCTCAGTCTCAAATCCGGACAGAGAGTAGGAGAGGAGCGATTTGTAAATTATAGTTTAATTGAGAGGCCTGTTTGTACCCCTCAAAGACGGGTTTTTTAGGGGGAAAATAGGGCAGTGGATACCTATTGAAAAATATCTGGGGAGGGAGCGAAAATTCTCTCCTGAGAGAATTTTTGTTTTCTCCTGTGTTAGCAAAATTTCTCTGAGGAGAGAAATTTGACCCCCTCAGAATGCCGATGAATAGGGCATTTCGGAGAGGCTGTTTTTGACCCTTTTGGAGGATCTGTTCGTTAGTCTTGGTGGAGAGAACTCATGCTTGCCTATCTTAGATTATCTTTGTGGATATTAACAGCCGAGTCGAGCAATCGGCTTCGGCATATAGAGACCTGATCATTTATGCATCACTTAGTAACGATAGATCGGTTGAGTGCTGCCGATATAGAGCGGATCCTGGATCGAGCACGTTTGTTTGAAGCGAATCCCAATCGGTCGCTACTTGAGGGAAAGGTAGTAGCCACACTTTTTTTTGAACCCTCCACTCGTACCCGACTTAGTTTTGAGACGGCTGTCAATCGCTTGGGAGGCCGGGTCATCGGTTTTTCAGATGCCAGTTCGTCCAGTACATCCAAGGGAGAGAGTCTCAAGGATACTATTTCTATGGTGTCTAACTATGCCGATTTGATTATTATGCGGCACTTTCTGGAAGGAGCAGCTTTCTATGCCAGTGAGCTGAACCGGGCTCCGATCGTCAATGCCGGTGATGGGGCTAATCAACACCCCTCACAGACCTTGTTGGATCTCTATACGATTCGCCAAACACAGGGCACGCTTTACGACCACACTGTGGTGATGGTGGGAGATCTAAAGTATGGCCGCACGATCCATTCCCTGATTTCCGGCTTGTCTTCATACAGACCGCATTTCATCTTCGTGGCTCCGGAAGAATTGGCTTTGCCGGAGGAGTATCGCGAGTATTGCCGGCAGCACGATCTCCCTTTCGAAGAGACAGACCAGTTTACCCCCGAATTGATAGCCAAGGCCGATATTCTCTATATGACACGTGTGCAGCGTGAACGTTTTGTAGACATGGAAGAGTACGAGAGGGTAAAAGATGTCTATACCCTTACGGCCGATATGCTCCATTTGGCCAAACCTCATATGCGAGTGTTGCATCCCCTGCCGAGGGTCAATGAGATAGCGACCGATGTCGATGATACCCCTCATGCCTACTATGTACAGCAGGCTCGGAATGGGCTTTTCGTGCGGCAGAGTATTATATGCGAAGTGCTGGGCATCGAAGTAAACAACTAATAGCTACCCGACATAGCAATGAAAAAAGAAAAACTTTTGGTCGCAGCCATTCAGAATGGTACTGTGATCGATCATATCCCTACCGAAAAGCTCTTTTCGGTGGCTGCCATGCTCAGGCTGGACGAGATTGCTACACCGGTCACGTTGGGCAATAATTTGCCGAGTGCTACACTGGGCTCGAAAGGAGTGATCAAGATTTCTGACCGGTTTTTTAGCGAAGAGGAGCTTAGTCGTATCGCTATCTTGGCCCCGAATGTACATCTGAATGTGATACGGGAATTTGAGGTGGTGGAGAAACGTCCGATCCCATTGCCGGAGAATATAGTAGGTCTGGTACGTTGCCCCAATAGCAAGTGTATTACCAACCACGAACCTATGCGCACGCACTTCCTTGTTGTCGACTCCGATACTGAGATTTTGCAGTGTAAGTATTGTGGTCGTAAGATTCATCCGTCACAGATAGAATTATTATGAGTAGACAGGATTGGAAGCCGGGTACATTGCTCTATCCTCTCCCGGCTGCCTTGGTTAGCTGCGGAGACAGCCCGGAGAATTACAATTTGATCACGGTCTCTTGGACTGGTACGATATGCAGCACTCCTCCCATGTGCTATATCAGTGTTCGCAAGGAGCGTCATTCTCATGCGATCCTTTCAGCAACGGGAGAGTTTGGATTAAATCTTACCAATCGAGCTATGGCCAAGGCTACGGATTGGTGTGGAGTGCGTTCCGGAAAAGACTATGACAAGTTTGCTGAGACCGGTCTTCAGCCGGAAAAGGGTAAGCTGATTTCAGCCCCTCTTGTGGCTGAGAGCCCGTTGAGTCTGGAATGTAAGATCCGGCAGGTACTGGAGCTGGGCAGCCATGATATGTTTTTGGCCGATGTGGTGAATGTGAGAGTCGATCCCCGTTACTTAGACCCCGAGAGCGGAGCTTTCGATATGCAGGCTGCAGATTTGCTGGTTTATGCCCATGGCGAATATTTTGCTTTGGGGGATTTTATCGGTTACTTCGGCTGGTCTGTGAAAAAAACTCCCGGAGCTCCACAGCGCAGATACGGGCGCAAAGGATGATGCCTCCGCCTTGCTGAGAGCAAGGATTTGCAGGGAAGAATGAACCTTTATCAGGTGTATATTGTATTGATTGAGATTAATTAAGAGTTTACTTGGAAGATGAATAGAAATCGTATAGTTGTTTTAGTGCTTGTTCTGTTCCTGCTATTGCTTGGAATATCTACCTATATGAGCTATAACAGGATGGTCGATTTGCAAGAAAAGGTAGAGAGGGATTGGTCTCAAGTGCAAAATGTATATCAGCGACGTGCCGACTTGATCGTCAATTTGGCCAAGGTTGTTAAGTCTTATGCTACTCATGAGCAGGAAACACTCCGTCAGGTGACAGAGGCGAGAGCTTCCGCCACAGCAATGACAGTCGATGCCTCCAATCTCACACCGGAAGCCTTGATGCAGTTTCAGGCTGCGCAGGATGGTCTCTCTCAGGCTCTGGGGCGATTGATGGTGATACGAGAGAATTACCCCACATTGAAAGCCGATGCACAGTACAATACATTGATGATTCAACTGGAAGGCACAGAGAACCGGATCACAGTCGAGCGCAAGCGTTTCAACGAAACAGCACAAACCTATAACACGGCAATACGTCGTTTCCCCACTACAATCATCGCTTCTATGTTCGGGTTTGAAAAGCGTCCGTACTTTGAGGCAAAGACCGGCACTGATGTAGCCCCGGACTTAGATTTGTAACCTTGCTTCTCTTTTCTTTTACTTCTATGTTGTTTGCCCCTTCGGGTGACCTCTGTTGTCATACCTTCTCTCGGTTGCGTTTCCTCTTATTGACTTGTCTTTTTGTTTGGGTAAGTCTATTCTCTCTTTCGGCCGGCATACAGCCCTCGCAGGTGCCGAATGTACAGCTATCGGAGAGAAATCGCCATGTGGTCGATATGTCCGGTACGCTTTCTGCAGGAGAGTTTGCACAGCTGGATAGAGCTTGTGTCGCCCTTCGAGAGACCTATGGTCTGGAAGTGGCTGTCGTATTACTTGATGCGATAGATCATGAGAATTATACAATCAATACGTTCTCCAATGAGCTTTATCAACTTTGGAAGCTTGGCAGTAGAGAAGATGATTTTGGTTTATTGATTGTATCGGAGATGAAGGGGGAGAATGGCACACGAGATTTTCGCATAGAGACCGGATATGGAGCCGAGCCTTATATCCCCGATGCTCTGGCGATGCGTATTGCCAGGTCTGAGATTTTCCCACGTTTCAGAGAAGGGCGTGTGACTGAGGGGCTTTTGGCCGGTTTGAATGCCATAGATGCCGAGCTATCGAGAGTCGGTTACCAGAAAGGGCAAGACAGGAAGCAAACTCTTTCCTCAAACTCAGTAGAAGGCGCAGCTTATTTGAATGGATCCATTGCCCTTGCGGTATATCTCTTGCTATCTCTCTTGCTTTATATACGTTCAATCTCTATTGTCAAGCAATTCTCGATGGCACAGATTGGCCGGAGAAATTCTTTGACCTTGTTTCGAGCCTCAGCCGTATCTCCAGATGTTTTCCTGTTTTTCTTGCCGGCTTGGCCTTTTTACTTGTATTGGTACAAGAAGAAGGAAAAAGAATTGATGTCTTTGGCTATTTCCTGCCCCCATTGTGGGGCGCAAGGAAGCTCGGATAGCTCGGCTGTGGTATTGGATGAAGGGCAGATTCGGGAGAAAGCTCTTGGAACAGCCGGTCACAGAACTTTTCACTGCAATACCTGCGGATATAGTGCAGTGGAAAGTATCCCAATAAGCAGGGAGGTCGAGCGTTGCCCCAGTTGTCATTATTACACAGCTTTGCCGGTGAGATCTCGAGTACAAGATGATAGTAAAGCTCGAATGTCTGCTTCTGTGCGAAAGATGCGTTGCGAGCATTGCTTCTATGAATATGAGCGGACTGTTTCCTCTCAGGGCCGGACAGAAGTCAAGTCTTTTGCAGGAGGCTTTTGGGGCGGTTTTGTTTACATCCTTATTGCCATATTACAGGCCTTGATGTTGGGAGGCAGAGGAGGACGAGGTGGAGGCTCTGGCTCGTCTGGTCGAGGAGGCTGGGGTGGCGGTTCTTCCGGTGGCGGTGGATTTTCTGATAAATGGTGATCGTTTCTGTTGAATACAGCAGCAAAAACGTACTATACCTAAAAAAATACCCCTGAGAGTTTAGAAGAAAACTCTCAGGGGTATTTCTTTTTCGGCTCTTCTCACCTACTTCTTTCGAATGAAGGTAATGCTGGATTTGCCTTCTGGCCCATCGCCGGTGAGTACTAGTACATCTCCAGATAAACTGTAATTCGTGGCCATTTCAAGGCAAGAAAAGAGTGCAAATTCGTAGGATATTTTGTCACATCCCACTTTGGTGGAAACGATTTCCCCGAACTTGATTTTTCCTTCCTTTATTTCTTTTGTGTCTAGGTTGCAAGAGAAACGATTGCAAATACCGATCCCTCCGGCTATTTTTTTCTTGGCTTCGATATTCAGGGTAAGCTGGTCGTGAACAGGCTCTATAGCTTCACCATTCATATTGACTACCTGCCAATTCCCATCAATCTTTTGGTCACAAGATTTACGGCATCCACATTGGGTAGTCAGTAAGATTGTTGTCAGCAGAAGCAGAGACAGTGATACGATTTTTTTCATGTTCATAAGATTGTCGTTATTATGGTTAGTCGATGTTGATGTGTTCGGCCTTGATGTCGTCCGAGAGAAAAACGGAGGCTAAGTCTTTGAATTTGTCGCAGCTCTCCGTTGTTAGATAACGAATACTGCCGTTTCGGCTCAATCGCTTATCCATCTCCGGGTGTCGCTCCAGATAGTCGGTCAGAGACTTGGCTACGATCTCTCCTTGAGGTACTAGCTTTATCGTGGGGGTAAGCAGTCGCTTCATCTTTGGGATTAGGAGGGGATAGTGAGTACAGCCAAGTATGATGGTGTCTATAGAATCGTCCTTGGCAATGAGCTGTTCCAGATGTTTGCGTACAAAGTAGTCGGCTCCAGGGCTTTCGCTTTCTCCTGTCTCCACCAGAGGAACCCACAGGGGGCAGGCTTCTTCGGTCACTTTTACATCGGGGAATAGTTTGTTGATTTCTATTTGGTAGGAATGAGAGGATACAGTCCCTTGTGTAGCCAATACGCCTACGTGTCCGCCCACGGATAGTTTTTCGATAACCTCTACAGTGGGGCGAATTACCCCAAGTACTCTGCGACTGGGATCTCCAGATTGTGGCAAATCCAGCTGCTGTATAGTTCGAAGAGCTTTGGCAGAGGCTGTGTTGCAAGCCAGAATTACTAGGGGACAACCGAGATCGAAGAGCGTATCCACTGCTTGTTTGGTGAATTTGTACACCACCTCACAGGAGCGACTCCCATATGGGGAACGTGCATTATCGCCCAAATAAACGTAGTCATATTCCGGCAGCAACTTGCGTATTTCGTTGAGGATCGTCAGGCCACCGTAGCCGGAATCGAATATGCCGATAGGAGTCTTATTCATAGATTGAAGTATATACTGAGAATTCGTTGTTTGTTGTTTTGGTATTTTCCCCCAAAGATACAACATAATTTGCTCCTTCGAGGGTCTCGTTCATCTAGATATGGAGGAGCAATGCCGGAAAAGGTTCCCCAATGTTTCGCATTGCTTCGTTATCTCTAAGAGTGGTTTGCCAGCTTGTTCCCCACTTGTTTATTTGTTTCCTTTGCAGAGCGTAAGAGATTTGTGTAGTATTTAGTTCGGTCAGTCTTTTTATTCTAACTGATCACCGTATCCTCTCAGCAAGTATATATAAGCAGTTTTTATATTCTCCGTTATGAACACTAATTTTTCTATTTCCTCAGATTTCCCGAATGGTAGTGGCGCATATGACTTCGATTTTCGTGTGTACACATTCAAGGAATTGGCCTCTATCTATTACCCTGATTCATCACCCTGCCAGGCCAGTCGCAATTTGTCTCGATTTATTCATGGAGATCCGGCTTTGCTTGCCGAATTAGAGGCATGTGGCTTTTACAAAGGCAAGCATCATTTGTCGCCACGTATGGTCAGTTGCATTGTTCGTTATATGGGTGTGCCGGCGGAATTTTATAGATGTATGAAGAACTTGTATGGTCGTTGAATAATTCCTTTTCGAGTAGTCTTCAATAGCCGTTTTGATGCAGTCGAGAGGAAAACAATAGGAGTATTGGACTTATTTACGAACCTGCTATCGAAGGAGCTATTTCAGCTACCTTTGCGAAAGTAAAAGCAGTGAAATATGGGTACAGCCAAATCTGAACAGGACAAATACAAATCCTACACAGCCGCAATGGGGCGACTTGAAGAGATCGTACAGCGAATAGAGCATCAAAGCCCTGATGTAGACGAACTGACTGCTTTGGTGGCAGAAGCTGTAGATATCGTCAAATATTGTCGCAACAAACTGACTTCCGCGGATAAGAAATTGGAAGAACTGATTTCTAAATTGGAGTAGGAGAGGGTTATATAATGGGGAAGTGGAAGACCACTATGCCGGTCTATGCCGTCATTACAGCAGCAGGTAAGGGATTGCGTATGGGAGGAGACTTGCCCAAGCAGTTTCTCTCTGTTGATGGACGGAGTATATTGAGCCGTACGATAGATTGTTTCGCTCCTTACGCAGATGAGATCGTTGTTACACTGAACAAGGAAGCTTTGGCTCTTTGGGAGTCGATTGTTTCTGAGGAGTCGGGTGCTGTGCCTACTCACCGTATTGTGATTGGAGGCGAGACTCGCTTCCAATCGATCAAAAATGCTTTGCAAACAATTCCAGACGAAGCTCTGGTTGCAATTCACGATGGAGTGAGGCCTTATGTTGCTCCTGTTACGATAGAAAACTGTTTGTTGGCAGCACAGTCGGCCAATGCTGCCATACCAGTACAGCCTGTAGTTGAAAGTTTGCGCTTACTCGAACCGGACGGAAAAAGTCGGGCTGTGGATCGATCCTGTTATGTGAGTGTGCAGACCCCTCAATGCTTTTGGGCAGATCGGATCAAAAAGGCTTATTGCTGCCCATATCGCAGCGATTTTACCGATGATGCATCGGTCTACGAGGCTCTGTATGGAGTTGGAAGTGTAGTCGTCGTCGAGGGCAATTGGCAGAATATCAAAATTACCCGGCCTGGGGATTTACTTTTCAGGCCGTGGGTGAAAGATCGGTGAAAGAAAAACAATACACTTTTCAGTGTATCATTACCAGTCGGATCCCTTGCTGATTGGGAGCTTCCCAAACGAAACCGATATGCCGAGAAAGGATCCCCTCTGCCAATAGCAAGGTTCGTAGTCGGTTGGCTCTCTGGTTGAGAAAACTGTCCGTTTGCTTACCATTGGATTTGATGAGAATAAAGTTGCAGCGAGCTTGCCGGTATGCCAAGCCTATCACAGCAATCATTTGGCGAGAATCTTCCGATGGTTCGATGTCTTTATCGGAAGTATAGGTAATATCTTCCACCCATTGGCGAGCCACTGGTTTTAGGAAACTTCCATAAGGTATTTCTTGCTCTTTTTCTTCATAGGGGAGGTCATTGCTTCGTCTGTAAATCATTTCGTTGAAAAGCACACGTATAGACTGGCTAATCTCAGCTCTTATACTATCTTTTTTCAGATTACTTGGTAGTTGCTTTTCTACGATTTGGTCGAGCAATTGCAAAACTTGACTTTCGTAAAGCATCAGTGAATGTGATGGGACAACAGTTTGTGTTTGGGTTCGTTGCTCGGTTTTTTTTCTCCGTTTTGTCTTTTGTTGGCACTCGGCTTGTGTTGGGAAAAGGAACAAGGCTCCCAGCAGTAAAATCCAGAGAAAAGATTTGTCAGTCAAGCGTATATAATTCTTCATGTGGCAAATTTAGTCATTCGCCCTCATTCTCTCCTTCTCATAAGAGGAGTTTTTTGTAACTCTCATGTAGCTCTATTGGGGTCGGTTCCTTGTTTTCTTACGAAGAAGCAGGAGGGAAAAGAGGGGTGAGGAGCTTTTTGTACCTTTAAGGCGGTAAAATTGAAAACGATATAATGGAAGCACTCATAAATCCTCCTATCGAGCAGGTGGAGGTATATATAGCCAACCTTGATTTGTACAAGAAGATCCCATTGGGGTTACCTCTGAAAAATATCGCAGATGAGTTTGAGGAACAATTAGGATTTAAGCCGATCAATGTACAGGTCAATCACCGTACACAGGAGCTCACGTGGCGTTGCTACCATTCTGTGGACATTGAGTTTGTGGGCATATCCAAGGAAAGTGGTATGCGCACTTACGAGCGTACGCTCTCATTTGTTATGGCTAAGGCATTGAATGATCTTATGCCCTCGGCCAAGCTCTATATTGAGCATGCACTCTCCAAAGGTTACTATTGTCGCATTGACACAGAGCAGAAGATCACCGAAGAGGCTATCGAGCGCCTGAAAACAAAAATGTGGAGTCTTATAGAGCGAGATTTGCCATTTCGCCTTAAGACAGAGCGTACCGAGCGTGTTGCAGCGATATTTAGAGAGAGGGGATTGATAGACAAGGCCGAATTGATAGAATCTACTGGTGATCCTTATACTTCCTATCACGAATTGGACGGTTATCCCAACTATTTCTACGGCTGTTTGGCTCCAAGTACAGGCTACATACATCTCTTTGATCTTATCCCATGGATGGATGATGGTTTGCTGCTGCAGGTTCCACGTCGGGATGACACTAGTATGTTGCAGCAACCAGTGCCTCAGCCAATGATGAAAGATGTTATCCATAAGCATGACAAGCTGCTGGATATGACTCATTGTAAGTATGTGGGAAGTCTTAATGGAGTTATAGATAGAGGGCGGACGGCCACGTTGGTGCAAGTTTCCGAAGCAATGCAGGAAAAAGAGATTGCGGGTATAGCTGCCGATATAGCCAAGCGTTACCAGTCTGGTGTGCGTGTGATACTTATTTCCGGTCCTTCCTCTTCGGGTAAAACCACTTTTTGCAAAAGACTGCAAATCCAGCTGATTACAAACTACATTCGCCCTCACGGCCTTTCTCTGGACGACTATTTTGTTGATCGCGATAAAACTCCGAGAGATGAAAGAGGAGAGTATGATTTTGAGGATATTCATGCCTTAGATTTGGAACTTTTAGGCCAGCATATCTCTCAAATCCTTTCGGGAGAGGAAGTCTCTTTGCCTTCTTTTGACTTTACTACTGGCAAGCGAGTCTATCGAGGCAATACCATACAGATCAAAGACGGAGATCTGTTGGTAATGGAAGGAATTCATGCCCTCAATCCGGAGTTGCTCCCCTCGATACCTTCTTCTGCCACTTACAAGATTTACGTGAGTGCCCTTACGAATATCGCACTCGATGCGCACAACAGGATCCCTAGTACAGACAATCGTCTTTTACGACGTATCGTGAGGGATTATAAGTACCGGGCCTATTCGGCCATTGACACAATACGTCGCTGGCCTTCGGTGAGGGCGGGGGAGGAGAAGTGGGTTTTCCCATATCAGGAGAATGCGCATGTGATGTTCAATAGTGCCATGGTCTACGAATTAGCTGTACTCAAGCCCTTGGCAGAGCAAATCCTTCGTCAGGTACCACGCAATGTGCCGGAGTTTGTCGAGGCTACCAGGCTTCTTCGTTTCTTATCCTATTTCCACTATCTACCTATGCAAATATTGCCGGATGACTCTCTCTTGAGGGAGTTTGTCGGCGGAAGTATATTCGATTACTAACCCTCGTATCTTCAGCCCCATGAGCAAAAAGAATAGGAGAGATCGGCTTGGTGTCGTGTATAGCACAGCTGATAATTATGGCTATTGCTACGAGGAGGAAGAAATTCTTGATACTCTTCCGGCCGATAAGCAGAAACTACGGGTTTCATTGGATAAAAAGCAGCGCAAGGGGAAAGAAGTTACCCTCGTGAGTGGTTTTGTGGGCACAGACGATGATTTGCAGGAATTGGGGCGCAAGCTCAGGCAGTCTTGTGGTGTGGGCGGCTCGGCTAAGGATGGGCAAATTTTGGTACAGGGAGACCAACGACAGAAAGTTGCAGATCTCCTATCTCGTCTTGGGTATAAGTTGGTTAAAGTAATTTGAGGGCTCTATTCTCTCTTTTTTTTCTCGAGTAAGAGAAAGTAAGTCGTATTACGCGAAGCTGTGTCAGAATGCAAAATCTGGCACAGCTTTTTTATATACTCGTCTTATTTCATTCTTTATTGAATCGTATTTACCTTTGCGAGGCCTTTTTGTTTTTATACAACCCTAGATGTATCTGCAATGTGTCCATCTGTGAATTTTATGAAACCAATGAGTCGTACTTTTCTTTTTTGCCTATTATTATTCCTCCTGCTCTTTGCTCCATTTGGCAGTTTGGCACAGCAGAGAGGTAAGGTGAGCTTAAGCGGTTATATATCTGATGCTCAGACTGGAGAGACTCTCATCGGGGCAACGATTTTTCATCAGGCGTCAGCTACCGGTACTGTGAGTAATAATGCCGGCTTTTATAGTTTGGGTCTGACTCCGGGTGAGGTACGTATTTCTTTCTCTTATGTAGGGTATGCTCCTGTCGATACAACTATATCTTTGAATGCCAACCTACAGTTGGATATTCGTCTTTTCCCCGGTAAAGAATTGCAAGAAGTGGTTGTGACAGGGGATAAGAGGACTGAATTTGCCGGGTTGGAAACTGGGCGCACACGGCTCTCCATGGAAGATCTATCTCGCACTCCCAGTTTTGTGGGGGAGACTGACCTGATCAAATATGCTCAACTCTTACCTGGGATCGCCCGGGGGTATGAAGGATTCTCCGGTCTTGTAGTGCGCGGAGGAAACGAGGATGAGAATTTGTATCTCATAGATGGTAATCCATTATACAGCGTCAATCACCTTGGAGGCTTATTCTCTACATTTAATCCCGATGCTGTCAAGACAGCGAGTATTTACAAGGGAAGTTTTCCAGCTCGATTTGGGGGACGACTCAGTTCTGTATTAGATGTGCATACCAAGGATGGGCATATGAAAGAATATCATGGTTTGATGTCTATTGGCCTTATTTCTTCACGAGCCAATTTTGAAGGCCCTATCATCAGAAACCGAACTTCCTTCAGTGTCGCAGTTCGACGCACTTACGCAGATTTGATTCAACGCTTGTTCCCTCTGGAGCGTAAGCAAGAAACAGGGAAATCGGGAGACTTGCTGGTGACGAATACAGAGGTATCTAACCTGTATTATTTCTATGATTTCAATGTTAAAATCAATCATAAGATCAATAATAGCCATCGGCTTTTCCTTACGATTTATAGAGGTGATGATGTTTTTACTACCGAGGATATTAATTCTGAATCCTACCATAAGCCTAATGGCAACAAGGCTCAGTCTGCCTACACGAGGGAGGAGAGATTCTCATCTCTTTTTAAGTGGGGAAATCAGTTGGCCGCTTTGGGTTGGAATTGGGTTCTCTCTCCCGATCTTTTTGCTCATACCACGGCTTCCTATAGTGA
The DNA here is from genome assembly GCF_900476255.1 of Porphyromonas crevioricanis. Taxonomy (NCBI): domain Bacteria; kingdom Pseudomonadati; phylum Bacteroidota; class Bacteroidia; order Bacteroidales; family Porphyromonadaceae; genus Porphyromonas; species Porphyromonas crevioricanis. Next base: position 1,113,916 of record NZ_LS483447.1, read on the forward strand.
TTACCGATCGGATTTAAGCATGAATATGAAAACCAAGTCCAAGGATGGAGACAATCAGACAAGTAGCTCATTGGACTACAGCTTGGATAGCGGTATCAAAGATCTTCGTTTGACTTCGGATTTTGAATTTCGTCGCTGGTCTCGGCAATATATCCGGTTTGGAGGGGGAATTAGCCAGCATTTTTTCTATCCTAATGTTGAGAAAATACAGACTCTTGGCTTTCAGGATATGGAAAATGCTCCCTTGTTGGGATTGAAGCGAGGAGAGCGGATCGATGCACGAGAGTACTCTTTTTATGCCGAAGATGAGATTATCCTTACGCATTCTTTATCCGCCAACATAGGAGGTCGTTTGTCTTTACTATCAGTGAAAGACAAACTCTATTTCAGCCCGGAACCGAGACTTTCGTTGAGACAGCAAATGTCTGACAATTGGAGCATCAAGGCTTCTTATGCCGAGATGAGCCAATACGCTCGCTTGCTTCAGGGAGGATTTTTGTCTATGCCAACAGACCTATGGGTTCCTTCTACAGACAGAATTCCTCCGATGAGATCGTATCAGGGATCCTTAGGGTTGTATTGGCAGAAGAATAGCTACGAGGCCTCTCTTGAGGGGTATTACAAGTATATGTCCAACTTTCTGGCTTACCGTGACGGGGATGGAGTTTTCCTCGGGCAAGGTGACTGGCAAGATCGGGTGGCTCTGGGCAATGGACGAGCCTATGGAGCTGAATTGTTGTTGCGTAAGAATACCGGTCGTCTCTCCGGCTGGCTCTCTTATACCCTTTCTTGGGCAGATCGTATCTTCCCTGGAAAAGAGGTGAACCTTGGCAATAGGTATTTCGATAAGTTCGACAACAGGCATCGGTTTAATGCCTGCTTGATCTATAAGCTTAGTCCCAAGGTCGATCTGTCGGCCGTTTGGGTCTTTTCTTCTGGCAACCGGGTAACGATTCCAGTTCAGGAGTACATAGATATCAATGGAAATGTTCAGCAGTATATTCGTGAGCGAAACAACTTCAAAATGCCGGACTATCATCGTCTTGATTTGGGCCTGAACATCTATCGCCCCAAAGCTTCGGGACGCATGGGTATTTGGAATATAAGTGTCTACAATGCTTATCAACACCACAATTCTTTTCTAATACTCAAGGTTAAGAAAGGAGATGATGGCAAGGTAAAAGCTGCTTCTATCAGTCCCTTTATTTTCAACCTATCTGTCTCTTATACCTTTAAGTTCTAATCCTATGAATACGATGAAACGTACAAGTATATCCAAGCTATTGTTTGCGGAAAAATTGTTTTTATTACTCCTCGTATGGAGCATGAGCAGTTGTATTATCAAGGATATTGACATCGATTTAAGTGAGGACCATCCCCATAGAGTCATTGTAAATGGAATATTGGAGGCTGGCAAATACCCGGAACTACTTGTTATGCACACCATGCGTAAGGATGACCCGGGTTCCTCCATGGCAGAAGGAGAGTTCCCTTTCCGTGTTTCTGAAGCTGAAGTGACTTTACATATAAATGGCCGATTGGTTGAAAAGAGAAAATTGGATTCAAGCAACGAGTTGAAAAAACAAGATACGTATATGCTGTCGTCACCTTCTCTCATTCAGCACAAACCTCTTTTTTACCGAGGACCGGATATCCTTAATCCTGGAGATCAAGTTAAAATAGAGGTGTCAGTACCTGGTTATCCTGATGCCAGAGTAAATCAAACGGTGCCCCTGAAAGCTAATCTGGAACCAGTGTCAGTATTGGAGATAAGAGACAAAAACAATTATTTCAAGCACTTCCAAAAAGATCCGGACGAGAAAGGTGATTACCGTTATTTGAGTTATTGTCTCCGGTACGAAGATCCCAAGCCTGCTGCTCTCCAATACTATGGTATCGCAGCCAGAATGTTCTGGCCGGAAGATCTGTCCGTAGAGTTTTATTCACCCATTTGGCCGGGTGTGGATCCTGTTTTCGGGAAGCGTTGTGTAGACTTTTTCCGTGGAGCTTATGGACGATATCGTTCTGTGGAGGCATACCCCTTGGTTATCCCTTATTTTTCCAACTACGATTTGCCATCGGGTTCTCGCAATTTATGTTTTCTCACACCTATTCTTCCGGAGGGTATGAGACATCGGTTTACCCTGTATACGATAGACGAAATGTATTTTCGCTATGCTTCAATGCATTACGGGCTTGAAGATTGGGTTGACAAGGGCGATTCTTCTCTTTTTGATCCTGATGATTCTTTCCTCGTCGAGAAAACACCTTCCCTCTCCAATGTGGAAGGAGGAAGCGGTTTGGTTTTGGCACGTACAGCAATGACAGTAGAATTATAGTAGAGCCTGTGCAATAATTCCTATGTGCCGTCTTGAAGGGACCGTTGATATATCCTAAAAAAAGGAAAGCCCTGAAAAGCGGCCTTCTTATGCCCTCTCCTCAATTAAATAGGAGCTCCTGGAAGGATCGAAAATCTCTTGAGAGAGCAAATGCTAACTTTTGTATTAGCAAAAGGTATCTCCTCAAGAGATGGTTTTAGCTTTCTCCTCACTGCATTCCTATCAATAGTCTCTCTTTCGCCCTGATTTTGATGAATGAAAATAGAAGACAGATTAATATTGGATTGATATATTTAGGATAAAAAATTTGTGTATATGCTCCTCGTTTACGATATTTGTATCGCAAAGGGGAGCTCAAAGAAATGAGTTACTCGTGTTGTTGGGCCTTGCTGCCTGTATCCGAGTAGGCATGGATATTGCCAATCGGGATTGATGAGATATTAGGTGATGCCTGTGTGTGTTAAAGGAACAAAGTACGAGACTAGATAAAGTTTTTTTGAGAAAGAAAGATTGAGAGAGTATTGTTTTAAAGGCCTATTCGAAACTATTTAGTTTTGATGCAGCACAATAAAGTGAAAAGGATATGATTAAAAAAACTGTATTTTTCCTGCTACTTATGGCCTCCGTTGTTGGGGTCTCAGCACAGAAGGTCGCTATCAAGAACAACCTTGCGTATGACCTGACTGCTACGCCAAACTTGTCTCTTGAGGTGGGCCTAAGCCCGAAGGTAACATTCGACTTGACGGGAGGATTCAACCCGTTCAAAATGAAAAAGGTACTTGATAATGACATGCAGTGGAGGCACTGGCTGATTCAGCCGGAGTTTAGATACTGGTTCTGTGAACGCTTCAATGGCACTTTTGTGGGTCTGCACGGTCTCGGTGGTCAGATGAACTTTGGTGGTATCCAATGGCCCTTGGGTTATCTGACATCCAACTACATCTGGGACAAGAACCCTGAGAAGAACGAGCACGGACAATTTGTTCCTGGCAAGGATCCAGATCCTTTTAAGGATGCAGACAAGTATCGCTATCAAGGCTGGTATGTTGGAGCAGGTCTGAGCGTTGGTTATCAGTGGATTTTGAGTAATCACTGGAACTTTGAGGCCAGTATCGGTGGTGGTTATGTGCACCTCTTCTATGACAAGAGTGAATGTAAGGATTGTGGCGCAAAGCTCTACCGCAATCAGGAGGCTGACTATTTTGGTCTGACACGTGCTACACTATCTATTGTGTACCTCTTCCGTTAAATGACACCAGTCCCGTATTTTTGGGAAGGAATGAAAGATTAACTACAAACAACAAAGGATATGAAACAACTGAAAATGATGCTGGTTGCATTCTTGGCTTTCAGTGCCGGTGCAGTAGCTCAGAATATCACATATAACAACATTACTGTCTCCAACGAAGAAGGAGTGGTGTCTCTGCATACAGAAGTAGATCTCTCTCAATTGGAATGCAAAAGTCAGCAGATGCTGCTCGTAACTCCGGTATTGGTAGCTCCCAATGGAATGCAGGAGAAAGCGTTTAAACCACTGGCTGTATGTGGAGCCAAGAGAGCAAAAGCTCTGAAGCGCCAGATTGCACTTCGCAATGCAAGAGAATCAGTGAAGGATGCTCAAATAGTAAGGCGTGAGAAAGGCAAAGGTCAGGCTGTTACCATGTACGACCGTATCCCTTACGAGCCGTGGATGGTCAATGCTAATTTGGTGGTACGCGAAGAGATGACCGGCTGTGCCGAGTGTCCTGTTGGAATGAATGAGCGTGACCTTGTAAAGCGTCCTCTCTTCGATCCTTCTAAGTGTAACTACCTGCTCTCTCCTGTATGTGAGCTGGGTGGTGAGCGCACCAGAGATGCTGTAGCCAAGGCCTACATTAACTTCATTGTAGACCGTTCAGAGATCAATCCTGATTACATGAACAACAAGGCTGAGTTGGCTAAGATCGATGAGTTGATCTCTAAGATTAAGAAAGACCGCAGCCTGTCTATCCAGAGCATGGAAATCGTGGGTAACGCTTCTCCCGAAGCACGTGTAGAATACAACCAAAAGTTGTCCGAGCGCAGAGCTAAGTCCTTGGCTACGTATCTGAAAGGAAAATATGGCGATGCAATCCCCGGTAATATCTCTACTAAGGGGAACGGTGAAGACTGGGCTACTGTGCGTGAAGAAGTACAGAACAGCGATCTTAAGAACCGTAATCAAATAATCGCTGTAATTGATGGCGACTATCCTAATGAAGATGCTCGTGACCAAGCTTTGGCTCAGCAAGCCAACTATGCTAAGGTGCTCAAGAACATCTTCCCGATGAGCCGCAGAAATGACGTGCAAATCCGATTCACTGCTAAGCCTTATTCAGTAGAAGAAGCTCGTGAGGTATACAAGGAAAATCCTCAACTCTTGAGCGAACCTGAAATCTACCGCTTGGCTATGGCTTATCCTGAAAATAGCATGGAGCGTACCAATATTTTGAGAAGAGCTGTAGAGGTTTATCCCAATAGTGCTGCTGCTCGTGTGAACCTTGCTGTAGAAGCTATTAACAAGGGTATGTCTAATGATGCCGTTAGCTTGCTTTTGCCAGTAGCTGGCCAGAAGGGTGTAAATGGTGTACTTGGTGTTGCTTATGCTCGTCTCGGTATGTATGACAAGGCTGCCGACTGCTTCAACAAGGCCGCTCAGGAAGGCGATGCAAACGCCAATAAAAATCTGGATATGCTCATGGGGCGATAAACCGCTCTCTTGATATTCCAAAATAGATAGATTTCGGATAAACCGAACCACCTCGCAACAGTGTATAACTGATTTGCGAGGTGGTTTTCTTTTTTGTGAAAGTTGCAAGTCTCTGTTTGGTGAGCTTCTTTCTTTTAGTCTGTTCTTAATCGCTTACCACTATCTGGAGACTACCGAGCTCTGTAGCTCTGGCTCAATATTATTACTTTCATTCAATTATGAAATATGTATCCTTTAGTCTCACCTCTCAGTGCTTCGCCATTGTTGTGTTCTACCGAGTTTAGTAGAGAGATTAGGCGATACGGAGCCACAAGATATTCGCCATTGCTATGTTTTATCAAGTCCAGTAGAGAGATTAAGCGATACGGCTCCACAAGGTGCTTCGCCATTACCATGTTCTTATCACGTCAGGCGAAGTCTGCTGAAGCAATCCTATTGAGTAGTTTGTGTAACTGACTCATCCGGCTTTTGTGTGTACTTTTGTATTCGCTTGTTGAGCCCTCTGTCGTGTGGCTTTTGCCTACACAGGGTTCTATTGTGAGGGCTTTTGTGCCCGACAAACCGATACAACGAAAAAAGAATATGGGATTTACAGACGAGATAGCCAGACGACGCACTTTTGCAATTATCAGTCACCCTGACGCAGGTAAGACAACTCTTACAGAGAAATTGTTGCTCTTTGGAGGGGCCATACATGTGGCTGGAGCCGTCAAAAGCAACAAAATAAAAAAGACGGCTACCAGTGACTGGATGGAGATAGAGAAACAGCGTGGTATATCGGTGGCTACCTCAGTGATGGGTTTTAACTATGCCGATCACAAGATCAATATCTTGGATACTCCCGGTCACCAGGATTTTGCCGAAGATACTTTCCGTACCCTTACTGCTGTAGATTCGGTGATTATTGTGGTAGACTGTGCCAAGGGGGTAGAGGTACAGACTCGTCGCCTTATGGAAGTTTGCCGTATGCGTAAGACTCCTGTGATGATCTTTGTAAATAAATTGGATAGAGAGGGGCAGGATGCTTTCGATTTGCTGGATGAATTGGAGGAAGAATTGCAAATAGCGGTTCGTCCACTCTCCTGGCCGATTGGCATTGGAAAAACCTTCAAAGGGGTTTATAATATGTACCGTTCGGAGCTGAATTTATTTAGACCGGATAAGCAACTTGTTACCGAACGTATCACTTTTGATTCCCTCGAAGATCCAGAACTGGATAAGCAAATATCTCCAGCTCTGGGACAAAAGCTTAGGGAGGATTTGGAGCTTTTGAGTGGCGTTTATCCGGAGTTTGATCTTGAGTCTTATTTGGCTGGAGAGTTGGCTCCTGTTTTTTTTGGATCTGCCCTCAATAACTTTGGTGTCAAAGAGTTGCTGGATTGCTTTATTGAAATAGCTCCTGCTCCACGTCCCGTTCAGGCTTTGGAGCGGACCGTGGAGCCTACTGAGAAAGACTTCTCCGGCTTTGTTTTCAAGATACACGCCAATATGGATCCCAATCATCGCTCTTGTATAGCTTTCGTGAAGGTTTGCTCTGGTCGCTTCGAACGCAATAGCTATTACAAGCACATGCGTCTGGACAAGCAATTGCGTTTTAGCAGCCCCACGGCGTTTATGGCACAGAAAAAAGAGATTTTGGATGAGGCTTATGCTGGAGACATTGTAGGCCTGCCCGATACGGGAAATTTCAAGATTGGCGATACTCTCACATCCGGTGAAAATCTGCACTTCCGAGGTTTGCCGAGTTTTTCACCCGAATTATTTAAGTATATAGAGAATGATGATCCCATGAAGCAGAAACAATTGCAAAAGGGGATTGATCAGCTGATGGGCGAAGGGGTAGCTCAGTTGTTTACAAACCAGTTCAATGGTCGAAAAATCATTGGTACGGTAGGGCAATTGCAATTTGAAGTCATACAATACCGATTGTTGCACGAATATGGTGCCAGTTGCAAGTGGCAGCCGCTTAGCCTATATAAGGCTTGTTGGATAGAGAGTGATAAGCCTCAGGCTTTGGAACAATTCAAGAAGCGCAAGGTACAATATATGGCATACGACATTGAGGGTAGGGATGTCTTCTTGGCAGACTCTGCCTATGTCTTGCAGATGGCCCGACAGGATTTCCCTGATATACGCTTCCACTTTACATCGGAGTTCTGAAAATATAGATCCAACTCCTTTTAGAAAACTGTTGCTCCAGCCGCAGATAGCAAGAGACCCTTCCGAGAATATGCTTAAAGGGAAAGCCCTTCGCAATCATTTTGAGATTGTGAAGGGCTTTCTTTTTCCCTACCCAGGAATATGGATTTACCCAGTCAGGAAATTGCTGTCACATCCTCAAGGGGAGCCATCTGCCCCCTCTGAGGATTGGAGCGGTTTTAGTTATTTACGACTATTTCATAATCACTGAAGTAGCCATCCAGATTCTTCACTGAGATGGTCTCGGCAGAAGCCACTTTGTTGGATTTGAAACTTCTGGAGAAACTTTGAGAATCAGGCATATGAGTAAAGAGACATTCGTAGAAGACCTTGCCTCCTTCTATTCCGAAAATCAATCCTTCAGGCTTGGAGGGATAGAAATTCTCTGTATAGAACCGAATGCGTATGGGCAGATAGGCCTGATGGAACTCTACCGGAAACTTGATATCTACCTTGAGCGATTCTCCCTGTCCTGCCTGAACATTGACATTTACACGGTGATTGACTGCTTGAGTGCTGTTGGCAGAAAACTCTCTATAGTCGAATTTTTTTCTGACATGGATCTTCACCAGACGCTTCAATTCCGGATTGTCATTTACAGAGATTACCAATTCTGATTTGAGAGCTTCGAAACCGGGTGTATTGAGCTGCATTGTCACTTTGCCCATGGCATCTACTTGAGCATTGCTTATCGCATTCCCAGAGTGATTCACCACGATGCGATCATTAGCTTTCACATTGCTATTTTGGTCGGGATAGTAGTCCACTTGGAAAGAGGCATTGGCTTCGCCATTGGTGAACAGGAATTCTGTCTTTTCGGCTTCCAACCGTCCTTTGCCATCGGAGAAAGATGGGTAGAGTTGTACTTCCTCGGAGAGACTGATATTGTTGGCTGCAGCTCCGTTGAGAGCTCCCTCCAGTGTATTGTAGCCCTCCGTCCACACTTCGTTGATCTTAACCTTGTAGAGATGGTTGCGTATTAGGTCATAGCGTTTCTTGTCTGCCGAGCGCACAAAGTCAATCTTGTAATACGAATCCTGTCCGCTTCCGTTGTATCTTGCCTTTACAATCAGGCAGGATATTTTTCGATTGGCCGGGCTGGCATTCTTTCTTTCATAACCATAGAGAGGAGTGCCGGGACTGACAAATGAGCTCTCGGTAAACGCCACACCTGCGGGCTCTGTGACTGTCCCTTCCGTAAATTCGCCTGTGTGGGGATCGAAGGGAGACAAAGTGCCTTTGTCCCACGTTTGATACAGAGCAAATGTTGCACCAGCAAGCTTCGGAGTATTGACTACGAGCTCGAACTTAACCTTATTTCTTAACAAAGCTATCGTACCCAAGTCTTGACCTGCCGTAACGGCCGGATATGTTTTGTGTGCCCACATGCGAATTTCTTCTCCTTGCACATTCAAGGCTGGTAGCATCTCCTTTTCATCCTTTCCAATCCAATTCTCGGGGTTGGTAAGCGTGTAGTTGGCAATGAAGTGTATGCTCCTGCTTTTGTCCGAGCGATTGATATTCACAGTGAAGCGATTGGTCGTTGCTTCTTTTTGGGCAACTGACCGCTGGAGGAATAACCCATTTTCATTGAATACCCACAGCTCCAGTGTATTGATAGTGTTTTCGTCCACTGCACGCATGGTGCTGAACTCCGGCATATCTACCGTAAAGGAAACCCTGGCATCATCCTCCGGCCCGAAAGACTCTCTTTCTTCGGACGAACATCCTACCCAAATGAGCGGTAGGAGAAGCATGTATATAAACTTTTTCATAGCAAATATTCCTTTGTCTTTAGGGGGGCTGTATTACATATTCTCTTTCACGTCTCTCACACAACGTACGTGAGCTTGATGAGTTGTAGCATTACCAGTCCCATTCCTTATTTTCGTGGTTGTTCCGGAAGCGTTCCAATAATACCTGCCAGTCATGATGGATTGTACAGCTCCTTGAGGAGTGTTTTGTAGTTTATCGACCAATTGGATTTCTGCATCCGTTGGTAAACGCCAGTCGTCAAGAACTTTCCCTCCTCGCGTCTCTGTGTAGGAAGCGCAAACGTGTAGGGCATAAGAATCTTGTGGGGTGTTGTCATACTTTAGGTTACCATTGCTATAGGTTTTCTTGTATTCCATACGAATGGTAGCTCCCAGTTGGGAAGCCAATTCAAACGAGGGAGAAATCATTTTCTTCGTAGCTTCGTCAGAAAGAGTTATATGATGATCTCTAAACTGCAAGGTGTTTGAGGGAAGATAAAAACCTTTGGTTTCCACTGGTGGAAATCCGAGTATCATGTCTCCGGAGGGGATGAGCGACACAATGTGGTATATGGCCTTGTTGTTCAAGTTGGGTGCCAAAGTACCATCGGGCCTCCAACTTGATTTTTCACCCCAGGTGAAGAGGATATACTCGGCCGGGAATTGTATTACCACAATCTTTTCCATCAAACCGGGGACTCCATTGAATACATGCACCTCAAATTTTTTTGGGACATTGTTCTTCGGTAGTTTACTCTTGATTTTAATCTTACTCCCATCGAATGATACTTCCGGATACATCTCATTTCCGGGAGGGATTGGATCATGGTGCTCTACTCCATTTTTATCCACGAAGGAATAGTGAGGATCTTGGATTACCGCTGTTATGGGTATTTTGGATGTGACATAGGAGACTTCGTACGTCTCGATCTTACTCATCGTCACATTGTGCTCAGCAACCAGCAGATATTCAGTAGCCGGCAATCCAAACTCATCCTCGTTTTTCTCCCACTCCTTTACTGATAGTTCTCCATGTATGGATACCGGCTCTTCTTCTGCGCTACCACCCAGTACCTCTATCTTGGTGTTGATTTCGTAGATACAGTTGCTTTTGAGCTTTTTGTCCGAAGCATCGATGGGGATAGTGTAGTAACTGTCTACCTCTTCACTCGGGTTATTTTGTTTTTTGAATCGGGCGTGAATCTTTACCTCCGGCTTCAGGGAATTATCGTTGTCCCAAGAGGAGAAGTAAGAATAGTAGTGCGGTTTCCTTCCTACTGCTAATGGGCGGTATTCACTATCCTTGTACTCTGCTGTGTTAGGTACCTCTTCGGCATCAAGATAAGCCTTAGTAACGATATTGTGAGCCTTCGCTTCAAGAGAACCGTCTACCAGATCATATCCGTCCACCCCGATTGAGGTGAGATTTACACGCAGCTTGGAGGCCAGCCTTTTTACCTGCACTTCTCCGAGTACTTTCCCTTCGAGGGTAGACATATCAATGTTCTTGGCCGTTGAGCCATACATTACGAAATCGTTCAGGATGTTTGCCTCTATGCTTTTCTCTACGAGGAGATGTTTCAGATCATTCTCACTCTCAGGAATGGAAGCCGGTTCGATATTGACTAACAAATGGATGTTGAAAGTCTTACTTCCGTCGAACTTGCTTTGTACATCCTGTGGTACGGGTATCATGTAGCGGCTTTGCTCTGCATTGAACAGAGAAGTACAGTTGACATCCCATACGAGCTGGTGGGTTGCATTGTCGTAGACAGCGAGCTGGAGGGAGGATACTTTATTCTCATTTAGAGCATCATCTCCCGGCTCCGTACCGGCTCTGACAACGTTGTTCTCTCCGATCCGAATTTGCAGGCTGAGAGTCTCTATATTTTCTTGTCCCTTCCTTACCAGCTCTTCCTGATTACATCCCTGCCAAATCATTAGGAATGCTAGCACAAGTAAGTAAGAGAATGCGAATCTTGTCTTCATATCTAAAATCTTCATCTTTATATGTAGTTACCTCTGGATGATAGAGATGCTCGCCGGGTTTGTATGTGCACCGTTAAGCACTTTGTTGCCTCCTACTGCGAATGACAAGGTTGTTCTGCGTACTCCGCCACCGGGGGCTTTGAGTGGAAGGATCTTAAGGGAATATTCGGTTTCTCCATCGGCATCTCCTTCTGAGACGAAGTCTCCCTCTTCTTTGAAGCCGAAGTCCAAACCGTTGGAGAGCGTTGCCTTCCAGCGAGAATGAGTGGCAGCCTTGATCTTGACTCTAAGTACCAGAGGTGAGCTTTGCGACACTTCTTGCTCTTCTGTGAGTGCACTCTCCGGATCTATCGACACAAGGTAGGGCTTTACAAAGTCGAAATTTACATCCTCCACATTCCACGGCAACACCTTCGTACTTAGCAGTAACACATTGGTTTCTCCCAACTTGCTTATTGTGGCAGAAACTTTGTAGTGATGGTTGCGCAGGATGGAATAGTGGTGATCTACCGAGGTTGTCTCGTCGTTGATATAGGCTCTATAAGTGGTCGGGATACCGTTAAAGAGAGCTTTTACTTCCAGTCTGGAAGCTCTATCGGTTGTATCTGCTACAATGATTCCGGGGTTTTCGTACACGTATATGCAGCCGTTGTCCATCACACTTTGAAACTCTCCCGTGAGAGAAAGATGTGTGCCATTGTAGTTTTTCTCCCAATTCCAAAGCCCTAAAGCAGGATCATAGGCTCCCAATGGACTCGCAGCGAAGAGCGTCCCCGTCTTGGCGTTGCGCTGTATTGCCAATGAGGTGATTGCTACTTCGTCTGTGTTGCTGTTGGTTTCTTTCTTGATTTCAAGGGAGATCTTAGCCACAACACGTTGAAGAGTTACACTTATCGAGGAAGAATTGTCCTCGGCAATTGTTACTCCAGTTTGCTTGCCCGTCATCAAGAGAGGAATCTCTTGTGTTTGTGCTGTCTCTATGGGTTGAATTGCATTCAAATCGGAATAGAAGAGGACATCATCCAACTGTGGTGTGATAGCTGTGGGTTCGTTCGCTATCACGTAAATAGTGCGATCGCTGCCCACATGGGCTTTGATCGTCATAGTTTCGCTCAGCTCAGCCGCTTTGAAATGCTTTTGGACATCAAGTCCTGCAGGACTGAAGACCATAATCCTCAGACTTGTGATGCGAGCATCATCGGCAAAGAGTCCTCCTCCGTCTCTCAACTCTATCCCGGAAATACGGAGAGAGAGATTTCCTTCTTTGTCACTGCCTCCGATAGACGCTTCCTTGTTGCACGCAACTCCAATCCACAAAAATCCCAGAAGCAGGATCAGAGCAGAAATGCTGTATGTGAATGTATTCTTGATCATAGCGTATAAGAGGTGTTCCTCCTTAATAATTTAGTATTCAACAAATTGGTATACTTCATTCCATGGCGTAACAACTACCTCCACGCTTATATTAGCTCTCAGGTCAATGATGATGTTCAGCAATCGACCTACTTCGGGGAGAAATTCTTTCCCGTCCGAACCTTTTGAGAATGTGCGCTCCTTGTTCCCATTTACCATGAGATCCAGATTGAGCAATTTGTTTTCTGCCGTGGGGTAAATTCCCACTATGGGTGTTTCAAAGTTTCCATTGCTGTCCACATTTCCCGGGAGCTTATACTTGACAAGTTTTCCCATCAAGTCCGATACTAGCTTGTAGGTATCCGGTGTTTCCCCAATCACAGGTCCTGTGGTGGCCGGATCCGGTGCAGTCGTTTTGCCTGCCAGCCATCTTTCGTAGCCACGTATAAGCACATGTACTTGAGCTGTGCGCCTGCGAATATCCAGTGTTTTTCCCTCTGTTTCTTCTACATCTCCATACTCCACCTCTGTCTCCAGCGATCCGGAGAGAAGATCCGGAGCAGTCTCTGCCATGCCCCCTTCGGATGCGAGTTGGAAAGATATGTCTGCGATGCTCTTGACATCGTTTGTTTGCGACCACATACGGTCATTCGGGTTTGCCCATGCGACAAAAGTCAATTTCTTGGGACCAAAATATCGGATATATACAGGGGTGCGTGCAGCTATTTCTTCGCCGGAACGCTCGATACGTTCTACGAGTTTTCCGGACTCGTCAAAGACAAACAAGACGACACGCTGCACGTCCCCGGATTCGGTAATATCCCTCTCGTCAATATCAAGAGCTCTGATATATAACTGGAAAGGTCGAGGACAATCCGAGAGGTCCTCCTCAATACAACAACCAATAAAGCATCCCGATATCAGAAAAAACAATATCGGCATGATTAATTTCTTTGCGTCTGTCATAACGAATACGTGAATTTGGTTCGGTAGTTTGCAATGGCCTGTTATTGAGTCTTAGTCATAATCCGAGGCCTGCGTTTCCTACTCAGGTTAGTAGAGAGGGGGAGGGAGGAGGTCCTCCCTCTTTCCCCTCTTGAGATTACATTCTAAATAGCTCCGCCAGTTCTCCAAGGGTGATTCCTATTCTCTTAATTCATAGATAGTTCCCTTGGATAGGCTTCGGTAAGAGATTACCAAACGACTTTCTGAGTCACTTCGTTCCAAGCCTGAACCTTACATGTAACACTCAGATTAGCATCTTTAGCTACAGGGTTTTCTGGAGTGTTTGTACCGGGACCATTGATATCTACTTCCATGAAGTACTTGTGGTTGCGTTCAACTCCCTTTTTCTCGCTGTTCCCTTCGATCTTGGTCGTCTTGCCAAGCTCTCTGTTGATTATAACAGGATAGAATGTTGTGTGATCTGTTTCTGAAACAATCCACTTCATTTCTGCAGCGATTTTAGCTTCTTCCGCACTCAGTTTATTTCCCTGTGCATTTTTTAAGGTGCCCTTGAAACAAAGGATAGTAGGATATTTAACATCCTCTTCTTTGTTTGACAGCAGATAGAAACCCGCTTTTTTCAGCAATTCATCAGTAGCCTCATTTACACCATAAGGCATTGAAAAAACCATTGTAAGGAATTTCTTTACCTCGTATGTGGCAGGAGTATAGGTGCCCGCAGGAACATTTTCGCCGAAGTAAAATCCAGCAGTTGCCAAAGTCAGATCTTCCCCAAAGATTTTGGACTCTTTCTTTGCTACAAGAGCCATTACGGTACTTAGTTCTACAGAGAATTTCTTCTTGAAAGCATCAGAGAATTCTGTATCCACCTTTTTTACTTTCACTGCAGCATGTACGTGGGCCAGATTAGCCTCAACATCATTCTCAGGATCGTTTCCCTCTTTCAAAACCTTTTTAACCTCTGCTGTCATCATCAAATGGTCTGCAGTTGCAGACGGAATTCCTCCTTCCAGATTGCATGTCAGATCCTTAGCTTCCTCCAAGGTGAGGTCTTCAAAGGCAAGTGTCCCCTTGTTGGCAACCACGAGGATGGTGTGCTCTCCTGTAGTACACTTGATGTCTTCTGCTTTCCATTCTGCCCCCACGAGCTGAGCCGCTTTGCAGGCTTCCTGGATTCCGGCTGCATTGTACACGAGCACTGTGGCGTCAGAAATTTTTTGCTCATTTGCCGGATCTTCTGCTACTGCGCGCATGGCCGGAGTAGCCTGAATTGTTACACTTACTGAAGCATCTTTTGCATCCGCAAGACCGTTGAGAGTCTCATTTTTGTTACAAGCCAACAACGCCAAAGCGGCCAATCCACTCAAGAAAAACTTTGTTGTTTTCATCTTCTTTTTGTTTTTAGTTGAACAATTAGTTAGTTATATTCTCTTTTTCTTTTACAAATACCTCCCGTGCGATGTCAGTCCTTTCGGACACCCTTTCAATGTTTCTCCGTTGTTATTTTCTCTGTACCGAAAATGTGACCTCGCAAAACGAGGCCTTTCCCTTTTTTGATTTCCTTGTTTCTATCTGTTGGGGTGCAATGTCACCAACCCTGCCTTCTCTTTATCCAATAAGGATCGAAAATGCACAATTGAAACCTTTTACCAACCCCACGTCACCTCCTGCAGTAAAGATGGTGTCTGCACACTTGTGTTTGGTTTTTACGTATTCCGATACTCTCTCTCGGAGATGCGATCACTCACTCGTTTATCCCTTCAATCTCCTTCTCCCATACGGAATACTACTGCAAATGTAGAGATATTTGGTATATATTCCAAGCCCTTTTTTGTTTTTTTGCCTCATATATTTACTTTCGAATTCAAGTTGTTAATACAAAGGATGTTAAGAAGTGAGGGTAGATAACAAAGAGTAATATTCCATACGATAAATAGAAGAGAGTGGTGTAAAAATAGCATTGAAAAAAGGTATTTGATGAAAAAGAAAATGCCTCGGCGTATGTATTACCCGTCAGTAGAACAAGAACCCGGCCGAGGTGGGCTCGGTAGGGTAGATTAGGTTATACAATATTCCTCGTACCTACATGTTTCCTATATATTATAATAAGGTGTAGTTGCTTCCACGCAATACATGCAATAGTCACAACTGGGTTGATACAATTTTCTATTTATTGGCGTATTAATTTGTATTTGTTTTGTGATTTATACGTAAACTTTTTGTTGCCTTTTTAGGGCCAAAAAGAGACTCATTTGGCCTTGTCTTTTCTCTCTTATTTGCTTCCTATGGGAGCCGTTTTTTTATGACACGGGAGAGAAAGAAAATTCTCTCCTGAGAGAAATTTTGCTAACACAGGAGAGAATAAATTTTTTCACAGGAGAGAATTTTGACCCTCCCAGAATGCCGATGAATAGAGCATTTTGAGAAGTGGATTTCGAGAGTACGAAAGGGAGGATATTAGCTCGGAGATTTAGGCCTTTTTCTCTCGAATTTTCTCGTTTAGAGCCAAGATTGGATTTTACAAAACATGTCGGTTTTTGTCTCTGAAACAGTTCCTCAAAAAAGAAGTCGGGCACCCTATTGCCATAGCAAACAGGATGCCCGATTTCTGCAGGAGAGATGTTATGATTAGCGCATCAGCTTGATCACAGAGTGCCCTTCTATGTGCAGTAATACCGCGAGCCCTGCATGGGGAGTGGGGACGAAGAACTGCCCTTGTTGGGTCTTAGATCGTGTGAGCAACTCTCCGCTAACTGTACAAGTCGTATAGTTGAGACCTGCAGCGAACCCCTCTACAAGCCACCCATCGGATACCTTGTATATTCTATAGTTGCTATGCTCAATGGTCTCTATCCTGGTGTCGATGCTACCTTTGATGTGCTTAAAAATCTTCCAACCATCTGCTTGGGAATATGCATCCACGGCATCGGGTTTTACGTGCAAGGTGGCTTCGTCTAAGAAAACAATATCGGAGAAAGCATCGGCCTCAATGTCGGCAGGCTTGCTGTCATAGGCAAAGACACGTTTGATACTCTGGCATTTCTCAAATGCTCCTTTCCCGATTGTGCAACCATCGGGGATATGGATCTCTTCAAGTAAGTTGCAGATACCGAACACCCCCTTTCCAAGGCTTTTGAGCGTAGGAATGTGTGGGAAGAGAAGCAATGAACGTCCATAGTAGAAAGCCGAATCTCCGACAGACTCCAATCCGGGACTAACATTCTCTTCGTATCCTACAGAAGCAAGAACAGGGTTGAATGCCAATGCTTGAGCTTCTATTTTACGCAAAGATGCCGGTAATTTTATCCCCTTCACAGCCGGATGATACGACAGAGCGAGACGACCGATCGTTTGCAGACCTTCTGGCAATTTGATTGCAGCTTCTTCACCCTCGATAGGACGAGTGGGGAAGAAGAGCAGAGTAGCTCCATCTTGTGTATAGAGAGCTCCATCTACCGATTTGAGAGCCGTATTGTCTATTGCCACGGTTACATTTTTCAGTAAGGGGCAGGTCGCGAAAGCTCCTGGCATGATACCAAGTGCAGAGGCAATGATTTGGTAGGTATCTCCCTCTCGTCCGGCCGGATAGGCTATCAGAAGAGTCTTTTCTTTGTTGTAGAGAACTCCGTCTTCTGCTGTGAAATGAGGATTCTCAGCCGGTACTTCGAACTGCCGTAGAGCTGTGGCATAGAGGAAAGCTTGTTCTCCTATATACTTCAGATCCTTGTTCAGCGTCAAGGAGGTCATTTTGTTAGCCCCTTCGAAAGCCTTGGCGTCTATGTGGGTCACCTCGCCGGGCAAGATAGCGGCACCCTCGGGGTTCCAGGAGATCAGGTGGCCTTTTTGGATCACGGGAGCATCCGGATCCGGTTCGCCACTTTGGCTGCACAGTACATTAACCTCTATATCACTGGAGAGACTCTCTACTACATAGGTAAGCTCTCTGTGTCCACTTACCGTTTCTGAATTGAGTTGCCATTCCTCAACCTTGTTTGCTCCGATAGGGTGGGCTGTAAAGATGATTTTACTGCCTTTGGGGAGGGCATCTCCTGATTCGAATGAAGAGCCATCTTGCAGAGCCGCTGTAAGGGTGCCGTTGTCAGTGTTGAAGGAGCTGAATTTGACGATGAAATGATCCGTCATTCGGTCGAAGTTTACCGCTATATCAAGCCCGTCTTCGGCTTTGCACTCATAGGTTGTTTTGCCATTTTGCCCCGATATTACTTCATAGCTTATTTGAGAGCCTTCACCGACTTCTTTCGACCAGTCTGTCACGCGATACCCTCTTCTGGGCGAAGCCGTGAACTTCAGATTGCTGTTCAGCGGCACCTTTTCTCCATAAGGGACATTGATGCCCCCATCTCGGGAGCAGGAGATCGTTCCCTGGCTGGGAGCCAAACTACGGTAGAAGATATAGCAACCTTCGTCTTTCTTGCGGAAAGTTACATTTAGATTGATGTCCTCTGTTACCGATGCGATCTCGTACATATTGTTCTCTACACTCGAGCTGATATCCGTGCCATTCAGAGTCCAGCTTGCTACATAGTAGTCGAAGAAAGGAATAGCCTTGAAAGTAATCGTTGAGCCGGTGGGCAAGGTTTGTCCCGACACCACAGCTACAGCCCCGGTTGTCCAGCTCTCTACTTTCCCTCCATCGGAGTTGAAAGAGTAAGTAATAGTTACGTTTGTTATAACCGAAGGAGCACCGACAATGATCTTTGTTTTTCTGAGTTCTTTGCTCAGTCGTGTTTTCACTTCTTCGGAAGCTACATACAGGGTTGTGCTTTCTTTGTCATTGAAAGCTCCGTTGAATCCCTTGAAATTGGGACTCAGATGTATGTCCATTACTCTCAAAGAGCCAACACCGTTCATGGTAATGAAGCTGTTGTTTTCTACCTCTTCGAGCTTTGGTACTATCAGCTCTGCCAGCGAGCTGCAGCCGTTGAGCGATTTGTCTCCTAAGACGGTAGCCTCCGGCAGGGTCACTTTTGTCAGTCGAGAACAGCCGAACATGGCCGACTCTCCAACTTTTTTGCATCGCCCATCGAGAGTCAGCAGTTCAATACCTCCCGCCACTGCAACTAATACACCGTCCGTTTTGCGGATCAGTGCATTTTCGGAGGTATAGAAACCTTCGGCTCCGGCCTCTATTTGCAGGTTTTTGAGCATTGTGCAGTTGGTAAATGGATTTGCACCAGTGCTGGCAAGCGATTTGCCCAGAGATACGTTCGTCATGGCCGAACAGTTGGCAAATGCTCGTTTCTCCAGTTTGGTGATCGCAGGGAGGGCCAAAGCCTCCAAAGAAGAACAGGCATCGAAAGCCTCTTCTGCAATTTCGGTCACTTTCGGAGCCATTATGCTCACAATGCCAGTACATCCCTTGAATGCATTTTTTCCGATTTTGACTACGTTCTTGAAGTCTACCGAAGTGATTGCTGTGTTGCTTATCGGATCGGTGTCTCCCCAGCCATCGGGATCGGGTTCGCCCGGTGTGTAGAAGCAGTTTTCTGCAATCTCGGTTACATCCTCGGGAATTGTAATACTCCCACTTGCGTCTGCCCAGGAAATCAATTTGCCGTTCTCTATCTTTTGGGCAAATACATTCGATAGCGGTAGTGCCTGCAATACAATTGCAAATACTACCCATTTGAAAATCCTTTTCATTTGCATTTTATTTCTTGTTTGAAAAGGAGGGGTCGGGACCCCTCTGCCAACGAAGGTACAAACCTTAATGAGACTGTTGCTCCTTGATCCCGAAATATGCATTATCCTTCTCTCTTATAAATTAGAGACAAAAATGTACCTTTGAGAGAAGTTATAATCGATTATCATTTCTCTAATTGTCATCATGCCTACACCAGAATTTCGATATCAAAAGCCATTTGAGATGGCTACAGACAAGACCGAGTATTATCTCCTGACGAACGAGTATGTCTCCGTCCGCCCCTTTGCCGGGAAGGATATGCTCTGTGTGGATCCTGAAGGATTACGTTTGCTGGCACGTCAGGCCTTTCATGATGTTTCTTTTTTTCTCAGGAAAGAGCATCAGAGACAAGTTGCTTCGATCCTTTCCGATCCCGAAGCCAGTGAAAACGATAAATTTGTTGCTCTTACTATGTTGCGCAATGCAGAAGTCTCTGCCAAGGGACAACTGCCGTTTTGTCAGGATACGGGTACAGCTATTGTCTTGGGCAAAAAGGGGCAGAACGTCTATACCGGAGGTGGAGATGAAGCTGCTATTTCGCATGGGATATACGATACTTATACGACAGATAACTTGCGCTATTCGCAGAATGCTCCCCTTGATATGTACCGAGAGGTCAATACGGGTTGTAACCTGCCTGCTCAGATAGATCTCATGGCAGTGGATGGCGAGGAATATAATTTTCTTTGCATTGCCAAGGGAGGAGGATCGGCGAATAAGACTTTCCTTTATCAGGAGACAAAGGCCCTGCTTAACCCGGATCGGTTGCTCCCTTTCCTTGTGGAAAAGATGGCCTCACTTGGCACGGCTGCCTGTCCTCCTTACCATATAGCCTTTGTGATTGGTGGCACCTCTGCCGAAGCGAACCTCAAAACCGTAAAGCTGGCTTCGGCCAAGTATTATGATGAGCTTCCCACCGAGGGTAATGCCTTAGGGAGAGCTTTTCGTGATGTGGAGCTGGAGCAAAAAGTGTTGGCCGCAGCTGCTAAACTTGGCTATGGAGCGCAGTTTGGAGGTAAATATTATGCTCATGATGTTCGGATTATCCGTTTGCCGAGGCATGGAGCCAGTTGCCCCGTGGGAATGGGAGTGAGCTGTTCGGCAGACCGTAACATCAAGGCTAAAATCAATCGGGAGGGGATATGGATCGAGAAGTTGGAGACCAACCCGGCAGCACTTATCCCGGAGGAATATAGACAGGGGATGGAAGGGCAGGTAGTGAAGATTGATCTCAACAGGCCGATGAGTGAAATTTTGGCCGAGCTGGATCGCTATCCTGTGTCTACTCGTCTTTCTCTCAGTGGTACCATTATTGTTGGTCGAGATATTGCTCATGCCAAGCTGAGAGAGCGTATAGAGCGAGGCGAAGGATTGCCGGACTACATCAAGAATCACCCAATTTATTATGCTGGTCCGGCCAAGACTCCCAAGGGGATGCCTTCCGGCTCTTTTGGCCCGACCACAGCAGGGCGCATGGACTCTTATGTAGATCTTTTCCAGTCTCACGGAGGCTCGATGATTATGATAGCCAAGGGAAATCGATCTGAGGTTGTCACAAATGCCTGTCATAAGTACGGAGGCTTCTATTTGGGGAGTATAGGCGGTCCGGCAGCTGTTTTGGCGGAAAACAGTATCCGAAAGGTGGAATGCCTCGAATATCCCGAATTGGGTATGGAGGCCATTTGGAAGATAGAGGTAAAAGATTTTCCTGCCTTTATCCTTGTGGATAACAAAGGGAATGATTTTTTCGCTGAGATCCGGAGCCGTTGTGCCAATTGTGCCATAGGAAGGTAGCTATCGGCAGACACAACCCTCTCTTGTCTCTATAAATACTGTAGATGAGGCCTACTTTTGGGCCGTATTTTATTCGGACAGAGAGGGAGGAGTCTCGCTTGTTACAACAGGAACGATGGATGAAGAATGGTGCCGGAAGGTATATGCGCAGATTAATTCTTCTACCTTTCTTTGCAAGGTTATTGCGTAATACGGCAGTCGCTGTGCTGTTCATTGACGTTCAGGTTTGGTCTCATACCCAAGTGCTTCCCTTACCTCGAGAGCATCAAAGCCCTGCGATTGCCATCATCCTGCAAAGCCCGGCAAGAAGCTGTTTGGGTAGTTTGGGAGAGTCTGTACAACGGTCTCTTCGTGTGATTTAGGTTTTTATTAAAAGATACACAGCTTATGATGAAAAGAAAGCTCATCAATCCGTTGTCACGGATTACGAAAAGAAAGCCCAATGCTACATTGATGCTCTTTGTCGCTGCTGTATTGGCGGTGATTGTGGCTAATAGCCCATGGAGTCGGTTTTATTATGAGTTGCTCAACTATCCCGTATTGTTGCAAATAGGCAACTACAGCGTTTTTTCGCATAATGGCGAGACCATGAGCTTGTTGGAGTTTGTAAATGATGCCCTGATGGCAATCTTCTTCTTTGTTGTCGGCTTGGAGATAAAGCAAGAGATGTTAGTCGGGGAGCTGAGTAGTTTTCGCAAAGCCGTCCTTCCCATTGTAGGGGCCTTCGGTGGTATGATTTTTCCGGTACTTTTTTACCTCTCCGTTTGTCATACAGGCGATGAGATACATGGAGCCGCTATTCCTATGGCTACGGATATTGCCTTTGCTTTGGCTGCTTTGGCTGCTTTGGGAGCACGAGTGCCTACCAGTCTCAAAGCATTCTTGACGGCCTTGGCCGTGGTGGATGACATAGGGGGTATCATCGTGATCGCTATCTTCTATTCGGGGCATATTTCCTTCCTGCTGTTGGGAGTAGCTTTGGCTATACTTGTATTGATGTTTGTATTGGGAAAAATGGGAGTGACACACAAGGCTTTCTATTATCTCTGTGGAATCGTCGTTTGGACTCTCTTTGTCGGTAGTGGCGTGCATGCTACTATTGCCGGCGTCTTGCTGGCTTTCACAATCCCGGCACACTCAAAAGTCAATATGCACAACCTTCGGTCAGAGATGCGAGTCCTGTTCAACCTGATGCCTGATGGAGAACGCACTAATAGAGATGTTACTATGCTGAGTCGTGACCAGATCAGTATCATTTCTTCGATGAAAAAGAAGGCTGCCAAGGCTATCTCTCCGGTACAGGAAATGGAGTCGGACTTTTCTCCCTTCGTGAACTTCTTTGTTCTGCCACTGTTTGCTTTCGTCAATGCAGGGGTGGTACTCGGAGGCGTAACTGCAGAGGGAATGTTTGGAGTACCCTTGGCTATCGTACTGGGTTTGTTTGTCGGCAAGACTTTGGGGATATTCTCTTTCACAGCCCTTTTCATCAAATCCGGTCTCGGATGTATGCCTAAGGGAATGACTTATCACAACCTGCTTGCTCTTTCCATGCTTGGAGGTATCGGCTTTACTGTGGCTCTTTTCTTGGCTTCTCTGTCGTTTGGCGATGTCCATCCGGAGTTGTTCAACGAGGCTAAAATGGGTATCTTCTCTGGTTCGATTTTGTCGGGGATTTGTGGATACTTCTGGCTACGCTATGTCTTATCTAAGGAGCATAAAGCCGGGATAATATAGGGTTGGAATTTGTTTTTAGTAGGATTTTCAATGGACGAGGTTTTCGAGAGCCTCCGATCAGGAGAAGTACATTGGTGTTTTTGTATTGAAGGTTAAATTTTAATAGTTAAGAATATGATTGAAAGGGTATTCACTAAGCTCTCCGTTATCTCTGCCGTGGCAATCATGCTGGCAGTTCCATTTTCTGCGTTGGCGCAAGAGAAAACTATCAAAAGGAAGGTCGCAATAGGTAGATTCTCTAACGAGACACAGTATTCCAAAGGGCTTTTCTACGACAAGGACAATGATCCCATGCGAAAACAGGCCTTGGATATTTTATCATCCAAACTCGCAGCCAGTGGGAAATTTGTCCTTTTGGAAAGAGATGATCTTGATGTCCTCGTGGCAGAGGCTGGAGAGGGGATGAACAAGATTGGTGCCGATTACATTATTCTTGGTTCGATAACGGAGTATGGTAGAAAGGTAGAAGGACAACAGAAGATTTTCTCCTCAACCAAGACTCAAACAGTGGAAGCGGGAGTAAGCGTTCGTCTTGTAGAAGTTGCAACAGGCCTGATTGTTTATTCTGATGAGGCCAAAGGATTTGCAGAGACCACCACTAAGCAGACCCTTGGTATTGGTGGCACTGCCGGCTTTGATGCTACGCTTAGTGATAAAGCAATTTCTGGAGCTCTCAGTCAATTGGTCGAAAACATTATCAATAAGTGCATGGATAAGCCGTGGAGGTCATATATCCTCTCTGTTGATGAAGGTTCTTATATCATTTCGGGTGGTATATCACAAGGATTGTCTGCCGGAGATGTCTTTAATGTTTATAAGAGAGGCCGAGTGGTTAAGAATCCTCAAAACGGACTCTCCGTTGAACTCCCTGGACAAAAAGTTGGTGTTGTTTCTGTGCTCTCTTCGTATGGCGAAACTCCAGAGACGGAAATTTCTTTCTGTTCTTATAAAGGGGAAGCTATAGATGTTGAGAATCTTGGTAAGTATTATATCTCAGACAAATAAGGATCGTATATGAAGAAATTTATTGTCGCAACTATTGTAGCTCTGTTGTTTACAGGCTGTGGAGTAGGTTCGTATTCCATTTCTTCGGGCAAGGCAGATGAGGGAATGCTCTCATTTGTCAGTGCTCGTAAAACACCTATAACCGTTACAGTTGATAATAAAACATTCAATGTTAGTACTGTCAAGGGCAAGGCCTGGCACAAGGACCGAAACATCAAGAAGACTGCCCGAAATACAATCTTCTTGACTCCCGGTCAACATGATGTCATTGTTGTCGCAAAAGGTTCCAAAGTTTATCACAAGAGAGTTTTCATTTCCACACAAGAACACAAAGTGATTGAGTTGTGAAACAATTGTTTATCTCTTTGCTGGCAGTAGTACTCCTTTCCTCTTGTGGTGTTACAAACTCCCTGTATTATTGGGGTGGAGTGCAAGGAGGAACGACTGTCTATGAACATTTGGCCTACCAGTCGTATGACAAACAGACTCCAAAGAGTATCTGTAATCTTATCACTGTGTATGAGAATATGGTGAAAAAGCCCGGAGGTGTTAGGCAAGTTCCTCCTCCCGGTATTTGCGCTGAATACGGGTATCTTCTTCTTCAACAGGAAACAGCTTCTATATTTCTCAACAATGCTACGGCATCTCAGAAACGCCTCTTTAAGACCGATGATTATGATGCTCTGTTTCAGGAAAGGGGTAGAGAGATGCTACAGAAGGAGATAGAGCTGTATCCGGAATCTGCAAAATTCATTGGACCATTGATCAAAAAACTTGTGAGATAACATGAAAAGATTAATCTCCATCATTATTCTTGCAGTGTTTGTGAGTTCCTGTGGATTAGGAAAGCAGATGACACGCGAGTCGCAATATGCCTCCTTGTATGAGAATATGCCTGCAACTATTCTTGTCATGCCTCCCATTAATAATAGCTCCAATGTTGAGGCCAAAGATTTGCTGTATACATCCATAAGTCGTCCTCTTGTGGAAGCCGGATACTATGTGATTTCACCCCTTCTTGCAATGGATGTTCTTAAGTCAGAGAGTGCTTATGATGCAGAACTTTTCATAGATAAGCCACTGACAATGTTTAGGGACTATTTTGGTGCAGACGCAGTGGTTTTCTCTCAAATTGATGATTGGACTAAGCGAGGATTGGGAATTGAAACAAAGATTCGATACATCATTAAGTCTACAATTACGAACGAAATACTATTTGACCGTAGTTGTGATCTTTATCTTGATCTTCAGCAAAATTCTGGAACAGGTAGTACATTCAGTGCTTTTGTAGATCTTGTAGCATCCGTCATTGTTACTGCAACAACCGACCATATTGTAGCTGCAAGAAAGGCAAACTACTATATCTTCAAGGATATGCCTCATGGGAAATATAGCCCCTTGTATCTGAAAGATAAGGATGTAGTAGTCGAGGATAAAGATGTCAAGAAAAGGGTCAAATAGAACTCTTGTGCAATTCCATTATGCCTTGTTCTCTTATCTTGCAGATCCTGTAATAGATCCCTTTGACACCTTGTTTGGGTGAAATAATAAGAGTATGGGAAGGGCAAGTGTTCCGAAATATCTACCCTCTGAAAGATGCTTGTTAGCTTGAAAAAGCTCCTTGTATGTGAGACTTGATGACAAAAGTTTGGTAGTATCAATATAATTGCTACCTTTGCAGCGCATTTGATCGCGGAGTGGAGCAGTGGTAGCTCGTTGGGCTCATAACCCAAAGGTCGTAAGTTCGAGTCTTGCCTCCGCAACTAAATAAGGACCACCATAAGATTTCAGGATCTTTATGGTGGTCTTTTTATCTAATAGCTGAGAGCTTTCCCTTTGAGACTATTGCATAAAGAGAGATTGCTAACTACCTCCTAATGGTTTGTTTGGGCTATCTTTGCGAGGCAGTGCGGAGTGGGTTTGTGAGGATATTGTAGCAAGGCTCACGGCTTTTGGGCAACTTTTGACTTCGGCTGTTTGTTGCTACAGGAAAAGAAGTGTAATTCGCAATCGAGTCTGATGATAAAAAAACAAAACAAACCATCTCCTCCAAAAGGAGGCAGGGGGTTCAATCCAATCTGGATATACGTGGGCATATTTGCTGCCTTGATTGCTTTCTGGGCTATATCCGGAGAGATGAATAGGTACAGCAAAGAGTTGAGTTGGAATGAATTTCAAGCCATTGCCAAGCGGCAAGCATTCAGCAAAGTATCTGTGGATAGAACAACCAACTCTGCGGAGGCAGTTGTACGCCCTCAAATGGTGGATAGTGTTTTCCAACCTGGAGATTTCCCGGCTCGAACTGTGAGTAATCAGAATCGAGAATATGTAGTACGTACGATTATTCCTTCGGTAGATAAATTCTCCGATTTTTGCGATGAGAACCACTTGGAAGCGGAGATCTCCTATGTAGAGAAAGGTTTTAGCCTGTGGTCTATCTTACTCAATTTTGGCCCATTCCTCTTGTTGATTCTCTTTTGGATCTGGATGATGCGTCGCATGAATTCCGGTGGAGGAGCCGGTGGTGGAGGTGTGTTCAGTGTGGGTAAGTCAAAGGCCCAGCTCTACGATAAGACGGGTGTGAATGTATCTTTTGCCGATGTTGCCGGTCTCAAAGAAGCTAAGCAGGAGGTTGAGGAAATTGTGCATTTCTTGAAAAATCCGAGCAAATACACCGAGTTGGGGGGGAAGATACCCAAAGGAGCTTTGCTGGTAGGCCCTCCGGGTACGGGCAAGACCTTGCTGGCCAAGGCAGTGGCAGGAGAGGCGCATGTCCCATTCTTCTCTATGTCCGGATCGGACTTTGTAGAGATGTTTGTCGGTGTAGGAGCCTCTCGTGTAAGAGATCTTTTTAAGCAGGCCAAGGAGAAAGCCCCTTGTATCATCTTTATAGATGAGATAGATGCGGTGGGGCGAGCTCGTGGTAAGAATGGTAATTTCGGAGGAAACGATGAGCGAGAAAATACGCTTAATCAGTTGCTTACCGAGATGGACGGATTTGGCACCAACTCGGGGGTGATCATCTTGGCTGCGACGAACAGGGCCGATATTTTGGACAAAGCTCTGCTCAGAGCCGGGCGCTTTGACCGTCAGATCTATGTGGATTTGCCTGATCTGAATGATCGAAAAGAGATCTTCCTTGTTCACTTAAAGCCTATCAAGACCGATGCTACCGTGAATGTCGACCTTTTGGCTCGACAAACACCTGGCTTTAGCGGAGCCGATATTGCCAATGTTTGTAACGAAGCTGCTCTTATTGCAGCTCGTGAGGGTAAGGCTTTTGTCGGTTGGCAGGACTTTATGAATGCAGTAGACCGTATCGTTGGAGGGCTGGAGAAGAAAAACAGGATCACCACGGCAGAGGAGAAGAAAAGTATTGCTATCCATGAGAGTGGTCATGCTACAATTAGCTGGATGCTTGAGTATGCGAATCCTCTGGTGAAAGTGACGATTGTTCCCCGAGGTAAGGCTTTGGGGGCTGCATGGTATCTCCCCGAAGAGCGACAAATCACCATTACAGAGGCTTTGTTGGATCAGATGTGTGCAACCTTGGGAGGCCGAGCTGCAGAGGAACTTTTCTTGGGACGTATTTCCACCGGAGCTGCCAATGATCTTGAGCGAGTGACACAGTTGGCCTATGCCATGGTGACTATATATGGGATGAGCTCCAAGTTGCCCAATCTGAATTACTATGCCATGCAGGGTGATGGCTACAATTTTACCAAACCCTACAGCGAGTCTACCGCTATGCTTATAGATGAGGAGGTGCAGCGGATTATAAATGATCAGTATGACCGGGCGAAGAGGATTTTGCAGGAAAATAAGGAGGGACATGCCCGACTTTCCGACCTTCTGCTTGAGCGGGAAGTCATCTACACAGAAGACGTAGAAAAGATCTTCGGAAAACGTCCATGGAAGTCCCGTACAGATGAGTTGCTTTCTTCCTCGTCGGAGGTAACTGTCAAGGACGAACCCTCTCCGGTAGAGGAGTCTGATCCTCATTTGCCCGACAAAGAATCGTAATAAAGACTTTATAGCACGATGAAGACCTTGATTATTCGCTCCATCTCAGGCCTGGTATATGTGGCACTGCTTGTTTGTCCCATTTTTTTCAAATTGCCGGGTTTCTATGTTGCAGTCTTTTCCCTGATTGCCCTATTGTCTTTGAGAGAGTTTGCCTTATTGGTAAATCTGAATCGTAAACGCTGGCTGCGTACCATATTAGATTGTCTGGCTGGGGCTTACCTTTTTATGGGGCATCTGCTATACTGCACGGACACGATGGGGATAGAGGTCTTTTTCCCCTACCTTTTCTATCTGTTGTACACTTTGATCCGCAATATCTATTCGGATAGAGAACAGATGGTACGAGATACATCCTTGACTTTTATGGGGCAGGCTTATGTTGTGTTGCCTTTGCTTTGTGCCAATTTGATTGCCTTTGGACCTCATACCACCTCTTTTCTGGATATGAGAGTCGGGTTGTTGCTCACTGTCTTTGTGTTGATCTGGGTCAATGATACTTTCGCATTCCTTTCCGGCTTGTCTTTTGGTCGCAGGAAACTTTTCCCCTCAGTCTCTCCCAAAAAGACTTGGGAAGGTTTTTTAGGCGGTGTATTGGCAAGCATGATAGCAGCGACTTTAATAGGCCGCTTCTTGATAGAAGGAGGTGGTGGGTCGAATTTTTTGATGTGGCCATTGCTCGGACTGATTGTTTCTGCGACTTCGACTTGGGGAGATTTGTTTGAATCCAACCTAAAGCGTTTGGCTGGTGTCAAAGACTCTGGAAACTTGATCCCGGGGCATGGAGGGATGCTTGATCGTATAGATAGTGCTCTTTTTGCTTTGCCTGCAGCTTTTTTTGTCTACACCGTATTTATCCCGTAGATCATTATCGCCACCACGGGATAGCAGGTGTTCTTGTGAAGTCCAACAATATAAATAGCAGCTCGGATCATGGAAGAACATTCAACAACTGATACCTCCAATAATCAACCGGAAGAACAGGAGAGAGGTACCTTCTCTATACTGTGTGAGTTAAAGGAACGATTTCTCCATATCATCAACCTGAAGGAGGGACGGGAGGATGATCAGTGGATTATCGAGAATATAAAGGCCGATGTCGATTTTCGAGGATCTAAATTGTGGATTCTTGTTTGCGCTATTTTCATCGCATCGTTAGGGTTGAATGTCAATTCTACGGCCGTAATAATAGGAGCGATGTTGATTTCCCCTCTCATGGGGCCTATCATCGGTTTTGGTTTGGGGTTGGGAATCTCCGATTTTGCCCTAATCAAACGCTCTTTGCGCAATTTAGCCTTGACAACGGTTTTCAGTATCCTAACGGCTACGATCTATTTCCTCATCTCTCCTCTTAATCAGGCTCAATCCGAATTATTGGCCCGTATTCAGCCGAGCATCTACGATGTATTGATAGCTTTTGTCGGTGGCGCCGCCGGTATGATTGCCGGTAGTAACAAGAGCAAAGGGAATGTCATCCCGGGTGTGGCTATTGCTACAGCTCTTATGCCTCCTCTTTGTACAGCCGGCTATGGCTTGGCAACTTGGCAGATGCAGTTCTTTTTCGGAGCTTTTTATCTCTACATCATCAATTCTGTTTTTATTGCAGCTGCCACTTTCCTTTTCGCCCGTCTTTTGCACTTGCCTCGTAAGGTGTTTGTGGACAAAGAGAAAGAGAGAAAAGTGCGCCGATTAGTGACCGTTTTTGCTGTCGGAACTATTTTGCCCAGTATATACCTGAGCTATGGGATGATCCGTGAAAGCTATATGGAAGAC
Organism: Porphyromonas crevioricanis; assembly: GCF_900476255.1. Lineage (NCBI taxonomy): Bacteria > Pseudomonadati > Bacteroidota > Bacteroidia > Bacteroidales > Porphyromonadaceae > Porphyromonas > Porphyromonas crevioricanis. The sequence goes on from NZ_LS483447.1 coordinate 1,143,277, forward strand.
GCCGCCATACGCTTTGTGAAGGAGCAATTCAATGATCCACAAACACAAGTGATAGGTAGTCAGTTGCACAAAGAAGAGAAAGGCAGACATCGTTTGGAGGTAATTCTTTTCGGAGCCAGTTTGTCTGATGTGGAGATTGAGGATTTGTCTGCCAAGATGCCGAATTATGGTTTGAATGATGTCTCTCTGATTGTTAAACAGGGCTTTGAGCAGGAGGCAGATATGAAAGAGTTGCGAGAGGTATTGCTCAGAGATATGTATGATAACAGCGAGCGAATAATTACACGTCAGCGTTTGCAGATAGACTCTCTGACAGCCGTACTATCGTCTTACTCCAAATATGCTCAAATAGAAAGACAGGTGAGTAAAGAGGCTTCGCAGCTTTTCCCTTCGGTCAATTCTACTTTGCTTGTTCCCTCGGCGGCATACATCAGTGGTCAGGATTCCACTCTTACAGTGATCGTTGAAGCCGGCAACAAACTGAGTGAGAAAGATCGTCAGAAACTGGAATCCTGGCTCCACACCCGCACCGATGCCAAGAAGTTGAGAATGGTCGTAATGAATGCTACTCCGTGACACTGCACGGTATAGGAGGAGAGGTGCATCTCCTTTCTCAAGTGTGAGTTTCTATCGTGTTTATGGCAAATGGAAACTTTGCTACCTTTGCAAGGCTGTACTCGGGGGAGTTTGCTTTTGAAGTCTTGCTCCATAGTAGCCGGCATAAGTGATATTTTTAGTAACGTTTAAGTATTCAGCTGATTGAGATGAACAAATTCTATGCGAATGTAATACCCAACAAGTTCTTCGTTACCAAAGGAAGTGGCGAATCCGATTTGGAGCTTCATGCCGGCTCATACCATATGGCTCTCTACGATGCCGGTATTTCGGATTTTAATATCATGACTTACTCCTCTGTCTTACCCGCTACTGCCCATTTGGCAACGATGGATGAGATCGATTTACCTCCCTTCGGATCTGAAATGAAGACTATCATGTCTGTCTCTCATGGTTTCCAAGATGAGTTCGTTTCTGCCGGTGTGGTGTATGCTTGGATGTACAAAGACGAAAACTTCGATGAGAAAGTCGGAGGTTTGGTTTGTGAGGTAAGTGGTCGTTACCGTATTGAAGAGTTGGAAAGCCGTCTGATACGTGTTATCAACGATCTGCACCGAAAGACATATTCTCAGTATTACCTTGGTGAGCTGAATTTTATCACGGAAGGGATCACTATAGAGAAACGCTATGGGACAGCCTTGGCAGCTCTCTGTTTTGTGGACTTTATTACACCAGAGATACAAGTCAATCCGGAGCATTGATTCTTTTTGATTTTTTACTAAAAACAGGACACCCTTTATGCAATGTTTCGTAGAGGGTGTTCTTTTTTTAGAAGGATAGAGATGAAAGACGGATTTTTTTTCTACATTTACCTCGCGCTTTCGGGGTCCTTTTGTGAAATATTCTTGCTCATATATAGGGAGGACTAAAGATGTAAGTTTTTTTAGGTGTAGAAAACATAAAGTTTTAGTTATGAAAAAGATTACAAGATTTTTCTCTGGAGGGTTATTTGTTGCTTTGGTCATCTTATTGTCTGGGTTGTTGCCATGGCAGGTTGCTGCTCAGTCTGACAAAAATGTCATTACAATAGAAACAAAAAAAGAGATAGGGGTAGAAATCAAATTGAAGATCTCTGCTGAGGGTAGCGTAACCATCAAGGGAGTAAAAGATCCCGAGAAATTCCAAAATGGTAAGGAGATCGTTTATAGAGTTGATAATTCCAAGATTCAGATTGAGGGGAATGTAACTGATTTCCAGTGTCGATTTGGAGAGCTTTCTGCTCTTTTCATCTCAAATCATACTTCGATTGTCAATTTGGTATGTAACAACAACAAGTTGACGAAGTTGGATGCTTCGAATTGTGAGAAGTTGGAAAGTTTGAAATGCTACAATAATCGCTTGGAAGCATTGAATGTTTCTGGCTGTACTTCCCTAAAGGAGTTGGATGCTAGCAACAATACGATATCAGAAACAAATTTTGCTAAATGCCAAAGCCTTGTATCGTTGATATGCAGTGAAAATAGTCTAGCAGAGATAAATCTTGAGGACTGTAGATCTTTGGAAGAAGCACGCCTTCAAGAGAATGCCCTTAAAGGCTTGGATGTTAGTAATAATAAAGCCTTGAAGAAACTATCCTTGCACACTAACTTTATCCAAGGGGATAGAATGAGGACTCTCGTTAATAGTTTGCCCGAACGGGATAATAAAAATCGAGGAGAATTGGTAGTGGTAAACCAATATGGAGATAATAATGTATGCCTCGTGGAAGATGTGGAAATTGCAAAAAATCGCAAGTGGGATGTCCTAAATAGAGAGAGGGGTTTTTACCCCGGGCGTGCTCCGATAGGGAATGGTGTAACTCGGTTGATCTTCGATGAGTCTGTCGAAGTTGGTCGTGTAATCAATCTCAACATCAAAACAGTAGAAGGCGATTTTGATGTTGAGGGGGCTTGGGTGAAGAGTGCTACATCTTGGAATAGTACCTATGTAATTACTTCTAAAGAGCTGGTGATAAAGGGAGACTTATTAAGATTGAGTTGCAATAGGAATGACTTGAAGAGTGTTGATATTACCGCTTGTCCTACAATGTCTTCTTTGGATTGTAGTGTAAATAAACTCACGAGCTTGAAGATCTCACCCAATTCATCTCTCACAAGGATAAGCTGTTATTCAAATCAGCTTGTAGGAGAGGAAATGGTTGATATGCTTAATAATTTGCCCGATTTATCTTCTGCTCCCCAAAAAGGAGAATTGTATGTGATTAATACCAAGGCTCAACCGAGAGATAAGAATGTTTGTACTCCAGAGGATATCAAGATACCTTACGGGCGTGGTTGGATTGTATATGACCAAAAGGGGAATGATGTCGTGGAATTCCCAGGTCGTTACCCCCTGTCTGTTGCAAGTGATATGAAGTCGGGATCTGTGAAGCTGTATCCTAATCCTGCACGAGCTTTCCTGAATATAGAGGGCTTACCGGTTGGCACCATGGTGCATGTATATTCTCTTGTCGGGGAAAGGCTTCTTTCCGCCGAGAGTTCTGTGGTGGGCAAGATGACTCTTGACGTTTCTAGTTTGCCTCGTGGAGTCTATCTATTGTCTGCAGGAGAGACGGTTTTCCGTGTTACATTGAAGTAAGTGTAGGTACGCTTTTTAGTCGCTGTCCTGCGTATTGAAGGGAAAGTGTATATGCGAGCATCCCACAGCCTCCTATCAAGTTGTGGGATGCTCGTTTCTGAGAAACTTGAAGAGACTGCTGCATAGCACGGACACTTGCTTAGTTGTTTTTGATATTCGAGCTTGGCATAACGAAAAGTATACTTTTTATTCTCGTTTTCAATTTCTTGCATTTTCCGTATCCTGTAGAGTCAATGAAATGGTAAGTTTTAATGGTTATTTCGAGGCTTATGCAAAATTCTTTTTAGAGAAGGAATACAGGGAACCATTAGTTTGTTGAACAGTCTCATTCGGAAGCTTTTATTCCTTCAAACCGTTGTTTATTGCAACGCAAAGCTCTACCTTTGCCGAAGTGATTATTCCAAACCTAAAACAGTGTTTCTATTATGAAGACTAGTGAAATCATGGCCCAGCTTGAAGCCAAGCACCCGGGCGAAAGCGAGTTCCTTCAGGCAGTTCGTGAAGTACTTCTTTCAGTTGAGGAAGTTTACAATCAGCACCCTGAATTTGAAAAGAATGGTATCATCGAGCGTATTGTAGAGCCCGATCGTATCTTCACTTTCCGTGTGCCTTGGGTAGATGATGCAGGTAAGGTGCATGTTAATATCGGTTACCGTGTACAGTTCAATAATGCTATTGGGCCGTACAAGGGGGGGATTCGATTCCATCCATCTGTAAACCTCTCTATTTTGAAATTCCTCGGATTTGAGCAGACATTCAAAAATGCTCTTACAACACTTCCTATGGGTGGAGGAAAGGGTGGTTCAGACTTCGCTCCTAAAGGACGTAGTGAAGCCGAAATCATGCGTTTCTGCCAAAGCTTCATGACCGAGTTGTGGCAAAATATTGGTCCTGACACGGATATTCCTGCAGGTGATATAGGTGTAGGTGGTCGTGAGGTGGCTTATATGTATGGTATGTACAAGAAGCTCGCACGCGAATGTACAGGTACGATGACCGGTAAGGGCTTTGAATTTGGAGGCTCTCGTCTCCGTCCTGAGTCTACAGGTTTTGGTGCCGTATACTTCGTACACAATATGTGCAAGGCTCACAACATCGATCTCAAGGGTAAGACTGTAGCAATCTCCGGCTTCGGTAATGTGGCTTGGGGTGTAGCTATGAAGGCTACCGAATTGGGTGCCAAGGTTGTAACCATTTCTGGTCCTGATGGATACGTATATGATGAGGAAGGTATCAACACTCCTGAGAAGTTCGCCTGCATGCTTGAACTTCGTTCTAGCGGTAATGATGTTGTATCTGACTATGTGAAGAAGTTCCCCAACGCTAAATTCTTCGCAGGTAAGAAGCCTTGGGAGCAGAAAGTAGATATCGCCATGCCTTGTGCTACTCAAAACGAGATGAATCTCGAAGATGCCAAGATGCTGCACAAGAATGGTGTAACGCTGGTTGCCGAAACTTCTAACATGGGTTGTACAGCTGAAGCAAGTGAATACTATGTAGCACAGAAGATGCTCTTTGCTCCAGGTAAGGCTGTAAACGCTGGTGGTGTATCTTGCTCTGGTCTTGAAATGACACAGAATGCTATGCACCTCTCTTGGAGCAACGAAGAAGTAGACAAGTGGTTGCACCAGATCATGAACGATATACATGAGCAGTGTGTTACTTATGGTAAGCAAGGCGACTATATCGACTACGTAAAGGGTGCCAACATTGCCGGCTTCATGAAGGTTGCCAAGGCTATGGTAGCTCAGGGCGTATGTTGATGATCGGATCGAAAATATTCAGATCATAAATAATGGAAAAGGGGGGCTCGCAGTTGCTTGTGAGTACCCCCTTTTCTCTGTTTAAATCTCCCCCTACAAAGAGAATGAATCCCATAGCAGTTATAGAGAAATACTATCGACCTGAGACAGAGCTGTATCAGATATTGATGAAACACAGTACCGATGTGGCTGAGTATGCTTGCCGGTTAGCCCAGAAATATGGCTCCGAAGCAAACAAAGACTTTGTCTATGAAGCAGCTATGTTGCACGATATTGGTATTTTCCTTACCAATGCTCCATCCATATGCTGCAGTGGAGAGTCCGGATATATCTATCATGGTATCCTTGGTGCTGAATTGTTGAGACGAGAAGGCTTATTGGAGCATGCTTTGGTGGCTGAACGACATACTGGTACAGGGATTTATCCCGAAGAAATAGCAAGCCGAGGTTTGGATTTTCCTCCTGATAGGATATACTATCCGATAAGTTTGGAGGAGCAGCTTATTTGTTACGCAGATCTTTTTTTTAGCAAAACGAAGCTGGAAGGCCCTAAGAATGTCGAGCAAATCCGGAGATCTGTGAGTAAATGGGGAGAGGAAAGTCTGGCTAGATTTGAAGAAATGCACTCTCGTTTTTCTCTCCTTTGAGAGAAGTGGAGATGATGGAAGGTTGTTTTTCGCTTGAGGAACGAAAGAACCAGAAAGATCTTTCATGAGATTAATGACTACCTTTGCCCAATGTATATAACAGATGTGTACACTGCATAATTTTGGTCGTATGGCGCAGCCGCTGAGTATTTCCTTTGGGAGAGTGCGAGGGATGTTGCTTCTGCTTCTGACTTTGCTGTGGGGGATAGCCTTTTCTTCTTCTGCCGCAGAGAGACGATCGCAGAAGTCTTTTGTTGTGGTTGTAGATGCCGGACATGGAGGACACGATGCCGGCACTTGTGGAAACGGACTCAAAGAAAAGGATATTACTCTTGATATTGCACTTAAGGTAGGGCACTCTATTAAGGCTCGTTACCCTCAGGTCAGGGTGTTGTACACTCGAGACAAGGATGTTTTTGTCAAACTCCATGAGAGAGCCGGATTTGCTAATCGCAATAAGGCCGATCTTTTCATCAGCATACATGTCAATAGTGCTCCCAATAAGGCTGTTTATGGTACAGAAACCTTTGTCTTGGGATCGGACAAGGCAGACAAAAATGAGATTGTAAACGAGACGAACTTGAGAGTTGTGATGAGAGAGAACCAAGCAATCACCCTCGAGGATGACTATCGAGAGACTTACCATGGATTTGATCCTTCATCTACAGAGAGTTATATTGCTTTCTCCATGATCAAGAACATACACTACGACCAGAGTGTGGAGCTGGGCACTTATATTCAGGAGGCTTATCACAGTGCCGGTCGTAAAGCAGATCGAGGTGTAAGGCCTGGAGATTTGTTGGTTGTTCGCAATGTGGCGATGCCCAGTGTATTGACGGAAGTTGGCTTTATTACAAATAAATCGGAGGCGCAGTTTATGGCCGGTCAGACCGGACGCAAACAACTGGCTGATGCCATTGTTAGAGGGTTTGGGAGGTATTACCGTCGTTTTACCGGATCGGTTTCGGAGACGACTGTTTCCGAAGATTCAACAAAAGAGGAAAAAGTTGTGGGTGATGATTCAGGAAAGGATGAGAATGCCACTGAGGTTGCACCCGAAACGACTGTCCGGACTTCTGAAAAAACTCCCAAGCAGGCGTCTCAAACTCAGGGGACAACCTATGGGGTACAACTCATATCGGCAAGCAAAAAGGTCAAAGTCAATGATCCTCAGTTTAAGGGCTACGCAGTGCGTTGCGAACTGGTGGGCAAGCGCTATGCTTACATCCATGGATCTGTGAACAGCCTCGACAAAGCCAAACAGCTAAGAAAAAAGGTGCGTAAGCATTTCAAAGATGCTTTTATCGTTCGTTACAAGGATGGAAAGCGGGAAGAAGCAATCTACTGAACTTGAGTGCAATACAACAGTCTAAATCTCTCAATACCATAATCATGAAACTTTCGGAGAAAACCAAAATAGGTATCCTCGCTATTCTTGCTTTGATACTCGTTTATTTCGGTATCAATTATCTCAAGGGAATCAACTTGCTCAAAAAACCAAATATTTATCATGTCTCTTTCGAGGAAGTTCACAACGTCAATAAGGCTTCCCCCGTGTTGATAGATGGCTATAAGGTGGGGATTGTCAAGGATATGATTTTTGACTTTAAGAAAGGTCGTGGGATCACATTGGTGTTGGATCTTGTCTCGGATATGAAAGTCGAGAAGGGCACTTCGGTAGCTATAAAGCAAACAGCTCTCAGCGGTGCAGAGGTGCATCTATCTCGTCCGGAACAGGGAGGGCAGGGCTACCACTCCGTAGGAGATACCTTGCTGGCATCACCAGGTAGTGGAGATATTCTGGCTATGACCAATAATAAGATTATGCCGGCCATTGTAAATCTGCTTCCTAAGGCAGACTCTCTGCTGTCAAGTCTTACTCGGTTGGCAAACAGTTCGGAGTTTAGTACCATCCTGCTGAGTCTAGAGCTCAGTGCCAAGGAACTCAATAAATCAATGGCACAAATCAATCAGGTTGTGAGGAGAGATTTCGACCCTATGATGGCCAACCTGAATGAGACAGCCGGTAACATCAAACAAGTTTCGGAAACCCTTTCCAAGGTAGACATGGATCGTATACATCAGACGCTTTCGGATCTCAGTGCAATGACGCACGAACTGAAGCGAGCTGTCGCGCAACTTGAAAAGACGGATAATACAGCTGGCCTATTACTCAATGATGACAAATTATACAAGCGTATAGATAGTCTGGCGAATAGTGCGGATATGTTGATGAAGGATATACGAGAAAATCCGAAACGCTATGTGCATTTCTCAATCTTTTGATTGAAACCTTAGCTCTCCCTTGTTGTTTTTATCTTTCTGGCCCGAGACTTTATCTCAATTCTGAATGGATTTTTTCTCTTCGCTCGACTTCTCGAGAGTTTGGGAGCTGCTTTGCTATGACCCACAGTCTCCTATTATCTTTTCCGGAGGCTTGTTTTTTCTCCTCTTCCTTCTGTTTCTCCCTATCTATATGATGCTCAGGCGTACAACCTTGTTGCGCATCATGTACGTTACCCTTTTCTCTCTCTTTTTCTATTACAAGAGCAGTGGCGTATATGTTGGCCTTTTGGTATTAGCTGCAAGCAGTGATTTTTTGATAGGATCGTTGCTATTCAAAACAGCTGATCAAAAAAGAAAAAAGCTCTGGGTTGCTCTCAGTATGTGTATCAATCTGGGAGTTCTTGCCTACTTCAAATACTTCAATTTTTTGTTGGATTTGTCCACCAATATTCTCCAAAATGTGGGGGACTGGTGGGGAATAGCCGAGTTGTCAGCTATCGAATACACTCCCATGGACATATTCCTGCCCGTCGGTATATCATTCTATACATTTCAGACGATGAGCTATATCATAGATATATACAGAGGTCGAATCAGGCCCCTAAATCGCTGGATTGATTATTTGTTTTATGTGTCGTTTTTCCCGCAATTGGTAGCTGGCCCGATTGTACGGGCGCGGGATTTTATCCCTCAAATCTACAAGAAGCCTCTCGTTACAAGGAGTGAGTTCGGCGAAGGATTGTTTTTGATTATTTCCGGATTACTCAAGAAAGCCGTCATCAGTGACTATATCAGTCTGAATTTTGTAGATCGCATTTTTGATCAACCCTTGCTCTATCATGGGGTTGAAAATTTAATGGGGATTTACGGATATACTTTGCAGATTTACTGCGATTTTTCCGGGTATTCCGATATGGCTATTGGCATAGCTCTTTTGTTGGGTTTCCGTTTTAACATCAACTTTGATGCACCCTATCAGTCGGCTACTATTACCGAGTTCTGGCGCAGGTGGCATATTTCTCTCTCTTCCTGGCTCAAAGATTATCTCTATATATCGCTTGGAGGAAATAGAAAAGGAAAGTTCCGTACCTATCTCAACTTGCTTATTACGATGTTGCTGGGAGGCCTATGGCACGGAGCCGCTTTGAGGTTTGTGTTGTGGGGAGCCATACATGGCACGGCCTTGGCTGTACATAAATTTGTGATGCATCTGTTCCCTCGTGCTAAGGCCGAGGGCGGAGATATGAAGCCTTTGTGGCGATTCTTAGGTGTAATATTCACTTTTCATCTTGTAGCTTTCAGTTGGGTACCTTTCAGGGCCGCTAATATGGAAACTGTGGTCCAGATTTTCTCTCAAATCATACATGATTTCCAGCCACAAGTCTTCTCTCAAATGTTGGTTGGATACCCCTACGTTTTTCTTCTTATGCTATTGGGCTATTTGGCTCATTTCACCCCTAAGAAGTGGGATTTGGGCATACGCTCTGTAGTCAGTCGTTCTCCTTTTGTGCTCCAAGCATTCTATCTGTTGATTGCTGTCTTTATTGTTTTCCAAATAAAGAGTGCGGAAGTACAGCCTTTTATCTATTTCCAATTCTGATAACACTCCTGTCCAAATACCTATTTATGGGTAGTTTTTTGGTGTATAAATGCCCCTCTGCAGGGGGCATAAATTCGTACTTTTGGACCCAAAGAGTTTCGGTTTGAGCATGGCATCTTTCCGGCAGGCTGTAAGTTCTTATCAAAGGGTCGGCCTAAATCCTCTTTTTGCTATCACAAATGAAATTGTCAGAATTAAAAACAGGCCAGCGAGCTGTTATTAAGGCGGTAGGGGGTAGAGGAGTCTTTCATAAGCGCATCATGGAGATGGGGTTTATAAAAGGCAAGGAAGTAACGGCTGTATTGGTAGCCCCTCTTCAAGATCCGGTCTACTACAAGATATTGGATTATAATGTGTCTCTGCGCCGAGAGGACGCTAAGCGCATTGAGGTAGAGTTGCTCCCCACAGTCGCTCATCAAGAATTTGTGGAATCCTCCTTCTCCATTACTTCTGAAGAGGAGGCTATTAACGTTTCTAGCGAAAGAGATGCTATCACTTACCCTTACCCGGATAGGCAGCATATACGTGTAGCTCTTTTGGGAAATCCCAATTGTGGCAAGACTTCTCTATTCAACCAAGCAAGCGGAGCACATGAGCATGTCGGGAATTATAGTGGAGTGACGGTAGAGGCCAAGACAGCCCACTTCACACACCGAGGGTGTCGCATCGAGATTGTAGATCTTCCTGGTACTTACTCTCTGTCTCCATACAGTCCGGAGGAGCTTTATATCAGGGAATATCTCACCGGAGATTCTCGCCCGGATATTATCCTGAATGTAGTGGATACGACAAATCTGGAACGTAATCTCTACCTCAGTGTACAGGCCAAGGAAATAGGTTTGCCTATCGTAATGGCCTTGAATATGTACGATGAGTACGAGAAGAGTGGAGACAGGCTCGATCACCGGCAGCTTTCCACACTGCTTGGGATCCCGATGCTTCCTACTATTTGTCGAACTTCTCGAGGATTGGAAGAGTTGTTCGATTGTATCCTAAGGGTTTACAATTCACAGGAATCTCGTTTGCGGCCTATCAGTATTGACTATGGAAGTACTTTGGAGCCGGTCATTGAAAAGCTAAGTCGTACTGTGGCTGAACATCTGGGAGATTTGCCAGTTGGCTTGTTGCCTCGTTATGTGGCTATAAAATTGGTGGAGGGAGACAGCCACACCGAGGATTATATTAGGAAGCGTTGCAAAAAGGCTGACTTTGTGATTGCAGCGAGAAACTTTGCTCTAAAAAATGTCGAAGATGAGTTGAGTGGAGAAGAATCTCCCGAGACAGTCATTACCGATCGTCGATATGGCTTTATCGCCGGAGCTTTGCGTGAGACGTATATCGCACGACATAAAACGGCACATACATTCTCAGACCGGATTGACCATTGGATTGCTCATAAGGTGTGGGGGTTCCCGATCTTTTTGCTTTTCATGTTCATTATGTTCGAGGCCACTTTTGTTCTCGGTGCTTATCCAATGGACTGGATAGAACAGGGTGTTGCCTTGTTGGGCGATGCCATAGGCAATCTAATGCCTGATGGGTCGTTCAAGGATCTACTGCTCGATGGCGTGATAGGAGGGGTAGGGGGAGTGATTGTCTTTTTGCCGAATATCTTGATCTTGTACTTCTTTATCTCACTCATGGAAGATAGTGGCTATATGAGCCGAGCTGCTTTCATTATGGATAAGTTGATGCATAAGATGGGGTTACATGGAAAATCCTTCATCCCCCTTGTTATGGGATTTGGTTGCAATGTGCCGGCAATTATGGCTACACGAACAATCGAAAGCCCCAAAAGTCGAATGATCACTATGCTTGTGTTGCCTTTGATGAGTTGTTCCGCGAGGTTACCTGTGTATTTGTTGTTAGCCGGAGCCTTTTTCCCTCAGTACGCAGGATTGGCCTTGTTCTCTATCTACTTACTGGGGATTGTGTTGGCTATTTTCATGGCACGACTTTTCAAAAAGACATTGTTTGCAGGGGAGGATATGCCTTTTGTCATGGAGCTTCCCCCATACCGTTTGCCGACATCTCGTTCGGTACTTATCCATATGTGGGAAAAGGGAAAGCAATACCTGCGCAAGATGGGTGGAGTCATTTTGCTTGCCTCTATTGTCATCTGGTTTTTGGGCTATTTCCCTCGCAATGATGAGCGAGACTTTAGCACTTTGGCACAGATAGATCATGTAGAGCAGACTTTGATAGAAGCCGAACAAAGGGCCGTCGTTGAGAAAAAGATCAAACCAATAGAAGACGAGGTCTCAAATCTTTCCACTACTGATGAATCGATCCGAGAGAAAGCTGAGCAGATTGTACAGCAGGAGAACTCTTATATCGGACGGATTGGCAAGTGGATAGAGCCGGTGATACGTCCTTTGGGATTTGACTGGAAAATAGGGGTGGCCCTGATCTCCGGAGCTGCTGCCAAGGAAATTGTGGTCAGCACATTGGGCGTTATATATATGGGAGACAATTCGGAAGATGCCGATAACCGGCTGACCGAACGACTTAAGGAAGAGCGCAATAGCCGAGGAGAGCTCTCTTTTACTCCGCTGATTGCGATCTCACTGATGGTCTTTGTCCTTATCTATTTCCCTTGTATAGCCGTGATTACAGCCATAGGCAAGGAGAGCGGTAGTTGGCGTTGGGCTCTCTTTTCTGCTCTTTATAGCTGTGCCTTGGCTTGGCTTATGTCGTTTATTGTTTTTCAGCTTGGTAGGCTCTTCGGCCTGGGGTAAAACAGATGGTGGGTCCGCGCAGATTGCAGTAAGCGCAAGGCACTGAGACTAGGGTTTGTCGTACATTCGTATATGACTAAGCTCGAATGTCGAAAACAATGCAGTGAGTGCCATGTTATGCAACAGCCTTTGTGGTTGTAGTCAACTTTTCATTGGAGAGTGTCTGCCCTTCTTTTCAGGGCAGACACTCTCTTTTTTTGATAGAAAAGATTTGATGGTTTGACTTTTTAGGCTGTTGCATGGCACTCAAAAACTCCTGCCTCCGGCCATTTTGAATGTATATGTTTTGTAAACTCTTTCATCCTCCAAGAATTGGAAAAAGAGAGAAAAAAGAGACTATTGTCAGCAAGTAAACAGCAGTCTTTTTTGTGCCTTATTTTGACCTCTCAAAACCCCGATGAATAGGACGTTCTGGAAGGGACAAAATTCTCTCCTGAGAAAAAATTTGCTCTCTCCTGTGTTAGTGAAAATTCTCTCAGGAGAGAATTTTTGTTCTCTCCCGTGTCAGTAAAAAATGGCTCCTGTTGATATCGAAAAAAGAGTGGGAAACCCCAGTAAAAGACCTCCAATTTGAGCAAGGGAAATCCCTTAAATCGAAAACGAAAAGATGCAAAAAGAAATAGAAAGCAACACTCTGGAAGGCTGCCTTATGAAATGCAGATAAGTCGAGAAAAATGCAGTCGGAAACCCACACAGAGAGCTTGTACAATCCGGAAGAGAATAGATTGTAATACTCTCTCCATTGGGTGGAGAGAGTAACAAAGGGAAGCTGTCATTGTCTTTGCAATAACAGCTTCCCCTCGGAATGATTCATTTGATCATTGTTGTGGCCGATAAAGATTCGATATAAATACAGCCCGTCAATTAGCCCGGGATCTATTGAGAAAGTCAGGATAGCCGGGGCATCCGGCTGGCTACTGATGGTCGTTTGAGGAGTACGTTGGACCACTCTCCCTGTGAAATCGTAGAGCTCGGCATAGCATTGCAGTTCTACAGAAGGCTGGTTGGTCTGTATGGCTATATTCACTTGATCGGAACGCACTGGATTGGGTCTTACTGTTGTTGCCACATCTACCGGACTAAGCCCAGGTACTACCCTAAAGGCGAAATCATAGGTTGTCACGTTATTGAAAATATCCCAAACTGTGAAAGTTGCTGTATGGTCTCCTTCATTCAGCGTTGGCAGCACGAACGCCACTTCTCCCTTTCCACTCTCAAGAGAAGAGGGTGTGAAGTAGCTGTTTAACTCGTGTACGGCTGTTGTTGCTCCATGGATGGAGAGAGAGATACTGTGTCCTGGCCCTAATCCTGAATGGTTGATCCCACTTTTGTCGAAGAGCTTGGCTACAAATAGGGGCGATTCGTTGACTTTGTCTCCGCTTCGGAACTTCTCCACACCGAGATAGCAATGCTCGATTACTGGAGGTTCTTTGTCTTCGACATCTTGGGCCAACCCATGGTCTATGAAGAAAGACTTGTCGTATCCGGTGGCTTCTAACCCTCTCTTTTCGTCATAACAGTAGAAATTAGCTCGTCCCTCGGTTCCGGTGTAAATAAGATCTTTGGGAACAACGAAGCGACATTCAAATCGACCATTGACAACTTCGGCCAAACCTGCATAGATAACGCTCGGATAATCCTGTATGGTTTGGGTTTTCCCAGATTTGTCGGGGAAAGTGGTTAGCTCTTGCCGACTATCGAAGATTGACACATAGAGTTTACCATTGTACTGTTCGTCAAGATTGTCCCCCCCACTCTCCGTTACTTCTCCCTCTATTACCACCGATTGCATGGCTCGTAGGGGGATAAGGTCTTTTCCCCCGCTTGCCAAACCATTGATTTTCTTTACTCTGATTTGGTGGGTTGGTAGGCGTAAGCTTAAGGCCGGATCCCCAATGAGGAAGAAGCTTAACTTGTTGATTGTGTCAGAGGGACTGACATATTCGTTGGGATTCTTGGCCTGAGACAGTACCGAGCCCAATCGATAGCTGCGTTTGTTGAGAGTTTGCTTGAATAGCCTTCCTGTCAAGGCTTGGTTAAGCTCGAAATTAGGCACATCGAGTACCACCCTGGATGTCGTAAAGAGGGCAGGAGCTCCACTTTGTTCATTGAAAAGGACTTCTTCTCCTGCGGATGTAGAGAAATGGTCGAAGTTGCAAAAGTCACAAGTGGCTGTGATCCAGATGGGAAGGTTTTTGTACTTGAAGTTTTTGATCATTTGCAGGGTCAGTAGCTGCTCGTCGGCCCAGCCCTGAGGTCCTCCATGACCATTGTAGTTGATCAGTAAGGCTCCCTTGTTGAGTACATCCATGAGCTTTCGAGTTGCATCCGGTACGGTGGTTTTGCCATTGACGGAGACTAATTTGTACATATCCATCAATACTTTATCAACGATCAGAGACGGGTTTAGCTCTTGCAGGCCATCAGCGATTCTGTTGCTTTGCCTGAAATGAGAGAAGCCGTCTTGGTTGTCAGCAACAAATATGGCTCTGGTTTTCCACTGTCCGGGTTTCCTATCTTCGGCATAGCGGATTGTTTTGGTTACAACGGTATGTGCTTCGGCTAGTGTCCGCACCGGGATGCGCCCAACGCCGATCGTGTATTTTTGTGCTCCTATGGGTTTGTTGGATTCATTTGCATTTAGGGCAGTGAAATAGGAGTCTGCGGTATACGAATCTAGATTGAGTGAATTTTCACTTTGATAGGTGAGCAGGAAGTTGTATCCCTTGGAGCGATATTGTTTCCAATCTGTTGTAACCATACGGTTGTCGTAGCTACCGTCTCCGAAGAGTAATAGCTGTATTGGACAGGGCTTTTCCGAGGTGGAATTTTCTATCAGGTAGCGATCATAATAGGTTTTAGCCAGAAGCCTATAGGCTGTGGCATCGGGTGTACCTCCGGTAAATTCGTTGTACACCTGCTCATCCGTAGCTACAACAACTCTCATCCCATCTGCCGAACGGTGGTATTCGGCAAGTCTTTCTGCTTCTGGTTTGAGCCCGGTCGGGGTGATGATAATCAGATCCGGCCAAGTTTCACCTCTGAGATTTTGATTGGCAACAGGTCCTGTAATTTGGACTTTCCGTGCATCTGATAATCGGAAAGCGATATAAGTAGCTCCTCTGTCTCCCGGGGCTTCATCGACAAAGCCGTAGGTTCCATTGTATGGGCGAAGAGGACAGAGATATGGGTTACCTATTTCAGATGTAGAGAAAACTCTCGTTTCTGAATCGGCTCCATCTATCATGTAGCGCAATGCTTGCCCTTTTTTCTCAGGGCGAGGTAGCTGGTACATAGGTAACTGTTTGCCCGGTGATAGACGAAGTTGGCCATCGATATTCAATTCATAGTAGTCCAGATATACAGATTGCCCGGTTCGAGAATATTTGAGCTCTACCCATAGTTTTTCAGAGGTCGGTTGTACAGCGTCCTTGCTATAGGCAATGCAGTCGTATCCACGGACATAGGAAGAAAAGCGTTCGTTGTTAGGATCGATGCGGGTTTGGATGTCTTCTATCACATGCCGGTTATTCAGGCTCATTGTCATTTTCCCTTCGGTAGATCTGCGAGATACATATCGGAGCTTGGCACGAATATCTCCTGTGGCATGTGGGGGGAGTATCTCTTCAAATTGGTAATCAGTGCGAAAGGCAAAGGATTCACCCCATAGCTTGCGCCCTGAGAAAGCAAGCGAGGTGCGGTCTTCTTCGTGTAACAACACAGCTATTGTAGACCGTTCCTCTCCTTGTGCAGCCTCGGAAGGAGTTTTCTCTTGTATGCGTACAGGATCTGCTGCATCCGACAAGAGATAATAGCCGGATGAACTGTATATATTGGTCGTGTGTTGATAACGCTTTGTCTTACCGTCGTAGTACCAGGTTGTCGTCCCGGGTGAGTAGAAATAGAGAGCATTCCCCTCCCTCAAAGAGGGTTGTGCAGGAAGGTCCGTAGCCTTGATACGACGGAGATCTTCTGGGAGCATTGCCCCTCCATAGCCATATACTCCCACTTTTTCGGGATCTTTGAAGCCGGCTCTACGCAATTCTTCGTCAGTAATGCAATAGACACCACTTTCGGTAACATCTACTTTGACCCAATGCCCTGAATTCATAACCGAAGTTTGAGCAGCCAAAGGAAGAGCCTCCGAAGATGGAGGAGGGAAAGATTGGGCTTGGACCCGAGGAGAAGAAATGAATCCTACTGTACACAAGAGAGAGAGGCAGAGTAGGGATAGGAGGTGGTGGTATCTATGTACGGTCATCTTTTTTAGTCTTAAATCGAAACAGAGGGGGGCCTTCCGGTATCTCTAACAAGAGGGATACCCGACTATTTAACGCTCATCTCAAAAGCTTTATTGTTTCCCACGTACCCTACGAGAGTTTGTCCTATGGCTATGGGGCCTACCCCGGCAGGAGTACCACAGTAGAGCAGGTCTCCCATTCGAAGAGGGAAAATGCGACTGGCAGCGGCAATCAGCTGATCTATGGAAAATAGCATGTCATGAGTGTTGCCTTTTTGCACACAGTGCCCATCAATTTCCAAACGGAAATCCAAATTGGTGAGATCTCCGAATTGCTCTTTCGGAAAGAATTGCCCTACTACGGCTGAACTTTCAAAGGCCTTGGCAGCCGTCCATGGCTTGCCTGCTGCTTTGGCTTGTCGTTGCAGATCTCGAGCTGTGAGATCCAATCCCACTGTCAGTTCACTGTAATAGCGATGGGCAAATCTCTCATCTATATATTTACCAATGCGATCTATTCGCACAACGATTTCCGTCTCATATTCTATTTGACTCGATAGATCCGGGTAGAAAAAAGGATAACCCAGTCGGTGCACTGCATCTCCTTTGAGGAAAAAAATTGGAGACTCCGGTTTCGTTTGGCAAAGGATTGTACCAGTGCTCATTTCTGCGATGTGATCGCTATAGTTAGATGCAACAGCTATGATCTTCATACAGAGCAAATATAAGTCTTACGCAGATTAGGAGAAACTCTTTTTCTTTTTGGGGTTGTGGCAAATTAGCGTAACAGGAGAGAGCTGTCTCCATAGCTCAGGAAACGATAGTCTCTGTCGAGTGCATGTCTGTATATATCTCTCCACTGCTCTCCCACAAAAGCAGCAACCAGCAAAATAAGTGTGGATTGGGGTTGATGGAAATTCGTCAGTATACCCTCTACTACTCGATAGGTGTAGCCTGGAGCAATTAGTATGCCAGTGGGGAAAATCAGCTGCTCCAATTCATTTCTTTCCATATACCTCAAGAGAGTTGCAAAGGCTTCTGTGCGGTTGGGCAGAGATGTGGAGCGGATATAGGGACTCCACTGTTCGACTTGTAATTCAGAAACGGGAATGGAAGGATTTTCGGCAATTAAAACCGCTAAATAATACAGACTCTCCAGTGAGCGTACCGAGGTTGTCCCTACGGCAATGGGTTTGCGAGCGGTTGTGGCCAGTTCCTTGATTAAAGACTGGGAGGCTACAACTAATTCTCGATGCATGTGATGTTCGCCGATGGTAGCTGTTTTCACCGGTCGGAATGTACCGGCTCCTACATGAAGAGTCAAGTCCAGTACTGGTATTTGTTTACGAGCCAAATCGGTGAAGACTTTGGGAGTGAAGTGTAGCCCTGCAGTCGGAGCTGCTACCGACCCTTTAGCCTGGGCATAGACCGTTTGGTAGGTCTGCAGATCTTGCTCTTCTGTCTCTCTGTGCAGATAGGGAGGAATCGGAAGTACACCGCACAGCTCCAGTAGGTCTCCGAAGCATAGTTGTGGGTTGTCCCAAGAGAAGCGTACGATTTCGCCCTCTCCTTCTCTTTCTCCGGTTCGTTCTGCTCGTAGTGTTACTTGAGAACCGTCTCGATGTTGTATTTGGCACTCTAAAGGAGCTCCTCGCCACTTCTTGGCATTTCCGATCATGCAAATCCAACTGCACGTCTCAGTGGTAGTTAGATTGGTGTCATAACCGGCAGGGAGGTGAGGCTCCAGACAAAAGACTTCGATACGGGCACCATCTCCATTTTTTCTGAAAAGTAATCTGGCTCGGATTACCTTCGTGTTATTGCGCACCAAAATGGCATCTGAAGGCAATAAATCGGGCAAGTCAACAAATAAATGATCGGAAATGCCCCCTCGGTTGTAGAATAGTAGTTTGGAGTGCGAACGCTCGGGTAACGGATATTTGGCAATCCGCTCATCCGGCAATTCGTATGTATAGTCCGATATACAGATCTCTGTTGTTTTCATGACTGCAAAACTAATCATTAGTGATTGTTACACCATTCTATGGTAATAGATGCTTAGATACCTCAGAGAAATTTGATTAGAACCTGATAATTCGAGGCTAAAATCTTAATTTTGCGTAAGATTAAAACTGGTATCTATCAAATAAATTGTATTTGTAATGAAAATGTCATCATTTAGAAATTTTTGTGGGTTTAGTCTGGTCCTCTTTTTCAGCTTAGCTCCAATGCAGGCGCAGTTTGGCACTTTTGGTAAGAAATTGAAAGAGAAAGTCGTAAAAGTAGCAAAAGAAGTTTCGGAAGAAGTGAAGCAAGGGGTTGAATCAGAGATCAAGCAGGAGAAAAATCCTGTGCAAACACCGATTCAGCAATCGGTTGTAGATGTTACTAAGCCCAAGGGAGGAAAAGTATTACAGAAGGAGTCCGATCCCCTATCTATAATGAAAACAGTACAGGTGGCAGAGCAAACAGATGATAGTTTTTATGCTCAGGCTTATCAAAGAGATAATGGGGGAGCTTTTGATGAAAAGCTGGATCTCCGTGCCCAGTTTGAATGTTTGGCCTATTATTTATTGAAGTTGAAAAAGGCTGTAGAACGGCGAGATATTGAATATATGGCTTGGCCTGATGATAATAAACATTTGTTGTATTTCTCCTCAGTTTCAAACAATCCAAGCAATAGAAGCATAGCTGACTTTTCTTGGAATGATTGGTCTGCCGAATATGACAGAGTAACAGGGGCTGTGAATAAGATCATGTTAGCTCCTTTCACTGGGTCATGGAATGGGTCTTCAGTGAGTTTGATAGAATTACTCAGCAAGATAGACGGGTATATCAACAGTAAAGCGACCCCAAATCAGAAGAAGTACTATTTGTTCGCAGCGGTGCAGAAGCTAACTGAAGGCTTGTATGATGGGCGATTGAGAGATGAAGATCTTCAGGTTCAGACTTTGGTTGCTTCGTTGAAAAAGACTTATTCTTTAATGGATAAAGAGTATCAAGATATTTATCCCAAGCCGATGAATCGAAGAGAGATAGATGAGAGATATCAGCAGCAAAAAAAGGAGCAAATCTCACGTATACAGGAGGAGTACAATGAGCGGAAGAATCGCGTCTACGACATGCCAAAAGCAGGACGAATGAATACGCCTCAGATGGTCGCAACTTTTGAGCAGATTATGCAAAAACAGTGGCCTAATGATAAAATAGTTAAGACGTTGATTAAGAGTGATGAGTGGACTATTCAGGATAATTCAACAGGTCGCTATAGGGTGGTATTTGGGTATGTGATTGTGAAGAAGCCAGATGGACGTTATCAGGCCATACCTTGTTCAATGGCAGGAAAATGGTCTCCTGGTGCAGGTAAGTTTGGTGCCTATAACTATCATTCGCTCGGAACACCTTTCTATGTGAATTATCGTTGAGACTTGCTGTGTATTAGGCTTAGTTGCAAGGTCCTGACTTTTGTAGCCATTTAGCAATCTTTTTCGATTAAGTATGAGGAGATTGCTAGAGGCTTTTGTGGAAAAAACATTATCTGAGACCTTTGCAGGCCAGTTGCCGTGCAAAGGTCTCTATAAACCCAATGGAAGCATTACGATTGAAGTCGCAGACGACAGGGAAGACAATCGGAGCGAGCAGGAAAAAGAGGCGGCGGAGGATTATCAAAAACAGCTTGTCCGTCAGCGTAAAGGGACGGATGAATAAGCACGTTGGGTGTACAAACAAAAGTGTTATCACTATGGATACAAAAAGCATTGTTTGACCAATGTTCAAAGGGTGATAACGACTGCAGCGAACTGCAGTGATACGAAGGAGCTTATTCCGCTATTGGAGAGTATAAACATTCCACAAGGCACAGCCATCCTGGCGGACAAAGGATATGCTTCTCAAAAAAATCGTTCGTACCTGCAAACACATCACCCTCAAGATGGCATTATGCACAAGGCACAACGCAACAGGGCATTGACCAAGCAAGAGAAACAGCGAAACAAAGCCATCAGTCCGATACGGACTACTATCGAACACACCTTTGGCAATATTCGTCGGAGGTTTCATGGCGGACGATGTCGCTACCGGGGGCTTGCAAAGACCCATACCCAAAACATTCTTGAGAGCATCGCCTTTAACCTATACAGAACACCAGGGATAATTATGTCCTTATGTGTATAGGATAAGACATATTATTACCCTTGCGGAGATCGTTCATGTAGCTCCGCAAGGGTAATTTACAAGCCATTTTATTCCTTGTCCCTTGCTTCCCCCCAAATTCTTCCCTCCTTTTATCCGAAGAATACCTCTTTCCTACATCTCCTTATTTTTCAAAGATTTCTATATATAATTTGACCTCGAATAGTTCTTTTGTGGAAGCTTGGATGCCAAATCTTGCTTTTGGATGACAGTTTTTGCAATATTTGATTTGTAGGATTAAAAAATATATCTTTGTGACACCGTGCAGATAACACGATATGGCTATGCCTACACAGAGGAATACCTTAATGGGACTTTCCAGCCAGCCTAAGCCTCGCGATTTATTTGGAGTCTTGAGATACTTCATTAAGTTTAGCTTGGAAGAGGAGAGAAGGGAGTTTTCCCTTTTCATAAAATGATAAATAGGCTCTGCTGGCGGATTTAACGAGAGACTTCCTTCTTGGGAACGAGAGATTTTAGTTGTTAGTTCGCAGTAGTTGCAGATGTCTGAGTCAGGTTGATTCTTCTTGTTGTACTGAGGCTTTGTTACTATTCAAAGGGATAGTTGTTCGTTTTGTTTTGTGTCGAAAGTGTGTTCCCTGAATAGATGATGATATTGACAAAATCTATAGAACTATGAGTGCCCTCCCTACTCATCCCACCTCCCTGCAAGGAGCTGAGAGAATACTCTCAAAAATTGGACTTGTGCTATCTAAGAGCAAAGAAGCTCTTTTGAAGGATCTGCTTCAGAATATCTCTGAATATATGCCGGACAAATCTGAGTTGGAGGATTATTCTCCCAAAGATTTCCTGTCCGAAGTAGAATCCGGAAAATTCAAGTTTGAGGACTATGTCAACGGCCTTTTCCATAGACTTGGTTACGATCTCTCACAGTTTGAGAAGAATAGAGAATTGTTCGATTTGGTCAAATCTTGCATGGCTGTTTTGGTCAAACTTGGGAATGTGGTGCAAAGTCTCTCTACAACAGTCGACTGGAAGAGTGAGATTGATTTGGTTCTGACCAATCCATCTTCTGCCGGATCGAAAGCAGCGTCTTTTCTGACGGCTGCCAAAAAACTGTATGACCAGGGAGGATTGGGAGACTCTGAAGTACCAACAGATGAAGGGCTTCTTGGCAATATTTACAGTCTTCTGGAGCTAATTGTAGATCTTTTTGACATAGTCCGTAAATTCAAAGATATAGAGGGGGAGAAGCTGGTTTCTGAATATGAGGGTTTTCTGGATTTCCTTGATGACAACTTTTTCAATAAGGAATTTGCAGATCGAATTCTGGATCATATCCTCATAACTATCCTGAGCAATGCCAAGGACGTATTCTCAGACGATATCTGTGCTCTTGTCGACGGAGCTTCAGACATTTCTAAATATATCAGAGAAGGTATTGAGGAGCATTTAACTCGCCCTGTTAGCGAAGTTGTCGATGAGATCAAAGCCCTCGAAAAGGAAATAGCAGAGCTTGAAAGTCAGTTATGTGACAGGGCGGAAGAACTTGCGAAAGCAGCTAAAGAAAAAGGCCTGCAAGCGGTTAGGGAAGTAAGTTCTGATTTGACAGTAAGACTCAAGACCGCCAAGGCTAGGTTGGAGGAATTGGGCAACGAATTGTTTGATGACTACAACCAATTCGTTAATATTCTGAACAAGATCTATGTTGTGTTGGATTTCCTTAAGGTCTTTGATAAAGAGACTATCAAGGTTGCCAAATACATTCCTAATTCTATCGAACTTCCCTATTCGTGCATTCGGGCAGATATAGATCTTGTTTCGCAGGACTTTCAGGCAATTTTGTCTGATGCAAAGAAATCTGTCAGGGAGGTAAATGATCTTCTTTCTGATGCAGTTGCGAAAATGAAGGCAACCGCACCGACTGTCGAGATCCAAGTGATTAGGTGGTCACGCTTAAAACGCTTGTTCACTGATCCTATTGATTATCTGAGGGAGATTTACCCTATTGAAAGCTATGATGATGCCATCAATTTGATGGAAAAAGTTTTGAAGGTGATGCGAGCCTTCAATCCGCAGGTTCCGAATATTGAGGACATCCAACAGTTTTTGCATGAACTCCTGATCCGTATCAGCGAAAAGATCAAAGATTTTGGAGCTCAAATATCCAATACTGAGGCTGTTAAGAATCTGGAGAAATTCCGAGATTTCATTTTTGATGTCTTAAAGGTCATTTCTGAGTTTGGGACTGCTGTCAGGCAGGAATTGACAGAAGCCTACAAGAATGCAAAGAACGAGGCCAAATCTGTGTTCGACTCTCTGTCCAGTGGCGTCAGGAAAGAAATTGATCTCCTCATTACAGAGGGCAGCTCTGACATTGAAAGACTTCTGTTCGATTCGAAATTAGATATCAATAATGAATTTTTCGGGCGCGCTTTTGTAGATCCTTTCATTCGTATACTAAAGGAGAAGGCAGCGGAGCACGAGTTGTTTAAAAATGTTGACCCTGATGCTTGGGGAAAAGCCATTGTTGTTTCGGGAGCAAAGGATGCCAATGTTCTTCTTAATAACTTCCGACCATTGCTCCAATCCATGGATAAAATGGCAAGGGCACTTTTCGAAGAGGAAGTCTGGAGGAATAGACTCAAAGGTGTGATTGATGATCTTGGAGAGGAATTCGAAAAGCAGATGGAGAATATTCCCTCTTCTGTCAAAGATGTCGAGAAATATGGGAGAGATGCAATCGAAAAATTGCTCAAAGGAGGTTTGCCGAACAATCCCTTCTCGGGGTTCAATATCTACAGATACTTCGAGATCTTCAGGGACGCAATAGAAGAAATTTTGCCGGACTTTGGACCTCTTTATTATGACAAGTTCTTGACAGCTGTTGAATCAACTGTGACATCCTTGACTGAGTCTTCTCAGATAAGGGGTACATTGAGGTCTGTCAGCAATACAGTCGATGACTATCCGGATAAGCTCAAATCTTTTTCTGTAGATGTGTTCAGAGCTTATCTTGATCATCTCCTCACATCTCTCTACAACAATATCCTCAAACCGTACAAGAATGCCATTGAGAAGGCGGTGAAGACTTGGCTTAGAGAAGAGTTGTTGCCCAAGGCTGTTGCCAGTATCAGGAGGAATCTACCCAATATTCCGGACTTGAGAGAGTACGAGAAGTTGTTCAATCCCGAAAATCTCAAGTTTGCCGAACAGTTGATTGCTATTCCTCAGGAAGCTGCGGAGATTGATTCTTGGCAAGATGGTCTCCGATTTGCGATCAAGTTCTATAAGGCTGTACCCACAAGCGTGAAGAAGTATTTCAGGGAGCTGGTCGATTTGCCAGATTTCGATTTTGGAGCAGTCAAACTTCCTCCATATTCGTTAGATGTCAAAAATAAGTTCCTCTGTGTAACTCTTTATGAGTATGCCTCTTCACAGAAACCCTCTTCTTCATCCATATCAGGCAATGTGTCCATTAAGATTATTGCATTCGTAGGATCTCGGAAGATTGGAGAAAGCGATAAGGCTGGATTGTATCTCCTACCTATGATTTCCGGTGATTTTGGAGTAGAAATCAATCTCGGAGCCAATCATAAGCTAAAACTTGGTGCTTCCGAAAGCATGAACGGAGACTTCGATTTTGAGCGCGTTGATGAGGATGCCAAGAAAAAACTTCAGGATTCGCAGAAGTTGGGAGTATTCCTTACAACAAAGCCCGGAGACCGGTTACCTTCTATCATCCCTCTGGACGAAGTCTCTGGTTCGCTCAAGGCTTATCTCGAGTTGCTGTTTTCCCGGACAGAGAACAACAAGTTGATGATCTTTGGACCCGACCCTGACAAGATTTCTGATGAAGACGATAGCATTGCTTCACTCTCCATCATGGACTACCCTCAGAAGATTTACGTTGGATACAACGAAGGGTTTGATGCGGGGTACCTCGGAAGTCTACGCGACTTGGAGCTGAATTTGTTTTTGGCCAGTATGAATGACTTCTTTGCCAAGATATTCAAGAAGCCTATCAAAGTTGGCTTGGAGTCATTGGATATCGGGTATAGTGTTAAAGACGGATTTCGGATCAATGGTGATTACCTTGTCCAGATTCCTTTGGACAAGAATGTGGACCTGAATTTCGTGAAATTCAACAATTTGATGATAGAATTGGGAGGAAGTCCCAGCAACAATCTGCTTGCGGATTTCAATTCCTCTTTTACCGCTGATTTTCATGGAATAGCCATTTCGTTCGCAGATCTTGGATTTGGAATAGATGTCAATGTCTTTAATGACAAAGGTGGATTTGGAGACTTCGACATTAGACCGCATTTCAGTTTCCCCGATGGAATAGGGATTTCTATTGATACCAAGGCTGTAACCGGTGCCGGAATCATCAAATGGAGTAAGGAGAAAGAGGAGTTTCTGGGAGCAATTAGTATCGGAGTCTTGAATCTCTGTAGCGTGGATGCACTCCTTCTTTTCCGCATGCGTATGCCTGATGGTAGCAAGGGGTTCTCTTTTATGGCTGCACTGAGCACGACTTTCAAACCGGGAATCCAACTTGGAATGGGCTTTCAGTTGACCAAGATCGGTGGATCTCTGGGTATCAATAGACGGATTGACCAAGATAGACTCATCAGTGCTACTCGAGATGGAACTTTGGGTGCCGTACTCTTCATAGACGACATTGCCCAACATTTGGATACGATACTGGGTAATATCACGACCTATTTCCCGACTCAAGAAGAACAAGTCTTTTTCGGTTTCATGACCCGAATCACCTTCTCAGATGTTATGGAGATAGATGCAGGGCTTTTCATTCAGGCCCCTGATCCAGTCGTGATAATTATCGCCGGAGGAATGCATATCGGCCTTTCGAAGTCTTTGGATTGGCTTCTGTCGCTCAATGTCTACTTCCTCGGGATGATTGATTTTAGCAAGGGCCTCTCCTTCGATGCTTCGCTAGTTGATTCTCACATCGTAGGCATTGACCTTTATGGCGATGTGGCCTTCCGGATGTACTGGGCCGGTGATACCAAGGGCTTCCTTTTCTCGGCGGGAGGATTCCATCCTAAGTACAAGCCGGAAGCTGGTTTTAATGTCCGTGATATGCGGAGAATCGGAATGAAGTTGAATTATTCCGTGCTCAAATTCTCCCTCGATACTTACTTTGCGGTCACGTCCAATACCGTCCAGTTTGGAGCAAGGATGGAAATGGACATCAACCTATACATCTGTTCTATCTCAGGCTTCTTTGAGTTTAATGCGTTGTTCCAGTTCAACCCCTTCCTATTTATGGTCGAAGGATCTGCGGGAGTGAAGGTAAAATGTTGTGGAATCACATTGCTCGCAGTAGGTATTGCTCTGGAATTGAGTGGACCTGCAAGATGGCATGCCTCTGGAGAAGCTACTTTCCGGATCCTATTCGTCAAAAAACGTGCACATTTTAGTAAGACTTGGGGTAGAGCTCTGGAAGGCAGCGAAAAAAAGTACATCTCTATATTCCCCATCTTTGAAGCCGGCTTTACTGACAACACCAACTGGCAAGTTTTCTCAAACGATGTGGTCGATAGACTGGTTTCCTTCTCCGAAATCGAATCTGAAGGACTGGTCGCGAAGCCGTCTGATACAATCGCTTTCAGCCAAAGTGGTGTGCCACTCGGAGAACGAATGGAGAAGTATGGTGAGGCTGAACCCGGTGATGTTTGTCAGATCGAGATGGAAAAGCTCTGCATTTCCGGAATAGAGCTTACAAAGGAGGACGACTATGAGTTCCTGTCCACTTCCTTCGCCCCCGCACTAATCAAAGATCTGACCGATGAGGAAAAATTGGCAGCCCCTTCTTACCAGAAGATGAAGTCTGGTTTTATTCTGACCCATGGATTGCAGGAAGAGAAAGGGGAGGGAGTGGAAGTCAAACCAGCTCAAGAGCGTGTTTGTCAGTTCTTGGACGATGATGTATGGACTAAGTGGCAGAGATATTCTGTGGAGACATCCCAAACCGAATGGAGTACTCGGGAAGCATTATCCACTCGTAAGATGGGGATATCTGCTTTGAGGAATGTAAACGGTCCTTCTGATCCTCTAACACGTAAATTTTCTAAAGAAATAATGAACAGAAAACATTCTTCTTCCCAAAGGAGGAATGCAGAAGGCATTCGCCGATATATACTGCAATCAGATTGCACATTAAAGCGAAAGGCTCGTAGTTTCATTGACCAACTCGAAAACGTATAAAGCACAATCCTTGCATGAAGATGGAAAAATACGCAACCACATACTATTTCCCTTGGGTTAAGAAAGGATTGGGAAATAGGATTGCCGAGGAGGATAAGCTCACAACATCTGAGATTCAGAAGGATCTTTGGTTGACAAAGCATCGGGCCGCACTGTTTCTCGAAGCTCACTTCTTGAATACAGACACTGCTTCGCAGGACGGAGATGAAGAAAAATCTACAATCATTAAGACCAAGGAAATTCAGTTTGTTGGCCCAAGCGACATTACACAGGTATTAGATCAGGCTATTTCCAAGGTGACTCCTAAGCCTCTGAGTACATCAATGCCTCCCCAGTATTTGCCCTATATCGAGTTCTGGGAGCCGGATTTCCCTTGGCGTTTTTCTCCTGTTAAGCCTAATGCTGATAATCGGATCCGACCGTGGTTGGCATTGCTTGTATGTGAGAAAAATCTTTGTGCTGAGAAAAAATCCGGGGATTTGAACTACGTTTCATTCAGTATTTCCGGAGAAGAGGTATACAAGAGCATTTTCCCTTCTCAAGAAGATTCTTGGAAGACTGCGCACGCTCAAGGATTTTCAAAAGAGACTCCGGTCTTCTCACGATTGCTGGCGTTACGTGCCGGAGGAGATCTGAAACCATTCACGGAGTATGTCGTCTTTTTGGTGCCTGCTTTTGAGACGGGAAGGCTTGCCGGATTGGGGTTTGATACGGAGAAAGTGAAAGATACCACAGCCCAAGCGCATGCATGGGAGTCGAGTTTTGAAGAACAAAAGACCATGCACCCTCGTCCTTTCGACTTTCCTGTGTACCATTCGTGGTCTTTCGTGACTGGGCAAGATAGTTTCGATAAGATGGCGGAGGATTTGAGGGTTTGGACGGAAGCCAAAACCTTTATCGACGTTGATATCACCAAGATGGGTGAAGGTGTGAGCTTTGATACCTTAGGTGAAGATGAACGACCGGAACGTCGTTCTATCCAGATGCCTGCTGCGGTAAGCTCCTTGAATAGAAAAGACGAACAGTGTTTCCCAGCTCCGGATGGGACGTTTCGTGAAGGTACTGTTTATCGCAGGTTGAAAAATCTTCTTTCCGGTAGCCCGGTTCTCATAGAGAATAAGGACATTCTTTCAGGGGAGAACGAAAGGGAAGAAATTGGTGGTGTTGATGATGATCCTTGGGTCGTCCCTCCCTTGTATGGAGCCAAGCATATTTTTGCTACCTCCGTAGATGAGCGTGACAATCAGAAGAGTGGAACCTCCTGGTTTTCTCAACTCAATCTAGATATTCATTATCGAGCAGTTGCCGGCCTTGGCAAAAAAATCGTCCGAAAATTCCAGGAAGAGTTTGTCGATAGAGCTTGGAAACAGGTTGAAGATATTCAGGCATTGAATGTCGAACTGTACCGTCGTTTGGCAAGTGCTAATGTGACTACCTCTCTTCAGAACAAAGTCTCGGTTGTCATGGAGAATGGAGAAAAGCATCCGGACTATATGAGTACTATGCTGCAGTATTTTCGAGGAATGCCTCAGACTCAAGAAATTCTCCGAGACAGGAATATTCCGCGTGCTTATGCAAGAGCCTCTTTTCAGTCTATGACAGAAGCTTTGGCCAGGATCCAGTCTTCTGTGGATCCGAAATCCATCATGCAAAATATCGCTGAAGCACAGATATTCAGACTTGCGGACTACAAAATCCCCGAATTGCCAAGTGTCCATCAGTTCCGCAGTCATACCAATAGCATTTTCGCTATTCTTTCCAAAGAAATTTTTGATCAGTATCTCACTGGGTATTTTGATTACCAAAGGTTGAAAATTGACGAGTGGCATTTCCAATCAACCATCCCAGCTGAAACGAGAACCAACCCGGTTCGGAATGATCAGGACTTTGAGAACGGTCTGCGAATTGCGACTGTCCCGAAAGACAATCAAGAATATCTGTGGCACTATCTCAATTATGAGGCCACACGAACGCATTGTGGAGAAAAGCAAGATCTCTGCATGGAGATTATTCGGAAATTCTTGGATGGTGAGTTTTCTCGTCATGGAATTCTTGGAGTCACGAGAGCTTATAAGAACAAGTATTCTGTAGGATCTAATCCTTTTCATGGAACTGTTCTGTCCAATATTGTTGCTGTTGATGATCAGTTGTATGCTGAAGCTTTTGGTTCGGAGAAAGGTCTGACTCGAATAGGAGGCGAAGATGGTTGGTATTTTCTTTCTCGCAGGTTGTTGAAAAACGGTCAAGCGATTGAGGTACAGTATCGAGAACATGCTACTTCGTTCTTCAGAGATCCTCTTAAAGAGGTTGCACTCACACCTGGTGAATTGATTGGAAGATTAAAAAGAGAAATTGATGGAATTGTTACCAGGTCTGGTTCAGCCTCTGGTGAAAATTATAGGTTTAACCTTACGGGTCAATGGAAGCAAATGATGGAGAAATGGAAGAATTTTTTGGGTTTTGGCCCCAATTCCAATAGTCTTTCTCAAGGGTACGACATTTTACGAGAGCGTATCTACGACTACTTCAAGAATACTCCAATTGGGTTCACACTGCATTTGGACAAATATGATAAAAAGGATATGCAGTGCTTTGACTCTATCCAAGATTACATTGTTTTTCTCCGAGACTGCAATGACAATGGAACAAACGACTATCTGCGAGCTTGGAAACAGTTAGACGAGTGTGTCAAGGTTATTGAGATTCGAAAAGATGCTTTAAATGCTGCCGAGATCAAGGAGCGGAAAAATGCAGAGAGACTGAAGAAGGAACAGACAAGACAGATGCAATCGAACTACAATGGGTTCAAAGACAATCTTATTCTGGAACGTGTTCGTGAAATTGTTTCGGAATATATGTCGGAATTTTTTGCCGAGACTCTTTCCGGAAGGAAACTTCGTGAGAGCTATGTCAATGAACTGCTCCGGTCCAAATTCCCGGTTATGGCGTATCCAATTTTTCCGGAGCCGACCTATCACTACCTGCGGCTTTTGTCGGATAAGTTTATTCTCCCTTGTGTAGACGCCCTCCCGGATAATTCGGTTGTATTGATGCGGACGAACGAATCTTTTGTGGAAGCCTTTCTGTGTGGTATGAATACTGAAATGGGGAAAGAATTGCTGTGGAGGGAGTATCCTACTGACCAGAGAGGTTCGTATTTTAGAAAATTCTGGGATTCGGAGACCAGTAGAGAAGACATCCGAAATGACAACTTTTTCGATGTTAGACCTCTTCATACCTGGACTGGGAAGATTGGCGAGAATCATGCCTCTACCAAGGCAGGTCTGTTACTTTTCGTTGTCAAGGGCAGGTTGATGAAGCAATATCCAATGACGAAAGTATATCTGCACAAGGCCTCTGCTGATAAGTTCAAGCCAGGGGTTATTACTTTTGCGGAATCCGCCGATGAGGCCGATCGAAGTATTATCCGGCCGGTTTCTGAAGCATTCCTGCGAGATGATATTTATGTGGTGGGATTCAAGGCAAATTTCGATCAACTACTTGGTAATCCTGCAAAAGGTGATTATGGCTATTTGCTAACCTTTGAAGAGGATGTGCAGGACTTGAGTTTTGAGAAAAATCCTACTGATTCCGAACAGTTTATTCGGGCAAAGGATGCTGCCATTGCAGGTATGATCCTCAAAAATGATGCGACACTGTACGGCAAGCACCTATCTCTGTTTATTCCCAATCCATCTTGAATAAGAAAAAGTCATGGCTCCTATCACACAATACGAAAAGCAAAACGCTTTTGTGAAAGTTTTGAGTGACGTCCCAACCCATACCCCGTTGCTCCTTTTCCCAGTTAGGATAGAAACACACTTCCGCAGCAGAAAAGTTCAAAAGGAATTGTGTGTCAGAATCTTCCCGAATGAGATCTTCCTGGATTATCTGACTGATTCATTGACAAGGCAAGAGATCGAAGACGGAAAGTTTTTTTGGTTGCAATGGTTCATTGCCAGTGGAAGTCCCAGGCGAGAGTATGAAGCATGGCAAGTGCTGTGCGGAAAATATCCCTTGTATAGGGCAGCATGGATTTGCCGAACAATGAGACCGGAGACAATAGGTCTATTTCGTACAGGAGGAAAACTTTATTATCGGCGCCCTTATCAGAACTTGGAAGGCATTGATAATGCGTGTTTGTCGATCAAGAGACATTTGTCTTTTATCCATATTGATGAAAGACATCGGATTGATCCCGACACGGGAGAGTATATTTTTGAGAAACAGGTGCGGAAAAATATCAATGACATCAAGAATCAACTCTCCCTGATCGAACGAGAATTGCTGACGTGCAAGTATATTGTCGACTATCTCTATGACAGTGTCCAAGGAACTGTTGCGTATTTGCGAGAACGATTGGATGGCTTCCTTTCCTTTTATGAGAAATATCCCTACTACGCTGACAATGCACGCCAGATGGAGTTGTGGGATGTGGATTATACAATGATCAGATCCTTTAGTGCTGAAGTGGATGATTTCATCAGTCGCATGAATAAAGGCCGGATTCCATTGAATGAGATGATCTGGATGTACCTTCGTGATCCGAAGCACGATATTTTTCCGAAAGTCAGGATAAAAGAAACGGAGGCTCCTGATATGCCGGTCTCGCATATCTTACCAAATAGGTTTATGATGATTGGGGAGGAAGCTGAATCCAAGAGAGTAATCACTTGGTATGGGAATCAGATCCCTTCGAATTTAGAAATAGGTTTCAATCCAACGGATGAGACAGTTGAACTTCCTTACAAGATTGACGAAAATGGGAATCTGATAGTCAATGGGAAATGCAAATGGATGGTTGACTATGACGAGGCCGAGCGAGTAGGAATGGCAATTACTGTCCCTATAGACAGTGATGTTCAGCGATTTAATTACATCTACATACTCGGGTTCAAACAGACGGGATTCGGTGATTTAGAGCATCTGAAGAGCCTCTTTAATAGCCATAATTATGCCTATTCCCGAATTGAAATGCTTAAGGCTGGTACTCCTACCAACCATGTTGAGCATGGGAGAACGTATGCACCAGTGGAGCATGAAGACGAAATGCAGCAACGCTATGCTGCGGAAGTAGAAGACCGTTATCTAATTCCTGCTTATGACCTTTCTGACTCCAAAAAGGTTGCTTCTATACTCGGATTTTCAGAGAATGATTACCGGAAGACTTGGGGGCGAGTCTTGAATGCAGAACGTTCTGAGAATGAGATGGCGAGGATGGCTTACAGAGCTTTGTGGGATCATTATCGGGATAAGGTTAAAGTCAAAGACAGCCAGCTCGACCGACTTTTGGATGTCATCGGAGATTTTGTGGTGAACCATGTCCGTGCCAGAGGTAACATCCCTTCGTTCCGAATTGACGACTTGCCCTATGGGATACTCCCGGTGACAGACTTCCTAAAACTTGACGACGATTTGCGTAATGCCGATCCTCTACTCAAAGAGTTGAACGGTTTTCTCGTTGCCATGGCAGATGAATGGAAAAGGCTACGCAAAGAGAGCGTTATCAGTTCGGAAGATCTCAAGGGAATTGATGCCGACAGAAAATATCTTGAAATGGCAGGGCAAGCTCCACATTCTATTTCTCACCTGAGACGTACCGTGATTGATTCCCCTTTGCTCCCCAAAGGAGATCAAAAGGTACCTTCCTATCTGAGTCGTCTTGAGGAAGTTGGTCATTTCTATCCTTGGGGTATTTCCGACCTGACAGAAAAGGAGGATCTGGCCGAACCTGTGGCGGTAGTCAAGAATGTCCTTGATAAAATTTCAGATGAGGATGCAGAATTGTTGGCAAGAGAGTTTCTGGATCTTTTCACATACAGGCTTGATGCTTGGTTTTCTGGTGAGCTTGACTATATCCTAAATGAACAATTTCGCCAAAGAGGAAATCGTGTCCCCAAAATTGGAGCTTTCGGCTGGGTTTTCAATCTAGAGGAGAATAAACGAACTGTTCTGGACAACAGCTCAGAAATAATATCCAAGATGAGGATAGCAGCCGAAGACAACAGTGGATCCAAGAATATTTATCAGATGTCCGGAAAGGACAAAGGGGAATTCGTTGTTGCTCCTTCTATCCAACACGCCCTTTCTGCATCTGCCCTACGGAGTGCTTATCTCCGAACAAAGAATAGTGCTCTGGATTCGCATATGTGCGTGAATCTCTCATCTATGCGAGCACGGCAGGCTCTTCGGATTCTGCAAGGAGTACGTTCCGGCATTTCGTCTTCTGCCATTCTGGGAGCTGATTTGGAGCGTTATCTTCACGAAGCATACCGAGAAGGCAGGAATATGGAGACTGAAATGGATCGATACATCCACCCTCTTCGGAAACTTTTCCCTCTGAAAGTAGAGATCGAAGCACAAGATCAGCGGGCAGACAACTATAACATGCAGGTGATCAGTGGAGAAGCTATTATCTCCTCTATTCTGGATAAATGGGCTTATCAAGAATCAGTCAGTTCCTGGCTGGAGAAAAACCGCAGCACCCTGGATTGGTACACGGTCTTGCATGAGGAAACAGGAATAGATGCCATACACTCCCATCGCATGAGTCTTTTCAAGGGTATCGAACGACTTGTCGATTCTTATGATGCTTTGAATGACTTGCTACTTTCCGAAGGTGTGCACCGTCTGATTCAAGGGGATATGGATTCGTTCTCTGCGATTACAAAATTTATGGTAGATGGTAATGGCAATCTCCCTCCTGCATCAATTCTTGATACCCCAATGGAGCATGTGGTTGTGTCCCACAGGGTAGGTGTTTTGATGCAATATCCTAAAGATGTCATTGGTACGGCTTTCTGTGCTGCAGAGCCTTCCGTAGATGGGTGGATTGAGGAAATGATAGGCTCTCTGTCCGGAATCTTTTTTTGTGTACAGCGATTTCATTCGGATGGAGTGCCGTCTTGGCATGTATGTCGTCTCAATGAGATTGGTATGCATCCAATCGAATATCTCTATCTATCGGAATACGAAACCACTTTCATCCGTCTCGTCGAGACTGCATGGAGATTGAAAAATCACTGTCTGAAGGACAAGGTTAAGATCTTTTGGGACTTCTCGGAGGCAATTACGGAGAGACCTGGTATCAGCTTGGCTGAAGCTGAATTCCTGATCAGGAAGTTGAGAAGTTTGCTACTTCGCAGCAGTGCTATGAAAGCAAAAGATTGGATTCCAATGCCTCCTGATGATAGCACTGCAAAAACTGTGATTGAGACAGGTCCGGATGACGAACAATCTCTTGATGTGGAAGACTTGAAGTTTCGCTACAAGTATGTTCTGGATCTCCACAAATCCTTGCATCTGAGTATGTCTCTCCAAATCTTGAACCTAAAGTCCGCTCGCTACATACCGGATATGGAGCTTGCCAAAATGTGGGATTTTTTGGCGAAATGTGTCAGCTATGGGCTTGTAAACAGTCTGCCTAATTATGATCCAGAACTCTTTTTGGTCAGTGAGGCTGAGGGAGAGCCAATTTTTAGAGTCGATCCGGTATTACAGCGGATCGAATTTGATAAAGTGAGACAGAAGCAGTTGGATTTTCTATCGACTTTTGCTATCGCTGCTGACACTGTAGAAAAACGCATCCAAAAAGCCGAAAAGATTATCAAAACCGATGTACAAGTAATTTATTCTTCAGCTGAATACATCAAGGCGTTGAGAGTTTTGACATTGGACTCTTTCAAAATTTTCCCCGGGTTTACGATGGATGTTATGCTCCCCGATGTCAAAGATCGGATCGCTTGCGATACTCTTCTCCGAAACGGGATTGGCCAATATTCCAATCTGGACTTCGATTCATTTGAAGATTGGCAGATGGAAGTCTCAGAAGTATATGGCGGAATGAAGCTTTGGCATGATGTGGATATGATTCGATCGGCTTTTGGGATGAGATCTCCGAATACTTCGATTCTACAGGTCAAGGATGGCAGAGAGATTGCCGGAGATAAATGGCTCGGTTGTGGAGTTGAAGATGAGGGAGATCTCCAGAATGTCGATTCTATCGTGTTGTATGGGGCTGACTCTGCAGCCAAACTGTATACCAGGACAGGAGAGCGGCATTATAATGCAGGGTTCATCATTGATTCTTGGATTGAATACATCCCCTACAAGAAGCAGACAGCCGGTTTGACTTTCCATTGTGATCAACCGGATAATGAGGCACCACAGACTTTACTGTTGGCTATTCATCCAGAATTCAGCAAAATCGGAACTGATGCCACTTGGAGACTGGAAGATGTGCTCGGACTGCTTGATACGACTCGCTTTATGCTCATGAATAGGGCTGTAGATCCAGATATGATTTATTCGGATCCCTACCTATCTCGATTCCTACCTCTCTTGAGTAATTTTGAGCTGCAAAATTTACCCGGCCACTCCTTCTTCTCGAGTTGTGCTTTCAGACCACGAAAGTCTTTCATTGGAGGGAAGAGCGTCGATATTTTTGACTGTATCCCTGGTGGATACCTTCTCAGAAACTAATGTTGAATTTAAAATTGAACTAAATATGCCTTCAAGCAGAAACAATGAAAGTAGCTGGTTGGTCAGAAAATTCGGCTTATCCGGGTATTTGGACGAAGTGAATAAAGCCCTCCCGAGGAATGCTGTAGTCTCTTCCAGAATCGAGCCTCGAACTCGCAAGGAAGATTTTGCCGATGCGCTTTCATTTGAAGTTTTCGACCCACTGTGGACATTGACTCGTCAGTGGCAGTTTGGCAGGTTCAAAGCCAATGACAGCGGGTCAATAGTCACGACCAAAATTTCAACTGTAAGAACTCCTCTTTCCAATATTGTTAGAGGAGGTGAGGTTTTTCCATATTCTACGGATACCCCTTTGGAGTATGAAGTTGAAAAGTTGGATCGAAGGATCACCCCATACATCCGAGTGTCGTCTGCTACTCATTTTAAGAAAATGCTTGAGAATCATTTTGGAGCAGATCAATCAAAAATCGATTTTTATTTGGGAGAGCTTCTTTCCAATTATCCTCTTGCAACATTTATTCCTCCTGTTGAGGATGCAGATAGAGATATCGAGACTTTAAAACGAGAAGCGAATAAGACACTGGTAAAATTCAGTGCCTGCTTCGAGAAGCGGATCTTCGATGGTTATACCCTTTACAGAGATGCAAATTTATTTTACGAGCAGCATCCGGAGCTGGAGACACTGCTGAAAAAATATTCCACTTGGTTCCGGAAAATGTACCTTCCGAATGATTTAGAGACATCTTGTTGGAATGAAAGAACACTGGGCTATGATGTCGAAGTGAAGGGGAATGGGACTGATTACAAAGCAGAAAGCTATGACTCAGACACCTTGTCTTGGTACTCGTTCGACGGAGAGGAGAAAAGAGAGAGTGATGGTGTGGGGATAGAAAAGATGCTGTCTTATTTGCCTACGCCTGCAGACATACCCGGTGCTCCTAAAAGACGGCTCTGGGAATTTGAATACGGGAAAGTCAGATTCGGAGAGAACACCGGTAAAGACTATTCTATGTTGGCAAACTCAGTGATCATGCAGTACACTTCCATGTATAGCAATGATTGGTTGCTTACTCCGCTTGAATCTGAGACAGGGACAATCCTTGATGTAAAAGGAATAATAGTGACGGATACATTTGGTGATAGGATTTTCATCAATACTACACCAGAAGAATCTGATAATCATGCTCCGGAAGTGGAGTTTTCCGATAGGTGGGGGCTATTCCGCACCACAAAATTACATGCATATGATACCAACGACTTTTCTTCTTGCAAAGGTCTGCTCTTTCCTCCCACTATTTTGCGTAGCGATATGAGTGACCCACTGGAAGAGATAGAGTTCTTGCGAGATGAGATGGCTAACATGGTTTGGGGTGTTGAGACGAAGATAAATGATGGATGCGGTGGAACGATGGATGGAGGAGGCTTATCGGATACTGTATTGTCTGTCATTGATGCCAGAAAAGATCCTGATATCGATGTTGGAGAAGAGCAAGATGCTGAGTACTACTATTTACTTCAAAATAGAGTTCCTATCAATTGGATCCCTTTCTTACCCATGAAGATACAAGGTGAGTTGCGAGACATTCAGTTGAGGAGATCGAAGATGCCCATATTCTTCAATGGGAAATATCAGCCGGTTCGGCCATCGACAGAATTACTTGCTTGTAGATATTCAAAGAACGCTGATGGTTCGCAGTCCAGAAAGATTATTCCCTTTGTTATCAATGAGGAAGAAATTCTTGGCTATGGGACGACCTTATCTCTGAAAACGCAGCGAGCACGCTGGTTCTTTGGTGATAGCTTTTTATGGACTGGAATCTCCAGAAAAATTAGCAACTATCAGGCAAATAGTGGATTGATGTTTGATGAATTAGTTCGACGAGAGGATGATAAAGCCATCCAGTTTAAAGAAATGAAATGATGATAACCGCCTTGCATGTAAACTGTACTCTCCCATTCCAGATTAGACAGAAGGGAAGAAAATATAGGATAGACAAATTCGAGATTCTTACGACCATTCTTTCTGCTCTCACTTGGCGAAGAGACAATGGAAATATTAAGCTCTATACGGACTCGATGGCTTTGGAATACTATGATTCCCTTGGAATTTTGGATTTGTGGAATGGAGGGATTGATACGGAAACTTTGGAGAATACTGTTGAATACATTGACCAGAATATCTTTTGGGCAGCTGGAAAGTTGCTTGCATTGAGAAATGAGCCGGCCCCTATAGCCATGATCGACACCGATCTAATTGTATGGAAGCCGATTACCGATGTGCTTGAGAGGGTGCCGATTTCCGTTCTTCATCGCGAACCTTTGTATCCCGGTACATACCTCCCTCAGGAATATCTCAAGGTGCGGAAAGGTTATCGATTTGATCCAGAATGGGATTGGGGAGAGCCTGCTTGCAACACAGCCTGTGTTTTCCTTGCAGACCAGTCTTTCAAGGATTACTACACAAATTGTGCGATAGATTTCATGACGGAAAATTGTGAACTTCCCAAAGAAATGGTTTCGCAGATGGTCTTTGCTGAGCAGCGTATGTTGGTAATGTGTGCCAAGAAGAAAATGTTCTCAATTCATCATTTTTTGGATGATCCTTATCAACGAGAGAATACGACATTTACTCATATTTGGGGAGGAAAAGACGTAGCACGCGCACACGCAAGCCAGAATGAGCTCCTTTGTTTGGCCCTTCTTAGGAAAATCGAAACACTGTTTCCTGCGTATTACGAGAAAATCAAGGAATCCGGATTGGTGTATAAAATTCTCTCCAAGTAGGGTCTGTCACATAAAGTAAGCCAACTAATAATTCGATAGTTACAAGAGTAAAACACGGCTAATTAAAGACTGTGCATGAGGTAGCCTCCAATTAGCCATTTTTGAGACCTCTGTACGAATTAGGAGAGGGACATAGACGCCCCTTCTCTTAATCGTGCAGAGGTCTCTGTTTGTAGTTTGCTTGCCATACGGAGAGAGTATTGCATATAATGTTGTCCTCACTGTATTAGACTGCTAATCGTCTCTTTTAGAGGGATTGTGCAACGGACTCATATAAGCAAGAACAGGTCGGAGCAATCATTGCTCCGACCTATCTAACAATGGGTTTATTCGATTGGTCTTATCTCAAAAGCGAGCTCCCTTGAGCTGTATGTCGCCTTCCGTTCTGGGGCGGATAGAATAGACCTCGTTGAAAACGGTAACAATGCCACTGATAGAACCACTGCCTACAAAGTCCGTCTTGCCGCCAAAACTACAACCCTTCTTAATCTCGAACTGGAATGTATTACCCTCTTTGTCT
Organism: Porphyromonas crevioricanis; assembly: GCF_900476255.1. NCBI lineage: Bacteria > Pseudomonadati > Bacteroidota > Bacteroidia > Bacteroidales > Porphyromonadaceae > Porphyromonas > Porphyromonas crevioricanis. Next base: position 1,181,914 of record NZ_LS483447.1, read on the forward strand.
ATGAGCATCCATTTGGTGTAGTGCTTTTCGGATGGATTCTCCAGCTTTGTGCCTTCCTCCGGTACTGTTTGGAGTTGTACATCGGAGATCTTGACCAACTTGTCTTGGTACATCTTCAGCTCCTTGGCTCCGATCACTTTCGGCTCGACAGCTTTATTTTCTTTTGTTTCCACTGTGGCTTTGTTCACATCAAAAGTAATTGTGCCAAAGTAGTTGGAAAGTTTGGCTCCTTTCACTGCAATAAGTAGGCGTGTACCTAACGGATAGACAGTGCCGGCATTCTGATTGGTACGCAGAGCCATGGCAGTACCTTCCTCGTCTTGTACATAGTGATAGTTTTCACCCGCAAGTTGCTTGGATTCGTTGTTTGCTGTTACTACCACATCAATGGTGAAGGCTTCGGTCAGGTCCCTAAATTCTTTTGGTTTGAGAGATTTACCAATAGTGATCAGCTTGCTCAATGGCTCGACGGTAGACGGTTCAGGGTTCGGGTTTGGCTCCGGTTGTTGTACCGAGAATCGCTCCCCACTCATCTGCATATCTGTGTAGAGACTGGGCTTGAGGCTGTATTTCACCGGTGTACTTTCATTCTTTTTGTAGACTGTCACAATGGCCGTGATGCTACCGCTTCCGGCAGGTACGGCTTGTGAGCCGAAAGTACTGTTTTTCATAACTTCCACATCGATTGCAGTCCCAGTAGGATCTTGCAACTTGTGACTCTTCATGAAGAACGTGCCCGAGTACATCTGCTCGTTTTCGTATTTTTCAAACTGTACTTTGGGCAGACGTACCAATACGTTGTGGTATTTTCCCTGGTTGAGCTCGGCAATGGTTGTATTGATGGGTTCTATTTTCTTATTTGGTACTACAACAGCCTTGTTTTTCTGGATTGTGAGTTGCACCGTACCATTGTAGTTAACCAGTTTGCAACCTTTGATATTGACGGTTATCTGATCTCCCGGTTCAAACGGTTTTTCACTTTTGTCGAGGGTTAGGACAATCCCATTTCCGTCTGTGTCTACTATGTAGTGGAAGTTCTGGAATTGGAATTGTTTGCCTCTATAGTCCGAAACTACTACGGCACGTATTGTAAGATCCTCTTCAATAATGATCCCTTCTCTGTTATCATTTGGTAGCAGAGCTTCTATTTCAGAAAGAGGAGTGAAAGTATAATCCTTGCCATCTACACTTTTTTGTGTGATTGTATAGAAGAAACTCTTGCCCGAGGCAACGATGCGGATACCTCCTTCACGAGCTACTCCGCTATTCGGGTGTACAAGGATGTTGATATTGTGCCTGCCTTCGTTCCCACTGGAGGGAGATGCTTTGATCCACTCACCGGCCGTCTCTACTCGCCAAGCCCTATTGGTATTGAGAGTGAGCAGGGAAACACCTCCATTCTGGTCGAAAGGGATTGTATTGTTTTCAAAATGCTGTTCTACACTCACTTGTGGCGATTCATACTTATCGTCATTGTCTTTGCACGAAATCAGCAGAAAAGACAAAAGGAGTGGAGCTATCATCCAAAGAGGTTTTATGCCGATAGCTCGATTGCTGAGGTTTGTCAGATTCATTGTCTATGCTTTTTTTTGATTTGGATACTGTATGGAATAAATCTCCTTTCCCTGGATTACTCGGCAAAACGTTTGCCTTGGAAGTTAAAGTCCGAAGGGTGGATAACGATTAATTGTGGTGTGTCATTGAAAAAAGACAGAAGCCCTACGGCACTACCGTTACCCTCGGGTAGTTTGTGTCCTGCAAACCGGGCATAGCTGCTGGTGCGTACGATCAGACGATTGCCTGTGCGGTCTCTCAGGGTACGCTCCACATATCCGGTCTTTTGTTTGTTTTCCGGATCGGCCCATGTTTTTCCCAGTTCATTTTCCAGAAATTGCACATCATCGACCTGTACCAGCGTGAATGCGTATTCGCTTTTCATCTCTGCAATGCTGAGTTTTTTGGGGTGCAGAGGAGCCGGGAGTCCGGGGATCATGACTCGTGTAACCATCTTTTCGGGTACAAATCCCGTTTCATACTTCGGGTCAGCAGATTTGTAGCCCAGATTCACTATTCCATAGTTTTTGCCAAGGCGAAGTCCTTGACATTTAACCAGAACACGACGACCCTGCTTGTATATCAAATTCATGTTACCCATGCCCATCTTGAGCTCTATGCCTCCAGTTTCATCCTGTATGGCGATACTGCGGTATAGGTTTCCCTCGCTGTCATCGCTATTCACAATGCCTGCAATGACAACATTGGTAAAGATATCCCTACCTCCCGGCTCATACATTTGTTTGAGCTCGGCAATGGTATGTGTGACTTTTACATTGTCGAGATCCTGTGCTATGGAGCCGGCTGTGTCGAACTCCTTCTTGCAGCTGCTTAGCAGAGACAAGAGAGAGAGGACCCCGATTAGTATGCCTATTTTGCTTTTCATATCTATCTTGTTTAGACTGTTGATGTTCTCGGATTACCCGTGTTGGGATCGATTTTAGAATTGCAGAGAAGCATTGAGGAAGAAGGTCGTACCGTACATATAGAAATACTTTGAGTCGAACGGACGAGTCATGCGACCATCTTCTTTCGCACGGCGTATGCGTAGTTGTTCATATCCTCCACTACGCAGATTTCTGTTGTTGAGTAAGTTGCTGGCCGAAAGATTCATTCGGAGGAATGTAGATCGACTCAGGCGGAACGATTTCCCTACAGAAGCATCTACCGTAAAGCCTCCGTCGAATGTTTCTCGTTTGATAAATTCTGCTGCAAGCTCTTCTCTGGCTTGGTCTGTACGGCGTATAGGATTCATCGCTACGAAGCTGCGGCCGAAGTAGTTTACATTGGCACTCAAGAACCAGTAGCGGGGGGAGTTGTAGGTAAAGCCTATCGTGCCCGCTGTTTGAGGGGTACCGGATGTGTTGAAGCCATCCCAGTATACTCGTTCACGAGCCAATTCCTTTTCGCTGTTGTCTACCGTTTGTACGAATTTGGGATTTGATACGTAGGTGTAATGACCATAAGTGAAAGCCCCGTTGAGTACCAATGTCGGACTGAGCTTGGCTTCAAGGCCTATTTCTATCCCAGCATTTTGCTCATCGATACCACTTAGTATATAGTTGGAGAAAGCTCTATGTCCGTCATCGTAGAAGCTCATGTTACGAGTCCGATCGTTGATCCGGGTATAGAATGCGCTCACACGACCACGTATAAGGGGCAGACGTAGCAGGTAGTTCAGATCTGCGGAAAATACCTTCTCGCTCTGAGGATCCTCTACGTGGGTATTGCGAGTACGAGGAGAGACGAAGACATTGCGGAAAACCGGAGCTTGCGACATAGCCACAGCATTGAGAGATACGAAATGATGCCCATTGATTTTGTATGTGAACCCCATTTTTGCTCCCCAATCGACAAAATCAAGAGTCTCGGATTTACCATAAGAATTGGTGGGGAAAAGTCCTCTTTGTTGTAGCCCTTCGCGGCACATGGAGGTAACGGATACCTGGCCACCCAGATATGCGTCCAGATGAGTATAGTTGGCTCTCAAAGCAAACCATGAATTGATGGCTTGTATGTGGGAGAGGTAGTTGTGCCCGATCTTATCTCCTTTGCGGGCAATATGGTTGGGGTTACGCATATCCATTTGAGCTTTGGTGGCATCGACAAATTCGTTTTCTGCGAATTTGTCTACATCATACCAATACTCTCCTCCCAAAAGGTCTTTGATGACATTGAAGTTTTCGGTCTTGTTGATTCGATAATTTACTCCTCCGTCTATACGATAGTTATCATTCAATTGAGAATTTAGTAGAAGAGAGCCATACCATTGTCTCTGGTCAGTACGTCTATCTTCGAGGATATATTCACTCCTCTTTCCCGAAGCAAGTAAGTTCCCTTGGGCATCGTATGTCTCCTTATAATTGTTGCTGTTCAGATGATACAGCATATCCCAATCTATATAGCGGACATTCTCATCACTGCGCCATAGCATGGCGTAGTAGTCTGCCGTTTCTTGATCGGGTGTTTCGCTTAGGTAGGTGTAGTAGGAAGGGAGATTGCGATAATAGTCGGGCCTTGGATCCTGTGCATTAGCCCAGTTGAGGGCCGAGTAAGCATTGTATCCGAAGCGATAACCTGTGGCTGCTGTCAATCTTGTACCCTTATTTATCTCCCATATGTAGCTCAGCGTGAGTACCGGTTCGTGGTTGTTGCGTACTCTGGCATTTCTCCATTGTCCGGCTTGTCGTCCGATATTCGGATTGTAGTAGTTAGACCCTACGAGTTTATAAACCTCTTCGGTTGAGCCACTGGCTACTCCTCGCTCGGTAGGTGCTGCCAAGAGAGAGAAAAGGAATGTATGACCGCCTGCAAGACGTTTCTCGATAGAAGCGAAGTAACCCCACGCATCATAGTGTTGCCCACGTACATAGGAATAATCTCCGGAGCCATATCTGCGTGAGCCAGAGAAAGCAAAAGCCCAGCCACTTTTTGTCAGCCCGGTAGCATAGGTGTACATCAGGCGATTAGTGTAGGTGCGGTTGCTAACTGAGTAGGTCAGACGGCTTCCAGCACGGATACCACTGGCCCGAGTGTCTATCAGGGTAGCACCACCTACACCTCCGAAACTGAAGTCTGCCAATTCATTGTTAAGTATCGAATGTTGGTTACGTACGGCGTCATTTAGACCACCCCAGAGAGACCACACCGAGTAGCCGGTATTCAGGTCATTCATTTGCAGTCCGTTGAGATATTGTAGCTGGTAGGGAGAGTCCAGACCTCTCATGCGGAAACGCATCGGCCCGAAAGTATAGCCGGCAGCATTGGCGTAGGGATCTCTGGAGGCTGTGAGCAGAGGAGAAGACTCTTGTATATCCTCTTCGGTAGTGGTGCCAAGGTCTTCGGTGAGCAGTTCGCTTAAATCTTGCATCGGCAACCTGGCTGCCAGAGGACGTAGCCTGATGATGGATAGATCTCCCTCTTTCCCTTGCCAAAAGAATTGCTGAGCTTCGTACCCGGAGGCCAATACTGTAACCGTATACTTGCCGGGCTTCATTTCTGGTATAAGGTATCTGCCTTCGTTGTCTACGGCTACCATCTTTTCTTGACGGCCTCGCACTTCCAACGTTGCCGTACTTACTGCTCTCCCATCCGTGGCATCCACCACTTGCCCGCGAGAGAAGATCTCTTGAGCCGAAAGGGAAGAAAGCAGAGTCAGGCTCAGACCTAACACGATAAGGAGCTTCTTCATAAGCAATTTATTTTCTGAATGTTTATTACGTTTTCATGACACACCAATGGCGAATACACTCTGTAAATGTATTGTACACGAGAGCCTCGGCAAAGGTACGCTGCTTCCCTCTAACAAGCAAGATGACAGAGAGGGGCTAAAATCTCCTCTACCGAATACTTCCGATAGCTTGTGTTGCTAGGACTTTTTTGTGCTTTTGTCTGTGAAAGGTTTGTACATTTGCGATACAACTCAATTGTAGCATTAGTATTGTGATTAAGTTGATATATTTAGCCGCCGGATGTTTCTGGGGCGTGCAATTCCAGTTGGCCAAGTTGCCGGGAATTGTATCTACTGAGGTGGGTTATATAGGAGGGCATACCGAAAGCCCAACCTACGAGGATGTGTGCAGAGGGAATACCGGGCACTTCGAGGCCGTGAAGGTAGAATATGATGATGCTGTTGTCTCTTCGGAAGATGTGCTAAAGCTCTACTTTGAGATCCATGACTTTGAGCAAGCCGATGGGCAAGGACCTGATTTGGGGTGGCAATATCTCTCCAGAATATTCTACACCGATGATGAGCAACGACAAGTGGCATCAACGATCATAGACAGGCTCAGGGCACAGACTTATCAGGTGCGTACACTATTGGAGCCGGCTCCTAAGTTTTGGCCGGCTGAGACGTACCACCAGAATTATTACGAGAAAAAAGGAGGGCAACCTTATTGCCACACCAGGCGCAAGATTTTCTGAGAGAGAAACTTCCCCGATATGCGTAGATCACTTGCTTTAGAGATATTGTAGACATGAGTAAACACACATTGGCTTTGATAATTGTCACACTTTTGTTGGCTGCCTGCATCTTTTTGGTGGCTCTTATGGGGGTGTGGTTTGGATGGTTCTCTGTGCTTGAGGCTTTCTTTATTGCCTGCGGAGTAGCTATTTCTTCTCTTATTCTGGAACTGATTAGAGAACGGAAGAAGAAAAAGCAATCCTCACAATCGGAAGACCGTCAAGCCTGATAGAGGAGCATTCGACAGTTTTTGCAGTCGAAAAAGAGCTGCAATGCCCCTTTGCTATGTTTTAGATAGAGCGGTTCTATGTATGGCAGGGGTTTTTGTCCTAACCGAGGGCAGTGACCGAGTTCTCTTTTGATACAGTATTTGCAGGTCATGAGAGCTGCATTTTTTTTCGGCTCTAACTCAAAAGCCGGCTGGATATACCGGTACCCCAAATTTTCGTAGTGCCTTCGGGCGACACTGTTGGCTACATTTCCCATATAAGTCAATTCTTTGGACTGCCGGGATACTTGTTTGATTTTTTCTTGCCGAGGACTACGGTCGAGAGGGTAATCTTCCAATGCTTTTTTGCAAAACAAATCGGTGGCTTCTCGTCTCAAAGCAGACAGGATGGAGACGGGAATGAAAAGATCTGCCACTTCAGTTACATTTACTTCTGTTGCGATAAGGGGTGTTTGCCCAAGTTTCCCCAACTCGGAGACAAGTCTCTCCGGATTGGGGCGTTCGGCTTTTTCGGGAACAAAGGCTATGCTCGCTGTTACCGGATTGTAGCTTTCCGGCCCTTCTATAGAGAGGGCTATCTTTCCGTCGCAAGAGGTGAGTTTTAGTCGCACCGGAATACGTCTGGAGGCAGAGGGTTTGGAGAGTAGTTTCTCGAACTTGAGATCTCTGTTGCAGTAGATTTCGGAGCCGGAGGAGAAGTATTCGGGATGATCTACACGACATCTCAGATCGTCGAGGATACCGATCACCTGCGTGCCTTCCACTTTGCCTGTCCTACTTATAAGCAACAGTCCATCCCCATTGCTCAATTGGTGAGACCTGTCCAGCCGGATCGTAGAGCCTTGTACGGCTACCAACCGGCCAACATATCGCCCACGGCTCTTGGGGGTAAGTGGCGAGGCGATGGGGTCTTGACTGCGATCTTTCATTAGATAGGAAGTAAATCCTCTATTGAAACTGCGCTCTACATCCGGGGTGAAGCTGTAGCTTACTTGTCCGAATGAGCTGCGTCTGTATTGCTCCGGCTCTGTCTGTATGAGAGAGCAAAGAGCTTGGTGGTAGCTTGCCGTTACATTCTTCACGTAGCTAATGGGTTTGAGTCGCCCCTCTATCTTGAAAGAGGTGACTCCTGCTTCTGCCATTTCGGAGAGCAGGTTGAGTCGGTTCATATCCTTGAGGGAGAGCCAGTGTTTCTCTGCTCCTCCTATTGTTTGTCCATTGGCATCGGTAAGCGTATAGGGTATGCGACAGAGTTGGGCACATTCCCCTCTATTGGCCGAACGCCCCATCAGAGCTTGAGACAGGTAGCACAGTCCGCTGTACGATACGCACAGGGCTCCGTGTACAAAAGCCTCCAGCTCTACCGGCAGCTTGGCTATCTCGGCTATTTCTTCCAATGTCAATTCTCGGGCCAGTACCACTCGTCTGATACCAAGGGCAATCCATTCGGCTACCTGCTCCGGAAGACGATTGTCGCATTGAGTACTTGCATGGAGAGGAATGGGAGGAAGATCCAAATCCAGCAAGGCTCTGTCTTGTATGATCAAGGCATCTACACCGGCATCGTTCAGCTCTTGTATAATTCGGACTGCTGTTGCCAGTTCGTGATCATACAATATAGTATTGAGAGCTACGTAGACTTTGGCCCGATAGAGGTGAGCATAGCGGCAGACCTCCGCTATATCCTCAACGGAAACGGCTGCGACCGCTCTGGCCCCAAACATTGGTGCCCCTATGTACACAGCATCTGCCCCGTGATCAATGGCTGCTATGGCCGTTTCCTTGTCTTTGGCTGGTGCCAGTAGCTCAAGCTCTCTCATTGGTTACAGTTTACTCCCGTAGGAAAGGTCTCCGGCGTCACCCAGACCTGGTACGATATAAGAGTGATCATTTATTTTCTCGTCCACGGCGGCAACCCAGAGAGTTACCTCTTGCGGTAGGTGTTCTTCTAGATAGTCAATGGCTTGACGACTGGCTATTACCGATGCTATATGTACTTCGGAGGGACGACCATGGGTGAGTAGCGAATGGTAGGCAAGCTCCATGGAACTGCCGGTAGCCAACATAGGATCAGCAATGATAAGGACCTTGTCCTCTATGTTTGGGGCAGCAATGTACTCTATATTGATGTCGAATTTGAGCTTGTCTTTATACTTACGGTAGGCCGATACAAATGCGTTTTCGGCATGGTCGAACATATTCAAGAATCCCTGATGGAAAGGTAGCCCAGCCCTGAGAATAGTCCCCAGCACAATCTGTTTCTCCGGAGTGTAGGCCGGAGATTGGCCCAGAGGCGTTTCTACATTCACGCATTGGTAGTCGAGGTTTTTGCTGATCTCGTAGGCAATCAATTCTCCTGTGCGCTCTATGTTTCGTCGGAAACGCAGGCTGTCTTGCTGTATCTGTTTGTCGCGCATCTCCAGCACATAGCGACTCATGAGACTGTGTTGGCTTTCTAACTGATTTACTTTCATGTTGGTATATGATAGGATTGTTTTTTTCTCAAATACTCTGGATGTCTTGGGTAGACATTTGTTCGACTTGATGTAGACAGGCGATGGCATCGTCTACGGACTGTATGTGACTCACGCTTAGGATACGTTTCCCTCTTACCTGCTTAAACTCTGTTCGCCGGGTATGTGTCGATGCATAGGCCAAGAGCTTGGCAAAGGCTTGACTTTGGTAGTAGTGGCTATTGGGGTCTGTTACCAGGTGCAGGCTCATGCGAGCTTGAGACAGGACGATCTTTTCTATCCCCAGACTGCGGCCTATCCGTCTCAGGCGTGGTACCGCAATTAACTGCTTCCCCTCGGTCGGTATGGGACCGAAGCGGTCGATAAGACGTTGCTCAAAGCTGTTTAGTTCCTCATCAGTATTCAGGCTATCCAACTCTCGGTAGAGAAGTATCCGCTCTCCATCTTGAGGGATGTATTCGGCATCGAAGTAGAGTTGCAGGTTGGTTTCGACCTGTGTCTCTGCCACAAAGGCCTCGGCTGTTGCCCGTTCTTGTCCGCTTTCGTCTTTGTTGAAGAAATCGCTGAATTCATCAGTTTTGAGTTCGGACAGGGCCTCGTCGAATACTTTTTGATAGGCTTCGTACCCCAAGTCAGCCACAAACCCCGATTGCTCTGCCCCCAGAGCGTTGCCTGCTCCTCTGATATCGAGATCTTGCAGGGCAATGCGTATGCCGGAACCGAGATCGCTGAAACTTTCTATAGCTTGCAGTCGTCTGCCGGCCTCATCTGTAAGAGAGGATAGCGGAGGGCTTATCAGATAGCAAAATGCCTTCCGCTTACTTCGCCCGACTCGCCCTCGAAGCTGGTGCAGATCGCTCAGCCCATAGCGGTGAGCATCATCGATAATAATGGTGTTGGCATTGGGGACATCGATTCCATTTTCCACGATAGTGGTGCAGAGCAATACATCGTATTCGTGGCGATTGAAGTCGATGAGCAGGGTCTCCAGTTCGGCCGGCTTCATTTGCCCATGTCCTATACCGACCCTTGCATCGGGCACTTCACGCCGGATCAGCTCTGCTATTTCCTGTATATTCTGTATGCGATTGTGAACGAAAAATACTTGACCGGAACGGCTCATCTCAAAATTGATGGCCTCCCGAATAATATCCGGGCTGAAGCGTACCAAAGCCGTTTCTACCGGATAGCGGTTGGGTGGAGGAGTGTTGATATTGGATAAATCTCGAGCACCCATTAGGGAGAAATGCAGTGTACGTGGGATCGGGGTAGCACTCATTGTGAGGGTATCCACATTGAGTTGGAGCTTGCGCAGTTTTTCTTTTACTGCCACTCCGAACTTTTGCTCCTCATCTATGATTAGCAAACCTAAATCTTTGAATTTTACATCCTGAGAGACCAACCGGTGTGTGCCGATGATTACATCTATCTCTCCGCTTGCCAAATCAGCTAAAATCGCCTTAGTCTCTTTTGCCGACCGGGCTCTTGAGAGGTAATCCACCCTTACCGGCATATCCTTGAACCGCTGACTGAATGTTTCGTAGTGTTGATAGGCCAAAACAGTAGTAGGAACCAATATGGCTACCTGCTTTCGGTCGTTGGCTGCTTTGAATGCAGCTCGCACGGCAACCTCCGTTTTGCCGAATCCCACATCTCCACAAACCAGCCTGTCCATGGGGTAGGGACGCTCCATGTCCTTCTTGACTTCTTCGGTTGCCCGGGCCTGATCGGGGGTGTCTTCGTATAGAAAGCCTGCTTCCAATTCGTGTTGCAGAGTGCTGTCTGGGCTGAAAGCAAAGCCCTTTGTTTCTCGTCTGGCTGCATAGAGACGGATGAGGTCTCTGGCAATATCCTTTACTCGTTTTTTAGTCCGGTCTTTGAGTTTCTGCCACGCTCCACTGCCGACTTTGCTCAGGCGTACCTGCGAAGATTCTTTTCCGTGGTATTTGCTCAGTTTGTGCAGACTGTGGAGATTGACAAATACTACATCGTCGTTTTGGTAAATCAGCTTGATAACCTCTTTCCTTACGCCCCCTTCTTCGATGTTGATGAGTCCGCCAAATAGACCGATGCCGTGATCTACGTGTACGATCAGGTCTCCGGGAGAGAACTGATTGAGCTCTTTGAGAGAGAGGGTGACTTTTCCGGAGCGAACTTTGTCACTCTTGAGATTGTATTTGTGGTAACGGTCGAATATCTGATGATCGGTAAGCAATACGGTGGCATTGTCGCTATCTACAAATCCTTCGTGTAAGGTGAGTGGCAGGCGGATAGGCATCAAATCTTCCGACCCACGCTCTGTGAGGATCTCCCTAATGCGCTCTGCTTGCAGCTCGTTGGCTGTGGATAGATAGACTGTGTACCCTTGGCCTTTCCACTGGGCAAGGAATTTTGTCAAAAGCTCAAAGTTCTTGTGCAGAGACGGTTGTGGTTCCACGTGCAGTACAAAAGAGGCAAGCCGAGGAGAAGACTCCTCTCCCATACGTATCTGTACAAAATGAGCCAATTGTTGCTCAAAGGTCTCAGGGACAACCAGCCGGGATTGCATTTCTTCGAGAGAGCCAAATCCCTCTCCATCGTCTATCAGAGGTACATCGCTGTATATCTGTCGGATGCGTTCGCTCAGATGTAGATACGAATTGACCAAAAAGACGGTGTCTTTGGGCAAAAGCTCCAATATGCTGTTTCGGGCTTTGTCCGAAGCTCCTACGTCCGGCATCAGCGTTACCTCATTCACGGTCTCGACAGAGAGCTGGCTCTCTATCTCAAAAATCCGGATACTTTCTATCTCATCTCCGAAAAAGTCTACCCGCAACGGTAATTCTCCAGCATAGGAGAAGATGTCCATAATACTGCCTCGAATGGCAAATTGGCCGGGTTCGTATACATAGTCCGTTCGCTCAAACCCCCATTCTAAAAGTAGATCTCGGAGGAACTCCTGTCCGGGACTCTCTCCCTTCCGAAGGGAGTAAATCTCCTGCTCCAGTTTCTCTCGATCGATTACTTTTTCGAGCAAAGCCGAGGGATAGGTCACAATGATGGGCAGAGAGGCTGCTCCTGTGCCGGTTGCCTGTCCACTGTCTACGGCATTGCCTTTGCCAGCGACAAAAGCCAATACCTCGGCCCTCAGTACTTCGGCTGCCGGGTCTATATGCCCATATTTGATTGCCCGTTTGTAACTGGTTGGGAAAAACAAAGCACGCCCCGAACCGAAGAGAGCTGTCAGATCGGCATACAGATAGCCGGCAGTATCGGCATCATTCATGATACAGACCAGAGGAGCCGAACTTCCGCTCAACGAAGCCAGTATAGTGGCAAGTGAAGAGCCACACAGCCCTCGCAGGTTTACAGATCGACCGGCATCCAACTCTTTGCGAATGCCGGCAACGATTTCTCGTTTTGCGTAGCGGTGTAGAAAGGATTCAAGCTCTGTCATCATTCCTCAGGTGTAAATATGGTACAGGGATGGAAAGGTGTTCTCCCGTAGTACTGCTCGTATAATGATCGGGCATAATGGTCAATGCCTTGGGGCCACCGGAGCGACTGTGCCACCAACGGCTGACTTTGGTTATCACATCGCTATCTATACGCTCCAATACGTCTCGTACAGCCAAAGGGTCTTTGCGATGAGAGGCCTCGTCTGGAGCTTCGATATGCAGATAGACAAACTGAAAGTCTTGTAATAGCTCCAACGCTTTCGCTGCCTTGCCTGCAAAGTTGCTGTCCGTATCCCCCGTTGCTCCCTCCACGGTAGTTCGTTTCATCCCGAGAGCTAAGGCCATGCCCCACATGACGGGGACTGCCGAAATCATAGCCCCTTGCATTCCATAGCGATGTGCAAATGGGGTGAAATTCAGCCCACGCACAACGGAGCGACCCCACAGGCCGGCAGGTGGCAATCCACAAGACAAAATAAAGTTTTGCAAAGCATCCAAGCTCTCCTTCTCGGGAAGGGAAGGAGAGGGTACGAAGACGTGTCTATGCCGTACCCCCCGACAGAGACGACCGATAGAGGTTGGGAAAAGCGACATGTCGGGTAGCTCCGGCATATCGCAGCGGTAGCAAACAGAACCGGGAGGGAGGTCAAGCCCCAACCCTAAAGCCTCGAAGCCGGCCCGGCCGTCTACTTTCGTTGCTTCTTCGGCATAACCCAATATACAGAGGTTGGCAACCTCGCTGCCCGGTGAGCAACCTTCCGGGATAGAAGCAAAAGTGCCGCATCGGCCCAAAGGAAGAAGAGCATTCAGAGCCGGCATGGAGGCTGCCCGGTAGGGTGTACGGCCGTCAAGCAAACGATGCGGCTCATCGGCGGCACCGTCGAGCAATACCACCAATTGGCTGTAGCGGTGATCCAACCAGGGGAGAGTAGGAGACACTTTTCTTTTTAAGACCTATATGCCTTAGACTATACGAAGAACATAACAAATATCTGTGCCGTAATGATGCGTACAAACATCAGCAGAGGGTAAACCGTGGCGTAGACCACTGAGGGGCTGTCATCCGATACCTGACTGTCGGCATAGTCCAAGGCCATCGGATTGGCCATGGCTCCACAGACCATCCCGGCAGAGGCTCCGAAATCGACTTTGAATATGCGCATTGCCATGAGGCCTATCAACAAAGCCGGTACAACAGTAAGCAGGATACCGCTTACCAGCCAGGTAAGGCCGGTAGAGGTGAAAAGAACATCGAAAAATCCCTGTCCACTCATCAACCCCAATCCGGCCAGATACAATACGATACCGAGCTGTTTCATCATCTGGTTGGCACTACTGGTAACATAAGTCGCCATGCGGTAGCGTGGCCCGAAAGCCCCCATTAGTATTCCCACAATCACCGGACCTCCCGCCAAACCCAGTTTGATAGGCATACTCACGCCGGGTAAGTACAACGGAATCATCCCCACTAGACACCCCAGAAGGATACCGAAGAAGAAGCTGATCAAATTCGGTTTATCCAGCCTTTTCACCTGATCTCCCAATATGCTTGCCACTTCGGTTATGGCTGTGCGTTCTCCCACTACGGTAAGGCAGTCGCCCAATTGTAGATGTAATTCAGGCGAGGGCAAAAGCTCAATGCCGGCACGATCTATTCTGGTTATGTTGATGTCGTACAGGTTACGCAATCTCAATGACCCCAGCTTTACGCCGTTCAGCTCGCTTTTGGTCACGATAACCCCTTTGGATAATAGCTCCTTGTCTACGGCATTCCAATCTATGTCGGAGCGGTTCCAGTCTTTCTCACGGTGTAGCTTACCGAAAAAAGCCTCCAGCACTGGTACATCATCCTCTGCCGAAACGACCAGCAGGTGATCTCCGGCAGATACAACGGTCTCGGAGTTAGCTATATGGACTTCCCCCTCATGCCATATACGGCTTATCACAAAGCGACGATCTACCAAGTGGACTATATCCTGCACTCTCTTGCCACAGATAGCCGGGTTAGTCACCCCGAATTCTGAGAAGAATGCTTTGCGTTGCTCATGTCCGCCGGATTGTCGGTTTTGCTTACGGAATGCAGCCATTATGCCAAGCACAAGTATAACGCCTACAACGCCCATCGGGTAGGCCACGGCACAGCCTTGCGCCATGGCTGCCAAGTCCGAACCTAGTGTAGGACTATTCCCGGCAACCTCTGCCAGTGTTGTTTGCGCAGCTCCGAGTATGGGCGTATTTGTTACGGCTCCACTCATTACACCTATTATATCTGTCATGCTCATCAGCGTATCGGGCAATACCCAATGTATCACGAGCATGAGAAAAAGAGTGAGGGCTACCATAGCCAATCCCAGTATATTATAGGCAATACCTCCACTTTTGAGTGAAGGAAAGAAAGATGGGCCTACTTCCAATCCTAGCATATAGATAAAGAGTACAAGCCCGAAGCTTTGGGCAAAGGAGACCATATCGGCATGCAATCCGAAGCCCGGTATGTATTTGTAACCGAAGTAGGAGAACACAATGCCGATGAAGAACACAAATGTAATCCCCAGAGACACTCGTCCCAGCTTTATTTTTCCCAATACCAGACCTAAAGCCGATACGAGGGAAAGCACGATCACGGTTTGCGTAATGGAGGGAGAGAGGAATTGCTCCCGAAACCAGTCTACTATCATATCAAGTATATATTACAACAACAGGTGCGAAGCAAGTATTATGCTTCCCACCGTGGCTGCAAAAGTACGCTTTTGCGGTGAAACGAATTCTTGCTATTTGGAGTAAATTTTCCCGTGAGTCCTAAGCACGTGTAACGTTCCCCCAACAAAGGGATAAAAAACATAGAGGGAACTGCCGAATGGTAGCCCCCTCTGTATTTTTCTTCCGGTTTGGCATCGCCTGTGATTTATGGAACGATCAGTTTTCCGCTCCATGATTTTTGCATTTCTCCGGAGATTTGCCAGAAATATACCCCACTTTCGAGCGAAGAGGCGATGGATACTTGTTGCTCATTGTTGTCGAGATCATAGCTCCGCAGTATTTCTCCGGCTGCGTTGTAGAGGGTGATCCTTTGTTTGCTAAAGCCCGCAAGCGATGAGGTTTTTGCATAAAGGGTCGATCCGTTGTGCCAGATGCTGTATGGAGCGACATCTCTATCGGGTGATGCCGGATTGTCAATGCCCGTATTGATAAACTTCTTCTCTCCGTAAGTTCGCCCCTCCTGATCCTCTGCATAGATCAGCAAGTCGGGACCACCGCCACAAAGGCCGATAGCATACGGCCAGAAGCCTTGGTCCCAGCCGACACCTTCGATCCAGGAAAAAGGTATATCCATGGGATGGATATACTTGTACACACGTCTGCCCTTACTGTCTTTGTCAGACTTGTTTTGGAAAGGAGACGACATACAAGTCAGTGGCAGATCGCCTTCGTCAGAAGAATTTAGAAAAGACCATCCAGCTATCTTTTTATAGTCGTAGAGTAGTCTTTCCCTGTCACCGGGTTTGCCTTGTGTATACCCCTCTCCGGAAAGATATTCAGTTCCTTGCTCTGCATCATAACGGAGGTAGAAAAACCTTTTGTGTGGAGTGTCGGGGCCATCGAGGGAGAAGTATCTCTCTATTACATGGTATTGTTTACCTTCTTGCTCTATGACCTGCCCGGTGTGCTGATAGACATCTGTGTGATATTGCTCATTACTGCCACATCCCCCTATCTGGTACCTTATATACCATAGCCGTCCCTTTGTCAAAGGATGATCCGTAAAGGCTGTTGATTCATCCACGATAGCATCGCGAGGGGCAGCTCCGCTGGGGGCATGGGATATTCCTCCTCCTTGGTAGTAGCGCAGGCCTCCGCCTTGCATTGCAACAAAGATCTTATGCTCAACAGAACCCAAAGCCTCCAAGCGGGAAATCCCTATATGCTGAGTGACGGTATAAGAGCGTATTGTATCTGTCCCATACACCAGGAGGGAGAGAGGCTGGTATTCTTGAGTGATATACGATTTTCCGGAAATCTCTATTTCCTGCCGTGATAGCACTTTTGTTTTGATGGGTGATGCTTTTCCTGCACTCTTAGAGAAGGCGCATAACTCCAGCTCATCACCACTTGTGGCAGAGAGGTCGTATAGCAAATGCAGGGAGCCGTCTTTCCTTTGCAGGTAGGCCTTAGGTCCCTCGTAGTAGATATAGAAAGGAGGCTCCGTTGCGCTGCCGAATTTAGTGACATGGGTTGCCTGGTACTCCACAACGCTTTTCCCCTGACGCTCACTCTTGCCTATGGTTTTGATCTTTGTGTAGCCACATGTTTGTGGCAGGCTCTCGTCTCCTGTGGATCCGTATTTATAGTCGTAGTACCACTCGCTGTCCATGGGTGGCTCTGCCATAACTGTTTGGGCAGCCATGCGACTACTAACTATTGAGCACAACGCCAATAAGGCGAATACGATTGTTAGTCTGTAATGTTTCATGGTTTATTTATTTCGGATTTATTATTTGTTGTTGAGCCCTTATAAAGCCTCCGGATTTGATAATCAGAGATCTTTGCAATATTCCCCGAAGGACAAGCCTATTCTCCTAAGTAGATCTTTCCGGTGTGTCGCAAGCCTTGTGTGTCGGTCACGATGTAGAGATATAGCCCTGTGGGCAAGGAGGAGAGATCGACAGAGGTCTTATCCTCCATATTGCCGGTCCATACTTGTTCAGCCTTCATAGTGTACAGAGCCAATGTCTTTAGGTTAGTCTTTTCCCATTGTAGAAGATTGGCCTTAACAACGAAAGTCCATTCTTTGGGCAAGAAAGGATTATTCGTTCCTAAGACTTCGGTATTTACCACTTGATCTGCTCGGAAGCAATCTTTTGCTGTGACATTCTCTTGAGGGAGGATTAGGTTGCCGTACAGATCCTTCCATTTGTTGGTATCGTGATAGACGACTTGGTCATCCTGTACAAAGCAAAGCAAGAGATTTGTGGAATAGCTGTCGAAAAGAAGCTGATCATCTATGGGAGTCTTTTCTTTGAGCACAGGGGCGGATGTATATTGGATATGGAAATAAGTAAATCCGAAGCCGCCCAAAGAGCCTATGCCATCTGCCCACTTATTGCCACGAAAGGAGATAGTTCGCCTCCACTTCCCTGCAATATACTCGTAATCGTATCCTTCAAATTTAGGCTGCCATTTATTACCTCCCCACACCCGATCATATGCCGTTTCTGGCTTATCGTAGAGGTTGAAATCATACAAAATGTACTCTTTGTTCGGATCCAAAAAGAGACCATTGCCTTCTTTCCAAGAATTGAAAGGGAGAACATTCCCAGCCCAATGCCAACCTCCCTCATCCTGAAATGTGCCAGGATAGTTGTCTGGATCAGAGAGTCCCTGCGGTATCCGTAGGTAGACGATCCCCTTGTCTTGGCGGATAGCTCCCCAGTAGTTTGTTCCGTTCGCAAGGAATTTATCGTCTTTGGTGCAATAGACTTTTTTGTAATCCAGCTGATTGATTGTCGTATCTCCATGTATAAATACATAGGAGAAAAAGAGGCCCATAGGAGACTTAAGACCCAGATCTATGTCGTGAATGTACATTTGGCAGCTGTTCACCCAAATCGTACCATCACGGAGTGGAAATTCCATGATTTGGTAGTTCTCATCTGTTGGCTTTTCGCCTACACTTTCTTGTGCCTTGGCTGTCGCAGGCGCAACGAGTAGTGCAATAAGCCCCGCTAATAGTATTCGTATCATATTCAAGAAATGACAACTCTAATGTGTAACAGCGAAGTTATAAAAAGAATAAGTAAAAACAAACAAAAGAGAATTGTGTGCCCTAATTGCAAATGTATTCTTTGATAGAGGAATACCTAATTGAGACTACCGCATGATATGCTACCCACTTTGTTCTTTTTGACATTTAGTTTGGCTTACATACTTGAGTGTATAACCCAAGCTCCAGCCTCAGAGCCTTGTGGGTTCTTTGTTTTTAACAATAATGTGGTATAATTAGGGCGAGAATACCCCTTTATTGGCCTTGTCATGCTTCTCTCTTTTGATGCCGACAATTGCTGTTCGGGTTCGAGATAAAATTTTCTGGGGAGAGAGCAAAAATTCTCTCCTGAGAGAATTTTTGCTAACACAGGAGAAAAAAAAATTTCTCTGAGGAGAGAATTTTGACCCTCTCAGAACGCCCTATTCATCGGTGTTTTGATAGAGGTCGAAAAGCCCTCAAAAAGAGCTTTTTCCCAATCTACCACCACGACCTGCTATTGTGTTTGATAGGACGTATTTGTGCTAATTTGGGAAAATGAGCTTTGTGCCGTTTTGCCATATCGTGAGATCAAGCAGCGATCTCTTTGGGAGGGCTCTTTGATTTTGTCGCTCGAGTCTGCTTAGGTCTGCTATGCAACACTGTTTTTACCTAATCGCAATAGGCTCTGGATACTATTGCATAGCACAGCTCTCGTCGCATTATGCAATAGTACCTTTCGTGGAGCTGCTCTACCAAGTCTGAATTTGTCGTACGGAAATTCTCTCTTCTACATAATGTTATTAGGCTGTTATTTAGCATCTCTGTACTGATAAATCCCCTCTCTCGACAATCGCTTGTTGAGAGAGAGGGGATTGTCGTTTTTGATTATTTTCGCAGTGTATGCAAGCAGTTGTATATCAATATGGAGAAGAATTACGGAACTTGATTCGGGATGCGAATACATCTTTGGAGATCAGATGGTGTTCCCTGTTGAGAGCCAATAATTTCCTGTTGTATGAGGTCGGAGAGTAAAGAAATAACAAAGTGGGTGGAGCTATATTCCGAACCTTTGCTTAATCGAGCTTTGTCAATGGTGGCAGACAAGGAGGATGCAATGGATTTGGTGCAGGAGGTCTTTATCTCTGCTTCGTCTGCCTATGACAGATTTCAGGGGAAAAGTAGTCCTCTGACCTGGCTGCAAAATATATTGAGAAACAAGATAGCCGACTTCTATCGAGATAGATACCGTAAGCCACAAGTAGTCAGTATGTCGGATTTTTTCGATCAGTCGGGCTCGTGGACAGACCACTCCGTCCTTCAAGAATGGTCTCCTAATCTCGAAGAGCCCGAGGATGAAAAGGCCTTGATGGATACGCTGGATAAATGTCTCGAACATCTGCCAGTCCATTGGCAAATCACGGTGAAACGATATTATATCGAAGAGAAAAAAGCCAATGAGGTTTGTCAGGAGTTGGATATTGCTACGACGAATTTGTGGAAGATCCTCCAGCGCAGTCGTATGCAATTGAGGAAGTGTATCGAATTAAATTGGTTTGAGAAATTATGACGAAGCTATTCGGCAAACTTATACACCTGCTCATCATGCCTTGCAGTCATGTGCCACAGTTGATAGAGCAGGAAAGATCCGGCAAGCTGCCTCTCTTGCAGAAAGTGCGCCTGCGTGCCCATCTGTCTATATGTAAGTGGTGTGCCGCTTATGCGAGGAAAGTGGAGCAAATAGACAAGTTCCTCACGAAAAAGTATGAGGGAGGAGAAAAAAAAGATCGATTTGAAAGTTCTGAAATACAGGATTTTAAGGATAGGATCAAAAAGAAAATGACACCATAGCCCTATTTCTCCTGTCAGGATTACGAGCCTTTGCCGACTATACGTACAGAAATCCCCTTGGAGACTTTCGCATACTAATTGGTTGCATTGGCGTAATCGAAGAAAACTGATAGGATGAAAACAAGAAAACAACTGCTCTCAGGTAGAGGTATCTATCACCGGATCGGGTCTTATGTTGCCCTTTGGGGTATGGCCGTTATCCTTATATAGATAGGTATATTCAAGTTTACACCGATGGAAGCGGCTGCCATTAGGCCTTTGCTGGAGCATCATCCCATCACATTTTGGGTATATGATGTGTTCGGCGTCCAATTTGTCTCTATTCTCGTAGGTTTGGCTGAGATCTCGGTAGCTCTTTTGCTACTGCTTTCGATCAGAGTTCATTCTCTGAGGAGATACGCCGGACTGGGGATAACTTTCATATTCCTTTTTACGCTCAGCTTTCTCTTCTTCACCTCCGGTATGTGGAAGGTGAGGGATGGTGTACTCATAACCGATTACTTTATACTTAAGGATATAGCGTATCTCGGATTCGGATTGATGCTTTTGGATGCTCCGAAGAACAGCTAACAATAAAATCAGAAAAAGATGAAAAAGGCAAGTATTTTAATTTTCTCGATCGCAGCTCTCTCTCTTGTATTTGCGAGAACACAAGTCGTACAAACGAAAGAAAATAGGAAGGAAAAAATGGAAGACGTGAAAATGAAGAAGGAGATATATCTGGCCGGAGGGTGTTTCTGGGGTACAGAGCATTTTCTGAAACAAATTCGAGGTGTGATAAAAACCGAAGTTGGCTATGCAAATGGCAAGGGAGAGCATCCCGACTATAAGAGCGTATCGACCGGAGAACCCGGCTTTGCCGAAACAGTGAAAGTCGAATATGCTCCGGATCAGATCAGTCTGGAGAAATTGTTGGATTTATTTTTCGAGACTATCGACCCTACTGCTGTGAATAAGCAAGGGAATGATGTGGGGGTACAGTATAGAACAGGTATCTACTATACCGACATGGCCGACGCTCCCATGGTAAGGGCTTCCATAGACAAGCTCGCAGCAATGCATTCGCAACCGATAGCTATCGAAAGCAAGGCTTTGGAGAACTACTATACAGCTGAGGAATATCATCAGGACTATTTGGACAAGCATCCCAACGGATATTGCCATATCCCCAAGAGTCTGTTCCAGATGGCTCGCGAAGCAAATCCCGCCTTTTCGGAAGAGAAATATATACGTATGACCGATGAAGATCTGAAAGAAAAACTCACTCCGCTGCAATACGATGTTACACGCAACAATGCTACCGAAGCTCCTTTCAGAAATGAGTATTGGGATGAATTCGGGGAAGGGATTTATGTGGATATCACTACTGGTGAACCGCTCTTTGTCTCCACTGACAAATTTGAGTCGGGTTGTGGCTGGCCGAGCTTTTCCAAGCCGATAGACAAGACGCTTGTCATGGAGAAAACGGATAAGTCGTACGGTATGGTTCGCACCGAAATCCGGAGCAAAACGGGGGATGCCCATTTGGGGCATGTATTCAACGATGGGCCTGCGGAGAAGGGAGGTTTGAGGTATTGTATCAATAGTGCTGCCTTGCGCTTTATCCCCAAGGAAAAAATGAAAGAAGAAGGATATGAAGACTATATTTTCTTGCTAAAAAAGGAATTACCATTCAAAACCAAACAAATTTAGAAATCATGAAAAAGAATCTATTCAAAGCCGGACTCTCGACTATCGCTCTGGCGAGTATGACCTTCGTTGTTTCCTGCAAAAAAAATGACGAAATGAAAGCCCCGATGACCGGTGATATGCGCACTTTTACTGTTGAAAATATCGTTACACCGAAGTTGTTTGTGCAGAGTGGAACTTTCAAAGGTGTTGGGAGCAAGGAGATAAATCTCCCGATCATTCTACCCGGGCAGAGTGTTGACTTCAAGTTCAAGGCCGGTAAAGGGCAAGCTCTGATGTTCGTTACGATGTATGGAAAATCGAAAGACTGGTTTTTTGCCTCTCAACAGCCCGGTATCAACTTGTTCGACAAACAGGGCCGAGCCATACAGGGTGATGTCTCTTCTCAGGTCAGACTGTGGGACAACGGAACCAAAAACGACCAGACAGGAGATGTTGAGTCTAAACCTATTATGCAAGTTCCGGGCGTGGATGCTTCTAAATTGATGAATTTGAAGTTGGCGTACGAAGAGAAGACATCCGAGTTTACGCTTACTATAATGAATACCTCTGCTGATACCCCGAACGAAACACCGTTCTCTCCGGGTGTATGGGCTGTTTCTAACTTCGACGGTAGCAAGCTTCTTGCAGAAAAGCCCTTCTTCACTCCCAATGAGAAGTCCAATCCGGAGATTACAAATATCGCCCAGATGGGTAACATTGATAAGTTGAAGGAAAAGGTAGAAGCCAATACGGGTATTATCACCGGTATCTCACCTGTATTCCTCGTTGTCTATCGTGGAGACAAAAACCCTATTTATCAGCTTGGAGAGAAAGACCCCGGCCTGGGGTTGAAGAACTTGTCGCAAGCGGGGGATGTGAGCAAGCTGATGAAAAACCTGAAGGCGATGAAAGGTGTAAAAGGGATCTACGTGGCAGGCAATGCCCCCATTGGCCCTGGAAAGATGGCAATGGTGCAGTATAAGGCCGAAGAAGGTGATATGTTGGCCTATGCTACTATGTTCGGATTTTCAAACGACTGGTTCTATGCCAACGAACAGGCTGTATTGGCTCTGTCAAACGGAAATGTGACAAAAAGTACAGCGTTATTTGACTCGGGTACGGGGGTGGATCAATTCCCCGGAGCTGGAAATCGACAGGCCCTTTTTGGTGGGACTCCCCAGATGGAGAGTAATCCGATCAGCAAAGTAGGGAATGCCTTCCCTGTACCTCCAGTAGATCAGGTATTGAGAATCACAATTAAATAAATTGGTTTTCGGGAGAGTCTGTAACGATCTGTTGTCTTCATTGCAGTTAGTGCGGACTCTCCATTTTATCTCTCTTTTCTTTTTCTATCTCTTCTGATGTGTCTGTAGGCTCAAGTATCCGAGAGGATATGCGGGCTTGCAGATCGTCGTTTAGTATGATGACCTAAGTATAGGTGATCGAAGAATAATGGCAAATCATTACACAGCTCAAGACTGCTGCATAACACGGTATTCGCTGCGTTGCTTTCGACATTCGGGCTTGATCATGATGATAGGTATACTCCTCATATTCTCAGTCTCAATGTCTTACTTTCTCTGCATTCAGCAAAGTCAACAAAATGGTAAGTTTTAATTGCCTTTTTGAGACCTATACCAAGGTCTCAAGTCCCCTATATCTCTCTTTGTTTCGGCTACTTTGTGTGCCGGCTGCGTCTTTCTTTATGAATAATCGTGGAGGGGGTTAAATAGACTGCTCCGATTGCTTTTGTGCCAGGTATTCTCGGGCTACAAGGCAGAGCTCCTCGTACCACTCCTCGCCATAGGCTCTGATGAGAGGCTCTTTCAAGAATTGGTATATGGGTATTCCCATCTTACGGCCCAACTTGATAGCACATTTGCAAATGCTCCATTGTTGATAGTTGAGTGCTGTAGCTCCTCCATAATACTTCTGCACCCGAATGGGATAGAGGTGGCAACTGATCGGTTTGAGAAAATCGGTTTCCCCTTCTCTGTATAGCCTCTCTATAGCGCATTGGCAACGACCTTTTGAGTCGTAGGTGGTAAATACGCAGTCTTTTCCATTGACGATTTGGGTAACTTCTTCTCCATCCTCGTCTATATAACTGATCCCCTCTTCTTCGATTAGTTTTTTTGCTTGTGGAGAAATGAGGTCTTGCAGGAGAGGTAGTAAGGCCCTGATTTTGTCTGCCTCTCCGGCAGCCAGAGGTGCACCGTTGTCGCCTTCTACACAACAGATCCCTTTACATACATCGTAGTCGCATACAAATTGTTGGTCTATGATGTCCAGACTTACCAGCTTGTCTCCTATATATATCATGTGAATGTCGTTTAATGGACTGAATCGATCTACAAATGAAGCACTTCGGCTGTCTTATCCACAGGCAAGGACGAAGACAGACGAAGTGCTGCTTGGGTTGGGTGGAAGCTATTCTTCCAGCAAGTCGAGTCCGATCCCAACCGAATCGTCCTCTTCGCTATGTTGATTCTCTTCGCTGCTACCGCAGGGCGAGAAGCCTTTGGGGATCTCAAAAGCCTCGTTCGGGTCGTATCCGAGAGACCTATTCGAGTAAACGAGTCGCATAAACTCCCCGAAAATAGGCAAAGCTGAGGCTGCTCCCTGACCGATGGACATGGAGTCGAAGTGAATACTTCTATCTTCTCCTCCTACCCAACAACCGGCTACCAGAGAAGGAGTGAAGCCGACAAACCAGGCATCGCTATGATTCTGCGTTGTACCTGTTTTGCCACCAAGAGGCATCTTGAGGTTGTGACGAGAGCGCAACCTGCCACCTGTACCACCATCTATCACCGCTCTCATCATCGTGAGCATCTTGAGGGCAGCATCTTGAGAGAGAACTTCTGTAGTTTTGGGAACGAAATTGGCCAAAACATTGCCATGCTGATCTTCTATGCGAGTAATGAAAAGCGGATCGACACGAATTCCGTTGCCGACAAAAGTACTGTAGGCACTGACCATCTCTCCTATCGAAGCATCTGCTGTACCGAGACAGAGAGATACATCCGGGTACTCTATGATGCCATTTAGCCCGTAGCTTCTGAGCAGCCGCACAAAAGTATAAGGAGAGGTCAGCCCCATAAGGTATGCCGTTACCCAGTTGTCGGAATTTTGCAAGCCCCACTTGATACTTACCATTTCTCCCACACGTCGGCTTGAACCTCGAGGTGTCCATGGTTTTCCTCCCTGTGTGTAGAGCGTTTGTGGTACATGCAGCATCATATCGCAAGGTGTGAGCCCATCGGTCATGGCAAGGGAATAGAGGAAAGGTTTGATTGTAGATCCCACCTGTCTTCTCCCTCTACTCACCATGTCGTATTGGAAAGTTGCGAAGTTAATCCCTCCTACATAGGCTTTGATATGCCCATTGTGCGGGTTCATGGCCATGAACCCTGTCCGCATTAGACTTTTGAGGTACACAATGGAGTCGAGAGGGGACATCACGGTATCTCTCATACCTTGCCAGCTCCAGACTTGCATCTTACGTTTCTTGTTGAAAGAAGCCAGTATCTCTGCTTCGGAAAGACCTTCTTTTTGTGCTACTCTCCAGCGATCGGATTGTCGCATGGCCCGTTTGAG
This sequence comes from Porphyromonas crevioricanis, assembly GCF_900476255.1. Classification (NCBI taxonomy): domain Bacteria; kingdom Pseudomonadati; phylum Bacteroidota; class Bacteroidia; order Bacteroidales; family Porphyromonadaceae; genus Porphyromonas; species Porphyromonas crevioricanis. The sequence continues at coordinate 1,206,935 of NZ_LS483447.1, forward strand.
GATTTGTTGTTTCTCTTCTTTGCCTATTTGGGAGGAGAAGGGAGCATAAGATTTCCCTGCTTTTTCTCTGTCGAAAGCCGGTTGCAGTACATCAGCCATTTGCTTGCGCACAGCCTGTTCGGCATAGCGTTGCATGGGAAGAGAAAGAGTGGTGTATATCTTTAATCCATCGGTGTAGAGATTTTTCCCATTTTTTTCACACCAGCCATAGGCTGGGTCTGTTTCCCAAGCCAAGCTATCGGCCGTATATTCCTCTTTTTGCCAAGATGCATAGTTCGATCGCTTGGGTTTTTTTGCCGAGAGCATTAACCGTACTCGTTCTCGGAAATAGGGAGCTTCTCCCTCCTTGTGGCTATTCCTGTGGAAAGAGATACGTAGTGGAAGCTTGGATATGGAGTCGCATTGCGCTTGAGTCAGGTAGTTGGCTTTGGCCATTTGTTCCAGCACAACATTCCGGCGCATCAAAGAGCGTTCTACAGAAGCCTCCAATACAGGATTGTATGCAGCCGGGTTTTTACACATACCAACCAAAGTGGCTGCTTCTTGTATATTCAGGTTTTCTGGGCTTTTCCCGAAGTAAGTGTAGGCGGCTGATCGGATCCCTACGGCATTGTACAAGAAGTCGAATTGATTGAGGTACATCGAGAGGATCTCGTCCTTGGTATAGTAGCGTTCCAGTTGGATCGCAATAATCCACTCAATAGGCTTCTGCAACACTCGGGTAAACACATTTTCGGCTGTAGGGGAGTAAAGCATCTTGGCCAGCTGCTGTGTGATGGTAGAGCCTCCTCCTCCGCTTTTTTGCCCTAGCAGACCTCTCTTGACTATTGCGCGCGACAAAGCTCGATAGTCTATGCCGGAGTGCTGCCGGAAGCGCACGTCTTCAGTTGCAATGAGGGCATTTACGATATTATCCGACAAGTCGTTGTAAGAAACGTACACCCGATTGGCTCCGGATTGAGAATAGGAGCCTAATACTTCGCCTTCAGCAGAGAATACCTGTGAGGCGAATTTGTCGATCGGGTTTTGTAGTTGCTCGATGGCAGGCATATAACCAATAGCCCCCTTAGCTATGAGAGTGACAACGACCAATAGGCCAATCCAAAAGAGACCGAAGAGTCCCCAGAGGGTTCCGAGGATGATTTTGGTGCTTTTCTTCATTTATTCTTTTGTATCGATGTGTAATACTATACTTTTTGCACGCCCAAAGGTAGCAAAGCTATCCCGATACCGAGACAGAGGGTTCGAGCTTTGCGGGGGATAGGTATCCGAATACGATCGCTCTGTTTCGCCTTTCCCCTCGCTCATGGATTGCATGATGCTTATTGTGTCAGGTTGAATCGTAGAGAGACTCCAAAATTGCTGTTTCGTATCGGGAAAGAGGCCGTACTCACCAACGGTCGATTTAGATCCCAGTCATAGAAAGCTCGGAATGTGAGCATTCTACTGATTTGGTAGTCTGCACTGATCTTAATTTTTACAGCGAGGTTTCCGGCTGTTGCCTGAGAGAATCGGTCTTGTATCTTGCGAATGAGGGTTGAGGAGTTGTTAATGCTAAACTCTGCTCTTGTGGTGAGAGCTCCTCCGCTTCGTTGAGGCATTTCTTTTGCCTTCTTTCCCTTGGGCTTACGTCGTAGACCTATTTTTTTTGCAAAGTCGTTTTCCTTATAACTCAAAGTGACAGAGGCCTCGTTGGTCGATGTCTCTATAATCTGGAAGGCGGACAGATTGAGCTTTATGTTCCTGCGCTTTCTCCATTCTGTAGCCACTCCAATGCCGTTGAGGAAGGTCATATCCACCCCGATGAGAGGATAGAAGCTCTCATCCAGAGTAACCCCAGGGATCTCATACGGAGCAGCCCCGATGAAATTGTTGTTTGCAGAGACAGACGGATCTCCTTTGATGAATTGATCTTGCACTGTTATTGCTTGTTGTGCCCTTGGCAAAAATCCCAAATTATCATCGGTATCGGAGGCTGGTACCCAAGAGAGGGAGGAGGTATAGCTGTCTACCCGATAGGTGGAGGTATAGGAATGCCTGATACTGAAGTTGCTGAATATCGCTCGGAATGCTGGGAGTTTGGATAAGCCATTGTAGGAGATATTCCAGTTCGGCATTATCGATGCAAGAGCTGGGAATGGGTTTAGCCCTATCTTGTCAGGGTTGCCCATCATGGTATAGGAGGAGAGGAAGGCCGGGATAAGTACTTCGGGGCTGTTTTGCCTGATGTCGAGTTGGTTTATATCTATTTCTTTCCCAGCCAAGCCTTTTTCTATGAAAGGAGACGAGTGTGGATAACGTCCGCCCTGATAGGACTGTCTGATTCGCTCGGTAATCCGTTCTCTTGCATTGAGGAAGTTATTGAAGTCGGGAGAGGAATAGCCATCACGGCCATCCGCAGAGAAAAAGAAGCCTTTTAGCCCGATTATCGTCATCACAAAGTTCCCGCCATAGGTCTGTGGAGATCCATTCAGAGCATAGCTTGTCTGTGTCTGTCTGGAGTCGGATCGTTTGGCTGATAGGGTAATCCGCAACTCTTTGATTGGCTCCAAAGTGAGTTTGGCATCGACGTTGTCCGATACCGTATAAGCTGCTGGATTCACATTCTGTTCGGATCTGAGCAGCCAGCCTTTTTCGTTTGCTTTGGATACGAAACTATTGTCTGTGAGGCCGAAAGCAAAGTCCAGACCGGGGGCCAGCCCCTCTGGCAGATGCCCTTGACCTCCTGCTGCCTGTATATTGGGGAGGAACCCAGGGAGATTGAGTCCGGAACTACGTTTGTAACTGAGAGAGAAGTCCCGTATACCCATCAAGAAGTAACCTATCCGATCTCCCAATCCCTGAAGCAGTGGGTTTTCTTTGGGGAGAGGGGCTGTCATGCTGATTTCTATCTCTACGCTGTCCTTGTTGAGTATCTCTATCCTATTCCGGTCGAGCTTTCTGCTGCGGATAGGGTAGGGTTTGCCGTCGACTTTTGCAGTGATTAGTGCCGGATAGTTCTTGAGCCCGTGCTCAATAATGGTCGTACTATCGGTTTTCAGCTTCACTCGCTGTATTGTCGGAGGGGGGAGTTGAGACTTCTTTTTCTCCTTGCCGGCAGGTCTGTTTATTCTCTCTTCCACACCCTTGAAGTACGGAATTTTGCGCATGAGTTTTACCAAACTCAGGTTGATGCGTCCATCGAGACTCAACTGGTTGCGGATAATATTCCCTACTTCCAGACCCTGAGCAGCCCGTGCCCCCTTGTCCCAGTTGTACGTGGCATTGTAGTTGGCAGAGCCATCTATCCACTCCAAAGCCGGTATCTTGGTTGTCGGCAGGGTATACGAAGCTGTGGCCACCTGATCGTAGTGCAGGGGGGTCCCCAGCTGACGAAGAGACATCATTACGGAGTCTTGCCAGACTTTGTACTGGTCGGGGTTTAACTCTCTATTTACCTGAACGTGGGGCTCCTCTATGCGAGCATTGGTTCCGGAGCGGAAAGAGAGTCGCAAGGAGTTGGTCAGGTTCCAATTGACAGACAGAGAGCGATCCCATATAAAACTTTGCATGAAAGTCGCCGGAAGTTTTACGCCTTCCCCGATGCCGGGATTGAAGTTGCGTACCTGTTGCTCTTGGTAGTTACGCACCAGATTGGTTCGGAGATTTATCCTATTAGGAAGCAGATTGATGCCCCATTCGCTCAGTCCCTTTCCATCCCCTTGTGTCGGTTGCTTTTGCCTTAGATTTCGGCGAGGAAGGTTCCCTATTTCTGTATTTGCATTTTGTTTCTCCTTTCTTTTTTCTCCTTTTGAGAGGAAAGCAAAAGGTTTGAAAGGAGGCAGCAGCGGAGCATAGTCGTAGGTGATGCCTGCATTCCAATTGGTCGTCTTGTCGTACTCGATATCCGGTGTATGCTTGTCCACACCCGTAAAGGCGTAGTTGAAAGAGAAGTTGGCCGGATCGTACGGCATTGGATTTTTACTTTTGATATTGATCCTCATGTTGGCCAAAGACAAGCTCTTGGAGGTGTTCCTTGATATCGTAAGGCGTTCTATCGAATCTCTTTGGCTTTTGTTGGGTGCTGCATTTAATGCTTCTCGTAGCAGAACATCCTGATCAAGAGGATTGTACTGCGGGGTGATTACTTCGTCCGAGATCGTATAGTAGAGGGGTATCGACACATTTGCTTTGGGAGGGAGCAGTTTGCCCAGTTCTATATTGGCGGTCAGGTTGAGCTGTCGGTTGTCCTCCAAAGAGCGTTGAGATAGGCGTTGATCCAAGGCTCCAAATCCGGCGGACGTATATCGCCCTCGCACGTTGAGGTTACCGAGGTCGGATAGTTGCACATTGAGATTGCCTCCTGCAGCCCAACCTCCTTCTTCCTGATAGTCAGTGACTCTCAATTCGTTTACCCATATCTCCACACTTTTGATCTGGTTGGCTCCGTTACGAACCCCGATCATGATAGTTCGTACATTCGATAGGGAAGGATTTCCCAATACGCTGATAGTGGCACGGCTGTTGTCCGGGTCAGGGCGAGAGTAGAGCTTGTAGAAGCCCGACATGGAGTTTTCCGCATTTCTTCTCACCTTGAGGTTTGTGAGATTGCGTATGGAAACATCGAAATAGTTGGCATCCGGCCATACAGCGCGTCTGTCGGCATCGCTTTGCTGGCTGTAAACTCCCGAAGGTGTGATTTGCAAAGGCACCGCATATTCGTAGTAGTTATTGCGGTAGTCCGATCCCAGACGAATGAAAGCATATAGATCTCCTGTGGTGGTACCGGTGTCTTCCTCCAGAACCCTCTCAGCGTGGGTGAACATTTGGAGCCTGCTGTATCGCCTCAGATCATATTGCACATTCTTATATACCGCTCTGGCATCTCCCGGAGCCAAGTGGTGTATTTTAAGGCTGAGCGATTGCTCATTTTGCTGTGTACTCTGGGCTTGTTGCGGATCCAAGGAGCGAAGAACTCCCGGCGGTAACACATAGTTGATCGGCTTGCGGTCTCCATTTTCCTCTATGTTTACTGCGCTGACTTCCATAGTTGCATCCGAAGTGGGAGCTGTGGAGGGGTCATGTAGCTCTTGGGTATAGCTACGCCAGTCTCCACGCACTAATTTGAGGGTGCCGAAGCGTAGTTTTGTCTCATCCTTGAATGAGGTCAGGTACATACGCATATAGCGAATTGTCTTGAAGTCGCTTATGCCACCGATTGAGTTTTGGTATTTGTGTACAGGGACTTTGAATTGGTACCAAGTTACCTCTCCCCACTGCCCGTTGCGAAGCTTAACCCTCGTATCCCTTTTGTCTACAATATGGTTGGAGCCAATCTGCATATCTTGAGGACGGAGCGAGATACGGTACTCGAAGTATTTCTCCGTCTCGTTCAGCGTATTGTCCTGGTTGATATCCTCTACGTCCGGCACAACGCGGCTGGCCACGCTAAATTCATCCCCTTCCCCGGCTTGTGCCGAGTTGCTTTCCGTGCCATTGTAGTACTTGTATCGCTCTATGATAGACAGACGTGAGGCATCGTAGTCCCGACCTCTATAGTGATGGAAGTTGTCCCCTGCTGGGTCGTTGAGAGGGCTTTGTGGATCCTCCTGCCACAAATTGAGAGTTTGAGCCGAGACAATCCCTTTGAGTTTGGCTATGTAGTCCGTGTAGGAGGAGAAGGCCAACTCCTCTTCCGTGCTGAGACCATTGAAGCCGACATCTTGCTTTTTGCGTGCTCCGGGGGTATTGTCGAAAGCATAACCTGTCCCTTGCCGTTTAGGCACTTTCCCCCAAACCGTTGTTTCGGTTGCATCGGGATCATCATTGATAGGCATCCCGTTTTCAAAGAACTTTTTCTCGTCTTTGAGCACTTCCTCCGATACTTCCCCCAGATTGATATACAGATCTCCCCCGCTTGCGGTGTTATCGTAGACAAAAGGATCCATGAGCCAAAACTCTATATACTCAATGTTAGAGGCTTCAAAGTCGCTTTGGTCTATCTTGCGCATGATCCCTCCCCACATCTTCTCCGGTCGGGTGAATAGTCCATCAGCCCCCATATCCACGGTGTTGAGGTTATACGGACCACGCTGACCGGGGTAGTAGGTCAGATTCAGGGTGTTGATGTAGCTCTGCTGGGCAATACTCTCTTCCCGGTAGGGAAAAAGTTCATTGGTCTCTATCTCGCGTACAAAGTGGTTGCTGAGTTGCTCCAAGTCGTTACGCAAATAAGAAGGAGTCAGAGAGCTATGCTCACGAGTAAAGAGAGGATCGATGTAATACCACGAGAGGAGTGCTCGCCTGTTGCCATATTCCAAGTCGTTGGTTTTGGCAGCCTCCGGAAAGAGAGGACTGGCTGTGTCTTGGAAAGGAGTGGAGCTTAGCATCCATGAATAGGGATTAAGCAGATCTATTGTGCTTTGTGAGCTTTCAAAGTCATCCAGATAGCTGTATCCTTTGGCATATCGACCTTCGTAATGCCCCGGTATCAGATGTGCAAATTCTGCATTAAGGCTGACTTCGGATGGCTTGGTGAGAGAGAGTAGGGGCAGGGCATCGAACATGTTGGTGAGCCATTGCGATTTGGTTCGGTAACTCATATTGATACCCCACAAGGTATTTTTCAGGGATTCCGATCCATAGGCCGTCTTCGTTGTCAGAGGCAATTCCGAAAGGTGCATGACGGTAGCACCGAGCGAAAAGTCCTTGCTGAAGTTGTAGTTCAAGTCCAATCCCAACATGGTCTTGCGTTGCATGTTGAAGAATCCCCTGTTTTCGAGAGATACATCTATGCGGCTGCCGGAAGCTAAGATACTCGGGTTGGTGATACGTACCGTACCGGACATATAGTCCACAGTGTAGTCTACGTTCTCGGTCAACAATACCCCCCCTGCCGTTACTCGTACAGAGCCGGGAGTGACATTCGTTGCTCCAAGAGAAATCTCACCGGAGGTTGAGGCTTGATACTCACCCCTGAGCAGGAATTTGTTCTTTTCGGCTACCTGCCTGGCTGCCACGGCTGTGGTATCATACAATTCCTGAAAGATGTATTTTTTCGCCAAGGCTTCTGACCCGAGGGCTTTGCCTAATGTTTTGCCGAAAGGCTGTACGGTGGGGAATATGATAAGTCCCTTTTGAGATAGCACGGTATAGCCCTCTACATAGTCAAAAGTTCCGTCAGGGTAGGGTTCTTGCCGTCTGTCCAGCCGGTCTGCACCCAGTACACCTAATAGCATTTTCCCTTTGATGGGGCCATCGTTGATAAAGGGTTGGGCGATGCCGGCCGAGTCGCTTTGGTAATATATGTCCAGCCGGAAGCGATCAGCCTGCACGTTGTACACATTCGGGCCAAGGGAATAGATGTTTTTCATCATCAAGTCCCAGTAAGGAGCCGAAGGAGTCTGATGTGTTCCTTTGAGTAGCTTGACGTAAAGGTTGTCATTCGATTGATCTGGCTTATCGGTAGAGAACTCTCCCACTTGATATACCTGCCCCCCGTAGGTGTATTCGAATGCTACCCCCAAGACTTCATCGGGAGAGAGTCTGGTGTTGAGAGACAAGTAACCTAAGTTGCTGTTCAGAGTGTAATCTTCGGATCTTAACCTGCGAGCACTCTCTATCTTTTCGTAGTCGCGCCCACTCTTGTACATAGCTCCGAGCAGTTGAGTGACTTTGTCTATTCGTCTGGCTCCCGGTATGGATAAGATTGTTTCGTATAGAGAGTTTGCCCTGTTGTCCGGCAGTCCGGCAGTAGATCCGGTGGGTGTTACGCCCGGGCTGCTGATGTGCTTTGTTTCTCCGAGATCTGAAAAGGCTACGATATTGCGTGCTTCGTCAAAAGCCCCTCGTTTGTTGGTTACCCAAACTTCTATTCTGTTGATTTTTACTCCGGAGCTGATAAAAGGCAGGGTGCTGAGTGCGTTGTCATATTCCTCCGAAAAGTAGTGTCCGAGGAAGAAGTGTCTGTTCTCATCGTAGGCATCTGCCGAAAGTTCAAAAGGCTGGGTCTGTGCTCCTCCTTGTGTAGATACATGTTTGGTCTCCGCCTCCTGCTGGCTGACCACAAGATCTACATCCAGCTTGCCGAACTGCATTTTGCTGTGTATGCCGAAGAGAGAAGATCCTCCTTGTATCAAAGAGTTACGGCTTGACATGGACACATCGCCAGCCTCTATCAATTTGATAATGTCGTCCTCTTCTCCTTCGTAGGACAGTTTGAGTTTCTTGGCATCGAAGTCGAAAGAAGACTCCGTGTTGTAGTTCATGTTGAAGTTCAGTTTGCTGCCAACTGAGGCTTGCATACTGAGCTGTATCTTTTCGTTGAAGTCGAAAAATGTGTGGTTGCGAGCTCTCTCCGGAAGAGAGAGGTTTTCGGTAGCATTCGTTTTGACTCCTGCGAGTACTTCGGCCGATCCTTGTGTGCGTAGTCTGATCCCACCGGGGCCGAATACTTTTTCTGCAGGACCCAATTCAAAGTTCATCTCCAGTGGGTTGAAGCTCTTTTTGCCTTCGCTCTCTGCTGCGGCCCTGTCTTTATCAAGGAAATAGCTGTGTACCCCTCTCTGTTGCATATATCGCAAATACTCCGTTGGGGTATAGGGGATCGGGGTGCCGATTGTCTTGCCTCCAAGCGTTGTGGTGAGTAAGTACATGCCAGTAACGGGATTGTAGACAAAAGATGTCTGTATATTATCCGGTGTTTTCAGATCCATGGGGTATCGTTTTTGCAGGTAACGATAATCCCTGGCTCCCAAAGGCTGTACGGGGAAGCGTAGCGTGTCTGTCGCTACGGAAGATGCTGCTGCGTGGATGTGCTCACGCCCTTGAGCAAAGGTCAGCACCACCGCCACCAAGAGGAGGAGAGTTGGCAGGATATGCAGCGATCGATATGGATGTGTGCGGTTCGAGGGGCTCACCTTGGTATGTTGCTGTATCAGAGACGGCGCAAAGCCTGTTTGATGAGGTCTTCCACTTCTATTGTCGGGTCGGATTCGCAAATTTGCTTGATCACTTTGTGAATTGCCGCTTCCCCAAAGCCCAGTAGCTTGAGGGCTGAAGAAGCCTCGGACCGGACTGCTGTTCGATTGGCACTCACAGCCTTCCCACTCTCGGCTGGTATGGTGTCGAGATCTATTTTCCCTTTTAGGTCTACAATGATGCGCTGTGCCGTTTTGAGTCCGATCCCTTTTACCGATTTCAGAGTCTCCGCTTCTCCCATAGAGATTGCGGTCATTAGTTCGGAGGGAGCGAAGGAGGAGAGAATGATGCGAGCTGTGGACGGCCCCACTCCGGATACGGTGGTCAGTTTGCCGAATAGCTGTTGCTCCAATTTTGTGGCAAATCCATATAAAGTATAGGTGTCCTCCCGAATAATTTCGCTTACCCACAGTTTGACTTCGGTTTTATCCCTTATTGCACTGTAGGTTGTGAGTGAAATATTTAGTTCATAGCCGACACCCGTGCAGTCTATGATTGCTGCGGTGGGGCTAATGTCGGCCAATTGGCCATGGAGGTATGCTATCATATCTCAATGAAGTGTTCGTTTGTCAGAAGCTTACAGTCTGTCGATTCTTACAATTAGGAATAGAAACAGACAATCTACAAACGCAAAAGTACTCATTTTGTTGCCCCCTATTCTCTTTGTCGGTGCTGTTGCTCTCAATGCCAGAGTGTGCTCTCTTTTGTTCAGAGGTATTGAGATCATAAGTATGCTATGGAGTTTGTTGCTTTTGAACCCCTTGGTTATCTCACCCAAGTTAACCTTTCTAAGAGCTATTTGTTTTCAACCTGAGCGGGACAAGTTATATATCAAGATTAGGAGTACTTCTCATGCTACTCATGAGTGCTCCCATTGTTTTGGCACAAGGCCGAATTTCCATGGAAATAGAAAAAGAGATGTACGAGGGAAGTGAAAATCCATAGAGCCCCGGTAGAAAGTTCTCCCTCTGTCCGTATTACGAGAAGCATGTTTGCTTCGATCCCGAAGAACCCCCTGTTTCTTGTTGTTTAATCTGATATATTTTGTAAAAAATCACTTCTGCAGAAAACCGGAAAAATAGGAGAGAAAAAGTCTCCGAAAACGAGTGAATACAAACCCTTTTTTGTCTTTCGTAACCACCTCCTGGAATGCCGATGAATAGGGCGTTCTGGAGGGGTCGATTTTTTCTCCTGAGAGAAATTTTGCTAACACAGGAGAAAACGTTTGCTCTCACAGGAGAGAATTTTTGCTCTCTCCCGTGTTAGCAAAAAATGGCTCCTATCAGAGTCAAAAAAGAGAGGGAAAATTCAGGCTAAAATGCCCCCAATCAAGTCAGAAAAACATCTCAAAATGATAACATAAAAGATTGGATATAAACAAAAATACAAATATAGATTGGCGAAGAAAGAGAGGTGTCTCGGATAATCTTTTCGATACTTCGGGAGAGGGATTATTCTCTTCTCTTTAGATAGGGCAGTAGCTGTCGGAATTGCAGGTTTCTTCTGTATGGAAAAACGAAGAGGTATTTTCTTACCTTTGCTACATCAAGTCACACGAAAACAAAGTAACTATGGCAAACAAAAGACAACTGAAAAAATACATTCATTCAATAGCCAGAGATCTTTACTCCGATATTTCTATGGCAGGAGTAATGCTCCCAGTGGAGCGTGAACAAGAAGCTGAGGATCTGCTTGCACGGATTATCGTGTGGGATGATAAGTATATCCGCATGGTGAGCCATCCGGATGAGAAGCGTAACCCTGTCAAAGTGCGCAAATACTTCAACAACTTGATCGACTCAGCTGCAGAGGAGATTCAGCAAGTTCAGGCAGAGCTGGAGAAGATTTACGACAGCTTGAGCAACTGATATATACAGACCTGTAAAAGAGCAGGGGCCTCATTTTTTTGAGGTCTCCTGCTTTGTTGTGTCTTTGCTTTAGCTCGCTTTAGCTCTTTGGGAGTGGAGAGCGTTTTTGATTGGTTTTATTTTTAGTCTGTATCTATGAACAAGAAAAGCATTGCACGTAGTATCCTCCGTCGCTGGGGGTGGAAGATTATTGATCCGCCAAGTGAGCCACAAAAGAGTGTGATATGTGTGGCACCACATACGAGTAACTACGATTTCATACTCGGAAAGCTCTACTATTGGGCCATAGGTCGGAAAGCCGGTTTTTTGATGAAAAAAGAATGGTTTTTCTTTCCTCTTGGTCTGGTCTTTCGTTCCATGGGAGGGATTCCGATCAATCGTTCCAAACGGAGCTCTACTGTGGAGCAAATGCGTATTTTTTTCTCTGGAGAGGGACAGCGACACGTTGCTATTACTCCGGAGGGAACTCGTAAGGCCAACGATAGGTGGAAGACGGGTTTTTTGCGCATTGCGCAAGGAGCAGGGGTACCGGTGCAGTTGGCAGTTATAGACTATCGACGGAAAGAATTGGGAATTTTTGAGATCTATCAGCCCACGGGCGATATAGAAGCAGATCTCCTCTATATCAGTTCGCGCTATTCTGCCGAACAGGCTCGCAAACCGGAACAGTTTGCATCCAACTGCACGAAATGAAAACAAACGAATCCCAACTACACTTGGCTGTTGCCCAGTACCCGGTCGATGAGAGAAGCCCCGAATCCAATTTGCTCGTTGTAGAGGATTTGCTCAGACATACAGAGGCAGATTTACTTGTCTTACCGGAGTGTTCGCTTTCGGGCTTTTCCACTGACTTCTCTTCTGTGGAACGGGCTGCTGCTTTCCCAGCCATAGACCGTTTGGCGGAGCTTTCCGCGCGCTACGGTGTCGCGCTGGCCGGATCGGCTTTTGTGAGACAAGGCGAACGTTATGCCAACAGGGGATTTCTTCTTTCTCCGGATGGTCGGGTTTGTTATCAGGACAAACGCCACCTTTTTAGTATGGCTGGCGAGACAGAGCTTCTGAATCCTGCTTCGGAGCGGAACATTTTTGAGTTTCTCGGGTGGCGTATTTTGCTTACGGTCTGCTATGATATCCGTTTCCCTGTGTGGTGCCGGAATGTAAATAATGAGTATGACCTATTGATCAATGTTGCCAATTGGCCAGAACCTCGTATTTCGGCGTATAAAATTCTTCTTCAAGCTAGAGCTTTGGAGAATTTATCTTATGTTGTCGGGGCAAACAGAGTAGGCCGTGATGAGAGAGGAATTAACTATACGGGAGAGTCTTCTGTCGTGGATTTCAAAGGGAAACATCTTGTGCAGTTGCCACTCAACGAAGCTAATTTGTCTTTTGTGTACCTCAGTAAAGAGGCTTTGGTTACTTTTAGGCAGAAATTCCCGGCCTGGAAGGACCGAGATCTGTTTTCTCTAGAAATATAGAATGTAGGAAATATCAATCACTGACAAATAATAAAATCAACACGGATATATCATGGATCAAATAGCTCGATTGGTAGCCTCCAAATTGCTTGAAGTAGAGGCTGTACGTCTACAACCGGACAAACCTTTCCTCTGGGCCTCCGGCTGGCATTCTCCCATTTATTGCGATAATCGCAAAACGCTCTCTTACCCGGATGTGCGTAGCACGGTCAGGGATGAATTGGCTGCTATGGTAACTCGTCTGTATCCACAGACCGAGTATATAGCAGGAGTAGCTACGGGAGCTATTGCGCAGGGAGCTTTGGTCGCAGACAAGTTGGGCCTCCCGTTTGTGTATGTACGCTCCAAGGCAAAAGATCATGGCATGGAGAATTTGATTGAGGGAGATCTTAAGCCCAATAGTCGAGTAGTAGTGGTAGAAGACTTGATCTCAACTGGAGGAAGCAGCCTGAAAGCTGTCGGAGCTCTGCGTGCAGCCGGAGCGGAAGTCCTCGGTATGGTTGCTATTTATACACATGGATTTGACGAGCCGGTACGCCGATTTGCGGAAGCCGAAGTGAAGCTGACAACACTCACTGACTACGACACTGTGATTGCTCAGGCTCTCGCAAGTGGTTACGTTGGTCAGGCTGATGTGGATATGCTTGCCCAGTGGAGGAAAGACCCTGCCAGCTGGAACCCTGCTGTCAAGTAAGCCTTTCTGAAAAATCTCCAAAACGCACAAAACCTATGACTGAATATACAAGCCAAATAAAACGCATTGAGAAGCCGGCCGAACAGGTATTCGGCAAGCTGTCGGATCTCTCTAATCTCAACTTCGTTAAGGATAAAATCCCGGACAAGTCAATCACATTGGAGCATGCTGATACAGATAGCTGTACACTCAAACTCAATCCGATGGGGGCACTGGAATTGCGAGTTGTGGAGCGCGAACCATATAAAACGATCAAGATGCAGACGGAACGCTCTCCTCTGCCATTCACCTTTTGGATCCAATTGGTAGAGAAAGAGCCTGACCACTGTTTCTTGCGCCTTACCCTCCATGCGGAGTTGAATATGTTTGTCAAGAAAATGATAGGCAAGAAACTCGAAGGAGGAATTGATCAATTGGCCAATATGCTTGCTGCGCTGCCGTATTGATTTAGGCGAGATATTGTGCTTCGCTCCATACTCCATACCTCTGCCTTGTCTCTGCTTTTGCTGTGGGGCTTGGTTTCTTGCTCTTCCCGGCAGGAGAGCTCTATCCCCTCTGTCCCTGTATATTATGAGTTGTATTTCAATTCGGTACAGGGCAGCCTTCTTTTTTCTCCAGGTTCGGCGTTGGAAGTACGTCGTCCGGAGACGATTGTGCAGAGCATTGGTGTTTCGGGTTTGCTCATAGTGCATTCGATAGTCGATGCTGGTGTATTTTATGCTTTCGACCTTTGTTGTCCGTATGAAGCGGAGCCGGAGATAAGTGTCTGCCTGACCGATGCACTTGAAGTGACTTGCCCCTATTGCCATTCGGTTTATTCCGTTTTGTATGGCAATGGAGCACCCGTGGCAGGGCCCTCTTCAGAGCCACTGAGACGTTATCGGGTAGAAGTTTTTCCGGATAGGCTTGTTGTGATCAATTGAGCTTACCTTTCTTGATCGACCTTTGGTGTAGAGACCGAGAATGGAGCAAAATAATTTATGAAAGGATGTACCGATGGGCATACCAAAGAAAGCCATACAAATCGTAGTTGGGGATATCACGAAGTTGAGTGTAGATGCCATTGTGAATGCTGCAAACACATCTTTGCTTGGAGGTGGAGGAGTGGATGGTGCCATTCACAGGGCTGCAGGGCGGGAGTTGCTTGAGGAATGCAGGGCACTCGGTGGTTGTGAAACCGGACACAGCAAAATGACTGGAGCATATAAGCTGCCTTGTCGGAGGATCATTCACACGGTTGGCCCTATTTGGTATGGAGGGGATGCCAACGAAGCTGAGCTCCTTGAGCAATGCTATACTTCTGCCTTGGATATTGCAAGAACCAATGACTTGCGAAGTATCGCATTTCCTTGCATTAGCACAGGAGTATATCGTTTCCCTAAAGCCCAAGCAGCACAAATTGCTCTAAAAGCAATATGCAGGTATCTCGTCAGTGGTGCATATGAGGGCAAAGTTGTTATCTGTTGTTTCTGTGAAGAAGACGCCTTGCTCTATAGGCAGCTCATGGAGAATATGCCCCTTGTGGGTAGAGGGTAGTTAGACTTATTCTCTTTTTCTCTTTGTCCACCGTATATGAGTGAGTACTGACAGAAGTGAGGACAATTAGGTTTTTCAAAATGCCTTGTGATTACCGTATTCCGCAAAATCCATCAAAAGACTGCTTTTGGGAGCCTGTACCATGGTTCTTTTCGCTGAAGCTCTCAGCGATTTCCTAATTTTGTAACCCTTGGGGGAAAAGAATCCCCAATTCGGATGTGAGTGATGAAGTGTAGATCGTCAAATTTGTTTTGTTTCTTCGGCTATTTGTTTGGAGGTTTGCTTTGGCTTTGCATCGGAGAATATCCGTGTGCTGCTCAAGGAACCTTTGATCCTTATGGGATCAAGGAAGTCAAAGCAGCCAGCGAAGAAGAACAAATACGTCGAGGTAATGGACTTAAAGCCTATGTGATAGATCCGAACACGGGAGATGCCATTCGAGAGAATATAGATACACTCACTATAGGCTTTTATCGCAGGCAGGTAGCTGAAGGGAGAACCTTAGCCATCGGTTATTTGGGTAATTTGCATTCTCCTTGGCACGCCAAGCTCTTTTTCGATCGCCCACGAGAGTTGTCTGGCTTCTTCTACAAGTCGGGTTTGGATCGCCTTATATTTTCTCCACAGACAGCCCTTTTCTACGATACACAATCTCCTTTTGCAGAGGTGCTCTATCATAGGCATGGAGAGAATAAGATACGTGAGAGTCAGCTCGGTATACACTTCGGTGCGAATTATACCCCTAAATTCAATTTGGGAGCAGATTTCGATTATACTTACTCTAACGGTTACTACAATAGCCAACCAACGAAAAACTTCAACTATCGTATTTTCAGTTCTTATCGGCACGACCGGTATGAGGCCTACTTCTCTGTTGCCAACGATTATTTCCATATAGGCGAAAATGGGGGGATTCTTGATGAGCGTTATATCACCAATCCTCAAGAGTTCAATTTGGGGCGTAGCCAAATACGTCCACGAGATATTCCTGTGCGCTTCGCAGGAAATATCCTTTTCAATCGTATCAGGCAAGGATCGGCTTTTCTTACGCATCGGTTCAATTTAGGGTACTACAAGAAGGCTGTCGAAGAGCCTAAAAAAAGTCTCACCACCTCTCCTCCCAAGCAGAGCCTCAAAACCAAGCCGGATGAACCTCCTGCAGACTCACTTGTCTTTGTCCCTGTAGGAAGTATCGTGCATTCTTTGCGATTTACAAAAGATCGCAGACGTTTTATCGGAAGCCCGGATTTTGATTGGGGTAAAGAATATTCCAACGCTTTTATACATCGAGAGAGAGAGGGCAGACGTTTTGTGGCCCCCAACGATACGACACAGATGTTTCAGATCGACAATACTCTGGCTCTGTCTCTTCGCGAAGGGTTTCGCCCTTGGGTTGCATTCGGGCTCACAGCCTATGCCCGGCTTGAGAATAGGGCTTACTATCTGATGGATTCTATTGCCGGTCAGCGTGTACACGAGAAAGGTTATGATGTGTACTTGGGAGGAGAGATCAACCGTATGAGTGGCAAAAGACTACATTTCAAAGGCAAGGCCGAGATAGCCCCGATAGGAGAAAATGCCGGCACTATCCGTATGGATGCTGCCATAAAGACCCGTTTCGATTTGTGGGGAAAAGAGTTGGGGCTGGATGCTTGGGGATATTTTGCTAATACCCGACCATCTTATTTGCTCAGGCATCACCATGGGACTTTCCATTGGTGGGATACAGATCTTTCTTTTATGCAGAGATTGGATCTCGGAGCTTCCGTGGGAAGCGAACTTCTTGGGCTCAAGTTGGAAGCTCGTACAGCTACTTTGCAGAATTATCTCTATTTCGGAGCAGATGCCATTCCTGTTCAGAAGAAAGATCCTATACAAGTTTTGGAGATGAGGGCGAAGCATTGGCACCGCTTGGGTGCACTTTGTTGGGAGTTGGAGGGTGTCTACCAGCAAGCATCTGATGACAAAGCAATCCCGCTACCTCGTATAGCAGCCTATGCCCACGTGTATCTGGACTTCTATATTGCTGGGGTAATGCGTACACAGCTGGGAGTCGATGCTCGTTACCATACGGCTTATAAGGTGCCGTACTACGAACCTGCCACCATGCAGTTTATAAATCAGGATAAGCTGAATATAGGCGGAGGATTACCTCTCTTTTCCGCTTATGTCAATGCCCACCTCAAGCGTACACGTTTCTTTTTACAGATGTACAATGTGGGTGAACTGGTATTTACTCCCAATCGAATGTCTTTGCCAGGCTATCCTATCACGCCGGATAGTTTTCGTGTAGGTTTGTCCGTCGATTTTAATAATTAGTTCACGTCCATGAAGCGGAGATATCGTGGCAAGCCTCTTTCTTTTATCCTCTATTTGGGGCTTTTGCTCGCAGTTTTGCTGTGTATGTTCTTTATCGGACATCGGATAAAGTCTGTCAAGGAATCTGTCGAGTCAGATTGCATCGAGCGAGACTACGAGCAGATAGCGGAGCGTGGTGAACTGAATATCTTGACTGCTTACGATGGACTGAACTATTCTATCGAGGGCGACAGTACAGTCGGGGCTGTCTATCGAGTTGCTCGTGAGTTGAGGCAAATCTCTGGCTGGCAGGTGAATGTGCTTCTGGCTGGTAGTTGGGCGGAGAGTTTGGCCGACTTGTGCAGCGGTCGAGTAGATGTGATAGCAATGCCTGTGGCGCAGACCACACAAATAGATAGCACACGGTATCGCTACTTAGAGCCTATACACCATGGCCTTCTGTATCTTGTGAAACGAAAAGACCGCAGTGCATCCGATCGTCTGGGACAGGGAATAGACTCTGTAGTGCTCCCTCGAGCTTCGTCCGTAGGCATTGTATTGCGTCACTTGTCTGAGGAAACGGGGAATAATTTTCGCATTGTGGAGGACCCCGTCTATGGATCTGAGCAACTCGCTATCCGGGTAGCAGAGGGGAATATTGCAGCCACCATTTGTTCGGACTGGGAAGTTTCTCGACTCATCCGTTTGTTGCCGGAGATCGATTGTAGTGTACCCATATCTGTGGGATTGAGGCAGGGGTGGGTGTTGAGGCACTCCTCTATCTGTTTGGCAGACAGTCTCAACTCTTGGCTGATGAGGATCCTGACCGAAAGAAAAAGAAAAGAAGATAATTTCAATAATTAGTTATATTTGCCTGATAAGTAGGTTAATGACATAGCTAACCCAGCATTAGACAATGAAAGATTTTTTCAAAATGTTTTTCGCCTCCATTCTTGGAGTGCTTACAGCCGGAATTATTCTGGGCTGCCTGTCTTTGTTTATCCTTTTTGGTCTGATAGCAAGTATCAGTATCAGTACTCCGCAAGAGTCGGCTCTGACGGAAAATTCTGTACTCAAGATTGATTTGAGTTCATTGCCCGAAATTGTGATGACTAATAATTTGCTCAGCTTCTCTTCACAGAATGTCTCTGTATCTCTCACAGACGCAGTCTCTGCCATTAAGAAGGCCAAGGAGAATGATAAGATCAAGGGGATATACATCAATACGGAAGGTATTGGTTCAGGCTTGGCTTCGATAGGGGTTTTGCGTCAGGCCATCGAAGACTTTAAGGAGAGTGGCAAATTTGTGGTAGCCTATGCTGATGCTTATTCTCAAAAAGGCTACTATTTGGCATCTGTTGCCGATAAGATTTATTTACATCCACAGGGTTCGTTGGAGCTTAATGGTATTGCTTCACAAACGATGTTCTACAAAGATGCTTTGCAAAAACTCGGTGTAGAAATGATGATATTCAAGGTTGGGACCTACAAAGGAGCTGTCGAGCCTTTCATGCTCAGCAAGTTGAGCGAACCCAACCGCAGACAAATAGAGGAGTATGCCAATGGCCTTTGGAGCCACATCAAAAATACTGTGGCTGGAGCTCGTGGTATTACTCCGGATGAGGTGCAACGCTATGCCGATTCCGGCTACAGCTTTTCCAAAGCCAATATGGCCGAGCAAGAGAAGTTGGTCGATTCTTTGGCTCACAGACAGGACGTGGAGGATGCCTTACGTGCTCGCATCGGGAAGAAATTGGATGAGGAGATCAATTTTGTAAGTCTCTCTCGTATGAGCCGTGAGAAAGCTAAGAGCCATGGCAAGTCAAGCGACTTGGTCAAGGTGATATATGCCGAGGGCGAGATAGCCGATACCAGCGGGGCAGAACCTATCAGTATGGAAAACAATATCAACCAATCATTAGCTCGCCAGCTTCGTAAAGCTGCTCAGGATGATAAGGTGAAAGCCGTTGTTCTCCGTGTCAATTCTCCCGGAGGGAGTGCTTTTGTTTCGGATGTAATATGGAAGCAAGTGGTCGAGCTGAAGAAGAAAAAACCTATTGTTGTTTCCATGGGGGACTTGGCTGCTTCGGGTGGATATTATATATCCTGTGCGGCGGACTATATTTTCGCCGAGCCGATGACACTCACCGGCTCGATCGGAATTTTCGGTATGTTCCCCAATTTCAGAGGTATTGCAGAAAAGGTAGGTATCACCACCGATGTAGTCAAGACAGCTAAGTATGCTGATATGGGAATGCTTTTCGAGCCGATGACGGATGACGAAAAAGCTTTGATTCAGGCCCATGTGGAGCAGGGATATGACACGTTCATATCCAGAGTGGCCGAAGGGCGAAAGATGAGTAAGTCTGCCGTGGACAGCGTAGGGCAAGGGCGCGTTTGGCTGGGAGAGCGAGCTTTGGAACTCGGTTTAGTGGATGAGTTGGGAGGCTTGCAACAAGCTATCGACAAGGCCGCTGCTTTGGCTAAGGTGGATGACTTCGGGATTGATTATAGCAGGACAAAGATTGACTTCTTGGATCTATTGTTCAGTGACACTGGCACGGCTATTCGCCAGGCTGTATTGCGCTACACCATCTCTGCTCAAGAATTGGAATTACTCAGACAGTTACGTACCACTACCCAACAGACAGGTTATCGGGCGGCTTTGCCGATAGGCTTCCGGCCCTACTAACAGACAGAGAAATATATGCTGCAACCTGCTATAGAAACGATGTTTCTCAAACCTCTATCCGTAGTTTATGGCTGGGGGGTCAGGTTGCGCAATGTCCTTTTTGATCGGGGCGTACTCAAGCAAGAGCAATATCCTATCCCTGTTATCTGTATTGGTAATATTCGGATTGGTGGCACTGGCAAAACTCCTATGGTGGAATATTTGCTGGGGATGCTTATTCGGGAAGGATACCGGCCAGCCGTGGTGAGTCGTGGCTACAAGCGCTCCTCATCTGGCTTGCAGATTGTGCACGTCAGTTCTTCGGCATTGGAGGTAGGTGATGAACCAAGGCAGATCAAACAAAAATACCCATCTACTACTGTTGTGGTAGATGCCAATCGGAGGCGGGCTATTACTCGCCTCCTGGAATTGGATGAATCGGAGCGGCCGAATGTAGTGTTGCTCGACGATGGCTTTCAGCATCGCTACGTGTTACCCTCCCTCTCTATCTTGCTCACAGATCATGATCATCCTCTTTGTCATGATGATTTACTGCCTTTGGGGCGTTTGCGAGAGAACTGTGATGCCAGACATCGTGCAGATGTCGTTGTTGTCACTCGTTGTCCGGCACATATGCAACCGATTGACTATAGTATTATTGAGCGGAACTTAGCCCTGTATCCACACCAGAAATTGCTTTTCTCCTCGGTGGGCTATTCCACTCCGATTCGGGTTTTCCCAACAACCCCCTCCATACAAAAACTCACGCACATGAGCGGCAGGGCTTTGGCCATTGCGGGAATTGCCAATCCAACGAAGTTTTTCCGTGAGATAAAGCATAAAATACCGCAGGTTGAGACTTTGTCTTTCTCCGATCATCATCGGTTCGGACCCAAAGATGCCGATCTTATGAATAGGACTTTTGGCTCAGTGTTGGGGAGCACTCCTTCTTCTCAATATCCAATTGCTATTTGTACGGAAAAGGATGCGCAGAGACTGTCTGATATACGACATCTGCTTAGCCCTGCTCTTGTTTCCAATTTGTACTATTTGCCTATACATACTGTTTTTCGCGAATATGCCACAATTTCGATGGATCAGATTGTGCTGAATCATATCCGAGATTTTTACCGAAAACCTACAAGTCCCTATATTTAACCATACAATGACTGACATAGCTACACTCGGTGAGTTCGGTCTTATTGATCGACTTATTCAGGATATTGAGCTTATGCAGCCGAGTAGCATTCTCGGTTGTGGAGATGATGCGGCCGTGGTGTCTTACCCACAGGGGATGCAAACGGTTGTGACAACAGACCTTCTGCTGGAGGGAGTGCATTTCGATCTTACCTATACTCCACTTAAGCACCTTGGATACAAGGCGGCAGTGGTCAATTTCTCCGATGTTGTAGCCATGAATGCCAAGCCAAGGCAAATCATTGTAGCGATAGGTCTGTCCTCTCGTTTTGGGGTTGAGCAGGTGGAGGAGTTGTATTCCGGTATTCGCACTGCCTGTGCTGCTTATGGCGTTGATCTCGTGGGGGGGGATACAACGGCTTCTCTCAATGGTCTCACGATTTCTATTACTTGCATTGGTGAATTAGAACCGGATCGTATTTCCAAACGTAGTGGTGCCAAACCTACTGATCTGATATGCGTAAGCGGAAACCTTGGTGCTGCTTATATGGGTCTGCAGCTATTGGAGCGAGAGAAGACCGTATTCGAAGGGATGGAGAGAAGCGAAGATTTCCAGCCGGCATTCGAAGGGAAGGAGTATCTGATAGAACGCCAGCTCAAGCCAGAGGCCCGCATTGACATCATAGAGATGCTAAGGAGAGAGCAAATACTTCCAACTTCGATGATTGATATTTCCGATGGGCTATCCAGTGAACTTTTGCATATAGCACACAGCAGTCAAGTAGGTGTCCGTATCTATGAGGATAGGATTCCCATAGACTACCAGACGGCACTAATGGCCGAAGAATTTAACCTCAATGTGGTGACAGCTGCTCTCAATGGAGGAGAAGACTATGAGTTGCTATTCACCGCTCCGCTTGCTTTGGCCGACAAGCTCCAGAACCTACAAGATATTCACCTGATCGGTCATGTCACAGAAGCCTCTCTTGGTTGTGCTTTGGTGACACGAGATCAAAAGGAAATTACTTTGCAGGCCCAAGGCTGGCAGGCTTACCCACAGCGATGAATATTGATGAATATATTCGTCTGCATACTTCGCCACAGGGACAACTCTTGGATTCGCTGGAGCGTAGGGCTCATGTAGAGTTGATGCGCCCTCGGATGATCTCTGGCCATGTACAAGGGCGCTTGCTCAAGATAATAGCTTCCATTGTCCGTCCTCGTTATGTTTTGGAGATTGGTACTTATACCGGTTATGCTGCTATTTGTTTGGCCGAATCCTTAACTCCTGAAGCTGAGTTGCATACGATAGAGTCGGATGATGAGATGCTGGATTTTATTCATCGTTTTGTTTCCCAATCTCCCCAGGCGAGTCAAATACATATTCATCATGGCGATGCTTTGGATTTGATCCCTGTTCTCGTCGAATGCTATCCTTTCGATCTAGTCTATATCGATGCCAATAAGCGTGAATATATTCGTTATTATGACCTTTTGATTGACAGGCTCCCTGTTGGGGCTTTGATCTTGGCTGACAATACCCTTTGGGATGGCAAAGTGGCGCAGGAGCCAATGCCTCAAGATGCTCAAACAAAGGGGATTGACCAATTCAATAAATATATTGCTTCCGATCCTCGTGTAGAACAGGTAATCTTACCCTTGCGTGATGGCCTCTCTCTGATCTACAAGTTATGAGTCTTTGTAAAGAGGAGGCTTGTTTATAGGTTGAAGAGATTTTTCTACAGATCTCAACATTGAACCTATGTTTTGGAGAAACCTTGTCATACGACAATCTTGAGAGAACCTTTGGTGTTCTCTTCTGTGTTATATTTGTACAGTCGGCAATAGGCTTGTCGGCACGCTAAGTATGGAGCCTATGAAGAATCAAAGTTGTTTGAAATGTCTCGTTTTTGCCCTGCCCTTATTTTTGTTTTTACAGACAAACCAACTTCTTGCGCAGGGCCACTTCGAGCGTCCGATCAGCAGAGATTCGATAATGATGATGATAGTCGAGGGTTCGGATACTCTATTCATGACGGCTCTCCCCAATTTGATTGTGACAGAGCACAAGTACAAACCTCTCACCCCAGCTGAGCGCAATGAACTTTGGCGCAGAATACGTGATGTGCGCAAGACATTGCCATATGCCAAAGACATTGCAAGTCAACTGATCGAGACGTATGAATATATGGAGACGTTGCCAACTGAAAAAGTAAGGCAGAAGCACCTGAAAAGGGTTGAGGATGATTTGATGAAGAGATACAAACCCAAAATGAAACAACTGACTCTAAGGCAGGGGAAACTTTTGATAAAACTTGTTTCACGCCAATGTAACCAATCTAGCTACAATATCGTACGCTCCTTTTTTGGTGGTTGGAAAGCCATGTGGTGGAATGTTTTTGCCGGATTTTTCGGTGCCAGCCTCAAGACGGAATATGATCCGGTACACAATGCTGACGATGCTGTTACCGAGCGTATAGTTCAATTGATAGAGCTTGGCAGATTGTGACCTTTTTGAGTTCGATTTGGACAGCTTTTTCGGAATAGAAGTTGTCGTACTCCCCAATGATTTTATAAGAATGAATAGAATACAAATTTGCTACTCCAAGAGCTTAGGTCACTTTTTTCGTTTTTGTTTTGGTCAGATATCGGTCTGGGCCATTCTTTTGTTTAGTCTGATTGGCCCGATTTCCTGCCGGGATGACTTTGAGCGTATCAGTCATTCTGCTCAAGATCAGCCTTCTTTCTCGGCTGATACGGTGTTACTTGATACGCTTTTTAGTCGATTGAGCTCAGCTACTCATGAGTTGAAGATCTACAACAGAAATAAGAGTAGTATCCGTTTAGATCGGATTGCTTTGGAGTCGGGTAATAGAGGATATCGAATCAATGTAGATGGGCGCAGCGGAGATAGCTTTCCTTCCATGATCATTCTTCCGGGTGATAGTATGTACGTCTTTGTAGAAGCGACTTTTCCGGAAGGGGAGGACGATCTTCCGGGAGAGATTACCGACAAACTGCTGGTCGAATGTCGAGGAGTACAATCTTCCGTCCTCCTCAGAGGGTTTCGCTTGAATGCTGATCGGGTGGGAGCCTTAATCATAGAGCGAGACACTACACTTTCTCTGAAGAGACCTCTGCTCGTGCGAGATAGTATTGTGGTGGCTTCTCAAGCTACACTTACCATACAAGGAGGGGGGCGGCTGTGCTTCTATCCTAAGGCTTACATGGGTATTCATGGGAGATTGATTGCTGAGGGACAACGAACAACTCCCATTCGTATGGAAGGAGAGAGGCAGGATCGATTGCTTGAAGATTTACCTTATCCATTAGTGCCTGGTCAGTGGGGTGGAGTATATTTTGGTAAGAGCAGCCATGGAAATCGAATGACCTATTGTGAGTTGCGCAATGCTGTCAATGGTATTGTGTTCGATGGAGTACGAAGCCCGGAAGAGATGATACTGACAATGGAGAACAGTCTTGTCTCTAATATAAAAGGTTATGGCTTGGTGGCCGAAGGAGGGCGATTGGAGTTGTCTAATAGTGAGATTTCCAACACGCTCAATACCTCGCTCTTGCTGAATGGTTCTTCTTGTTTGATTCGTTCGTGCAGTTTTGTCAACTTCTATCCTTGGGACAATCGAGGAGGGCCGACCATATTGTACACAGATGTGATCAGCCATGATGAGGCCGGAAATCCGATAGAGAAACCTTTACCAACGCCTGGTAGCAGCTTTGAGATGATTAGCTCCGTGGTGGATGGCTCTCGAGCCACTCGAGTTTCGCCCGGCTCCATTCCTAACGATAATATGGGAGAACTCATCTTGCGTTTGGTCGACTCTACGGCCTTGGGGCAAAGCATTCACATAAGTCATAGCTTTTTGCGTATCCCAGAGGCTTATCATGTCAATTCAGCAATGAAAGATTGTTTATTGCCGAAGGATGATAAGCCAGCTGACCTCAAGAAAGACCGCTATTATTTGAGCCTTGGGTACGACAATAAGCCCGTTCCTGAACGGAATTTCCGTTATGATTTTCGACCTTTCCCGACAGCCCCATTTGTAGGCAAAGGGATGTTTCTTGACACTTGGCCAGTGGATAGAACCGGGGTAGCGCGGAGTGGAAGCCCCACGGCAGGTTGCTATGAGCCGGAGCAGTCTGCAGAGAAGTGAGACTTTTGCACCCTTTTGATTAAAAACTTTACTTACTGACCTTTCAAGAGGTGTTTTGAAGAACCCATAAGCAAAGGGTTATCGTGAGTTGTACTTATGATGTAAGTGCACTCTCGAAATCTTACGTAAGAGGCTTCAAAATCTTACATCACTTT
The DNA here is from genome assembly GCF_900476255.1 of Porphyromonas crevioricanis. Lineage (NCBI taxonomy): Bacteria > Pseudomonadati > Bacteroidota > Bacteroidia > Bacteroidales > Porphyromonadaceae > Porphyromonas > Porphyromonas crevioricanis. Next base: position 1,231,902 of record NZ_LS483447.1, read on the forward strand.
TCGGGGGTAGTTGCGAAACTTCCTTTCAAAGAGATTTTCGAGCCATTACGAGAAGCATTGCAAATCCTTCTGTAAAAACAAGCAAACTACATCTGGAAAAATCTCACTTCGGAATGTCTCTCAGAGTCTTCGTTTTGGGGCTATTGAGCTATTGTTGTTGTTACCGCAGTATGCATCCCCTCTTTTGGGTATTTTGGGCTTGAGGATTATACCTATTTAGCCTATCTTTGTGAGGTGGATTGTGCAGGCTTCTCAGGTTGTTTTGGAGAAATATCCAAGACAGAGAAGAGGCGCATGTATAACAGGGAATGGTGTGAATCATATAAACGACGAAAACATAAAATCAAAAATTAATTCATCTATGTGGTTATTAAAGTCTTCGATAGGGCGAAAGCTGGTGATGAGTATTTCCGGGCTTTTCCTTATCACATTCCTCACGCTGCACGGAGCTATTAACTTTGTGTCAGTCTTCTCCGAAGAGGCATACAATGCAGCTTGCGATTTCATGGGGACTAACCCCGCAGTACAGGTAATGGTGCCAGTGCTGGCTTTGGGGTTCGTGATTCACATCATTTATGCTTGTGTACTGACACTACAGAATCGTCGAGCTCGTGGAAACGATCGCTATGGGACAAGTTCCAAGACTCCTGTACCCTGGAATGCCAAGAACATGTTTGTTCTTGGTGTCATCATTTTGGGCGTGCTTGTCTTTCACCTCACACATTTTTGGCAGCATATGCAATTGCAGGAATGGCGAGGAATGCATTCGGCACGCGGATATGAATTGGTCAAAGAGACTTTTTCCAATCCGTGGATTGTAGCTTGCTATTTGATCTGGTTTGCAGCTGTATGGTACCACCTTACTCATGGATTTTGGTCTGCTTTCCAGACAATCGGTTGGAACAATCGTATCTGGTATAAACGACTGAAAACCATCGGTATCATCATAGCAACTCTCATTATGCTTACCTACTTCGTCACAGCTATCTACTTTTTGATACTAAACTGCTGTGCTGATGGCAGCTGTGCCTTCTAAATTAAATCAATCACTCCCTACAATATAATTGTGTTATGAATATTGATTCTAAAATCCCTGCCGGTCCATTGGCCGAGAAGTGGAGTAACTATAAAGATCATCAGAAGCTGGTAAACCCGGCTAATAAGCGTCGTTTGGATGTGATTGTGGTTGGTACTGGTTTGGCTGGTGCCAGTGCTGCTGCCTCCCTTGGAGAATTGGGTTTTCATGTCCTCAATTTCTGTATTCAGGATTCACCTCGTCGTGCACACTCTATTGCGGCACAGGGAGGTATCAATGCAGCCAAAAACTATCAGAATGATGGGGACTCGGTCTATCGTCTTTTCTATGATACGATCAAAGGAGGAGACTACCGTGCCAGGGAAGCCAATGTTTATCGTTTGGCAGAGGTCTCCAACTCTATTATAGACCAGTGTGTTGCTCAAGGAGTTCCCTTTGCCCGTGAGTACGGAGGTCTTTTGGATAACCGTTCTTTCGGTGGAGCTCAGGTATCCCGTACATTTTATGCTCGTGGTCAAACGGGACAACAACTCTTGCTCGGAGCTTACTCTGCTTTGAGCCGTCAGGTGGGCAAAGGAGCCGTGAAGCTCTACACTCGCTATGAAATGCTCGATGTGGTAGTTATAGAGGGGCGCGCTCGCGGTATTATTGCTCGTAATCTGGTTACAGGTAAGATAGAGCGATTCTCTGCCCATGCAGTGGTGATTGCTACAGGTGGATACGGCAATACATTCTTCCTTTCGACAAATGCGATGGCTTCCAATGGTTCCGCAGCGTGGCAGTGCTATAAGAAGGGAGCCTACTTTGCCAATCCTTGTATGGCACAGATTCACCCCACTTGTATTCCGGTGCATGGAGAGTTCCAGTCCAAGCTGACTCTTATGTCGGAGTCTTTGCGTAATGATGGACGTATTTGGGTTCCCAAGAAATTAGAGGATGCCAAGGCTATTCGAGAAGGCAAGCTCAAACCGACACAGATAAAAGAGGAAGATCGTGACTATTATTTGGAACGTCGTTATCCTGCTTTTGGTAACCTTGTGCCACGTGACGTAGCCAGCCGTGCTGCCAAAGAACGCTGTGACGCGGGTTTTGGGGTAAACAATACTGGTCTGGCCGTTTATCTGGATTTCGCAGACGCTATTCAGCGTTTGGGACGAGATGTGGTGGAGCAGAAGTATGGCAATTTGTTCCAGATGTATGAGAAGATTGTGGACGACAATCCCTACGAAACTCCAATGATGATTTACCCTGCCATCCACTATACAATGGGTGGGATTTGGGTAGACTACGAATTGATGACCACAATCCCCGGTTTGTTTGCCATAGGAGAAGCTAACTTTAGTGATCACGGTGCCAACCGTCTTGGAGCTTCGGCTTTGATGCAGGGCTTGGCTGATGGGTATTTTGTATTACCATACACGATACAGAATTATTTGGCAGATCAGATACGGGTGCCACGCTTTAGTACCGATTTGCCTGAATTTAAGCAAGCCGAAGAAGCTATCCAGAAAAGGATAGAGAAACTCATGAGTATCAAAGGCAATGAGTCTGTAGACAGCATACACAAACGTCTGGGGCATATCATGTGGGATTTTGTTGGTATGGGCCGTACGGCTGAAAGTTTGCAGAAGGCAATTGAGGATCTTAAAAAACTCAAGAAAGAATTTTGGCAGTCAGTGCGCATACCCGGCAAGGCAGATGAGCTTAATGTAGAGCTGGAGAAGGCTCTTCGCTTGGCTGATTTTATTGAGATTGGAGAGTTAATGGCACACGATGCGCTCGACAGAGAGGAGAGTTGTGGCGGACACTTCCGTCTTGAGCACCAGACAGAAGAAGGTGAAGCCCTGCGCCATGACGATCTTTTCAGCTATGTTTCTTGTTGGGCCTACCAAGGGGAAGATAAAGATCCGGTCATGTACAAAGAATCTCTCGACTACGAGTTTGTGGAGCGTCAGCAGCGTAATTATAAGAATTAACCCCTCTCTTTCAACATTAAAGTAATGGACAAAAATATCAATATCACACTCAAAGTATGGAGACAGAAAGGTCCGCGTGAGAAAGGGGCTTTCGAAACATACAGGTTGGAGAATATTTCCCAAGGAAGTTCTTTCCTTGAAATGCTCGATGTACTGAATGAAAAACTCATTAGTGAGCAGAAAGAACCAGTTGTATTTGATCACGACTGTCGCGAGGGAATCTGTGGCATGTGTTCACTCTACATTAACGGACATCCTCATGGGCCGGATGATAGCATTACCACATGTCAGTTGCATATGCGTCGCTTCAATGATGGTGATACTATCATGATTGAACCCTGGAGATCTGCCGGTTTCCCTGTGATACGAGACTTGATGGTAGACCGTTCAGCATATGACAAGATCATTCAAGCCGGAGGTTTTGTCTCGGTTAATACTGGAGGTATCCCTGATGCTAATGCAATCCCCATTTCAAAGAAGAAGGCAGACGAAGCTATGGATGCCGCGGCTTGTATTGGCTGTGGAGCTTGTGCTGCTGCTTGTAAGAATGGGTCAGCTATGCTGTTTGTATCGGCCAAAGTGAGTCAATTGGCACTCCTGCCTCAAGGGCAAGTAGAAGCCGCCAGACGAGCTAAAGCAATGGTGGCTAAGATGGATGAATTGGGGTTTGGCAACTGTACCAACACCAGAGCTTGCGAAATGGAATGTCCCAAGAATGTATCCATTAGTAACATTGCTCGTCTCAATAGAGAGTTCTTGGTAGCCAAGTTGAGAGACTGATATTATCTGGAGTGGAAGTTCGGAGAGGGGGAGGTCGATGTTTTCCCATAGACTTCCCCCTCTCTGTTTCTCCTTGTTTATTTCGAGCTTGTGAGATCGAAGCTATCTCCCTCTTACAAGTGGGACTGAGGAGTGGGATATCCTCTCACCGTATTTGGCGAGCTGCAAGAATGTTTGTAAGTTTGCGAGAAATTTGAGCGCAAGCAGAAAGATTAAGAATAAAAACAAATAAATAACAGATCAAGAAGGAATATGATTGTAGTACAACTCAAAGAGGGCGAAAACATAGAAAGAGCTCTGAAGAGATTTAAGAGAAAATTTGAACGAACAGGTGCTATTCGTGAACTTCGTGCACGTCAGGCTTTTACCAAGCCTTCCGTGATCAAGCGTAAGAAAATGCAGAAAGCTATCTATGTGAAGAAGCTTCAAGAGGCACAAGAGCAATAAGCCCTTTTTGTGCGTTATAGCCTCCTTGAGCTACTCCTTACTGGGAGAGGAGCTTTGGACGGAGGCATATCCTACTACTCTAAGCCATGCCAAAACATCGTTTTGGCATGGCTTTTTTGTTTTCGTCGAGAAGACGGAGATAAGATCTAAATCTCGACAATTGTCTTGCTACACATCCTTTGAGACAGTTACTTTGCAATGCTTGTTTCAAGATAGATGCTTGTTTCAATACAGTTATTCTGCTACAATTGATTGATGATAGTTGCATTTGCAATGCTTGTTCCATAAGGATTGTTTTGTGACGATTGCTTGGTGACATATTCTTTTTAGATAGCTGCTTTTTGTAGCAAAAAGATCTCAAATTGTCTGAACTTTGCTTCCGATGTAATCTTGTTCTTGCTTTTTTTGTGAAAAGAACCTAACTTCGCGACGTTGGTTCGTACCTATTTGTCAAACCTGAAGGCCGACCAATGAGAATGGAAAGGGAGGTCTTCGCAAAAAGTTCTTTGGTATGCAGAAACGAATATTATTTACCGCATTGCTATTGATGCTGTTTTCCTCCTCAAGCATTTTTTCTCAAGAGGTGAAGGATTTAAGGTCGGAGGATGAGATTCAAATCACCGGATACGGACTGGCCAACAGGCATATAAAGGCCGATGACATCACATTGGCCGGAAATGGAGCTCCTAATTCGCCTGTAGTCCATGCCATACGATTACCTCAAATCTCTGGAGCAATCGAGGGAATACAGTTCTTTTGTTCCATGAATGATCCCGAAGCTTGCATTTTTGTGTGTGAGGTGGAGACTGGGAAAATCATTGCTTTTAAGGCTGCTTCTCTAAAAAAAGGCTGGAATGATGTCAATTTCGATGCAGCTGTAGAGATGTCTACTGAAAAGCCCCTTCTTGTGGGTTATTCGATCACTACAGATGAGACAATTCTCTACGTTTTCCCTTTCGATGGGGATGATGACAATTTTGCTTATGACTACAACTATGTGGCCTTTCCTACTGAGAAACTGACAGCCGGAGCTATCATTCCTCGAGTAAGACCTACAGAAAAGCTTAGTTCTCCCACTATTTTGGGTAATAGCATGATTTTCGCCAAGTTGAGAGACAAGGTGAATAATCTGGCTTTCCCTCTTGAGATGCTCGGCCCGATAGGGAAAGAGAATAACCCCGTCTCGGTAGAACTTGGGATCAGAAATGTGGGAAGCAATGAGATATCGTCTGTTGAGGTGAAATTGACAGGGGAGGGACTCACTCCTTCCACCAAGGAAATAGAGATTGTAGATAAGATCCAGGTGGGGCAGGACGGAGTTATCCGTTTCGATTTGGAAAATCTTGCACAAGGGACAGGTGTCGCCAACCTCTCTATACAGAAAGTCAATGGTGTAGAGAATCTTTTCAATTCGGTAGAGCGAAAGGATCAATACTTTGTGTATGACGAGAATAATTACCTGCGGAAAGGGATTTTGTTTGAGCACTTCACAACTGAGAAGTGTAGTAACTGCCCGAAGGTAATGCCTCACATCAAATCTTTCTTCAATGAAGTAACTCAATCTGGTTTGCAGGTCAATTATGTAGCTCATCATGCTGCATTCATGGAAGACCCTTATACCCTGAATGAATCGAAGGAGCTTCTTCCATATTTCTTTGCTTTGATGGTTTATGCTCCATCAGCTTCCATAGATAGACGTGCTATCTGCCATGAAATGGGCTTCGTAGACATCAAAACACCAATCTTCTTACCCATCAATAGGTATCTTAATTATGCCTATAAACGAGTGGCCAAGATGCCTGATTTTGTGGACTTTGAAACAGTGAATAAGAGCTTGACTAATGGTGAATTGTCTATGTCTGTGATTGGCAAAACCAAGGGGTTGGTAGACAAAGACAACTTCTATATCACGGCCATTGTCACGGAAGACAAGATCGAGAGTACCAAGCAGGCCGGATTCAAAGGAACTTACACGCACAATGGTGTGGCCCGTCTCTTTTTGACTCCTTATTCGGGTAATCAAGTGCAGATAAAAGAGGATGGATCTTTTGAAGTCAAATTCGACGCCAAACAGATTAAGCCTGATTGGAAACGTGAGAATCTGAAAGTGGTTCTTTTCGCACATCGCAACCTTGACCTGATGAACCATTCGGATGAGTATGTATATGCCTCTACCTCTGTATCTCTATCGGATGATATAGGCATTGTACAGGTTCAATCCGAAGATGCAATCAAGGTTTTTGACAGAGGAGGCCACGTAGGTATTCTCGGTACTTATTCTTCTGTGCAAGTATATGATATGCAGGGGGCTTGGATTACAAACCGGATCGACACGCCTTTGCCGGCAGGTGAGTATATTGTGGTGGTGAAAAATGATGCCAAGAAAACCGTTGCCAAACTCGTAATACACTAAGTTTAGTTGAGCTCCAGTAGAGAGCTAAATTGTTTGCCCCTCTCAGGAGGTCTATTGATTAGACTTCTTGGGAGGGGTAAATCGTTGTATGCTAAAAGACCTTTTGAACCTGTACAACGCTCTCTATTTGATAACTTTCTTTTGCCGAAATACAGCAAAGAAACTATCTTTAGGCCTACATGAAGTACGATGCCGGTGATATGAGCCGTAGCTCTTGTCGATAAGGCTGGGAGATGCTTATGAATACAATACTGCTCATCCTTTACTCAGCTCTGGTTGTCAGTTTGGTTGTGGTGATAATAAGTGAGAACCGCAATCCACTCAAGGCTACTTCATGGCTCCTGCTTATTACGTTACTACCGGTAATAGGTGTGCTGTTGTACCTGTTATTTGGGCAGGATCAGCGACGTCGGCGAGTAATGAGCCGCAGGGTCTACAGACGTATTATGCGCCGTCCTCAATACTTGAGCATGCCGGAGGCTTTGTTGTCGAGCCTACAAGATGAGCAGCTTAGCCCCGTGATGCGTCTATTGGTCAATAATTCGGATAATCCGCTCCTTGCTGCTGAACATTTGGACATATATACCGAGGGTGGAACTAAACTCGAAGCCCTCTATCAGGATTTGGAGACTGCACATGATCACATTCATTTGCAGTACTATATCATTGCGGACGATGAATATGGGATACGGCTGCAGCAGTTGTTGATGCGTAAGGCTGCCGAGGGTGTCCGCGTGCGAGTGATTTACGACCATGTGGGTTGTTGGGCTACTTCTTCTAAATATTGGAAAACCCTCCGAGAAGCCGGAGTAGAGGTTTACCCTTTCATGCGAGTTGCCTTCCCTATTTTCACGGGTCGTGTGAATTATCGCAATCACCGCAAGATCGTGGTCATAGACGGGACAATTGGCTATGTGGGAGGAATGAATATCGCCAAACGCTATGTAGTGGGGAATGAATTAGGGATGTGGCGCGATACGCATATCCGTATGGAGGGTACGGCGGTGGCCAGTCTCCAAAGCAGCTTCTTGATCGACTGGTACGTTGTCTCACGCAAGGTAATTAGCATTGAGGGTTGTTATCATATTCCACCGGCTCCGAATATGCTTGCAGATGGCATCCGCATGCAGGTTGTTGCAGGAGGGCCGATCGGGCGGTGGCGGACGATCGAGCAGGCTATTAGTTATACGATAGCCAGAGCCACGAAGTACGTCTACATACAAACACCATATTTCCTACCTACCGATACGCTCAACAATATCGTTTTGATGGCGGCTCTTTCCGGAATAGAGGTGCGACTGATGCTCCCGAAAAGAAGCGATGCCGTTTTGGCTCAATATGCTACTCGTTCGTACCTCAGCCAACTGATGCAGGCTGGGGTCCGTGTTTTTCTTTACTCCAAAGGTTTTTTGCATTCCAAGCTGTTATTGGTGGATGGCCGTGTTGCTTCGGTTGGTTCTGCCAATATGGATTTCAGAAGTTTGGAGCATAATTTCGAGCTTAACGTGATGATTTACGACGAGACGACAGTAGAGCGACTTCGGAAAACATTCGAGGCAGATATGGAGTCTTGTGAATTATTGGATCGGCAACAGTGGGCAGCCAGAGGGCGATTTGAGCGTTTTTCCGAATCTTTCGTCCGGCTTTTCTCCCCTCTGTTGTAGTTTGTATGTCAAGTTATATTTTTTTTGATTGAGTCCTTTTTTGTGATGCAGTGGCAACAGCTTCTATCGGATAAACGCCTCGGTTTGGAGGGCAGACACTCTTCTTCCACCGGAGGTGTGCGTACAGACTTTGAGCGTGATTATGATCGCATGGTTTTTAGTTCACCATTCAGGCGTTTGCAGAATAAGACCCAGGTTTTTCCCTTGCCCGGCAATGTTTTTGTGCACAATCGTCTCACTCATAGCTTGGAGGTCAGCTGTGTAGGGCGTTCGTTGGGCTCTATCATCACTCATACTCTCCGGCAGAGACATGGCTCGGATATTTTCCCCACAGAGGGAGCTATCAGCAGTATCGTGAGTGCAGCTTGTTTGGCTCACGATATGGGCAATCCGCCTTTCGGTCATTCCGGAGAGCGTGCCATTGGAGCCTATTTCTCCGAGGGGAATGGTCGTATTTGGGAGGAGCAGGTGCGCCGGGAGAATGGTCGTTGGGAAGATTTTTTGCATTTCGAGGGCAATGCCAATGCTTTTCGCTTGCTTACTCACCAGTTTGTCGGCCGTCGGCCGGGTGGTTTTGCTCTTACTTATAGCACATTGGCAAGTATTATCAAGTATCCACACAGCAGTTTGGTGGCAGGGCGAAAAGGGAAGTTCGGCTTTTTTGCCAGTGAGGAAGATACGATGAAACGAATTGCCGATCACTTAGGCTTGATCAAGCTCTCGGAGGAGCCTCTGCGTTATGCTCGCTATCCGTTGGTCTACCTTGTGGAGGCTGCGGATGACATCTGCTACCAAATCATGGATTTGGAGGATGCCTATAAGTTGAAAATTTTCACTGAGCGTGATACCACCGACTTGTTGATGGATTATTTTGCTCCGGATCAGCGAGATGAGATAAGGCTTGTTTTGAAATGTTTGGATGACTCCAACGAGCGAATTGCCTATTTGCGTTCCCGGGTTATCAACACCTTGGCCGAGGCCTGTGCCGATACCTTTCTGGAGGCAGAAGAGCGTATTTTGGATGGCTCTTTTGAGGGAAGCCTCATTGCTCAGATCTCCGAACGAGAGCGGTCTGCCTACCGTACATGTTCTCGCTTGGCTTATGAGCGGATCTATCCAGCTCGGGATGTTTTGGATGTGGAGTTGGCTGGTCATCAGATCTTCGGTTACCTGATAGACCGCTTGATGCACGCCCTCACGCACCCCGACTATGCCTACTCTCGCTCTTTGCTTTCGAGGGTCAGTTCTCAGTACGATACCCACAGACAAGACATTTACGGCAAGCTACAGTGCACTTTGGACTATATATCCGGTATGACCGACATTTATGCCTTAGATCTCTATCGCAAGATTACTGGGATGAGTTTGCCTGCTATTTAATGAGCAATGAGAATGGGGCCCTGATTTGTCTCTTTTTTGCTGTTGCCAAGTTGGATTGTTTTGTAAAAATCTACCTGAACTCTATACAAGAAAAATCGAGGGAGAAGAGCACAAATATTCGGCTCGATACTTTTCTTTTTTGCCCCTCCGAAACCTCTCTCCAAAATGCCCTATTCATCGGCATTCTGAGAGGGTCAAAATTCTCTCCGCACGGAAAAATTTTTCTCTCCTGTGATAGCGAAAATTCTCTCAGGAGAGAATTTTTATTTCCTCCTGTGTTATGAAAAAAGAGAGCCTATGGGGATTCAAAACGGGGTAAAAAAGAGAGAAATCTGAGTCCTATTTTGAGCCAAAAATAGGTGCTGAGAGGATAACAAAAACAACTCAAATCTAAATGATATATTACATTTTTTTTGAATGAAAGCTATGCTCTCTATTTGATTGAGAGAAGTGGAGGCCGAATTTTCGGCAAAGTCTCCCCAAGGTATAACCTCTGTCCTTTCTTTTGGGAGGCATATAGACAAATTCATGAAAGTGATATAAGAACCGTTCGACAGCCATATCGGAAGACGGATGCAAACCGATCTATTCCCTTTTTTCTCTCTTCAAGTCTCGGGCCAAAATCTCTACCTTTGCTCCTATGAGTCAAGTCAGTGTTCAAGAGGGATCGGAAGGCCGGGCAATACGATTCTTTGTGATAGGTATTACCGACCAGTCCGAACCGCATTTTAGCCCGGAGTTGTGCAAATTGATCAGTCGAGCACAGGTCTTTAGCGGAGGTATTCGGCATAGAGGAATCGTGGAGCCGTATTTACCAGCTTCCTATATTTGGATAGACGTTACGGTACCACTGGAAAAAGTATTTGTGCGGTATCGAGATCATCAGGAGATTGTTGTCTTTGCCTCCGGGGATCCTCTCTTTTACGGCTATGCTGGCACTTTGTTGCGTGAATTTCCCTCGGCAGAGATTCGAGTCTATCCTGTCTTTAATTCCTTACAGATGCTTGCCCACAAGCTATCTCTCCCTTATGAAGATATGCGTGTGGTATCTCTCACCGGACGTCCTTGGATAGGTTTGGATAGGGCTTTGATAGAACGCGAAAAAAAAATTGGCTTGCTGACCGATCGTAAGCATACCCCTTCGGCTATTGCGAAACGACTGATCGAATACGGTTTCGATGAGTATTCTATGACAATAGGAGAGTTGTTAGGCAATCGCAATCAAGAACACTTGAGTATTCGGATGTCTTTGCATCAGGCTGCTGATTATGAAGCTCTATCTCCTAATGTCGTTTTGCTACAGGCAGAGGAGGTGAAACCTCGATATTTCGGGATTGACGAGAGTCGATTTTCCTTGCTGAACGGTCGTGCAAGGATGATAACCAAAATGCCGATACGCTTGTCTTCTTTGGCTGCCTTGGGGCTACCCGGCAGGCGTTGTCTTTGGGACATTGGTTTTTGTACTGGCAGCGTCTCCATCGAAGCGAAGCTACTGAGTCCGCAAACTCAAGTTGAGAGTTTTGAGATCCGTCCCGAAGGAGAAGAATTGATGCGTGAGAATGCTCGTCGTTTCGGTTGTCCCGGCATAGAGGTACATATAGGAGACTTTTTCTCTTTCTCTCTGGAGGATTTACCCCACCCTGATGCCGTGTTTATCGGAGGGCATGGCGGGCGATTGGTCGAGATGATACAACGGGTGGCCCCCTATATGGTTTCGGGTGGAGTGTTAGTGTTCAATTCGGTTTCGTCTGAGAGTCGCTCTGCTTTTGATGAAGGTTGCCGTTTGGCCGGCTTGCTGCCGGATTTATCCCGAATTATCAAAGTAGATGAACACAACCCGATAGACATTGTTCGGGCAACTAAACCTTCCGTTTGAAGCAACAAAGATTTGAAAGACAGCTTTACCAGAATACTATGATTAAATACAGCCTTATATACGTGAGTGACTCAGCCGAAGCAATGGCTGGCTTGATCGCCTCGGAATTGCGGCCCGAAGCAGAGGTATTTCATTACAAAGACCTTGATAACGAATCCATTGCCCGACTTTGGCGTGAACGTGCAGCCTTAATCTATTTAGGGGCCTGTGGGATAGCCATACGGCAGATTGCTCCCTATGTGCAAGACAAACAGACAGACCCAGCGGTAATTTGTATAGATCACCGTGGCAAATCGGTGATCCCTCTACTTTCTGGGCACATTGGTGGAGCAAACGATTTGGCTAAACGTTTGGCTCGTATCGTGGGCGGATATGCCGTATTGACAACCAAAAGCGATGTAGAGGATCTGTGGCCTCTGGATACACTGGATCGTTGTATGGGGTGGGCTATGGAGCCTATTGAGCGCAAAGAGATGAATAGGCTCATTACACTCTTCGTCTCTCGCCGGCCTACTTTGCTTTATCTTGGTATCCGGGATCGAGGTACAGACTATTTGGAGCGTACTGCTCCCGAGCATGTGCAGATACGAAGCGGAAAGATCGATTTTCAGCAGGAGAATGGCTACGAATTGATCATTGCTGTTACTCCCGAAAAAATACAACTCCCACACGGAGTGCCTGCAATGGTCTTGCGTCCGAAGTGTTTACACTTGGGGTTTGGATGCAGACAGCAGGCCAATCCCGAGGGGATAGCCCCATTTATCGTCCATGCTCTTTCCGAAGCCGGCTATTCACCTTTGTCGGTCGCAACAGTCAATACGATAACACTCAAGCAAGACGAACCTCTTTTGCCCACCTTGCTCAAAGCTTTCCCTAACAGTCACAAGCAGATCTTTTCGGCTGAGGAGTTGGAGGGTATCTCTGTGTCCAATCCTTCGGACAAAGTACGGGAGGTAACGGGTGTAGATAGTGTGAGTGAGAGTTGTGCCATAGCAGCCGGTAAAGGACGGTTACTGATCCCGAAGCAGAAAGGGGTACTTACCGAGGGAAGCCATTTCACCTTTGCCTTGGCCGATGATTTGGATATGAGAAGAGAGGGCCATATTGAGATCGTAGGTGCTGGCCCGGGGGATCCTGACTTGGTTTCGGTGCGTGGAAGGCAATTTTTGGAGCGTGCCGATCTTATTCTATATGCTGGCAGCTTGGTGCCGATAGCCCTAACAGAGTGTGCAAAAGAGGGATGTGTGGTGCGTAGCTCGGCCAACATGAATTTGGAAGAGCAGTTTGAGCTGATGTACCAACATTATCTCCGTGGTCATTTGATTGTTCGTTTGCATACGGGGGATCCTTGCATATACGGAGCTATTCAGGAGCAAATGGCCTACTTTGATCGTTTTGGCTTGAGCTACCATATTACACCGGGGATCTCCAGCTTTCAAGCTGCTGCAGCAGCTCTAAGGTCTCAGTTCACCATTCCCGAGGAAGTGCAGACAATCATACTTACCCGTGGCGAAGGGCGTACGCCTATGCCAGAGAAGGAGAAGTTGCATATGCTTGCCAAATCCCAAAGTACGATGTGTATTTTCCTCTCGGCCGGTATTGTCGAGGATGTGCAGAAAGAGTTGCTGATGGCTTATCCTCCGGAAACGCCTGTGGCTGCCTGTTATAAACTGACTTGGCCGGACGAAAAAATCTACAGAGGGCGATTGGATCAATTGGCACACATTGTCAAGAGTAACGGCCTTACCCTTACCACTATGCTTGTGGTTGGTAAAGCAATTGATAATAGAGCAGGCTTATCGCGCTTGTACGCCGATGAGTTCAAGCACCTTTTCCGGAAGTGACCTTCATACCACAATAAGAGACCATTGTTCAGATACTCAAAAGATTCCGAAACAGCCTTTTGACTGAAGTTCATAAGATGTAGCAATGAGCAAGAATTGAGGGAGTCGGGTAAGAAACTAAGTCCGAATGCCGATAATAACACGGCGAACACAATAACTATCTCAACAAAAAAGTCTGCCCCTGAAAACTGACATTTGTGGTCAATTTTAGGGGCAGACTTTTCAATTTAGGACTTTCGTCCTTGCAGCCGAGAGTGTGTGTTTACTCTGGTTCTTTTTGAGGCTGTTGCTCAGGCTCTAAAAGGCCTTTTAGTAGCCCTTGCCAAATTTGGCAAGCCTATGGCAGCAGACTCTCTTTTGAGATCTCTCTCTGAAAGAATGGATCAGCTTAGACCATCTATAAATCCGTCTACAACATCTATGTGTTCTGCCTGTGGTGTTTTGGGAAGCCCCGGCATACGCATGATCTCACCCATGATCACAACGATCATTTCAGCACCTCGATTAACAACGACATCTGCCACTTTCAGCTCGAAATCTCTCACATCGCCATAGCCCTTGGGATCAGCTGAGAAAGAATATTGCGTTTTGGCAATGCAAATAGGGTAGTGAGACATCCCAAGCTCTTCTATACGCTTGATTTTCTTCGTTGCCTTGCTGCTATAGGTTACGCCAGAGGCAGAGTAAATCGTCTTGGCTATGTGGTCTACCTTTGTCTGTATGTTTTCTTTCAGGTCGTAGGTATAGCGAAGAGGTTGGGAAGGGTTGTTCTCCACAGTCTCCACTACCAGCTTGGCCAAATCTATGGCACCGCTGCCTCCTTCTCCGAAAGCACTGTTAATTGCAAATCCCACTCCGAGACTTTTTTCGCAATGCTCACGTACCAGCTCAATCTCTTCCTCCGTATCGGTGGCGAAACGGTTGAATGCAATGACTACAGATTGCCCAAATCGTTTTAGGTTGGAGATGTGTCTGTCGAGATTTTTCAATCCTCGGCGTACTCCTTCGGGGTTGGGTTCTTTGATTGCTTGTTCGGGTACATCTCCGTGCATCTTCAGACCTCCGAGGGTTGCTACAATGACTGTCAGCGAGGGATTTAGTCCTGCATGGCGACATTTGATATTGTAGAATTTTTCAGCACCCAAATCTGCACCGAAACCAGCTTCCGTGATAGCGTACTCCCCGGTCGTAAGTGCCATTTTGGTAGCAATGATAGAGTTGCAGCCATGGGCAATGTTGGCGAATGGTCCTCCGTGTACAAAAGCTGGCCCATGCTCGATGGTTTGCACCAGATTAGGCTTGATGGCATCATACAGGAGAGCTGTGATAGCTCCCGCAATACCCAAATCTTTCACTGTGAAAGGATCTCCCTTACGCGTGTATCCCAGGAGGATTTTCTCTATGCGTCGGCGCAGGTCATCGAAGTCCGAAGCAAGGCAAAGAATAGCCATAATTTCGGAAGCTGCGGTGATGTCGAAACCGGCTTCTCTGGGGATGCCGTTGGAGAGGCCTCCCAAGCCTGTTACGATGTTGCGCAACGAACGGTCATTGACATCCAACACTCTCTTCCAGAGTACCTCAGACAGACCATCGCAAGTATTACGGTTTTGGTAGATGTAATTGTCCAGCAAGGCGGAGATCATGTTGTGGGCGGAGGTAATTGCGTGGAAGTCTCCAGTGAAGTGGAGGTTGATTTTCTCCATTGGCAATACCTGTGCATAGCCTCCCCCGGCAGCCCCCCCTTTCATACCAAAGCAGGGACCGAGAGAGGGCTCTCGGAGAGCCACTGTGGCTGTCTTTCCTATTTGGCGGAGTCCCAAAGCCAAGCCGATGGATACGGTTGTTTTACCGATACCGGCTTTGGTAGGCGTGATAGCTGTCACCAATATGAGGTGATTTTTACGCACCTTCTCTTCATCGATTTCTGATAGAGGGACCTTGGCTACAAAACGCCCGTATGGCTCAATTGTTTCTGTATTGAGTCCGGCTTTTTCTGCTATTTCAGTGATAGGTTTTAGCTCAGCTTCGCGAGCGATCTGAATATCCGATTTCATTTTCTTAGATCTATTGAGGGCTTTTATGTTGTTGCTCTAAACTAAAGAAGGAAGTCTTGCGACAGAGCAATATCTCTCTGTGAATCTGTTCCTTTCTCAAAGGTATAATCATATTAGCCCCTTCTTTGTTTTGAGTTTGTTGTTTTGCTCCCAAAAAACATTGTTTATTTTTGTTCGGAGAGGGTTCTTTTAGGGAAGAATGAAGGGTGAAAACGCTGAAGATTCGATCCGAGAGCATCCTCCATTTTAGCAATACTTTATGAGAACGAAGAAATTAGCCAAACTGATTGCAATACTGCCATTGACAGCTCTGATGGCCTCTCCCGTTTCTTTTGCTCAAGGCCGGGGAGCCGTGGCAGATACTTCTATCATCCAACTTCACGGATATGTTCAGACCGATATTCAAGGGGGGGAGCGAGATGCAACATTGGATGTCGGAAAGCCTAACAAGAACGCGGAGAAGTTATTTGGGCGTATGGGGATCAGGCGAGGGTATTTTACTCTATCGGCCAGACATCCCAAATACCGAGATTGGTCTGCGGTGGGTACTGTCGATATAAATGATAGAGGAGTTTTTCCTTTTCAGGCTTATGTGAATTATCTGCACCAGTTCGATATTAGTGATACCGAACTTAGTTTGCTGGAGATTGGAGGGAAAGCTGGTCTGGACATCCCTTCTTTTGGCTTGGAAGAAAGAGAGACTTCGGATCAAAGACTCAGTCCGGAGCGAGCTGCCTATATATCGAATATGTATCCTGATGTCGTTGATTTGGGAGTTGGTATGCATTTCGGTATTGGTTTCGGTGGCTATACGCCAACCTATCTGCAACACTCCTTCGGCCTTGATATTCAGGCTTTGTCGGGCAATGGGCTTGGCAAGATGCGTAAGGATGTACCGGATGTTTTGTTCGATCTTCGGCATTCGATGAGCAATATCTATTTGGACATCCTGTATGGAGCTTCCTACTATTGGGGATATGTACCTCAAGGGAATGAGCTAGATAAGAAAGTGCGTCGGGATTATCTCTCTGTTTTTGCGCGTTTTGGTTTCAGTACCGTACTCGGTTATACTCGCCTGAGTGCCGAATATATCTCCGGCAATCAGCCGGGAAAACGGCAGCTCTCCCATGTAGTAGGGCAAAAGATCGGAGATAAGGAGTACTACGATGATAAGGCGATATTCTCCAGAGGCTTCCAAGGAGCAATGGGAGAGGTCTCTCACCGATTTTATTTTGCTCCTATCGGCTTGCTATACAAATACTATTACTACAACAAAAGAGATCTCATTACCAATGATAAGGAACTGTGGCAGATGTATCTCGATCAGTTTTTAGCCTCACCCGAGGCTGACGGCAAAGAGCAGGTCCATGGTTTTGGTTTGCAACTATTCCTTCTGGATGATGCACTGCGCCTGACTGCTTATTACGAAATGCCTCATAGCGAACGAGTGCCCAATCCAAAACATCCTCTCTATCGTGATCCGTCCGACGATAAACTCACATTGCGACTACAATATCGTTTCTAACTCAAATCAATAACAAACAAAATGCAGAAGAGTAATATCATTACAGCTGTCATCGTGGGGATTGCTTTTGTCGTTGGCCTCGGTGCTTTGGCTAATGGTGTAGGCAAGGTAAGACGCTCTCCCGAGCCCCTTATCAATGTAACGGGGATGGCCGAACGCAATTTTACGAGTGATTTGGCTGTATGGAGTGCCAGATATGAAGTGATGAGGTTTGATATGCAACAGGCATTTGCCGATCTTGCTGGAAAGAGAGCTCAGGTGAAGAAATTTCTCCAAAGCAAAGGTATAGCGGAGGATAAGGTCGAGTATAGCTCTGTGAGTATTGATCGGAGATACGACAAGGAGGGTTATTGTGATCAGAAAGTTTTTGTTGGCTTTGCTCTCTCTCAGAGTATCACTATTACGTCTAATAATATCGAAGAGGTGGAAAACCTCTCTCGCTCTATCACGGAGCTTATCAATGAGGGAGTTGAGATTTATTCCGAAAGTCCCCAATTCTACTACACCAAGCTCAATCAGCTTAAAATAGAGATGCTCAAAGCAGCATCGGAAGATGCCTACAACAGGGCAGCTGTGGTAGCCGAGGGAGGCAAAGGATCTTTGGGTAAGTTGGTGAAGTCGGATGTGGGAGTATTCCAGATCGTGGGGCTTAACTCCAACGAAGATTACAGCTGGGGTGGCTCGTTCAATACATCAAGCAAGGAAAAGACGGCTTCGGTCACTGTCCGCTCTTCTTATAGAGTGAAATAAAAAGTAGAGGGTAATCAGATTGTTCTATTCAACCTCTGTCCGAGGAGATGTTATTTTACTAACTCGTGTAAAGGTTTTCCAATAGGCAGGAGCTCCTCCAAAAAGAAAGTCACCCGATCTGGCAAACTCCAGATCGGGTGACTTTCTTTTTTTTAGTGCAATCCGATATTACCCTTTGTGAACTTCAAAATCGTCCTTGGTTGCACCACAAACTGGGCAAGACCAATCATCAGGAATATCTTCGAAAGCAGTACCCGGTGCTATTCCTCCATCCGGATCCCCTACTGCAGGATCGTAAACCCAATCGCATAGTGTGCAAATGTACTTTCTCATTGCTGTTTCTAATTTTACTGTAAGTGATAAATATGTAACTCCTAAAGGAAAATCAACCTGTCGGTCTTTTGCAGAACACAAAGGTATGGATATTGTTCATTCGCTTCAAGCATAAGGTCTCTCCGGATACAAAAAATAAGCCCTGACCATCTGCCGGTCAGGGCTTGAGGGAGTGTTTAGAGCTGATAACGAAGCTCTACCACTTGCCAATCTATAATTCGCCACACTTCATCAAGATGCTTACCTCTGTCGTTGGTGTAATCCAAGTAGTAGGCATGTTCCCACAAGTCTATCCCCATGAGAGGCGTCAAACCTCTACGCACGGGGTTGTTTCCATTGGCCTCGGTTACAATTGAGAGGTTTCCTTTCTCGTCCGAAGAAAGCCAAGCCCATCCGGAGCCGAATACTCCCATGGCTGCCTGCTTAAACTCCTTTTGGAAGGCTTCGAAAGATCCCCACTGTGCTGTTATTCGTTCACCGAGTTTTCCTTGTGGCATACCTCCTCCTTTGGGAGAGAATTGCTCGAAGTAGAGGTTGTGATTAAGCAATTGCCCTGCATTGTCTGCAATGCTACCTGTTGCATATTTGGCTATCATCCGAACATCAGATACGGAAGCGAATGGAGTACCTTGGATCAGCTTGTTCAGCTTTTTGACATAGCCGGCAAGATGTTTGCCATGATGCAATTCCACAGTTTGTTTGCTGATTACCGGCTCCAACGCATCTGTTGCATACGGCAATTTCATTAGTTGGAACTGAGCTGAAGCGGAGGAAAAGGAGGCCAGCACAAAGACTGTGGCCATGAGTAGGTGTTTTAGTCTATTCATTTATGTATCAGTTAAGGTATTAGAAATATGATTCCAACACATTAACCGGAACGATGTGCAAAATGTTTAGCAAAGGCCTTTATTCAGAAACTTGCTGTAAAGCGGAGGTTCCACTGTCGCCGGGTGAGATAGTTCGGGACTGCGTACTGCTGATTGAAAACATCGCTGATCCAATAGTAGGAGTTGACATTACTTACGTCGAAGAGGTTGAAGAGGTCTATTCCTAATTGTATCTTCTTGAATGCAGACCACAGGCCGGTACGGAACTTCTGTTTGCTGTTGTCAAGCAAAGTGTACTGCATACCTATGTCTATCCGCTTGTATGCACTGCCTTCGAATGCGGCAGAGGAGAATCCTTTGGCAGGGTTGATTTCCGGCAATCCTCCCGAGAGCACACCTCTGAGGCTCAAACTGATTTGTTTGTATCCAGGGAAGTAATCCTGAAAAAATAGCGACAAGTTGTATTTCGGTGCGTTCATCAAAGGAATCTTGCCTATTCCTTTTCCTAGATTTTGTTCAGCCGAGAGAAGCGAACATGTGAGCCAAGAGTCTATCCCCGGCACAAACTCTCCGAACAGTTTGAAGTCTATCCCGGTTGCATAGCCACTGCCGATATTGCTTCCGTAGTAGCGGATTTTTACATTTTCCCTTATGTATGGGTTGATCCGGTAGAGACGCTTGTAGTAAAGCTCAGTTGTGAACTTGAATTTGCGGTCGGCAATGAGAAAATCCAAATCCGATCCGAGCAAAATAATTGCTGCTGCTTGAGAGCGGGTCTCTTTGTTGAGTGCAACATAGCGATTGTCGTGCTGGTCTTTCTGTTCCAATCGTAGCTCCTTGTAGAATGGAGCTTGATAGTACAAGCCACCCGAAAGACGGAAAATTAAATTCCGGTTGAAATCCGGAGCGAAGGAGGTGTTCAATCTGGGACTGACAGTGAACTCTTTGTTGAAAGACCAATAAGAGGCCCTGACACCGGGGGTTAGACTAAGCACTCCGTGAGATGTCTGTAGGCGAATATGATCTTGTAGGAATGCACTTGCCCTCATTGATCTCATCCGAATGTCGGAGTATAGATTTCGCCAAACAGCCAATATCTCCTCCTTTCGAGGCAAGGTATAGCCCATCGAGTCTCTTTTCTCCCATTCGTTGATATGGTCGTTTACTTGTTCCAGCTTCAGGTTCAGCCCTGCTCTCCAGCGTTGTGTCTCACTGACATTCAGGTCTGTGCGATAGACCATATTGGCAACTGTTGCATAGAGGTGATTCCGGGCATGCTCATGATTATTGCCAATGCCTAATACTCCAGATCCTGTCCCCGATTCTATAGCTGAGGGGTCTTGTGCTCCCAAATCATTGAGGAAATAGGAGCCAGAAATATCGTATGTTTCTTGCTCTCGTGTGCGGAAAGCCGAAAAGGTGAGGGTTTGTCGGAAATCGGTTGATGGGGTATGTTCCAGACTTACGGCTCCGAAGGCTGTGAGGAAAAGGTCTTGCTCTTTCCCCGAGAAGTATATCTTGAACTTCTTGATATTCTCCAATGTCCCAAAATTCGTTTCTCGGGTCTTAGGGACAAAGCGATAAGAGGTGTAGGAGACATTGGTGAGGAAAGAGAGTTTGAGTTTTGTGGAGAAAGCGTAGTGCAGGTAGGCCTGTGCATCGAAGTAATGTGGGTCGTATTCGGCTTGAGTATCATTGAGAGATTTCAGCAGAGTATTGCCGGCTTTGTACCTTAGCCCGGTGATCATTGACAGCCTGTTCATACGTGTGCCAATGTATGCCGAACCTCCCATCATCCCTCCTGTGATGGAGCCTTCTGTTTCTTCCGGTCGTTTGTATTTAATATCCAATACAGAGCTGATCTTGTCTCCATAATCTGCGGTAAATCCTCCTGCGCTGAATTGTACCTGATCGGTGAGGTCGGGGTTTACGAAGCTAAGACCCTCTTGTTCAGCTGACCGGATCAAGAGAGGGCGATAGATCTCTATCCCATTTACGTAGACCATGTTTTCGTCATAGCTACCCCCTCGTACCGAATATTGAGAACTCAACTCGTTGTTCTGGCTTACACCAGCATAAGTGCCAATTAAGCTCTCGACACCGGCCGTCGGGGATACATTGGCCTTTATCAGATCTGTCTTTACGGCCTGCATCGTACTGGTTTGTTTGCGACCCTGTGCGCTTACCACCACTCCTCCGAGATCTATGGCCGATGAGGCCAGACGAATGTTGATTCGTTGGTTGGAAGCGAGAGAGCTTAGCTTCCGTTCCTCCGACTTGTATCCCAGACAAGAGTATTCTATTGTGATAGAATCTTTGCTTGCAGGCATACTGAAGCTGTAGAAGCCTTTCAGATTGGTATAGGCTCCTATGGCTCGCCCCTGAACTCGTACGTTCGCCAACTCTATAGGCTTGTCATCCCTATCCAATACATAGCCCGAAATGGTATATTGTTGGGCCAATACAGGCTCCAGAGTGGAGAGAGCCAGCAGCAAGAAGAATACGATTCGTAGGCCGAGCGTTTTCATAGACGGCTGTAGTCGGGGTTATCCGTTACATCTTCTATCAGCTTCACGAAAGGAGGCAGGTGTATATCTTCCTCTTTTCGTCCTTTTATTTCCAGTAGTTGGAACTTGAGTTCCGGTTCCAAGAATGTATCCAGCTCGAAGTACTGTTTGTCCCATACAAAGCTTTTGCGCAGTTTGTGCACGATCATCAAGTCGGATCTATCGACTCTGTTGAGCATGGATATGTATTCATTGGGGTTGATCTGTCTTTCGGTAACGATAGGCGCTCCTTCCTGTGGATGAGGGAGTGCCTGCACGCTGTGAAAGTAGACATAATTGCCAGGGTAGCCTCTCTTGCGTATACGCACTGTGGAGCCGTCCTCCGCAGGGATATATGCCTGATAGATCTCGGCTTCTACTCCATAGGGGATCTCTCCCGATAGCTCTACAAGGTATTTGCGACGTATACCCAATGTGCCGGGTTCTCCCAAAATGGAAGATATGGTATCGATTGTTTGCAGGATTTTGTTTTCAAAATCTCCATCATTCTCCACGATTCGAAGATTTTGGTGGCCTGTCCAGGCGGCTATGACTTTGGCATCCAACTCTCTGGCCTCATCAAGGGTCTCTCTGCGGAGGTCGTTGTTGTCTGTGGTATAGTGCTCTTCGGCTCCATTGGCTGCTGTCACCAAATGTATAACAGCATCATACCGGGCATTTCGCAGTTTCATCTGAGAATATCCCAACTCGTCTATCATGGCCTGCCAAGCAGTCGGATCCATGTAGGCGGATATATCCATCGTACCTCTATCGGCAATGAGTAATACCGGCTGCGAGGCTGTACGGGCAAGTTCGTAGAAGGTATCCTCCATTTGTATTTGGAACTTGAGTACGGCTTTCTCTATGTTGTAGAAATACTGTTTGTCCGAAGTTGAAAAATTGACAGAAGCAGCATTGAATAAAGTTGGAGTCTCCGGCAAAGCATATACCAGATAGCCCATGTCGGTAAATCGCTCGATGATTTTGACCATAGCTGTAGTTTTGCCTGCGCAAGGGCCTCCGGTCATTACAATGCGAGTGATATTCTTGTTCATGTTACAACCTCCTGCTTATTGTAGCAACAACTCTTCGATGTGTTGCTTTAGCTCTTGTTTTCCCATTACACCTAGCATGAGGTGAGGCTTTTCGTTTCCTGATTTTGAGAAAAGAAGAGTAGGCACAGTACGTATGCCAAAGAAAGCTGTGAGTTCCTGATCTTGGTCTACATCCACCTTGTAGACTTCTATTTGGTCTTTATATTCCCGAGCTATTTCTTCGAGTATGGGGGAGAGGGCCTGACAAGGACCACACCAAGTGGCGAAAAAGTCTACTAAGACGGGTTTCGATGACAAATGCTGCCAGTCATTGGGAGTAGATTCGATATTTGATACGAGCTGTATAAATTCTGATTTGTTGATTTGTCGTGTATTCATCTTTGTTTTTAATGCTTTAGTATTATGTACCAAACATAGCCGGAAAGGCTTTTGTTTGGGAAGAAAGTGTTCTCAGTTTTCACGCAATCCCAAGGCTTGATACAGTTTGTCGAAGTTCGGATTTTCTTTTCGCCAGCGTTCTATTCGCTCTGCATTGGTTATCGCATCTTCATCCGAACTCACATCTTCTATGCTCAGTTTCATCCGCAATTCTGTGTTTCTCAGTCTGCTTCTGAGAAAAGACATGAGAGATATTTGGATCTCTTCCAACTCCTCTTGCTGCGCGGGATTGTAGATTTTTACTTCAAAATCGGCCTTGTCTAATAATTTAGGCAGGCATAGCTGCATGGTGTTGCGTAGGTGAACCTGATCGGTGAGAACCTCTTTTGTATATGCCAACCAAGCCCGTTGCAACTCATTCTCTGTAAAGGATTCGTGCAAATCATCCTCAATGAGGTTGTTTGCCTCTTTCGGAGTGTTATCCCGGCGAATACCATGCACGGATAATCTGTTTCCAATGAAATTTCGATTGTTTTCTCCTATTTGGATCGGAGCTTGTCGTGTGCTCGGTCTGGGAGTTGTATTCGATAGCTGTTGCGCAGGCTGTATAGGAGTCTCAGGAGTCAGATTTGTTTCTGTTGAAGCAAGCGGAGCGGGTGGCGTTTGCCGTGGTTGTTCAGCCGGTTTGGGAACTTCGGTTGCTGTCTCTGCAGTCGTGTTGTGATTTGTGTCTGCTGTTGTTGGGCGGGCAGGTGGTGTGCTTGTGACTTGTGTTTTTGTTGCTTGTGTCACAGCCTTTTGCACTCCCGACTTCAGCTCGTTGCTATACAAAGCTGAGATACTCATTAAAGCAAGCTCCACAAGTAGCCTTTTGTTTGAGGCTTGTCTGTATTGTTGATCGCAGCCGACGCAGATACGTATGGCCTGGTACAAAAAAGCTGAGGAGCAGGTAGATGCGGTCTGTACATACTTTTTGGCAATGGCTTGTGGTTTTTCGAGCAAAATAGCTGTATTGGGGTCTTTGGCCATCAATAGATCCCGGAAGAACGACGCCAATCCATTTACGATCATTGCTGCATCGAAGCCTTTGGCTAATAGCTCATCCAAAGTGAGAAGAACTCCCTTGTAATTGCCCGAAACAAATAGATCGATCAGCCGGAAATAGTATTCGTAATCCAATACATTGAGCCCTGATACGACATCTTGATAGGTAACTCGACCGCCTCCGAAATTGGCTATTCGATCGAAAAGAGAGAGAGCGTCGCGCATCCCTCCATCGGCTTTTTCGGCGATTAAGCCTAAGGCCTCTTCCTCATACTCAATGTTTTCCGTTTGGGCTACATGGCTCAAATGCCGGACGATCTGCGGTACGGCAATGCGTTTGAAATCGTATATCTGGCATCGTGAGAGAATAGTAGGTAGTATCTTGTGTTTCTCTGTGGTTGCCAGAATGAATATCACATACTCCGGTGGCTCTTCCAATGTTTTGAGAAACGCATTGAAAGCTGCTTGTGAGAGCATGTGCACCTCATCTATGATATAGATTTTGTGCCTGCCGATTTGTGGTGGGATTTGTACCTGTTCTATCAGTTGCCGTATGTCGTCTACTGTATTGTTTGAGGCTGCGTCTAGTTCGTATATGTTCAGGGAACGTTGCTCATCAAAGGCCTTGCAGCTTTCACATTGGTTGCAAGCTTCTCCCTCAGGAGTACGATTTAGGCAGTTGATTGTCTTGGCAAAGACTCGTGCCATGGAGGTTTTACCTACTCCTCTGGGGCCACAAAAGAGGTAGGCATGAGCAGTCTTTGCACTGTTGATAGCAGCCTTGAGTGTAGAGGTAAGGGCTTCTTGCCCTACCATGGTCGCAAAACTGTCGGGGCGGTATTTGCGAGCCGATACTATATATTGGGTCGTATCCATCACGGACAAAAATACTCATTAAGAATGGGACGATGAAGCATTTTATTTACACAATTGTTCTCTCTGAAGTTTTCCCCTTTCGATACCTATGGTAGGGATTTCAGAACACATCACAACTATTCCGATACATATCATTTTCGTACCATAATTCTGTTTAGAGTTAAGAATACTACCACATTGCTCTTGGAGAGGAAACAAGGCCTGTGTTCCACTCGTGAGGCGCAACGCTTTCGCCCGTGCTCATCACCACGTTTGCTCCGTTGATGGTGATGCGACAAAGGCTTGCCGTTGTACCGTCTGTTTTGACTTTATTCTTATTGATGTAGAATAGGATTTTGAATGTACTGCGCATAAGTTTTTCGTGCGCTATATGATGGTTTGACGTGTGTTATGAGGTTATGAAAATATTCTCTCGATAGTCTCTCAAAATCTTACGTCACTTTTGGAGGCAGATTGTATTCCTTTCGGAAAACGCCTGTTTTATAGCTATTAAGGGCTCTTCCACTCCCAAGGTGAGATACACATAAAGCCCCCCATGTGTAGGCATCGGTAATGAGAGATAAGTAGGCGCCCCCCCCATAGGAAATGTAGGTAATATCCGCTACAACCAGTTCCCCGGGACGTTTGGGCACGAAATTAGGCTCCGTATTGAGCAAATCTTCGTACCGATGAGTTGTAAGGCCCTAATTCTTTCGGCCTTGTTTTGAAATAACAAGTGAGGATAAGTGTCTGGCTTTTCGATTAAACGAAAGAGACTCGTTTAGGTTTTGGGTCAGTGATCGGTGGAGATGTTCAACTGCTGCATTCCGATCTGTATGTACGGACGCTCCATGTCGGCCGGTTTGCACACTTCTGTATTCCAGATGAGCAGGTCTATGTCTATTGAGATGCGCGACTCTGTTTTAGGGTATTTGAGACGACCGCAAGATTGTTCTACCTGTTTGAGTATTTGTCGGCAGTCTTCTTTGCCCAAATTGGTGTGGATAATGCCGAGACAGTTGATAAAATCGTGACATTTCACCTCGCAATCTACAGCTGGGTTGAGGATAGGTGGAGAAAAGCAGATCCTGGGAAAATGTTTGGACAGTAGCTTTCTGGCTTTTTTGATGCGTCTTATGGCGTAATAATTACTCCCCAAGCTGATAAGTATCCTATTGCTGTTCATCATCTGAAACTCTGTGTTGTATCCTTACCGACTCTTGATGTATATGTGAGAAAAGACCGGAAACGAAGTCCACATCAAGTTGCAACTCTCCGGCTTTTTGCTCCAATTCTTGTAGAATGGATTGGTAGCGATCCGTTTGTAAGACAGACAGATTGTGGCGACACTTGTAGTGTCCGATTTGGGCCGAAAGTTTCATTCGCTTGGAAAGCAGGCCAAGGATATTTTCGTCTATCTGATCTAGTTCGGTGCGCCACGCTTTGAGTACGGGTAGGGGGTCGCGCACCTGCTTCGATACATGCAGGTGGCTCAAAATATTTTGCAGGTCGTGGGGAGTTAGTTGCTGAGCTGCATCACTCAAAGCTGTCTGAGGGTTGATGTGTGTTTCTACGATCAATCCAGCATAGTGCATATCCAGAGACTGGCGACACAGGGCCGGTACGAGAGCACGTTTACCTGCTATGTGGCTCGGGTCGCCCAGTATGGTCATTTCCGGATATCTTCTCATCAACTCTATTGGTATTTGCCATTGTGGCGGATTGCGATAGATGCTGTCTGTGTATGTGCTGAATCCTCTGTGTATGGCTCCCAAGCGAGTTACTCCGGCTTGATAGAGACGCTCAAAGGCTCCGGCCCAAAGTTCGACATCAGGATTGATGGGGTTTTTGACCAACACAATGGGAGGGGTGCTCAAATGAGATAGCGTGTGGGCTATTTCGGCTATCAAGAAGGGGTTGGAGGTCGTGCGTGCTCCTATCCACAAGATGTCTACACCGGCGTGTATGCTTTCCTCCACATGCCGGCTGCCAGCCACCTCCGTTGCCACAAGCATTCCCAATTCATGCTTTACTCTCATTAGCCATGGAAGACCTTTGCTTCCCATACCCTCGAAAGAGCCGGGCAATGTACGAGGTTTCCATAGTCCGGCACGAAAAATCCCGATCCCGGCCGAGCGGAGTTGCCAGGCCGTCTCCATTACCTGTTCTTCACTCTCGGCACTGCAAGGGCCAGCAATCAGGACAAATCCTCCCGACTGGTAGATAGGTAGATCTAATGGTTTGATTGATACGGACACGAACGTATATTTTTCGGATTATCGAGTACTTCATTGAGTAGTCGGGCAAAATCTCCGACCTGTCTTTTGCGAGAGAATAGCTCTATTTCTTCCTGTTCTCCCGATACGGCTGTGTAGCCTTGTCTGATCCAGTCTTTGTGACACGAACGTACAAAAGAAATGACATCCCGGACAGAACGAGCTGCACATCCGATCCGAGTGTGCTTGATAAGTTGCTCCATTACAGCTTCGTCACTTCTTACCAATAGTACCGGCTTACGTACCGCCATGGCTTCAAATATTTTGGTAGAGACCATGCCGTGCGGTCCGCTTTCGGATTCTCGGTTGGAGAGTTGCAGGAGAATAGCTGCCGATTGTATCATTCGAGCCATTTCCTCTCTTGGCAGCATTTCGTGAAAAGTGTTGATTGTCTCCAGTCCGTAAGAAGAGATCACAGGGCGTAATAACCGTTCGCTCTGCTTGTCTGTATACCAATGGATGTGCAGCTTCGATGAGCTTACCAGTTCGGACAGCTCGGGAGAGGCCAAAGCTTGAAACAAAAGGCTTGGGTCTCTCATAGATAAGCTCAGGAGACGTCCAGTGTATATGATGTCGAAGTGAGGGTGTGGTTCTAATCGGGGCGAGAAAATCTCATGGTCGTAGCCGTTGTATATCAAATGACAATCGGGGTTTACTTTGGCAAGTAAATTTCTATGCCAGGGGGAAACAGTGATGACTTTGTTTGCCTGGGATAGGTACCGGTTGCGTTGACTGATAATACGAGCTCGGATACTTCTCATCAATTTGAGCAAAGGGTGCCCCCAAAGAGTGATGGGGTGGGGGAGGAAATCTCCATCGGTATATTGTTCCACAATGTCTCTGCAATCGGCAATCCAGGGTATGCCCCAGCTTTTTGCCAGACGTGCAGCCGTACGCAGAGGAAACTTGCGGTAGGCGAAGCATAAGATGACATCGGGTTTCTCTTTCAGGCTCTTTTGCAAAGCCTTTTCCATGCGTCTTTCCCTCCTTTCGTAGACAAGGTCGGCCAGAAAGTTCAATTTGTGTCTCAATGTCCCGACTTCGTTCTTCCCAAAGTCAATCCTGTATATAGGTATATCTTCTTTGTACCGGCTATCAGTTGCCGTGTGTACATAGTCGGCTTGGTGTCTCACTAATTCGGTCGCTACCACCGGTTCCCAGCCATAGGTCGGTAAGTATTTGGCTACTGCTTGTATGCGAGGAGCAAATACAGGGGGGAACAGATCCGACAGAATCAAGACACGACGCTGTCTCATGGGTCACTCTTTTTTTCCATGAATGTGAATATTCATTGTTTCTCGTATGATGTCTCGATATAGATTGTCCAGCCACTTCTGTTCTCCCACAGCAAAGCTGACATTGTGCCAGAGTAGGTTCAACTCTCCGTGGTGCAGAGCTGTCTGCTCTATTAAGCCAAATGTGTAGGATTTGGCTTCGGAGTATTCCAGCCCCATATAATTAGGACGGTTCAGAGTACAATCCATTACGGTGAGTGGGTGTAACAACAATTCCGTGAGTACTCGAGTGCAGGGGCGAATGAAACGTACTACCCGGCAGGTACCCAACCGAAACCCGGCGACATCAGCATAACCCATGGTGTAGTCGTGCCGTATCCCCGCACTTATCAGGGCTTGCATATCTTCGGGCTCGCGTGCAGACAGGTAGTGATGGCGAGAGATATCAATCGAATGACTACATGTTTTTTGCAAGTGTTCTTTTTCTCGCAGTATCTTATCTGGATCCAAACCGGAGGCATAGGAGCAGTGCAGACCATAGCGTACCTCTCTTTTGTTGCAAAGATCTGTGAGAGGAGTAAAGCAGGCCGAGCCGAGATTGTAACACGGAGCATCGAGCGGATGTGTACCCATGGATTTGAAAAAGAAGATTGTATCGCATATCTCTTCTCCTAGTCGATCTCGCAGTTCTTTGTTTCGCTCAAGTATCCCGGCGAAGGTATAGTAGCGATCTTGCCATGGGGGGCGGAAAGCTAGATGAAAAGCCTTGAAGGGTGATTTCTTCTCTTTAATTATGGCACGCATCATACCTCTCCATCCTCTGTATTCGAAAGGTTCATCTACATCGTGTGTCAGATTGATATGAGAGAAACCAAAGGGAGGTTCGGGAATATCTGTTCCTTCGTTTCGGAGTATTTTGCGCAACAACACCCCATATTCGTCTACGATCGGGCGATGGATAAATCCTGCTCGATATGGCAACGATTCTTTGCCGGGAAAACGACCATGTTCGTCTCGTATTTCTCGCTTATACATCTCTTCGTAGCGAGATATGAGGAAGAATGTAGAGGCTACCAAATCGGCTTCTATGATCAAAGGCCCTCCATCCGACTCCCGGCTTACTCCGGGTTTCCCAAACAAGACAGGTACACCCTCCCATTCTTCCAAGGGCAAGGTGGGGTAGGCGGCTTCGGTACCATAGCAGCCAGTTCGGAAAAAAGAGGAAGGGCGAATCACAACCCTATATCTCTGCATTTCCGATTTGTCTGAAGTATAGCCAATAAGTCGATCCATCCGTTGTTGGGGTAGAAGATCTCCGCCCAGCATAAACTGGATAATGTAGTTGGTTACTTCCGTATTCATCGCCTTTGTTCTTGTTGGAAAACACGACTAATGTAGCACAAAAGTAAAGGAATAATCTGGTCTTAGTTTCACGTCTGATGCGAACAGGAGCAATCCATGGGAGAGGTCTGGGTCGGAGCTCTCGGGTTGCTTCCTTGTGCACGGATAAATCTGCCTACTTTTGCAGCATGAAAAAGGTACGTATCGGTCTCCTCGGGCGCATACTGATAGCTATCGCTTTGGGGATTGTCGCAGGATTGAAAGCACCGGAAGTATTGGTGCGAGTGTTTGTTACTTTCAACTCTTTCTTCGGTAACTTCTTGGGCTTCGTAATCCCTCTCATTATTCTAGGCTTGGTCAGTGCAGCTATTGGACGAATGGGTAGCGGTGCGAAGCGTTTGCTTCTGATCACGGTAGCATTGGCTTATGGCTTTACGATCTTTTCGGGTTTGATCTCTTATGGGACCTCCTCCTCAGTTTTCCCTTCTTTGATAGACCCCAGTGCGAAGACGCATATCACGGAAGGAAACGAAGCTATCAACCCTTTTTTTGTTGTGGATATGCCTCCCCTGATGGGGGTGATGACAGCTCTTGTATTAGCCTTTATTCTTGGTTTGGGGATGTCTCATATACGGGGAAAAGCCTTGATGGAGGTAGCTACTGACTTTGAGGAGATAATCGGTAAAATGATTTCCTCCGTCATTATCCCCTTGCTTCCTCTCTATATCTTCGGAATTTTTCTGAATATGACTTACATGGGGCAGGTAGCCGGTGTAATGCAGGTGTTTCTCAAGATCATCGGTGTGATCTTCGTGATGCATATTCTACTTCTGTTGATTCAGTACTCTATAGCGGGTGCGGTAGTGAAGCGCAATCCTCTCACTCTACTCAAACAGATGTTGCCGGCCTACGCTACTGCTCTTGGCACCCAAAGTTCGGCTGCTACAATCCCTATTACCCTAAAGCAAACTCGAAAGAATGGAGTGAGCGAAGAGGTATCGGGTTTTGCTATTCCTCTATGTGCTACGATACACCTTTCTGGGTCTACACTTAAGATTGTAGCTTGTGCCGTTGCCTTGATGATGATGCAAGGGCTGAATTATGATTTTGGCCTATTCTTTGGTTTTATACTCATGCTCGGTATCACTATGATTGCAGCTCCAGGGGTGCCCGGAGGGGCCATCATGGCTTCGATAGGTATTCTACAATCTATCTTGGGCTTTTCCGAGACAGATCTCGGATTGATGATTGCCCTTTACATCACAATGGATTCATTCGGTACCGCCTGCAATGTTACGGGTGATGGAGCCATTGCATTGATAGTAGACAAATACTATAAACGCCTCTAATACAATGGATTTAGTGTTCTATATCCTATTGTTCCTATTTGGGATTACTTCCCTATTGCTTTACTTACGTCTGAGGAATATTCGCCATATGGTAGATCAGGAACGCATACGAATGCAGGAGCAAAGCGAAAGGTTGGCTGCTGAGGTAAAGACTAAAGAGGAGAGCATATTTGCCGAAATAAACAAACGTATCTCTCTGGAAACCAGCTTAGCCAAACTTGATACAGAGCGCAGTTACTTGCAAAAGGAGGTGGAGAAGTTGCAAAATCAGTCTGAGCATATCAGTTTGGAATTGAAGCAAGAGTTTGAGTTGCTTTCTCAGCGTCTTTTGGATAGTAGTGCCACTCAGTTGGCCGGTAAACAGCGAGAAGAATTGGGGCTTCTGTTTACCCCTCTTAGAGAACAGCTCAACAGCTATCGGGAGAGTATGGAAAAAGCTTGCATCGAGCAGCAAAAAGGGCAAATACAGATGGGGGAGCAGATCCGTCTGCTGATTGAGCAAACTGGAAAGATCGGTCATGATGCTTCAGACTTGGCCAAGGCATTAAGAGGGAATAGCAAGATACAAGGAGATTGGGGAGAGGTTGTGTTGATGAGACTGCTTGAAATCAACGGTCTTAGAGAGCATTGGAGCTATGAAAAGCAACAAACCGTGCGCACAGCAGATGGTCGTTTGCTGCGAAGCGAAGAGGAAGGGAAAAGTCTCAGACCGGATGTGATAGTAACTCTGCCGGAGAATCGACAACTCGTCATTGATAGTAAAGTTTCTCTCACGGCCTACAGTAAGTACTACGATTGCGAGGATGATACAAGTCGCAAGCTCTATTTGAGCGAGCATATCAAAAGCTTGCGAACTCATATCAGAGAGCTTTCCTCAAAGGCCTATCCAGCCCACCTCAGGCAGGCCGGTTATTCCGATGTTTTGGACTTTACTCTACTCTTTGTCCCTATCGAAGGGGCTTTGCAGACTGCTATCAGTTACGATGATAAGCTTTGGGAGGAAGCATACAAACAGCAAGTTATGCTCGTGAGCCCTCTGCAACTCATACCCGTACTCAAACTTGTGTCAGATATGTGGGCTATGCATAAGCAACAGCAAAATGTGCAAGAGATCATGGATCGGGTAGCTAAGATGTATGACAAGCTGGTGCTTGTAGATGAGTCTTTTTGCAAGGTAGAGAATAGTATAGAGGTGGCCCAAAAGCAGATATTGGAAACCAGAAAGCGTTTCTCCCGAGGGAAAGATAACTTACACAGACAGTTTGATCAGCTTGTAAAGTTGGGAGTAACTCCCGGAAAACGTTTGCCTACAGCTGTTAATAATGATGTTGAGGAAGAGTAATTTGTTCCTATAAGGCCTTAATTTAGGTTCTAAACCTATCATCCAGAACTAATAAATCATAAAAGAAAGGGATAAACAGTGGTTATAAATAACGATTTGTAGGTATTTAGTGGAGAAGGGAGGAAACAGACCTTTGCCATCGCTACGGAGGAGTAGTGTTTCAGCCTTGACTTAATACATACAGTAACCGATAATTTTATAGCGACATGAGTAAAGTCAGATTAGTTCTTTTGGCTCTGGCAGCTTTTATGGCAGTGGCCGTTGGATGTGACAAGAAAAAAAATGAACCCCAAGAACCAGAACGGGAAAAGCAAGGGGAGAAGAAAGTAGAATATCTCAATGCCACAGCTTACGGCAAATGGGTGTATTTCTCTTTTGAGCAAGGCAAAGTGGTAGATGTGGCAAACCCTGCCGAGAGCAAAGACTGGGATATAGCATTCCATCGCGAACACGTACAGCTCAATGGTGCTGACGGATTCTCTGGCAAAGCCGACATGGCTGAGACCGGGGAAGAAGACTTCGACAAAGTAGATGGGAAAGGGAAATATACATTCTCGGGTAACAGAAAAGAAGTTATTCGCTGGCAAAATGTCGGTGATATGGACTTTGTAGAAGCTGAACAGATGGTGGCAGCACACAAGACTTACATCGTTGATATGGACAAGATGATGGAAGGCTCAGCTGCCATGTATCAGGCACACAAGACTGTGTATCTCTTCCACTCTGCCGATGGTAAAAGACTGTACAAACTCAAAATAACCGGTACTGTCAATGCTAGAGGCAAGAAAGGTGGAACACTATCTTTCCGCTACAAAGAAATCTAATCATCATATGTAGGTAGGGGCTGTATCAAAATGGATGTTTTGGTGCAGCCCCTTAAGGTGTGTCAGAATAGGCAAAAAGTAGGGGCTGAAGGACGAAGAAATACATTTGTGGTGTGTTGTTTAGCCTTGGGAGGTCGAATGTAATGCTGCATTGCATATTTTATGATACATCGCCTTTCCCCCAATCTGTCGAGGTGGATGCTTTCGACAGAAAAATCAATATCACATTCAACGATTCATGAAGGTAGCAGGGAGAGTGAGTGCTTTGGTATGTCTGTTCCTTTTGGTGGCAGACATAGCTTTCGCGCAAAGTCGCAACATACAAATATCCGGTAGAGTAACCGATAGATCCGATCAACAACCTCTGGCCGGAGCCAATGTGTATATCAAGGGAACTACACAAGGCGGAGCAACGGAGGCCGATGGCCGATTTCGGATCAATTGTCGTATAGACGGCAAGCGCAGGCAAATAGTGCTTGTATCAAGTATGCTCGGCTATGCTGTAAGCGAAAAGAAAATCGATTTGGATAAGAGAGATCATATACAGGTGGACTTTGCCCTCCAAAGCGAAGATCGATGTCTGGAAAATGTGCTCGTTACTGCTACTCGTGCTGAGCACGCTTTGGTGCGTACTCCGGTTGTAACACAGCTTATCAAGAGAAAAGACATTGAACGCATAGCGGCTCCCAGCATCAAGGAACTTCTGGAGTATCAGATTCCGGGAGTGGAGTTTTCCACCCATGGTGGCAATATCTCTGTGCGTATGCAGGGGTTTGAATCAGGTTACATCTTATTCCTTATAGATGGAGAGGAAGTTTCCGGACAAAATAATGGGAATATAGACTTGACAAGGCTTACCCCGGAGCAGATAGAGAGGGTAGAGGTAATCAGAGGAGCCGGTAGTGCTCTCTATGGCTCAAATGCTGTAGCGGGAGTGATAAACATCATCACCAAAAACAGCAACAAACCTATATCTGCATTGGCCTCTGTTGGCTATAGTGAGCCGAATCATTTCACAACCTATGGGGAATTGGGCTGTCAGACGAAATTGATACGCAGCACTACCTCTCTCTCCTACGGAAATGCAGCGGAGTACCGCCTTTATGACAAGGATAAGAAAGACTTTCAGCGGATCCCTCGTGATCAGACATATCGTGTTGGGGAGAAACTGCAGTGGACACCATCGGATGTTCTTCGTATTAAAGCTAATGCCTCTTACTCCTATCGACTTCAATACATCAGCGACTATCAGAGAAATACTAATGGTAGTATTTCCGGCTATTTGTCTGCTTGTTACAAGAAAGATGAGGACAACAGCTATACCTTCACAGCTAACCAGGACTATACTAAGAGGGGGGTTGCTTTCCCAAAGGATTCTTCTTCGGACTCCACTGCCTACACCAACTCCCTGACTATGTTCAGGTTGCAGAATGACCGTAATATTGCTGACAAGTTCAGCCTCAATCTCGGAGCCGAATACCACTTGGAGGGTATGCGCAGTTTCCAGATAAGCAATTTTGCTGAGAATAAATACATTCATTCTGGTGTGGCATTTGTACAGCTCTCTCATCAGGCAATGGAGAGTCTGACTCTTCTCTATGGTATTCGTTCGGATCTCCATTCTGACTATGGTGTACATATATCGCCTAAAGTAGGTTTGATGTACCGCATTGGAAAAATTAATATTCGTGCGGGTTATGCACATGCTTTCAAAGCCCCAACAATAACGGAGCTAAATTTCGATTGGTTTCATGAGAATGGTCCCGGCTTCAAGATAACCGGTAACAAAAATCTCAAACCGGAGACGGCTAATCAGTTTACTTTGTCGGGGGAATACAGCCGTAGGGATTTCTCCGCATCTGTGACTGCTCATCATACCTCTTTCAATAGGAAAATCGTGATGCTTCAAGACAAGTCTGGAAACTTGCATTACGACAATATCTCCGGAGTGAGTCCCCTTGGAGGAATAGAAGCAAACATGATCTGGAGGCCAATAAGCAGTTTCCGTCTTTCGACAAATTATGCTTATGTGTATGAACGTTCTACTGTGAAGGTAAAAGACCAGGATGTGAATGTCTCCAGTGTGCGTCCGCATAGTCTTACAGCTCAGCTATCCTATACCTTCTCCAGGAGAAATTATCAATTGGACGCCTCCATTATGGGGCGGTACCACTCTCGCCTTAATACATCTATCGTATCAACCAACTCGGAAACACAAGAACGCATAGCCGAACCCATTAGCTATGAGGGCTATGCTATACTGCGCTTAGCTGTAAACCAGCGTTTTTGGGAACGCTATAGCTTAGTTCTCGGAATAGACAATTTGCTCGACTATGCGACAGACAAGGTTTCTTCTTTGGCTCCTCTCAGCCCCGGTCGCAGCTTCTTTGGTAAAGTTTCCATAACGCTGTAATATCACATCATCTTTTACTTAGTCATCATTTCTATGAAAAGACTTTCTTCCAAAGCTTATGTCTTCATCTTATTGGCCACAATAGTTGTGGTCGGTTTGGTTGTTTGGCTCTATCCCCGCAAAACGACCGTAGCTTTAGTCAATTTCCCGGCCTACCAGGTCAGTGCCATGGCCAAGTCGGTGGCGGACGATCCTATACGTATTGTAGAAGTTGGAACGGACGAATTGGATAAGTTGCAAAACTGTGATGCTGCCCTCATTTTTGCTATGGGCATTCGACTGACAGATGAACAGCGAGAGCAAATCCTCAAACTGAAAGAGAAAAACATCCTTTTTGCTTCGCTCATGCCTATAGACCCAAGCAATGACCTCTCCAACATAGAGGAAAGTAAGCTTGAAATTCTAAAAAAGTATCTTCTCAAGGGAGGACGAAGCAATTACCGTTCCGGATTGAATTTTATTCGTCATGAGCTTCTTGGAAAGTCTATAACCAGAGATGCTATTGTTGCTGCTGTGGATATTCCGGATAATGTCTTTTTCAATGAGTTCGATGAACGTATAGATACAACACTCACAGATTACACTAATTTTCTCAAAAATAAAGAACTGTACCAGGAAGGAGGAAAGCGCATAGCTCTTTTTACCGGGAATTTTGGGCCTTTCAATTCCAACAAAGATCAGCTCGACGAATTGATTAAGGCTCTTCGGGAGGCTCATTTTAATGTTTATCCTCTCAGTTCATTCAGCAGACGCATAGAATTGCTCGAGGAGATCAAGCCCGATGCAGTTGTATATCTGCCACATGGTAGGTTTTCCATGATGCAGTCAGATGCAGCTGTCGATTATTTCCGCAGAAATAATATCCCTGTCTTTGCTCCTTTGGCTGTTACAGGTACTCACGAGGATTGGCTAGCTGATTCGAGAGGAATGAGTGGAGGAATGTTGAGCCAAAGCATTGTGATGCCTGAGATAGATGGAGCCTTGATGTCCCGTGCATTGATCGCACAGTACGAAGGAAAGGAAGGTTTCCATGAGTTCCATTGTATCCCCGATCGTCTTTCTGTTTTTGTTTCCTCTATCAAACGCTATCTAAGTCTCAGGGACAAACCCAATGCAGAGAAACATCTTGCAATCTATTACTATAAGGGGGCTGGCAAAGCTGCTCTTTCTGCAGCCGGGATGGAGGCTACGACATCTCTCTACAACTTGCTTTTGCGTCTCCAATCGGAGGGCTACAACGTGGCAGGCTTGCCTGCCTCGGCCAAGGCTTTGGAAGAGCTGATACAGCAACGTGGCAGTTTCCCTGCCGGATTTGCACGGACGGAGGTGGAGAAATATTTGGCTTCAAATGTACCTTTCTGGTACACCGCTTCTGAGTTTTCCAAAGATCTCAAGAATGATTTCCCAGAAGATTTGGTAGACTCCCTCGCAAGGATATATGGAGAGGTTCCAGGTGGCTATATGGTACGAAATGGGAAGGGAGAAGGTAGTATAGCCGTGAGTCGGATAGAGCTTGGCAACATTGCTCTGCTTCCTCAGCCCGGGATGGGTGGAGGCGGAGAAGATGACTTCCGCTTGACACACGGTTCCAATCCTTTGCCTCCTTATCATTACTTGGCTTCCTATCTGTGGACCAGACATAAATTCCAGGCAGATGCCATCATCCACTTTGGAACACACGGTAGTTTGGAGTTCATTCCCGGCAAGCAGGTTGGGCTTTCCGAGAGAGATTGGACCGATGCGATTGTGGCTGATATACCACATTTCTATCTCTATTCAATAGGTAATGTGGGAGAGGGCGTAATAGCCAAACGGCGCAGCTATGCCCAGCTTATTAGTCACCTTACTCCCGGTTTTATTCATACCGGTTTGGATGCACAAGCTACGCCTATCACTGAGTTGACAAGCCATTATTTGAGTCATGATCATGACGAGTCCTCTCTCAATGCCCGTATCAAAGCTCAGGCAGCAAAAAACGGGATTTTGAGAGAATTGCGGATAGATACTACCCTCTCCAAACCTCTTAGTCGCGATGAGATAGAATTGATAGACAACTTCGCAGCTGAATTGGCAGATGCTAAGATCAGTGGAGGAATGTACACCTTGGGAGAAGCCTTTGATGCAGGAAAGATACGGTCTTCGGTTGTGCTAATGGCCGTGGATCCTATTGCCTATTCGGCTGCGGAAGTAGCTAAGTTGAAGGGTCGCATAACGGACAAACAACTCAAAGGCTCTTTCTTTTCTACACATTTCCACCGTCCAGCCATGAAATTGGTATCCTCGATACTTGCTTCTGGGCATATTGATCTCTCATCGGCTTTCAGACAGATGGGTATTACAGCTGCGGATTTGACTTTGTCTGAGGCCGTGGAGAGTCAGCAGAAAAATGCTAAAATGGCTATGATGGGCTCCATGATGTCCGTAATGGGTGGAAGTAAAGGAAAAGCTCCAGCTGGTATGGGTAGCATCGGAGGTAAGTCTGGGCAGATGCCACATATGCAGGGCAAGCCTCAGGGGATGGCCGGACACCCGAATATGGCAAAAGGGAAAGTCATGGGTAAAGATAGTAAGTCGCAAAAGCCTTCTTCTACGCCGGAGAAAACGCAGGCTGGAGCTAAGCCCACTGCATCCACCGCTGGAAAGACCATGGGGCAAATGCCTCCCGTTTCTTTACCATCTTCCAGACATCCTCAACAAGGGATGTCTATGCAACAACAGTTGCAAGGAAAGGATGTGGAATACAGCAAGCAAGATGTACAGTTGGCCAATGCCATAGCAAAACTCAAAGAGACGATACAAAATGTTCTTCTATACCGCTCTTATTTGCAGGAGAGCCCCTCTAAAGAGTTGGATGCGATGGTCAATGCTTTGGCAGGTGGATATACATCACCCTCTCCCGGAGGAGACTTTATAGCTAATCCTAACGCCTTACCCACAGGACGTAATCTCTATGCGATCAATGCTGAAGCTACTCCTTCAGCGGCAGCTATTGAGAAAGGAAAACAAATGGCAGAAGAGATGCTCGCTGATTATGTCAGACGTCACCCAGGGAAATATCCAGAGAAGGTTAGCTTCACTCTTTGGAGTGGCAGTTTTGTAGAGAGTGAAGGAGCTACAATAGCCGAGATATTCTATCTTCTTGGAGTTCGCCCCATAGCAGACCGTTTTGGTCGTATCTTGGATTTGGAGCTGATCCCGGCTTCAGAGTTGCAAAGACCTCGTATAGACGTAGTTGTGCAGACTTCAGGACAGCTGCGGGATCTAGCTGCTTCCAGATTGGAATTGATACAAAAAGCCGTAGAGATGGCTGCCGAAGCAGGAGATAAAGATGGGGACAACTTTGTGGCTAAGGGGAGACAAGCTGCCGAGCGAATTTTGCTTGACAAAGGCTTTGCTCCGCAAGAGGCCAGAGATCTCTCTACACAGCGTGTGTTTGGTGCCCTCAATGGAGGTTATGGAACTAACATTCAAGGGATGGTAGAGGCCGGAGATAGATGGGAAGACGAGAGTCAGATTGCCCAGGTCTATCTCAACAACATGGGGGCTGTGTATGGTAGTGGAAAAGACTGGGGAGCATTCCGAGCAGGTGTTTTCGAAGCTGCTTTGCAGAATACAGATGTTGTGATTCAACCCAGACAGAGCAACACTTGGGGAGCCTTGAGCTTGGACCACGTGTATGAGTTCATGGGAGGACTTACTCTCACTGTGCGTCAGGTGACTGGTAAAGATCCGGA
This sequence comes from Porphyromonas crevioricanis, assembly GCF_900476255.1. Classification (NCBI taxonomy): domain Bacteria; kingdom Pseudomonadati; phylum Bacteroidota; class Bacteroidia; order Bacteroidales; family Porphyromonadaceae; genus Porphyromonas; species Porphyromonas crevioricanis. The sequence continues at coordinate 1,271,199 of NZ_LS483447.1, forward strand.
AGGTTATCTCAACGATTTGAGGAATCGGCATCGCGCACGCTCACAGGAAATCAAGACGGCTATCGGTATAGAGGCTCGTACTACAATTCTCAATCCTACCTATATCAAACAAATGATTGCCGAGGGCGCAGGATCGGCTGATGCTATTTCCGAAACAGTGCGCAATACCTATGGCTGGAATGTAATGAAACCCAATGCCATAGATCACGAACTTTGGCAAGATATCTATGATGTGTATATCGAAGACAAGCATAATCTGGGAGTGGCGAACTTCTTCGAAGATAAAAATCCCACAGCATTGCAGGAGCTTACGGGTACAATGCTTGAGACAATCCGAAAGGGATATTGGCCTGCCAGTGAGGCTCAACGCAAGAAACTTGCCGAAATCAATGCCGAAATGACAAGTAAATATGGAGCGGATGGTGCATTTACAGGTCAGAACCATAAGTTGCAGTCTTTCATCGGAGAGCAACTGGATGCGAGTCAGCGCAAGGCTTTTGAAGATAAGTTGGCGGAGCAGACAGGGCGGAGCGATCGGGAAGCTGTTGTCCTGGAGAAAGACAAAGCTCGACAAAATCTGACCAATGGGGCAGATTATACTCGTTATCTCGTGCCCATAGCAGCTGTCCTTTTTGTCGTGGTGCTGATCATTATATATGTGTTGCGCCGGAAAAAGAAGGCGGATGAGTAAAAAACTTACGTCACATCACTATTATATCAAAAAACAGGTAGAGCTGTCGTTGCTCAAAACAGAGGCAGCTCTCCCTTGTGCGAATACTTATATGATATGAATACGCTACTGCTCTTTTTGGTAGTTGTCGTTGTTTGCAAGATGATGCTACAGATGAGTTTTTACTCTGTGCGGGTGTCTCTCATCGTTGCTTTGGCCTATGCAGCTGTTCCTTTGTTTATGCATGCTACGGCCCTTATGTTGAATAGACTGGAAGTGGAGAGGATGCTCTCTTCATCCGAAGCGATTGGTAATATCTCTCTGCTCATTGTGATCGACCTGATACAGACAGTCTATTTCTGTATTTACCATCAAAGAGAATTGCCTACTCATCGTCTTAAGCGTGCAGTCGCCATAGTGGTCAGCTTTTGCCCATCTCTACTGGTGCTACCTGCTATTGCTTATATACAGTTGCACCTCTTCTTTTCAGCTTTGGGCGTTTCTTTCCTTTCCCTTTCGATAGGTCTATCTGTTGTGATATTCGTTGTCTTTGCTGTTTCCGGACCGTTGTTGCGACAGATGTTGGGGAGGGGAGGTTCTCTTCGTTCCGAGTTGGTAATACTCCTTTCTCTGCTCATTTTTCTATATACTATAGCGATGGGTTTGATACGCCACAATGCTTCCGTGGCAGCTCCGGAGATGAAGGAGGGGTATAAGTTGCAGGATTTTGCTTTCACACTCGTAATACTATTTCTGGGCATTGCCATGGGCTTTATTTATCATCGCTTGAGAGAGCATTGGCAGAGACGGCGTTCCAGTCTTTACTAACCACATTACAGATCACTTACAACATTTAATTCAAGTATATGAAGTACGTTTCCGACATCATGTTTTGGATCTCCAATGGCTTGCTTATACCAGTAGTCGTGGGGCTCATCTTTCTTTTTGCCAAATCACTGCTCATTTTGGGCAGTCTTTTTGCAGCTTATCAGGCTCGCAGGAGCAGCGAACAAAAACTCGGACCCTTATTTTCTCAGCTTGAGTCTCACAACTTGGGGAGTTTGGAGGGCTATTTGGAGGGGGTAAAGAATCCGAGTCTTTTCCTTCGATATACCTCAATGCTCCTCTCTGCCGATAGACCCAGAAGGGAGTATCTCATTGGTGAGTATGAGCTGCAAGCTCAGAAAAGAATGAGTTCAATCTCTTTAGTGGCCAAATTTGGCCCTACTTTGGGGCTTATGGGTACCCTTATTCCTATGGGGCCAGCTTTGGTAGGGTTGGCTTCGGGCGATATTGCCTCCATGGCCTACAATATGCAGGTAGCATTTGCTACAACGGTGATAGGGCTTTTTGCCGGAGCTGTGGGTTATGCCGCCAAACGACCTGCCACAGCACAGATGCAAAGAGATATGAATCGTCTTTTGTTGGTATCCGACTTGATGGAAAATCATAACTAACACGATATGCCATGAGACGTAATCATAGGAAGAAATACGCAGTAGAAGAGGAAGATGAAGACCCCGTATCGCAAGTAGCCAATCTTTTCGACGTGGCTATGGTGTTTGCGGTAGCTTTGATGGTAGCTCTTGTGACAAAGTACAGCATGAACGAAATCTTTAGCCGGGAGGATTTTACCATGGTAAAAAATCCGGGGAAGGAAAATATGGAGATTATCACAAAGCAAGGAGATAAGATTGAACACTATACTCCATCAGAAAACAAATCCGATGCTACCGGTACCAAGGGACGAAAGGTAGGGATAGCCTACGAATTGGAAAATGGAGAAATCATCTACGTACCGGAATAGAAAAGGTCAATACCGCTCTTTCTAAGTCTTTCCCTCGAACGAAGTCTGTCGGATGTTGTTCGAGGGATTTTCATTTCGCTGTTGATTGTGTCGCATTGGTATTTCTTTTGTGAGCATTGCGTTGGCTCTTTTTTTCGGGATTTATGGATGGCTTTTGGTTACGATTTTGTTTGATCAGAGAAGGATTGAAAATTATATCCAACGTGGGAAAACATACTTTCCAACGTGAGAAAGCAAAACTATCCACGGTTGAATTCTCTTTTTGGATACTTCCTTCCATCCTTAACAAGCGCATCGGTCAAAATCCTCCCATATATGGAGATTTACTTCTACCCATTACATGGTTTATTTTCCTCTGGTGGAAAACAAACTTTCCATAGGTGGAAAATATACTTTCCATAGGTGGAAAATATACTTCCGTATATCCATAGATGGTTTTTCCTTTTATGCGAAAATCTCAGTAGCTACCTGATATGATTTAGAATTTCTCGAGATGCAGATGAATAGGTTTTTTGGGTATTCTAAAAAGAGGATTTAAAAAGACTGATTTTGACTCGATTTCGTAGGGTTGTTGTGACTAGGGAGAGGAACCTTTCGTTCTCGAACCGAAGAAGGAATATTCCTACCTTTGTAAGGCCGTTTGCGTAGCATTGCTCCAAAATAGGTAGTAGACAAAAGGGAAGTTGTGTAATATGCACCTTGTGTTTTCGGACATAGCCGAAAGTGGGGAGTCACAAGCCAATTAATTGCCGGCTTGGGAAAGTCTTTCCTTGATTGATAAAGTGACAATTATATGCTGGCAGCTCTTATTTTTTTTACTCGTTTGCCATGGTGGAAGTTAGGTTCTCCTTCACGAGAGACTTTTGCCAGAGTGATTACCTTTTTCCCCTGGGTGGGTTGGATCAGCGGAGGTCTTATGGCCGGTTGTTATGCTCTGGGAGATACGTTATTTAGTCCAATGGTAGGGATTATTCTTGCTATTATCTCCAGATTGTTGATCACGGGTTGTCTGCATGAAGATGGATTGGCGGACTTTTTCGATGGCTTCGGTGGAGGTACGGACAGAGAGGGTGTCTTACGCATTATGAAAGACTCCCACATCGGAACCTATGGGGTAGTCTCTCTGATTGGATATTTCCTCCTCTTATCTTCTTTATGGTATGAATTGGGCAGGCTGTTGCCACTCTCTTGGTGTCTCTTTGCTTTCGATCCTATCGGAAGGAGTTGTAGTGCCTTGGTTACTATGACTTTGCCTTATGCAAGGGATGTGGAGAGTTGCAAAGCCAAAGTCCTCTACAGCTCTCTCTCTCTCTCGGAGACTTTCATCAGTCTCGCCGGAGGGTTGCTTCCGTTTGCTGCCCTTTGTATCTTCGTGAATCCTTATGTGGCTATCGGATTGATAGGACCGGTGTTGATCACCCTCCTGCTTGTCTATATCATGCTGCGACGGATAGGTGGCTATACGGGAGATTGCTGTGGAGCGGTATTTCTTTTGTCGGAATTATCGATTCCGGTCATTCTTATCCCTCTGCTGCGCCTTTGGCCGATTGGGTAAGGACGTAGATTGTAAAAGTCGGCTTGGCACGAGCTTTGCAATGCCTTTATGATAAAGGAGCTGATGAGTGTAGAACACGAAGAGCAGTATCCGAGAGTACTTCGGGAATGAACCCGATAAGACAACGTGACAAAACAAAGTATGCTATGACAAAACAAACAGCTATAGATAGAAAAAAGTCGATAAGTCTCCCCCAGACAATCGATCCGGCAGATCGTTCACTATTCATCAGAAATGGATTCGATCCTAATATGGACGATATCTTCGATTTCGATAAGGATAACAAAAACGAGGACGACGATAATAACGATTCAGATGATGATGGTGAAGATATGGAAGATGCTTCCGATTCTTTTCGTGGAGATGCTACACCTCCGCCTGCTCAGGGAGGTGAGGATAAAACTTCCGCTTTGGAATCTTTTGGTACCGACATCACTCGTTTGGCCAGAGAGGGCAAGCTTGACCCTATGGTAGGGCGAGAAAGTGAGTTGGCCAGAGTGGTGCATGTACTCAGTAGACGTAAGAAAAATAATCCTGTGTTGATAGGAGAGCCGGGAGTTGGTAAGAGTGCTATCGTGGAGGGGTTAGCTCAGAATATTGTGGAGCGCAAGGTTAGTCGCGTACTCTATGACAAGCGAATTATTAGCCTCGATTTGGGCTCTTTGGTGGCTGGTACAAAGTATAGAGGGCAGTTTGAGGAGCGAATAAAAGCCATTTTAGATGAATTGCGCTCACATCCCGAGATCATATTGTTTATTGATGAATTGCACAATATTGTAGGAGCTGGTTCAACACAAGATTCCATGGATACAGCCAATTTACTCAAGCCTGCCCTGGCAAGAGGTGAAGTGCAATGTATCGGGGCAACCACGCTTGATGAGTACCGTAAGTCGATCGAGAAAAACGGAGCTTTGGAGCGTCGTTTTCAGAAAATTATCGTTGATCCTACCACGAAGGAAGAGACGCTTACGATTCTTGCTAACCTTAAGCCTAAGTATGAGGACTTCCACCATGTTACATATACAGATGGAGCTATCAAGGCTGCAGTGGAGCTGACCAATCGCTACGTTAATGACCGATTTTTCCCAGACAAGGCCATAGACGCCATAGACGAGGCTGGAGCGGGCGTACATGTAGCACATGTGGAGGCACCGGAAGAGGTGGAGGCTTTGGAGGAAAAACTGGCAACAGTCAGACAGAAGAAGCTCGATGCAGTGAAGGCGCAGAATTATGAGCTGGCAGCCTCTTTTAGAGACAAAGAGAGACAGTTGCAGCAGCAGGTAGAGCAGGCTAAGACCGATTGGATGAAACAGATGGATTCTCAACGACAAATTGTAGGAGAGGAGGACATCGCCAGAGTGGTTGCACTGATGACCGGTGTGCCGATGGAACGTATAGCCGAGGCTGAGAATGAGAGACTACGTGTAATAGCTGATGAACTCAAGAAGAAGGTTGTAGGTCAGGACGAAGCTATTGAGAAAGTGGCTAAAGCTATCCAGCGAAATAGGTTGGGGCTTCGCAACGAAAAGCGTCCCATAGGTACGTTTTTGCTTCTTGGTCCTACAGGGGTAGGGAAAACCTATTTGGCAAAGAAACTTAGCGAAAAGCTCTTCGGTACTGAAGATGCCATGATCCGCATAGATATGAGTGAGTATATGGAAAAGTTTTCCGTGAGTCGTCTCGTGGGAGCTCCTCCAGGCTATGTCGGATACGAGGAAGGAGGGCAACTCACCGAACGAGTACGCCGTAAACCTTATTCGGTGGTTTTGCTTGATGAGGTGGAGAAAGCCCATCATGACATATTCAATATCCTTCTACAGGTAATGGATGAGGGATGTCTAACTGATAGTGAGGGGCGAAAAGTAGATTTCAAGAATACCATCGTTATTCTTACCTCCAACGTAGGAACACGTCAACTCAAAGATTTTGGCTTTGGTATCGGGTTTAAGGATGCTGGCAACGAATCTCTCAACAAGGAATATTCCAGATCTGTGATACAGAAAGCCTTGCACAAGACTTTCAGTCCGGAGTTTCTCAACCGTCTTGATGAAATTATTCTTTTCGATCAACTCTCTCCGGAAAGTATCCGAAAGATTGTAGATATAGAGCTTGTCGATATTCTTCATCGAGTGGAGAAGGCCGGTTATCGTGTGCAGGTAGATGATAAAGCTCGAGATGCAATTGCCAAGATCGGCTTCGATGTGCAGTATGGAGCTCGGCCTCTCAAGCGAGCTTTGCAAACAGAGATAGAGGATAAGTTGACGGATCTTATTCTTTCCGGTAAAATCAAGAAAGAGCAGGATGTAGTCTTTTCTACTGACAAAGATGATAAGATCAGTTGCAAGGCGAAGACAGCGAAGATGGTCAAATTTCGGCAAGCAGTAGAGAAAGATGCCCAATAAGATCTTTCGTTACTCTTCTAAGATCGGTGGAGATCGAGGTTCAGAGTGGTTTTTATACCTTTGTCTCCGGGGTCGTAGTGGTGTGTAGCTAAAACTTCGATCCGGGATTATGATATTGGTAGATTGAAAGAGTAATAAAGTAAGTAAGGAATAACCAATGAAAAAGTTAGTTTTCATTCTCAGCATGATGCTCCTGTTTTGTGGAGTAGCAGCTGCACAAAACAGTAAAGCCGAGATTTCGGCAACACAGGCAGAATACGATTTCGGTACAATCAAGGAAGCCAATGGCAAGGTATCTCATGTGTTTACCATCAATAATACAGGGAAGGCCCCTTTGGTGATTACTCGTGTGGTAGCTTCTTGCGGCTGTACGACACCGGAGTATGAGCAAGAGCCTATTGCTCCTGGAAAGTCGGGTAAGATTACTGTAACCTATAACCCGGCGGGTAGACCCGGTTCGTTTGTCAAAACGATAGCGGTGTATAGTAATGGCAAGGATGGAGCTTTCACTCTTAAGATCAAGGGGAAGGTAGAATAATCTGTCTCGAATGCTTATGATAAACAAACATATACGGAGCTGCCTTTTGGTGGCTCTGTTGCTTATAGGGAGTAGCTTGTTTGCCCAACAAAGAGGCAAGGCTGAGTTGTCGTTCCAAGATACGATACATCACTTTGGCAACATTGCTGAGGAAAAAGGATCTGTCTATTGTGAGTTCCTATTTACCAATACAGGGACAATTCCTTTGGTGCTCACACGTGTCAATTCCGATTGTGGTTGCACAAGTCCTTCTTGGCCGGAGGAAGCCATTGAGCCGGGTGCAGAGGGTAGAATCGTAGTATCTTATGACCCAGCAGGCAGACCAGGAGCTTTCGTTAAACGTGTATATGTCTACAGCAATGCTACAAAGACCAAGCAAGACCTTCTCATAAAGGGTTATGTGACTACATTGGGAGGAGGAGAGAAAGGTCAATTTTCTGCTGAGGTAGGGCCTGTCAAGTTGAGCCGAACAGAGCTTCTGTTTCCGACAACATCTCGAAACCGGACTTCCAGTGTACGTCTGATGCTTCTCAATACATCTAATGGCGGAAAAGTCAAGGTGTCTGTACAGTCTAAGAACAGTCTTATAGAGGTCAATCCAGAGGTAATAGAGTTGTCGCCTGGCGAACCTGCAGAGTTGGAACTTTCGCTCAAGGTTTTGTCCGATACAGAGATCGGTATGCATAACGAACCAGTAGAACTTATCATTCTTGACAACGAAGGAAAAGAGTTTCGTGGACGGGTCTTGACCCGATCTACTGTAGTGGAAGATTTCTCTTTTTACCAAAATAGAGAGGAGATGATCCGCACAGCCCCGAGGATGGATCTCAATACTTATTTTGACTTGGGGACTTTGCCTGCCGAAAGTCCTGAACAACAAGTAGAGGTAGAGATCAGAAATACTGGAAAGGGCCTCCTCAAACTAAGAAATCTTAACTGTGATAATCCGGCTGTGCAGATCTTGGATTATCCCGAAGAAATAACCCAAGGAACCAGTGGAATATTGAAAATACGGGTCTTACCTTCTACTTTGAAAGAAAAAGGGTGGGCATCCATTGCTCCTAATATCAATATTGTATGCAATGACCCTTATGCTCCGCTTAGGCGAGTAAAGGTCAAACTCTCGATTAAACATTGACATTATTATACCTATTCGTTTTTTCTCGCTTTATTTGATCTGAGATATGGCCAATATGCATGATGAACACGAAGAGTTTGCACATCCCGAGAATGAAGACATATACAAGGGACTGAAAGTAAACAAAGGAGTGAGGGATGTGCCTATAGTCAACCCCTACTTCAAGCGAATCAAACGAGCTCGTCTTGAAGTCGATGATTATGTGCGCGGAATATTGGCTGGAGACATTACTCTGCTTAGCAGGGCTGTTACTCTGGTAGAAAGCCAGCTTCCTGCTCACCAACAGATGGCGCAGCAGATCATAGAAAAGTGTCTACCATACTCTGGTAATTCGATGCGTATCGGGATTACTGGTGTGCCGGGGGCGGGCAAAAGTACTTCCATAGATACACTTGGGATGCATATCATCAAGCAGGGACACAAGTTGGCGGTTCTGGCTATTGACCCCAGTAGTGAAGTCTCTATGGGAAGTATACTTGGGGATAAAACACGAATGGAGCAATTGAGTCGAGAAAAGAATGCTTTCATCCGTCCTAGTCCCTCTGCTGGTTCTTTGGGCGGAGTCGCTCGTAAGACACGCGAGACAATTATTCTGTGTGAAGCTGCAGGATTTGATACCATTTTCGTGGAAACCGTAGGTGTGGGGCAGAGTGAAACAGCTGTTCATTCGATGGTAGACTTTTTCTTGTTGATACAGTTGGCAGGTACGGGTGACGAACTACAGGGTATCAAACGGGGAATCATGGAGATGGCAGATGGCATTATCATCAATAAAGCTGATGGAGATAATATAGACAAGGCAAAGTTGGCTGCCTCCCATTTTCGTAATGCGCTGAGGTTATTCCCGAAAAGCGAATCGGGTTGGGAACCGAGGGTCTTGACTTACTCCGGTTACTATGGAATCGGCATTAAGGAGATTTGGGATATGATAGATGCCTATCGACATCATGCACACGATAGTGATTATTTTTTGCACAAGCGGCAAAAACAGGCCAAGTGGTGGCTGCGAGAATCAATAGAAGAGGCTTTGAGAGATTCGTTTTTCAGAAATGAAAAAATCTCTGAGCGACTTCCTCTTTTGGAAGGGCAAGTTCTATCCGATAGCATTACCCCTTTTCAGGCGGCAGAAACTTTGCTTGAGTCTTATTTCTGCTGGATAAGGCAACATACAGGACAGACATTGCTTTGATCTTCCTCTCAAATTGACTACCTTCGAGGCTGGTCTGCCTGATTGAGGCAGTAGTGCGAGGAATATGACCAAGAAAAGATAAACAACAATACAAGAAATGAAACAGACTCCATTTACAGATAAACATATCGCTCTTGGAGCCAAGATGCACGAGTTTGCAGGTTACAATATGCCCATCGAATACAGTGGCATCATTGACGAACATCTAGCTGTAGTCAATGGTGTGGGTGTGTTTGATGTTTCTCACATGGGAGAATTTTGGGTGAAAGGGCCAAAAGCCCTTGAGTTTGTACAGAAAGTTACTTCCAATGATGCATCTAAATTGGAGGTCGGCAAAGTGCAATACAGCTACTTCCCCAATGATAAGGGAGGGATTGTAGACGACTTCCTGGTGTACAGATATGAGAGCGACAAATATCTTTTGGTTGTGAACGCAGCCAATATAGAGAAAGACTGGGCTTGGTGTCAGCAGCATAACGAAATGGGTGCAGAGCTTGAAAATGGCTCGGACAAGTGTGCACAGCTAGCCTTGCAAGGCCCCAAAGCAACAGAATTGCTTCAGAAATTGACAGATACAGACCTTTCTAAAATCCCCTACTACACCTTTGCTGTAGGAGAGGTAGCAGGTTGCCCCAATGTGATTATATCCAATACTGGCTATACCGGGGCTGGAGGTTTTGAGCTTTATTTCTACCCAGATTATGGAATGAAAATCTGGGATGCTCTTTTTGAGATAGGGCAAGTCTATGGCATTAAGCCTTGTGGTTTGGGTGCTCGAGATACTTTGCGTTTGGAAATGGGCTTTTGCCTCTATGGTAATGATATAGATGAGACAACTTCAGCTATTGAGGCTGGTTTAGGTTGGGTTACCAAATTCGTTGATGGCAAAGATTTTCCTGGCAGAACCCTTTTGCAGCAGCACAAGGATGGCGCAACAGAGCGCAAGCTGATTGCTTTTGAACTCAAGGATAAAGGTGTGCCTCGTCAGGGATATGACATACTTGATGCCAATGGAGATAAGATCGGTATCGTAACTTCTGGTACAATGTCTCCTTGTCTGAAAAAGGGTATCGGTATGGGCTATATACAGAAAGAAGCTACCAAGATTGGCAATGAAATTGGTATAGGCATACGCAACCGGATATTAAAAGCCGAGATTGTAAAGACTCCCTTTAGAAAGTGAGAGGAATGTATACCGAGCCAAGGATTGCTCGGAATACGATACGCTATTCCTTTTTGTAGATATTGTAGGGGCTGTGTCAAAATTAGATTTTGGTACAGTCCCTTTTTAAGTATGTCAGAATTCGTGAAGAGCTGGATATTTGAATCCGAGAAGCAGGAGGAAAGCAATACTGCCGTTTATGTGTTATAAGATTCTTCCCTTGCAAGAAATAACTCTTTCCCTTTCCTATTATGCGTATAGATCTTTGTTGTTCTGCCCCTCAGTTCAAGGCTTATTTCCGAAAAGAAAATCCACAGATCGTATTAGTCATAGATGTATTGAGAGCATCTTCTTCTATTTGTGCTGCTCTTGGTAATCGAGCTCATGAAATTATCATTGTGGCTCAGTTGGAGGAGGCTTTGCGTTACAAGGAAGCCGGTTGGTTGGTAGGAGCAGAGAGACATGCTAAACGTTGTTCGTTTGCTCAATTCGGCAATTCGCCTTTCGATTATAAGATGGAGCAAGTGCAAGGGCAAAGCATAGTATTTAGCACAACGAATGGTACCAAATGCGTGGATGTTGCTTTTAAAACAGGAGCAAAAGAAGTGTTGATAGGTGCTTATGTGAATTTGCCGACCATTGTGCGCTACCTTTCCGATAGAACAGAAAGAGACGTATTGGTTCTGGCTGCGGGTTGGGAAGATACAGTCGGAGCTGAAGATTGTCTTTTTGCTGGTGCTCTGGCTTGGAATATGGAAAAGATCGGCATTTGTTGTTCATTAGGAGATTCGGCACGCATGATGCGTGACCTATGGATTTCTGAGTGTGCCGAGGGAGAGAATTTGTTGGACTATATACGTCAGTCAGAACACTACCAGCGAATGGAATGTGCAGGTGTAGCACAGGATGTTCCATTTTGTCTTGTCCCGCAACCAGAAGCAGTGCTTCCAATCGTTCGTTCCGTGGATGGTAGATATATCTGTACGAGTAACTAGATTGGTCGGATCGATAGCAAATCAGCAGGCTTCTTAGTTGGATCTTATGTCTATTTGTCGAATTGTGAAGCAAGTGTTGCGGATGTGGCAAAGAGCAATGCTCTTCCTTATTGTTGCTTTGCAGGGTTTTTGTTTGCTTCAAGCTCAAGAAACAGAATCCTCTTTATGGCTTTCTGAGATAATGGACAAGGTCGAGCAAACAGACATGAGTGTAGAGGAGGCTGAACTGATTATTCAGAAACTTCATTTGCTCATCGCTAATCCTATAGATCTAAATCAAGCCTTGGAGTCAGATCTTAGGGAATTACCTTTTCTGAGCGATTTTCAGATTCGTCAATTTATTGCTTATATCCACCGTCTTCCCAATGGACTAAGTAGTATATGGGATCTGAAACTTATTCCGGGTTGGGATCCTCATACGTTGGACTTGGTGCGTCCCTTTGTAATCGTAGTTCCAAAATTGCAGAGACAAACTTTCTCGGGATTATTGCAGCAAAAAGGGAGTTCAATGTTGAAAATTGGTTTCAGGCAACCTTTGCCTGTGGAGGACAAACAATCCGATTACCTCGGCTCTTCCTCAGCTTGGCGATTTAAGGCTGCACATCGTATTGGCAATCGTCTCTCTGCTGGATTGGTAGGCGATTTAGATCCGGGAGAGCCTTTTGATATTCGTAGATTTGGTGGATTTGATCACTATTCTGCTCATTTAATGCTTTCCGACTTTGGCAAATTACGCAAACTTGTGTTGGGAGATTTTCGCCTCTCTTTGGGTTATGGATTGGTATGCAATCAATCTATTGGATTTCTTTCATCTCGATCGGATCGTATAGGACGAGGACTAGTTCATTCCTTTTCTGCTTCGGAGAATAGTTATCAACGAGGCATTGCTATCTCATTGGGAAGCAAGCAGCTCTTTTTAACTTTGGCTGCTTCACGGACTGGACTTGATGCTCGAGAGGAGTTGCATTCAGATGGTAAGAAGATAATTCAGAGCTTTAAGTACAGCGGACTTCATAGAAACAAGGTAGAGTTGGATACACGGCATAATGTGAATATGCGCAGTTTTATAGGTAATCTGCATTATGCCGATACTCAGGTGGAATGTGGTTTCCTGACAAATATCTATGACTGGGGTGGTTCTGCTTTATTGCGACCACCGGGGCGTAACCGTCCTGAAAAGTGGAAAAATCCTACTCTTTTAGCCAATTCTTCTTTTTATTATCGCTACAGTTCAGGTAGTGGCCGATTGTCTGTATATGGAGAAGCTGCTTTAGATCGATTCGGATCTGTGGCTTTCTTACAAGCTATGAGTTACATAGCTGCGAACAATGGTCAGTATTCTTGTCTTTTGAGACATTTTGGAAAGGAGTATTGGGCTTATTTCGGGAGAAGTTCGACACACTTTACAGGCATTGGCAATGAACAGGGATTACTCTTGTCAATGGCTGAAGAGATTGGTAGGTTTCGAGTTTTTTCCGAAATAGACCTCTATAGAACTCTGGTACCTCGTTATCGAAGAAAAGAAAATAGTAGTGGTTATAGATTGCGTTTGGAACTTTCTCCTGTGAAATCATCGGTTTTCAACACCAAGTTTCGAGCCTCTTTTCTTCGAGAACGGAAAGGGCAAAGCAACCTCGGTCTTTCATCCGTTTTCGTCTATAACCCAGAAGGAGAGAATTGGAATGCTTGTTTAGAGGGTCGATATCTCCATGGAAGTAAGAAAATTGAGAGGGAGCAAGTTAGGTATAAGCATAGTTATGCCGTTGGGATTCGAGCTAATTGCTCTTTTTTTGATAACTCACTCAGATTTTGTTTAGGAGGAATCCTCTTTCATTCGGAGGTTGGTAGACTGTTCTTTTCAGAGCGACAGATCGAGCTAATGCCACAGTTTACCGGAGTTCATGGTAAGGGGGGAAGGTGTTACTTATGGGGAGAGTTACGAATTGGTCGAGCCTTTAGGTTGCAACTCAAGGCCGAACACAATAGGGTACGACAAACTCCGACAGATACAAAGGCCCAATCAGCCATTACATTGAGTTTGAGTTATACTCGAAACTCCGTGCTCTAATTAGGATTTACACTCTCCTTTCTTAATCTGGCAACTTTTTTTGCCCTTCAGAATAGCTTTTGACTCTTTTGAAAAGGAGAAGTAGAGAGGTTTTCTATAGGAGTTAGAGGAAGTCATATTTACTTCTGAGGGATCTGTGCTCCATAGTTTCTGACCACACCAAACAGTTTGTGTGCTTTCTCCCATGGATGTTTATTGACAAACATAGGGTTGAGGGAAAAAATAAAAAGACAAATGAACAGTATTCGTTGCATGGAAAAAGGTATTAATGAAAGAAAGGTTCAATGAGCAGGCACGAGGAGCGAAAAAGTTGCCCTCATATCAAGTTATTTTAGGAAAGAAAGTAGAAAGAGAGAAATTCCCGAGATATGAGAAGAATATCATGTTCTCCTCATACCTAGTCTATGCTTAATACTCCCAGCATATCGAATCCTCTCATTCACACATTCACTCCGATAGACGTATTTATATTCTCTCTGTAGAGGTTAGATACCGTCTTTTGGGAAGAGTTGCTTCTCTTTGGCTGGATATTTAATATCGATTGTTTTATCGAACCAAAAGCTCATCCTTTGGCATTACCATTATCTGGATCTGTGACGTATAATGATGTTTGGCAGTCCGAATCTTCTTCTGTGACTAGATCTTTGTCCACATCTATAAAGAATAGCTTCTTCTCAATCCACTGTGGAGCAACCGATTCTATCGCACTATCCTTGGATAAGGTTCATTGATTACTTCCATCCGTATCTGCAATGCAAAGAGGATCGTGTGTCAAATCAGATAAAGAGGAGGTTGCTACAACGTAAAGACCCATCAGGAGAGAGTATCATTTGTTTATACTCTATTTTGTTCATTCCAGAGTATTTGTACCCTTCCAATTTCAGATTTAGCTGATCAGTCAGACTGTATTGTTTCTCATTTGTTTGGTAAATCAGTTGATCGTTCCGATGGATGAAATGCTCGTCAAGAGTCTCATTCGATCCCCCAAAAAGCTCTCTTACTTTGTCCGGGAGTCCTTGGTTATTGTCAGACTATTGTCGGCAAGTGTATAGATATTGTAAGTATGAATCCATATATCTCCCAAATAAAGCCGCTGTGCAACAGAAGTTTTCCTCCCTGATATTCCAAAGGATTACAACCTCCACATAGGTTTTGGAAATACATTTTTCCTTCGGGATGTTCAGATTTACAAGGTCTTCGAGTGTCACCCCGTCTCCTTAAAAGGAGGCCTTACAAAAGCTTTGCTGCTGCAGCGCATAGGCCAGAGTTATTTGTTTATAGTAAAATGAGACTTCTCCAAGGGAAGCCTTTTCTTTTTGTTCTGCAGTGAGTTGGATTGAAAGATATGCGGATACTAGGATCTCTCTGAAATCCTTGACTGATTCCGAGATAAGCGTCTCTGAGTAACTTTTGTCTCTCTAACCGATATACACTAAGGACGGGAGGGCTGATTGTTTCCTGCTGACAGGATACGAATGGCTTCTTGATATTCTCGATCTTGCTGATTTATTAGACTGTAGAATGTGTCTTCGTCATATATGCTACGAGCGATATAAGCCTTTAGCATAGTAGTTATTTCCTTTTCCCGTTCAGCAAAAAGTTGCTTATTCCACTTCACTCCGTTCTCTTCAGCTGTTTTTTTTAGTAAGTCGATGAGGGTATTTGG
This sequence comes from Porphyromonas crevioricanis, assembly GCF_900476255.1. Taxonomy (NCBI): domain Bacteria; kingdom Pseudomonadati; phylum Bacteroidota; class Bacteroidia; order Bacteroidales; family Porphyromonadaceae; genus Porphyromonas; species Porphyromonas crevioricanis. Next base: position 1,286,389 of record NZ_LS483447.1, read on the forward strand.
GAGGTTGTAATTATCTACGAATTGAGCCGCCTTGGGGTAAGTCTTTAGTAGATTTGCTCGCTCTGTATCCAAATAGATTGGGATAACTCTTATCAGAGAAGCTGTATTCAGCAGTTCTTTTTCCAAGGAGTTGAAGCGGGTTGTATCCAAAGGAACAAATATATCGGGCATGATGCCTCCTCCACCGTAGACGGAGCGATTTTGGCGAAGCGTTTGGTAACGGAGAGAATCTGGGAATTTGATGCTATCAGCATGCATGAGTTCACCGTGTTTGAGCCGTGCATATATATCCTCTTCGTAGGCTTGTGCATTCCCCTTGATGTAGGGTTTTTGTATACTCCTTCCCGATGGAGTGTAGTATCGAGCCACTGTTATTCGGATAGAAGAGCCATCGGATAGAGGCACGGGACGCTGTACCAATCCTTTACCAAAGCTACGTCTGCCTATGATTAATCCACGATCCCAGTCCTGTATGGCCCCACTGAATATTTCACTGGCCGATGCTGAGTATTCATTTACAAGTACGATGAGAGGGAGCCTTTGCAAATTGATTTTTTGTCGTTTCTCCACACGTAGCTCTTCATTGAAGAAAGGCTTCCTATTATTTTTCACTGTAAGAAGCTTACTTCCCACCGGCAAGAAATAGCTTGCCATCTCAGTTGCTGCAGACATAATACCACCCCCATTATATCTCAAGTCAATAATCAAAGATTGCATACCAGAAGAGAGGAGTTTATTTATCCCTTCTTCAAATTCTTCCACAGTATTAAGACTGAAGCGACTAAATCGCATATAGCCAATATTCGTGCCAGGGATTATGTATGCAGCCTCTCGACTGTGGATGGGTATATCTCCTCGTGTAATGACGTAATCTTGAATTCTTTTCCCTCTAAGCACCGAAAGTCTCACCAATGTTCCTTTGTCCCCTCTAAGTTTATGCATCACCGTAGAGTTCTTGATCTTAACCCCCGCAATGTTTTCTCCATCTACAGCTAAAATACGGTCTCCCGGCATCAATCCTGCTTTTTCTGAAGGCCCCCCCGGAATTACTTGTACCACATACAGCGTATCGGTCAGTAGGTTGAATTGTATACCAACACCGCTAAATTTCCCTTCGAGAGCACTCAATTCATCTTTATTTTCTTCTGCATTGACATAGACTGAGTGAGGATCCAGTTTATCCAACATCCCTCTTATTGCATCTTCTGTTAGTTTGTCTGTGTCCACGGAGTCTACATACAGCTCTTGTATCAACCGAATTGACTGACCTATTTTACTCATGGAGGACAGCATTTGTTCTCTATACTGACTCCAAGCATGTGGGCAAAAAAGAAGTCCGATAAAAAGAAGCAGGGAGATGCGTTGTGTGTTTTTCATGGAAGATAGATAGGAGGTTTGTATAGTTTGTTTACTCGCAGTTCAGATCAAATCCATCGGGCAAGAAGTCGGCTACATTATGTCCGAAACGCAATAATTCTCGTACAACAGTCGAGCTAATATGTGAGAGTTGTTGAGATGCTGGCAATATTACTGTTTCCATTCTGGCAATATGCCTATTTAAATCAGCCAAAGAGCGCTCTAACTCCATATCAGCTCCGGAGCGTACACCTCGAACCAAAACAGAGGCCCCAAGCCTGGAGGCAATATCTACTGTGAGTGTATCGTATTCAATTACCTCTACTCTGGGTTGTTTGCTGTAGTATCTACTGATTTGTTTCACACGCACTTGTGGGTTGAAAAGACAACGTTTGGCATCATTGATGCCTACTGCTATGATTACTTTGTCGAACAACGCCAAGGAACGTTCCACAATATCAGCATGTCCACGTGTAAAAGGGTCAAACGATCCGGCGTAAAAGGCTGTAGTTTGCATGATTTAAGCAGGCGAAAGAGGAGATATAAGGTGATGTGGTGGATTAGAGCATCTCTTCATCCACTACAAGATTATCTATAATAAAGTCTTGTCTTTTGGGGGTGTTCTTGCCCATATAGAATGCAAGCAGGTCAGTTACATTGTCTTCTCGCTTCATACGTACTGGTTCCAGCTTGATATTCTCTTCTGTGATAAGTTCCTTGAATTCATCAGCTGATATTTCTCCAAGACCTTTGAATCGTGTGATGTGAGCTCTTTTGCCAAGAGTACGCAAGGCATGTTGTTTTTCAGCTTCGGAGTAACAATATATAACAGAAGGAGTATCCCGATCTATACTAATCGTCTTGCTTTTTCGCTTCTGGCTTTTATCAGAGAAGCTCCTTCCTTTTAGTCCCTCTTTGGGGAGTGCAACCTTGAAAAGGGGTGTTTCTAACACAAACACATGCCCACGGCGTACTAAGTCAGGGAAAAATTGCAGAAAGAAAGTGATTAGTAACAGTCGAATGTGCATCCCGTCATTGTCAGCGTCGGTAGCGATAATTACCCGATTGTAGCGGAGTCCTTCTATTCCGTCTTCTATGTTCAGAGCTGCTTGTAAGAGATTAAACTCTTCATTCTCGTACACAACTTTCTTTGTCAGTCCAAAACTATTGAGAGGCTTGCCCAAAAGGCTGAATACAGCTTGATATGCAGGATCTCGACTCGTGGTGATTGATCCACTTGCCGAATTCCCTTCGGTGATAAATATTGAAGTACGTTCCGGTTCCTTTGCTTTCGGATCGTTGAAGTGAGTCGTACAATCACGTAGCTTACGGTTGTGCAGGTTAGACTTCTTAGCTCGTTCACGAGCCAATTTTGTCACTCCACTCATCGCTTTTCGCTCACGCTCGCTCTCTTGTATCTTGCGTAGCATCGCTTCACTATCCTCGCTATGGATATGTAGGTAATTATCCAGCTCCTTCTTTAAGAAATCTCCAACGAATTTTTGTATCGTGGGGCCATCCGGATACATATCTCTTGATCCGAGTTTAGTCTTTGTTTGACTTTCAAATACGGGTTCTTCCACCTTGAGACTGATAGCAGCACTCATCCCGGAGCGTATATCCGAGTACTCAAAGTTTTTTGCAAAAAACTCTTTAATAACCCTAGCTACCGCCTCTCTAAATGCGCTGAGATGCGTACCTCCTTGTGTTGTGTTTTGTCCATTGACAAAACTGTAAAATTCTTCCCCATATTGCTGTGTATGGGTTACGACCACCTCTATGTCAGAGTCTCTCAGATGAATGATTGGGTAGAGGGCTTCTCCTGTCATATTTTCCCGGAGAAGATCAGAGAGTCCTTCCTTGGAGTAATACGTTTTTCCATTAAATGTGACTGTGAGACCGGCATTTAGAAAAACGTAATTCTTGACCATTGCTATCACATATTCGTCTCGATAGTGGTAGTTCTTGAATAGAGAGTTGTCTGGCGTGAAACGAACCTCTGTCCCGGATTTTTCTTCACTGGGAAAGGCTTCTGTCTCTTCTAAGAGCTGAGCCTTCGCGTAGGTTACACTCTTGCTACTACCGTCTCTCCAGACCGTTACTTTGAAAAGAGAGGATAGTGCGTTCACCGCTTTTATACCTACTCCATTCAGGCCAACAGATTTTTTAAATGCTTTGGAATCTATCTTCCCTCCTGTGTTCATTTTGCTGGTTGCATCTACCAGCTTGCCCATAGGGATACCGCGACCGAAGTCTCTTACCACAACAGACCCATCAGCTATATCCAACCGGATATGCTTGCCAGCCCCCATTACGAACTCGTCTATTGAGTTGTCTAGAACCTCTTTCAGTAACACATATATCCCATCATCTGGGTACGTTCCATCACCGAGCTTGCCAATATACATGCCAGGCCGGCGACGGATATGTTCATCCCACTCAAGGGTCTTGATATCGCTATCGCTATAAGAGACTGTACTCATCTATCAATGCGTTTGATATATGCTCGTCTCGTTTTGTGGTGCTTACGTTCAAAATAATTCCACTGCATCTGTACCGCCATATTGGTTTCCAGCTCAGGATTACTCTCTGCATATTCTACTTTGTTTTTCCTGAAAATAGGAATCAGGTCATCAAAAAGTAATGCATTGACCCCTTTGTTTTGATATTCGGGTAATACTCCCACCAGATAGAGGTCTACTACCTTAGGTGGCGATTTCAGAGCTTTGAGCAGATGTGCAAAGCCCAGTGGCCACAAGCTCCCTTTGGCTTTTTGTAGAGCTTTACTCAAATTTGGGAGAGTGATAGCAATACCAACTACTTTATCATCAGTCTCGCGTACGATCACGGTAACAAAGTCAAGACGTACCATTGGTAGATACATCTTGATGTAGTAGTCAATCTGGTTAGATGAGAGTTCCGAAAATCCGTACAGATTGGCATAAGCTGCATTGAGTGTTTCAAATATGCGTCTGCCGTACTGCATTATATCACTTCTAGTCTTGAATTTGAGAGTTTTCAGTCCGTATTTCTTGCGGACCAATTCAGATATTCGGATGTGCTTCTCCGGGATTTCTTCTGGTACATAAATTTTGAACTCCTTCCAATCCTGATCTTTCACAAATCCAATGCGCTCTAATTGCTTGGGATAGTAAGCATAATTGTAGATCGTGGCCATAGTACCGAGCTGATCAAAACCTTCGATGAGCATGCCTTCATGATCCATATCGGCAAATCCCATAGGACCATGTAACATATCCATTCCTTTGGATAGAGCCCAATCCTTTACCGCAGAGAAAAGTGCATCTACTACGTCATCATCATTTATAAAATCGACGAATCCGAATCGGGCATGAGTTTGATTCCAAGCTTCATTAGATTTATGATTGATAATTCCGGCTATGCGACCTACTATTCGATTGTCTTTGTAGGCTAAAAAATAGGCCGCCTCACAGAATTCGAAAGCCGGATTGACACTTTTGTCGAGTGTCATCATTTCATCATTGATCAAGCCTGGTACATAGTAAGGGTTGCCTTTGTATAAGTCCAAATTGAACTTGACAAATTTCCGCAAGTCCGCTTTTTTTGTGATTTCTCTTATTTCTACACTCATATGATCAAATCCTCTTTGTTTTCGTAGGTCGAATCTATATTTTCTTTTCGACCAAAGCTTGAACTACATTCAGCACATAGTCTCCAAACTTTTCACATTCATCTATGATGTCCATGTAATACACGGCATCTTGATATTCATATAACTTGGCCTGCATATCTTCGAGGTTTTTCACTTTGAGACTGTCTCGCAAGTTATTGATTTCGTTCTCAATATCGTAGGACTCTCGCATATCATCCAAGCTGTATTCATTTTGCTCCAGGATTTCATTCATCCTGTCGATTGAGCGGTAGCACAAAGCAAACATGGCTTTTACCTGTTCATTCAGCTCATTGGTAAATACAGACTTCCCTTCGTTTCGTCTCTTGATACTTCTGGCTATGTTGTAGCAGGCATCGCCAACACTCTCAATCTCTGATATGGCTCTAATCATTACTCGAACCTCCTCCTTGGCTTCAGAGCTGAGACGTCCTTCAGAGAGCTTATTAAGATAAGTGGCGATTTCCACCTCCATACGGTCAGAGATATTCTCGTACTTCTCGATACGATTGTAAATGGCCGAAAATTCGTTACTGTCTTTCTCTTCTAACAGTTGCTCGTTCATGTTTAGCATTCTCGCCACACGAGTCCCGAATGTACGTACTTCTCTCCTGACTTGTACTAAACTAAGCTCTGAAGTGGAGAGCATACCGAATGATACAAAGCGCAAATGAGAGTCTTCCTCTTTTTTTGCCTTTGCTGGTAGTAGTTTTGTGCAAATATTGACATAGATATTTACAAACCAAACCATTACTGCGACATTGCATACATTGAAGAGGGTGTGAAAGAGGGATAGAGCAAAACTCACCGAAACGCCCATTGTTGCCAACTCTGCATGGATAGCTGCATACTGAGGATTACTCATTAGAGTACCAGTGGTAATTCCATTCATTGTCTCAGCATCATACATACGGGAGAGTTCGTCCATCCTATGGAAAAGAGCGTTGGGGTCACCTCCTCCTGTCGACTCCAGAATAGAGCGTATCAAACCATTCAAAGGGTAAAATAAAATTAGTGCCCATACCACACCAAAGACATTAAACATCAAGTGTGATAGAGCTGCCCGTTTAGCATTAGTATTGGCATTGATAGCAGCCAAATTGGCCGTGATCGTTGTACCTATATTTTCCCCCAATACCATGGCTGTCGCCATTTCGAAAGGTATCCATCCCTTGGAACACATAATCAGAGTTATCGCAACCATAGCACTAGAGCTTTGTACAACAACTGTGAGTATGGTTCCTATCCCCAAAAAAAGGAATACAGACCCATAGCCCATTTGAGTGTAGTTCTGTAGGAAAGATAGTATTTCGGGGTTGCTTTTCAAGTCTGGCATGGAGCTTTTTAGGAACCCTAAACCAAGGAAGAGAATAGAAAATCCTAAAATAAATTCTCCCCAGTTTTTCCATTCACTTTTCTTGGAGAAGATAAGAGGTATCGTGAAGGCCACCAAAGGTAGAGCAAAGGTGCTCAAATCTACCTTGAACCCGAAGACAGAGATAATCCATGCTGTTATCGTTGTGCCAACATTGGCCCCCATGATGACCGAAACAGACTGTGCCAAAGAAAGGAGACCGGCATTCACAAAGCTCACCACCATTAGGGTCGTGGCACTGGACGATTGTATGAGTGCGGTGATCAACAGCCCGGTGAAGACTCCTAAAATGCGATTTGAGGTCATCACAGACAGGATGGAGCGCATACGTTCGCCTGCTATCTTTTGCAGGCCCTCACTCATTAATTTCATCCCATACAAGAAGATTCCAAGGGATCCGATCAGGGTCAAAAAATCGAGAAATGTATATTCCATACAATCGTGTTATGAGGTTGAGCTTACACTATGCAGCACAAAGGTAATTGAAATATTGCACTAAATATTTGTATACATACGTGCTCTGTCAAGACTCTCTACAGAGGTTTTTCCGTCACTACTAGGTAAATAAAGAGTAACAGATATGGGGTAGTGGTCACTGGTTTTTATCGAATTGTCTACTCTGCAATTCCTGCTTTGTAAAGAAGGGGAGTGTAGGATGTAGTCGAGTCTGGCTCTTAAGAATCGACTGTAAGAAGAGTGAAAAGATATTCCCAAGCCATATCCACTATCCTTGAATGCATCTTTGAGCCCTTGACTCATGCAATGTCTGGTGTAAGAGTGTGGAGTATCATTGAAATCTCCACAAGAAATGATTATGGCATCTCGGTTGTCTGCTACAAATTTGGCTACACGCTCAGCTTGGGCAGCTCGACTAGAGAAGGCTGGGATGAGCTTTCGTACGACCTTGAGCGATAGCTTTTTTGCCTCTCCTTGTCGGGCCAGATTATGGTAAGACTTTTGGTCATTGCCTGTTATTTTGAAGCTCTCGAGGTGATTGTTTATGACTAAAATATCTCTTCCTTTGATTCTCAATCGATAAGCCATAGAACCATTGAATCGAGAAGGGTAAGCAATTCGTTGTGTACTCATGATGGGCCATTTAGACAAAATTGCCAGTCGCGACCCCCTGTCTGGTTGTGCATGTGTTGTGTGGATATACTTGTATTGTGGGAGATAGGCTTTTAAGTCTCCGATACTTAATGTCGCTAAGCGTGCTTCTTGTAGACAGACGATATCTGCGTTGTTTTCTTTTAAGTAGTGGAGTATCGGATTCGGAGAAGACTTGCTGTGTTCCACAAAACCAAAAGCTCCCACATTGTAAGAGATAATTTGTATAGAGTCTGTTGCTGGAATGGTTTGTATTCCATTCATGGGGAATATGGTGAGGGTTGCGTCGTAGGCCAGAAGTATCAGTGCAAAATTGATTGTAGCCCAAATCCATTTTCGTCTTAGAAGCCAAAAAATCAAAACGAACAGCTGGGCTAATAGGACTAAGGGAAAAGCCAGACCTAAAAGGGCTGGGAAGACTAGGCGGCCTGATATGTAGGGGCTGCATACAGAGAGGAGATAGAGTAGATTGATGCCTATACAGATGCAGAGTACAACTTTCCCGGTTGCTCTAAATAGATGGTTGGCTATTTTTTTGCTATGACGTTTTTTCGAAACCATCTTTTTTATCCTTTAATAGAATCTCCTTTTCTTCTTTGTTCAGGCTACTGTATCCAGAATGCCTTATCTTGTTCAGTATATCTTCTTTATCTCTTTTTTTTACAGTTCTTCGGATTGTGGATGAGGATCTTATCGTTCGACGAAGGAGCCAAGCTGGTAGTAATCCTCCTAAGCAGCCTCCCAAATGTGCCATACCTGACCCCAAGTGACTGCTGGTAGGATGCACAATTCCCCAAATAAATTCCAGTAAAACCAACATACCTGCAACATAGCCTATATGTTTCAACTGGGTCCTACCCCAAAAGGGAATGTGTATGGAGAGAGCCGGTTTCCCAAATGAAGCTGCGAAGAGCAGAGATAAGACAGCAGCTGAAGAGCCTAACAATGGCTGTGAAAGAAGCCCCATCCCGAGTCCCAGATGAAGAAGGTTGTACCCCAGTACATAGAAGCCTCCACCGAGGATCCCTCCGCATGTGAAACTTATCCACAGATATTTGCTGCTGTATTGGCGTATAAAAAGCTGACCAATGAGGAATAACAGGCAGCAATTTATACCCAGATGCCACAAACTGTTGTGTAGCCACATATAAGAGAATAGTCCCCAAAGTCTGTGGCTGAGAGATTCGAAGTCAGGCAGTAGCCCCAACCATTCTCCAACCCATTTTGTAGAGCCGATGATTAACGAAAGAACGAGCATCAGCAGCCAAATAAGGCACTGAATTCCAATCAAAGCCTCAAGTTTGGTCCCGAAGCTTTTTCTGAAGCGGTCTTGTATACGAGACTTAGAAATAGGGACCATTGATTTTCCCCTTTCGTCGCCAGAAAAGGATGAGTATTAGACCGCCTATCATACCTCCCAAATGAGCGAAGTGAGCGATACTATCCGAACTGCCAGGGATGGTACTGCGTACACCAAAATACAGCTCCAACAATCCATAGCCTATGACAAAGTATTTGGCCTTGATTGGAATGGGGATGAAAAACAGGTAGATAGCAGCATTTGGAAAGAGCATCCCAAATGCCAATAGCAGACCGAAGACAGCTCCGGAAGCTCCCACAGCCAGAATGCGGTTGAGATATTCTGCTTTTGGCTCAAGTGAAAGGCCAAAAGTATCAGAAAAAGCCAACATCTCTGGTAACTCCCGGCACTGGAAGTACCAAACAACTTCTTGTAATAGAGAGGCGGATAAGCCACATGCTATGTAGAACAATAAAAAGCGTTTACCTCCCCAGAAATGCTCCACAGCTCGTCCGAACATCCAGAGAGAGAACATATTGAAGAATATATGGGTAAAACTCTCTGTGCTATGCAAGAACATGTTGGTTAGTAGCTGGAATGCATAGAATTTACTGGCCCCTACATAGTGTAATCCCAAGGCATCTATTAGGTCCACTCCAAAACGTGGCATAACAATCGAAGCTAACCACATTAGGAGATTAATGAAAATTAGATGCTTTGTGAAGGGTGGTATGGCTCTATCTATTCCGGAGAAGAAATTATTCATGCGAGTATATAGTACTATGATTTATTGCTAAGCAAAAATACAAAAGATTGAGATGTTTTTGCTCTCCTTTCTTACTATCTGTAGGTAGACTTGAACTACAAATTTGAATCTCTCTTCCTTACCTATGGAGGCTGTATTAGCAGTTTCGTCTCTGAGAGGAGAGATCGTCTCTGAATATTTTTGAACTGTTTCTTTTTCTTGCTCCAAAAAAGAAATACTGCTGGCAAAAGTATCAAAACTCTTACCAGCAGTATTAGACAGACTTCAGGAGAGCAAAAACTCGTCCTTCTTGCTTATCTATTCTCCTTACCCTTGCGAGCCGAATAGTTTACATTCAACACATTCGCCTTACGTAATTGCTCCTTTACATCGGATACAACCTTCATACTGATTTCCTTATCCCCCTTTATGGAAACAGTCATCAGCTTGCGACGCTCATCGCGAATCTTACCTTCTTCTTGTTTTACATAGGTATAAACGGCCGAGGGGTCAAGTGTGATTTGGTCATTCAGCTGGATGCAAGGCTTGGTTCCATACTTCACCTGATAGGGAAGAGTTGGCTTTCCTATGTAGATATATGTCACCAAGGATTTTTCTTCCAGCTTTGTGAGTTCAGTTGCATTCGGTAGTTGGCTGTACTGCACCTTAGGAGAAACTTCTCGTATCGTTGTCACCATCATGATGAAAAATAAGAATGCAAACACCAAGTCTGGTAGCGAAGATGTGTTTAGTTCGGGCATCTCGCGTTTACCCGCTTTGCTAAATTTTCCCATACCCTGTGTTAGTTCTTATTTACTAAGGTTAGACAGTGGCATTTCCGATATATGCATCGGATAAGCCTCTACGATTGCTTTCTGCTTAGCAGCAGACAATTCCTCAAATGACATCCGGAACTTTTCCTTAGCCAATGCATCCCACACTTCATTGTAGGCTCGGAGAAGCTCATTCTGTACATTGATATACATCTGGTAACTTGTCTCTACCTCATTTTTTAGTGAGATTGCATAACTACTAGTTGTCACGTTCATCGTCCCTAAGTAGGGAATTTCACGGACTTCCTTCTCCGGTAGATCAGGGCTGTTGTTAGGATTCGTGATAAAACGAACCGCGATGTCTTTGAGATCTTCCAGTTTGACGGGTATAGTTCGATCTCCCGCGGCACCACCACCTCTCTTGAAGATCACGATTTTATCTTGGCGATTGACCAAAAGGCGCATAATATTGCGGTCGTTGATCTCCACATCGGGCTTATTCTGTTGCTTTTCGGAGAGAGGAGGCAGGCGCCTCTTCAGACCTTTATCTGTATCCATTGAAGTCGTAATCAGGAAGAAGATAAGCAACATAAAAGCAATGTCGGCAGATGACGATCCGTTAATCCCCGGAGTTTTTCTTTTCTTTCGAGCCATAGCTTTTTGTTCTTAGGTTATTCTAGATTACAAGGATCAGCGGTTGAAAGCCTTACGCACAGCCCCCCAAACAATAGATAACAATACGAGAGCTCCCATGATATAAATCGTGAAGAGCCACATATCGGTAAGCTTGAGCATCTCCGGAGTGTTGTACACTGCAGAGTCTGAATTCAGCTCTAATGGATTGGTCCCTCCGATAGCATAGGATATGATCATTACAACAGCCAACAACACGACACTACCGACAGACAAGAGAGCTTTCTTTGCATTGGTCTGGAAAGACTTTATAAGCCCTGTCAGAGCAAAGATGATGGCAGCGATAGCCGTGATGAAGAAAATGGCGTAAGTCCAGTACAGGAGGCCATCCGTGAAGTTGTATATCTTGTGAGCTCCTTCCATAACGCTTCCGCCCAGAAAGAAGGCCAACAGAACGACCACAGAGATCGCCATGAAGGCCAAAAGCGTCCAGCTGGAGAGCTTTCTGATTTTTGTTACAGCCATTACAGAGATGGATTTTTATTTGTTGTACTTCAGATTATACTTGATCACATAGTCGATGAGAGAGATAGAAGCATCTTCCATTCTGTTCAGAATACCTTCTACCTTAGACAGAATATAATTGTAGAAAATCTGAAGGATCAGTGCTACAACAAGCCCCCCGATAGTGGTGATAAGAGCCACTTTCATACCACCCGCAACAACTGTTGGGCTGATGTCTCCGGCACGCTCAATGTTGTCGAAAGCAAGCACCATACCTACTACAGTACCCAAGAATCCGAGAGATGGAGCCATGGCAATAAAGAGAGTGATCCATGAAAGGTTCTTCTCAAGAAGACCTCCTTGTACACCTCCGTAAGATACAACCGAGCGTTCTACAACGTCAATGCCTTGTTCGATACGCATCAAGCCTTGATAGGTAATAGACGCAATCGGGCCTCTAGTATCTCTGGCAATGTCCTTAGCTCCTTCTACATCTCCACGATCAAGAGCTGCTTCGATTTCAGCGAGAAATTTTTCGTAGTTGGTATCGGCGAGGTTGAGGTAAATAATACGCTCCAAACAGATTGCCAAACCCAAAATAAGGGCGATAGCTACGAGTGCCATGAAGTCAGGACCACCCTCGATGAATTTGGTTTTGAGAGCTTGATGAAAGCCCACTTGCTCTTCGGGCTGCATCTGGGTAGCAGCAGCTTCTTCTTCAACCGATTCTACCGTCTCTACCGGAGCGGTGCTGTCAGCTTGGGCTGCACTCTCATCCTGAGCCAATGCCGGAGCACTTATCCCTGCCGACAAGAAGGCTATGCATACGATACTTGCGAAAAACTTTTTCATCGTGATTTGAAATTTGAATTAATTGTTTTTTTATTCTTTTCTATGCTTGCGGAGAGGGCGGGATTCGAACCCGCGAAACGCTTTCGGCGTTTACGCACTTTCCAGGCGCGCCTCTTCAGCCACTCGAGCACCTCTCCAATCTTTTTCACCGTGTATACAGGCTCTTCCTGCTAACCGTAAATCGCATGAACGCGCGCTTGCGAGAGATATAAAGACTCTCCAAGGCGACAGATCCCAAGCGAATACTCCGCAAATCTATGTTTTTTTCTGCACTTACACTGCATTTGTCTCTACTTTTTTTTGAAGAGGCGAAATAATCGGATGGCATTCTCTGTCGTTTGTTGCGCTATATCACTGATTTGCACTCCAAAGATTTTCGACAAATGCTCAAGAATATAAGTACAATAAGCGGGTTCATTTCTCTTACCTCTGCGAGGTACGGGAGCAAGATATGGAGCATCGGTCTCGACAAGTAGACGGTCAAGAGGGATTTTGCCTATGAAACCGGACAAAGAAGATTTCTTGAAAGTCAGTACACCGTTGATCCCGACCATGTAATTAGGTAGAGCCAATATGCTATCCAGATCTTTTTCTGTGCCGGTAAAGCTGTGGAATACGCCCGAACTTTTCCCTTGAGAATCAGCTCTTCGGATGCAACCTATTGTCTCTGCTATGGCATCCCGACTATGTAGAATGAGAGGTAAATCCAACTCTAAAGCCCAAGAAATTTGTTTTTCTAGGGCTGCTCGCTGTTGTATGATATAAGATTGATCCCAATAGAGATCCATCCCCACCTCTCCTATGGCTACTAGGGGAAGTTTGTGAAGATATGTATAGATAGAGTTTAGTTGATCCTCCCAATCTTTGTCTACAGAGGTCGGGTGCAGGCCCATTGCAATGGAGCAAAAGTGAGGATATTGCATCGCAGTTTGGCATACACGATCCACGCTTTGTAAATCGATATTGGGTAGAATACAGTGCTCAACCCCTACTTGCAGAGCTCTCTGGACAACATTGTCCCGATCTTCATCAAATTCGGGCTCATATATATGGGTATGCGAATCGATAATCATGTCTCAGTAAACCGATACTTCAGGCAGATCTGCGATCCATCTTATCGAGCAAAATTTTTAGAGCTTCAATATTGCGTCCCATACTTTGCAGTTCAGACAAACAATCATTGGCCTGCGTGTGGTATCGTAGAATGAGTTCTGCCGAAAGCGCCGGAATGTGCAGCCGGTTATAGAGATCGGTTACCCAAGAAATTTTTTCTTCATTCGTTTCTGTCAGTTGCCCATTTAATCTTTGTGTAAGCAGGTTCTTATCCTTCTCCTTTGCTCTGTTCATAGCCGAAATGAGAAGGAAGGTCTTCTTGTTGTTTATGATGTCTCCTCCTATCGGCTTACCGAATACAGAAGTGTCGGCATAAACATCGAGGTAATCATCTTGCAACTGGAAAGCCATCCCTAATGCAATGGCGAAACGGTATATCAGATCTATCTCCTTGCGAGAGGCTGCACGAGAGCAGATAGCCCCTATTTTGGCAGCATAGGCCGGTAGCTCGGCCGTTTTTAGTTGTATCATCTGCAGATATTCCTCTATGGTAACATCCTGTCTTGTTTCAAATTCGATATCGTACTGCTGTCCCTCGCAGACAAGGAGAGCCATGCGAGTAAACAGAGGTAGAATTTCTGCCAATAGTGCTCGATCTTCCATTTTATCTAGGTATTCGTAAGCTTTGAGTAACATCGCATCCCCGGACAATATGGCTTGCTCTTCTCCCCATCTACTATAGACAGTAGGGAGTCCCCTACGTAGAGAGGAACGATCCATGATGTCATCATGTACAAGAGTGTGATTGTGGTAAAGTTCTATTGCAATAGCTGGAATCAGTGCCAACTGGTAGTTCGCAAAAACTTGTGCACTGAGACAACAAAGTACTGGTCTGAGTCTTTTGCCACCAGCCTTGAGACTATAACTAATAGGTTCGTAGAGGTTAGTAACGGTTGTTTGTTCTTCTGTTAACTGAGCTATACAGCTTTCTATGTCTTGGAGAATATGAGTTGTGTCGACCATGATTTAGAGAAAACAAGTGAGATGTAATATGCGGTGTATAATACGAATGTACTCTTGAGAGGGTTTTGCTTTTGATGTAGCTGGTTCTTGAGGAGCAACAGAGAGACAAGAAAAGGGACCACCCTTACTCATTGCTGAGAAAGGGTAGTCCCTCTTTTTGAGACAGATTTATAAGATGAAGTAATCTGCCAAAGTATGATTAAACCGGATAGACGGCTTTAATTTCTCAACTGGAATGCTACTGGCAAAGTAAAGCGAGTACGAACCGGTTTTCCACGTTGTTTACCTGGAGTCCACTTGGGCATGCTGCTAGCCAGTCGCACAGCTTCCTTATCCAGCGCGGGGTCTACACCTCTGACTACCTTGACATCTGTTGTAGAACCATCCTTCTCCACCACAAAGCTCACAATCACGCGCCCTTGTATGTTATTCTCTATGGCAATCTCTGGATAACGAACATTCGAGCTAAGCCACTTCATCAAGGCAGCTGTACCTCCTGGAAACTCGGGCTGCTGCTCCACAATCATGAAAACCTTATTTTCATCATCTTCTTCTTTTACTGGAGCTGTTATCACCGGAGCAGGAGGTGGCAACTTGCGATTTTCATCAGCAGAAACAAGTGATATTTTCTCTACTTTCTGCTCGTTGTCTACTACCTTGAACTCTTCGGGCAACTGTACTTCCTGAACCTTAGTTTCCTCGGGTTCCGGTTGCTTTTCTTCCTCTTGAGGATCTTCCACAATGAGTGTGTCCTCAATGTCGGCAATGTTTAACTTGTCATTCTCCATGGCTTCGGCCTTATCATAAGAGCGAAGCTCCAAAAAGACATATAACACGGAGAGTGCCAATACCAGCCCTAGCAAGAAAGATAGTCCCTTGCCTTTTTCCAGGTTCGCTTTCGGCGATTTCTTGATTTCCATATATGCTTTCTACGTTTTGATATTTCTTGCTTGGAACAAAAGTACAAAGTTTTTTTATCCCAGCTATCTATTTCTGTAGATATTTTTGCCATCCTTGGAGTCATCCTTGCACGAAGCAGAGTACAAAAAAACACTGTACCCGAAAAGAGGTACAGTGCTTCATAATCCTGTAGTGACCCCGGAGAGGCTCGAACTCTCGACCCAATGATTAAGAGTCATTTGCTCTACCAACTGAGCTACGGAGTCTACAACTGACAAGCAGAGAAGAGCGATCTTCACAAAACAGAGCTGCACAATGGCGAATTCTCATGGATCTGTGACCCCGGAGAGGCTCGAACTCTCGACCCAATGATTAAGAGTCATTTGCTCTACCAACTGAGCTACGGAGTCTACTCTTCTGTTGCTTGTGTCTCTTTAGACGGCTGCAAAATTAGGCTTATTTTTTGAATGCACAAGTGTCTTTATCTAAAAATTGCAGAATTGAAAAGCCTTCTTCTTTCTTCACGTTATCTCGGAGGACATACCAGAGCCGGCATCCTCAGAAGACAACAATGGGGATGGTGAGATTGTAGATAATTATCCAGATAGTCATAGGTGTCTTGCTCTATCAGTTTATCTGCTGAGGGGTATTCATTATATATAACATACAGTACTTCCACTCCCCTTTGGTAACAGAGCTCCAGACTCATTAGTGTGTGATTTAGGCTTCCGAGTCTTCCACTGGTTACCAGAGCTAAAGGGTAGTGTCTGTCTGCTATAAAATCCAGAGTTAGGTAGTCTCGGTGAATTGGAACCATCAATCCTCCGGCACCCTCTAATACAATACTGTCATATCCCTTTTGTAGGAGACCTTTGGTACATTCGTCTATATGAGACAGCTCGATTGTTCGTCCGTCTTTCTCTGCTGCCAGATGTGGAGAAGCAGGGTAGCTGAATATATAGGGGCAGGTGAGACCTTCTTTGTCTTCCGGTAAAGTTGATTGACCAAGCAAGCGTCGGTGCTCAAGGATATCTTCACTCTCCTTTATGCAGCCTGTTTGGATCATCTTTTGGGTAATTACCTTGCTGCCTTCGGAGGAGAAGCGTTGTGCCAAAAAAGCTGTAGCAAAAGTCTTCCCAATGTTGGTATCTATACCTGAGACGAATAGAATAGGAGGTATTGTCATAACGAATGTTTCAATGATTTGCAGATACTGTTTTGCTGATGCCCTTTATAGGGGGGTCACTCTATGATGCGGCCGATATTCTTGATAGCAGTGTCTTTGCCCAATGTCTGGCATACACGGTGTACATCCATTACACTGTGTACAAGTAACTTGATCTTACCACTGAAGATGCCGTCTTTGGCTGTCAAATGAATTTCACGCACATTGATTGTGAGTTCTTTCTTAAAAGCCTGAGCAATGGCATTAAGGATGCCATTGGAATCTATCCCCTTGATAGAAAGAGTTGCCTCGAAAGTACTCTTGACGTGTTCGCTCCAGCGAGTGGATAGAATACGGTCTCCATAGCTGCTCTTTAGCCTCATTGCCACAGGGCAGGAACGCTTGTGTACAATCACTTTGTTATCATCGCTGATAAAGCCAAAAGCATCATCTCCCGGGATGGGTTTACAGCAAGGTGCGATTTCATAATTTGGTTTAGCCAAGCTGTCGCTCAACACATAGATCTCTTTGGGGTTGAACTTGTGTTCGTGTACCTCCAGGGGTTGACTAGCTATGGGTTGAGAGGATTTATTTCCCCCGCCCAAGGCAGAACGGAAAAATCGCATAAAGATATTCCCACTTTTCCCATCAGCAGAGATGGCCGGTAGTTTTTTGAGAGAATCCGGTAGGGTCACGCTTCCGCTACCTACGGCATAGAAAAATTCCTCTCGAGTGGAAAATCCGAAATATTCCGCCAGCTTATCCAGATTGGTTATGTTGGAAGAGACTTGGTTGTTCCCGATAAGAGTTTCGACTTTTTCCTGCCCTAAAGCAGCTATATCACGATGCTTTTTTCTCAGAAAAGCGTCTACTTTGGACTTCGCTTTGGCCGTCGTTACAAAGGCAATCCACTCTTCCGTTGGCTCCTGAGTCTTGCTTGTAAGAATTTCTACTTGGTCTCCACTACTCAATTTGTAAGACATAGGTACTAACCTGTGATTGGCTTTAGCCCCAATACATTGATGTCCGATATTTGTGTGAATGGCATAGGCAAAGTCGAGAGCTGTGGCTCCTTGTGGCAATTTCACAATTTCTCCTTTGGGAGTAAAAACCATGATCTCACCTGAAAAGAGGTTGAGCTTGATCGTATCGAGAAAATCCATCGCATTGGGGTTCGGATTAACTAGAATTTCCTGGATAGTGCGAAGCCATTTGTCCAACTCCGAATCTTCTTCCACATTGTCTCCTTTGTACTTCCAATGAGCGGCAAAGCCTTTCTCTGCTATCTCGTCCATTCTTCGGCTCCGGATTTGTACTTCCACCCATTCGCCATCTGGGCCCATCACTGTGAGGTGTAATGCTTGGTATCCATTGCTCTTTGGCTCGGAAACCCAGTCTCTCAAACGCTCCGGTCTACTCTTGTATATATCGGTGATTGCGGAGTAGATCTCCCAACATCGATTCTTATCCGACTGCTCTGGTGAAGATTCAAAAATGATCCGTACAGCAAAGAGGTCGTATATCTCCTCAAAGCTTACTCCTTTCTTTTGCATCTTCTTCCATATGGAGAAGATGCTCTTGACACGTGCTTTTATCTCATACTTAATTCCCAAACTGTCCAAAGCAGAGAAAACCGGTGCGGCAAAATGGTCGAAAATTTCCTGTCGGTGTTCATCTGTATTCTTGATTTTGGCTTTGATACTCTCAAATTCTTCGGGATGCTCATATTGGAAACTCAAGTCTTCCAGCTCACTTTTGATAGCAAATAGCCCCAGACGGTGAGCCAATGGAGCGTAGACATACATCGTTTCAGCCGCAATTTTGAGTTGTTTGGCTGGATGCATGGAGGCTAAGATGCGCATGTTGTGCAGGCGGTCCGCCATTTTGATGAGGATGACTCGGATGTCATCGTTCATTGTGAGAATGAGTTTGCGGAAGTTCTCTGCCTGAAGAGAGGAGTTGCTGAATACCTCTCCTGATATTTTTGTCAATCCATCTACGATTTGGGAAACCTTGTCGCCAAACATGTCCCGAATATCCTCAACCGTATATTCGGTGTCTTCTACGACATCGTGCAACAAGGCACAGCAAATGGAGGTAGAGCCTAATCCAATTTCCTGCGAAACAATCTGAGCGACCGCAATAGGATGCAGGATGTATGGCTCCCCCGAACGGCGTTTGGCTCCCTTGTGAGCTTCGTTGGCCAGACGGAAAGCCTTCTCGATCTTATCTACTTTCTGTCTGTGATTGGACTGCAGGTAGGTCTTGATCAACTCTCCATAAGCCCTCTCCACAATTTCTTCGTCTGTCATCTCGGAGGTCGCAGGAGTCAAGACCCACACATCCCCCCCGGTTTGTGATGTTTGTGCCGAAGAATCCAATATCGGGTCTGAAAGCTCGTTTTCGTTATGATTATTCTTGTCTATCTCTGTTGCCATTTGTCTATACTTTATCTACCAACAAATTTAGCAATAAAAGAGGTTTCTATTACTTCCTTTTGCCAAAGTAAGACTGTCGATTCTTCTCTTTGCAAAGGGGGGATTTCTCTAACTCCTGGCAAAGAGCTAGTGCGAATTTTCTTGTACTCTCTTGGAATGCTTTTCTGCATTTGTATGAAAAAATACTGTTTACCCATGTTTCTGACGAAAGCTATATCTCGCAAAAACAATCTCTCTGTTAAGGATATTTCTGGTAGATCTCTCGTACATTTGCGACTCATGTTTCTAAATAGCGTATTTGTCGTATGAAATACTTGATACAGATATTTTACATACTTCTTTTCTATGCTTTGGGAGAGGGAGTGAGCCTATTGATAGGACAGTTTGTCCCCGGAAGCGTGTTGGGTATGATGCTGCTATTCTTGGCTCTTCGAATGAGAATTATCAGACCTCCCAAAGTTGATGCCACTTCTAATTTCCTCACCGAGAATATGGGGATCTTTTTTGTCCCGGCCGGAGTTGGACTTATTACACAAATCGACCTATTGAAGCAGTATTGGGCTGCTATCGTGATCTCTATGATTGTAAGTACAGCAGTTGTCCTCTGGGTGGTTGCTTTTTCTCAACAGCGAATGGAAAACCATTCTGCGAAACGGTACAAATGACTTAAAATATGTTACAGACAATCCTTTCCAATCCTCTATATTGTTTACCTCTGACAATCGGGATCTATCTTTCGAGCAAGAAAATCTATGCTAAGTGGCACATAGGTCTGTTGCATCCTTTAGCTGTGACAATTGCAAGTATCATAGGTCTGTTGCTTGTGTCAGGGGTAGATTATCAGTCTTATCAGAAGGGAAGTCAAATGATCAGTTTCTTGCTCGGCCCTTCTGTAGTGGCACTCGGCTATGTGCTGTACGAGCAGTCTTCCCACCTCAAGGGGCGTGTTCTCTCTATTCTTAGTTCTGTTTTTATGGGGGCCGTTGCCGGTTTGATAAGTGTGGTCTCATTGGCCTACCTCTTTGGAGCCAATGATGTAATTGCGGCTTCAATGCAACCCCGTTCGGTCACAACTCCTATTGCCATTGCACTGTCGGAGCAATCCGGTGGTATCCCTGCCCTGACTGCTGTGGTTGTCGTTGTAGCCGGGATCGTTGGAGGGTTGGTCGGGCCACCCCTTTTTCGCCTTTCGGGTATAGAGAGTAGTATCGCCAAGGGTTTGGCTTTGGGGGCTTCGGCTCATGGTGTGGGTACCTCGGTGGCTATCCAACTGGGGGCAATAGAGGGAGCTTTGTCCGGGTTGGCGATCGGAATCATGGGGGTATTTACCTCTATCCTTATTCCTTTGGTAAATCTTGTGATAGATCTGTTCCGATGAAAGAGAGGCGTTATTTTGTTTGATGTAGGAGTACCTGCCATATTCAAAAAGAGATAAATGCTTTCCCTTTATCCACTCTTTCTCGTTGAAATGGATAGTGAAAACATCTGTCTACCTTTGTCCCCCGATAAGTTTTTAGCAGAAGAACCGTAAGCAAATTAGATGTTGCCGAGTCGTATCGTATATATGGGAACTGCAGATTTTGCAGTCGAACCTCTTAAGGCTTTGATCGAAGCAGAATTGAATGTCGTGGCTGTAGTCACTATGCCGGACAAACCAATGGGAAGAGGACACAAAGTGAAGTGTTCCACAGTTAAGCTATGTGCTCTGGAGCATGGAATCGAAGTGTTGCAACCGGAAAAGCTGAGTGATCTGGCCTTTGTAGATCGTTTGAAGCAGTTAAAGCCCGATCTGGGTGTTGTGGTTGCATTCCGTATGTTACCAAGGGAGGTGTGGAGCCTTCCGCCTTTAGGGACTGTCAATCTGCATAGTTCGTTACTTCCACAGTATAGAGGAGCTGCACCGATCAATCATGCTGTAATAAATGGCGAATCACTCACTGGGGTGAGTACTTTTTTGCTCAAACATGAGATTGATATGGGAGATGTGCTGGACCAGGCGAAGACAATTATAGGGCCGAATGAGACAGCCGGGGAGTTGCATGACAAATTGACCCTTTTGGGTGCAGATTTATTGCTCAAGAGTGTCAGAGATTTGCTCTCGGGGAATAGTAAACCGATCAGTCAGAAGAGTCTCGAAACCGGAGAGTTGCGTTCCGCTCCGAAAATATTCAAGCCCGATTGCGAAGTAAATTGGGGGTGGACAGCAGTGCGTTTGCACAACTTTGTACGTGGTCTAGCTCCATTGCCTACTGCATGGAGTGAGCTTTCCATAGAGAATCATCCGGCACAGACTTACAAGATATATGAACTTGATCCCTGGGCTGAACCGCCTTCCGGGATCCCTTCTCGTTTGAGACCCGGTACGTGCTATGTGCATCAGGGAAAGGAGCTTTGGGTGGGTTGTGCAGACAGAGCGGTGCGAGTGACACGCTTGCAGCCTCCCGGCAAGAGGCCAATGACAGACCGAGATTTACTGAATGGCCTTAGGTAGTTCGCCCTCCACTTATGAATGCTATATACCCTCCGTTTAGCGATAAGATCTGGCTGGATGTTCGTTCTCCCGAGGAGTACGAAAAGGGGCATATTCCCGGAGCTAAAAACTTGCCACTCTTTAGTAATGAGGAGCGAGCAGAGGTCGGGACGGTCTATGTGCAGCAAGGTCGAGAGGAGGCTATTAGCTTAGGGTTGAAATTAATCGCCCCCAAACTCTCCCTCTTTGACTCTCAAGTATTAGAGCTTTCCGGAGGGAAACGAACACAGCCATTGATGCTCTACTGTGCCAGAGGAGGGATGCGAAGTGCTTCCCTGTCTTGGCTTTTGCAGCTCTATGGTTATGATGTGGCTGTATATTCTGGTGGATATAGAGCTTTTAGGCAGCAGCTTCCTTCTCTGCTGGATAAAGCCGAACGTATTGTTCTATTGCATGGAGCTACCGGAGTCGGGAAGACTCTTTTGTTGCAAGCTCTTGCCGAAAGACAAGTACAAGTCATAGATTTGGAAGGACTTGCCCGGCACAAAGGATCAGCCTTCGGTTATTTGCCAAATACCTCCCAGCCCTCTAACGAGATGATGGCCAATTTTATCTTGCTGCAACTATTGCAGATGGATCTTTCTCGGCCGATTTTTTTGGAGAGTGAGAGCAAGAAGGTCGGATCTGTAGATATCCCGGATGCTTTGTTTGAAAGAATGAAACGAGCTGACTATATCACAATAGAAGCACCCATAGAGAAACGAATAGAACGTATTGTGGCAGACTACGCAACTTTGCCTTCTGAGATGTTGGTCAGTGCTTTTGAAAAAATATCCAGACGTCTCGGTTCCGTACAAACCGATGCTGCAATTTGTGCGGTGCGAGAGAAAGATTATCCCAAGGCCATTTCTATTGCTTTGCATTACTACGACAAAGCTTATCAATCCTCCTCTGGTAAATTGTTCAGCGGAAAAGAGCTGGCACGCCTCTATTTTGATCATGAGAAGAACATCTTTGAACTGCTCCAACAGCTGGAGCGAATTGTATCCTCAAAATAAACTGCATTGTAATCTATCTTCGCACGATCTCTCTTGTCAAGAGATTCTCTCTTGGTGGTTCCCCCTCCTTCTTTATTTTTTGCATTGTTCCTTGTACCAATTTTCGGCCAAAGCCGAAGCTCGGGTTCGGTCTATTTTGCCATTGGATAACAACGGTACTTCGGAGCGAATAATCAATTTGGGAATGTAGTATGGATTGATTGGCCGAAGCCACTCATCCAATAATTGAGGATCCCAGTCGGATGGGGAGAGTAGGGCTACACATTGCCCCAGAGAAAGGTGGGGAGCCGGACAGATACAAAAAGCATGAGAGCTATGTTGTGATAAGAGGTCTTCAATCGCTTCTATTTGTAGCTTCACTCCTCCGCTATTGATTGTATTGTCTACTCGCCCTTTGATGCAAAAGCCCTTGTCCGGGAATTGCTCTATCAAATCATTGCTATGTATTGTTTGTCCCCATGGTAAGTCTATTATGGCTCTGCAATCGGAGTCTTGCCTTACGTGATAGCCGGGCAGGGTGTAAAAACGTTCTGAAGCATCTACTCCCGAAAGTTTGCGAATAGCAACATGAGAGAGAGTTTCGGTCATGCCATAGGATAGGTAGATTTTATTTGGTGCTGTCTGGAGCCGAGCTAATAGATTTTCTGGTACGGGTGCTCCTCCGAGAAGTACCTGTTTGCATTGGAGTAGCCTTTCCCAATCTTCGCTTGAGCGAGCGATGTGGCTGAGTTGGTGGGGTGTCAGTGAGACAAAGTCAATGCCTTCGCTTGGTGGTAAATCACAAAAAGGATTTGTCTGAGGGCGGGTGCACAAAAGCCGGGCTTTTGCAACGATGCTGCGCAACACAAGCATACGAGCTGCGATGGTATGCATGGGCAAACAGAGCCAGACTGTATCCTGTGGTTGAATATTAAAGTAGCGTACGGAGATGGCTGCACTTTGCAGCATATTCCTCTTGTCGATATGTATGAGAGAAGGGGAGCCGGTGCTGCCACTGGTATAGGTTGGTAAGTCCTGGCTTGGAGAAAACCATAGCGACAGAAAGTCTTCCAAGTCTTGCTCTATAGAGGTCATATGGGGATATTCCTTTTTTTGATCAGACATAGGATGAATTCTTTTCGTCTCTCCGAAGGTAGCAAAAACGGTCAGAAGTCAATTGTTCTTGGCATAGAGGTTTGCTCTCTTTTTCCTTGCTAAAGGAACCCTCTGTGCAATACGGTGGTTGATGTATTGTTCGTCGAGACTTGGAGCATATTCCCTATGCTTTTGTCATTACTGTACTCTGTGAGTCTCATCCTCCAAGACTGCCAAAACAGCCTTGCGGAGAACTTGTGCAATGCTCTATAAGGGTCTGAAAACTTTTGAGGTAGGAGACCCTATAGACCGTATATAAAAAAACTCTTCCACTGCATAAGTGAAAGAGTTAAAGTCTAACAGAGCGGAAAACGGGATTCGAACCCGCGACCCCAACCTTGGCAAGGTTGTGCTCTACCAACTGAGCTATTTCCGCCTGGATTTTCTTGGGGACTCCGGTCTTGAGTACCCGGAGCGGGACTTGAACCCGCACAGCCAAAAGATGGCCAAAGGAGTTTAAGTCCTTCGTGTCTACCATTCCACCATCCGGGCATCCTCTTGTCGAAGGTCTGATCGTATCACGAGAGAGCGGAAGACGGGGCTCAAACCCGCGACCCTCAGCTTGGAAGGCTGATGCTCTATCAACTGAGCTACTTCCGCAAAGACCGTAGTACCGCCGTACTACCAAAGTCTGTATTTGCACTGTAGGAAAGTGAGTGGGCAGTGATGGATTCGAACCACCGAAGGCGTAAGCCAGCTGAGTTACAGTCAGCCCCATTTGGCCACTCTGGTAACTGCCCTTTTCCCTAAAGGCGATGCAAAGATATTACTATTTCTCGTAATAGCAATAGGGAGCACACATTTTTAGTGCAGTAATAGCAGCTTCAGCTCCCTTATTTCCCAATTTTCCTCCGGCTCTCTCCTCGGCTTGCTCCATTGTATTGGTGGTCAATACCCCGAAGATGACAGGGATTGGGCGACAAATTTGTTTGTCTGTCAAGCTGTTGAGAGAAGAAAGGCCTTGAGTTACCCCCTGGCAGATATAGTCAAAGTGTGGCGTATCGCCCCGCACTACACAGCCTATGGCAATAACGGCATCGGCAGAACCTTCTCTCACGATTTTTGCACAGCCATATGTCAGCTCGAAAGTCCCCGGGACTTGTGTGACGGATATTTCTTTCACTCCTTGTTCTTGCAGGGTTTCTACAGCTCCGTCCAAGAGAGCTTTTGTTATCCTGCTATTCCATTCGGCCACCACAATCGCTATCTTGCGCAGGTGGGCGTCCTGTATGGGGCTTTGTAGGAGTTCGTCGCTTTGTATATGAGCCAGTGTTGCCATTTTTATTTTTTCAGCGATTCTACCCGTATGATGTCAGCAGCTACAGTATTGGCTTCCGGTGCCATGTAGTATTTTTCCTTGATTGTCTGATAGGTCTTGAGCGCATTGTCGTAATCTTTCAAACTTTCGTATACACGGCCGGCTTTGAGTAGGCAGAGAGGAGAGATAGCTTCGTTTGAGGCATCTTTGGCTGCTTTTTCAAAGCTTTTAATCGCTTCTTGTGGCTTATCTAATTGTACATAGCAGTCCCCTTTGAGCCGTTCGATAGAGGGAGAAACTATTTTTTCAGAAGCAGAGAACTTTTTCAGCTCTTGCAAGGCTTCTTCGTATTTGCCCATGTCGTAGTAGATAATTCCTATGTAAGCATGGCTTAGATTTCCCGAAGGAGTGGATGAATACTTTTTGGCAATTTCGAGCAAACCTAAGTTGTTGGTCGATCCATTCAGGGCCAAAGAATCTCTTTCTTCCATGAATGCACTTTCTGCCATGTAAAGCTCTGTCGCAGCTTTCTCTGCCTTAGGCTTTTTTACGAATTGCAGATAGGCAAATACACCAGCCACAATGGCAATCAGAGCCAATACCACAACGAGGATCTTAGAAATGTTTTTTTCTACATAACGCTCGGATTTCGATGCGATCTCCTCGATCACTTTGTCGTTTGGAAGTTCTTTTTTAGACATAGCTATGTTTAATTCTTAAGATGTTTTCTTGCTTTTGAGAAACGAAGCAAAGATAGTACAATTGCAGCAATAACAATAACTATTTCAGGCCTGAAAGGAACATTGATAAAGTGAGCAACAGGCATACTAAGTTGCATGGCCAAAGCCGGAGAAGATGGGGAACAATCTTCGAGGTAGTGCTCTTGAAATAGAGTCCTGTTTCTTCCCGTCAAATCTGGCATGATTTGTAAACTTTTGCTCGGGGTAAAATCCGGAAAATAGGGGGAAAAGGGCTTGCCGTAGGCGGACAAATCCAATCCTCTTTATCGGCTTTTTAATGCCTCCTCAGAATGCCTATGAATAGGGCGTTCTGAGAGGGTCGAATTTCTCTCCTGAGAGAAATTTTGCTAACACAGGAGAAAAAGTTTGCTCTCACGGGAGAGAATTTTTGCTCTCTCCCGTGTCAGCAAAAAATGTCTCCTGTCACCTCTCAAAAAGGAGTAGAAAAACACCGCCTCAGACCCCCTTATCTGAACAGAAAAGGAAGTATGTAGAGGAAACATAAAAATGCAGAAATAAACGAAAGTGTGTATTCTGGGGCGAGGAAATATATTTCAGAGAGTTTCCTCAGAATGTTTAGGGAATACTGTTTGTTCTATTGCGTGCAATGTGTTTGGTGTCGGGCAAGCATCGATAGATTTATGCCCATTCTCTCTCTCTCTCTCTCTTCAGAAGTTTCTCTTTCAGGTTTGTGGGGAAAATAGTGTGTCGATTTGCGGTAGTGCCTATTCAAAGTTGAATGTAAGTGTGACCATCCGAGTCACAGCCTTTCCTATCGTCTGTGTATAGATCAGATCGGGAGACTCGGCCAAGTCGGGTCGATCAGGTTGCAGTACATTGACGAACCCCCAGGCGAAGGTTAATTCTGGACATAATTTGAAGAAAGGCATATAGAAGTCGCAGCCGATGCCTATTTTTAGCCCGAAATCCAAGGGTTTCATCTTGAGATAGGCACCCTCTTTTTGTCCCAACTCCAATGCAGCATAGCCTCCTCCGATGACATATGGGCGCATGTTGTTTAGTCTGCGAGAGCTGTATTTAAGCATCAGAGGAGCTGACAGATAGTTCGACCTTTGGGAGAATCGTTTGATCTCCGTTTGCCCATCACTGTAGGCAAAACTTCGATCTCCGAAATGTAGAGCCGGTAAAAAACGCAAGTCAAGATCTGGAAGAAGATTAAGGTTGGCTATTACTCCTACGATGAAGCCGGGCGAATAGGAACTAATATCTGCAAATAAGCTCCGTCCCTGCTCATCCACAAATCCAGCGTTACTGATCTTGAGGTCTTGGAAGTCCGAACCAATGAAAAAGCCCAAATGGTACAGCTTCATATCTGCATATGGTCTGTTCTTGGGAACTTCCCGTTGTGCCAAAGCGTTACTCGTCTGTCCTACAGACAAGCTAAGCAGGGTTAGTAGCAATCCTAATATATGTAGCTTGGTAGACTTCATCTTTGATCAATAAAACACCGAAAGTAGCCCAATTATTGTCCTCGCTCCCAATTCGGGGTAATGAACGGGCAGTGTCGGGCTATGAGGCGGTCAGTCTCAGCACGGAAATCTTCTCCAGATATTCGCTGCAGGTAATCAGTTGTTTGCCGGAAAATCTCTGTGATGTTAGTTGCTATTGTATCTAATGTTTCTTGTGTTTTGTTTCCTGAACGAACCGATTGGAAATCTTTTTGGCGTGCCGATATATCTCCATCTATCCCGAATCCAACTTGCATGGATGAGGCAAACTCTTTTTGTGCATCCTCATAGATATAGCCCGACAGTTGAGCCAAGGAGCGTAGTCCGGACCTCAGTATATTGCAAATAAGAGGAGCACGGAGGTTGGGCTGATCAATTCCTTTGAAAAGTTTGAGAGCTGTGGAGTACCATGCCCATTCAAATGAATTGTAGGAATGATGCAGTCTTTGGATATATAGATTGATTTCTTGTAAAGTTGAGCACTTATCCGACAAAACAAAAGAGATCAATTCCTCTACTGCTGTCTGAGGTAGCAGCAAGCCGCAGAGGTCGCACCACTCATTGCCGGATTGAGGTGATGGTAATTCGATTGAAATTTGCCTGTCCGGATGCTCTATGCCCTGCAAGTACTTTAACAGTACACGGAGAAGGTAATAGTCGGAAATGAGTGTGTAGAGTTTTATCCCCCTTTGTTTTGCTTTTTCGGAAACGGATAATTGGTTGGAAAGTCTCTCTGTTTTAGTTTCCCTAAGCTTGGTAAGCCCTTTGGCAACTTTCCCCATGGTGTAGGGGCTTAATACCTGATAAGAGATAAAGTCTTGCAGTTCACCCTTGCGTTTGTCTCTAAGAGACCACTTTTGAGCATCACGAAGCAGACCTATGCTTCCGAGCATATAGCCGGGTTTGAGGTCTGTATGGTCATCTTGTCCTATCAAATAAGAAAAAGGGAAGTCTGCGCTGTCGAGTCCGGAGCCATGTCGCCCCTTTATCAGGCTGAATGCTCCGATGCGGGAGGGCCATAGGAGGTAAGAGTCGCTTGCCAGTTTCCCTCCTCGTTCTACAATACCATGGTGTATAGGTCCAAGCCGGTAGTAATGATTGCTTTGATTGCTGCCACTACCACTGTTGCTAAAAGAGAAATAGCCACCGATCAATAGGTTAGCCTTGTGCATGGATATCGAATGCGGACCGAGAAAGGCTGCGCAACTCTCTCCATTGTGCATGACTGAATTGGCAAAAAAGAGAGAGTTCTCAGCACTGAAGTGAGCTGAAATATGGCAGGCCTGCCCCACAAAACAGTGAACAATATGCGCTCCATCGTCTACGCAGGCTCCGTCTGCTATGACGGTCTTTTTTATTGTTGTGCCCGATCCTATCTTGGTCGGACTTTCTGAAGAGCTGACAATACTGCAATCTTCGATAAGGGTGCAGCCTTCCAATTCGGCCGAATTTCCTATAAGTACATTCTTTATTTGTGAACAGCTGAGCAACCGGCATCCATTCCCGATTTGCCCTAAGGAGCTTTGCTTCTGTTCGGCTCTTTTCTTTGAGAGTTGTCGGAGCTTTTTCTGCAACTTGGGTCGGTCTCGGTACATAGCCATCAGATAAGCTGTTTGTGCCGAGAGTAGGTCTGTAAGCAAGATTTCTCGACCTCCGCTCTCATTAAGTACTGCTATCTCTTCTCCCTGAGCAAAGGAGCTTTCTTCGTTTGTCTCTAATAGAGAGCAGTCTGAGATGAGACAGCTTTCTCCGATTTGGTAGTTAGAAATATGTCTTCCTATGTTTGCGATGCGACAATTGTCTCCTATGTGGCAGTTGTATAGCGAACAGCGATAAACCCCGGCAGGAAGCCGAAGTCCGGAAGGGAGGATGACGTGGCCCTTATTGGCCCCAAGTGAACATTCTCCTGCGAAATACACATCATACACATGATCTGTCTGGAAGTCCTCGCTCGTGATTTTAATCAAAGACCAATCTTCTGCAAAGCAGCCATTGGTCTTTAGCTGGGCTATCTCATCATTTGATAGTTGTCTGTAAGGAGTTGTTTTCATCGCATGACGTTTTAGGCGTTATCCAAAACAAAGCGTATTGCCGACAGGGTCTCCTGCACTTCCTTTTGTCGATTGTCCTCCAAGATGGCAATTTGGGCCTGGATGTATTTTCTGTTTTCGGGAGATATTGTGGCCATGCGCTCTAAACATAGAAGGGCTGCCTTAGGTCTATAATGTTCTGAACTGGCTGTTTCTGATATGCAGTTTATGCAGATGTCGGAGAGACAGTTCAATTCGATTTCATTAGGCGTGTATTGACCCCTCAAAATAGCTCTGGAGAGAGTGTTTAGAGCAATTGATTGCACTGCCAAACCGGAGCATAGCCATTGCATAGCCCAAGCCGGAGCTTTGGGGCAGCGATCGAAGAGAAGGGCAATTAGTTCGTCGGCAAGCTCAGCTTTTCCTTCACAATCTACTGCAAGGCGAAGAGCTTCATTGGAGCTAAGTTCTTCGGCTGGCCATAGTCTCAAAGCAAGGAGTTTTAACTCCCTTACGGAGCGTGACCATAGGTATGTTGCCAAGTTTACAGATGGTTGCTCCGAACGAGCGAGTTGAGATAGATGATCGCGTGTAATGCCGAAGTTGATTTTATACTCCAAACCGTGTTTGCGCATATGAGAAGCCACTTCCCCATCCATACGAGTGCGCAGAGCTTGGCGTATTCTGCGGGCTGCCTCTTCAGTTTGTGTGTCGGGAGCGATAGCCTCAATATCTTGGAGCTGTTGAGAGTATAGGCTGCCTTGTCCGTTATAGGTGCGGCTATAGCGGAGCATTTGTTCGTCGAAAGTTTCGGTGTAATCGGGGTATATATCCGTTATATTGCCGTCCGTGTCCTTTCGGCAGTATAACCGAGGGTTGACAAAGCCTTTATACGGAGGATTATTAAGCTGAGAGTATAAATTCAAGATGTCTTGGTGCAATTTTTGAGGTACTTCGATGCCATAGGTCTTGACAAGATCTTTTGCAGCAAGGGCGTCTCCGCAGCTTTTGATACGTTGTATCTCCTTCAGCAAACTACCGAAAGCCTCCCGGATGGGTTCGTATTTATGTATGATTAGATTTGTTCCCTCTTGCTCCAGAACTTCTTTTGGTAAAGTATCGATCACCCAGCGAGAGATCAAAGCCCGATTCCTCATGTGAGCTTCCTCTATGCGTTGTCCAGACCGGATACGTACCAACTGTTTGATTAACCCATTATGCAGATATCTGTAGTATTCTGCTTTGTAGGCTTCTTGATTTGGCAGTAACCCTAATTCAAGCATTTTGGGATCAGCAATAAAGTACAAAGCAAAAAGATCAGCTCTGGCCTCCTCTATGGTCGAATGCCACTGGCCTAAGGCATCGGCCGATACTCCGGGGGCAAGTTGTCCTGACCCATGTCCAAGGCATTCGTGCAGGTCTGTATGAAGTCGGGAGGTTTGTGATTCGTATCTCTCCAGCATTTGACGTACTTCTTCGTTGGGAATAAAAAGCTCATCCTCTTTTCTATGCGAAGAGGCGTTGTCGTAGGCTGCATGTATATTTTCGATACGAATACTTTTTGAGCCGTATTTGGTTCGTATGGCATCGGCATTCGGTAGGTTGATCCCTATAGGAGGGGCTGGATAGGAGTCTCCTCCCAGCATTGCCACATGTACAACCGTGGCGGAGATACCGCAAGGGTTGGGTTTGCGATATGCCTCATCAATAGGGGCTCGTTGCTCAAACCAATCTGCATGTTGAGAGAGCAGACGGGTCTGCTCTGAGGCTTTATGGTCTATGATCTCTACCAAGCCTTCCCAACTGCCTTTTAGTCCGAGTGGATCTTGGTAGGTCTCTATGAAGCCGTTTATGAAATCGATGTCTGAATCTGTATCTTGAGTCCATGCAATGCAGTAGCGATCAAAGATGCGAAGATCTCCTTCGACATAGAAGTCGATCAGTAATTGTATTATCTCTTGTCTTTGTGGTGAGGTTTCTTCCTGTTTGGCTTTCTTGAGATTCGCTATGATTTTCTGTATGTAGCTTGCATACGGGCCTTCCTTGCTTGTTCTGCGTTTTTCTACCAATTCTCCCGTTTCTTTCCTGTCGAGGAATGTATTGAGACCGATAGAATGAGGAGCTCCCGGTTGGGATGACAGATCTTTGTAGAAAGCCTCGACCTCGGAGCTGCTAATACCCTCTGCATAGAAGTGTACAGATGAAGATTGTATCGGATCTTGCTCTCCACTCTGTACAGTGCGACGAGCTACTACATCGGGAGAGTAGAGCAATTGGCATATCATGTCGAGAGAAACTTTTTCTCCTTCTCTGGGAGATGGTAGCAAGTCGAGGTACCCCTCTTTTGCACAGCTCTCAAATAGTTGTCTGAAATAAGTTTCATCGAAAGACGGCTTGAGTTTGTCTTCTCCATAATGGTGGTGCAGACCATTGGAAAACCAAACACGACGTAGGTAACAGACAAAATCTTTGAAAGAAGAGGTCTGTCTATCTCCTTTGTAGTGCATATAGATCCGTTCCAACACAGTCCTTACGAGCAGGTTGTAGCGACAATTCTGGTCTGTATAGATATCCCTCCCGGCAAGAGTCGCTTCTGAGAGGTAGTAAACGAGTTTTTTGAGATTGATAGGAAGCCCGTCAAAATAGCTTGGTAGGGTATATCTCAGGACTTCTACGTCTGCAAATTTGCAGACTTGCTGCCCTGATATTAGCTCGCTCTTGTCTTCCTGATGTTCTGATATATGCTCTGTTGAAATCATAGCTTTTCGAGTTCGGAGGATGCTCTCTCCCAGTTTATCATTGTCTCGGCAAGATCTTTTTTTGTTTTCTCGTACTCTTTGTAGAAAATTTCGTCATACTGAATTTCCGGAGTAGACATCTTTCTCTCCATGTCAGCGATAGTATTTTCCAGCTGGTCTATTAGATCTTCGGCTTCAGTTATTTCTTTTTCTATTTGTTTTCGTCGAGCACGTATTTGTTTTTGATTTTGGTAGTCTTGTGCAGATGCTCCAACTTCTTCGGTCTTTTCTGGAGTGGATATTTGTGTATCATGTTGTATAGCGATAGAATCTGAGAAAGAGGAATGCTCCAGATAATCCCTCATTCCACCTAAATACTCTTTGACTCGTCCATCCTTAAACTCATATACCTTGCTTACCAAACCATCGAGGAAAAATCTATCATGAGAGACGAGTATCACAGTTCCTTCAAATTTGTTGATCGCCTCTTTCAGGACTTCTTTGGAACGAATATCCAAATGATTCGTGGGTTCGTCGAGAATCAACAGGTTGGCAGGGTGAAGAAGTAGTTTGATGATGGCTAATCTCGCTCTTTCTCCCCCACTTAGCATCCCAACTTTCTTTTCGGATTCTTCTCCTCCGAACATGAAAGCACCTAATAAGTCGTTGATTTTGGTCCTAATCTCTCCTGTTGCTTCTCTGTCTATAGTGTCGAAAACGGTAAGTCTAGGATTGAGTTCTTGTGCCTCATTTTGCGCAAAATAATTTAGCTCTACATTATGTCCGATCGTTAGTTTTCCCGTATAGTCAGTGTATTGCCCCATAATGCAGCGTATCATTGTGGTTTTTCCTTCCCCATTTCGTCCGACAAAGGCTACTTTCTCTCCTCGCTCTATTGTGAAAGTAGCATGGTCGAAGACTTGATGTGCTCCGAAGGCTTTACCCATATCTTCCACTATTACGGGGTAGGCTCCGGAGGGTTGAGCAGGACGAAAACTGAAATTCATGCTGCGATTGTCAGTCTCCTCTATGGTGATACGCTCTATCTTATCCAGTTGTTTAATTCGGCTTTGTACTTGTACCGCTTTAGTCGCTTTGTAGCGGAATCGTTCAATGAAGTCCTCTGTCTCTCGGATCTTTTTCTGTTGATTTTCAAAGGCCCGCCGTTGTTGCTCTATTCGTTCTTGTCTGAGAGAAAGATAATTGCTGTAGTTCGTTTTGTAGTCATACAGTTTACCCAGCTCAAGTTCTATTGTACGAGAGGTCGTGTTGTCTACAAAGCTACGATCGTGAGATACGAGTATAAGAGCTCGCTTTGAGTTTGCGATGAATTTTTCCAGCCAGCGGATGGATTCTATATCTAAATGGTTGGTCGGTTCATCAAGCAATAGTAGGTCAGGACATTTTAGCAAGATGCGTGCTAACTCTATACGCATACGCCAGCCTCCACTAAAAGAGGAAGTAGGTCTATCAAAATCTGATCTCTTGAATCCTAACCCTATGAGCGTTCGTTCTATTTGGGCATGATAGTTCCCTCCTTGTCTGGATAATTCGAGAGCTTCGGATTTATTTGAGAAGCGTTGTAGTAGATCTTGATACTCTTCGGATTCGTAATCAGTCTGCTCTTGTATCTGTTTAGTCAGGGCTTCTACTTCCTGCTCTAAGACGGCTATGTGCTCAAAAGCACGCTCTACTTCCTGATAGACTGTACGTGTATCATCAAGTTGCATGACTTGTGGCAAGTAGCCTATTTCGTAATCTCCGGGTATCGATATAGTTCCAGCTGTAGGCTCTTCTTTTCCTGCAATTAGTTTTAGCAGAGTGCTTTTGCCAGCTCCGTTTCGCCCCACAAGGGCTATATGTTCGGAAGCTGATATCGAAAAGTTAACATCATCGAACAAAAGTCTTTTGCCAAAATCTACGGTTAGCTTGTTTACGGTGAGCATTTATTTGTTGAATCGCTTGATGATACTGTATACTTCGTATAACCCAAGTTCCCCGGCTTTACTCAAGTCGGCTATCCCTTCGGAGGCTTTACCTACAGATAGCAAGAGCAACCCTCGATTGTAGTATGCGTCAGCAAATTTCGGGTAGATCTCTATTGCCGAAGTGTAGTCAGATATGGCTGAAGCACTATCTCCCTGCTCAGCTAAAATCCAAGCTCTATTGTAGTAGGCGATAGCAGAATGAGGTGATAGTAATATCACTCTGTCAAGGTCGGAAACAGCCTGTTGAAGTTGCCCCCTTATGAGAGATGGCTTTTTTAAGCTTGGCTGGGGCGTATTTGAGGAGAGGATACTACTGCTTTCAGATTTTAGTGGAGATTGTTCTTCTCCGATGTGATTGTCGCGGTCTGCCAAGGCTAATCTGGATCGGGCTATTGACCGGCCCAAATAGGCAATGGCAAAAGAGGAGTCTTGAGCAAGGATCACATCGAAGAGAGTGATTGCTTGCTCATGATTTTGCATCTGCAAATAGGCTAACCCTTGCCTTATCCGAGAAGAGACGAGCGTGTGTCCAGATGTTGTTTTGATTTCCTGCTCCAGAAATTCTATTTGTCCTGTATTAATAGGAGTATTGGTATTGCATACAATCAGCCTGAGAGGGAGTGAGCTTGTAGCATTAAGTTGTTCAACAGTATTATCGAAGTAGGAGACGGGCAAGTTTTCTTTGTTTATCCCACAATAATAAGTGAGAGTAAACAGTTCCCTGGTATTGATGTTTACATCTTTGTTTTGGATGCGTCCCCTCAGTTTGCTTGCATATTCGCTGGAAGCTTTGGATCTATCCGAAGACATCACAAGAAGGTTGAACTTTTCTATATTCCTGTCTCGTTCGTCTCGACTTTCTTCCTTGTTGTCACTCTGCTTTTTCTTAAGTGTCGGTAGATTTGGGTTTCTTTTGATCTCTCTCTGTTGTTTCTCTTCCAGCTTGATTGCTGTTAGGTAGTCTCGTTCGGCATCTTTCATTTTACCCAATCCTCTCTTGGCCTCCGATCGTGCCAAGTAACAAATGGAGAAGTCGGGGTAGGCAGTCAATACTTTGTCGAAGTCTTTGATTGCTTCGTTGTAACGGCTATTGCGACTAAGGATCAATCCTCTATTGTATAAGGCGAAATGGTTATCCGGTTCTTGACGGATTACCACATCAAAGTCGGATAAGGCCTTACTATAGCTCCCCACATAGGTTTTCAGAAGGGCTCGATTGTACCGTGCCAAATGATGTTCTGGATCTTCTTCTATCACATGGTCATAATCGGCCATTGCTCCTCGAATATCATTGTTTTGATAGCGCATGATCCCTCTGTTGACATAGCTGTTCAATTCCTCGGGAGCGATTGCTATTGCTTGATCCAGATCTGTAATTGCTTCTTGTAATTTTTCGTTTTGGTAGTATATCTTGGATCGGCTGAGATAGGCTGGGGCAAAGAGGGAGTCGTCTTTGATGATAGCTCCGATCAGGTCTAATGCTGTAATGCTGTCTTGGAGTCCCCAACGAGCTTCGGCAAGCATGAGTTTCCCGGCTTGAGATTGAGGATGATATTGTAGAAGATCTCGTGCAGCAGTGTCTGCAGCTCCGTATTGCTCTCGGTAGAGGAGTAGGTTTGTTAGATTCAGGCCTAACCCTTCATTATTTGGAGCCAGTTGCAGTCCTTTGCGGTAGTCTGCTTCGGCTTTTTCATACTGTTGGGTGTTTTGTCGGGCAATGCCTCGTACCAAATAGGCCCCCGGTATAAATCGATTTTGCCTCAGGGCAGAGTCGGCATCACCGAGAGCTCCACTGTAATCTTCCAAACTGAGCTTGGCAATGGAGCGATAGAAATAAGGTTCTGCTAGCCAAGGACGAGTCCCTATTACCTGATTGAAGTAACCGATAGCCACCACATAATCGTTGTAATACAGAGCATTTCTGCCAATACGCATCACCCGGTCGGCATCTATTTGCGCCAATAGGGTTGCAGGTATAAGTAGTAAAATGCATAATGAAAATAGGACAGATCTTATGTAGAGGCTTCTTTGCATGGATTATGATTTTCTGGTCATTTCACCTACCAACCGGAATGCTACGGTAGGTTGTACGAACCTGTCCTTTGAGAATCTTATTGAGCTTACTCTTGATCATTTGCTTGCGCAGCGAGTTGATGTGATCGATAAAAAGCTTGCCCTCCAAATGGTCGTACTCATGCTGTACAACTCGTGCTGCAAATCCGCTGAGCGTTTCTTCGTGAGAGTTGAAATTCTCGTCCATATAGCTTATTTGTATGGAGTAAGGGCGAGATACCTTTTCATTGATGCCAGGTAGGCTCAAACAACCTTCGTTTTCTGTACAAGTCTCTTCTCCCATTTCTTGGATATGGGCATTGATCATACATCGTTTGAACCCCTTACACTCAGGACATTCTTCTGCCAATACATCAGCGTCTATTACTAATAGTCGGATAGATTTTCCGATTTGAGGAGCAGCCAAACCAATGCCATCGGATTCGTACATAGTCTCCCACATTCGGGCTATCAAGGAGGATAGGTCGGGGTAGTCGGGGGAAATATCTTCAGCTACTTTTCGCAGTACAGGTTGGCCATATAGGTAGATAGGTAGATTCATGCTATTGTCATTTTTATTTTGGTCTATGTTCTTGTTAGAAAGAAGAGCGATAATCCTTCCGTTCTAAGTAGGATTGTAGTATGATCACTGCGCTTACTTCATCAACCAATCCCTTATTCCTCCTTTTCATTTTGGGAATCCCGGCTTCGATGATAGACCGCTGTGCCAAGACGGAAGTGAATCGTTCGTCTTCGTATTCCACAGGTATATCTGGATATTTCTTTTTGAGTTTTTCCACAAAGGGACGAATCTTCGCCATGGACTCAGATTCTTGCCCGTTCATTTGTCGTGGGTAACCGACAAGAATGAGGTCTATTGGCTCTTTGGCAATGTAGTCGGATAGAAATTTCTCAAGCGTATATGTTGCCACCGTGCATAATCCTCCTGGGATCATGCCGAGCACGTCCGTCACAGCAATGCCACAACGCTTCAATCCATAATCAATGGCTAATATTCTTCCCATTGCCGGCAAAGTTAATGGATTAGTATGGGATGAATAAAACCAGTTCGGGGCATCTAAAGTTCCGTGAGAGCAAATAACAAGGGGAAAAGCTCTTTTCTTTTTTGCTAAGCCCAATTGAGTCTCATTTTTTCATCATGGGGAAACATAGAGAGGGTTATGTATCCACATGCCAACAAGAATTTAAGAGGGTAGACAATTCAGAAAGGAGTATGCGAGTTCTCTCGTTTCTTTATCTGTGTCAATTAGATCTTCTAGACATGGGGTGGTGATGTAAGAAATCTTTGTCATGCAATACTCCAACAAAGAGGACATCCTGGTAAAGCTCAAATCTTCCTTGAGAAAAGCCTCCACTGCTACTTCATTGGCCGCATTTAGGATACAGGGTATATTCCCTCCCTGACGAATGGCTCGATAGGCCAACTCCAAGTTTGGAAATCTTTTGGTATCGGGGGGAAAAAAGGACAAATTTTTTCCGAAGAAATCAACCCGAGGATAGCTGTTTGGTATTCTGCGAGTGAGCCCCAAAGCGTAGCTAATGGGCAGACGCATGTCTGGAATACCAAGTTGGGCCTTTATACTTCCATCTGCAAACTCTACCATAGAGTGGACGATACTTTCCGGGTGTACCAATACTTCTATTCTATCTACGGGGCATCCGAAGAGCCAATGGGCTTCAATCATTTCAAACCCTTTGTTCATAAGAGAGGCTGAATCTATTGTCACCTTGGCCCCCATTTGCCAGTTGGGATGTTTTAAGGCATCAGCCGGACAGATTGAGTTGAAAGTATCTCCTGGTCTGTGCAGGAATGGCCCACCTGAGGCTGTGAGTAAAATCTTTGCTATCGGATTGAATTCTCCCACCAAACATTGGAAAATAGCCGAGTGCTCCGAGTCTACCGGGATAATGGATGCGTTCCCTGTGTGTACTTTTTCCATCACAAGCCTTCCTGCAACAACCAGCGTCTCTTTGTTGGCAAGTGCAATTGTTTTTCCGGCATCGGCAGCTGCAAGGGTGGGGAGTAGACCTGCATAACCGACCATGGCTGTGAGTACGATGTCTACTGCTTCTAATGTTGCAGCATCAGCAATGGCATCGGCTCCACTCCAGACTTTGATAGGGAGGTGTGCCAAAGCTTCTTTAACCTTGATGTAGTGGGTCTCATTAGCCACAACAACTACCTCCGGCTCAAATTCGATAGCTTGTTTGATTAGTAAATCTGCATTATTACGCCCGGTAATCACATACGCCGATAGGAGATCCGGATTATCTCTTATTATGTCGAGAGCTTGGGTACCGATAGATCCTGTAGATCCTAGTATTGCAACATTTCTTTTTTTCATAGATCCAAGATGCCGGATGGGATATTCAGTTCGATAGTTTTCTTGGAGTGATCTATCTCGATAATGAGCTCCTTAGCTGCCGGGACAAGTACTTTTTTGTCTTTGGAGGATGATAGACACAGTTCAAACAAAGGGTTGATGGTAGATTCATCTACCGATACTATTTCTCCTACCTCATTCTTTTTTTTGTCAATAATATGGTATCCAAGGAGTCGGTTTGGGTTGTTCAGTTCAGCTTCGTCTTCGATGTACTTTGACTGTATATAAAGTTTACATCCAGATATACGGAGAGCTTCGTCGGAGTTGTTTACTTCTGCGAAACGGAGTAACGCCAAGTCTCTTTTAGATCGATAACTTAATACCCGAAAAGGGATTGGAAGAGCATCCAATTCTATGAATAGGAAAAATCTCTCGCTCTCGTCTTCAAGCAGAGCGGACGGGTCTATATCCAACTCACATGCGATTTCTCCAGAAAGGGCGTGCGGCTTGAGTGTTCGACCGACTGGCAATAGATCTGACTGATTTATTGGATCAAGAAAGGCGAGAGATGTGTGCTCCAAGTGCATTGAGTCTATGTTCTATATTTTGGTATCCTCGGTCTATTTGATCAATGTTGTGTATGATGCTGGTACCTTCCGCACTCATAGCAGCTATCAATAGGGCTATACCGGCTCTTATATCTGGGGATGTCATTTGTGCAGCCCTGAGACTATAGCGTTTGCCCAGCCCTATAATTGTGGCTCGATGTGGGTCACAAAGAATAATTTGTGCCCCCATGTCGATCAATTTGTCTACGAAGAAGAGACGGCTCTCAAACATCTTTTGGTGTATCAACACAGAACCTCTTGCCTGAGTGGCAACAACCAGAAACACGCTGAGTAAGTCTGGAGAGAGTCCTGGCCATGGAGCGTCGGCAATAGTCATGATGGAACCATCCATAAAGGTTTCTATCTCATATATCTCCTGCTCCGGTACAAGGAGGTCATCCCCCTGCTCTTGTACCTGAATTCCGAGCCGTCTGAACGAGGGAACAATAATTCCCAAGTCTGGCAGACTTACATCCTTGATCGTGATGCTGGAACCGGTCATTGCAGCCATACCAACGAAACTGCCAACTTCAATCATGTCTGGCAAGATACGGTGCTCAGCGACGTGAAGTGAATCAACGCCTGTAATAGTAAGCAAATTGGATCCGATGCCTTCTATTTTCGCACCCATAGACACAAGGAGTTTGCAAAGCTGTTGCAGATAAGGCTCGCAGGCTGCATTATATACTGTGGTAACCCCTTCAGCCAGTGTGGCTGCCATGACGATATTGGCTGTGCCGGTTACAGAGGCTTCATCCAGCAGCATATAGGTGCCACGGAGTTTTCCAGAAACCTTTAACTCATAGCTTTGCTTTGGCTTGATATACTCACAGTCAGCTCCCAAGGCCATGATACCTGTGATATGGGTGTCCAGACGTCTACGCCCGATTTTGTCTCCTCCTGGCTTGGGGAATATGGCATAGCCAAAACGAGCAATCATTGGACCGACGAGTAAGACAGAACCCCTCAGCTTGCGACTTTTGAGTAGAAAGGATTCGTCTTTTATGAAATCCCAATTGATGTCTGAAGCACAAAAAGAATAGCTACTGCTATTTAGCCGATCCACTTTTACGCCCATCAGACGCAATAGGTCTATTAGATTATTGACATCCAGAATGTCCGGTACATTGTGTATTGTTACCTTTTCACTGGTCAGAAGGGTAGCCGAAATGATTTGCAGTGCCTCATTTTTTGCCCCTTGAGGAACAATCTCTCCTTTCAATTTGTATCCACCTTCAATAACGAATGAGCCCATAGTAAATAAAAGATTCGTTGTTCTACTTAATTGTTGGCAAGTCTGCTTTTCTCTCACGATTGTGAAAGAGAGGACCGATCCGGTCTCTTGTCACTTCTTTTTCTTTTTCTTGTTGCCCTGTTTTGTGGTATTGTCTTGCTGATGTATTTCCGGCTTCGACAAGATGTGCCTATCCTCCGAGAGTTCTATTTCTCCGTCTGAAAATTCGTATAGATCCTTGAATATTCTAAAGTCGGTTACTTCCGGTTTATTCCAATTGGCATAGGAGCGTTTCATCTGATTTGCGATCATTAGAGATAGGGCTTCCCGCTCCTCTCCCGGTTTCATCTCAGATGCTTTCTTGATGAGCTCTTGCACGATGTGACCATAGTGTCGATAGATGATGTCATTGTCGGGGTAGGGGACTTTTGTCGGCTGCTTCTCCAGCTGATCTTTGCGAATAACCTCGCAAGGATAGTCTATATCGAGCTTGAAGTCGGCCATGATAGCAAGATGATCCCAATAGACATTCTCATTATTGCCATTGTTTACCTTAAATTCTGGAAACATACCGGACATGATCCGAACGATGGATCGTGCACAAAAGTTTCGCTCAACTCGGTCTGGTATTGAGAGACAATGGTTCACCATGTTTTGTATGTTTCGTCCATACTCTGGCAGAGCCAATGCCGGTTGTTTGCTGTATTTCATCATAGTGTGATTCTTTTTCTTTTTGGTTTCTACGGATAATTAGTACCCGGGCCTTTTGAGTAGCCTAAATGTATTGACTTTGTAGGCCTCCACTCCAGGTTGATCGAATGGATTAACCTTCAGCATGAGACCTCCGATAGCCACCACAAACTCGAAGAAGTAAAGGAGTTGTCCCATGCAGTAGGCGTTTAGCTCCGGTACACTGACTTCAAGTATTGGCACCTCTCCCTCGGTATGGGCCATCTGGCTGCCAATGAGGGCCTGTCGGTTGATTTCATTGGGGCTATATCCTGCAATGTAATTGAGTTGATCGGTGTCCTCTGCGTAGAGAGGAAGAGTGAGGTTGTTTCTACATTTATCTACAGTGACATAGGTTTCAAATATACTTCGCTCCCCTTGCTGTATCCACTGTCCCATAGAATGGAGATCGGTAGTGAGCGTAATGGCAGCAGGAAAAAGACCTCGTTGCTGCTTCCCTTCGCTTTCGGCAAAGAGCTGCTTCCACCACTCAGAGAAGAAATGCAGTTTTGGAGTGGAGGTTGCCAAAATTTCGATTTTTTTCCCACTCATGTAAAGTGCATATCGGGCCGCCGCAAAGCGCATGGCCGGATTTTTGTCAAAAGCCACGGACAGACATTGCTCTCTCATCCTTTTTGCACCATTGAGCAACTGGCGTATGTCTATCCTTGATATAGCCATGGGTAACAATCCCACAGCTGTTAAGACGGAAAAGCGACCTCCCACATTGTCCGGGATGTCTAATGCTGTGAGTTTTTTTTGATTAGCCAGAGTGCGTAAAGCTCCTGAGAAAGGGCTGGTTATGACTACTGTAAGCCGATCGGCTTCTTTCTCTCCGACCTTTCCTATCAAGAGGTCTCGCAAGAAACGAAAGGCAATAGCCGGCTCTGTGGTTGTGCCACTCTTTGATATATGTATGATGCCAAAACTTCTATCTTGGAGCAGCATCATGAGTTCATATAGATAGTCCTGACAGATATTCTGCCCGGCAAAGAGGACTTGCGGATGCTTATGTGTTGTTCGATAGCTTTCAAAGCTATGCCCGAGGGCCTGTATTACGGCCCTCCCTCCCAAATAACTCCCACCAATACCGATGCATATCACAAAATCGCAGCCTGAGAAAGTAGAGGCTGCTCGTTCTATCCGAAGGAAGTCTTCTTCCTGCATACTGATGGGAGTATCTACCCAGCCTAATACATGATTTTTGTCTTCCTTCTTTCGTTCCAGTAAAGTCTTGCCGGACTGCACAGCCAATCTTTCTATCTCAGCATCATACAGAGCTTGGATGGATTGTAGGTTTATGTACAGGTCACTCATAGTGCCGATTTGCCTTTTTATTTGAAATGCCGAGTAAGTGCTGTAATAGCCTCATTCGGGACTCGTTTTTCATACAGAATTTCGTATACAGTATCCATGATAGGCATATTTACACGGAAACGTTTGTTTACCTCACGTACACACTTGGCCCCATAGTATCCCTCTGCGATCATCTCCATTTCCATCTGAGCTGCTTTCACGCTGTAGCCCTTCCCTATCATGTTGCCAAAAGTACGATTTCTGCTGTATTGCGAGTAGGCTGTTACCAACAAGTCGCCCAGATACACAGAATCCGTAATATCCCTATCGACCAAGTGCACTGTATTGACAAAGCGATTCATCTCACTGATTGCATTCGACATGAGTACGGACTGGAAGTTATCTCCATACTGTAAGCCATTGCAAATTCCTGCAGCTATGGCATAGACATTTTTCAGAACAGAGGCGTACTCTATCCCCACCACATCATTACTCACAGCACAGA
The DNA here is from genome assembly GCF_900476255.1 of Porphyromonas crevioricanis. Taxonomy (NCBI): domain Bacteria; kingdom Pseudomonadati; phylum Bacteroidota; class Bacteroidia; order Bacteroidales; family Porphyromonadaceae; genus Porphyromonas; species Porphyromonas crevioricanis. Next base: position 1,328,919 of record NZ_LS483447.1, read on the forward strand.
AAGTAAAGTCCGTGCGTAGAGCTTGTGCAAAAAGCTCAGCCTTGGCCTTGTCGAAGCAACCCACAGTGAGGTAGGATAGCCTGTTTTTTGCCACTTCCTCTGCATGACACGGGCCGGCAACAGCTCCTATCATATGTCGAGGAATTTCCATTTCATGTTCCAGATAATCCGATATGAGGACATTTTCATCCGGAACAATTCCTTTAATCGCATTGATGATAAGTTTGTCTTTGAGGCTGGATGAGCGAAGTCGTTTGAGATAGGTCTTTATGAAAGGAGAGGGCGTTACCAATACGACAGTGTCAGAAGCTCGGAAAAAGGCATTCAGATCCGAGTCGCTAAAGAAACATATTCGTTTTTTATCGAAGTGTACGGATGTGAGGTAGTCGGGGTTATGACCGGTCTGTTGAAAGGCTTTGATTTTTTCCGACCGACGCACAAACCAATTGATTCGGGTTTGGGTCCCTAATATAATCTTAGCCAAAGCCGTAGCCCAACTGCCACTGCCTAGTATCCCTATGACGCCTAAGCTGTCCATTCGAATATAGTTGATGTACAGAAAGTAAAAAGGATAGTTCTCCTGGCATACCACACTCTAATCGTCTCTGTGGCAATACTATCCTTTTACACTGCTTATTTTTCTACAGAACTCCAAGAGCTTACGTCTTCTAAGTGAAGTGCCGGCAAGCCTAATTTGTACTTCTTGTTCAGGTCAGTAAGGAGTTGGAGTATCTTTCCCGGGCGTTCTTTCTTCACAGCGTCTACAGTCAAATAGCCAGCCTTGTATAGCACTGGTACCCATTCATCGGCAATACCAGCAGCTGCGAAGGTTTCCCGACTGTCTCGCTGAACCCTCTTTTCAGGCCTCATTTGTGGAAAGAACAGCACCTCTTGTATACTCTCTTGTCCGGTGAGCAACATTACCAAACGATCCATTCCAATACCCATACCACTAGTAGGAGGCATACCATACTCCAACGCACGCAGGAAGTCATGGTCGATATACATTGCCTCATCGTCTCCTTTTTGAGACAGTTTCAATTGCTCTTCAAAACGTTCCCGTTGATCTATAGGGTCGTTTAGCTCACTGTAGGCATTGGCTATTTCTTTGCCGTTCACTATAAGCTCGAAGCGTTCGGTGAGGTCTGGGTTGGATCGGTGTTGCTTGGTTAGCGGAGACATCTCTTTGGGGTAGTCGATGATGAATGTCGGCTGTATGTACTGACTTTCGCATTTTTCCCCAAAGATTTCATCTATCAGCTTTCCTTTACCCATAGCTTCCGAAACCTCTATGTCCAAATCTTTGCACGTCTTGCGTAGTGTATCCTCGTCCATACCGGTGATGTCCACTCCGGTGTATTCTTTTATGGCATCTGTCATTGTGATGCGCTTGTATGGAGCCTTGAAGTCAATGACTTTTTCTCCAACCTTGACCACTGTCGTGCCCAAGACTTCAAGGCATATCCGCTCAAGCATTTGCTCTACGAATGACATCATCCAATTGTAGTCCTTATAGGCTACGTATATCTCCATACACGTAAACTCTGGATTATGAGTCCTGTCCATCCCCTCATTGCGGAAATTGCGACTAAACTCGTAAACACCATCAAAGCCCCCTACAATGAGCCTTTTCAGGTACAGCTCGTTGGCGATACGCAAGTAGAGGGGAATATCCAAGGCATTGTGATGTGTGATAAAAGGTCTGGCAGAGGCCCCTCCGGGTATCGGCTGTAGTACGGGGGTATCCACTTCCAGATATCCATGCTCATTGAAGAAAGAGCGCATTGCATTGAATATCTTGGTGCGTTTGATGAAAATATCTTTCACTCCCTCGTTTACGATCAAATCTACATACCTCTGACGGTAACGCATCTCAGGGTCACTGAAACTATCGTAAGTAACTCCATCCTTCACTTTTACCACGGGTAGTGGCTTGAGACTTTTTGAGAGGAATGTAATCTCTTGAGCATGGATTGATATTTCTCCCATACGGGTGCGAAAAACAAAGCCCTCTACTCCTATGATGTCACCAATGTCCATGCTTTTCTTTACAACCACATTGTAAAAAGTTTTGTCATCTTCTGGACAAAGGTCATCACGAGTGGCATAGATTTGAATCCGCCCTTGTTTGTCTTGCAACTCAATAAACGAAGCCTTACCCATGATGCGACGACTCATCACCCGTCCCGCCACACGAACCTGGCGAGGAATTTCTTCCGTGTCATCGAATGTTGCTTTTATGTTGGCCGAGTCGTCATTTATCACATATTCGGCTGCCGGATAAGGCTCTATCCCTATTGAGCGAAGTTCTTCCAAACTATTACGTCTGATAATCTCCTGCTCATTGAGTTCTAATATATCCATTTTTGTTGCAAGTACTTGTTGTATTCGTAGCGAAGGTAGCTATAAAAACTGAAAGGAACTAAAATAATCTTGACTCCAAATATGCTATCTCTCGGATGTGAGGATGAGAGAGGTCGGGAGGGGTGATAAGGATCCAAGGCTATGGTTTCGAATATGTTCTGACTATGCGTTTTGACAAGTCCTCAATACCGAACAATAAGCATCACTAAACTATCGGGGATTGTGCCAAATGTTCGTTCTATAACAACGAGAGTTCGACATGAGAAAACGATGAATAAAACTACCTCACCAACTGTATTAACTACCTAATATTGCTGGTGTTATGATTGAAAAGATAGTGAATTAATTGTTTCTTAATACTTGACGGTCAGTAAAATGTGAATAGATAAAATGTTGCTTTATCTTTATAGAGACAAATGTAGTTGTTGTTGACCTATAGACCACAATTTTGTCACCAACCTGATCTCGGGACTTATCGCTTACAACATCCTGCCTAAAAAGCCTGAACTCAATATTGAAATCATCAGAAATCCAACTTCCCTATTTACGCTTAGTTAGATAGAACAATGTTAAAGCCAATGTTCCGAAGCTGTGGAAACCAACATGGTAGATCAGCGGAGTGCGAATATCACACGCCAATTTTACGGCTTTGAGGTGAGTAATTTAGTTTCCCCTTGCTCATCGTATCGGGAAATACCTTGTAATCTCCCTTGCTCTTCTCCTTTGTGTAAAGTGAGATTATCAACTCCACTATTCGGATATAACGAGGTATCAGACTCTCCACATCCGTTTTTTGTCTTGCCTTGCGGATATACCGCTTCTCCTTACTGTTCGTTTCGACTTGCGAAGCTCGCAAACTTTGTAAGTCGGAAAATGCAAACCCGTAAGGACAGATGAGATAAACATTCTTCGACTTACTTCCATCCCTTTCGGCCTGCAATGGGAATGTCAAGAGCTTTGTCACATCGCCTTTGCTTAAGAAAAGAGATTTGCGCTCACGGCTTCATACTTCGCCTCTTCAAACAGATTGAAGCGTATTGCTCCCTGACACTGACGGCTAGCTACATTAGTCGACTCAACCAATACAAATGCCCATTTATCGTTGCAGCGGTGTGTAATCCTCCTTCTTAAAAAGGAAATGGTAATCATCAAAGAAATCTATCGTAAGAGCCGTTAGGGGAATATCATCCTCACCACTCCTTCGCACAAAGGAGTTAAGCTGTTTGTCGGAATTTCGGTTGTTACCATACGTTCCTTCGTTCTTGCTTTCTTTGTTGGGCTTTGAGTTTCTCTGTACTAAGGGAAACAAGTGTCATTGGATCTCTCCCGATGTTTTGCAGGTAGTTCTTCAGAAGTTCGGCACTCACTGCTCCATACTTTTGGAGTAGGGTATTATGCCCTTACTCAATTTTTTCCCGAAAGCTTTGCAAGCGTTGATTGTCTTCTTGTTTGTTGTTTTCCCTAATCATTGGGGAGAGGTGCTTTCCCCAGTGGTTATCACTACGTTCGCTCCGTCTATGGTGTACGGCAAAGGATTACCGTTGTTCTATTTGCTTTGGTCTTGTTCTTATTAATTATAGAGTAGACCTTTTGAAGGTCCTGCACATAGTCTTTTCGTGTGCTATATGAATGGCAATAACTTTTTCTCTCAAAGCACCTAAGCTTTCGATAAACTATACTAAAGGCGTTTTATTTCATCGTTGGTAGTGTTGCCCTTGTACTTCTTGCCACTGATGAGGTTTGACAACTTGTAGGAGACATATATCGTGAATGTGCGTGTCTGATAGTTTCGGCTATAATCCATGGTGATGTGTTCGCCATCATACGCCCGTTTGCCGTGTAGCGTGGAGAAAATATCTGCACATTCGAGATAGATATTTAGGCGGTCTGAGAGCAGAGACAAGTTGAGAGCGACATCGAGATTCCACGCTCGAGGTATTTTGAACAAACCATTTTCGCTTGCGCTACGATAAGCACCATTGACAAAACATTGGACATGATTGCCGGGACTAATGGTGTTGTCGACTTTTAGCATATATCCATCGCCTCGCTCTCTTGTGAATCCTGCGACATGCATCCATTGTGTTTGGTAGTCCATTCGCAGCGCACATTTCCAAAAGTCGCCCCAGTTGATTCGTTGACTGATAGACAACGAGAGATATTTGTTTACACCGTGGTTGTCCGGTCTATAAAGCATGATATTGTCGGCATAAAGCGTGGGTACCTGTATGATTTGGTCCACGACTGCTGTATAATTGATCATCAGAGAACTCTTCATATACCTATTCAAGAGCGATAATTCATGTCGTGTCTCTGGACGCAAGTCGGGATTACCTCCTTCGTATAGATAGGGCGAACTGTAATTAAGACCTGCTCGCAGCTGATTGTATGCTGGATACTCCGTCTTCATAGAATAGGACAACTGCGACTGAAAAGCCTTTTTGCTCATCGATATGGAAGCAGAGGGATATAGTCGAGAGCGAGAGAAGAGCTTGCGAGCACCCAGCTGTGCTTCGTCCTTTCGTTTGATGGACAATGCCTCGTGTCGAAGCCCCACCACAAAAGATAAGGGTTGGAGGGCATATTGCACTGTAGCGTAACTGGCATAGCGATGCTGATAAGTCCTTATATCAAATGGGCTTAGTGTAGCATGACTGCCACCGACTTGATACGTTTGTGAAACGGATGTATAAGCGTAGTCTGCACCGAATTGGACATTTATGCGATCCGAGACTTTATAGCTCGCTACGGCTTGGGAATAGGTGAGGAAGTTGCTACCCTCCGAATGCGTATTGACATTTGGCTCTACCGTATGATCCGAACTCATAGAAGTCATAACGTTGGAATTGTTTCCTCGATAGAGATCAGTATTGAAGAGTAGGTCCCAACGCTTGTCGGAGTAGTTGTAAAACAGGTTTCCCGTCCACTTATGACTTGGACTCTTAGAGTTAGATTTTTGCTCAAACTCTATGTTGCTCACTGCATCTGTATAGTGCAATCCATTGACGATATCTGTCTTCCAATGCGCATGACTGTATGTGAGTGAGACACCCAAACTATTGCTCTTGTTGGGAGAATAGACCAAGCTATTGCGGAGAAACAGATTCCTATAGAGTTGCTCCTCCGTACTATTGTACTTCACGGACGAAGATTGGTTTTTCGTCATCAACTGCACTATATCGAGCTGGGCACGTGTAGGGTCATAGTCATATGCGAGCGAAGACTGCCAGCTGAGCGTAGGTGTGTTGTACGAGAACTTACCCCTATTCCAATACTCTGTGCATTCGCTATGGATCACACTACTTGCGATCTCTGCACCTATTCCGGCTTTCTTCCCTTTTGTGCGGATCTTGATCACAGCCCTGACGTCTGCATCATAGAAAGCCCCTGGATTGGGCAATACATCGACCGAGAGCACGTCTTCCATTTTGAGCTCTTTTAGTTCTTGTAGGTCTTCGAGCTTTCGATTGTCGATATAGACTACAGCTGCACCTCTGCCGACTACAGTAAACCCACTACCAGACTTTTCGACAAAAGGTAGTTGCGCAAGGTAATGTGTGATGTTGGGTAATGCTTTTTGTAGCCTTGTAGGCGAGAACTTGATACCATCATTTGTGATTCTGCTTGAGCTTTGTCCCGTTACCGTGACCTCTTCCAGTTCTAAGGGGATCTCCTTCATCTTTATGAGTAGTGGAGAAGAAAAAGGAGCTTGTAAGACCTTCCTCTCAAATCCGATATACTGCACCCTGATGATGCGTATCTCTTTTTCGGCAGAGACATAAAACTCTCCGAGATGATTGGTGATAATAGTCTCAATAGGTGCTGCACTTTCTGACACAAGCAATTCGATATAGGCTCCTACTAGGGCATCCCCCTTGTCATCTATCACCTTTCCCAAAAGTGAGAAAGCAGACTGAGCGCAACACCAATGCACCGTGCCCAATAACATCACAACTGTGATAAGGACTTTATTGCATGATATAGTCATAATAGTTTTTTAACGAGAGTTCAACGTAACAAAACGGTGGATAAAACCACCTCACCAACTGTATTTACTACCTAATATTGCCGGTGTTATAATTGAAAAAGAAGCGAATTCATTTTGATTTATTATTTGATATTCAAAATGAGATATGAAAAGAACTGCTTTATTTTATGAAGACAAATATAGTTGATGTTCCTGAATCGTAGATGATTTCTCCAAGCTTTTTGATGAAACAATCAGGAAAAGAACTTCAATGAGGCAGGCAAAAATGCAGGAATAGAAAGTTTAAGATGTCGTACAGTTAGGTCGTGATGGAGCTCATGCAGATCGCTTCAAGAGTAGTTGTGTTTGGCTCAAAATGCTCTGTTGCGATGTGCTCTATGCATGATGTAACCCATCTAATGATGCTTGAAGCCTTTTGCATGGGTTCCAAAATGGCAAGTAGAACTTATTACTTTATTGATTTGCAGAGTAAGGTGATCTTGAAGACATTGGGAATAAGGGCACAAGAAATACTTTATTATCGTATATGGCCGAGCCTGAATATTGAATGAAGATAACGCTTCGAAAGTCATGTTATGCAACAGCCCTCGATATAAATTCTTAGGTCTCCTCTTTTATAGGCACCTAGGATTATATGTATATTTATATATTTCTGTGCTGTTTTGTTTCCTTTTTACTGCAGTTTTTCTTCTCGAATTAGGGCTATTTGACCGTGTTTTTCCACTCTTTTTTGAGGCCTATGGGAGGCGTTTTTTGCTGACACGGGAGAAAATAAATTCTCACAGGAGAGAATTTTCGCTAACACAGGAGAGAGCAAAAATTTGGCATGGAGAAAAAATACCCCCTCCAGAACGCTCTATTCATAGGCATCTCAGGAGGTGATCATAAAGGCCTCAAGGAGGGGGGATTCTCTTGTTTTCAGAACCTTTTTTCCTGTTTTCCCAGTTTTCTCTGCAAGCGAAATTTTACAAAACATATCAGAATCTCTTTGCCGTATACTGGATGTTTGTTTGCTTCATGTAGATCATAGGGCATCCACGTGAATGATTCTTTTCGTGAGGTCTCAGAAATGAGGCCTTTTCATTGGATGATTTTCTTTGTTGTGACATCGTTTTGTGACATTGATTACAGTATGGACAAAATCCAGATGAGAAGCTATGACAGAGAAAAAATAAGGAGTTTCTATTTGTTTGGGTACTAAACGGAAGATATTTGTTGCAATGTTGTGTGATTTTCACTCAAACGAAAAGAGAATATCGCTATTGTTAATAGCCTTTACTATAATATGTTATGGTTATATAGGAAGTTCTTTTGATCGGATTCTTTGTGCATGTTGTTTCTGTTGCAGGGGAATAAATATCAGATTTCCTCATTCTATACTATTGTAAGTTTCGAAAATCCTTGTACCTTTGCGCTGTGTTTCCGAGAGGTGCTCCTCGAATTGAGAGTGCGGACGTAGACGCAGACGACCACAATTAGGGCCTATAGCTCAGCTGGTTTAGAGCATCTGCCTTACAAGCAGAGGGTCATAGGTTCGAATCCTATTGGGCCCACCCGCGGTTGTCTATTGCTGTCCTTCTACGGAACAATTGGGGCCTATAGCTCAGCTGGTTTAGAGCATCTGCCTTACAAGCAGAGGGTCATAGGTTCGAATCCTATTGGGCCCACTTAAGAAAATGAAATTGTAAAGCCATGAACCCTAACTAGGTTCGTGGTTTTTTTATAATCATTGAGGAAATGAGACTGAAATATGGCTCCTATGAATCTGTACTCACCATCCACAGATTTTATTTTTCTCTTTTCATAATCTTTTTTGTGGGCAACGCCGAACAAAAGATGAACTTCTGTTGTTTCTTGCCCAGTGAGAGTTGTCGTTTCTCTACTCACTGCAAATCGTGACAGTTGAGGTAGAAAGGGCACCAATTAGTATCGGTAACAAACCGGAGTATTGGAGTATACTCCTCTTATTTTTAGAAATCCTATGAAAAAGTTAGCATTGATCATTATCACACTGAGTTCCCACTTGCTTGTTTCTTATCTTTATGCACAAGACACTACCAAGAATTGGACTGTTTCCGGAATTACGGGCTTGAATCTTTCGCAAACCTCCCTCACTAATTGGGCTGCCGGGGGGGACAATACTGTTGCCGGTAATGTGTATCTCAACATAGGAGCTAAGTATGAAAAAGGACGTTTTAGCTGGAATAACACACTTAACACAGATTTTGGGATGAACTATACCCAAGCCAATGATTGGGTAAAGACCGTAGACAAATTCGAGCTAAGTACAATGGCTGGTTACAAAGCTACGGAGCAATGGTTGGTGTCGGGTATGGCTTCCTTTTTGACACAGTATGCCAAGGGGTACAAGAAACCCTCCGATCCCAAGGAAAACTATATCTCCAACTTCTTTGCTCCTGCCTACCTCAATTTGGGGCTTGGAGCAGAGTATCGTCCACATAAAGTTGTATCCATATTTATGTCTCCCCTTACCGGTAAATTGACTATCGTGGATGATAAGAGACTTTCTGATGCTGGGGCCTTTGGAGTGAAGAAGGGCGAGAAGCTTTTTGCTGAGCTTGGAGCTTCTACTGTGGTTTTAGCCAACTTTTCTCCTATGAAAAATATCAATGTAGTGACCAAACTAAGCCTTTTTTCAGCTTACACCCACGACTTCGGAAATATTGATGTCAATTGGGATTTGGCTGTTGCAGCGAAGATCAATAAGTTTTTGTCGGCTACAGTTACCACGAACCTTATCTATGACGATGATGTAAAGATGATTGATAGCAACGGGGTAGTAACTGGAGCCAAGGTGCAGTTTAAGGAAATTGTAGGATTGGGTCTGGCTTATAACTTCTGATTTTGCCGGAAAAATATAACTCAAAGAGGGTGTTGCAGAAAAAGCAACACCCTCTTTTTTTTGTGCCATATTTGAATTTCGGAATGCCAAAGAGTCTATACAATAGTCTCTGAGGTAATAGACCCAACTTACCCCTATTGGGGGGAAAGAGTTTTAGCGAAACTTGTCGTAGAAATGCTCCCCTTTCTTTTTCCCCTTGCTGTTCCTTCCTTTAGCCTTTGTATCACTGTGTCTGCTGCTCCGTTTATTTCCACTCGATCGGTCTTTATACCTACTATTTCTGCGTGTGGATGCCCTGCGGGAGTGTTGCTCATCTTTTGAGAAAGGCTTGGCATATTCTACTCGTATCAGGCGACCATTCACCTCGTAGTCGTTCATCATGGATATTACCTTGTCGGCAATATCTTCCTCAACCTCGAAATATGCTTGACGTGACAGTAAGTCGATTTTGCCAATTTTGATGCGAGGGCCGGGGCAACAGCGGTTGATCAGCTCTATCAGCTTGTCTGGGAATAGCTGATCTGCCTTACCGAAGTTAATCATGAGTCGGCTCATCCCTTCCTCGGCTTGTGCATTTCGTTTGTTGCGGCGCGTTTCGTTTGTTTCAGTTTTTATACGCCCTTTTTCATCAGCCTCGTCTATCGTTGGGGCCGAGCGATAATACTCCAGCATCCGACGGAACTCCAGACTTACAATACGTTTGACTAAGTCCTGCTTGTCTATCCATTCCAATTTGCGCATAATACCGGGTAGAAGATCTTCAATGGCGGAGTTCTCTTCCGGTACTTCTCGCTCTATTTTGTCGGCCAGGTGGTAGATCTGCTTTTCACAGACAGCTTTTCCGTCAGGCAGGTAAGCTCTTTCGAAGGATTGCCCTATGCGCTGCTCTATTCCCTTTATTTTTGACTTTTCACGACTGTGACACAATGCAATGGACAGGCCTGTGCGACCAGCTCTGGCAGTACGTCCCGACCGGTGTGTATAGACCTCTATTTCGTCCGGTAGTCCGTAGTGGATGATGTGGGTGAGGTTGTCTACATCCAATCCTCTGGCTGCCACATCTGTTGCCACAAGCAGTCGAATGTGTCCTATCCTGAATTTCTGCATTACATAGTCTCGTTGGGCTTGACTAAGTTCTCCATGCAGAGAGTCGGCATTGTAGCCATCCTGTATCAGTTTGTCTGCTATTTCTTGGGTTTCTGCCCTTGTGCGGCAGAATACGATGCCATAAACATTAGGGTAGAAATCCACTACACGTTTCAGGGCTGGGTATTTATGCTTGGCGGCTACCAAATAGTATTGATGTTTGATATTGGTATTCGCCATATTTCGGGAGCCAATGACGATCTCTTTCGGATCGTGCATATATGATCGTGCTATCGCATTTATTTCTTTCGGCATTGTCGCTGAGAATAGCAGCATATGCCTTTCTTCCGGCACGTGGCTTAATATCTCGTTGAGACTCTCGGTGAAGCCCATGTTTAGCATTTCATCAGCTTCATCAAGTACCACTGTATTGGTATTTTCCAGTGAGACGGCTTTCCTGTTGATCAGGTCTACTAATCTCCCCGGGGTGGCGACAAGTACCGAGACGCCATTCCGCAGAGAGCGAATCTGAGCCTCGATAGAAGCTCCGCCATATACGGGCACAATCTGTATTTGATCAAGGAGCTTGGAGTAGGAGATCAGGTCGTCGGCAATTTGCAAACATAGTTCTCGTGTAGGGCTGAGTATGAGAGCCGCAGGTTTCTTTGCTTCCGGTTTCCGGTTTGTGTTTACTATTTTCTGGATCAGAGGTAAGCCGAAAGCAGCTGTCTTACCTGTGCCGGTCTGTGCTAAGGCAATTAGATCTATGTCATCACCCAATAAGTAGGGTATTACAGCCTCTTGTACAGGCATGGGATGCTCGAAGCCTATTTCTGTTATGGCTTCTATCAAGGGATCGATGATCCCTAATTCTTGGAATGTATTCAAAATGAATTAGTTTTTTGTTGTTGCGATGGCAGCTTTCCACAGCTTGGTCGCACAAGGTGAAATATAGCAGCGTATACCGAATTTGCAGGCTTGTCGGAGAAAGTCGGATTAGTTGCTCAAAATATTTTGTCTAAGACGAGCCTGATCTTCCGGGCCGAAGCCAAGCTCTTGGGTGAGGTAGTTGGATATGCTGCCATATCGGGATCGGATGAGCTCCATTACTTCCAGCATAAGATCATCGTGAGCCGTAATCAAAAAAGTGAAGGCCTCTTGCTGTTCCTCATTCATTTGTGCAACAAGGTTTTTCCAGCGGCTAGTTTTTTTGATCTTGTGATTAGGCTCTGTGTAGAGCTCTACGATAGCTTGGTCTGATACACCGCAAGTGCTCAAGATGAGCATACCCAGATAGGACAGCCCCCCCAGTGGGTAAGGTGAGCAGAATAGTATCGGGTACATATCCGGATCGGATGCCAGAAAGAGAGCTTGCCGTATTTGCTCATTGTTGTGATCTACATAGGAGAGCAGGATTTGCCTGACCGTAAGTCGCATTTCCTCATTTGTGTAAGGTTCGCTGACCAGACGTTGCAGTAAGCTATCCAGATGAAAGGAGTCATTGCAGGGTAGGTGGATTGTGGCGTCTCGTGTTTCTACTTCGGGTTTTTCCTTTTCGTTGCACAATGCAATGATGGAGTGTAACCCCATCGAATTGATTTTTTGCATATCCAAAGGGCTGAAATCCTCGAAATTTTGGGAGAAATATATAACCCCCCAGCGAGTATTTTCTCCATCGGTATTAGTCACTCCTCCTATATCCCACAGAGATTGCAGACTGTCAAGTAACACTCTGCGAGGCCCCACTACATACTTAATACCGGGGTCAAGAAAATCCAGTTGGAAAAATTTGGGGCTGAAATTGTCTTTTGTGACACAGGTAGCCGATCCGGAATTTGCTTCGACTTCAAACACTTGACTTGTGGATTGGCTCTCCGGTCTGTCTAATACCGATATGCGCACTTTGCCTCTTATGTCCGGGTCTGTTTCCCAGCAAATCTGATAGTTGCCTATTTCTGTTCGCTCGCACATGGCTGCTACTCTGTAGGCTTTTTTGCCGGATGCACAGCCGAGGAGGAGTAGTAGACATATGGCAATACCTATGGGAGGCAAAGTATGCGAAAGAGATGTACAAGTCATGGACGAAACTATCTTGTGCTCAGATCTCTACTTTTCGAGCCAAGGTATCCTCCGTGATGACGCATGGCATAATCTGCATATCCGAAGTTGATAGCCTGCATAGTACGCACCACCAGTACGTCACCGATTACAGTCATCACCGTGGTACTTGTAGTCGGAGTCAAACCCAGAGGACAGACTTCTGCCGGATTGCCGGTGGAGAGACAGACATTGACCATTTGGGCTAGCTCACAGTCCGTATTTCCGGTGATGAGCAACATAGGGATGCCTTTGACCAACCCTTTTGCCAACTCGACCAACTCCAGAACTTCTCTGGTGCGTCCGGAATTGCTGACCAACAGAAGGATGTCATTTTCTCGTATAATTCCCAAATCTCCGTGTTGAGCTTCGCTGGGATGTAGAAAATATGCAGGAGTACCGGTAGAGCAAAACGTTGTAGCCATATTGGCTGCTATTTGTCCGGCTTTTCCCATACCGGAGGTGATAAGACGTCCTCCTCGGCTGTGTACCTGCTCGATAATCATGGCCACGGCCTTGTCGTAGTCGTTGCTTTGGGGTATCCGGCTTATTGCATCGGCTTCATGCCGCAACATCTCCTCTACACTGTAGTGCTTTACTTCTTCTGCCATTATCTGTTGATCCGTAACAATCTCGGCTGCAAAAGTATTTATTAAATTTGATGTCTCATTCATATTTGTAGATAATGTCTTATCATATACGCACGCTGGGTTGTGGCCTTCGCCTGGCTTTTATGCCCGAAGACGAGAAAGTTACGTACATGGGGTTCGCAGTGAGAGCTGGCACAAGGAATGAAAATATAGCCTCTTATGGTATGGCCCACTTGGTTGAGCATATGCTCTTCAAAGGGACTAAAAGCCGGAGCAGTACCCATATCATACAGCGAGCCGAAGAAGTCGGAGCAGAATTGAATGCCTATACGACCAAAGAGGAGACTTTTATCTACGCAGCTCTTCCTTGCGACTACTGGCAGCGTATCTTTCTGCTGTTGGCCGATGTTGTACTCAACAGTCGTTTCCCCTCGGAAGAGCTCATCAAAGAAAAGACTGTAATCATAGATGAAATCAATTCGTACCGGGATAGTCCCTCCGAGTTGATTTATGACGAATTTGAAAATATCCTTTTCGCCGGCACGCCTTTGGGGCATAGTATTTTGGGTAACGAACGTTCCGTGAAGCGAATTTCTGCAACCATGGGGCGTCGTTTTATGGACGAATACTATCGTCCATCGAATATGCTGTTTTTTATCAAAGGTCAAGTAGACGAGGAGCGTCTGGTGGAGTTGGCCGAACAAGTCTTCGGCTGTTTCCCGAACGAGTTACCACTTATCAGCAAGCCGGATGTGTCACAAAAGCCTCCGGTAGTCAAGCAAATCCGAACAAGGCGGAATACCTACCAAGAGCATGTACTCATGGGGAGCTCTACATTCTCCATGCATAGCGAGAAGAGGATACCGCTTGGTCTTCTGCTTAACATTCTGGGAGGGCCGGGAATGAATTCTCGTCTGAATATGGCTTTGAGAGAGAAAAAAGGGTGGGTGTACAATGTAGAAGCCTCCTACAATGCCTATTCCGATGCTGGTATGTACAGTATCTACTTTGCTTCGGCCCGGGAGAATGTGCAAAAGGCAATGAGATCCATAGAAGAAGAGATGCTCAAACTGGTAGAGCAACAACTTCCCGAGCGAGATTTGTTTGCTGCCAAAAGACAAGTGAAAGGGCAACTTCTTATCGCCGAAGATTCGAGAGAGAGCGTGGCCCTAAATTTTGCCAAGAGCCTCTTGCATTATGATCGCTATGATGATATGCAGACCGTTCTTTCTCGCATAGATGCCATTACTGCCGAGCAAATACAGCAAATAGCAGCCGAGACTTTGCGCCCTGAACTAATGACAAGGCTTATCTATTGCTAAAAGAGCCAATCCGGATTGACTTTTTATCAATATTACAGCAGGATTGTAGCAATGTTATGCAGTAGTCACATTGGGAAATAGGATGAAAGGAGTGAGCTTCCGACAAGGGGTTTTTCGATATCGACAATAATGTCGTGAGGACTGTTGGGGACTGTATTGTTCGTAGTCCCATTGTGGGCCTGTTGCTTTCTGTGGCAGGCCCTATTTGTTTGCTTGCGGATGAACGCTGAAACTACATGTCTGATACTACGATCTCCGACAAAATCGCAAACGTCTGTCGGTGAGCTTTTGCGCAAATAAATTCGGTATCTTTGGGCTGTAACATTAGAATTAGTAACGAGTACATTTAGTAGAAATGACAACGAAAGAGTACATCAAACAGAACGAGGAGCGCTTCCTCAACGATTTATTCGAGCTTATACGTATCCCTTCGATCAGTGCCAAACAAGAACACAAGGCTGATATGCAGCGTACAGCCGAGCATTGGCGTGATCACCTGCTCAAGATAGGTGCAACCAAAGCCGAAGTCATGCCCACTATCGGAAATCCGGTGGTCTATGCCGAACGAATCATAGATCCTCAAGCCAAAACTGTGTTGGTATATGGTCACTACGATGTGATGCCTGTCGAACCTCTTGAGCTCTGGAAGTCCGAACCTTTTGAGCCGGAAATACGTGATGGACACATCTGGGCACGTGGAGCTGATGACGACAAGGGGCAGTCCATGATACAGGCCAAGGGCTTCGAGACGGCTCTTGCCTTGGGCTATGTAAACTGCAATGTGAAATTTATTCTCGAAGGAGAGGAAGAGATCGGCTCCGGCTCTCTGTATCCTTTCTTGGAGCAAAATAAAGAATTGCTCAAAGCTGACTTTATACTTGTTTCCGATACCTCCATGCTGGCTGCAGACATTCCGTCCATGACCAGCGGTCTGCGAGGTCTTGCTTATTGGGAAATAGAAGTTACAGGTCCCAATAGGGATCTACACTCGGGTATCTATGGCGGAGCCGTAGGTAATCCGATCAATGAGCTTTGCAACATTATTTCCAAGATAATAGATGAAAATGGGCATATCACCATACCGGGTTTCTACGATGATGTGGTGCCTCTGAGCGAAGAGGAGCGTCGTATGATAGCACAGGTTCCTTACAACGAAAAGGAATACTGTGATGCTATCGGTGTGGATGCTGTGACCGGAGAAAAGGGGTATGTAACCCTGGAGCGCAATAGCTGTCGCCCCTGCTTCGATGTCTGTGGTATATGGGGAGGATATACCGGAGAAGGAGCTAAAACGGTTCTCCCATCCAAGGCTTTCGCCAAGGTCAGCTGCAGATTAGTGGCTAATCAGGATCACGAGAAAGTTGCCAAACAACTGGTAGACTATATCGCTACATTGGCTCCGAAGCACGTAAAAGTAGAGGTTCGCCCACATCACGGAGGGCAGGCTTATCTCTGTCCTATTGATATGCCCGCCTATCGCACGGCTTCCGATGCCATAGAAATTGCGTTTGGGAAACGTCCTTTGGCTGTGCGCAGTGGAGGTAGTATCCCTATTATTGCTGGGTTTGAACGTATACTCGGCTTGAAGTCTATTCTCATGGGCTTTGGTCTTGGCTCCAATGCCATTCATTCGCCCAACGAAAATATGCCGCTTGATATGTGGTATAAGGGGATAGAGGCAGTGGCTGAGTTTTATAGACTGTTTAAGTGATTGTTCTACGGAGACCGAGGTCGAAATGAAAGAACAAGCAAATAAAATCCTGATACAAGGGGCAATCCTCGATGGGCAGGCTACAGACTTGCTCATTGAGGATAACCGGATTAGTCGCATTGCTCCCAAGATAGAGTCGGGAGTCGATATGCGGCTCATCGATGGCAGCCACAAAGCCATTGTGCCCGGTATGTATAACTGCCATACTCATTCGGCTATGACCTATTTCAGAGGTTATGGAGATGATCTCAATCTAATGGATTGGCTTGAGGGGTATATCTGGCCGGTAGAGGCGCACTTGACTCCGGAGGATGTGTATTGGGGCTCCAAGCTGGCTTGCCTGGAGATGATCAGGAGTGGTACGGCGGCTTTTCTCGATATGTACACCTTCCCGTTGTCTACTGCTCAAGCTGTCGAAGACATGGGGCTACGAGCAGTGTTGAGCTACACTCTCTTCGATAGGGATGATCCCGAACGAGCGGCTTTGGATAGGGAGCAGAGCTATGTCTATCTGGAGAAATTCAAGGCCTTTTCGGATCGTATCACATTCTCTATCGGGCCTCATGCTATCTACACGGTGAGTGGGCCGCAATTGCAGTTTTGCCACCGGTTTGCCGAGGAGAATGATGTCTTGATACACTTGCATCTTTCTGAAACGGAGGGTGAATGCCGAGATGCCATGGAGAAGTATGGCCTTAGCCCTGTTCGCTATCTGCACAAGTTGGGAGTACTCAGTCCTCATTTGGTTTTGGCTCACGCTGTGTGGGTGGACGAGGAGGAAATGGATCTATTGGCCAAATATGGATGTAAGGTGGTGCACAACCCCGCTTCCAACCTCAAATTAGCTTCGGGCTACCAATTTCGCTATGAGGAAATGCGTCGGCGAGGCATCCTGATTGGTTTGGGTACCGATGGAACCTCCAGCTCCAACAATTTGGATATGTACAGAGCCATGCACTTGGCAGCTCTCATGGGCAAAGCTTGGAGGAAGGATCCTACAGCAGTAACTGCCCGGGATATCTATCGCACAGCAACAGCCGATGGTGCAGCTATTATGGGTATTGATGCCGGAGTGATAGCTGAAGGAAAACTGGCAGATCTATGTCTGGTAGACCTCAAAAAACCCGAAATGGTACCTTGTCACAACCTTGTATCAAATCTTGTTTATTCGGCCTCCGGCTCTGCCGTCGTCGACACGACAATTGTAGATGGTCGGATTTTGATGTTGCATGGCAAGATAGAAGGAGAAGATGAGATTATAGATAAGGCGGCTGAGGTTGCCTATAAGCTGATTGCAAAAGCCCGGCAAGCAAAATAAGCCATGGCTATGCTAATGAATTGATAACAACACTAAAACCAATACCTCAAAGATTATGCAAGAACAGAATTATCACGAGGCGGCGACTTACATAGCTTCCCGCTTGCCTCAGAAAGCACAAATAGCAATTATATTGGGCAGCGGGTTGGGTGAACTCGGAGAGGCGATAAGCAATAAGACTGTGATCCCTTACGGAGAGATTCCTCATTTCGCCAAATCTACGGCTGTCGGCCACAAGGGCAATTTGATTTGTGGTGAGTTGGGCGGTGTGCCTGTGATAGCCATGCAGGGACGTTTTCACTACTACGAAGGTTATCCGATGGAGATGGTTACTTTCCCTGTGAGAGTGATGAAGTTGTTGGGAGTAAAGACCTTATTTGTGTCAAACGCTGCCGGAGGGGTGAATACCTCTTTCAAGGTTGGTGATTTGATGATCATTACCGATCACATCAACAATATGCCTAATCCCCTTGTCGGGCTGAACATGGAAACTTTTGGGGTGCGTTTCCCCGACATGACTCGGGCTTACGACCGAGAGTATGTGGCAAAAGCGAAAGAGATAGCCAAGGAGCTGAAGCTCGAACTCAAAGAAGGTGTCTACGTCGGCCTTACGGGACCTTCCTACGAAACACCAGCCGAATATAAGTTCTGGGGATCTGTCGGTGGCGATGCTATTGGTATGAGTACTGTACCTGAAGTGATTGTAGCTCGCCATGCTGGACTTCGTGTGTTCGGTATGAGTGTGATCACGAATGAAGGCTATCATTTTGCCGATGATTTTGTGAATGATGCCGATGATGTGATCCGTGCGGCTAAAGCTGCCGGTGAACGCATGGAGAAGCTCTTTATAGAGTTGGTAAAGCGCATTTGATTTGTCGTATTTCCCTCTGAAAAAGGAGGGTAAGATAGGAGATACCATTGTACCGGTTCTAAAAAGACTGTTTCAATAGCTCCAAGGTCAAGGTAATGATATTGGGGTCGTCTGCTTTAAGAGTGGGCGACCCCATTTTTTGTCTGTATAGTAGCCTTGAGTTATGGTCCACCAGTCGCTATTGAAGTTGATGTATTTTGTAAAAAATACACTTGCGGTAAAAACCGAAAAATAGGGGGAAAAGAGCCTCCTTATAGGATAGGCCAATACAACTGCTTTTTGACTGCTTTGTGCACCTGCCAGAATGCCGATGAATAGGGCGTTCTGGAAGGGCCGAATTTCTCTCCTGAGAGAATTTTTGCTAACACAGGAGAAAAAAATAATTTCCTCAGGAGATAATTTTCGTTCTCTCCCGTGTTAGCAAAAAACGACTCCCCTCGACATCAAAAAAAAGAGGGAAAATAGGGGGAAAATAGCCCTGATTTAGGGCAAAATGCAAATAACGGAAGATAACAATACAATTGTCAAATAAACAGAATAGAGCAATTCCCAGTTGAGAAAGTTTCTTCAATTTAGAATCAAGCCTTGTCGGACTTTTTCTCCATTCATTAAGGCAGATTGTCATATTGCACAGTTCTTGGTGCCTACTTGTCCGAGAATCCTTGGATTGTTGTCAAAATAAGGAGTTTCATATGGTTGGTATGTTATTTGTATAGAATTCAAGTAAGAAAACCCAAAATACATAGTAATGAGCAATAAAAAACACAGTCGGACAGAAGCCGGAAAAGCCCCGGAAATGCCGACCGAAGAAGTACAGGATACAGCGCAACCGGATACAGACAAAGAGGCAACTGCCGAGATCCCCGAGGAGGATGAGCTGACAAAGCTCAATCGGGAATTGAACTCTCTTCGAGATGACCATTTGAGGCTGATGGCTGAGTTTGACAATTATCGCAAGCGTACCCTGAAAGAAAAAAGTGAACTGATACGCAACGGAGGGGAGCGTACCCTTCGAGATCTACTTCCCGTAGTGGATGATATGGAGCGTGCCATATCCAACCTGCCGGAAGAGGAGCGCAAGACACCTTTCGCAGAGGGTGTGGAGTTGATCTACAAGAAGATGACCGACTTTCTTACAGCCCAGGGTGTGAAACCCATAGAGACTGTGGGAGAGGTGTTTGATGATGAAAAGCATGAGGCAGTGGCTATGATACCCGCTCCCAGCCCCGAAGAGGCAGGCAAAGTGATAGACTGTACACGCAAGGGCTACACCTTGAATGATAAGGTGCTTCGTTTTGCTGCAGTGGTTGTAGGCCAATGATTTACTTTCGGAGGATTTGTATAGATGGCAAGTAAAAGAGATTATTACGAAGTCCTCGGGGTGGCCAAGAATGCCACAGAAGAGGAGCTGAAAAAGGCATATCGTAAGCTGGCAATCAAATACCACCCGGATAAGAATCCGGGGGACAAAGAAGCCGAAGAGAAATTCAAGGAAGCAGCCGAAGCTTATAGCGTATTGAGCGATGCGCAAAAGAGAAGTCGCTATGACCAATTTGGCCATGCAGGTGTAGGCGGAGCTTCCGGTGCCGGAGGTTTTGGTGGACAGGGAATGTCTATGGAAGACATTTTCAGTATGTTCGGCGACCTTTTCGGTTCCGGTGGGTTTGGTAGTTTTGGTGGTTTTAGTTCGGGCTTTTCATCCGGCAGAGGATCTGCTCGTCCGGTCTCCAAGGGGTCGGACTTAAGAGTACGTATCAAGCTGTCTTTGGCTGATATAAGCAAAGGAGTGGACAAAACCATTGCACTGAACAAATATGTCCCTTGTAAGGAATGTTCCGGCGTAGGCTGTAAGGAAAGCAAAGACAAGCACACTTGTCAGACCTGTCATGGGTCGGGCGTTGTGTCCTCTGTACAGGATACCATATTCGGCAGAATGCAAAGCTCCACGACCTGTCGTACCTGTGGAGGAGTGGGCGAAGTAATCGAAAACCCTTGTTCCCACTGTGGAGGCTCCGGAATTGTGCGAGACAAGGAGTCTATAGATATTCACATTCCGGCCGGAGTGATCGGAGGAATGCAGATCTCTCTCTCCGGAAAGGGGAATGCAGCCCCCCGTGGTGGTATCAATGGCGACTTGTTGGTTGTTGTTGAGGAGCTGCCGGATGAGAATCTTATCCGCAATGGCAACGACTTGATATATAATTTGCTCGTTTCCGTTCCTTTAGCTGCTAAGGGAGGGGAAGTTGTGGTGCCTACATTGGATGGGAAAGTCAAGCTGCGTATAGAGCCGGGTACACAACCGGGCAAGGTGTTGCGTTTGCGTGGCAAAGGCATTTCTGTTTATGGCTCTCGATATGGCAAGGGAGATTTGTTGGTTCATGTAAATGTCCATATCCCTCATTCGCTCAGCTCCGAAGACAAGAAGTTGCTTGATCAATTGGAGAGATCGGAGCATTTCATTCCTTCCGAGAGCGACAGGAAAAATATTGATAATGACTACCGCAGGCGGATGATGGACTAATAATATTTGCCATAGGCTTGCATATTCGTTATAATCATTTATTTTTGTGCTGTCCTTCGGAGTGACATTCTTTATGTTTGTTTCTTCGTGATAAAGAGTAGTAATTAACTAAAGAACAGGTACCTTATGTATTGGACTCTGGAATTGGCATCTAAGTTGGAGGATGCACCCTGGCCTGCAAGTAAAGATGAACTTATTGACTATGCACAACGCTCTGGTGCTCCGCTTGAGGTGATCGAGAACCTGCAAGAGATAGAAGATGAAGGGGATATCTACGAGTCTATCGAAGATATTTGGCCTGATTATCCCAGCAAGGAAGATTTCTTTTTTGACGAAGATGAGTACTAATCTCTGTTTTTGATTACATACTAAATCGGAGATCGGAAGCGTTGTAAAAAGACAAGGGACGGCAGAGGTGAGCTGCGTATTGTGCCTCACGTGTGCCGTCCTTTTGTTGTTTGTATGGGGAAGATCATTCGTTTGTGCCTTTGCTTTTTCGGGGGGCTTATACTCCGGGGTGCTGCTTTCAGCCTGTCGGCACAGTCCGATTTGTCGCTCTCTCAGTACAGTCATGCCATGGGGTATTACAACCCTGCCCAATCCGGCCGTAGTGGAGAGGTCAAGCTGACAGCTTTGCACAACAGGCAATGGGAGGGAATGCCCGGGGCATCAAAGAGTTTTGTATTGATGGCGGATGCGCCTATACCTATTTGGGGGCAGCAACACGGAGCCGGTATCGTGCTAACCAATGAGACAATAGGGCTTTTTACACAGACGGAGCTTGCCGGGCAGTTTGCCTTTCGGCAACGTCTCAAATCCGGATTTTTGAGTATCGGCGTAGAAGGGTGTTTTTACAACAGTAGTTTCGATGGCACAAAAGTAAAACTCCCCGAAGGCGAAGGGAGCGGAGGCAATGACCCTGCTATCCCTCTGACCAAGGTGGGTGGAAAAACATTTGACTTGCGTGCCGGGCTCATGTATATACACCCTAAGTGGTATGTCGGTGTGGCTGCCAGACATATTTTGAACCCACAGCTGAAGTATGATCTCAATCATTACATAAGATTAGTACCTTCGTACAACTTACTTGCGGGATACAATATAAAGCCCGTGGGTTCGTTATTGGCTTGGTACCCTTCGGTCTTTGCGCTTACTGATGGGTATTCATATCGGGTGGACGTGAATATGGGGATGAGTTATGCAGACAAGTTCTATGCCTCCCTGATGTATCGTCCGATGGCAGCTGCAGGTCTCTCGTTCGGTATGCGTTTGGGGAGTGTGTTTGCTACCTATGCTTTTGAGATGCCGACCTCTTCTTTGGCGCATCGCAATTGGGGGAGCCACGAACTACTTTTGACATATAGCTTTCCGCTATCGCAAACCAAGAAGGGGGATGTCCGATACAAAAGCGTGCGTTTGCTTTAGGAAAATCCAGGCCCGGTTTTTTGAATTGAGGTGTAGATATATTATTAAGACAGTATAGATGAAGATATCGAAGTTGATATATGCGACGGTTTGCTCGGTGACTTTGGGAGTTGTCGGGTCTTTCTTGTCCTGTGCCTCCGGTCGTTCTTCGGTTGGAGGTGAGCTTACCGGAGCTCGGCTCAGCAGTTGGAATGAGCCTCAACCCTACGGTATGATACAGATACCTAGAGGTACGATTGTGTTGGGCTCCAAAGATTCTACTGACTCGATTTGGGGAAGCCCTTCCATCACCAGAGCGATTTCGGTGGATGCTTTTTGGATGGATCGCACGGAGATTACCAATGCGCAGTATCGCCAGTTTGTGTACTATGTGCGAGATTCTATAATCAGAGAGCGATTGGCCGACCCTGCCTATGCCGGTCTTTCCGAGTTTAAGATCACGGAGGATCGGTATGGAGATCCTGTGACTCCACATTTGGATTGGTCTAAACCTATCCCCTCTGGCAAAAGAGCTTCCGAGAGCGAGTTGGAGGCAATCAATAGCGTGTACTATACCAATCCGGTGACCCGAGAGCGCAAATTGGATGCCAACCAGATGCTCTATCGATACGAAGTCTATGACTATCGCTCTGCGGCTCTTCGCAAACATCAGTTGGATGCTGCAAAGAGAAACCTTAACACCGATATTAAACCCAATTTGGACGAACAGGTGCTTGTTTCCAAGGATACAGCCTACATAGATGACGCCGGAAAAGTAATATCGGAAACTATTACACGCCCCTTGTCCAGTGAATATGATTTCCTGAATACCTATATCGTGCCGATCTATCCCGATGAGACTTGCTGGATAAATGACTTTCCCAATGCTCAGAACGATACATATATGAAGCTCTATTTCAACCACCCGGGTTATGACGACTATCCGGTTGTAGGGATCAGTTGGGAGCAGGCTTTGGCTTTCTGTGCTTGGCGTTCGGCATCTTTCCGTCAAGGGTTGGATTTGCCTGCCGGGCAGGTTATCGAGGACTTCCGTTTGCCTACAGAGGCCGAGTGGGAGTATGCTGCTCGCACAGGAAACAGCAATAATAAGTACCCTTGGAGTACCGATGATCTGAGGAGTGGCAAAGGTTGTTTCCTGGGCAACTTTAAGCCGGGCGAAGGAGACTATACTTCGGATGGACATTTGATTACCTCTCGTGTGGGATCTTACTCGCCGAATGATTTCGGACTCTACGATATGGCAGGTAATGTGGCTGAATGGACCAGCTCGGTGTTTACCGAGAGTGGTTTGATGCAGTTTAACGACATCAACCCTGAGCTTTCTTATACAGCCGATCTGCAAGATCCCTACATCTTGAAGCGGAAAGTGGTACGTGGCGGTTCATGGAAAGATGTAGCACGATTTATCCGTAGTACTACACGTAGCAGTGAATATCAGAACGTGCCCCGCTCCTATATCGGTTTTAGATGTGTGCGCACGACTGTAGCTTTCAAATAAACGAACAATAAGACTCTACCGTCATGGGAAAGAAATATAGACGATACAGAAATAGATTGGAGCTCTTTTTGGCTAGTAGAAAGGGTAGGCGTGTACTCAACTTTTTCTACAGCTGGGGAGCTGCGGTTGTGATTATCGGGGCATTGTTTAAGCTCCTGCATTTGCCATTCGGCAATCAAATGCTGTTTGTTGGGATGATGACCGAGTTTTTCGTTTTCTTCATCTCTGCTTTCGAGAAACCGGCAAATGAATATCATTGGGAGAATCTGTTCCCTCAGTTGGATTCGGATAACCCTATGGATAAGGAAGAAATGGAGGCTCGCAAGGAGTACTTTCAGGAAAAAGCCCGGCAGGCGGCTCAGAGTGGAGATGGGATACAGGGCTTCCCCTTCCCCTACACGGCTCCTCTTGCAGGGGCACCCGTGGTCAACACAGCTTCTGTAACTTCTGCTACTTCTCCGTCTGCAGCAGGAGTGCCACAATCTCCCTTGTCCGACATCTTGCCCGAAGATCAACTTGCCAAATTGAAAGACGGAATAGAGAAGTTGGCATTGGCTTCCGAACAACTTGCGCGTATAGGGCAGATGTCCGAAGGAATGGTGCAGACCTATGAGCAATTACAAGGAATGACCGAGGCCTCTGCAGGCTATCAGAAGGAAATGGAAAATCTCGGGCGTAACATTGCTGGTCTGAATACCATATATGAGATACAACTCAAGGGTATCAGCTCTCAGATAGACACGATAGAGCACATCAACCGAGGCTTGCAGCATATTCGGGATATGTACGATGGTACGGTGATTGATAGCTCTCACTTCCGTACCGAGAATGAGCGCATGGCAGCGCAGCTTACCAAACTCAATGAAGTGTATGCTCGTCTGCTATCCGCTCTTACGGTGAATATGAATGTTCCCAATATGGGTGCTGGAGCCCCAAAGCAATCCGAATCGTGATATACGAATCTTGGGTCGTGTTGCTTCTAATGTTTAGAACTTGGATATAACCTATTAAAACGATATGTCTGTAGGATCGGGTGGCAATGTCAATAGGCAAAAGATGATCAATCTGATGTACTTGGTCTTCATCGCCATGATGGCCCTCAATGTCTCTTCCGAGGTGCTTGAGGGGTTCCAGAAGGTAGACCGAGGCTTGGATGCTACTATCGGTGGTACTGACAGACGCAATTTGCTTCTGTTGGAAGAATTGAGGACAGCCTATGCCTCCAATCCGGAGAAAGTCCGGAAATGGCTTGAGAGAGGAGAGCAGATCCGAAAAAGCTCCGAAGACTTGTGTCTGTTTATCGAGAAGATCAAATCGGATATTGTTCGCAAATCCGATGGATCCACTGCCGATGTCAAAGATATCAAGCACAAAGATGATCTGGAGGCTGCTTCCTATGTCTTGCTCAACCCCATCAATGGCAAGGGAAAAGCTTTGAGGCAGAAAATAGATGACTTTAGGGCCTTATCGGGCAAGCTGGTATCGGATACGGCCAAATTGGCTACAATAGAGCGTATGTTGGATACACAGACCTCAAATAGGGAAAGCTCTTGGGAGGCTTCTCTGTTTGAGAGTATGCCGGTGAGTGCTGCCATAACGATGCTCACCAAGATCCAGAGTGATGTGCGATTTGCCGAAGGAGAAGTCTTGACAAACTTGTTGAAGTCTGTTGATGTCGGAGACTATCGAGTCAATTTGATTACAGCCCAAGTGATCCCCCAAAGCCAAGTGGTGATGAGAGGAGATACCTACCGTGCTCAGATTGTGCTGTCGAGCGTAGACTCCACATTACAACCGGATATTTATGTAGGTGGACGTCAGTTGCCGGCCGAGAGCAAAGGTCTTTTCACTTCTGTTGCCGGAGCTCCGGGTACTTATCCTGTGCAAGGCTATGTAGAGATGAAGCGTGCCGACGGTAGCAGTATGCGCAGAGAGTTTAAGAGTGAATACTATGTTACCGAGCCAATGGCATCCGTGGCACCGGTCTTGATGAATGTTCTTTACGCAGGTATAGAGAACCCGATCAGTATAGCAGTCCCCGGGGTTCCCTCCCAGAATGTGTCTGTCTCTATGACCAATGGGCAGATAACCAAGCGTGGCGAACTATGGATTGCCCGTCCGGCCAAAGTCGGCACGGAAGTGGAGATAACCGTTTCCGCCAAGATGACTGATGGGCGAGTACAGACAATGACTAAAAACAAACTGAAAGTCCGAGCCCTGCCGGATCCTACTCCTTACATAGAAATCAAGGATGCACAGGGCAATCCCACTCGTTTTAAGGGAGGGCGCATTGCCAAGTCTCAACTACTGTCTGCTGGAGGCCTCAAGGCTGCCATAGACGACAATGTGCTTGATGTGAGCTACAAAGTGGTGAAGTTCGCAACAAAATTCTTCGATTCGATGGGTAACACGATACCCGAAGTCTCTA
The DNA here is from genome assembly GCF_900476255.1 of Porphyromonas crevioricanis. NCBI lineage: Bacteria > Pseudomonadati > Bacteroidota > Bacteroidia > Bacteroidales > Porphyromonadaceae > Porphyromonas > Porphyromonas crevioricanis. Next base: position 1,355,001 of record NZ_LS483447.1, read on the forward strand.
ACGGAGCTGAATTTTCGGAGCGACAAATAAGACAGATCCGTTCGTTGCAACGAGGGAAGCCATTCTATATTACCGATGTACAAGCTATCGGACCGGATGGAATCACAAGGCGTATCACCCCTATGGAAGTAATAGTAAACTGATTATGAAACTGATCTCAAAAATATTGTTGGCTGTATCTGTCGTACTTGTTGCTGCTCCTTCGGGGATGGCTCAAAATGAAGTCCCCGATGAGGGGGGCGTGACAGTGAGACGGGCAGCTGGAGCCAAATCTCGCGGACAGAAAAAGAGCGATCCTGCAAGTTCTCTGTCGAACCGGGCGAAGAGTTTCAATGAGCTGTTATCTCAGAAGACGGACGGGACTCCGTGGGAGCGTGTAATATACCGCAGATTGGATCTTACCAAAGACTCCAATGCTCCTCTGTATTACCCTGTACGTGCCAGAGATGGTATGAGGAACTTATTCTCTACGGTCTTTGATTTGCTCAATCAAGATGCCATAGCCGTGTATGAGTATATGGATGGCTACGAGGCTTTCGATGAGGAACATCGTTTGCAGTTCAAAGACTTTTTAGATCGAACACAGATCATGTATGCGGCTGCTCCAAAGGAGAGCGGGAGGCTTTTTAAGATAGAGCCATCCGATATCCCTTCCAACAATATCAAAGCCTATTACATCAAGGAGCTGTGGTATTTCAATCCGCAGAATAGTGCCTATGACCTGAAGATATTGGCTCTATGCCCAATCCTCTCCGATGTGGGGGATTATGGAGAAGAAAGCAATACTCCTCTGTTCTGGATTCCATACGAGAATATCAGGCCATACATCGCACGGCAAAAGGCGATGCTTAGCAGCTTGAATAATGTACATTCGGCTACTTTGGACGACTTTTTCCGGATGCGTATGTATCGAGGGGACATCGTGATGGCTTCTAATCTGCTTGATCGGTCGATTGCTCAGTATTGCAATACACCGGATTCGATCAAAATGGAGCAAAAGCGTATTGAGTTGGAGTTGAAAAACTTCGAGAAAGGCCTCTATGCTACACAAGACAGTACGTGGATGAATCGCAAAATGGAGGGCAAGACTGGTAAGTCAGCCAAATCGATAAACCGGAAACGTACCTCTCGCACCAAAGAGACAGCGAAGTCTGATCCAAAACCTAAAAAAGTAAAAGCGGCAAAGCCTGCCAAGACCTCTGCAAGCAAGAGCAAATCGTCCGGGCGTTCGAGTCGCAGGCGATACTGACTTCTGTAGGAGAGAGTATGAAAGAATTACTAACCCTCTTCCTTACGTTTTTCCGAATTGGCGGATTTACGTTTGGGGGAGGGTATGCTATGTTGCCCCTGATAGAGCAGGAGTTGGTAGATCGGAAGGCTTGGATCGACCGAGAAGGCTTTCTCGATCTGTTTGCCATGGCGCAGTCCATGCCGGGGATATTTGCTGTGAATATCTCCATCTTCATCGGGTACCGCCTTCGTGGAGTATTGGGGGCGGTGTTTTGTTGTTTGGGAACTATTTTGCCCAGCTTTGTAGTGATCTTGGGTATCGCTATTTTCTTCGTTGAGTTTAGGGATAATCAGATCATTTCTCGCATTTTCATGGGGATCCGTCCGGTTGTTGTGGCGATGATTGCAGCCCCTGTATTACGCACTTGGCAGGCGATGAAGATGAAGCGTTCTGCTCTTTGGATACCAATTGTGTCTGCTGTTTCGGTTTGGTATTTTGAGGTTTCTCCTGTGTTTGTGATATTGCTTTCCGCTTTGGGAGGGCTTTTCTATACATTTGTTATCAAGCGAGCATTGCAGAGAAGGGCAGAAAATCACTCGTGATACATTCTCCTGCTTTGTAGTTCTTTTTTGTTCGATGTTGTACCTCAAGCTATTTTTAGTCTATTGCGAAATCGGTCTTTTCGGTTTTGGAGGGGGGTATGCCATGTTGTCTCTCATTCAGGACAAGGTCGTTAATCAATACCATTGGCTTTCTGCTCAAGAATTTGTAGACATTGTGGCTGTTAGCCAGATGACTCCGGGGCCGATAGGAATCAACAGTGCTACCTATATCGGATATAAGGTGACTGGCTCTGTTTGGGGAGCTGTTGTTGCAACCACGGCTGTTAGTTTGCCCTCTTTTATATTGGTGCTTATCATCTCGTATTATTTCAGCAAGTTCAGGAACAATAAGTATGTCGAGGCTTCTTTCCAAGGTATTCGACCAGCTACAGTAGGCCTTATCGCTTCGGCTGCTTTGCTCTTGTCCATTCAGAGCGGATTTATTTCGGAGTTGATCAGTCCGGCTTCCGAACAGCTATGTTTGGATAACATTATCGTTCGCGAAAACTTCGTGGACTGGCGGAGTTTGTTTCTTTTTGCTTTGGCGTTCGTAGCTACGATCAAGAAATGGATACATCCTATTTTGATGATTGTTCTGGCAGGATTGGTAGGGTTTGCCCTTTACTAAGATTGTTGCATAACACGGTACTCGCTGTGTTATCTTCGACATTCGGGCTTGGTCATAATGACAAGTACACTCACTGTTCTCCCTCAGTCTCAATATCTTGCGATTACTGCATCCTGTAGAGTCAATAAAAAGGTAAGTCGCAAGGGCTTATGCAAAGGTCTCGAGAGGGGCAAGCCTGGAGAATAAATAAAAGGCGATGCCGATTATCGGCACCGCCTTTTTATTTATTCGGGTAATTAAGCCTTCGGTTTACTCAACCGTAATATTATCGATAAGGAGATCGTAAGTTGCAGCTCCTCCTGTCTTAAGAGCAAACATATTTGCTGTTGTAACCTCATTATTGGAGATCTTTGAGATATCCAGAGAAACTTTTATCCATTTGCCATTGGTATTGACTTCTCCCTTATATGCATTTTCATTCGTTGGGCTTGCTTCTACGAGGATATCCTTGTCTTTGATGTCTCCCATGTTAAATACAGGGAACTGTTTGTACTTATCAGATTTTTGGTAGATGTTGATTGACAGACTCCTCCCATCAGATATAGAACCCTTTACATAGAAATTGATACGAGATTTCCCTTTCAGGGAGGCTAGAATTTCCGGTGTGGACTTGACTGTGAAGAGATAAGGATTCTTTTCTATTTTCCCCTTTATTTGAAGGGCTGTTTTTCCATCCATGCCAAGGCCTTCTGCTTTGCTTGCATAATCCGGTATTTTGGGGTTCGTTTTATATTGAGCCAAAGCATCCATGAAAGTATCCCAATTCTCGAAGTCGGAGCCAGGGAAAAGCTGATTAGAGGCTGGTTGTGGGCCATCTTCTTTGCCAGCTTGTTTGATCGTGATAGTTATCGTTTTGCCGGTAGTAGACTTGGTAGCAAGAGATTTGATGGTGAGATCGGCCGTGCGTTCGCTGGTCGTTTCGTTGGCGGTTACTTTGATTTCTACGTTTGTATCTCCGCTTCCACTTGCAGGAGTAATGGTGATCCAGTTGGCAGCTTCGGGCTTGCTGATTTCAAACTTACCTGTTGTCTTGAGCGATAACGTTTTGGTAGAGGCTGTCTTGTCGAAGTTCAGTGTTGTTTCACCTTCTATTGTGATGTTGGCAGGAGTATCGCCTCCTTCGGCATTGATTTCATATTCACCACCATCGATCTTATCCCAGTCAGTGATTGTACCGCCGGGGTTGAGAGTTTCGACTGTACCATCGGGCATGAGTTTTACCTTGAATGTGTACTCCTTACCGGCTTCGACTTTTTTGAGGTCATCTTTAGGCTCCCATACATAAGTCTTCCCTCCCACGACGAAGTCTACATTGCCGATCTTGGCGTTTTTCGGTATGATGATAGCTTCGGCTTTGGTGTCTTTGACGATGGCTGCAAAATCTTTTGTTCCCTCTACATTAGTCAGGGTACCATCCGAAAGATTGAATTTGGCTTTTGTTTCAAAACCTTTCAGTGTAGCCGACATATCACTGATAGCTGAACCGTCAGACATGCTTACTTCAAAAATAATCTTTGACAGCATATGACGGAAGCCAAGTTTGATCTGGTCTTTGGGGGTAGAGGCACTTACGTTTTTCAGATCATTGGAGTAGAGCAGGTCAATATTCGACAACGGAGCTTGTTTGGCGATGTCTACGTTGTAGATGTTCCCACTCAGAAGAGTCTGGGTGTAGGGATAATAAGCGATAATATCTACCTTCTGATCGGCTCCCGGAAATACGATCGTGTTTTCGGCATTGGCGGGTACAAACTTCCCATCGGCATCGGGAGTAATGTATTGTTTGTTGGCAGCCGGAAGAGTACTTACATTGCTGATGTTCGAGCCGGAGTTGAACATGAAGATGCCAATAGCATCATTGTTGTCCCACTTTGTATCATGAGCACGAGTAGACAGGCCTCGAATGTTTGTCTCGAAGTTTACTGGCTGATCTCCATAGCCATTTTTGTAGTCAGGTTCGTCTGTGCTGTTGCAAGCCGTAAAACCTATGAGAGACAAGGCTGCTAGCAGCGTAAATGAAATCCATTTCATTTTCATATCAAAAAAGATTAGTGAGTAATTAGGTTATTTCCTTATCTGTTGTTTCAATTAGCGATTCCAGGCGTTTAGCTGCGTAGATCGTTTGTATTGGTTCGGGATTTGAGGGAAGAAGGTATAGCCAGTACGTTTCTCAAGTTCTTCCACAGAGATGGCGTAACCCTCATATTTTTGTCCTTTCAGGTCTTTGTGTGGGAGACAGAAGGCTAATGTTCGGAAGGTCCCATTTGGCAGGCGTCTGGCCAAGGCTTTGTAATAATAAGCTGGTCTTGGAGCTTCTTGTTGGTCATTGTCATAAGCTACAGGAAGTTCGGGAGAAGGCTCCATACCTGCGTATGGCTCGGGCATTGCACCGGTTACTACGTATAGAGTGTCGTAGCCGGTTGGTGCAGAAGAAATAGTATTCATCACTCCTCGTACATATTTCTCTAAGTTTTGCCATATACCTTGGTTGAAGGTACTCCATTGAGGAGTGCAGTTGGCAGAAGTCATGGTTGAATGGCTGTAAGCAGCATTCTTGTTCCTGTCTGCTGCCGGAAGCTGATGTCCTCGGTCATACACTCTTTTAGGGGGGGAAGAATAACCCTTTTTTATGTTCACTTGTATCTCTTCCGGCAAAAAACTGTCTTTGTGCCACTTGTCTTCTCGGTCGTAATTCCCTATATAACAGTGATGGAGAGGGTAGGCGACCCAGCGTGACATCTTGTTCGCTACATCGTAGAGGTAGGTATAGTTGCGCACGTTGGGGTTTTCCGGGCTATCGTTGGAGTCATTCAGAGGTTCGTTGTGGAAGATGAGTGTGAAACCCTCTTGCTTGACGATTTTGGGCATTTCCAAGTAGGGGTGGATATCTGGTTCGGGAGTTGGGTCATCCGGATTCTCTTTTAGCTTGAAAGTGTAGCTGTATTTCTTCCCTGCTTCGTAAGTTATGGCAGGCAGTCGGTGTTTGTATGATTTTCCAGAAAGTTTGATTTCGCAATCAAGCTCCTTGTTCCCTTGTGTCGGTATGAGGTAGGCTGTTAAAATCCGGCTTTCGCCTTGCCCTTCTACATGCATTGACAGGGATTTTTCTTGACCAACTTCCTTCCACGAATTTGTCGGGATATGGTATTTCACTTCTACGGGAAGAGACTTCAACAGCACTTCTGGCGTCATGGACTGAGCTTCTGCAGGGATGTTTTTCACATTGATCTCTACCAGAGCCAAACGATGGAAAAAGTTGAGTGTATAATGGTTGTAGACAGAAATGTTCTTCAGATTGTCAGCTGTCAGTAGGTCATATTCTTTGTGATCAGTCTGATTAGAAAGATCTATATCCAGTTCACCATTCGGAGACGTTTGAGCACTGTATGGGTAGTAGGCATAGAGGTCTACGGCCTGCCCCTCAGGCAGTCGTAGCTTGTCTTCTTCTCCCATGGGCAGGAATCGGGCGGTATTACCGGCCACGGAGTTGTTGTACCGAGCATTGGGTTGGAGTACTGTCGATGTGCTATTGGATAACATATATATTCCGATGGCCTCACGTCCTTCCCATTGGGAGCCGAGACGTGTATAGGAATCATCCACATGGACGGAAAAGAGAAATTCTCCCTCTGGATTGTCTTTTTCGGGAAAAGGTTTGTCACTGTTTCCGGAGCAAGATGGAGATACCAACGAGAGAGCCGAAGCCAAAATGATAAGAAAGGACAGTTTGCTTTTCATCATCTTATTCTATTACGTGTTATTCCTTAAATCGGAGAGTCGGGATTGGAGTATGTGCGCCAAACCGACGTCTGGGAGGCAAAGCTTTTGGCGCACGAGATTGCCCTCATTTGGATGCGAAAATCCAAAGACAGTTTTTGTGTGCTTCATGGTTTGCAACCGAGTTTTCCGTTGCAAAGTTAGGATTTTCATTTACATATGAATTTTTGATTTACACCAGAGCTTCGATGTGGGTGTTTTTCGTTTGATGAGAAAGTTATACTTCGTAACGAAATGGGTGAAGCGGGAAGGAGCAATGTGTCTTTTTTGTTGTTGAATTTATAGACTTGGATGCACTCCCTACAAAGATGTATACAAGAGTTTTACAAAGGGCTTGTTTATTGTGCCTTTCGATTACCTTTGTTCAGTAATCAGAATCGTAATGGAAATATCTTCTCTGGTCTCTACAAATAATAGAGTATGCTCATTGTCATTGGGGGCATTTGCTCTTTTGTTGTGGACTTTTGTTGTGGTGGGCTGTAACCCCAATCGAACGACAGATCGGACCCAAATTGAATTGGATTCGATTTTATTCAGTGATGAGTTGTCTTTGCGCGTGGACGCAGATACGCCAACAATATTCGTGAGTATCAATTATTTCTATCCTAAATCTGACAAGAAGCTGCTCAGGCGTTTCAATGCTATTTTTTTCGGTGACTCCTTGGCTCATTTGGAGCCTGCCGAAGCCATGCAGGTTTATATCAAGTATTTGCAGCAGACATATCGGGCTGACAATTATTCCTACTCGGAGCTGGCGGATAACCTGCCAGGGGAACTCTTTGATCAGGCTTTTGAATTGTCGGATTCAGTTGCGTATTCTGATTCTCTGTTTGTGTGTATGCGAGTTAGTCAGTACGAAGAGAAAGGTGGAGCACACGAGTCTACTTCTCAGACGTACTACAATATAAATCGAGAGAATGCCGAAATACTTTCGGAGCAGGATCTGTTTGTCGATGGTTATAGGGATGAACTCTCCGACATTATTGTGGCTTGTTTGTTGGAGCAGTTGGGTAAAAAGTCTCCCAGAGATCTGGAAAATGAGGGTTATTTCAATGCTGAAGAAATTATGCCTAATGGCAACTTTGCTATCGGAGAAAAAGGCCTTACCTACTGCTTCAATGAATACGAGATAGCGGCCTATGCCATGGGGACGATCTATGTATTTATACCTTACGAAAGATTGCAATCCATTCTAAAACCGGATGCTCCGATCAAAAACTATTTGCCTTGATAATAGATAAATATTTTCCCAGCCTGACTAACGAGCAGCGAGCGCAATTTGCGCAGTTGGACGAATTGTATCGAGAGTGGAATAGTCGCATCAATGTGATCAGTCGCAAAGACATTGATCAGCTCTATTGTCACCATGTACTTCATTCTTTGGCTATCACTCAGATGCTTCACTTTTCCCCTAATACCAGGGTGATAGATTTGGGCACCGGAGGAGGCTTTCCCGGCATACCGCTGGCTATCCTTATGCCCGAAGTGGACTTTTTGTTGGTAGATAGTATTGGCAAGAAGATCAAGGTAGTTACGGCTGTAGCTCTGGAGCTGGGCCTCAAAAACGTGTGCGTGCAACATGCTCGTGCCGAGCAACTCAGAGGAGAGAAATCTCATTTTGTTGTCAGCCGGGCAGCCATGCGATTGCCGGAGCTGGTGAAACTTTCTACCCCTTTGATAGAGAAAAAAGAGCAATTCAATGCTTTGCCCAACGGTCTAATTTGTCTTAAAGGAGGCGATCTGACTTCCGAGTTGCACCTTTTTCGTCAAAGAGCTTTGGTAGAGGAGCTTTACCCGGCTTTTGATGATGAATATTTCAAAAATAAGAAAGTCGTTTACTTGCCCCTATGATAGAGATACAGAAGTTTGTCTTTAACGAAGTATTTGAGAATACCTATGTGGTTTGGGATACAGATACGTTGGAAACTGCCATTATTGACTGTGGCTGTATGTATCCGGAAGAGAAGACTCGATTGAAAGACTTTATCCAAAGTCGCAAGCTCAAACCTACTTTGCTACTCAATACTCACATGCATTTCGATCATTGTTGTGGGAATAGCTTTGTGGCTGAGGAGTGGCACTTGTTTCCCCAAACACATCGAGCTGAGATAGAGCAAATGCCTACTCCCTCCCGTCAGTTGGAGCTATTCGGGATGCAGAGCGATTGTCCCGAAGTGCGAGTGCAGTACATTGACACAGACAGTCCTCTCAAGCTGGGCAAGCACGACGTACGAGTTCTTTTTGTACCAGGACATTCTCCCGGACATTTGGCTTTTTATATCCCGGATGCAGCTTCTGTATTCGTGGGCGATGTCTTGTTTTTGCTGGAAATTGGCCGTTGCGATCTTTGGGGTGGCAGCTTACCCACTTTGTTACAGTCTGCACGGACACAGCTATTTGTGCTCCCTCCCGATACAACCGTCTATTGTGGGCATGGTCCCGAGACAAGTATTGGATATGAGATGGAGAACAACCCCTATTTTCGTTGAAAGTTCAAATTACACATCAAATCATTTTAGTCACAGATATGGATAACAGCCAGTTTGTAAATCGTCATGTAGGTATCTCGGACTCCGATCAGAAGCAAATGCTTTCCACCATAGGAGTTGCTTCTCTGGATGAGTTGATAGACCAGACTATTCCGTCAAATATCAAACTTCCTGCCGAGCTGGATTTGCCGGAAGCCATGACCGAAAGAGAGTTGGAAGAGCATATTGCAGAGCTGGGCTCTAAGAACAAAATCTACACTTCCTACATCGGACAAGGTTGGTACGATACCGTTACTCCGGCTCCAATTCGCCGTGGAGTGCTTGAGAATGCAGTTTGGTACACTTCTTACACACCTTATCAGGCCGAAATATCTCAGGGCAGATTGGAAGCTCTTTTTAATTTCCAGAACGTTGTCACCGAACTGAGTGGAATGGAGCTGACCAATTGTTCTCTACTGGACGAGGCCACGGCTGGTGCCGAAGCCGTTATGATGCTCTACAACGAACGCAGCAGAGCCAAGGCAAAAGCCGGAGCCAATGTCGTCTTTCTGGATGATCAATTATTTGAGCCAACGAAAGCCGTTATCCGGACTCGCGTATTGCATCAGGGGATGGAAATTGTTAGCGGAGACTGGCGCAGCTTCCAATTCGATGAACGCGTGTTTGCTGCGGTGATACAGTACCCCGATGCCTTGGGAGAAGTTCACGATTACCGCTCCTTTGTAGAGAAAGCACATGCTGTTGATGCTCAGGTAGCAGTTGCTGCCGATCTGATGAGTTTGGTATTATTGACCCCTCCGGCCGAATGGGGTGCTGATGCGGTATTCGGTAGTACGCAGAGATTTGGTATCCCAATGTACTATGGTGGACCGTCAGCCGGTTATTTGGCTGCCGGAATGAAATGTAAGCGCACGATACCGGGGCGTATTATCGGTGTCTCCAAAGATGTTTATGGACACCCGGCTTATCGATTGGCTTTGCAGACCAGAGAACAACACATCCGTCGGGAGAAAGCAACCAGTAATATCTGTACGGCTCAGGCACTACTTGCTACAATGGCAGGTTTTTACGCGATATATCATGGCCCGGATGGTTTGAAAAGAATAGCCGGGCGGATACATGCTTATACCGGCTATATAGCAGAGCAATTGAAGCTGCTTGGCTATACCGTTTGCAATACGAACTTCTTCGATACACTCACAGTGGAGTTGCCTGCCAAGGTCTCCACCGAATCTTTGAGAGCTTGTGCCGAAGAGTGCTCCGTCAACCTATTCTACCGTCGTGATGGCAGAGTAAGTTTGAGCTTGGATGAAACAACGATGCCTTCCGACTTGGGTGTTCTGCTCTATATCTTTTCTTCTGCGCTGGACACAGAAGGAGAGAAGACCATAGAGGAGGAAATATCGCAAACAAGGCAATACTTTGATTCTTCTTTTGCTCGACAGAGCTCTTTCCTTCAGCACGAAGTATTCAATAGCTATCATACCGAAACCGAACTGATGCGCTACATCAAGCGTCTGGAGCGTAAAGACATCTCTTTGGCTCACTCCATGATACCGCTGGGTTCGTGCACGATGAAACTCAATGCTGCATCGGAGTTGATCTCCCTTTCCATGCCACAGTTCGGCAACATACACCCTTATGCCCCGGCCGATCAGACGGAAGGATACTCTGAATTGATCGATTCTCTTAAGCATTACCTTGGGGTTATCACAGGCTTGCCAGGCGTAACTATCCAACCTAATTCAGGGGCTTCCGGTGAATATGCCGGACTTCGTACAATCCGTACTTATCTAGAGCGCAATGGTAAGGCTGATAGAGACGTGGTTATTCTCCCTGCTTCAGCACACGGCACAAACCCTGCCAGTGCAGTACAGTGTGGATTCCAGACTGTAACGATCAATTGTGACGAGCGAGGAAATGTAGACATGGATGACTTTATGGCCAAGACCGAGGAGAACAAAGATCGGATTGCTGCCATGATGATCACATACCCGAGTACGCACGGGATCTTCGAAACCAATATTGTTGATCTTTGCCGTCGTATCCATGACTGTGGTGGTCAGGTGTATATGGATGGGGCTAATATGAATGCCCAAGTGGGTATTACCAATCCCGGATTTATCGGAGCGGATGTATGCCACTTGAATCTCCATAAGACATTCGCTATCCCTCATGGAGGTGGAGGGCCCGGTATGGGACCGATCTGTGTAGCCGAGCATCTTATCGATTGTTTGCCGGATCATTGTCAGGGACATCCAGGTTTCGATGCTACACAGGTAGCAGCCTCTCCTCATGGCAGTGCCGGAATTGCGGCTATTACGTATAGCTATATTCGTATGTTGGGGTACAGCGGTTTGCGCCGAGCCACCCAAGTGGCGATACTCAATGCCAATTACATGGCAGCTCTGCTCAAGGATACATTCGGTATTGTATATACGGGAGCTACCGGTAGGGTAGGGCATGAGCTTATTTTGGAATGTCGCAATATCAAAGAAGCCAGTGGAATAGATGAGGCCGATATTGCCAAACGTCTGATGGATTTTGGCTATCATGCTCCCACTCTATCTTTCCCGGTGCATGGGACATTGATGGTAGAGCCAACCGAGAGTGAAAGCAAGGCTGAATTGGACCGCTTTGTGGATGTGATGAACTGTATCTGGAAGGAAATACAAGAGGTGGTAAATGGTACAGCAGACAAGACAGACAATGTACTGAAAAATGCTCCTCACCCCGAATACGAGTTGGTAGCTGACGAATGGAATCACAGCTATCCTCGCTCCAAGGCTTGCTACCCTTTGGATTATTTACGTAGCAACAAGTTTTGGATCAATGTAGGTCGTATTGACAATGGCTATGGAGATAGAAATCTGCAGCCGACTTTCTGTGCTTGTGAAGTTCATCTGTGAGACCATTTTGAGGAGCTTCCCGGAAGATTACTTTAGCAGCCTCTGCTTTGGAACATACACATACAATGCTGTAGTATGCAGTAGTTTCTTGTGTAACGGTCTTTTTAAGAAGAAGCTGACAAGGTAGGAGATCTTACAAAGTACCTTCACTGCTACTTCGGTTCTTCCACTCCTATAAAATAGAATCCGAAAAGATGCGAGTAGATTGTATCTCTGAGTTCAGTTCTACTCTCGTTTTTTCGGATTCTTTTTACGGTTTACTGTATGTATTCCTCCTGTTATTGAGACTCATTGTACAACACATCTCTTGCTGCGTATTTTTAGACACTCGGACTGATTATGAAAATAAGTTGTTCTCTGTGTCCTCGTCTCAAAGCCCTTCATGATTACAGCATTCTGCAATATCAAAAAATAGCAAGTTCGATTGTCATTTTGGAGCTTCTGTAAAGGGGGCATAATTAGAATCAACGATCCCCGGACAAAATTTAGGTGAAAATTTTGTCCGGGGATACGTATTCTTAATTTTGGGTTAAGAGGTTCTTTTAGCCACAACGAGAAGTACCACAGTTTGTACAGATGAGACAACCCTCTTGATAAATAAGAGTTTCTTCCCCACAGTTGGGACAAGTTTGACCATTGATCTTGGCTCCATTAGGTAGGTATCTTTTCAAAGCTCGCTCGACACCATTTTTCCACGTGTTTATACTCTCGTCGTTCAGAGACATGCCTTGCACTAGATTCACCACTTGGTCGATAGGCATTCCATAGCGTAGCACACCGCTGATGAGCTTTGCGTAGTTCCAATACTCAGGATTGAATTTGCTATCCAAACCTTCTATAGTTGTTTTGAACCCTCGTTTGTTGCGGAATTGGAAGTCGTAGTGTTTACCGCCATCTTCGTCATAACTCTTGATGATCAACCCCTTATTCACCGATTTGGGTACCATGATTCCCTCATCATCATCGGCAATACCAGTGAATATTTCGTAAGGCTTACCGTCTCTCAACCCTACGAAAGCAATCCATTTTTCCTTGTTGTTTTGGAATCGTAGGATTTCAGCCTCCAACTCACGAGGGCGAGAAATAGGCTCTGCCGGGGGAGTCGGAAGGGTCGTGCCCCTTTCTGCCCCTTCTGTTTTCTTCTCCTTGGGCTTTTCTGTGCTGATAAGCACACCGGCACGAGAGCCGTCCCTATACACAGTACAGCCTTTGCAGCCAGAACGCCAAGCTTCAACATAGAGGTCGGAGATGAGTTGCTCGTTCACGCTATTCGGCAAGTTGATCGTCACACTGATGGAGTGATCTACCCACTGTTGGATCCGACCCTGCATACGCACTTTGGCGAGCCAATCGACATCATTTGAAGTAGCCTTATAGTAGGGAGATGCTTCGACCAGCTTATTGATTTCGTCTTGTGTGTATTTCTTCTTGGGGTCATACCCCTTGGCTTCCATCCATGTGACAAACTTGTGATGGAATACAATATACTCCTCGAAACTGTCTCCAACTTCGTCTACAAAGTCTACCGTTACGTTCTTGTCTCCGGGATTTACTTTGCGTCTGCGTTTATACACAGGCATGAATACCGGTTCTATGCCCGAAGTGGTCTGTGTCATAAGGCTGGTAGACCCTGTCGGTGCTATAGTTAGACAGGCAATATTGCGTCTGCCGTATTGGCACATATCGCGGTACAGTTCAGGTGCATGCTCACGAATACGCATCATAAAGGGATTTTTTTCTTCTCGTCCGGCATCAAAAATCGGGAAGGCTCCACGTTCTTTGGCCATCTCAACTGAACTGCCATAGGCTGCCAAGCATAGAGTCCGTTGCACCTCTACAGCAAATTCTGTGGCCTCTTCTGAGCCATAACGCAGGCCCATAGCTGCCAGCATATCTCCTTCAGCTGTAATTCCAACTCCAGTACGTCGCCCTTTGAGTGTCTTGTCTTGAATCTTTTTCCAAAGCTGGTATTCGCAACGTTTGATCTCGTCGCTCTCCGGATCACTCTCTATTTTGCGTAGGATTGTATCTATCTTTTCGCTTTCCAGATCTATTATGTCGTCCATAATACGCTGGGCAAGACCTACATGACGTCGGAAGAGATCAAAGTCGAAAGAGGCCTCATCCGTGAAAGGATTCTTTACGTAGGAATATAGGTTTATAGCCAAAAGGCGACAGCTGTCGTAGGGACAAAGCGGTATCTCTCCGCAAGGATTGGTAGAAATAGTACGGAAGCCCAGATCCGCATAGCAGTCGGGTAGGGATTCTCGTATAATGGTATCCCAGAAAAGGACGCCTGGTTCGGCACTTTTCCATGCATTGTGCACGATCTTGCGCCATAGCTCCTGTGCATTGATCTCTTTGCTGTAGCTGGGGCTATCTGAATGGATAGGATACTGTTGGATGTAGTTGTTGCCCAAAACAGCAGCCTGCATAAATTCATCTGTAAGGCGTACCGATACATTCGCTCCGGTCACCTTCCCTTCAGTCATTTTCGCATCAATAAATGACTCTGCATCGGGATGCTTAATGCTCACAGAGAGCATCAATGCTCCTCGCCTGCCATCTTGAGCCACCTCGCGTGTGGAGTTGGAGAAGCGTTCCATAAATGGAACGAGGCCCGTGGAAGTGAGAGCAGAGTTTTTTACCGGAGATCCTTTCGGACGGATGTGAGAGAGATCGTGTCCGACCCCTCCACGCCTTTTCATTAGTTGTACCTGCTCTTCGTCTATTTTGAATATAGCACCATAGGAGTCGGCAGGTTCATCAAGCCCGACAACAAAGCAGTTAGACAAAGAGGCCACCTGATAATTGTTGCCGATGCCTGTCATGGGGCTACCTTGCGGTACAACATATCTGAAGTGATCGAACAGCTCAAACAGCTCTTTTTCACTCACCGGGTTGGGGTACTTCTGTTCGATGCGGGCAATCTCCGAAGCTATACGCTGATGCATATCTTCCGGGCTACATTCGTAGATATTACCCGCACTGTCTTTTAATGCGTATTTCCCAGCCCAAACTTTGGCTGCCAGTTCATCCCCTTGAAAGTATTCGAGCGAAGCTGCATAGGCTTCGTCGAAGCTATAAATCTTTTTATCCATTAGATAGAAAGGTCGTTACATTAGATATTCTGAAAATATAACTTATCGAAGCAAGGGATACTTGTCTCCAATTTGTTTCGCAAAGTACGTGTTTTTGTGGGTTGTAGGAAATGTTTTGGTGAATTATTTTTGAACAGTCAAGATGAAAGTTTTCCGATTTTGGATATAACTATCTGTATATTAGTTTAATATGTTTGTTTTGATTGTTGGAAGTTTTCCGAAATACAAATCAATTGTATTGATGGTTTGAACCAAAAGAAGAGATTTGCAGACACGTAAGAAAAAGAAAGAAGAGATTCTTTGGCTGATTTCTCTTTAATTGAATGGTAAGTTCGAATACAGAAAAAGGAAGGATAAAGAGGAGTTTGAAAATGTGATGAAAGGAGGGTCTCTCCGATAATTCGTTAGATATGATGTTGTCTAAACATTGTATTTATCTGTTTGCTTTTATGTTGTTTTTGTGAATTGTTTAGAGCCTTTTTGAGACTCAGAATGGGACTCATTTTCTTTCTTTTTTCTCCCACTTTTGCTCCCTACGGGTTCTGTTTTTTTATGACACGGGAGGGAGCAAAAATTCTCTCCTCAGAGAATTTTTGTTTTCTCCTGTGTTAGCAAAATTTCTCTGAGGAGAGAAATTTGACCCACTCAGAATGCCGATGAATAGGGCTTTTGGGGAAGTGTGTTTGGAATGCCTGAAAAGGGATATGTCAGGTTGAGTACTCGAGCCCTTTTTCTTGGATTTTTCTCGCTTTGGACCTGGAAAAGGTTTTACAAAAGATGTCGACTTTCTAAGGAGTAAACCAGAGAGATGATGTACTTCTTACTCGAGATGGCTATGCTATTTGCAACTGTTGCACAAAAGGATTATTTCGCTTCTTACTCCTAAAATCAAGAAAGGGCTGTGCCGAAACTTTATTTCAGCACAGCCCTTGTGTTGTGACCCGGGTGGGATTCAAACCCACGACCTTCAGAACCGGAATCTGACGCTCTATTCAGCTAAGCTACCGAGCCATTTGCCACTGCTCCTAAGAGGAGAGCTCTAGCGCAGCAAAGGTAATCACTTTTTCGTTATCTGTCTATTGGCAGGCATGTCTCTTGGAGGAGTTGTGAGATCAGCTTCATGCCTATTTGACTTCTGAATAGCGATCTTTCTTCTTACTGCTTTTGAATTAGTTTCTCAAAATTGGGAGAAAAGACTATGCGAGTGTTTTCTCCTTCTGCTGTACAGATGAGGAGGTACTCTACCTCTTCTATCTTTTTTGCCAACTCGGAAGCCTTTTCAGACCCTACGACCATAAATGCTGTGGCCAAAGCATCTGCAATCATGCAGTTGGGAGCCAATACAGTGGCACTCAGCACATCTGTTTGCACCGGATAGCCTGTGCGAGGATCTATCGTGTGAGCATACCGTTGGCCATTTAGTTCGTAGTAATTGCGGTAATTACCACTGGTCGCCAGTCCGGACTTATTCTTTGGTAGTCGTACCAAACACTGTAGGTCGCCACTGTTGTTGCGGTTGTTCTCCGTAGGACGGTCAATACCAATCTGCCAAGCTTGTCCCATCGGATTGGACCCCGAATAGGCTATTTCTCCCCCTATTTCCACCAGGTAATTCTTCACCCCTTGTAATTCCAATGTATGGGCAATATGGTCTGCACCAAGCCCTTTGGCTATGGAAGCAAAATCCAAAGTCATGCGAGGATCCATTTTGCGGATACTATCATTCTCCAGACTAATTTTGCTGTAACCTACAAACCGGAGTAGGCTGTCTACTTTATATTTATCCATCTTTTCCCGGTGCTTAAACCCAAAACCCCAGGCATTGAAGAGAGGGGAGCATGTGGGGTCGAAAGCTCCGTCGGAGAGCTGTGCTATACGTTGGGTTTCCTCGAAACAAAGACGAAAGAGAGAATCTGTATCAAACCCTTTGTTTTCGTTTATTCGGCTGATGAGACTGAGGCTGTCGAAAGGATTGATAGAACGATCAAGCTCGGAAAATGCCCGGGCAATGCGATTGGTTAGGACGGAGTCGTGCTGGTAGGTGATATGGTAGTAAGTTCCCCAAATGCAGCCCTCTTGTCGAAAATATGGAGCTGAATGATCTTGACAGCCCCAAAGAGCGGAAAGAAAGCCTAAAAACAAAAGAGTTTTTAGGCTGCTAATCCGTGAGAGATAGAAGAAATAAGCTCCTTTCATTTTCTTATGGGTTGTGAAAGGTATGTCCGCTTATCATCTACGTGTCCTGTAGAAAGCAAATAGCGATTTTCGCTATTGATCATAGCCACTATTGTTTGCAGTCTTTGTCTCTTTGCATAGGCTTCTGCCAAAGTAAAAGTGTCTATGAAATCTGCCAGGTGAGAATTGTCGTAATTCACACCACGAGCAACTTCCTGCCCTTGGCTGTCAAGAAAGAGGACTTCAAGGCTCTGTTTTCGATCATACATTTCTCTCAAAAAGCGAGCCAACGAATCTATGATAGTAGAAGGGTAGCATACGATTTCGTATTTCATACCAGAAGAACCATAGCGGTAGTTGAGAGCTTCGTCATAGCGCATATGCGGAGTGGAAAATTTTTCTCCCGTTTCTTTGTTGCGTAGTCGTAGGGCCGTGTGTTCTATTGCTTGTTTGCCTATATATACAGAGGTGAGCTCTACGATACCCAAACTATCAGTGGCAAGTCTCAAATGAGGAGCCGATTTGTTTTTGCTGGGAGCCAGCGAGGGACGAGAGAGACGGACACGAGACGAGTGTTCTTTCTCCTGTAGAACCTGAAACCCGGGTGCAAGTTCTGTAATTTGTTTGGAGAGAAGCTCCATTACATTCTTGATACTATCCAGCCGTTGCATATTGAACATCCATTTGGCTTGTCTCCTTAATCTGATTGCCTGTTGTCTGGAGGCAGTGTCGGTCAAATCCAAACGGTCGATGTTTTTGTAATACTCGACTGCCGAGCGGTAGTCTCCCATGATCATGGCCGAGTCGGCTTGTTCGAGCAAACGGTTCTGCTCTCTCAATGTACCTGAGCAGGCGGAGAGAAGGAGGTAGCATAGGGGGAGAAGAAGCATCTTTTTACAATAGTACATAGCAAGTCTTGTCTGTTGAGTAAGGATAAAAGACAGAGGGGCCACCACTGTCATTATTGCTATGTACAGCAGTCGGCCCCTCTGAGATTATTTCAAGGTCTTGAAGGTAAAAGGTTTCTGAAAGGGTATTAAAGACAACGTCTGTCGCATCTTTCCTGATTCGGCATTTGAGCTATGGTCTTGTTGTCTTTCATCAACTTGAGCTCTTTTACCAAATGAGGAGCTTTGCCCCATCGGTCGATCACGAAGAGTACATAGCGAATATCTACCGATATGGTACGTTGCATATTTTTGTCGAATTCTATATCCCCACTCATTGCTTCCCAGTTGCCGTCAAAGGCCAACCCTATCAGGCGTCCGTTCTTGTCAAACACCGGGCTACCGGAGTTCCCTCCGGTAATGTCATTGTCTGAGAGGAAGCAGGTCTTGAGAGTTTTCTCACATCCGTAGGGGGCAAAGTTTCCTTTCTTGAGTAAGGACAGGATCTCCGGTTGTACGGCAAATTCCGTGCTTTCCGGATTTTGTTTTTCCAGAATACCACGTTGTGTGGTAAAGTGGCTGTACAAGTGTCCGTCTTTGGGAGAATAGCCTCCGATTGAGCCATAGCTCATACGCATTGTCAGGTTGGCATCGCTGGGCATAGGTGTGTTCGGATCCATTTCGCGTCTACCGGCAAAGTAGAGTCTGCGTCCTCTCTGGATCGCTTTTTCTGCCTGCTCTCCTTTTTCGCGAAGGGCTCTATATTGATCGAATACGGAGGTGCTAAGCTGTATGGCAGGATCTTGCTTGATAATGTTTTCGCGTTCTTTGGCTCCAAGTTCACAGGTGTGTTGCATTTTTTCGTAGCTGATAGTTGCACTATTCTCGAAGACATGCTGTGCATAGCGTTTTATGTCACCTCCAAAGTCTCTATCCACAACTCGGTAGATATCCGGCAGTCTTTCTTGTGAAACACGATCACGCAATAGGGTCATCATGGCTACCAGAACTTTCTCATCAAGTTGTGGCAGGTAGTCTTTGTAATAGTTTGATTTCAAAGACTCGAGCTGTTGTTTCCCTTTTTTGCCCAAGCGAATGGCTTCTTCGGCTTTTCTGCTGATACCTATGATCTCAGACCCATAGACAAGTGTTTCGTATAGGTAGGTCAGATCTTTTGTAATAGCTCCCTTGTCTTCATAGGCTTGTTTGGTTTCTTTCAGCACATTGGCGTAGTCTGCTTTGTTGGCAGCCCACTGAGCAAAACGCTCTTCTTCCATGCGTTTGTTCTCTACCACTCCCAGCTCTTTTAGAGCCTTATTCATCCCGATAGAGTTTTTCCAGAAGTTGGATGAACGGGCATATTTGCTTGCATATTTGATGCGTGTAGCCTGATCGGCATTCATGGCACTGCGCCAGATAGTCTGCTTTGCTCCACGAACTTCTATACGAGGAGCATTCTCGTTGTTCATACGATTTTCCACACCCCAAGAGGTAAGGTAGCGGTCTGTACTACCCGGAAAACCGATTGTCATGGCATAATCGCCGGGTTGGTAACCGTCGAGCGAAACAGTGGCATAGTATTCCGGTTTGTAAGGCTTATTGTTTTTGTTGTATTCGCTGGGTCTATTGTCTTTGCCAGCATAGACACGGAAAGCACTGAAGTCTCCGGTATGTCTTGGCCACATCCAGTTGTCTGTGTCTCCACCGAATTTACCGATAGAGCTGGGTGGTGCAAAAACCATACGAACATCTTTGAATACATCGTATACGATCATATAGTACTCGTTGTTGGCATAGAAAGGCACAACGATGGCTTCTTGATGCTTCTCGAGTTTCACCGATTTGGCTATTTCCTTACCAGCAGCTCGTGCTTTCTGGATGCGCATCATTTCATCGCTTTCATTGCCTACGAGCATAAGGACTTCCTTTGTCACATTTTCTACCTTACGCAAATAGCGTACTTGGAGTCCCTCAATAGGAAGCTCTGCCGACAGCGACTGAGCTACAAAGCCATCTCTGAGATAATCGTGATCCACAGAACTCTGGCTCTGGATGGCTCCATATCCACAGTGATGGTTGGTCAGTATCAGTCCTTGATCGGACACAGTCACTCCGGTACATCCTCCTCCGAATTGCACAACAGATCTGGTGACAGATGCTTTGTCGAGGTTGTACAGAGAATCAGCAGGCAAAGCAAAGCCTAATTCTTTCATCCGGTCGAGATTTTGCTTTGTAAGCTCACTCAGGATCCACATCCCCTTGTCGGCATAAGCCGTAGACACACAGCCAAGCATCAACAGAGAGGCTAATAGTAGATTCTTGATTTTCATCGTTCTTTTTCTTGTTGTTATACTTAAAACCAAATTTTATATACCCAAAAATCTATCGGTAGATCTGCCCAAACTCACCGGAGTTTTTGCAATAGCGATCTCAGTAATTTTGTTTGACCAGACATTTCACCGCAACTTGAGCAAAGATAGTACCAAAAGCTCGCAAGAAAAAACAGAAAACAGTTTGTAGCTATTTATCTGTTAGCTCTGTAAATCACCCCGATTTGCGTACTTTTGCTTACCTCTGTAGTGGAGAGAGTTGATAAATGGCTACGATATGGATATTAAGACAAGGTTAGTTTACTTGGCGATGCGCCCCCGCTTGAAATCTATAGACAAATATCAAGGGCGAGAGATGGACGTGCAGCTCAAGCAATTCAGACGTATCTTGTCTTTGGTCGAACAAACTGAGTATGGGCAAGAATATCAACTCAAAGCCGATCTCTCTTATCAGAACTATTGCAGACGAACTCCGATTGTCGATTACGAAGATCTTAGACCTCGGATAGAGGCAATGATGCAAGGAAAATGCAATGTGTTGCTACCTGGTAGGTGTGATTGGTATGCCCAAAGTAGCGGGACTACATCCAGCAGAAGCAAGTTTATCCCCGTACCACAAACTCATTTGAGGGATTGCCACTTCAGAGGAGCAAGCGATGCTTTGTGGTTGTATCTAAGGAATAGACCCGATAGCCATTTCTTTGATACCAAAGGCTTGGTGCTTGGAGGGGCCTTCAGAGCTGTGAGTAAGGGAGGAGCTGCCAAGTGTGGAGATTTGTCCTCCATTCTTGTGGAGAAGATGCCCACTTTGGGCAATCTGCTCAGAGTGCCGGCCAAGAAAACTCTCTTGATGGATGAATGGGAGAGTAAACTTGCAGCTATCGTAAAGGAAGTAGCGGATAAGAAAGTTGGGAGTCTCAGCGGTGTCCCTTCATGGATGCTGGTCATGATAAAGTCTTTGCTGCAGTACAAAGGAGCAGCCAACTTAAGTGAGGTCTGGCCAGAGCTGGAAGTGTTTTTTCATGGAGGAGTCAGTTTTGAACCCTATCGAGAATTGTATCGGCAGCTCATCCCTTCGGACAAGATGCAATATGTGGAAACCTACAACGCATCGGAAGGTTTTTTTGCCATACAGGACGAGCCGGAAGAGAGAGCTATGCAGCTAATGCTGGATTATGGGGTTTTCTATGAATTTCTGCCCTTTGATGAGACTTTTGCTTCCTATCCCCGATTGCTTACCTTGGGGGAGGTACAAGTAGGGAAGCCTTATTCAATGATTATTTCTACTCTGGGGGGATTGTATCGCTATAAAATAGGGGATGTAGTTACTTTTCAATCTTTATCTCCCTACCGCATCAAGATAACTGGCCGTACAAAACACTACATCAATGCCTTTGGAGAAGAATTGATGGTGGATAATGCAGATAAGGCTATTTCCGAAGTTTCCTTAAAGATGGGCTTGCAAGTCATCGAATATACGGCAGCTCCTCTGTTGATGGAAGAGAAAGGGAAGGGGCGGCACGACTGGCTTGTGGAGTTTGAAGGAAAGGTGGACGAAACGACTCTCTCTATATTTGCAGAGGAGCTGGATCAGGCATTGAGACGAATAAACAGTGACTATGATGCCAAGAGATACAAGGATATGACATTGCTGCCCCTGCATGTAGCTGTTGCTCCACAAGGGAGCTTCCACCAATGGCTCAGTAGGCAGGGTAAGCTCGGAGGGCAGCACAAAATACCTCGTCTATGCAACGATCGAAAGCATATGGATAGCCTGATCCAAATGCTTCGTGACGTAGAAAAAGGGTAGGGGAAAATTAACGCTTGCGACGGAGTAGGAAATATAAATGCCTGAAAAAAGTGGAGATACAGCCATACTCCTTACTCATGATGCAGTAACGCTCGAGCAGTGATGCCCGGTGGTGCTGGGTTGTGGTTCCCTTGTTCAAATAGCGTGCTAAAATACTGTCTACTTGCTCAATCTTTTCTGCCTTGTGCATACAGCGGATGCACCAATCATAGTCAGCGGAATAGCGGTATTGTTCATCATATTTCCCTGCTATTGAGCGACGTACCACAAATGCCTGATGACAAACAAGCATCCCATTCTTGAAACTCTCTGCATTCAATAGCTTGGGAGGCCTTAGCTTGCGTAAGCCTAATTCGTCTCCATTTTCGTCAATTAGCAGCGTGTCTCCATAGAGAATATCTGCTCCTGCTTTTTCTGCTGCTTGCATTACGGTCTCTACCGTATATCGATTGTAAAAACTATCTCCGGCATTCATAAACCAGACATAGTCTCCTTGAGCCAGTGTCAGGCCCTTGTTCATTGCATCGTAAATGCCCTTATCCGGTTCGCTGTATACCTCGGCATGTGGGCAAATCGCTCTTACTTTTTCGAGAGTGTTGTCGGTAGAAGCTCCGTCTATTACCAAATACTGAACAGAGGAATAAGTTTGTTCTGCAACGGAAATCAGTGTGCGCTCTATGGTCTGAGCAGCATTGTAGCAAACCGTTATGATCGAGACTCGCAGCATTTGTATGGTTGAGGTCAATGCATGGAGCTGTAGAGGTCTTTGGTGATCAGAGAACGAATATTCTCCATCAAGAGAGAGAGGGCCACAGAGTTGAATCCTCCTTCGGGTATAATCAGGTCGGCATACTTTTTCGAGGGTTCAACAAACTCTTCATGCATTGGTTTGACAGTACCAAAGTATTGGTCCAGCACAGAGTCTACAGACCTGCCACGTTCTTGTATGTCTCTCGACAGTCTGCGACCCAACCGTACATCGGCATCTGTGTCCACGAAAACCTTTACATCCATGAGGTCTCGAAGTTTCTTATTTTCGAGGATGAGGATGCCATCCAATATGATCACTCTGGCAGGATGTACCTCCACCGTCTGTGGTAGACGGTTATGCTCAACAAAGGAATATACCGGCCTGGCGATAGAGCGACCTGCCTTTAGCTCTTGTATGTCAGCAACCATGACATCCGTATCGAAAGCATCTGGGTGGTCATAGTTGAGCTTGGCTCGCTCCTCCAAAGGAAGTTCGTCATGGGCCTTGTAATAGAAATCGTGGCAAAGGATAAGCACTTCTTCCTCCTGAAAGGCTTCCTGTAGCTTGCGCACCAAGGTGGACTTTCCGGAAGCCGTACCGCCAGCCACACCTATGATAGTCGTTTTCATGATCAAGACCTTTTTCTTTTTATTCTGAGCTCTTAGGGCAATATACCATTGTTTCTAAATACCTCGTAGAGAATATCTATGGCTTCATCAAGCTGGGCCTTGGTATGCGTGGCCATTAGGGAGAAACGAATGAGTGTATCCCCGGGAGCAACGGCCGGAGCAACGACAGGATTGATAAAGACACCACGATCGAAAGCCTCTTTGGTAATAATGAAAGTTCGTTCATTATCACGCACATAGAGGGGAATGATAGGGGTAGAGGTATTCCCGATTTCAAAGCCCAATGATCTGAATCGACCCAAGGCATACCGGGTGAGTTCCCAAAGTCGCTCTATTCGCTCCGGCTCTTTCAGCATAATGTCTAAGGCTGCGTTGGCAGCTGCCGTGGAAGCCGGAGTACAGCTTGCACTGAAAATATAAGAGCGAGCATGATGTCTTAAATAATTGATGATGATTTTGTCAGCAGCTATGAATCCCCCCAAAGAGGCGAAACTTTTACTGAAAGTCCCCATGATCAGATCAACTTGATTGGTCAGCCCGAAGTGGTCACATACCCCTCTGCCTTGGCGACCCATTACTCCAAAACCATGTGCTTCGTCCACCATGATATTGGCGTTGTACTTTTTGGCAAGACGCACAATCTCGGGAAGGTTGGCTACATCGCCCTCCATACTGAAGACGCCATCTACGATGATCAGTTTTACTTTTTCCGGAGCACACTGTTGTAGGCGTTTCTCAAGGGAAGCCATATCGTTGTGCCGGAACTTTAGCTTTTGACTGAACGACAGTCTTAGGCCTTCGATAATGGAGGCATGATTCAATTCATCCCAAATGATATAGTCCTCTCGCCCAGTGAGGCAGGATACAACTCCCAAATTCACTTGAAATCCGGTGGAGAAAATGATGGCATCGTCTTTGCCGACGAATTTGGCCAATCGTTTTTCCAGAGCCAAGTGGGAGTCCAAAGTTCCATTCAGAAAACGGCTGCCAGCACATCCCGTCCCATAGAGCTCTGTTGCTTCGATAGCTGCTTGCTTGAGCTTGGGGTGATTAGTCAGCCCCAAATAGGCATTCGATCCGAACATGAGCACACGCCGACCGTCTATTACGACTTCGGTAGACTGCTCACTTTCTATTTTTCTGAAATAAGGGTATATCCCGGCAGCCTGGGCCTCCTGAGGAGCAGTATAGCCGGCTAACTTTTCGTCTAACAGATTCATCATATTTTTACACAAAAAACGCCTCGGGCCAAGTCTTGGTCTACGGATACATCACAAGGATGATTCCCCGTCCAAAGACTAACGAGCAAGTGTATCTTTTCTATAGGGCTACTCACTTTACCCGATATTGTGCAAAAGTAAAGATTTTCCCTAAATAGCATTCATTACCCGCAGACTGTAGATACAGGTAATAATACGTATCAACCTTTTGATTGATGCACATTAGCTGCTGACTACTGACTGCAAATTATTTCTTTACGAGAGAGAAAGTTCTTTTGCTGGCCTAATCCATTAATTTGCGGTATCGAATTCGCTTAGGCTCTTCATTCCCGAGTCTGCGCTTTTTGTCTTCTTCGTATTCAGAATAGGCTCCTTGGTAGAAATAGACTTGACTGTCCCCTTCGAAGGCCAGAATATGAGTACAGATACGGTCTAAGAACCAACGGTCGTGCGATATGACCACAGCGCAGCCTGCAAAGCCCGTGAGACCTTCTTCCAAAGCTCTAAGCGTGTTGATATCTATGTCGTTCGTAGGTTCATCGAGCAGCAACACGTTAGCTCCACTTTTGAGAGTGAGAGCCAAATGTAATCTGTTGCGCTCTCCTCCGGATAAAACACCACATTTTTTTTCCTGATCACCTCCCGTGAAGTTGAAGCGAGAGAGATAAGCTCTGGCATTAAGCTCTTTGCTGCCTACCTTTATCATCTCTTGACCTCCCGAAATGACTTGGTATACGGTCTTTTCTGGGTCGATATCCTTATGTGTTTGGTCAGCATATCCGATCTGCACTGTCTCTCCAATCTCGAAAGTTCCTTTGTCAGGCTTTTCAAGCCCCATGATAAGTTTGAAGAGAGTTGTTTTACCTGCTCCATTGGGCCCAATTACACCGACAATTCCGTTAGGAGGTAGCATGAAGCTGAGGTCGTCGAATAACAATTTGTCGTCATAAGACTTGGCTACCCCCTGAGCTTCTATCACCTTGTTTCCCAATCTTGGTCCGGAGGGGATATATAGCTCCAATTTTTCTTCTTTTACTTTCTGATCTTCGTTTAGCAGTTGTTCGTAGCTGTTAAGTCGAGCTTTTCCTTTAGCCTGACGAGCCTTTGGAGCCATATTGATCCACTCCAATTCTCTCTCGAGAGTCTTGCGTCTTTTGGATGCTTGTTTTTCTTCCAAAGCCATGCGCTTGGTCTTCTGATCAAGCCAGGAAGAATAGTTGCCTTTCCAAGGAATACCTTCTCCTCTGTCGAGCTCCAATATCCAGCCTGCCACGTGGTCAAGGAAATAGCGGTCGTGAGTGATACAAATCACTGTCCCTGCATATTGCTGCAGGTGCTGTTCGAGCCAGTCGATACTTTCTGCATCCAAATGATTGGTTGGTTCATCAAGCAACAAAATATCCGGTTGTTGCAGAAGAAGGCGACACAGAGCTACACGACGACGCTCTCCCCCCGAGAGAGTGTCTACCAAACGATCTTCCGGTGGGCAACGTAAGGCATCCATGGCTCTTTCTAATTTTGAGTCGATGTTCCATGCATCGGCTGCATCTATCTTATCCTGCAATTCGGCTTGTTTATCGCAGAGAGCTGCCATCTTGTCTGCATCTTCCAATACATCAGGATCCGAAAAAGCTTCATTCACTTGCTCAAACTCTTTCAGGAGATCCATGACAGGTTGTACTCCCTCTTGTATGACCTCTTTTACTGTCTTGCCTGATTCTATGTGGGGGTCTTGCTCCAAATACCCCACACTATATCCGGGGGAGAATACTACATCGCCCTGAAAGTCTTTATCCAAGCCTGCTATGATTTTAAGCAAGGTCGATTTTCCGGATCCATTAAGACCTATGATGCCAATCTTGGCTCCATAGAAGAAAGAGAGATAGATATCCTTGAGTACTTGTTTTTGTGGAGGGTAAATCTTGCTCACCCCCACCATAGAGAAAATTATTTTCTTGTCATCAGCCATAGTTCTGTATTCTCAGTTAATAGCAAAGGGCTGTCCCAGAAGTTTTACTTCCGAGACAGCCCTTTGCTTTTGTGATACGTATTTTCTGGCCACAGTCTGAAATAGAGAGAAGCACTCTGCCCGGGTGAATCCGAGCGTATGTGGCCTGATGTGTATTTTTATTTCGCTGGTGCGATATTGACGCGACGTTCCTTGATACGAGCTTTCTTACCCATACGACCACGCAGGTAGTAAAGCTTGGCACGACGCACCTTGCCATACTTTTCTACTGTCACGTTCTCAATAAAGGGACTGTCTATCGGGAAGATGCGCTCTACTCCGATCCCGTCCGAAATCTTGCGTACGGTGAAACGCTTGAGTTGCCCCTCTCCGGAAATCCGGATTACCACGCCACGGTATTTCTGGATACGTTCTTTGTTACCTTCTTTGATGCGATACTCCACTGTGATGGTATCGCCAGCCCTGAACGAGGGAAGCTCTTTGCCTGCTTTGAATTCCTCGTTTACGATCTTGATAAAATCCATTGTCTTGCTTTTTCGATTAGCTGTTCTTGCCAAACGCAATATACACAGGCCACTCTATTTTCCTGCCAGAGATTACGCAAAGCGAGTGCAAAGTAAGTCATAAATAAGGAAATAGGCAAGAGCCTGTGCTTCCGTTCCGTTGTGTTTTGCCAATTCAACCTAAGCTCCGACTGGGATATAGATTGTAGCTGTCGGTCAAAATCCTTTTCGTGACAACTCTACTCAATGAGATCGCGCCCTATATCATGCCGGTAATTTTTCCCTTCAAAGAGGACTTGTTTGGCTATTTCATAAGACTTTCCAAGAGCTTCTTCCACCGTTTTGCCATAGGCACTTACAGCCAGAACTCGCCCTCCATTGGTTACCACATGATTATCAGCCCAGCGAGTTCCCGCATGGAAGAGCATAATGTCTTCTGGGGGTTCTGGCAAATCCATTGTTATCCCCTTGGTATAATCTCCGGGATAGCCTCCGGATACGAGCATAACGGAGGTGACCGCACGTTCGTCTATTTCCATTGGGTAGTCTGCCACCTTTCCTAAGGCTATCGCTAAAAGAAGATCTACAAAATCCGATTTGATTCTTGGTAAAACAGATTCGGTTTCCGGATCGCCTAATCTGCAGTTGTATTCAATCACGTAAGGATCTCCTTTCACGTTCATTAGTCCGAAGAAGATAAACCCTTTGTAGGAAATGCCTTCTGAAGCTAGCCCATGAATGGTAGGGCGAACGATACGCTCTTCCACTTTGTCCATAAAAGCCTTGTCTGCAAAGTAGACAGGGCTCACCGATCCCATCCCTCCTGTATTTGGTCCTGTATCTCCATCTCCTATTCGTTTGTAGTCCTTGGCTACTGGAAGCAAACAATAATCTTGTCCATCCGTTGCTGCGAACACCGAGCATTCGATTCCGGAGAGAAACTCTTCTATTAGCACTGTATCCCCTGCCACTCCGAACTTGCCACCGAGCATTGCTAAAAGGCTGTCTTTGGCCTCTTGCTCCGTCTCAAGGATTTCCACTCCCTTACCCGCAGCCAGACCATCTGCTTTTAGCACATAAGGGGGGCAGAGACTTTCTATGAATGCACAGGCTTCGTCCTTTTCTTTAGCCATAAAGCTTTGGTAGCGAGCTGTCGGGATGTCATGCCTTTGCATGAAAGCTTTGCTAAAGTCCTTACTCCCTTCCAATCTGGCTCCATCTTGCCCCGGTCCTACCACGGCAACATGAGCAAGGTCCGGACGAGAGGCGAAATAGTCTGCAATGCCCAGGACAAGAGGCTCCTCTGGCCCTGTCACAAGGAGGTCAATTTGCTGATCCAATACAAAGTCGGCGATCGCAGGGAAATCTTTGGGGTCAAGATCGGGGATGTTGATCCCATAGGTTTCTGTACCGGCATTCCCGGGTGCTATGTATAGTCTGGCACAACGCTTACTCTTGGCTATGTTGTATGCCATCGCACTTTCTCTTCCTCCGGATCCCAGTAGAAGTATGGCTATTGTTTCCTGTCTGTGCAGATTTGTTGTATTTCCTTCCCAAGGCAGGTTTGTCTCGGGTTGAGTTTGTTTGGTGGATTGTTTCTGTCTCATAGTTTATTACTGTCAAAGATGAGTGGTGAAATAACGAGTGATAGTCGTGTAGAGGTGTACACGATCCGGGCCGATTACATTGTGTTTATGACCAGGGTAGACCATATAGTCCGGGTAAGTACCTGCGTCTACGCACGCTTGCACAAAAAGTAGCCCGTGTTGCCAAAGTACGACATTATCTACATCGCCATGGATGAGCAACAAACGGCCTTTCAGTTGGTCGGCCCTTTTGCAGAGATTTGTTCGTTCATATCCATCCGGATTTTGCTCCGGAGAGTCCATGTATCTCTCACCGTACATAATTTCGTACTTACTCCAGTCCATTACGGGCCCTCCAGCTACACCTACCTTGAATACTTCCGGATGAGTGAGCATCAGATTGGTTGTCATGAAACCTCCGTAGCTCCACCCGTGTACGCCCAACCGATCTGCGTCCACCCAAGGTAATGATTTTAGGAATTTGACACCTTCCATCTGGTCTGCCATCTCATTTGTTCCCAGATTTCTGTGTATTACTTGTTCAAAGGCTTTCCCTCTATTGGCTGATCCTCGGCTGTCTACGGTGAAGACGGCATAGCCCAGTTGTGCCATATAGATATCCCAACCTCCGGCCGAACTCCTCCAGCTGCGTGTTACCAGTTGAGTGTGAGGACCACCATATACATACACAATGACTGGATATTTCTTTCCCGGTTGCATATTCATCGGCTTTACCAAACGGTAGTGTAGCTGAGTTTGGTTGTCGGCTGCAGTTATGGTCCCCAACTCTATCTCGGGCATTTGGTACCCAGCATCCGGATTTATAGACTCTTGTAGGATCTGTTGTTTTTTCCCCTTTGTAGAACATAGGCGAGTGAGCCTTGCCACTGTGGGACTCTGGAATATGTCGATAAAATGGTAATAATCCGAAGAAATACGAGTGTGATGGATCCCTGGCTCAGGAGTGAGACTGTCGGGGGTCCCTCCTGAGAGAGAGACGGAATAAAGCTGCCTATCAATGGGAGAAAGCTGATTGCTTTCATAGTATAGTTTTTCTCCTTTGGGGTCTATTCCTTTGAAATCCAATACTTCCCATTCCCCTCGGGTAAGTTGGCGAAGCAATTTACCTTGTGTGTTGTATAGATAGAGGTGTTTGTAGCCATCCCTTCGACTTTGCCAAACAAATAGATCCGGATGTCCGGGAACGAAGTACATGGGGTGTAGAGGCTCGGTGTATGTGTCGTCCGTCTCGGTAAAGAGGGTTGCAATGCGCTCTCCTTGCACAAGTTCATAGGCATTGAGATCACAACGAGTTTGATCTCTGTTTACTTCGGCTATATAGAGGATCTTATTATCCGGACTCCAGCTCAGATTCGTGAGATAATGCTCCGGATCTCCTCCTGTATTGAGGTAGGTTGTGGTACCGGTTTTCAAATCGAATACTCCCACGGTCACATGATGCGAAGCCATGCCGGCCATGGGGTAACGTACCGGAATCTGTTCGGCTTTTCGCTTTTTTATATCCACGAGAGGATAGGGGGTTACCATGGAACGATCCATTCGATAGAATGCCAACTTGCTCCCATCAGGGCTCCAAAATGTGCCTTTCTCTATACCGAACTCAAATTGGTGGACTGCTTCTCCATAGGTCAGAGCTTCGTAACCGTCATGAGTAATGGCCAGTGGCGCTTGCTTGTCGCCATTCAACAGAAGGTACAGATTGTGATCTTTGACTACCACTGCGGCATCTCCTTTGGGGGAAATATCCAGCAGATCGCTTCCGGCCTTGGTGGAAAACGTAGCCTCTACGTTTTTTGTATCCGGGTTGTACACGAAAAGACCGGTAGGGTAGGAGTATAGTAGTCGATCACCATTGACTGTCTGTATTACACTTGGGTAAATAGCCGAACCCTTTTCTTGTGAAAGGCCCATTCTTGTCTGTACCTCTGCATTGGGAACAGATTGTCGAGGAAGGGATTCGATGCCTTTTCCCTGATAAGTCGGTTCGTAGAGTATATATCCGGATTCATTTGTGCTGGTAATTTTGTTACCGCACCATCCTAAACCGGGTAGGTATTGAGGGGATGAAGCCTTGAATTCTTTTCCCCCAGGAATAAGTTGCTCCAAAGAGTGTAGTTTCATCTCTTTGGTCGAGTAATTCGTATTTTGGCCTTCGACAGAGAACCGTGTACCAGAAGTCATTATGCTAATAAGCAGGAGAGAGAAAGGTGCAAAATGTTTCATATCACTGATTTGTGTCTTCGTTGCGGATTATCTGTATTTCTCTGTGAGTCTTCTTGGGAGATCTCCTCTTCTGATCGAGATCAGTATCCTCACCATCATAGATTGCTTTTTTACGGTCTTCCGGCCAATCCGTTTCTTGCTTGCGAGCTTTGCGAATACGCTGTAATCTTGCCATTTCGGTTGTTTGGGAGACTTTGCCGGAGAGATAATCTCCTATACGTTTTCTTGTGCGAGAGATCACCGGTTTTTCCTCGGTTTTTCCCCTTCGGTAAAATCCCGGTTCATAGGCTCGCTTGTCCAGAGTACCTCCTGCTCTTGTTTTTTGTAGGGTGGGCTTTCGTTCTCCTCGGAAGGATTTTTCCCGGTCTCCATTTTCCGATCTTTTCATTGCAGGCGAGGAGGTTGCAAATTTTCCTTCGTCTTCATGATACCTGCCTCTTTCTTTGGAGGTATAGCTCGTCCTATTTTTCTTGTCCTCAAATCTCTTGTTCTCTCTTTGAGGAGGACGAGTGTAATTTGCCGGGCGGGGTCTTTCTGATCTTTCCTTTTTTTCTCTGTGTATTGTAGCTGTTTGTCCTTTTTGTCTTTGTTCGGCTCGATGTTCGGAAAAAGTTCCTTCAAACAGTTCGTAGCCCCTCAATTCACAGTGGAGAGCTCCATTCATCAGCTCTTCCTTGTACATGGGTTTTAGACCTATGCTGTTGAAATGTTCGGTCTTGTGTGCCAAGATCCAAGCCTTTCCAGAGCCAAAGTTGTGTTTGAGTCGTTCTCCTATCATTGCATACAGATCTTCCCCACTGCGAAGGCCAAGTCGCTCTCCATACGGAGGGTTGGTAATCAGCACGAAAGGAGCTTCCGGTTTGGGGTGCTGTTGCATGGGCAGCACTTGCAGTTTGATATATTTGCCCAGACCGCTCCGGTCGACATTCTTTTGTGCAATCCGTATTGCTTCCGGCAGTATGTCCGACCCGTATATTTTATGCTCCGGTTCGCGTTCCTCCGAGCTATCCTGATAAAGCTCATCGAATAGCTCTGTATCGTAGTCGCTCCACGACTGAAAAGCAAACCGATCTCGATAGATACCAGGAGCGATGTTGGCTGCTATGAGAGCTGCTTCTATGACTAGGGTTCCGGATCCACACATAGGGTCTATCAGATCGCAATCATCTTGCCAACCAGTTTTGAGTATGATCCCTGCAGCCAGAACCTCATTGAGAGGGGCTTCTGTCTGAGCCACTCTGTAGCCCCTTTTGTGAAGACTTTCTCCAGAGCTGTCCAGAGAAACGGTGACATCTTGGTGAGAGATATGGATATTGATAAGGATATCGGGATTGTGCAGGCGCACCGAGGGGCGTTTGCCATACTTTTCTACGA
Organism: Porphyromonas crevioricanis; assembly: GCF_900476255.1. Taxonomy (NCBI): domain Bacteria; kingdom Pseudomonadati; phylum Bacteroidota; class Bacteroidia; order Bacteroidales; family Porphyromonadaceae; genus Porphyromonas; species Porphyromonas crevioricanis. Next base: position 1,387,216 of record NZ_LS483447.1, read on the forward strand.
AGAAATCGGCAATAGCATCTTTTGCCCGGTAACTCACATAGCGACTGTGCCGGAAAGTTTCGGAGTACACCACCGGATCAATTGCAAAGGTGTTGGTGGGGGAGAGTATTGCGGACCAGTCGAATTGCTGCATATGAGCATAAACCTCATCGGCATCTTGGGCCTGGAATTTCAAGACCGGTTTGAGGATGCGTAGGGCAGTCCTCAGCTTCAGATTGGCTGCATAGAGCAGACGTTTATCTCCCTCGAATGCGACCATTCGCTTGCCGGGACGAATGTTTTGTGCTCCCAGTTGGCGGAGCTCTTCAGCGAGCACGTCCTCCAGGCCATGGAGTGTTTTGGCTACTATTTCGAATGTCTCTGTCATAGATCAATGGCAGGTAGGTAGTAAGTGGAAAGGCTTTCGAGCAGAGTGATACTATTGTTTGCTCCAAGCCTTTCCTTTTTTAGGTGTGAGTCAAATGTTCCCCAAGTCTTTACGCACTTTCGCCACAGCTTCTTCTGCTGTTTTGTATGCGGTATCCAGCTCCAATTCGTTTGCAACAGGTCGGCGTAGCCCTATGTAGTACTTTATCTTGGGCTCCGTGCCGGATGGACGAATAGATAGCTTGGAGCCATCTTCAGATTTGTATTGCAGCACGTTGCTTGTCGCTGGCATTTCGAATTTTTCTGTCTTGCCACTGCGCAAATCTCTTTTTTCCAAAGATTGGTAGTCGAGTATCTCCACTATCGGGGATCCTGCAATTTGAGTCATTGGCTGCTCTCGGTATTTGCGCATCATCTCTGCTATTTCTTGGGCTCCTGTTCGGCCTTTGCGCACAATGCTGACCCCGACCTCTTTGTAGAATCCGTACTTCACGTAGAGGCTGCGCATTAGCTCGTATATTGTCAATCCCTTGTCCAGAGCCCAAGCTGCCATTTCGGCAAAAATACAGCAGGCAGATACGGAACTTTTGTCTCGGATGAAGTCTTCCCAAAGGAAACCATAGCTTTCTTCTCCTCCTCCTATGTACCTCTTTCCCAATACCTCATTCTTACGCACAACATCGGCTATCCATTTGAACCCTGTGTAGCAATCGAAGAGCTGCACCTGATAATCGTCAGCTATCGCTTTTATCAGCTCTGTGGTTACTATTGTTTTTACCACATAGTCATTGGGGGCCAGCTCTCCTTTTTCTTTGCGTCTGGCTATTGAGTAGTAGGTCAGTAGTGCACAGATCTCATTCCCATTCATGAGCACCATTTCCCCTTCTTTGTTGCGCACAGCTACCCCGATGCGGTCTCCATCCGGATCCGAAGCCAATACCATGTTGGCCTTTGTTTCGTTTGCCCGCTCGATAGCCATTTTCAGAGCAGCCGGTTCTTCGGGATTGGGTGATACAACGGTCGGGAAGTCGCCACTGATAACATCTTGCTCCGGTACGTTGAGAATATTTTCAAAGCCGAAAGCCCTTAACGCTTTGGGGACGATAGTACCGCCAGTGCCATGGATGGGTGTGTAGACAATAGCCAAATCCTTATGCCTTTGGACCGACTCCGGCGAGAGGCTTAGGGACTTTACCTTGGCTATAAAGTCGTTGTCCATTTCTTCTCCCAAAAGGGTTATCATAGAACTGTCTCCTTGGAAGCGAATCTTGTCCACAGATGAGATTTTTCCAACTTCGGCAATGATGCTCTGATCATGAGGGGCGATGACTTGTGCTCCATCGCTCCAATATACTTTGTATCCGTTGTATTCCGGAGGATTATGCGAGGCCGTTACCATCACACCACTTTGACAGCCTAGCCTGCGTATTACATAGCTGACCTCCGGAGTTGGCCTGAGGGCCTCAAATAGATATACGTAAATACCGTTGGCGGTAAAAATTTCTGCCACAGTTTGTGCAAATTGTCGGCTATTGTGCCGGCAGTCGTAGCCAATAGCCACGCTGATGCGATCCGAGGAGGCAAATTCTTTTTTCAGGTAATTGGCAAGCCCTTGAGTAGCTGCACCTACTGTGTAGCGGTTCATGCGGTTACTCCCTGCTCCCATGATCCCTCGCAGACCTCCGGTGCCGAATTCCAGATCCTTGTAAAAGGATTCGATAAGCTCTGTCGTGTCTTCACTATCAAGCATTTCTCGCACTTTGGCTTGTGTTTCGGCATCATATGCCTCCCCTAGCCAACCATTGGCCTTAGCTCTTACTTCTTGTAGGAGTTGGTTTGTATCCATATTTGTAGTCTAAATTATTGTCTATGCTACAAAGGTAGCATTTTGGGGCGATGCTTCCCGACCTATTAGCAGCCTCTATCCCTTCCGTATCGTAGCATATTGTGACGGTTTCCCTATCGTTCAATTGCCTGCTGATTTGAATAGAGGTTTTCAAATTGTATTTTTTGGAGGGATGCTATGAAGAGTGTCTTCTTATGACAATATAGTTTATTGTTGTTTTATTGCGTATTGTTTTGTGTTTTCTTTGATACCTTGTTTTTGCTTGGAATAGGTCTTATATTGACCGTTTTTCTCCCTCTTTTTTTCTCCTCATGGGAGCTGTTTTTTTATGACACGGGAGAGAATGAAATTTCTCTCCTGAGAGAAATTTTGCTAACACAGGAGAGAATAAATTTTTGTATAGGAACTATCAGCGAAAAGAGTATTAGGTTGTAGATGAGAGGTAAATGAATGGAAATGAGAGCGATTTGCGCCATGTCTCGGTGGTTTGCATTGAGGGATAAAGTGCAGAAAGCGCGGATTTATGCAGAAGTTCCGTTACCAAATCGTTAGTCCATCTCTCTAATGGTAACGAAGAGGTAAGAGAAGGTAACTGACAGAAGAGTATTCGGCAACTTACCGTTCCTTTATTGCGGTGCTTATGCTTTGTACTACAATGTTTGCGTAGCTGAAAACGCTTCGATAACGGATAACTTTGCCCATAAAAAAAGAAGCGTATGCAAACAGACAAATTCAAGGTGTTGCTCTACCTCAAAAAGGGCGGATTGAACAAGGTGGGGCTGGCTCCGATAATGGGGCGTATTACTTACGACCGCACGATGGCACAATTCAGCAGTAAGCTGTCGTGCAATCCCAAGTTGTGGAACGTGCGTGAAAGCCGACTGAATGGCAAGAGCCAAGAGGCGGTGGAAACCAATGCTAATTTGGAACGGCTTCTACTCTCGATACAGGAAGCGTATCAAGTCCTCTGTGAGCGAGGTGTGGAATTTACAGCCACAGACATCAAGGAAGCATTCCAAGGCTGTATGCAAGGACGTGTTACCCTGTTGCAACAATACGACAGAATGGTGGAAGAGGCGGAAAAACGTATCGGGACAGACATCAAGAGGCAATCGTTTGCTATCTATCGCAATACACGAAAGCAGTTAAGCCGTTTCATTCTCAACCATTACAAAGTCAAGGATTTGACCTTTACGCAAATCGAGGATGATTTCTTGGACAACTTCCAACATTATGCGAAAAGCAAGCTGGGCTATTCGCAGGCTTACTTTTGCAGGTTAGCCCAATTGGTCAAGAAGACCTGCAAGATGGCTTTCAATGAGGGAATAACGGAACGCCCCATATTGGACTTTGTGAAAATAGAGAAAGGCGATGCAAAGATGCCACGAGCATTAGATAAGGCTTCGTTTGAGAAATTGCAGAGCCTGAAGCTGAATGAATATGAAAAGGAATTGGAGACTGCACGCAATCTCTTTCTCTTCTCGTGCTATACAGGAGTATCCTATTGTGATATGATGTGTCTCAATCAGGAACATCTTTTTCTTGACGATGAGGGCAAAAGTTGGTTGAAGTTTCAGAGACAGAAGACTGATTCTTTAAGTCGGGTTAAATTACTGCCCGAAGCAGAACATATTATTGAAAAGTACAGCTCGGAAGAACGAGATACGCTTTTCCCGAACATCCCTTATACCACTTACCGCTATCTTCTGAAAGGGCTGCAACATCGGGCAGGAATAACAATTCCCATTACCGCACATCTTGCTCGCCATTCGTTCGGTACGCTGACCTTGGAGGCTGGTATTCCGATAGAGAGCATTGCTAAAATGATGGGACATTCGTCCATTGCCAGCACACAAATCTACGCCCAAATCACTGATCAAAAGATTTCCTCGGATATGGACAGGCTGATACAACAAAGGAATATATAGGCTTAAAATGAAAAGAGCTTGTTCCTCATTAATGGAGCAAGCTCTTTCTCTTTATTGTTTCATTTTTAATATCGGGAAAAGATTACCAAGTTCGTCCGTTTCTGTTCTCTCGAAAACTTGAAATCCCATTTTCTTATAGAATGCGAGAGCATTGGGATTTTGTTCGTTTACATCAATATAGCGTATTTTGCATTCGTCAATGGCGAGTCGAATAAGTCTTTTTCCTATGCCTTTTCTGAAATAATCAGGCGAAACAAACAGCATTTCTATCTTGTCGTCTGAGATGCCCATAAACGCAATGGGGCATTCATTGTCATTCACGACAAACAAATCAACCACACTCAATGCTCTTCGACCGTGAGGAATAAGATTCTGAATATCTTGTTCCGTTAGAAAAAGATGAGTTGCTCGAACAGCTCTCTCCCATACGTTTATAAGAGAATCGAGAAGTTCGACTGCTCTTGGTTTATTGATAGGGTAAAATTCTATGGTCATTTTATTTTCAATGCCTGCCTTAAATCTCGGACATATCCGACTTGCATGTACTTCAAATATATCTTTACAAGCGGTTTGGGAAACCATTTCTTAGGCTCTATGTACTCCGTGAAATCAATTGTGGCAGTCTTTTCGTTTCCACTGAAAACACCGCTCCAATGGCCTTTCATATTTTTATTCTCCATATCAAACTCCCAAAGGCAGTTAGGGTCTTGTTTTGTTATTGTAAAAACAGTTCTGCACCCACCTTTCGCAATCTCTACAAATTGCGTATCTGATACGACTTCTATCCTTTCAATATCACTTCTCCATGAGTAATCTGTAAGCGATGTTACGATTTCCCAAACTCTCTGTAAATCGCATGGAAACGTAGCTTTTATGTTTGATGTTACGACCATAAAGTTTAGGATTTCAGAAAATGTCGTTATCTCACAAATCCGTTTTTGTAGAAATCATACCATTGGGCAATCTGTTCGGGGATATTGGCTTTCAGCAATAGAAGCATCTCACGAGTGAATTCCAAATGTCCTACACCATTTGCCGTAACAATATTCTTGTTACTAACGGCTTGTGCTTCCACATATCCAGCTTCATTCGTATATTTCTCACCACCCCATTTTTTGAGTTGGTCGAGACCGTTGCCTGTGTGCTTTACATTGTTCAGGAAACCGTGAGAACAGAGGAATGAAGCACCGTTACATATTGCCCCGACGATTTTACCTTTATCTAAAGCCTCTTGCACCAATGGTGCGACAAGTTTCGCTTCGGACGAATCCCAGCGGTTGCCACCGATAAGTACCAAGGCTGCATAATCTTTCGGCATATTCTCGAAAGAGTAATCGGGCAAGGTTCTGAAACCTCCGATGGAACGGACAGCGTCCGATGTTGGGGCAACGGTATGCACTTCATACTTGATTTCACCTCCCGGTATCACGCCCACGTGAAGAGCCGTAGAGAGAAAAGCCCCCTCCCAATCGGTATATTCATTCAATAAGATAAATAATACTTTCTGTTTCATCATCAGTTCATTTATTTTATTTTCTCTCTGCCATTACTTTCGCCACGGTTTGCCACTCGTCGTTTTCGGTCATTCGCTCTTTTCTCCACAGAAAAGAAGAAGTCGCTATATCAGAGAATACATACCTCATCTTCTCTGTCGTGTTTTCAGTCAGGATAATTTCTTTGCCAACCTTTCGGGCGGTCAGTCGGATAGCCTCGCCCATACAACCATAGAAAATATCCCATGCCATTGTCTCGGGATTAAAAATACGGAGTGTCGTTCCGTATTCGGCATCGGGTTGTTTATTTATCAGGCGTTCCTCACGAGACGGGACGATAAAAAGGTCTTGCACTGCCGTACCGTCCAATACTCGGGAAAATATCCATTCGCCCTTTACCTTTCGTGGTTCGGCATCTTCCAAATGGTCGTTCCACACAATGTCCCATTCGCCTATAAGACCTCCGAAGAAATCATATTCTTCGGGGATTCGCCCATTCCTTGTATTGCTACACAATGCTGTTATAAATTCATTCATCCTAAATGTGATTCGTGCCATATCTTCTTGTTTTAGTCGTTATTCGATTGTCGGTTGGTATGGTTAAAATATGTCGTCATATTTGGCGGAATATGACAACTGTTTTATCAGTCTTTCCAAAACCACCAGTTCAGTTTTTCTTTTTCCCGATGCTCTGGTGGCGTCTGTGCAAAATAAACCGCACATCTGAAAGCGTACAATACACAACGGTCTTGCACCACTCCAACATAGTCGTTGGATAAGGTAAAGAGGACTTCGGGGTCTTTGCCTTTCAAGTCGTCAATGGAAGTTATACCTATATTCCACAAGTCGGTGGCAAGCGATTTTCCTATTCCGGGAATTACCGTTAATTCCTTAATGGTCTGCTCTTTGGTCATTGCATCTGACGAACTATATAACAAGGTTTCCCTCGTTGTCAATCTGCCAAAAAGGATTGTAGGCAACCTCGAACACATAGCCGTCTAAATCCTTAAAATAGCCACTGTAACCGCCCCAAAACACTTTCTGCGCAGGCTTCACAATGGTTGCCCCGAACCGTTCGGCTTCCTGCATCACTGCATTGACTTCTTCCTCCGATGTGGCATTATAGCTGATTGTCATGCCCGAAAAGGACGCCTGCTGATAATTCAGCGTTGTGTCTTTTTCCAATTCTTGCAGTGGATATAATCCTAAAACTATCCCACCCAAAGGGAACAATGCGTAGGCTTCCTGGCTTTGTTGCGATTTCTTCCAGCCTAAGCCCTCGTAGAAAGCCAATGCCTTTTGAAAGTCTTTTACTCCCAATGTGATTAAAGTGAGTTTCTGTCTCATAAGTTGTACATTATTTAATCCGCCAAAAAGTTACTCATTCATAGCGAGAAAGACGAATAGAACAGTAAGAAAATATCTCTTACAAATGCTTTATTTCCGATAGTTCTCTTGTAGCAGTCGATTGATGTCGGATAGTCGATAGAGGATTTTCCCTGCGATTTGGGTGTAGGGGATAATGCCCTTGTCCCGATAGTCCTGTAAGGTGTGGGGGCTGATGAAAAGCCGTTCGCAGACCTCTCGCCCCGTGAGATAGATTTCTCCCCCGAAGAGCGGACGGTGCGTTTGGGCAATCTCCCGAAGGCGTTTGCTTACTTCCTTAATGCCTGAGATGAGTTGTTTTATTTCGGGCGTTTCTTTATTTATGATTTCGTGTTCCATAGTCATTGTATTTTTCGGTTCGACTTTTCGAGGAGTGCTTCCACATCCTCTCGTTTGTAGTAGCACTTATGCCCGATTTGAATGAAGGGCAATACGGAAGTATCCCGATAATGCTGGAGCGTTCGTTTGCTGATGTTCAGGATTCGGCAAACGTCCCCGTTGTGCAACAGGTCGAGGACTTCGGGCTTCGTGCCGAATTGTTCTCTCATACAAAGAGCCAACTCTTCGATGCTCTTTTTTAGTTCCTCCCAAGCGGAGGTGTCGATAGCGGTAAATCTCATATCAATATCGTTTTAATTGTCATTTCTACTTCGTTGGATGCAAATGTACGCAGGCGAAATCCTTGTTACCAGACCTGATGAAATCAAGGGAAATACAAGGAAGTCGCAGGCAAATATACAAGCATGAATTGCCTAATTCACCCACTTATCTCTAAGTGCGTACTTGTGGCTTCGATACGGTATGAAGTGGCTCTCTTATCAGTGAAAACAGACGCTCCTTTCTCCCTCGAAGAAAAAGTATGCAGGCTTTGGCAATCCGAAGAAGTCGCTTTCCGAGCCGTCCTACTTTTGGTTCTCTTCTTTTGAGCGTTTTTGTCCCAATTTTTCCCGTTTGTGCCGTCCATTTTCGGAGCATTCTTCTGTACCTCGAAGCAACAGCCTCGTAAACCTTGGCGGTATAGGTTCGGCTTTCTAACTTGGTTTCAGCATCCTTTTTCGGGTGAAAGTCCAAAATCAAGCAAACAGAAGAAGTACGAACAATGAAAAGAAACAAGCAAACGAAAAATGCCATAGATACTTTCTTCTTTCACTGTGAAAGGAGATATACAGTGAAAGAGAAAAAGCGAGGAATGGCTTTTTGCTATTTCTCTACCGAGAAGTGCGACAAGGCTCGTCCTCCATGAGTCGACAGCCTTTCCCTTTCACCGTTTGAATCCACTTTTTATTCACACAATAATCATCGAATCAACTTATGAAATCAAGATATTACGACCTCCCCACTATCAAGGCAATACCGATAGCCGACTATCTGCACGCCTGCGGTATCGAGCCTGCCAAGCGTTACAACGGATACGCCCTCTATCACGCCCCCTACCGAGAAGACCCCAACGCCAGCTTGAAAGTGGACTTTCGGCAAAACTTGTGGCACGACTATGGGACAAGCCAAGGCGGAAGCATCATCGACCTCGTGGTGCGGATGCAAGGATGCAATGCCTACGAAGCAATGGCACATCTTGCCGAAGGTAAAGAGGAATGTTTTATTTCCTCGTCCTTTCATCGTGAAACAACCGCTTTCACGACCAATTCTACAAGTACAAGGAGCATTCTCTCCATCAGCGAAGAATTACCCCTGCCTCTACAAAGCTATCTCCGAGAGGTACGGGGGATAGACCTTGTCACGGCAAGCCCTTATCTCCGTCACGTTCGCTACGAAGTAGGAGGACGTGAATACTCCGCCATCGGCTTTGCCAATCGTGCAGGAGGGTACGAACTCCGAGATGACAAGAAGTTCAAAGGCACAATAGCACCAAAGGATATAAGCCTCATTCAAGAGAGTACTTCTGAAACGCCCTGTCTCTTCGAGGGCTTTATGGACTTTCTTTCCCATCTCACGATGAAAAGGGAAGAACCCATTTCGCCTTCCATCGTTCTGAACTCCGTGAGCAATATCCATAGAGCCATCGCCTACCTCCACGAGAAAGGTATCGATTCCGTTCGGGCTTTCTTCGACAACGACCAAGCAGGACGACAGGCTCTTCAAGTTATCCAATCGGCAGGTATCAACGTGGAGGATATGAGCCGACACTATGCTCGATACAAAGACCTCAATGAGTACCACGTTGCCCAAAGAACAGGGCAAAAACAGGTGATACCACCTCGTAAACGAGGACTTGGACGATAAGGCAAAACAGAGCAAACAACATTATTCTATCATCAGGTATTCAAAGATGCAGGAAATAAAATGTATGCGAATAAACGGCTTTGTTTCGATAGCTACGGCAGTTCCTCAGAACCGCAAGTTTGCAGAGCCAACTTAGAAACAAAGCGTGCAGGCATTCACAGAATGCAGCAGGTAACGAAAGTGAAAGAGATGCTGCGGAAAGGTCATTTCAAGAAATGCCATAGCTCATTAGGGTATTTTCTTCACGCTGCACTCCGTTATCGCTAAAAATACCCTCCTGAGCCAAGGGACTTCGCCCCTTTGGATACCCCTAAATCAATCTTCAAACAATGGGCTACGCCGTATTACATATAGACAAGGCGAGAAGCAACGACTCGGGAAATACCGCTCATATAGCACGGACATATACCCCGAGTAACGTCGATCCTTCTCGCACACACCTGAACAGGGAATTGGTGCAATTCCCTGCAAATGTGACCAACCGTAGCGAAGCGATAGAGCATCGTATCGCCACGGCCGGTATCTACCGAAAGGTTGCAAAGAACCAAGTCAAAGCCCTGCGCTTTATCCTGTCGAGTTCACTGGAGGATATGGCTCGTATAGAGCAGGAAGGACGCTTGTACGAGTGGTGTGATGAATCGATGGATTGGCTTCGCTCCACTTTTGGAGCAGACAATGTGGTCGCTGCCACGCTACATGCAGACGAGGATACTCCCCATATTCACGCCACGGTCGTTCCGATTGTCACGGGCGAAAGAAGGAAAGCCAAAGAGGAAGCCGAGAATGGGAAGCGGAAGTACAAGACGAAGAAGAACAAGGTACGACTTTGTGCCGATGATGTGCTTACGCCCAAGAAACTGGAGCAGTATCAGACGGACTATGCCAAGCGAGTGCAACGGTTCGGATTGGAACGGGGCGTACACGGCTCGGAAGCCAAGCACCGGACCACGATGGAGTATTACAAGGAAATTCTCAAATCCACGAAAGAGAAGGAAGCTCAAAAGGCGGAACTCACAGCCAAGATAAAGGAGCTGGAGAAGCAGGCAGGCAAGCTCCGTATGAAAGGCACGCTGTACTCCCTCTTTGGCAACTCCGAACTCGACAAGGCAGAGAAACGCATAGAAGACTTAGAGCAGGAAGCCGAACGGCAGCAGTATCTTTCAGAAAAGGAGAAGAATGAAATCCGAAAGGAGGTCGTTCTCTTGCAAGACACGGTCAAGGGAAGGGACAGAGCCATTGCCGAATTGAAAGAGACTGTGCAAGTTTACGAGGAAGAGCGGAATTGGATAAAACGCTTCTTCAGTGGTTTCTACCAGCTTTTGAATATCCGTCTGATGCTCCGAAAGATGGGTTTCTCTGACGACAGGATAGCGGAGATGTATCGCACGGAAACTCCCCAGCGAGGAACGGCTAAAACCTATTCGGGGCTGTACAAGAGAGAGTTTACGGAAGAGGATAGCGAAATCCGTATCATCAAGGATGAGAAGAAACGACCGCTCCTCACCATCAACGGGCTTCCCATTACCGATTGGTGCGAGCAGAAATGGAGACAGCTTATCAATCGCAACCGTTCGCAACGACTGTAATTGCTTTTTTCTTTCACTGACAAGAAGAAAAACAAGAAAAGACGCTCACTTTCCCTCGCAAAGGGTTATCTTTGCAAGTGAAATAGTGAGCTTGTCTTTAATAATAGACAAGTTTAAGTATCAAGCTTTTAGGATTATTTATAATTAGAAGATGGATGATTTTGACGGTTTTGTGATTTACTCAAAAAAAGATGAGAGCTTCGTTCCTTATGGAGTTACTTCTAGCAATAGTGAATGCCATGCTATATCAAATTATATTCCATCCTCAGTAAAAGAAGTTCTTGTAGAGATTGAAGATATTCGCTTTTTTAAACATAAGGGTATTGATATCAAAGCTATTTTAAGAGCTTTAATTGTCAATATAATTGTTGGACGTATTGTTCAAGGGGGTAGTACTATTACACAACAGCTTGCGAGAAATTTACTTAAAGATAACAGTAAAACCATCGTCAGAAAACTCAAAGAGTCTACTTTAGCTCTCAAATTAGAAAGAAAGTATTCGAAAGAAGAGATTTTAAATCTGTATTTTAATAATATTTACTTTGGAAAAAATCTTCGTGGTATAAGAACTGCTGGGCTTTATTACTTTCAAAAGGAAGTCAATCAACTATCACACGCTCAGCTTCTTTTCTTAATCACAATCTTAAGAGGACCAAATTTTTATTCTCAGAATCTCGAACAAGCAAAGAGGAGATATTTGTTTATAAGTAAAAAAATGATGTTCATGGATGTCATTTCAAACGGCAGTTATAATAAATTAATAAAAAGTTATCCACAAATACTCTATAATCAATTGGTTGTTGTTAGACCAGCATCACTTCCTTTTATTGTGGAAAGGGTAGACAATAAAACTAAAACGTTATTCTCCAGCATAAATACAGAAATTCAAGCTCTTGTTGCAAAAAATGTAAGGGAATCAAAATACCCGATGTCAATTATTGCTATTAGAAATAAAAAAGTAGTAGCATTCTCAAGTTCTTATGGAACTGATTATGTGTTTACAAACAAAACAAATGTAGGCTCCACATTAAAGCCATTTATATATTGTTTCTTGAGAGAGCAAGGTGTTAATAAGTATGAAGTATTCCCATCTACATATAATAATCAGAATTGGAATGTTAGAGAAGCATCTTCCTTTAAAGACAATCTCTCTATAGATGATGCCTTATATTTCTCTAATAACAATGTATTTATTAACGCTTCAGAAAAAGTTGGTATAGAAAAGGTACTTGAATATCTATCAAAACTTTTGAATAAACCTCTTTCTTCATTTACATTGTCAAGTTTATTAGGAGCTACAGAAGATGGAATCTCATTATATGAACTCTGCTCTGTATACTCTACCTTTTTTTCTCAAGATATAAAAGACGGTATAAAATCTGATTGTTTCCAAATTCTTAATGATATCTTCAGAAACAAGCTGGATTTAGATATTAATAATGTTTTTTTAAAGACAGGAACAACCAATAATAATACTGAAAGATTCGCTGTCTTTGGTAATGCGGAACTTACATTTGCAGTTCTAAAGAATGAAAATCCTATTAATGATTACTCTAAAGAGGGAGGATTTATTTATGGAGTTAAGAAAATATTCTCCGATATATTTAATCGGCAGAAAAAATGCACAAGAGAATGGATGTAGTTACTAAAATACAAGAATTAAATCCAGAATTAACTACTCTGGTATTTTCTTCAATTATTGTATTTATTACATGGCTAATAAAGACACTTATAGAAAAACCTATAGAAAATTCTAGAAGCACATTCGTGAAATACTTTGAAAAAAGGATTCAGATTCTTTCTGAACTTAATGCAAATCTTCATTTCATTGCCTACTTCCCCAAAAACACAGAATTCAAAGAAAATCTGCAGAGGATATTACTTGATGGACTTAAATCTGCCTATATAAGCAAAGAAATATTTGACAATATAACAAGAATCGCAATTGATGAAACGACTGACGAGGATCTAGTGTTAAAAACAATTGAAAATATTGAAGAAGAGCTTGAGGCGTTAGTTTCTAAGATTAGGGAAGAAAATAAATTTTATTACAAATACACAGACATAAGACCTGTCAATAGAATACTTAAATTGCTTATGCTGTTTCTGATGTATCTGGTTGCTGCAACAATAATTTTTTCTTTATTTTTAATAGTGGGCTATCTGGTACGAAAAATAATACTGTAAACAATTAAGCTAATGAGCGTTAAAAATGCTTAGTTCGCAATAAAAATTACATGATTCTGAGAGTGAATAGAATTCAAAAGAAATCCTTCCCTTGCAAGATACAGTAAAAGAAAAATAGGAGTTAGATAAAACTCTTTTTCAATGGACTTATATCTACCTTTATCTCCATCTCATACATAAAAATGAATTTTCTGACAACAGAAATGCGGAGATGTATCGCACGGAAGTTACCTAATGAAATACAGCAAAGGTTATTTGAAACTATACAAAAGATAATTTATGGAAGATGTTTATGAAATTCGCATAACCAAGGATGAAAAACGACCATAAAGCATTCCTTTCATCATTAGATTTCTTTTCTACAAAACTTTTAAAAAGAAAGTTACACAAGAATACTCACTTTTCCACACAAAACATTACCTTTGGAAGTAAAATAGTGAGCGTTCTTTGGCTATTCAAAATATTGTATATTAGTGCACCTCGCTCATTTCTAAATCGTTACCTATACGATTTGCATTTTATCGCAGAACCTTGTAATGTAGGCACTTAACCCGAAAATCATATTTTCTACACGGAGAAAAAAATGACCCTCTCAGAATGCCGATGAATAGGGTATTCTGGAAGGGCGGATTTAGAGAGATCGGAAGAGAAAATATGGGATTGGATATTTGTGTTCTCTTCTCCTGATTTCTTTCTTTTTTTGATAGTTCTGTTTTTACAAAATATGTTGAATTGAAATGATGGAGAGTGCGTGATCTATGACACCCTATGAAGCTTGTCTTTTGTTGATATACAATAGTTTTTCTTTTTTTATTAACCTGCTACGGTGAGTGCCCGGAGTATGATTTCAAGAATAGCCGCATAATACGTTATTCGCTTTTAGGCTTGGTCATATATGACGAGTATACTCTCTGAACCTTTAGTCTCAATGCCTTCAAGATTACCGCAACCAGCAAAGTCAACAGAAAGGCAAGTTTTGATTGTCATTTTGGAGTCCATGTAAAGGTCTCCGCTTACTATTCAAAGGCGGTGTGTCATAATACGCAAACTGCTGTGTTACTTGTGACATTTGGCTTCGGTTACATACTCTAGTATGCTCCCTTCAGCCTCTGTCTTAGTGCCTTGTTTTTGCGCATTCTAATGCAGCTAAAAGGGGCTGTGGCTAATTTCAATTTTGCCACAGCCCCTTCCTCTTGGTTATCCCGAGCAGGCTATTTGTACCTACTGAACAGTATATCTACTATAGTTTGCTGATAAGGCTTTTAAGCGATTCCTTGGCATCACCCAAGCAGAGATATACCCCTTTTTCTCTGTGATAGAGAGGATTCTCAACACCTGCATATCCAGGGTTAAGATCGAAGTTACAAATGATTACTTCAGGAGCTTGATCTACATTGAGTACCGGCATCCCATAGATTGGTGTTCCTTCTGCATCACGAGCAGCAGGGTTCAGGACGTCATTTGCTCCGATAACTACGACGGCATCGGCTTTGGCAAAGTCATCGTTTATGGCGTCCATTTCAAAGAGCTTTTCGTATGGCACATCGGCTTCAGCCAATAGTACATTCATATGTCCGGGCATACGACCTGCTACAGGGTGGATGGCATAGCGCACACAGGCTCCTCTGCTTTCCAACTCATCTGCCAGCTGTTTCACCTGATGCTGAGCCTGCGCCAAAGCCATACCGTAGCCAGGTACTATGATTACATTCTTAGCTTCGGACAATACTTCATCAGGGCTTTGTGTCGAGTTCTTTTTCTCGGATGAGGTATGAGCTTTGTTTCTGGCCCCTCTCACTCCTTTGAGCAACTCTTTGAGCGATTCCTTGGCATCGCCTAAGCAGAGATGTACTCCCTTTTCTCTGTGATAGAGAGGATTTTCAACACCTGCATATCCTGGGTTAAGGTCGAAGTTACAGATGACTACTTCGGGAGCTTGATCTACATTGAGTACCGGCATCCCATAGATTGGTGTTCCTTCTGCATCACGAGCAGCAGGGTTCAGAACATCATTTGCCCCTATAACTACCACAGCATCCGTTTTCACAAAATGATCATTTATGGCGTCCATTTCAAAGAGCTTTTCGTATGGCACATCGGCTTCAGCCAATAGTACATTCATGTGTCCGGGCATACGACCTGCTACAGGGTGGATGGCATACCGCACGCGAGCTCCTCTGCTCTCCAGCTCCTCTGCCAGTTGCTTCACCTGGTGCTGGGCCTGCGCCAAAGCCATACCATAGCCGGGTACTATGATTACATTCTTGGCTTCAGCCAATACATCGGCAGGACCTTGTGTAGAGGAGGTGTCTTTGGGGGAAAGATCGGCCTTACTGTCTGCTCCTCTCATTTCTTTGAGTAATTCCCTTAGCGATTCCTTGGCATCACCCAAGCAGAGATGTACCCCTTTTTCTCTGTGATAGAGAGGATTCTCAACACCTGCATATCCAGGGTTAAGATCGAAGTTACAAATGATTACTTCAGGAGCTTGATCTACATTGAGTACCGGCATCCCATAGATTGGTGTTCCTTCTGCATCACGAGCAGCAGGGTTCAGGACGTCATTTGCTCCGATAACTACGACGGCATCGGCTTTGGCAAAGTCATCGTTTATGGCGTCCATTTCAAAGAGCTTTTCGTATGGCACATCGGCTTCAGCCAATAGTACATTCATATGTCCGGGCATACGACCTGCTACAGGGTGGATGGCATAGCGCACACAGGCTCCTCTGCTTTCCAACTCATCTGCCAGCTGTTTCACCTGATGCTGAGCCTGCGCCAAAGCCATACCGTAGCCGGGTACTATGATTACGCTATTAGCTGCTGCCAATATTTCTCCTGCATTTTTTTGAGTCGGTGCATCGGAGGAGCATTCTGCTGTTTGCTGAGAGACTTTCCCTTGCTCTTGGGGCTTTATGCTGCTTTGTTTTGCTTTGGGTTTGTTCGATACTCCCATCAATATGCTCACCAAGCTGCGGTTCATAGCTCTACACATAATTTGCGTGAGCAGCAGACCGGAAGCTCCAACAATGCCTCCTACGGCAACAAGGAATATATCCCCAATAGCCATACCGGCAATAGACCCGGCAACCCCAGATAAGGAGTTGAGTAGGGAGATAGTGATAGGCATATCAGCCCCCCCTACACGAACGGAGAAGTATAAGCCAAACAAACCAGAGAAGATCACGCAACCCAAGATAAGAATGGACATACTTCCATCCTGTGGAATTGCTTGAGAAAGCATGATAAAACTAAGTGTAACGACCAAAGACAAGATCGTAACGACAGAGTGGAAAGGCCAGAAAATAGGCTTTTGCGGTAATAGTCGATGAAGTTTGCCTGCAGCTACCAAACTGCCGACCAACGTGATCATCCCAACCGCAATAGCGAGCATGGATGTAAACCGTATGAAGGGAATATAGCCATCAGATGCAGTATTGAAAATAAAGCCAATCATCGAAGCCGAAAGGATACCTACCAAGGCCGATGCCCCTCCACCCAATCCGTTGAAGAGGGCTACGAGTTGTGGCATCTGTATCATTTTGACTCTCTGTGCCATAACTCCGCCTATCAGAGCTCCCACAATCAGAGCTGGGTAGATAGTCCAAGCACTCAATATATCACTATGGATGATTGTAAGAACAATGCCTACAAGCATAGCGAATGCAGAGATGGTATTCCCCATGACGGCTGTTTTCACTCGGCTCATCATGGCTATACCCAGAAGCACAGCCAAAGAGAGGATTGTGCTAATGATAACGACCGATGTGCTAATCATGACTGTTTGTCTCCTTTCTTCTTCTTGTTGAACATCTGGAGCATCCTATGCGTGATGCCAAAGCCTCCGACCACGTTAATTGTAGCCAATATAATGGCTATGGTGCCGAACAACTGGGAAACGAAAAGATGGTTGCGCATTAACAGGGCTACCCCGGTAGCCGACAGAGCCCCCACGATAGTAACCCCGGAAAGAGCATTCATCCCGGACATGAGAGGTGTGTGTAGCAGACTCGGTACTGTTTTGATGATGAAATAGCCAACTATGGTGGCAATAACAAATACGGCTAATAATATCAGTGGATGTATCATCGTTTCTTTTTCTTTTTTCTGGACATAAAGCTCAAAGGGTGGTCGCCGAGTTTTTCAATTCCACGGTGGCCACCCTTCGGTTATGAGTTAATATTTCGTTGATCTATATCAGATTCCCATTGCCTCACGAGCCCCAGCGTGCACCAACTCTCCGTCTATGCAAACAAGGCTTTTGGCAATTACTTCGTCATTTCTGTCAAGAACTACCTGGCCATCTTTTACCAGATATTTTACCAAGTTGTAGAGGTTGTTCGAGAACATCCAAGTAGAGCTTGTAGGTAACAAGCCAGGGATATTCTTGACTCCCATAAGGGTTACATCGTGCTTCACTACGATGTCTCCAGCCGGAGTCAGAGCACAGTTACCTCCTTGGTCGATAGAGATATCCACAATTACCGATCCTCGTTTCATACCTTTGACCATTTCCTCTGTGATAATGACCGGAGCAATCTTGCCAGGGATAAGAGCTGAGCAGAAGACAATATCCATCTCCTGTATCGCTGCTGTGAGGGCTTTTCTTTCGCGCTCCAGTACATCATCGGGCAGTTTGTTGGCATAGCCACCCTCTGCGATGGCCAGTTCGGCGGGTACTGTGGTGTCGATGACTTTGGCTCCAAGGCTTTGTGCCTGTTCAGCTGCTGCCGGACGTATATCGGCTGCATAGGTGATGGCTCCCAATCGTTTGGCTGTGGCCAGGGCTTGCAAACCTGCCACACCTACTCCGATAACCATAACCTTGGCTGCATCTATCTTGCCCACTGCGGTAAACATCTGTGGCAAGAAACTGGTCACACGGTCTGCGGCCATGATAATCCCTTTGTAGCCTGCACAAGTACTCATAGAGGTCAAGGCGTCGAGGTTTTGGGCTCTGGAGATACGGGGGATCCCATCCAAAGTGATAGCTGTTACTCCCTTGTTGGCAAGATTTTTTACCATCTCGTGGTTGACAGGAGAAGCTGGGTGGATAAAGGTGATCAAATACTGACCCTTGTGCATCATGTCTACCTCGTGTTTCCCGACCTTCTCATTGAAAAGAGGTTCTTTAACCTTAAGGATCATTTCAGCCTCGTTGTAGATTTCTTCGGGCTTGTCTATCATACGGGCTCCGGCTTTGGTATAGTCCTCATCTCGATAGAGGGCTGCATCTCCGGCTCCTCGCTCTACAAGTACAGTAAATCCGTCTTGAACCAACTTTGCCACTGTCTCCGGAGTGGATGCCACACGAGCTTCGTCGTGCATAATCTCCTTGGGAATACCAATAATCATGTCTTTTTGTTGTTTGAGTTTGTATGTTGCGAAATCTTAGGTCTGCCTAAAGATTTCTTTTTGCTTAAAACTTCGCAAATATAAGAAGTATAATGGTAGGATTTGCGACTTTCCTGCTAATTTTTGATACTGTGGAATGAAAGAGGGTATACTACTGGTCGGGTGGGGCTCAGTACCCCATCATGGTAGGCCAAAGAGCCGTTTACATAGGTACGTCTGACACTGTGGGAAAAGGAATAGCCATCAAAGGGAGACCAGCCACATTTCGATAGAACTCGGCCGTCCTGCACCAAAAGAGGACGATGAGGATCTACCAATACAAGGTCTGCCCGATAACCCGGCCTGATGTAGCCACGATCGGGAATGCCAAATAGCTCTGCCGGCTGATGGGCCATTTTGCTTACAACTTGTTCCAGACTGAACTCTCCCATTCGGCTCAACTCCAGCATAAGCAGCAGAGAATGTTCTACCAATGGCCCCCCACTGGCCGCTGTGAGTACGTTGCCTTCTTTCTCTGTCAGTAGATGTGGGGCATGGTCTGTTGCAACAATATCTATGCATCCGTTGCGTACTGCTTGCCGAAGAGCTGCTCTATCGGAAGCGGCCTTGATGGCAGGGTTCCACTTTATTCTGTTGCCCAAGAGGGCGTAATCACTGTCACTGAACCAAAGATGATGCACACAAACTTCTGCCGTAATTCGCTTCTGACTCAGAGGTAAATCGGAGCGGAAGAGCCCCAGTTCTCGAGCCGTGGATATGTGCAAAATGTGGAGTCGCGCATTTGTCTTATCGGCCAATTCGACAGCTTCGGAGGAGGAGCGATAGCAAGCCTCTTCCGACCGTATAAGCGGATGAAAATGAATATCCAGATTTTTGCCAAATTTCTCCGTATAATAGGCCTTATTGGATTGTATAATGTTCTCTTGTTCACAGTGTGTAGCTATTAGCAGATCTGTTTCTCCAAATATCCTTCTGAGTGTTTCTTTGTTGTCTACCAGCATATTTCCGGTAGAAGCACCGAGGAAGAGCTTTAGCCCCGGCACCGTATGTTTGTCTACTCGCTTTATCTCGTCTATGTTGTCGTTCGTTCCACCGAAGAAAAAACCATAGTTCCCCCACGAGCATTCAGCCGCTCTCTCCATTTTGGCCTGCCAAGCCTCCAGTGTAACGGTGGGGGGCTTGGTGTTCGGCATATCCATAAAAGACGTTATTCCTCCAGCTATAGCTGCCCGGCTTTCACTATAGAGGTCGGCTTTGTGAGTTAGCCCTGGGTCACGAAAATGTACCTGATCGTCAATACAACCGGGGAGCAAATACAGCCCTTGGCAGTTTACGACTTCATCTGCAATAGATCGCAAATGTTCTTCCTTTTCCGGTTCATAGAGGACAGCCTTGATGTCCGATCCTTCTATCAATACTGAGCCTCTCAGTCTTTGTCCCTCATTTATGATAAGAGCATCGGAGAGCAGGGTTTTCATCTTTCAGTTCCTTTCTTTTTGGGGAAGCCTTTGAATAAATGCCAATACCTCAACTTCAAAACACCTAAGAAAGCTTCTCCAAAGATGGATGAATTCATCTTGGATGTCCCCAATACTCTATTGGTAAACGTGATAGGGACTTCCTTGATTTTGTACTTCATGCAATGAGCTGTGTATTTCATTTCTATTTGGAAGGCATAGCCTTTGAAGTGTATCGAATCCAAGTCGATCGAATTCAAGACTTCTCGTTTGTAGCAAACAAATCCGGCGGTTGTATCCCGAACAT
The DNA here is from genome assembly GCF_900476255.1 of Porphyromonas crevioricanis. Taxonomy (NCBI): domain Bacteria; kingdom Pseudomonadati; phylum Bacteroidota; class Bacteroidia; order Bacteroidales; family Porphyromonadaceae; genus Porphyromonas; species Porphyromonas crevioricanis. The sequence goes on from NZ_LS483447.1 coordinate 1,407,368, forward strand.
TCATCCAAGTGATAAGACGCACGTACACGGAGGCGAAGTAGGACATCAAAATCCGTCCCAAAGGCCAGTTGTCTACTCTCCCTCCACGGATATAACGAGATCCTACGGAGACGTCTGCACCTTCTTGCGAACAGGCTTGGTACAGCTCCAGTAGCTTGTCTACAGGATGACTGAAATCACAGTCCATCTCAAAAATATAGTCGTAACCTTTCTCCAAAGACCATTTGAAGCCGGCAATGTAGGCTGTTCCTAATCCCTGTTTGCCTGAGCGTTCGATCATATGCACTCGAGATGGGTAGTCCTGCTGTTTTTGTCGTACGATGTCTGCGGTTCCATCCGGAGAATTGTCATCCACAACAAGAAGATCGAATTTATGAGGCAGGGACATTACCTTGTCGATCATAGAAGCGATGTTTTCTCGCTCATTGTAGGTCGGGATAATTACAATGCTATCCATTGGCAAAATTCTGTCATACGAAACTGTGCTTGAGAGACCAAGAGCGTGGAAAATCTTTCACACAAAGCCCTTGCAGATTTTCCTCGAGATTTGAAAGTCAAAACCAAGACTCGAAGGAGAGTCAAGGTACGAGCTCAACCTCTAATTGTCGGTAATACTGCATACCTCACTGCGCAACATGTTTCAAATGCGTTATTATTGAGGCAAATGTATGCAAAACCCTTTATACATAGTTCAATTTGGAAAAGAGAGCACGAGAGATAGGTCTCGGTCTTTGCAAGTCGATAGATTGACTGAAATAAGAGTCAGAAATGTTGAGGTTGGTGGGGTTTTCGTAAGTTTGTCTATCATGAAAGAATTGGAACAGGTAAGCGAATTTCGTTCATCTCCTGAGCTGGTAGAGAAGCTCTATAAATACAGTATCCTCAAAACTTATGAAGCCGGTAGCGTTATCCTCAATGAGAATGCCTATATACGCTCTATCCCTATCGTAACTCGTGGAGTAATGCGGGTAATTCGTACGGAAGAGGATGGGCGAGAGATTTTGTTGTACTATATCAAGGCAGGGGAGAGTTGTATTATGTCTTTTCTTGGAGGGCTACACAACGAAACGAGTAAGGTCAGGGTAGAAGTGGAGGATGATGCAGAGATCCTTTTTCTTCCGATGGACAAGGTCTCGCTTTTTATGAAAGAGCATCCCGAGTGGCTCAACTACATCTTTCGATCTTATCACAAGCGTTTTGAGGAATTGTTGGAGACGATCAATGCTATTGCTTTTAAGAAAGTGGATGAGCGTATGTTATCTCTCCTTCGGAAGAAATCCGAACTTACCGGCTCATCTACCATTCAGATCACACATGAGCAATTGGCAACAGAACTGGGTACGGCACGAGCTGTTGTCTCCAGGTTGCTCAAACAGCTGGAAGAAGCTGGTCAGGTTCGTCTTGGGCGTAACAAAATCTCTCTTATGTAACCAAAGTAGCTGTACGAGTCTCGGGAGAAGAAGACCTTTGTGCTATTATTTAATCCCGAGGATTTATGTACATAGCAGGTTATTTAGCTTCTGTCTTTATTGGGGTTGCTCTTGGTCTGATCGGAGGAGGTGGTAGTATACTTACCGTGCCCGTATTGGTCTATCTGATGGGAGTAGACCCCATGTTGGCCACGGCCTATTCGCTTTTCATTGTTGGGATAACCAGTGCAGTAGGGAGTGTCTCTTATTTCCGTCTTAATTTGGTAAATATTCGTACTGCAGCTGTCTTTGGCTTCCCTTCCATTGTGGCAGTGTTTCTTACCAGAGCCTACTTGGTCCCTGCTATTCCGTATGAGGTCTTTCGTATCAATGGCTTTTTAGTTACACGGGGGATGCTGTTGATGCTGCTCTTTGCTGTCATGATGCTTGTGACTTCTTTGAGTATGATCCGAATAGAGAAAGACAAACCGAAAGCAGAAACTAATAGAAGTCATTTCAACTATGGACTTATTCTACTCGAAGGAACTATAGTTGGTACTCTCACCGGCCTTGTTGGAGCCGGTGGTGGCTTTTTGGTCATTCCGGCTTTGGTTGTTCTTGGCAAACTTCCCATGAAAGAGGCGGTTGGGACATCTTTAATCATCATTTCTGCCAAATCCCTTATTGGTGTACTTGGGGAGCAAGGGATTGCCTATTGGGATTGGAGCCTTCTTTTATTAGTTACGGTATTTGCTTCCGTGGGCATTTATTTTGGTATAATACTTTCCAAGAGAATTGACAGCAATAAATTGAAACCGCTCTTTGGTTGGTTTGTCTTGGCGATGGGAGTATACATCATTTTTAGGGAAGTAATCGGTATATGATTTCGATTTCCCCATTTGTGTAACAAAAGTAGCTGTACAGCTAATTGCTTTGGTGGATCTTTGTGTTCAGAAAAAATAGACATCAAAATATTTAGAACGGATGAAAGTAGAACAGATTTATACCGGTTGTTTGGCTCAAGGAGCTTATTACATTTCCTCGGAAGGAGAAGCAGCCATTATAGACCCTTTGCGTGATACGAAGCCTTATTTAGATAGGCTTGCGCATGATGCCGTGCAGCTTAAATATATCTTCGAGACACATTTTCATGCAGATTTTGTGAGTGGGCATCTTGACTTGAGTCATGACACTGGAGCACAGATCGTTTATGGCCCCACTGCCAAGCCTGGTTTTGAAGCTATTGTCGCTGAGGATAATCAAATTTTCAAAGTAGGGAAGGTTTCAATTCGCGTGATTCATACACCCGGACATACGATGGAGAGCTCTTGCTTTTTGCTCACGGATGAGGAAGGGCATGAACACGCCCTTTTTAGTGGTGATACACTCTTTTTGGGAGACGTGGGACGCCCTGATTTGGCACAAAAAGCAGCCAATTTGACCAAAGAAGAGCTGGCAGGTCTGCTCTATGATAGCCTCTACAACAAGATATTGCCTCTTGCGGATGACATTGTTATCTATCCGGCACATGGAGCTGGATCTGCTTGTGGAAAAAATATGATGAAAGAGACGGTGGACACTCTTGGCAATCAAAAGCGTGTAAACTATGCTTTCAACCAACCTTCTCGAGAGGCTTTCATCGCTTCTGTGATTGATGGGCTACTACCCCCTCCGGCTTATTTTGGAGGGAATGTAGCAATGAATAAACTTGGTTATGACCATTTTGAAAAGGTACTTGGTCGCAGTCTTGAGGCTCTCTCTCCGGACGAGTTTGAGAGTAAAGCAAAGTTGTTTGGAGCATTGATACTTGATACCAGAGCTATAGAGGATTTTGCTCCGGCATTTATTCCTCAATCTGTGAACATTGGAGTAGATGGTGATTTTGCGCCTTGGGCTGGGGCTATGATCATAGATGTGCAGCAACCTATTCTTATTGTTGCGGATCCGGGTCGAGAAGAGGAAGTTATTACTCGATTGGGGCGTGTAGGCTTCGATCATGTATTGGGCTATCTTGGCAGAGGCTTTGAGAGCTGGCTTGCTTCTGGCAAGCAGATCGATAGGGTAGAGCGTATCTCTGCCGAGCAGTTTGCCCACACAGTTGATTTAGGCATTGATCTTGTGATAGATGTACGCAAAGAGAGCGAGTTCCTTTCTGAGCACGTAGAGGGAGCTGACAATAAGCCTCTGGATTACATCAATGACTGGATTGGCAAGTTACCACGAGACAGACACTTCTATCTGCATTGTGCCGGTGGTTATCGCAGTATGATTGCTGCAAGCATTTTGCAAGCACGAGGTTATCGCAATTTTACGGACATAATCGGAGGCTTTTCCGCTATTGCTCAGACCAATATTTCTAAAACTGATTTTGTATGTCAAAGCAGAGTATCAAAAAAATAGTATTAACCATCGTATATATATCAATCGTATTTATCATGTTCGGATTATTCAAGAATCTTTTCGGCCAGCCAGATAACAATCGTTTGGCACAGGCTATACAAGAAGGTGCTTATCTCGTAGATGTTCGTACTCCTGGAGAATTTGCCTCTGGCAGTGTGCGGGGAGCTGTAAATATCCCATTGGATCAGATTCAGGCCCAGATCGACAAATTCAAAGACAAGAAGACTATTGTTGTTTTCTGTCGTAGTGGAGGTCGAAGTTCGCAGGCCAAGAGCATACTTGAGCGAAATGGATTTGACAATGTGATCAATGGAGGAACTTGGGAGAATGTAGCCTCTGTCAAACAAATCTGTAGAAGCCAATAAGGAGGCCTTGTTTCTTGATGTGAGGAACAAAAAGGGAGGTCATAGAGAAGTGCACCCTGAAAGTTTTTCGTCCAATTTTTAGGGTTCACTTCGTAGTCCGAAAACTTAAAGTTTGAGTAGTGCTCTCGAATATGAAGATGCTCAAAGTAAATGTCTGATGCAGTTGCGAGTTAGATCATTGCTAAATTTTTTCGATCAAAATAGAGGATCTTCTTTTATGCTTTTACTTTTTCGAGAGGGGGTAGTCCAATTTTCTATATATTTGTCTCGGCTGAGGAATCAAACTCTCTGATGAATAGGGGTGGATTGTTTACGAGAGCGGTCTCTCGTAATATGGTTTAATTCTCGTTATCCTTGTTGTCGAGAGAGGTTGCTTTCTCTTCTTTTGTCTTATCGCCTCGCAATTATCTGAGAAATAGAGGAGCTCTGAGAATTGAGCAGAGGTGGTGATATAATTATCCTTTTGAGTGTGGACTCCTCTATCTAGTGATCGAAGAAAAACTATTCTAAAAATTGAAGTGAGATGAGCAAATCTACAATTTCTCTTGCCAAGTTTTTTGGCATACTGTTGTCAGGCCTGTTCCTGATGACAACTTATTCTTATGCAGTAGAACCAGTAGTAACTTTGACGGTGAACGATACGTCCGGTGAATGGGCATTCAGTATATCTGCTCGAGATGAAGATAAGAAAGATTGTTGGATCGACTGGAACAACAATGGTCAAAAAGATGGTGGTGAGGAAATTGATCAACAAGAATGGGAGGATATTATTAGACGTCCTATTACAAAGACAACAATTAAGCTGCATGGTAAGCTTTCTACTTTTGAATGCACCAGAGTCAATCAACTTTCTGCAGTATCTTTTTCCGAAAGTGAAGATCTGTATGAAGTTCTGATAGAAAATGGACAGCTGACAAGTTTAGATGTCAGTCCTCTAAAAAGACTTCAGGCTTTGCACTGCACGAACAATAACCTTTCTTCATTAGATGTTTCTTCTAATGAGTCTCTGGAGACACTTATGTGTCGAAAGAATCAAATAACCTCATTGAAGCTCCCTTCTTCGGATGACTTTACTACACTTACTTGTTCTGAGAATTATCTTGAGTCGATAGATCTGTCAACAGTTCCTTATCTGGAAATTTTTGGCTGCTCCGACAATAGAATATCTGAGATAATTATAGATGGTTTTGAGAGTATGGAGGAACTGGACTTGAGTAATAACAATCTTAGTAAAATAACTCTGAGTAATCTCCCTTCCTTGACAGCTCTGCATATAAGCAAGAATGGACTCGAAAAAATAGATCTTTCCTCCCTTAGCAAGTTGGAGAAGCTTGAGTGTGATAACAATAAGTTGAGTGAGATTGATTTGACTAAGAACCCACAGTGTCGAATCCTTAAATGCTACGGAAACCGAATTGGAGATGAATCTAAGATGGAAAAGTTGATATCTTCTCTTGGAGCTAAAACAGATGATCTTCCCGGTCTTTTTGCAGTTGTGGATACGAAGAATGCCAACGAAGGCAACAGAATTACTCCCACACAGGTACAGGGAATGAAAGCAAAGAAATGGAGAGTATTTGATCATAAGGGAGGCGCAAATGATGGTAAAAATGAATATGATGGAGATGGGACGGAAACACCTAAGTTTAGTGTAACTCTGGATTTTGATCCACAGTTTGCTACAATGCGTATCGAACAGGATGTTGATTTGAAATCAGTTGAGAGAGACACTGAGTTGAGTGTAATTATTGACTATAAGTTCCAAGGTATATATCTGTCCGAACTTACTGCCAATGGTGTGGATATTCGTGATAAAAAGAAATTTGTAGTGAGAGAAAATACGGTTGTAAAAGCAACTTTTGGAAGATTGGTTTACCCTGTAACAACTAAGGTTATAGGAGAGGGGGATGTTGTTGTAAAAGGATTTCATGATCTAAGCAAAGTCCCAGTAGGAGAAAAACTTACCGTTGAGGCCACACCTAAGGCTGGTTGGGCTTTGCAGAGTATCAAAGTCGGTAAAGAGGATATTACCGAGAATAAGGAGTTTCATCTAAAGGAAAAGAGCGAAGTGGTAGTGACATTCGTACAAGGTGGGGCTGCTGAAATCGTAGAAAATCCTTCTTTGAAACTCTATCCCAATCCCGTTGCAAGCTACATAACTCTTACTGGAGCGCGAGCACAAGCTGAGATACGTATCTTCTCGATTGATGGTAGCCCTGTATATACAGGACTGGCAGATACTCAGGGGCACGCTCTTATTGACTTGTCTGGCTTGTTGAATGGATTTTACTTAGTACAGGTGGGTAAAGATATTCAGACCATAGAGGTGCGTCATTGATCTTCCTTCCAATTTTTTAATACTAAATTCAGATAGAGAGTTCCCTTCCCGAGGAGATTAACCTTGGGGAGGGAACTTTTTTATTGTCTCTGTCTTGAGGCTTCTGATTCTTTTGAGACTGTTGCGTTAATGAGCATATGTAATGATCTCTTTTGTTTTTGATTTTCTCTCATGAAACTGCTTGAGAAAGCTGTTTCAACACTCTTTTCTGAGACTAAAGAATAAGTCTTAATAAGAGTCCATGAGTCGAAATAAAAGGCTACTTTTGCGAAGCAAAGGCCGATACAACGTGCCTTAAAACCTAAAACAACAATATGTTATGAAGCTTCCTTTTTCCGAATCTTACCGCATCAAAATGGTAGAGCACATTCGCAGAAGTACCCGTGAGGAACGTGAAGAATGGATCAAAGATGCGCATTACAATCTTTTCCAACTCAAAAGTGAGCAAGTATTTATCGATTTGCTTACTGACTCCGGTACCGGAGCGATGAGTGATCGTCAGTGGTCTGCCATGATGTTAGGTGATGAAAGCTATGCAGGAGCCAGTTCATATTACAATATGAAGTCGGCAATCAAAGATATTTTGGGGTTTGATTACTTCTTGCCTACTCACCAAGGGCGTGCGGCTGAGAATGTCCTATTCTCCACTATATTGAAGGAGGGAGATGTGGTGCCCGGTAATTCTCACTTTGATACGACTAAGGGACATATCGAATTCAGGCGTTGTGCTGCGCCGGACTGCACGATAGATGAAGCTGCAGATACTCAGTTGGAAATCCCTTTCAAAGGAAATATGGATCCTGCCAAATTGGAGAAAATCCTCAAAGAAACTCCACATGACAAGCTCCCCTGTGTGGTATTGACCGTTACAAACAATACGGCTGGAGGGCAACCTGTTTCTATGAAGAATATCAAAGAGGTTGCTGCTTTATGTAAGCAGTACGATGTACCTCTTTTGATGGACTCCGCTCGATTTGCCGAGAATGCATATTTCATCAAACAAAGAGAAGAAGGCTATGCGGATAAGACAATAAAGGAAATCGTAAGGGAGATGTACCAATACGCTGATATAATGACGATGTCCAGCAAGAAAGATGCGATCGTAAATATGGGCGGATTTGTTGCTTTCAAGAGCAAAGACTTATGGCATAGGTGCCAAATGTTCTGCATTATGAATGAGGGCTATATCACCTACGGTGGAATGAGCGGACGTGACATGAACGCTTTGGCTCAAGGATTGGATGAGGGGACCGAGTTCGATACTTTGGATTCTCGCATTCATCAGGTTGCTTATTTGGGTGCCAAATTGGATGAATATGGCATCCCTTACCAGCGACCAGCAGGTGGACATGCCATATTTCTCGATGCAAAAAAGATCCTTACGAATGTCCCCAAGGAAGAATTTATTGCTCAAACATTGGCTGTAGAGCTTTATCTCGAAGCTGGCATCCGAGGCGTGGAGATTGGTTCTATTTTGGCAGACCGTGATCCGGTTACAAGAGAGAACCGTTATCCTCGTTTGGAATTGTTGCGCTTGGCCATCCCGAGACGCACCTATACGGACAACCACATGGACGTAGTGGCTGCTGCCGTGAAGAATGTATATGACAGACGAGACAGCATCAAGAGAGGATATGTGATTACAGCAGAATTGCCAGTGATGCGTCATTTTACGGTGGAGCTGGACAAGGCCAAATAAGTGCGAACTTATCAGTATTACTACATAAAAATAACAGATTAAGTACAATGAAGAAGGACAATGTAATCTTCGACCTGATTGAGAAAGAGCATCAGCGCCAACTCAAAGGTATTGAGCTAATCGCTTCGGAGAACTTTGTAAGTGATCAGGTGATGGCTGCGATGGGTAGCTACATGACCAATAAATATGCTGAAGGATACCCTGGTAAACGGTATTATGGAGGTTGCGAAGTGGTGGACCAAAGCGAACAAATCGCCATAGATCGTATCAAGCAACTCTACAACGCCGAATGGGCGAATGTGCAGCCTCACTCGGGAGCTCAAGCCAATATGGCAGTGTTGCTTGCTTGTTTGGAGCCGGGGGATACTTTTATGGGGCTCAATTTGGCGCATGGCGGACACCTTTCGCATGGAGCTCCAGTCAATAGCTCTGGTTTGATTTATCGTCCTTGTGAGTATAACGTAGGCGAAGAGGATGGCCGTGTAGACTACGATATGATGGAACGTGTGGCTTTGGAGAAAAAGCCTAAACTGATCATTGGTGGTGGTTCGGCTTATTGTCGTGAGTGGGACTACAAGCGTATGCGTGAGATAGCAGACAAGATTGGTGCAATCCTCATGGTAGATATGGCACACCCTGCCGGGCTGATTGCTGCGGGTCTGCTTGAGAATCCGCTCAAATATGCCCACGTTGTAACTTCTACTACACACAAAACACTCCGTGGCCCTCGTGGTGGAATTATTTTGCTTGGCAAAGACTTTGAAAACCCATGGGATAAGAAAACACCTAAGGGGGAAATCAAGAAAATGTCTGCACTTTTGGATTCTGCTGTATTCCCAGGCGTGCAGGGAGGTCCTTTGGAACACGTGATTGCAGCCAAGGCTGTTGCTTTTGGAGAAGCTTTGCAGCCTGAGTTCAAGGCTTACCAACAGCAGGTTAAGCTCAATGCTTCTACCATGGCCCAAGCTCTCGTAGATAAGGGTTATAAACTCGTTTCTGGCGGAACGGATAACCACTGTATACTGGTAGACTTGAGGACTAAGTTCCCCGAGCTGACAGGAAAGGTGGCAGAGAAAGCTCTTGTGGCAGCCGATATTACTTGCAACAAGAATATGGTACCCTTCGACACACGTTCTCCTTTCCAGACCTCTGGGATCCGTCTGGGTACACCGGCGATCACTACCCGTGGGGTGAAAGAAGACCAAATGGGAGTAATTGTAGAAATGATCGACCGTGTGTTGTCTTCTCCAGAGGATGAGAAAGTCATAGCAGCCGTACGAGCAGAGGTGAACAAGATGATGTCGGCCTACGAATTGTATGCCTGGTAATTCTCTCGCAGTAAAGTTATTGCTCAATGAATGATTAAAAGCCCTCGCAAATCGTTTGATTTGACGAGGGCTTTTGGGTATATGAAATCTGTAGATTCTCTATATCTGACCTACAATTTAGAATTAAAGACAGAGGCTTGGCCGAACGAGACTTTGCCTCAAAACATCGAAGCGATATGATGAAAAATGAAGAGCTGAAAAAAAGCGGCTTTGCTACCCGCGCCATCCATGCCGGATCTGTAGAAAATGAGTTTGGTACATTGGCTGCTCCTATCTACCAAACTTCCACTTTCGTGTTTGAGAATGCTGCCCAAGGAGGTAGACGTTTTGCATTGGAAGAAGAAGGTTATATCTATACCAGACTCGGCAATCCCACTTGTACCATGGTGGAAGAAAAGTTGGCCATGCTGGAAGGTGGAGAGGCTGCGTGCAGTATGTCTTCTGGAATAGGAGCTATTAGCTCCGCTATCTGGGTCCTGGTTAAGGCTGGAGATCACATTGTAGCAGGCAAGACCCTCTATGGTTGTACCTTCTCTTTCCTGGAGCATGGTCTTAGTCGCTATGGAGTAGAGGTCACATTTGTAGATATGCGCGATCCAGAAAACGTGCGTAAGGCCATGAGACCCAATACTAAACTTGTGTACATAGAGACTCCTGCCAACCCCAATATGTACATCACGGACATTGATGCGGTAGCTAAGATCGCCCACAGTCAAGAAGGCGTGCAAGTAATGGTGGATAATACCTACGCCACTCCTTATCTCACTCGCCCATTAGAGCATGGCGCAGATATGGTAGTTCATTCGGCAACAAAATATCTCAATGGGCATGGTGATGTAATCGCCGGATTTGCAGTGGGGAAAAAGGAGTATATCGATCAAGTGCGTTTGTTGGGAGTAAAAGACCTGACTGGAGCTTCCATGAGCCCGTTCGATGCTTGGCTTATCAACCGAGGAATGAAGACTCTTGAGGTTCGCATGGATCGTCATTGCAGTAATGCTCAAAAAGTGGCCGAGTTCCTTGAGCAGCATCCCGCTGTGCAAAATATCGCCTATCCGGGTCTGAAGAGCTTCCCTCAATATGACTTGGCTAAAAGGCTTATGGATCAGCCCGGTGCGATGATTGCTTTTGAAGTCAAAGGCGGACGAGAAGCCGGTATTACTCTTATGGATAGCGTGCAACTTTGTTCTCTTGCTGTCAGTCTTGGAGATACTGAAACATTGATACAGCACCCGGCCTCTATGACTCACTCTCCTTATACTCCCGAAGAGCGTGCCGCCAGTGATATTTCCGAAGGTCTTGTGCGGCTTTCCGTCGGTTTGGAAAATCCGGAAGATATCATAGCTGACCTTAAACAAGGGTTAGACAAACTGATCTGATTATATCCCTATTTTCCCAAGCCTCTTTAGGCAGGATTTTTTTAGGACATTTATGTTGCCCCCCAATCGTGCTCGGTTGGGGGGCTTGTGTTTGGGAAAGTGCTCAAAGCAAATTTGTTATCTTCGCAGACAATAGTAATTCCTTTCTGTCTCACTAATCAAAACAACAAGTATGAAAAAAACGCTTTTAGCTTTAGCTCTGTTAGTTATGGTATCATCATGTACACAACGGGCAAAGCAGGGCGAAGAAAATCCCTTGCTCCGACCTTCCGAGCTGTTCATGGGTGCGCCCGACTTTGCCAGTATCAAAAATTCCGATTTTAAGCCGGCTTTCGAAGTGGCCATGAATGAGCAATTGGCCAAAATTGACTCTATTGTAAACAACGGTGAAAAACCAAGTTTCGACAATACGGTATTGGCTTTGGAACTTTCCGGTAAGTCTTTGCGCAGAGTATCGGCTGTCTTTTTTGGCTTGGTCTCGGCTCATACCAATGATGAGTTGAAAGCCATTGAATCTGAAATGATGCCCAAACTCTCTGATCATAGCGATGCGATCTTTCTGAATGAGGCTCTTTTTGCTCGTATCAAGAAAGTCTATGAAACACGCTCTGAGGCATTGGAGGGAGAAGACAAACGCTTAGTTGAGTATTATTACAATGATTTTGTCCGTGCCGGGGCTAATTTGTCGGCTCAGGATAAAGCAGAGTTGAAAAAGATCAATGCTCAATTGGCTTCTCTTTCTACTGAGTTCGGGCAGAAGCTGACTGACGCAACTTATGCCAATTATATTTTGGTTTCAGACAAAGATTCATTGGCTGGACTTACGGACATAGAGATTTCCTCTGCAGCTGAAGAAGCCAAGAAAAAGGGGCATGAAGGGAAATATCTGCTCCAGCTCACTAATACAACACAGCAACCTCAGATGGCTTTCCTCGAAAACCGAGAGGTGAGGCGTCGTTTCTACGAAGCTTCGGTAAATCGTTGCTCCAAAGGGGATGTCAATGATACAAGAGATATTATTCGTCGTATTGCCAAATTGAGAGCACAAAAAGCAAAGTTGCTTGGGTACAACTCTTTTGCCGCATGGAAAGTAGAAGACCAAATGGCTAAGACTCCTGAGCATATCTATGATTTGCTTGGTACCCTTGCAGCCGGTTATAGCAAAAAAGTTAAGACCGATGCAAATGAGCTTCAGAGCTATATGCAGAAGCTCACCGGAGATAAGAGTATGAAGCTCGAAGCCTGGGATTGGGCTTATTATGCCGAGAAGCTACGTAAGGAAAAGTACGATCTGGACGAAAATACACTGAAGTCGTATTTTGTGCTTGACAGCGTATTGCACAATGGTGTTTTCTATGCAGCCAATGCCCTCTATGGATTGAGCTTCAAGGAGAGAGATGACTTGCCTGTATATCAAGAAGATGTGAGAGTTTTTGATGTGTTTGACAAAGGTGGCGAACAGATAGCTTTGCTCTACACTGACTTCTATAAACGTCCATCTAAGAGTGGCGGAGCATGGATGAGCAACTGGCAAGAACAAAGTACAGTGGAGGGAACCAAGCCCATCATATACAATGTCTGCAACTACACCAAGCCGGAGCCAGGCAAACCTTGTCTATTGACTTTTGATGAAGTAGGTACTCTTTTCCATGAGTTTGGACACACCCTGCATGGGTTGTTTGCCTCGCAGAAGTATGTATCTCTGTCCGGTACAGCCGTACCTCGTGATTTTGTGGAAATGCCTTCGCAGTTTAATGAACACTGGGCCGTTGAGCCTTCTGTGCTGACTCATTATGCCAAGCATTATCAGACGGGAGAAGTTGTGCCAGATTCTCTATTGACAAAAATGGAAGAGGCTTCTCATTTCAATCAGGCATATAGCTTGGGTGAAAATCTTTCTGCTGTGACTATCGATATGGCTTGGCATAGCATTTCGGCTGATACGGACATAAACGATATAGAGGCTTTTGAAGCCGAAGCATTGAAGAAAATGGGGATATTGAATGCCCAGGTTCCTCCTCGCTACAAGTCTCCTTATTTCCGCCATATTTTCTCCATTGGCTACGCTGCCGGCTATTATGCTTATTTGTGGTCGGAAGTTTTGGATCAAAACATCTACACATGGTTCAAGGCTAACGGAGGAATGACAGCTGAGGGAGGGCAGCGTTTCCGTGAAATGATTTTGTCTAAAGGACATACGGAAGATCTAGCCAAGTTGTTCTCTCTTTTCACTGGTCTGGAAAAGCCTAAAGTGGAAGATCTGTTGAAATCGAGAGGGGTGATGTAGTCAGTCCTTTTCTTGAGCTCAACAAAAACGACTCAAAAAGATAGAGAGAGTCTGCCCGAGAAGAAGGCAGGCACTCTCTATCTTTTTGATAGGAAAGGATTTGTTGGTTCAGCTTTTGGAGTCCGTCGTATGGGCATTCAAAATCTCTTTGCCTCGACTGTTTGATTGTATATGTTTTGTAAACTCTTGTGCCCTGTAAGAATTGGAAAAAGAGAAAAAAGAGAGACCTTTTTTAGGAAGTAAACAGCAGCCTTTTTTATGCATTATATCGACCTCTCAAAACCCCGATGAATAGGGTGTTCTGAGAGGGTCAAAATTCTCTCCTGAGAGAAATTTTGCTAACACAGGAGAAAAAGTTTGCTCTCACGGGAGAGAATTTTCGTTCTCTCCCGTGTTAGCAAAAAACGGCTCCCATGCACATCAAAAAAAGAGCAGAAAAACTCAATGAAGGACCTCTGATTTGAGTAGAGAAAACCTCTCAGATAGGAAACAATAGAATATAAAAATAAACAGAAGGAAGCATCTTGGAAAGAGCCTTGTGGAATGCAGATGAGACGAGAAAAATGCAGCCGAAAATCCGCATATAAAAGATTGCACAATCCGGAAGAGAGTGGATTGTGCAATACTCTCAAAGAGCTATGCGACTTTGAGACTGGAATGCTTAAGCGAATTTCCTTAGTATTTCTTTTTTCGCGAAAGGGTATAAGAGGATTTGTGTAGGATAAACACCGGCAAAATAGAGCCAACTCCCAAGGTGAAAAGTACTGTTACAGCAATAATCATATTCGTTTGGAAGTCTTGCATATACTGAATAGCCAATGCGCCCTCTTTGTGGTGTATCACAAAGCGTACCAAACTCAACACGGCATTGTAGGCATACATACCGGGTATCATGGGTAGAAGAGCTGGAATGTAGAGTACTGTCATGGGGCAGTGGGTCCACCAACGGCCAAATACATAACTACCAAACCCGATAAGGATAGAGGCTAAGAGAGAGGCTCCTACAATATCCACTCCCAAACGGTTCATTAGGAACCAGCGGAGTCCGTGCCCCAAAGCTGCTAATATGATAATTGGAGGAAAAGATCGGCGGGGAGGAACGGATACGGCTGCAAATCCAACTGCAGCCATGCCGGCAAAGAAAGCATCGAGTAAAAGAGGGGTGAGGAAGTCCATAAGCGATTATATTTGGGCTATAGTTCCCGTGGTGATTAGTAGGGTGATGGCCATACCGCAGGCTATACTTAGGATGATGAGAGCACTGTGAATGAGTCGAGAGGTTCCCGAGAGAGTATGCCCCTCCACAATATCTATAATACCATTGATCAGGGGAACTCCGGGGATAATGTATAGGACAGAGGTTGCGAGAGCTGTGCCAGGAGTCGTTGTCGGATATCCGAGATAAAGGGCCAGAGCCGGCAATCCGGAGGAGATCGCAGCGGCTATTGTTATGGCTACATAGGCATTCAAGCCTCGTTTCTCAATCAAATACTTACGAACATAGAAGCCCGCTGCTGTTGCGAAAGCAACCAGTATGCAGGCAAAAAAATCTCCACCGAAAAGAGCACAAAAACATGCATTGGATAGAGAGATCAATAGCCAGGCTTGCCAGAATTTTTGCCTGTTCGACTTGAGCAGCACTTCTTCATACCGCTCCTGCGCCTGATCTATAGAGAGCTTTTTGTCGTGTATTTCCCAGCTGAGTGCACTTAGTTCGGAGTTTAGTACGAATTTTATTGGGAGTGTGGGTATATCGATCACTTCAGTGATAATATCTCCGCTCTCTTGATCACAGACCGTGAGAGTCATGGTTTTCATCGAGAGGTTTAGGTGAACTTCCGCTCCGAGGGCATTCCCTATGCGTTTCGTATTGCGGACTGTCCGTGAAGTATGAACACCGGAGCCAATGAGTCTGGCAGAATATTCAGCCAAAAAAGTGGCGATTTGTTTGAGGTGGTTAATAGTCATTTTGCTATCTGTGCGGTAATTCCATAAAACAGGGCAGGATGTATATAAAATCGTATTACATAGACAAATAAATCCATATGAGGGTTGTTTTGTCGATTATCCTTTTGTAATCTTGGCAGAATAGCTTCCAGACAGGAATTTCTATCACCCAACTCTGAACATCAACACTGACCAATACAACCTCAATTTTACCTACACCCTTCCCAGCCTTGCCCGGGAAATTGATAAAGATTGTTAGGTCTCTTCCCAACTACCCCGACATACTTGTTTGGTGCAGCAAAGATAGCTCCTTTAGTTGTTTGGCAAGCGATCAAATGGAGGACATTTCTCGCACGGAACAGTTCAGACACTGTGAGGTTTTGCTTACTTTTGTAGTGCTCAAAACGAACAGTTAAAAGCAAATACATCTTAATAAACATATCCATAATGAACGTATTACAAGAAATTATCAACCGGGCAAAGGCCATGCCTCAGCGCATTGTCCTACCGGAGGGTAATGAATCCCGTACATTGCAGGCGGCTGACAAACTGTTGGCTGACGGCGTAGTGAAAGTAATATTACTGGGCAAATCAGCCGAGATAAAAGTCAAGGCTGATGAGTTGGGCCTGAAACATATCGGGCAAGCTGAAATCATAGACCCACAGAATAATCCTCACAAACAGACCTACATAGATCTTCTGGTTGAATTGCGCAAATCAAAAGGGATGACCCCCGAACAGGCTGCTAAGCTGGTCGAGGATCCTTTGTATATGGCTTGTTTGATGATCAAGAATGGAGATGCAGATGGAGAAGTAGCCGGTGCCATCAACACTACTGGTAATGTACTTCGTCCTGCCCTACAGATTATCAAGACAGCTCCGGGCTTTAGCTGTGTGAGTGGTTTCTTTATGCTCTTTACCAAGGCCGAAGATTTGGGCGAAAAGGGTATGATCTGCTGTGCTGACTGTGCAGTGATCCCCAACCCCAGTGCCGAGGAGTTGGCACAGATAGCAGTAGCTTCTGCTCAGTCTGCTCGCGTTCTGGCCGGCATCGAGCCTCGTGTGGCTATGTTGAGCTTCTCCACAAAGGGAAGTGCCAAACACGAATTTGTAGATAAGGTGGTAGAAGCAACCAAACTTGCTCAGCAGAAAGCCCCTAATGAAATGATTGACGGAGAATTACAGGCCGATGCGGCTTTGATCAAAGAGGTGGGTGAGCTGAAAGCTCCAGGCAGCCCGGTGGCAGGTAAGGCCAATGTGCTGGTTTTCCCGAGTCTGGAAGTCGGAAATATCGGATACAAGTTGGTGCAACGGTTGGGTCATGCCGAAGCGATTGGCCCGGTACTTCAGGGAATGGGGGCTCCGGTGAACGATCTCAGCCGTGGATGTTCTGTGGATGATATATACAAGCTCGTGGCTATCACGGCTAATCAAGCTATTGCTTTGAAAAAATAATTGATTGAATTTTCTTTAGACAGATATGAAGATATTGGTTCTTAACTGTGGTAGCTCCTCAGTAAAATATAAGCTTATAGATATGCCTCAGGGCAGTGTGTTGGCCGAAGGTGGAGTGGAGAAATTGGGCTTGCCCGATAGCTTCCTAAAGCTCAAACTTCCCAATGGAGAGAAGGTTGTGCTGGAGAAGAATATGCCTGAACATACTGTGGCTGTAGGATTTATTCTTGAGACATTGCGCAGTGAGAAATATGGCTGTATCAAGGATTACAACGAGATAGAAGCTGTTGGCCACCGTTTGGTACATGGCGGTAGCAAATACGCCAATAGTGTGGAGATCGATGTGAATGTGATTACGACTCTCCAAGAGTGTACAGATTTGGCTCCAGCACATAATCCTGCCAATATCAAAGGGATAGAGGCTATTAAGGCCATCCTCCCCAATATCCGCCAGGTAGGGGTATTTGATACGGCTTTTCATCAGACGATGCCGGACTATGCCTACATGAGTACTTTGCCATACGAGATGTATGAGAAACATGGAGTACGTCGCTATGGCTTTCACGGAACCAGCCACCGCTATGTAAGTCAGAGAGCTTGCGAGATACTCAACTTGGATATCAACAAAGTGAATATCATTACGGCTCACATTGGTAATGGAGCTTCTATCGCCGCTATCAAGCAGGGCAAGGTTATTGATGTATCATTGGGTATGAGTACAGTGTCCGGTCTGATGATGGGAACTCGCTGTGGAGATGTAGACCCGGGTGCCTTGACTTTTGTTATGGAGAAAGAAAACATGACTCTGGCTCAGCTCTCCGAGATGATCAATAAAAAGAGCGGTGTCTTGGGTGTAAGTGGTGTATCAAGCGATATGCGTGACATAGAAGGAGCCATCAAGGCCGGTAATCCTCGTGCGATATTGGCAATGAAGATGTATGACTATCGTATTAAGAAATACATCGGCTCCTACGCTGCTGCTCTCGGTGGTGTGGACGTGATTGTCTTCACCGGAGGGGTAGGCGAAAACCAATGGACAACTCGTGAAATAGCTTGCGAAGGGCTTGAGTTTATGGGAGTCAAGATTGACAAGTCCGTCAATACCAATATGCGTGGTGAGGAGAAAGTGATCAGCTCTTCTGACAGTCGAGTGAAAGTGATTGTCGTTCCTACAGACGAAGAATTCTTGATAGCTAAAGATACAATGGAGATATTGGGGTAATGTAAGCCCCTTCCTCTCGAATTTATAGATAAGAGGCGCGCCAAAATATGATTTTTTGGCGCGCCTCTTATTTTTTTGTTTTTATGGAGGACAGTCTTGCAGAAACTGTTGCTCCTTTTTTATGCAAATCATATTCTATGAAAAAAATCTCTCACTACCGAAATACCAGAGATGAGAGACTTTTTGTGGATTGCAGAGCCGATTGCAAACTCACTTATTCCATTCGTACTCCCATTCGTTGTGCAGCCCCATCTGTTCTATCATAGCCATATCATGAGCTACCTGTTCTCCGTCTGTGGTGAGCATATCTCCAGTGATAGCAGCATTGATCCCTATGTATATAGCCTTGCGTTGCTCCTCATCGGAGAGCCTTTTTCGGCCACCTGAGAAGCGTAAATAAGCTGTAGGATTGACAAATCGGAAGTAGGCAATGGTGCAGAAAATCTCATCTACAGACAGAGGGGGTGCTGAGCCAAGAGGAGTACCGGGTATAGGTTGTAGAATGTTTATTGGGATAGAGAGAGACCCGATGGAACGCAAATAGAGAGCCAGCTCGATGCGTTGCCGGGCGGTTTCGCCCATACCGATAATGCCACCTGAGCATATTTGCATTCCTACCCGGCGAGCGGCCTCTATCGTTGCAAGTTTGTCTTGCTGAGTATGAGTGGTGCAGAGTTGTCGGAAAAAGGATGGAGCCGTTTCCATATTGCAGTGATAAGTCTTCACTCCAGCCAAATAGAGCTTGGATAACTGTTCTTCATTAAGCAGTCCGAGCGAAGCACAGCACTTGATATCAGTAACTTGGGCAATGGCTTTGTATGTTGCCGATAGATGTTCGATTTCCCTGTTTGAGGCTTTTCGTCCACTGCCAACAAGGGAAAAACGGCTGATGCCGTTTTGTCGATTGTAGCGGGCTAGTTTGACTGATGGCTCGTCGGACAGTAGAGCATAAGCCTCTGCTTGAGTGCTGTAGTGGGCACTCTGTGCACACCATTTACAGTCTTCCGGACAATTACCGCTTTTGCAGTTGATGATGGAACAGGTGTCAAATCGCACTCCATTAAGACTCCGGGTGATGCGGTGAGAGGCCTCGTAAAGCCTTTCCCGAGCTGCTTCTTTACCTTGCTCCACATAGTCGAGTAGTGCGTAAGCTTCTGACTCTGATATAAGGCCGCCTTCTATAATTCTCGAGGCTAAAAAATCGATCATGTTATTCAGAAGGTATATGAGTTGTATCCTCGATTAATGAGGGTGGGTAATGAATTTGAGTTGATGGGAATTTCATTACCCTTCTCAACTCTCATTGCCCTCTATACGTCGGATACTTCCTGTTTCCGGGTCGAAATAGATCTGTATGGATCCTCCCTTTCGAGGTTTGAACATACGAGGAGCCAGAGCTTCCCTATGGCCGAATTGGACTATCGGAAGTCTTGTCTTGGCTATTTCTTTCCCATCCAGACTGAGTCGAACAATAGCTAAGCCTGGTACATTGTAAACAACCCCTTTGAGCTTTCGGTCGTGTTTGATTTCCTCTTCTGCCCGTGCAAAGGAGGAGTTTTCGACGATTTCCAGATCCAATCGTACCGGTCTGCCACTCAAATCGTCTGAGGTTGTGAGTCCCCATTCTTCGGAATAGCGGAAAAGAACTCTGTTGGAGATTGCATCTCCCGGCTGTATTCTTGCACGGAAATGTTTGTATTCTTTTTTCTCTTGGCCATAGAATAGCTGCATCGATGCTTCTTCTTGCTCGCTAAGGGCGTCTATGGCCAACTTGAGAGATGCTCCGTCTTTGGGCATGCTCTCCACATTCCCTTTCATCAAGTCTATCTTGGCTTCTCGTATCTCATAGAGATACCGGGCTGCAATCTCAGCCTGTCTGGATTGCGAACCTGCAATTGCAAATTCTTGAGGGAGAGAAGGTTGTATGGGGTTTTGTCTTTCTTGATGATTGAGTGAGTTCAAGTCGAAAGGTTCAGATTCTCTCAGAGGCCAATTGTGAATTTCGGAACTGCCGGCGTTGATGGCGCAGATGAGCCCACGATCGTTGAGAATTACGTAGGGGGCGAGTGTTCCCGATCGAAACTCCACCTTGTAGCTGTGGTTCGGGTCGGGTACCCCTTTGGAGGATATTTTGATGTCTTTAATATGGTATTGTTGCAAAGGCTGGGCCTTGGCTTCAGATCCGAGTAAGGATGATGCATAGATTGCCAAAGGACCTGGCTGATAGCTGGTGTGTTCGACTAAGACATCTACCACAATCTCCGATTGAGGCAAGGTATATGTCACTCCGTAGTCGTTGTCCTTTTCTGCTGTTACTTTGCTGACATGAGTTTGAGCCTGCATGGATAAATCCCCACATAGAGACAGGAAAGACAAGCAGAGCCAACTCCATATGATTATGGTTCGTTGCATATCGGTAGAAGTCTTGTTCCAAGTGTCGCAAAGCTAATACAATCTTTTTGGCCTGATTACCCTCTGTCTTTTCAAAGTCCGATTTTGAGAGATCGAGGTATAGGGATTGAGCCTATTTGATTCAAAGGTTTGGGTGAAATTAAACATTCATACCCTTTTGTGATCTGAGGAATAGGCGAGCGATCGTAGTGCTTATTATTTTTCGCTCTATTTGATTGTTTGATAATTGCGATAGATAAAAACTGTAAGTATGAAAGTAAACTTTTGGACACTTCTTATCCTCCTCCTTTGTGCCTTTTCCCCCTGGGGAAATGTATCTGCCCAAAATGACCTGCATACAGCTACCGGTTTGGTGTTGGATATGCAAGGTGAAGCCATTATCGGAGCACACGTACAGCTCAAGAATGATCAGAAAACATACGGTGCTGCCACCAATACTAACGGTTTTTTTTCGGTCAAGAATGTGCCGGCCGGCAAATATCGGCTTTCGGTTTCCTACATAGGGTACGCAACCGTGGACAAAGAGGTTAGGTTGAGCCGGACAAAAGATTGGCAACTGGGAAATATAAATTTGCGGGAAGATGCTTTGCATTTGCAAACTCTGACTGTGAAGGCCTTAGCTGCGGATATGCAGGTGCGAGGAGATACGCTGGAGTTTAGTGCAGCTAATTATGGCCTTTCCGAAGGATCTGTGCTTGAAGATCTCATCAAGAAACTTCCTGGAGCGGAAGTGGATGAGTCGGGGAAGATTAAGATAAACGGGAAAGAAATCTCCAAAATCTTGATAGACGGCAAGGAGTTTTTTGCCGGGGATCCCAAGGTAGCCGGCAAGAATCTGCCGACAAATATGATTGATAAGTTGCAAGTATTGGAGAGACTCTCCGACATGGCTCGTATGAGCGGATTTGATGACGGAGAAGAAGAAACGGTGATCAACCTGACCACAAAGAAAAGTCTCAGGAAAGGGCTTTTCGGGTCTGCTTATGGGAGCTATGGAACGGTCTCCAGATATGAGGCTGGTACTATGATTAATCGTTTCAGCGGAGACAGTCAATTCACTTTCATTGCTGCTGCCAATAATACCAATAATCAAGGCTTTTCTGACCTTGATTTGGATATGTCACAAGCATCCTTTATTAATCCAAATTCTGGAATGGGGCGTCAGAGAGGGGCTGTTGCTTCTCCAATGCAGGTACCTCGGATTGATCCGAGTAAGGGGCTTACTGAGTCTGTGGTTGCAGGAGTCAATGCTGCGACTGATCTGTTTTCCCAACTCTCTCTCAACGGGAATGGTCAGTATGGATATGCAGATCAGTTTGTACGTACAGATCGGTCTATTATCAACATCTTGCCAGACGGAAAGAACACTCATCAGACGGAGCACAGCTTAGATCGGAGTTACAGGCACAATGCTGGGGTTGAGTTACGCTTGGTGTGGAAACCCGATTCGCTCACCGAGCTTATATACAGACCCTCTTTGCGCATGAATATCGGGCGACGGCTTTATGATGTCGATTATCGTACAACCCCCGAGGGTAGTGAGACCTTGATCAATGAGGGACATTACGCAATGAAGGAGGACAGCCGTCTGTGGTCCACATTCCATTTTCTCAATTTCAGTCGCCGGCTCAATAGCCGAGGACGCACGATTTCTTCGATGCTTAGTTTCAATTATAGGGGAGAAGATCGTGAAGCTGATCACCAATCGGAAGGAATGCCTTTCAGGAAAGACAACAATGATATTTCCAGATATGGTTATCGTTTGTGGTTATCCTATGTAGAGCCTGTTTGGAGTAGCTTTTTTCTGCAAGGAACGTATTCGTTGAGGCAGCAGCAACAGGAAAACAATAGAAGTTGGGATCGATTTGTATCCAACGATGTGAAAACATCGAATGGGGAGTTCAGCAACCGTTTCACAAGCCAAAAATTGGGTGTCAATCTGAAGTACATCCGTAAGTTCAGTGATTTTACATTGGGTTTTAGTGTCGATCCGAGCCAGACCCATAGCAAAAGAGTCGGTAGCTCAGAGATTTCTGCTTTGGACACAACTATTAGGGCTCTCAATTTTGCTCCGATAATGAGCTTTACTTATAACCCTCGGAAGCAAACCTCCGTGCGCTTGACCTATAGAGGACGGAGCTTGCAGCCCGGACTTGAGCAGTTGATCCCAATACCTGATGACACCAACCCTTTGCTTGAGATTGTAGGTAACCCGACTCTTAAACCCGGATTTGCTCATAACTTATTTGCTCGCATACAGCACTATAATAGTGCTTCTAAATCTTCTATCCGGAGTTCTCTTTTTGCTTCATACTTTATGAATGCCATTGTCCCTTATTCTCAGTATGATCCTAAGACTGGTAAGCGAACATTGAGCTATACAAATGAAAGTGGTGGCTATATGCTCCATGGCAATGCTTCTTACACCAGACCTTTGGGAAATCGTGGGCTTAGCTTGAGGATGAGTTTGAGTGGTGCCTATTCGCAAAATCCCAGCTTTGTAAACGGACAAAAGAATACATCCAAAGGGTTGAGAACAAATAATCGTCTGACTCTCGCCTATCAAAACAGCTTCCTCTATACATCATTGAACGGTAGACTTGGATGGAGCTATGTGACGAATACGACAGCCGGGAAAAATGAGATCAATACACAAGACTACACATTCAATCACGAAATCACTCTTAATATACCTTGGGGATTGAGTTTAGGTTCGGACATGAATTATAATGCCAACTCCGGATTTAGTCAGGACTTCAGAAATAGAGCTGTTAATTGGGATACGTTTGTGTCTTATAGCTTCCTCGCAGAGAAGAGAGCTACACTTCGTCTCAAGATATATGATATGTTGGATCAGGGAGCAGCTGTTTCCTCAGTCAGCACCCCTTTGACACTTTCCGAGGAAAAAGTGAACTCGATGGGACGGCATGTAATGTTGCATTTTATATATAAGTTCGACTCGTTTAGTGGCGGAGCTTCCCATAAGGATATGAAGCTTCCGGCTTCGACGATGCCCGGTCCTCGTCGTCATTGATTTACCTCCAATAGATTATCTTTGCGAGTGGAGGGTACTAAGTTCGGTACTGCAATGTTGTAATATTTATAAACACAGGAAAAATGGGAAAAGTCTTGATAATAGGCGCCGGAGGAGTCGGTACTGTAGTCGCTAAGAAGGTGGCAATGAACTCCGATATATTCACTGAGATTATGCTTGCCAGTCGCACCAAATCGAAGTGCGATAAGATAGTCGCAGAGATCAAAAATGTACACATACGAACTGCTGCTGTAGATGCAGATAACGTTGATGAACTTTGCCGACTGTTCGATGATTTCAAGCCCGAGCTCGTTATCAATGTGGCTTTGCCATATCAAGATCTCAGTATCATGGAGGCCTGTCTCAGGTCGGGAGTAAATTATTTGGATACTGCTAATTATGAGCCTTTGGACGAGGCCAAATATGAGTATAGCTGGCAGTGGGCATACCACGATAGATTCCGTGAAGCCGGCCTTACGGCTATTTTGGGATGTGGTTTCGACCCTGGATGTACCAGCGTGTACACGGCTTATGCAGCCAAGCACCATTTCGATGAGATTCATTACTTGGATATTGTGGATTGCAATGGTGGCGATCATCACAAGGCTTTTGCAACGAACTTCAACCCTGAAATTAACATCAGAGAAATTACCCAGCGAGGAAAATATTATGAGGATGGAAATTGGCATGAGACAGACCCTCTGTCCGTACACAAGACTTTGAATTATCCCAATATCGGGCCTCGGGAGTCTTATCTGATGTATCACGAAGAATTGGAGAGTCTGGTCAAGAATTTCCCCTCTATCAAGCGTGCTCGTTTTTGGATGACTTTCGGGCAGGAATATCTTACTCACCTCAGAGTATTGCAAAATGTTGGGATGACGAGAATCGATCCTGTGTTGTACAATGGAATGGAGATTGTTCCCATCCAATTCTTAAAGGCCGTATTGCCAGATCCTGGAGAGTTGGGAGAGAATTACAGTGGAGAGACCTCTATTGGCTGTCGTATCCGAGGAGTGAAAGATGGTAAGGAACGTACCTACTACATTTGGAATAACTGTAGTCACCAGGCCGCTTACCAAGAAACTGGAGCTCAAGGAGTGAGCTATACGACGGGAGTCCCGGCTACAACCGGGGCTATGATGTTCTTCCGTGGATTGTGGCGCAAGCCGGGTGTGTTCAATGTGGAGGATTTCGATCCGGATCCCTTTATGCAAGAAGTTGCAAAACAGGGTCTGCCTTGGCATGAGGCTCATGATCTGGATTTGGAGCTATGAGCAAACAGCATACAGTGCTGATCGTAGATCCACAGATTGATTTTGTAAGTGGTTCACTCGCTGTGCCCGGAGGGGACAAAGCACTTGATTGGCTAGCTGTCTATCTCCGGGAGCATTGGGCGGATATAACCCAAGTGGTAGTAACCCTTGACGAGCATACCGCCGATCATTGCAGTTTTTTGTCCCAAGGAGGGGAATGGCCGCCTCATTGCATCCGATATACCGTGGGGGCAGCTATTTATCCTCCTATATCCGATGTCTTGGCTTTCTTTGTTTCCAAGGGAATCCCGATTCTTTATTTGGAGAAGGCGACAGATAAAGATGTTGATGCATACAGTGCTTTTGAAGAGGTTGTCCCGGAATGTCTTCGTCAAGCAAATCGCATTTGTGTAGCCGGATTGGCTGGAGACTTTTGCGTGAAGAAGTCGGTAGAAGACCTGAAAAAGTATGGGCTTGGAGATAAGATAGAGCTACTGCAGCGTGGGATTGCTTATATCAATTCAACAATATTGTAATTATATATGAGAAAGAGACTGTGTCGTAATTGATTTATGGCACAGTCTCTTTTTTTGTTTTCTCGAAGGAATAATATGCTTGATATCAAGACTGATACGGAGGAGAAGATCCTCACCCCGGTTTGTGTGGTTCCACTTGGTCCCGGAAATCCCGAGGATTTAACCTTGGGTTGTTGGCATAAATTGCAGGCAGCCGATCTGATATTCTGTCCCTCTACGCTTTCCGGAGAGAGCAAAGCTCGGCAGATCATGCTTGCTGTAGGTATCAAACCGGAGCAAATACGGGCTTATCCTTTGCCGATGTCGAAGGATAGGACAGCTGCTCTGCGTGCATACGACAAGGTTACAGAGGAGGCTGCCGAAAACTATCGTCTTGGACTTCGAGTGGTAATTACAGCGGAGGGAGACGCCGGCTTGTATAGTAGCTCGGGCTATATCTTTAGCCGACTGGATCAATTAGGGGTGCAGACAGAACGGAAGGCTGGCATCCCAGCTTTTGTGGCTGCAGCAGCCTTGTCGAAGGTAATTCTTACAGAGGGGGATGAATCTTTGTTGATTCTCCCGATTGTGAAATCTGCCGAGAGTTTACTCAATCAAATAGATCAGGGTGCCACTGTTGTTTTGATGAAATGTTCGCAATCAGTGGAAACCATAAAGTCAGCCATTCGAAAAAGACCGGATTTGAATTGGCACTATTTTGAATCTGTCGGATATGCACAGGAGTACTGCACCTCTTCTGTCGAGGAGATAATAGAGAGATCTTTCCCCTATTTTTCTCTTATCATTGTTCGGAGGTGAAGCCTTCTTGAGTGGCTGCAATTTGTTTCTTCTCGGTTTCATAATGGGAGCCGTGTAGTGCTCTTCTCGAGGTTGGTAATACACTTTCTTAAGGGTGTTTACATCCAAATCGCAGGAAAATCCTCCATCGACTCTCTGGCACAAACTGACTACCGCAAGAGAACTATTAGAGATAAAGCATTCGCTTGAGGGGGATGTTTCTGCTCCATTTAGGTGCCACGCAAAAGAAGTTGCCGAATGGTGGCCCAAAAGATACCGGGCGATCGCAAGATCGCTCGGTATCTTTTTATTGATTGCTCAGTATCCTTTCTGGGAAACTTCTAATTAGTGCATCAAAAACTCCGAACCTTTTGATTGATTGCTTGGCACATTTTTTTAGAAAGCACCTGATGAGAGTATCAAAAGCAATAAAGCTTTCAGACAAAAGCAATAAAGCTTTCAGACAAAAGCAGCTAAGCTTTCGAGCAAAAGCAACTAAGCTTTCAGACAAAAGCAACTAAGCTTTCAGACAAAAGCAGCTAAGCTCTCACGCAAAAGCAATAAAGCTTTTGATTGATTGCTTGCCGGCTTTCTCCAAATTGGTAATACGCTTTCTCGAGATTGGCAATACATAATCTTAAGGCTGCTTACATCTAAATCACAGGAAAATCCTCTATTGACTCTCCGACAGACATCAACTGACTACTGCAGAAGAGCTATTGGAGATAAAGCTTTCGTTCGGGGGATATTTCTGCCCCATTTAGGTGTCGCTCAAAAGAACTTGCCAAATGGGCAACTTGTCCAAATCCTTAGTCCTTCCGTTACAGTTTGGATAACATTTCTAAATTCTTCCCTCAAGAGCTGAGAGCATACCGCAAGCCGCAGCTATGTCTTCTCCTCGTGATTGACGGATCGTTACGGTATGTCCCTTTCGCTCCAACATCTCTTTGAATTGGATTAGTCTGTCTTCATCGGTGGAGGGCAGGTCGACATTCGGTATTCGGTGGTATCGGATCAAGTTGATCAAGGCCGGCAGTCCCTTGAGGAGAGCGGATAATCTGTTTGCGTGGTTGAGAGTGTCATTGAGTTTGCCAAAGACGATATACTCAAAGCTTAATTTTCGTTGCCCTCCAAAGTTGTGCTGTCTTAGCAGTTCTATTGTTCGTTCAATAGGGAAAGCCTTTTCGGTGGGCATTATTTGTGCTCGCTCTTCCGGAATTGCATTGTGAATGCTGATAGCCAAATGACAGTTGCATTCTTTGAGGAATGTCTCCAAGGCCTTTGTCACTCCAATTGTGCTGAGAGTTATTCGTTTGGGACTCCAAGCAATTCCCCAATTAGAAGTCAATATGCTTATGGATTTCATAACAGCCGAAAGGTTGTCAAGCGGTTCGCCCATACCCATGTAGACGATATTGGTTAGCAGTGAAGCTTCTTCTACTGAGAAGATTTGGTTGATAATTTCTGCAGCCGAGAGATGACCACTGAACCCCTGTTTCCCTGTCATGCAGAATAGACAATTCATTTTGCAACCGACTTGAGTGGAAATACAGAGGGTATATCGCCCTTTATCCGGTATCATTACGGATTCTACATATTGTCCCTCCTTGATGCGAAACAGATATTTACGAGTACCATCTGCGGATTGCTGTACGTATTGGGGAGCATATCGTCCTACTGTGTATTCTTGGGATAGTTTCTCTCTATTACTCAAGCTCAAATTAGTCATTTCCTCTATCTGAGAAATTCGTTTTACATAAAGCCAATCGGCTATCTGTTTGGCAGTGAATTTGGGCATTCCTGACCGGATAACGATCTCTTGTAATTCTTGTAGAGAAAGGCCTAAAAGAGGTTTCTTATTCTGCTCCATATGGCTCTTGGTGAGAAAGACTTTGTTGTAACCAATGAAAAGATTGAGATGTATATTCTTTACTTGCTTGCTTTGAGACGAGCTTCCAGCTTGTGCAGCTCATCTCTAAGCCTTGCTGCCTCCAGAAAATCCAGCTCGGCTGCTGCATCGAGCATCTTCTTACGTGTGAGCTCTATCAGATCTTTCAGTTTATCAGAGGTCAGCTTGTCTACTATCGGATCGGTAACTCGTCCTGCTGCGGGCTCTACATAGGCATGAAGCCCTCCCATATCTTTGTCATCTAAATCTCTGTTATCCAGTATGGATTTGAGGTTCTTGACAACTTGTTTGGGCGTGATACCATTAGCTCGATTGTATGCCATTTGCTTCTCTCTCCTGCGCTCCGTCTCGTCAATGGTGCGCTGCATACTTTCTGTGATTTTATCTGCATAGAAGATTACTCTGCCGTTGATATGTCTTGCAGCACGTCCGGCTGTTTGTGTCAGAGAGCGATGAGAGCGAAGAAAACCTTCTTTGTCTGCGTCAAGTATTACTACAAGAGAGACTTCCGGCAGATCCAACCCTTCGCGGAGCAGGTTTACCCCGACAAGCACATCGTACACTCCTCTGCGAAGATCTTCCATGATACGTATTCGCTCCAGAGTATCCACATCGCTGTGAATATAGGCTGTGTTGTAGTTGTGTTCGGATAGATAGTCGGACAGCTCTTCTGCCATGCGTTTGGTCAGGGTTGTTACCAATACGCGTTCTTTCCGTTCGATGCAACAGCTTATTTCCTCTTCCAAGTCGTCTATCTGATGCTCTGTGGGACGAACTTCGATGATCGGATCAAGCAAACCAGTGGGTCGAATCACTTGCTCCACCACTATGCCTTCGGATTCTCCCAGCTCATAATCTGCCGGAGTGGCACTGATATAAATTGTCTGATGAGTGAGGGTACAAAACTCTTCAAAGGTCAAAGGCCTGTTGTCCAGAGCTGCCGGAAGACGGAAACCATAGTGTACCAAGTTTTCTTTTCGAGAACGGTCCCCTCCGTACATGGCTCGTACTTGAGGGATCGTCACGTGGCTTTCATCTATCACCATGAGGAAGTCTTTTGGGAAATAGTCGAGTAAGCAAAATGGGCGTTCCCCGGCTTTCCTGCCGTCGAAGTAGCGAGAATAGTTCTCTATTCCCGAACAGTAACCCAGCTCTCGGATCATCTCAAGATCATAGGTTACTCGCTCATACAGACGCTGAGCTTCGAGAGCTTTGCCTTCTTTTTCGAGGAATGCCTTTTGAGTGCCCAAGTCTACGTCTATCAGGCTTACAGCTCTGTCTACCTGCTCTTTGGTTGTGACAAAGAGGTTAGCTGGATGTATTTGCAGACTGCTCATCGGGCCGTATTCCTCTCCACTGATCGGATTGAATGAGGCTATATGCTCTATTTCGTTGTCCCAAAATTCTATTCTATAGGCCATTCCCTCGTATCCCTCAATAGCCGGAAATACGTCTATCGTATCTCCTCGTACACGAAAGTCCCCACTGTTGAATTCTATTTTGTTGTTTGTGTAGTAGCTCTCTACCAGTTGTCTCATCAATATATTTCGAGAGAGCTTCTGACCGATCCTCAGATGAATAACTTTTTCTTCAAAAGCCTTTGGATCGGCCATTCCATACAAACAGCTTACAGAAGATACCACTATCACATCTTGTCTGCCACTCAATAAAGCGGCAGTAGCTTTCAAGCGAAGTTTCTCTATTTCAGCATTGATTGCCATATCCTTCTCTATGTAAGTATCACTTACAGGTATATAGGCTTCCGGTTGGTAATAGTCGTAGTAAGAAACAAAATACTCGACAGCATTGTCGGGGAAGAAGGATTTGAATTCACCATAGAGTTGTGCTGCCAAAGTTTTGTTGTGACTGAGCACTAAGGTTGGTTTATTGATTTGAGCTATTACGTTCGCCACAGTGAATGTTTTGCCCGATCCCGTTACCCCCAGCAAGGTCTGTGCAGCGTCTCCATTCCGCACACCTGCTACTAGTTGAGAGATGGCCTGAGGTTGATCCCCGGTCGGGACAAAAGAAGATTTGAGTTCGAATTTCATTTGTATGTAGGGAGGTGTTTATATGGCATCGACATCGAAGTGTATCTTGCACTTTTTGGAGTCTGGAACGGAGATGGAAAGCTCATTGTAAGCTGCGATAATCGCTTGACGCTCGGCATTTGAGTTCATGAAAGTAGGCCTGCGAAGTATAATTTGCCGGATGTAGTAGCGATCTATACGCTCAATGTCGGGAGTATGGATGTCGGTGATCAGTTCATGTGGAAGGTTTCGATTGATAATGGTTGCAAATTGTCTTGCAACATTGGATACAACAGACCTATCCAAGGCTCTTATAACTACTGTTGTGAGTCTGGTAAAGGGAGGAAATTGACAGGCTTGACGTTCTTGAAGTTGCTCCTCAATGAAAAGCCTGTAATCCCCGAGAGACAAGGCCTCTATAAAAGGGTTTTGAGGATCATTCGTTTGCAATATCATTCTTGTATTTCCCTCCTTTACTCCGAAGGAAGAACGGATAGCAAGTTGATACAGAAGTTGATAGGCTTTTTCGTCTGCTCTAAAGTCTGGAAAGGCTAAAATGCTGTCCAAGTTTATCACTCCAATGAGATCGATATCGTGCCAGATCGGGAGAGCAGCCATCATCTGTGTTCCTACTATAATGTTGACATTGCCAGTTTCTATCTGGTTGAGCAGAGTTTCCAGCCGCTTCTTGCTTTTCGCAATATCGGAGTCTATGCGGAGTATTTGGGCCTGAGGGAACAGCTTCTTTATTTCTTCGGCCACCCTCTCTGTGCCAAAACCATATGGCTGCAACTCTTCTCTATTGGGGTTTCCACAGCTCGGACAAATGTAAGGAAGCAGCTGTTCGTACCCGCAGTAGTGGCAGCAAAGTTTTTCACTCTGTTTGTGGTATGTAAGGCTTACGGAGCAACGAGGGCAACAGAGACTATTGTTGCACTTCTTGCATTTGACATACATTCCGTATCCTCGCCTGTTTTGTATCAATACTACGCGCCGCCCTTTTTCCAAGATTGATTTTACAGCAGTTTCAAGCTGTGGAGAGATCGTTTCGTCCGATTGAAGACGTCTTTGACGGTAGAGTGTTTTCATGTTTACCGTTTCTATGTCTATCGGTCTGGGCTGGGGTTGTTCTTCTCCTTGTAGGAGATTTTTCCATTTCCCTATTGACATATTGTATAGCGTCTCGGCAGATGGAGTCTCGGAGGTGATGAGCACCTTTGCCCCTTTCAGTTGTCCTAACATGATAGCGGCATCTCGGGCATGGTATCGAGGTGCCAGGAGTTGTTGTTTATAGGCATATTCTTGTTCCTCATCGATAATGATTAACCCCAGACGTTTCATTGGCAGAAAGAGAGCAGAGCGATTTCCAATCACAACAACTGGTATATCTTGTTGAGCAAGTTGCTGAAAAAGAGTGATACGTTGGCTGGCTGTTTGTCGAGAGGAATAGAGCTGACATCTATCTCCATAACGTAGACAGAGTCTTTCGGTAAGACTGTCAGCCGATGGAGGGTATTGAGATTCAGGACTAAGAAGTAACACTTGTTTGCCCTCTGCATATGTTTGGCTTATCTGCTGCTCCAAAAAAAACTCCTTACGCTTAATACTCTCTTGATAGTGGACAGATACGCCCTCCGGCAGGATTATTTTCTCTTTTGGATTTAGTGGAGAAGTAGGAAAGACCGATCCAACAGTTTTAGTCAGTTTTCTTAGTCTTTCTTTTCGGATCAGAATACCTTTCCTGATCAGAGCTCTCAGGGTAGTAGCTTCATTCGCATTATTGCCACAGAGAAGTCGCAAAGGAATTTCTCCATGAGGGAATATGTCTTGAGAATCTAATAGAGCAATCAGTTTTTGCAATAGCTTTTGTTGTTTTGGTGCTCGGTGCAGGAGGTCTATTTGCTTCATCAGAAGCATTTCATCCTCAGCTAACGAGTCTGCTAAGGCAACCGTTTGTTCGTGTTTCCCTTTTGTTCTAATGTTAAGCTCTTCTTTCAGCTGTATGGCTCCTGATTTTACCAAACGTAAAAAAGAAGGTAGGGCAGGGCGACCGATACTTTTCTGTATTTCGGCTATGGATAAGGATTCTTTCCCTCTTTTGATAATGAGATCTAAGATGTTTAAGTCTGCACAAGGGAGAGGCTCCGAAGCTTCGTATTCAGGGTTTGCGATAACTTCTGTATGACTTTCAGGTAAGAGGGCAGAGGGCAGAGCTGTCCGGAGGACTTCTCCTTCAGTACACAAATAGTATTTGGCTATCCATGTCCAAAAAGCAATGTCATCACTACTGACCAGCGGAACTTCATCCACGACAAAAAGGATCGGCTTGATTTCTTTGACTCCCTCAGGTGGTAGTTGATCGATCCTTATAACAACAGCCGTATAAAAGCGTTTGCTGCCCAAGGGCACTGCTACTCGCATACCTACCTTTATCTTTTCTTCCAAATCCTGTGGTATGGAGTAGTGATAGCTCCCGGGGATAGCCAAAGGGATGAGGACGTTGGCGTACATTGTTCTTTGGCTGATCATAGAATGACTCTTTCCCCCAAAGCTTGGGCGAAGGACGCTTTTGTGTTGTTTAGGTCTTTTAACTCAGAGAGAAGGTCCAGTATTTGCTCGGATTCGTTATTTCGTTGGGCGATTACTATTTCTCGTTGCACTTCGTGAATCCGTTTTATTACAAATGCGTTTTGGAAAATCTGTATCGCTCGCACACACTGATCTGCCAAGCGTTTTTGTTCTTTCAAGGCTTCTGCTTCTTGCTCTTTTTCCATATCCTCATCCGATTTAAGCAGGTCACTCAGTCGATAACGATCGGAAATTAGATCCATAGCCAGGCAGTTGATTTCCTCTTGTGGATGGTGAATGAAGTAGGATTGACTGTTGAAGTCTCTATTTTCACGAGTCTTCATTGCGGCCTCCTCCAGTATTTGTCGGACAAGAGGCGTGGTAAAATCCAAAATTCCATCAGAGGCAAGTTCTTCATAGACAAAAGAAGCCAATACGATGCGATTTGCCGGTTTCCCATCCCTATCCAGAAAGAGGATATCTTCTCCTCCATGCTTTACCACAAGTCTGATAAGCTCCAGTTCTTCCTTTTTGGGAGGTTCTTTTTGTTTTGTCTCTTCCCGAGTTTGGAGAAGGGTTTCTTTTTCATTTGTCGTATTCTCTCTCGGAGTATTGTGAGCGGTGTATTTGCTATTTCTATGTTTCTGGACTTCGATCAGTAGCAGCTCTTCTGATATTTCAAGTTTTTGAGAAGTAGCTTGCACATAGACGGACCGATTGATGGCATCCGGTATTATGGATATGCTGTGCACAATGTCCGAAATGACTTTGGCTCGTTGCATCGGATCACTTCCCGAGTCATGCAACAGAAGATTGGTTTTGAAGCTGATGAAGTCTTGTTCGTTTCTCTGCAAATAGGTTTGAAACTCCTCCGCAGTATGAGATTTGGCGTAAGAGTCTGGGTCTTCCCCCTCCGGAAGCAGTACAACCTTTATGTTCATCCCTTCGGCCAGAAGCAGATCTATTCCTCTTAATGCAGCTTTAATACCTGGTGCATCACCATCGTACAAAACAGTGACGTTCGATGTAAACCTCTGTATTAGACGAATTTGAGGGATTGTAAGAGCTGTGCCGGAGGAGGAGACTACATTCTCAACGCCGGATTGTGTCATTTGGAGCACATCGAGGTAGCCCTCCACCAGATAGCATTTATCCAGCTTTGATATGGCTCGCTTGGCTTGGTGTAAACCATAGAGCTGGTAACTTTTGTCGTATATGATGCTCTGTGGAGAGTTGACATATTTGGCCAGTTTGTCGGACTTTTTGAGAATGCGTCCTCCAAAGCCCACTGGCTTGCCACTGACCGTGTATATCGGGAATATTATGCGCCCTCTGAACCGGTCTGTAAGGAGTTTCCCAGCCTGCGTTTGGGAAGACAGCCCAGTAGTGATCAGAAGTTCGGTTGAGAATCCTTTGTGTATGGCAGTTTCTGAGAAAAGATTCCATTCGTCCGGAGCATACCCCAGGCCGAAACGTTCTATTGTATCCGGTCGGATTCCCCGTTCTTGGAAATAGGACAGACCGATGCGTTTCCCCTCATCACTTTCCAATAGATATTTATGGAAATATTTAGCAGCAAATTCGTTGAGGATAAAAAGACTTTGTCGTTTGTCAGCCTCTCTTTTTTCCTCGTCGGTGAGTTCTCTCTCTTCTATGGGAATGCCATACTTGCGAGCCAGATACTTGAGAGCCTCTGTATAGCTCATTTGCTCCAGCTTCATCAGAAAGTTGATAGGATTTCCTCCCTCTCCGCAAGAAAAGCATTTGCAGAAGTTTTTCCCTGGAGTGACATAAAAAGAAGGGTTGCGATCGGCATGGAAAGGGCATAGTCCCACGTAGCTTGCTCCGCGTTTTCGTAAGGACACGAAGTCGCTCACCACATCTAATATTTGTGCGGCATCTGTGATTTTCTGTATGGTAACAGGATCTATCACGATTATTGCTCTGCTTTCAATTTTTCTATAGCAAGAGAGAGGTCTTCTGCTGTGTCTATGCCTATTGTCTCTTCTTCGGCCTGCAGCACACGTATGCAGTAGCCTGCTTCTAACCAGCGGAGTTGTTCCAAACTCTCCGCTTGCTCTAATGGGCTGACGGGCAGGTCTGTCAGTTCTCTCAGTATATTAGCACGAAAGGCGTACAGCCCTATGTGTTTGAAAAAGACATGAGAACTGGACCACTGTGTCGGGTCTACATTCCTTAGATATGGAATGACCGATCGGCTAAAGTAGATAGCATTACCAAATGAATTGACAATCAACTTTGGGGAGTTGGGATTAGACAGATTCGCAAAGCCACAGTCAGCAGGGAATGGTATAGCAGTAGTAGCTATATCTACCTTGTTGTCCTCAAAAGAAGAGGCCAGTCTTCGTATGAGTTTGGGGTCGATGAAGGGTTCATCTCCCTGCAAGTTGATTACGATATCTGCTTCTTCTCCCAATTTGTCGAGAGCTTCCCGACAGCGGTCCGTGCCAGACTTACAGCTCTCGGATGTGAGTATTGCTGTCCCTCCAAAACTCTCTACTGCGGAGATTATACGCTCGTCATCGGTAGCAACGATTACTCGTTCTACAGCTTTGCTTGCTTGCTCTACAACTCGCTGTATCATGGGCTTCCCAAGCATGTCTATCAGAGGTTTCCCAGGCAATCGAGTCGAAGCATACCGGGCCGGGATGATGGCTATTACCTTATCCATATGTGCAAAGGTACTATCTTTGGGTCACCAAGTTATTAAGTAACCGTCCTTTCTGAATATGAAGAAGACTTTGATCATAGTAGCTCATCCCTCTTTGAGAAAAAAATCAGTTATCAATAGCGCATGGTGTAATGCACTTAGTGGTCATGAATCCATAACAATTAGGGATCTCTATGCCGAATACCCTGACGGGAAGATAAACATTGCAAAAGAACAAGCTCTGGTAGAGGCACATGAGCGCATCATATTTCAGTTCCCCCTATGGTGGTATGCTGCTCCGGCTTTGCTCAAAGTTTGGTTAGACGAGGTTCTTACAGAGGGTTGGGCCTATGGAGCCGGAGGAGATAAAATGTTGCCCAAGGAAATCGGTGCAGCTGTTAGTTGCGGTGGGAAAATAACAGATTTTCAAGAAGGAGCCGCTCAGCGTCATACATTGGCCCACTATCTCGATGTCTTTGATGGTGTGGCTGCTTTCACTCGTTGTAAATACATTGGTTTCCACGCTGTGTATGACACTTACAATCCCGAAACCGTTGCTCATATTGATGAGAATTGCCGTGATTATCTCTCTTTTTTGGAGCGCTGATGTCCCCCCATTATGATATTCTTACCACGTATCTTTTTTTGCTTATACGCTGAGGCGTGGTTGAGACTTGTGTAGAATTTTGCTCATAGCGAATCTAAGATATGAATTCCACCAAAAAGAAGTTTATTTCCAAGCATCCTATTTTGTCTAGCTTGCTGCTCATGCTCGTATTATCTCTTTTGATTGTATTTGTATTGGGTTCGTTCACGGACATTTATACCTCTCATGGACAGGAGAGAGAGGTTCCCATGCTGAAAGGATTGACACAACAGCAAGCTGTCGAAAAGCTTGAGACTCTGGACCTGAAATGTGAGGTTGTTGATTCGGTTCATTTGGGTTATAATCGGAATGTCCTACCGGGTGCCATTGTTGAGAGTGTACCCGAGGCCGGATCAAAGGTGAAACCCGGGCGTATCATATTTCTCACGGTTAATGCCTTTTCTCCCCAAAAGGGGACTATCCCGGACCTCAAAGATTTGTCTTTGAGACAAGCAGTATCTGTCCTGAAGTCTATTGGATTTACCAATGTAAGGCAGAGGTATATTAGTGGAGATTTCTTAGATCTGGTTTCTGCGGTGGAGACAGCAGATGGGCGTGAGATACGCCCGGGAGATCGAATAGCCCTTTCGGATCCTCTTGTATTGGTCGTAATACGAGGAGGTTTTTCTCTTGTTGATTCTCTACAGCCTGAGCTAGAATCTGTTCCCGATTCTATGACCGTTGAGGAGGAAGGACCACGCAAGAACGATCGGGAAGAAAATGAATCTTGGTGGTAATTCATATTCAGATTTGGAGGAATGTTTGTAGAAGAATCTGAAAGAGTCAGTGTTCCGGATTCGGATTTGGATGAAGATCTGGATTGGGATTCCGAGCAACTAGCCGATACATCTACCCCTCTCTACGAGCATTACCGGTTTGTTGCCGACCCAGGACAGACTCCTGTCCGTGCCGACAAATTTTTGTTCGATAGGATAGGGCGTATTTCCCGCAATCGTATACAGTTAGCAGCCGAAGCAGGCTGCGTATTTGCTGGTGATAATCCTATCCGTAGCAGTTATAAGGTAAAGCCAGGGGATGTGCTGACTATCCGGATGGAACGCCCTCGGAATGAACTGGAGATACTTCCGGAAGATATATCTCTGGATATAGTATATGAAGACGATTCGCTTTTGGTGGTAAATAAGGCAGCCGGGATGGTGGTGCATCCGGGACACGGCAATTTTACCGGGACTTTGCTCAATGCCTTGGCTTATTATCTGCGTCATGATAACAATTTCGATCCTACCGATCCCAGGTTAGGCTTAGTACACCGTATAGACAAGGATACATCCGGATTGCTTGTTATTGCCAAAAATCCAGATACCAAAACACATCTGTCGAGGCAGTTTTTCAACAAAACGACACAACGAACTTACCGAGCTCTTGCTTGGGGACGATTTGAGGAGAAAGAGGGAACCATAGAGGGAAATATCGGTCGAGACTTGCGTAACAGAACCGTTATGGCTGTTTATCCCCCGAATTCAGAAGAAGGAAAACCGGCTGTCACACATTATAGTGTGTTGGAGGAAATGGCCTTTGTCAGCTGGATAGAATGTCGTTTGGAAACTGGTCGTACGCATCAGATACGCGCTCACATGAGTCATATAGGACACCCTCTATTTTCAGACGAAAAATATGGCGGTACTTGTATATTGAGAGGGAATAATACACCTAAGTATCGCCAATTCATCAATAATTGTTTCGATATTTGTCCTCGTCAGGCTTTGCATGCCAAGACTTTGGGTTTTGAACATCCGATTACAGGCCAATGGATGAGTTTCGACTCGGAATTACCTACGGATTTAGAAAAACTCCTCTTGCGTTGGCAGGCCTATACACAAACTCTTTTTGATAAATGAAACCTCATGTTATTGCTGTTGTAGCCGGTGGTTACTCCGGGGAGGCAGAAGTATCGCTTCGCTCTGCACAGTCTTTGATGGGCTGGATCGACAGAGATTACTGTAGCCCTTATTTGTTGAAGGTAGACCGGGAAAGCTGGACCGTATTGAATGGTCCTGATGGAGAGCCGGTGGATAAGCCGGTGGATAGAAATCTTTTTGGTTTTGAGGATGCAGACGGCAATTCAATTAAGTTCAAGTATGCGTTCATCACAATACATGGTACTCCCGGAGAGAATGGGCTGCTCCAAGGATATTTGGATATGATGGCTGTGCCATACAATACCGGAGGGGTGCTTACTGAGGCTCTCACTTCGGACAAGTATACTTGCAATAGATATTTATCCACTTTTCCCGATATTCATACAGCGCAGTCTGTCCGAATATCTTGTGAGGAACATCCGTTGGAAATAGAAGACTTGGTTTCCCAATTGGGGCTTCCTCTTTTTGTCAAGCCTAATACGGGGGGGTCGAGTATTGCTACATCTCGTGTAGATAAACTGCAGGATTTGTCGCCGGCTATTGATAAAGCCTTTGAAGAAACACCAGATGTTTTGGTGGAATCATTGCTCTCCGGTACGGAGCTTACTTGTGGCTGCTATATGTCATCCGAGGGTCTGCGGGCTCTTCCTGTGACAGAAGTTGTAAGCAAGAACGAGTTTTTTGACTACGAGGCTAAATATCAGGGAGCGGTGGAAGAAATTACCCCTGCTCGCATATCTCCAGAGTTGACTCTGCATATACAGGATCTTACGAAGAAGATATACAAATATGTTTCGGCGCACGGGATTATACGTGTAGATTACATCGTCTCTCCAGAAGGAGTTCCTTTTTTGTTGGAAGTAAATACAACCCCGGGGATGACCTCTACAAGTTTTATCCCCCAGCAGGTGACAGCTGCCGGTCTTTGTATGAAACAGGTGCTCACTGATATTATATCCCAAGATTTGGGCCGGAAAGAAAATTAAGCATAGGAAGATACTTATGGTAGACTGTAATTTCGATGATATTCGCCCCTTTAGTGATGAAGAGGTCCCTTCAGCAATGGATGGCTTGCTCAAGGATCCTGAGTTTGAAAAATTCCGTTCGGTAGTTTTGTCTGGGTTGTCCTCTGAGGAGTTTTCTTCCTATTGTCGCCAGTTTGTTACGGGCAAAGGCTTTAAGGAAAATGTAGGATACATGGTGGTAAACCATATTGTTGAACAGTCGGCTTTTTCCTTGGATGCTTCTGGGCGCAGTCGATTGAAAGAAGACAAGCCGTTTACCTACATCAGTAATCATCGGGATATCATTCTTGACTCAGCGTTTCTTAATGTTTGCCTGAAAAACATTGGTCATCGTATGTGCCAAATAGCAATTGGAGACAACTTGCTCAAACGGCCTTGGATCAAGACTTTAGTAAAACTCCTGGGGAGTTTTATTGTTAAGCGAAAACCTGATATTAGAGAGATGCTGCACGAGAGCAATAAGCTCTCCTCCTACATCCGAGCTTGTATCACGGAGCTGGATGAGTCTGTTTGGATTGCGCAAAGAGAAGGACGTGCCAAGGATTCAGACGACCGGACCCAGACGGCTCTTCTCAAGATGCTTGCCATGTCCGGCGAAGGTGATTTGCTTGATCGTTTCAGAGAACTAAACATAGTCCCTGTTTCGTTGAGTTACGAATACGATCCCTGCGACTACCTCAAAGCCCGAGAGCTTCAGGCCAAGCGAGATAATCCGCAATATGCCAAGTCTCCCATGGAGGATTTACTCAACATGTCCACCGGATTGAGAGGCTACAAAGGGCGAGTACATATCACATTCGGTTCTCCTTTGAACAATGTTTTGGACGGTGTAAATAAGAGCTTACCCAACAAACAGCAATTGGAAGCTGTAGCCGACTTGATCGATAGAGAAATACATAGGCATTACAGGCTATATCCTGGAAATTATGTTGCCTTGGATTTGTTGCACGGTGATGCGAAATACAGTGCCCATTACAGCGAGGACGAGAAAAGTAGATTTATCGAATACGTATTGCGACAGGTACATAAAATAGTTTTTGAAGACGGAATGGCCAAAGACGAAGCCTTTTTACATCAAGCCATCCTCAGAATGTATGCCAATCCTGTCATCAACCAGTTAGTTAGTCAAGGAGTAGATTGAAGAAACCAGATGGATACTCTTGCACGATATATTGATTAAGATCCGTTATTGTCAAACAAGGGAGGAAAGCAGATACTGTTTCCCTCTCTTTTTTTTGTCCTTGTGTCTCTTCTCTTTTGTATCGACCATTCTCATATTGATAAATGCCGTCATTTTGGGGTAATTGTGGATCATGGAGGACGAAACGGGGCGGAATCTTTTCAGATAGATTGTTTGTTTCGTTCAAGGCTCGCAGAGGATCTAATATCCGGATCATTGATGTGGCTTTGTAATCGTTGTTTTGTTGACCCCAAGGAGCCACTGCCTCTATTTGGGAAAATGACGATTTGTACTTGCACAATAGATTTAACAGAAGATCTTTGTCTGGCTTTCCTGTGCAGCCTTTTATCTCCATGATATTATTACGTAAGAGATAGTATATCCTACTGTTTCTATTTTGTGATATTACACACCCTCCAACCCCAGCCAGAGACAGATCTTTAGCTACTATTTGTGCTTGTTTTTCATTGTGTAGCACGATTGGCCCTTTGCAAGCAGCATATTTCTTTGAGATTATTTCGGCCACTTGTTCGTGGGAATACTCGTTGGAGAAATGGAGTGTATCTCGGGTAAAAGCGGGCGAATAACTACTACTTTTTTGATAGAAGTCAAAAAGCCAAGGCTCTGCCGGAATGAGGAAGCTGTATATGTCTCCCTTTGCGTACATCATTTGTAAGGCCTCCTGCATCAACTGTGACATAAACCCACGGTTTCGATATTCAGGATGGGTGCAGGCTCCTGATATGTAGGAGGCTTGCATTGGCTCTTTGCTAGAGAAATGTAATTGATATGGAATCATTTGTACGTGGGCAACAGCTTTCTCTCCCTTCTCTTCATACAGCAAAAGAGTATTGTCATCTTTATAAACCTCGCTGAAGTATAGATTGACAAAGACTGCTGGATCATTGAAGCAAATCTCCCAAAGAGATCTGGCCGAAAGACCCTTGTCTGACAGGTGTAGCATACTGGGAAATTATTTCATAACAGAGTTATTCCCTGTTCTTAGTATTGCTGTTTCTTTGCACAATAGGATGTCCGGTTTGTACTGTAGCTTGGCCTTACGAAGGCCTTCGATACCCAAGTCTTCTTCCCTATTTATATAGGTGTACTGCTCTGGGATATGTTTGGCCATTTCGTTGTTGATGATGGCAAATGTACCTGGTATTGAGGCGTCTGCTTTTTCTATAGATACACCAAACGTATCCTTGTTGATTGGCATTCCGAGAGAGAAAGCTACGACCCGACCATCTACTCGTATAGCCCCCCCATATAACCCGATTGCTTCTCGCTGCTCCATGGCTCGTTGTATCATGGTCAGTTCATGCTTAGCCTTGTCGGCTTCAGACTTCGATTCGTTCCAGTCCTGAGCCAATTGTAGGCATTCTTGTTCATTTGCACTATTTATTTCTTCAAAGCTGTAGTCCGGGTATGTGCTCTTAAATCGATTGACAAAGTTTCTTCTTGATTGCAGTTTCTTACCAGCCAGAGTTGCGAGTTTTTCGCGGGTGTAGATATAGTCGCACCAATCTCGATCGGTGAAGAAAGTGAACTGTTCCGGATAAACCTCCTCCAAAAGTTGATGACACCGAGATGTAATACCCATGAGAGTGAGCGGATAATCACCTTTTTCGGCTTCTTCTGCCAACAGTTCGATTACTTCCCTCAATGCTTGAGGGGACTCATCCCTGCCTATAGGGAACAAATACAAGGGGTGGGAGGTATTATGCGTGCGATAGAATCTTATAACTAAGTGTTCGGCTATCACGGCCCAAGAGGTGTGATATAAAAAACCCCACGAGTATAAATTGCAGAAAGATAAATCGCAGATCGAGATATTTGCCTCATTGGTATAGTGCGCAATGATATCCTTGTCTTTGCATTCGATAGGTCTAAATTCCATAGTATAGATTTGTCTCGATTGTTTTCTTGCTTGCTAAACACTTTCTGGATTGAAACACATTTTCTCTAGGGCTTGTTTAGGTTTTTAACTTCAAATTTTTGATAGCATCTTTTAGACTGGAGAATACCATTTATTTCCTTGTGGTTCCATCTTTTTTATTGAGGGGTTTTCTCTGTTCGGATTGAGTGGCTTTTCAGGCTGTATTCGGTGTTTCTAAAAAAGCTACTGAGTAATCTCTTAAAAGCTTTATTGCTTTTGCTCGAAAGCTTAGTTGCTTTTGTCTGAAAGCTTAGTTGCTTTTGCGTGAAAGCTTAGTTGCTTTTGTCTGAAAGCTTAGTTGCTTTTGCGTGAAAGCTTAGTTGCTTTTGCGTGAAAGCTTAGTTGCTTTTGTCTGAAAGCTTAGTTGCTTTTGCTCGAAAGCTTTATTGCTTTTGATACTCTCATCAGCTGTTTCCTGAAAAAGGTGCCAAGCAATCAATCAAAAGGTTCGGAGTTTTTGATGTACTAATTAGAAGTTTCCCAGAAAGGATACTGAGCAATCGAAAAAAAGATACCGAGCGATCTTGCGATCGCCCGGTATCTTTTGGGCCACCATTCGGCAACTTCTTTTGCGTGGCACCTAAATGGAGCAGAAACATCCCCTCAAGCGAATGCTTTATCTCTAATAGTTCTCTTTTAGGAAGAGGTGTTTGTTTGCTTTTCTTTTTTCGAATAATTAGAGGTTAGCCAACGGCCTCCCTGAGAGAGGAAGCCATACCTCACACCTCTAATTGTCCTTTTCCTGTATTAAACCGTATCGGTATGCCTCGAGCAAATCCTTCAAGTCTTTTACCTGCTCAATCAACTCTTTCCCCTTATCGGTATCGCGTACCAAAATGCGGTGAGAGGTATGCTCTCGTACCACACTTACACTCTTTATATCTCTCATGTTCTCCACCGCTTCTCGTTTGCTGGTGAAAGGCTCATGTTGTACCAATTGCAAGCCTTGAGAATTGAATATAAGCGTATATCCGGCGATACCCGTAGATGATTGATAAGCTCGGCTAAAACCTCCATCGATGAGCATCAACTTTCCTCCCGCAAGTAGCGGCTTCTCTCCTTTCTTTGCTTTTACCGGTACGTGCCCATTTACGATGTGTGTGTCAGGGCCTTCCAAGCCAAACTCCTTGAGAATCATTTCACAAACTTCCTGCTCTTGACGGTAGACAAAGTACCACCCCTTTTGCTCATGGTGGGTTGTTTTGTCTTCGATGAAATATCGTTCAAAAGTTGTCATGGCAGATTTATCGAAAAGAGGAGAGTCAGGGCCACACCAGAGGTACCACATATAGTCTAAAGCCTCAAGTTGTTCAGGGCTTCCCACTTGCCCATTGTGGGCTCTTCGCACCAATTCATCGATTTTGTCGTAGAGAGCCTTACCCTTATACGTCTTTCCCTCAACGGTTACTTCTTTGAGGGTCTTGTCTTCGTTTAGAGGTACGGATGCGTGGTAGAGCAGGGTCATATTGTAGGGCAAATACATAGAGCCTTTGCGGTAGAAACACTCCATGTGTCTATTGAGGCGTTCACTCTCACGGAAGCTCCTCATTAGTTTATTTACCACTATGCTTTCTTCCTCGGTCATTCGGTATGGATCTTTTGGATCTATTGTTGGGAAATGAGTGTCCAGCATTGGGTAAGTTTCTCCAGAGGGTAGGGTAATACTTCCGGATTTGAAATCAATGCGATGCAGTAAGTCTCTATCTGCCATCTTGTATTCTGGATGCCGTACAATCAGTTCGTGTTCGAGCTTGAATTGTATTACAGACATCGCTTTGTGCATTTGGCTGATCAGATAGACGCTTTTTTCATCATACAACTCGTCGGCCCCCGACAATTTGGGTTGAAATACAGCACAGGGATCATTGGCGTAGGTCTCCATGGCAAATCTTGCCAATGGCAGGATATTGATCCCATATCCATTCTCCATCGTGTCAAGGTTGGCATACCTGAGAGCGATACGAACAGTATTGGCCATGCTGGCGGCATTCCCGGCTGCAGCTCCCATCCAAAGCATATCATGGTTTCCCCATTGAATGTCGAATTGGTGATAATTCATCAAAGTGTCCATGATATGCTGAGGGCCAGGGCCTCTATCATATATGTCTCCGACAATGTGTAGGTGATCTACTACTAGACGTTGGATGGTATTGCAAATGGCGATGATGAAGTCTTCAGCCTTACCTATCTGCAATATGGTAGAGAATATACTGCTGAAATAGGCTGACTTCTGAGGGTTAGCTCCATCCTCGTGCAGAAGTTCTTGTATGATATAGCTATACTTGGGTGGCAAGGCTTTTCGCACTTTGGATCTGGTGTATTTCTCTCCTACCTTTCGGCAGAGTTTGACCAATTGATTAAGTGTAACCATGTACCAATCGTCATTGAGAGCTCCTTTTTCGTGCAACTCTGCCAATTTCTCTTGTGGATAATAGATGAGCGTGCATAGCTCACGCTTTTCCTCCTGCCTGATCTGGCCACCAAACAAGTTCTCCACCTTGCGAGCAATGGAGCCACTGGCATTTTTAAGCACATGGTTAAAGGCTTCGTACTCTCCGTGCACATCAGCCAAAAAATGTTCTGTGCCCTTCGGAAGGCTGAGTATTGCTTCCAGATTGATGATCTCAGTAGCTGCTTCTGCTGCTGTTGGAAAGCTTTTAGCAAGCTGATGTAGGAATTTTAGGTCTTTATTTTGCATTTCCTTGATACGGGTTAGGTTTCTGTTACAGCCGAATTAGAACCAAAAGTCTCACAAACCCCTTGGAACAAGCCAAATTCAGCGTGTATCTTAAATATCCGGATAAAACTACGAAAGTTTCCTATTGTTGCCAAAATGAATGTAATGTAAGACTGTTGTAGCAGTTTCATAATTGGTGTGATTTTACGGCAACTCTCAGTATATCGCAGTGAAAACAGACCAACGAATAGTAAAAAGAGTTGCTATTTTCATTCAGAAAGAGTACAAAGAGTTGCCGAATAAGAGCCGTCGAATCCTTTATTGCACACCCAAGAGCATTTGTGTATCTTTGCCCAAGACCAGATAATAACGAACTAAGTCAGAGCCTCATGCCCAACAATGCCGCCAGTCGCACCAAGGAGTTGATGATAGATGTAGCTAGACAGCTCTTTGCCAAGATTGGAATTTCTAATACAACGATGAATGACATAGCCGATAAATCAAAAAAAGGCCGTCGTACCATCTACACGTATTTTAGAAACAAGGCCGACATTCTCACCGCTATAATCCAAAAAGAG
Source organism: Porphyromonas crevioricanis (assembly GCF_900476255.1). Lineage (NCBI taxonomy): Bacteria > Pseudomonadati > Bacteroidota > Bacteroidia > Bacteroidales > Porphyromonadaceae > Porphyromonas > Porphyromonas crevioricanis. Next base: position 1,452,315 of record NZ_LS483447.1, read on the forward strand.
CTGGATACTTTGGCTGAAAACCTCAGGGCAGCAAAATCTGCACGTTTGAGGCCGGAGAATAAACTGATACACTTCATTTATATCCATTTGGAGTCCATGAAAGACATTGTAAATCGCAATGGCTCTCTACAAGCGGAGTTTTTCAGTGATATTCACATGGTGGAGCGTACCAGAAGGTCTCTGGATAGAGAAGAACGGGCAATGATCAAGGAAATACTGGATGAAGGGGTAGCCAATGGTCATTTCTCTATTACTAATACTCAGATAGCCGCTTCAATCATCTTGGGCTCGATCAAAGGGCTCGAAGTGCCTTATATTGCGGGGCGTATCAGGAACAAGAATGGAGAGATTTTCGATGAGTTTCGCTGTACAGTGGAGCAAATGCTCCTCAATGGAATTCGTCCGAAGCACCCCAGATCAGCATCATAATGGACAGATAATCAGAAAACATAAATACACGGAATAGTAGTATGAAACTTTTAGAAGGAAAAGTAGCTTTGATCACTGGGGCTGGGCGAGGTATCGGCAAAGCCATAGCACACAAATTTGCGACAGAAGGAGCTTCGGTAATTATTACTGATCTCAATATCGACAATCATGTACAAGATTTTGTTGCTGAGATAGAATCTATGGGCGTGAAAGCCAAAGCTTATGCCTCAAATGCAGCCGACTTCGAGGCTGCACACAAACTTGTGGAAGAGGCTGTGGCAGATTTCGGGCGAATTGATATTTTGGTAAATAATGCTGGTATCACTCGTGATGGCTTGATGATGCGCATGAGCGAACAACAATGGGATATGGTCATCAATGTCAATTTGAAATCGGCCTTCAATCTCACACATGCAGTTACTCCTGTGATGCTTAAACAGCGTTCTGGCAGCATTATCAACATGGCTTCCGTTGTAGGTGTATCGGGGAATGCTGGTCAGGCAAACTATTCAGCCTCTAAGGCCGGTATGATAGGTCTTGCTAAAAGTATAGCTAAGGAGTTAGGTTCCAGAGGCGTGCGTGCCAATGCTATCGCTCCAGGCTTTATTATCACGGATATGACAAACGAATTGAGTGAAGAAGTGCGCAAACAATGGGCCGCACAAATACCTTTGCGTCGAGGAGGTACACCAGAAGATGTGGCTAATGTGGCTACTTTCCTGGCCTCGGATCTGTCGTCCTATGTGACCGGGCAGGTAATTCATGTTTGTGGAGGGATGAACTGCTAAGAAAATTTCTTTGTTTTGTTTTCGAGCCATGGCTGCTCTGCTCTTTGTCAGCGCAGCCGTGGCTCGTGTATGTTGATAGGACTAAAGAGGCTCCAACAACAGGGAAGATCAGTAGGTAGACATTGTGCAAGTTTTCAAAGACCTGTTACAGCCATATATATTCATCAGCAAGTAATGCAAATAGTTTACGAAGACAATCATTTGATTGTGGTATCTAAAGCTGTGGGCGAAATCGTACAAGGCGATAAAACAGGAGATCAGCCTTTGGTAGAGAAGCTCAAAATCTATCTCAAGGAAAAATATCACAAGCCTGGAAACGTCTTTGTTGGCTTGGTACACCGCCTGGATAGACCTGTGGCTGGATTGGTGATTTTTGCTAAGACAAGTAAAGCTCTAAGTCGGATGAATAAACTCGTAAAAGAAGGAGGTGTACGCAAAGCCTATTGGGCTCTGGTGGAAGCAAAACCGACTCAAGTATCCGGAAGATTAGTGAACTACCTGCTCAAGAATGAAAAACAAAACAAAAGCTATGTAGTGGCAAGAAATCACCCTGGAGCCAAAAAGGCGTCGTTATACTATCGTCTGTTGGGGAGTGGTGAGCGATACCATTTGCTGAAGGTGTTGTTGGAGACTGGTCGGCATCACCAAATCCGATGTCAACTTTCTCACATAGGTTGTACGATCAAGGGTGATCTTAAGTATGGAGCTCGCAGATCCAACCCCGATGGAGGAATATCTCTACTAGCACATCAATTGAGCTTTGAACATCCGGTTTCTCATCAGACTATTGATTTAGTAGTTCCTCCAGAACTTATCGATCCTTTATTCACTTCCATTTCCCAGAATACGAGGGGATAAAGCCCTAGATACAGAAATCTCACCAGTGAACATTATTTTGTTATTTTACCTGCCAAAACGTAAGATTATACAATGAAAGACGCAATTATATTGGGGATTGAAAGTTCTTGTGATGATACTTCCGCCTCTGTTGTCGCCGGGTGTAAACTATTGAGCAACGTAATAGCTTCTCAAGCCGTACATAGTGCCTATGGTGGGGTAGTACCGGAGCTTGCCTCTCGTGCTCATCAGCAGAATATCGTTCCGGTAGTAAAGCAAGCAATAGAGAAAGCTGGTATAGGCATGAAAGATATAGATGCGATAGGCTTTACTCGTGGGCCAGGTTTGTTGGGTTCTTTACTTGTAGGTAATGGTTTTGCCAAAGGTTTGAGTATTTCTCTTGGCATCCCCCTTGTAGAAGTCAATCATTTGCAGGCTCACGTCCTTGCTCACTTCCTGTACGAAGAGGGGGAATCTCATGAGTCTCCAAATTTTCCCTATCTCTGTCTTTTGGTATCTGGGGGAAACTCTCAGATTATTGTTGTTCGTTCGCCTTTCGATATGGAAGTTATGGGTCAGACGATAGACGATGCCGCAGGGGAGGCTTTCGACAAATGTGCCAAAGTTATGGGTTTAGGCTATCCCGGAGGGCCGGTGATCAATCGATTGGCAACAGAAGGAAATCCTAAAGCTTTTTCTTTTGCCCGCCCCAGAGTGCCGGGTTTGGACTACAGCTTCAGCGGATTAAAAACGAGTTTCCTATATACTTTGCGAGATGAGTTGGCTAAGAATCCCAATTTCGTGGAAGAGCGAAGGGCTGATTTGGCGGCCTCTCTACAGTACACTGTGATCGAGATTTTAATGTCAAAGCTACGATTAGCCAGCAAACAACTTGGAGTCAAACGTGTAGCTCTGGCAGGCGGGGTCTCTGCCAATACCGGATTGCGGGCGGCATTTGAGGCCCATAGAGATCGTTACGGCTGGCAAATATTTATCCCCAAATTTGCCTACACTACGGATAATGCAGCGATGGTAGCCGTGACTGCTTATTTCAAATACAAAGCCGGTGATTTTTGTCCTCTTAATCTCCCTCCATTTGCAAGAGTTACGGTTTAACAATGGAAAACACGACTACGTTAGTCAAGGCCATAGCCAGCAGTTTGATCGCAGCCAGAGAAACTCTCTCTACGGCAGAAAGCTGTAGTGGTGGAGTTTTGGCTTCCTCAATCACTTCTCAGAGTGGAGCTTCGGCTTATTTCGAGGGAGGAGTGGTAGCCTATTCGTATGCAATTAAAACATCCTTTTTAGGCGTTTCAAGATCAGATCTTTTGACTTATGGAGCCGTTTGCGAGACTGTGGCTGTACAAATGGCAGAAGGGATCAGAAGACGTTGTGGTAGTACTTATGGCTTGGCAACCACTGGCATTGCTGGTCCTGAAGGAGGTAGTCCGGACAAACCTGTCGGCACCGTATGGATAGCTGTAGCTACTCCTGATGGGACCTACACAGAGTGCTTGCATTTGGATGGATCACGACGTGACATAATGGGATTGACAGTCAATCATGTTTTAGATAGGCTTTATAAGCTCATATCGGAAGATAAATCCTGCTAATTACACAGAACACACAGCTTACTTAACTAAGAAAATTATGAAACGTAACTCCTTGTACTTCTCTCTTGCACTTTTGCTCTTCATTGCAGGACAGTTCCCCTCTCAGGCTCAGAAAAATGCAGATAGATATTGCCGTGTGGGAATGTCTTATGAAATAAGCTCCTCCAACAATTGGGGAAAAGGAAAGCCCGTACTTATAGGGGTACAGCCCGGAACCCCTGCTGCTGAAGCTGGTCTCAGAGCTGGCGATATCATTGAGAAAATCAATGGGATTCCTTCCTCTCAGATGAATGCAGAGCAGATCGATGCTGTTCTCCGTAAGAGTGCCGACAATATATTGTTGGAAGTCAGCAATTATAAATATCGAGGAAGACAAATGCCAATGGGGCGTGACTGCTATTCCAGAAATGAGTTTTCCGAAGCTGATATGGCTCAGGCTTTTGCCCATTATAGCTTAGAGGATGAATCGGAGAGACGTCTGGTATATCCTTTTGCATACACTGTTGATTCTCTTTTCTCTTTCGAACATTTCAAGACTTTTGCATTTGCTGTTTCTCAAAACAAAGCAACAGCTGAAGTAGATAAGGCTATCTATGAACTGGTGGCCCAATCTTTCTATGCAAAAGGATTGAGAGAAGACAGTAGCCAGCCCGACATCGTGGTAGATTGCTTCTACGCATTGGCCGTCAATCGATCCTATGATGCCAACTACGCAAAAGAAATTCCCCAACGTACATGGCGCTATGAACCTGCACTGAAAGATATGGTACAAAAACCTTTCTTACCAGTAGGAGCTCCTCGTGAAGCGGCAGAGCATACTCTTTCTTTCGGCTTGAGACTGCTGGATGGTAAGAATACAAATCACTTACTGTGGCAATGTCGAGCAGAAGAATATCTATCCGATCCAATGTCTATTTTCGACTACGCTCAGCTAAGCATTCCTATGATGCTCATGCAATTCCCTTTCGTTCGCTACTACAAAAAGCCGATATATACCATTGCACGTCATAGGTTTCTCTATACGGGGGTTCGTTATCGTGCTGATATGCCCTCGGAAGTATTCTCTGTAGATTTTAATTCCCCGGCAGCAAAGGCAGGGATATTGGCTCATGATAGGATCATAGCGATCAATGGACAAGAATTAGGAGCTAAATCTGCCACACAACATTCCAGTGAATACAAAGATTTTCTAAGCCATACACTCCATTACCGAGATGTGGCAACCTCTTTCACGGATAGTCGAGGAATTGAGCACTGCCGTTATTGGCACAAAGAGCACTACGACAAACTTGCCAAAATATTCAGTGGGAAAAAATTCAATACTCCTTTTGCCTATCTCTTTTTCTTTCGTCCTTATATTAATTCAGAGCAGATGTCTTCTATTGTGTTTGAAGTCGCTAACGAATTTGGGCGTCGAGCTGTAATCGTTTCACCAAGCCCGATAGACAATTCATATGTATCTCTTTACTAATCAAGATCTTATTTTGGAAGAACAACAATTGAATGAATCATTAAAACCTATTTGTCCTTGTCTGGGGATAACCTCCTCTCTCAGGATAAACAGATTGGTTGAAATAGGGGCTTATGTCGATGCTGCAGGTGTAGAGGTACTATTGCCTCGTAGGTATTTGCCCACAGGTGCTGCAGAAGGCCAAATGATCGATGCCTTTGTCTATCACGACAATGAGGGGCGACTAATTGCGACTACTCTGCATCCTTTAGTCGAAGTAGGGCAGGTGGCTACCCTTACGGCCGTTAATGTGACCCGGCATGGAGCCTTTATGCAATGGGGAATCCATCGAGATTTGTTTGTGCCTTATGCTGAACAAAGCGATGAAATTCGAGAGGGGTACACTTATTTGGTTTATGCCTACATAGATGAATTGAGCGGGAAGATAGTTGGCTCGACAAAATTGTCCAAACATTTGGGAAATGTTCCTCCTTTGTACAAGCCGGGAGACAAAGTTGAAATTCAAGTTTATGGGCGGAATGACTATGGCTATAGGGTTGTGGTGGATCACCAACATTGGGGGATGATATACTATTCGGATATCTCGACTCACCTCTCTCATGGGGATAAGTCTGAGGCTTATGTTATCCGAGTGAGAGAAGATGGTCGTCTGGATCTCTCTCTTTCTGCTGTAGGCTATGGTAAAATAGCCTCTGAAGCAGAATGGCTGATGCAATTGCTCCACAAACACAATGGACATTTGCCGATAGGGGACAAAAGCAGCCCAGAAAAGATTCGATCTGTCTGCAAAATGAGTAAGAAGACCTTCAAGACAGCAGTCGGGATGCTGTACAAAGAGGGCAGGATCGTAATAGATGCAAACTTTATAGCATTAAAAGAGAAGTAGGATTGAGGGAGAATTCTTTCTATAGTATATGTCAGAGAATGTATTCGTATCTCAGAGGATGTGAGATATATGGAATATTTTTTTTGGTGCAATCTGACGGAAATATCAATCGAAATATGTATATTTGCGCGGTATAGGTAATAAAAGATGACAGAAAATATATAAAGCGAATTAGTCAACTATGAAAAAGACAGCTACATTTTTATGTGCATTAGCCCTTGTCATGGGTTCAATGAGTGCACAAGAGGAGCGTTTGATAACCACCGACATTACTCCTTTCTCCCTACAGACTCCCTCGAACTCTTTTGGAGCGGGAAAATACCAGTGGAAGCCCTTGAGGACTACTAATGTTGAGCTCAAAGATGTTCTTCACAATAGAACCTATAACATGGATGCTATCCTGAAGGAAGGAAAGTCTGTTTTGATAGACTTCTCTGCTGTTTGGTGTGGCCCATGTTGGACGCTTCACCAGTCTGGGAACTTGGATAAGATTTTGAGGGAATTGGGTCCTGAAGGAAAGAATAAACTCGAACTCTTTTGGGTTGATATAGAGGGCTCCAGTATGGAAGTTTGGAAAGGTAAAAAACCTAGTTTAGGAGACTGGACTCATAATGAGACATGGATTGTCCCGATGGTTTCTGATGCTGATCTTTCCGGTAAGATTGGGGTTCCTGTAAAATTTGTTCCTACGCTAGTCTTGATTGGACCTGATGGCAAGTATATAGACGTCGCTGGTCCGGTCAGAAGTGGAAATATAACGGCTTTAGAGGATATCATGAGTGATAACATTACTCCCAATGACAAGCCTCAGGTGGTAGTAAAACCTTCTCGCTCTGTTTTGACTAAGGAGAGTATTGTGCTCTCTGTCAAAGTTGTTTCTATCCCAGAAGTTACCTATCAATGGACAATAGCAGGAGCAACTCCGAATTCTTCTACAGAGGCAACTCCCACTTGTGTATGGGCTACACCGGGAGAATATGAAGTGAAACTTGTTGTTACCAACAAGAATGGTTCTACAGAAGAGAAATTTATAGTGAAGGCAGAAGACAAAATACTTGTCAAGACATTCCCTTACAAGGAGGGGTTCAATGATGTAGATTTGTCTCCTCAATGGAAAACGATTGATGCTAATGGCGATGGAAGTACTTGGGAGACGACCATCAATGCTGTGGCTCCTTTTGGTGTTTCTGCTGATTTTGCCCAGAGTATTTCTCCGGACAAAAGCAGGAACAATATGCTCAATTGGTCTTTTCTGCCAAGTAGTATTGATGGAGGGGGTATACAGGGAAAATCTGTGTTCCCAAAGGATTATCTAATATCTCCTCAGATTGAGATTCCCAATGACGAAGATGCCAAGCCGGGATGTGTAATCTATGCATTAGAGTTGAGTCAAGAGAATAATACGATTGGTACAACGTCTATGTATGTGTCTACGACAGGACTGAAGCTGGATGACTTTACTGAGCAGGTACTGAGTCCTTCTGTACTGATAGGCAGCAATGGTTGGAAGAGCTATGCCGTTGATCTGAGTAAATTCAAAGGTCAAAAGATTTATGTAGCCATCGTACACGAGGATAAAGGAGACAAAGGACTTGCTCGAGTATTGGATAACTTCACAGTTACTATGGATGGGACCATTTCTACCAAGCCTATCGCTTCTGTAGCAGCGATTGTTACGAACTACGATGCTGCTGCGGCTGTACTTACAGTGGAGGCAGAAGGCTTACGTAGCGTGAGACTGTTTGACACGAATGGACGTGTTGTTGCTTTTGCCGAGGGAACCGATTGTCTGGAATTGAGCTTAGGGGATTTGGCACCTGATGTGTATGTAGTACAGATCAATACAAAGGACGGTGTTGAGGTTCGCAAGTTGATGATTCAGTAAATCGAATAAATAGACATGTATCTGAGAGAGGGGAGCACTTTCAAGTGCTCCCCTCTTTTTTTGATTTCATTTCATCAAAGTCTGGAGCTTTTTTCTTGAGTTCCAGTGTAGAGATACCAAACAAGAGACTTGCTTGTGTTGATTGTTATGTATCTTTGCGACTGAGGCTTCCGGTTCTTGCTCTGAACTTATCGAAAGTGATCTTGAGAATAGAGGACTTCAAGAGAAGAACAGAAGGGAGGACCTAAGATGAAACAAAGGATACAATCAGCATAGCAATTATGTGTGGAATAGTTGGATATATAGGACGCAGAGATGCTTATCCCTTTCTTATTTCCGGACTTAAACGTCTTGAATACAGAGGGTATGACAGTGCAGGTATTGCCCTGCATTCCCAAAACAAGAAACTCAATGTGTACAAGACCAAAGGGAAGGTAGAAAACCTCGAAAATTGTATGCAAAATGAGGACAAATCTGGCTATATAGGCATTGCACATACTCGTTGGGCAACACACGGAGAACCATCCGATTTGAATGCACACCCACACTATTCCTCCAATGGTCAACTCGCATTGGTGCATAATGGCATCATAGAGAACTATCGTGATATTAAGAGCGATCTGGAGGAGAAGGGCTATACATTCCGTAGCGATACGGATACAGAGGTCTTGGTGCAATTGATTTCCTATGTCAAATCCGCTTACAAGTTGAACACATTCGAGGCCACACAGCTTGCCCTAAAACAAGTGATCGGAGCTTATGCTATTGCTGTATTGAGTTTAGATGAGCCAGATCGTATCGTGGCTGCTCGCAAGAGCAGCCCTTTGGTAATTGGCATAGGGCAAGATGAGTTTTATTTGGCATCTGATGCTTCGCCCATCGTAGCCTACACCAAAGATGTAGTTTATCCGGAGGACAATGAAGTAATAGAGCTGATGCTCGGCCGTTCTATCCGAATAGAAAACTTGGAAAAACAAGCTGTATTTCACGAGGAGCAAAAAATCACCTTGGATATTGGCATGATAGAGAAAGGAGGTTACCCTCATTTTATGCTCAAAGAGATATTCGATCAGCCAAGAGTTTTGAGAGACTGTATGAGGGGGCGCATAAATGCCGATGCAAGTTTGGTAACCCTGTCTTCCATCATAGACTATCGTGAACGATTGTTGGCTGCACAGCGTTTTATTATCACAGCCTGCGGTACTTCTTGGCATGCTGCTCTGATTGGCAAACAGTTGATTGAGTCTATTGCTCGGATTCCGGTAGAAGTGGAGTACGCCTCGGAATTTAGATACCGAGACCCGGTGATTATGTCGAACGATGTCGTGATCGCCATTTCACAATCGGGAGAGACAGCTGATACCTTGGCCGCAGTCAAACTAGCTAAGAGCTATGGTGCATACGTATATGGTATATGCAACTCTATAGGTTCCTCTATTGCACGAGAGTCTGATACAGGCACTTATATACACGTGGGGCCCGAGATTGGAGTTGCTTCGACAAAGGCTTTTACTGGACAAGTCTGTGTACTGGTGATGTTAGCTTTGTGTCTGGCTCGTGAAAAAGGTACAATAGAGCCAATGAGATATAAGGAATTAGTGCAACAGTTAGCCGGTGTTCCCGATGACATAGAGGAGATATTGGCTTCAGCATCACAAATAGAGAAGCTGGCACCTATTTTTACCTATGCGCGTAACTTCCTTTACTTGGGGCGTGGGTATAACTACCCAGTGGCATTGGAAGGGGCTCTCAAATTGAAAGAGATATCCTACATACACGCTGAAGGATATCCAGCTGCTGAAATGAAGCACGGTCCTATAGCTTTGATAGACGAAGAGATGCCGGTTGTATTTATCGCCTCACACAATAGCCTATACGAAAAAGTATTGAGCAATATCCAAGAGGTCAAGGCTCGTAAGGGACGTATATTGGCCATCGTAAGCAAGGGGGATACAGACATATGTCAGATGGCAGATTATGTAATTGAGTTGCCCTCTATCGATCCTGCTCTTGAGCCGTTGCTGACTGTAATCCCACTGCAGCTTTTATCTTATTACATAGCTGTAACCAAAGGTAGAGATGTAGACCAACCTCGCAATTTGGCGAAGAGTGTCACGGTAGAATAAAGGATATGAGAGCTTCTCCTTATTGTTCTATAGCCGAACTTTTTTCTCTCCCTTGTTCGGATTCTTCCGCATTCGTACTCATTCAGATGCCCGGCAGTGTAGCCCAGTATTGGCATTGCCCGACTTACTCAGCAGTGCAAAAGCTTCAAGATCTTACTTCTGAGGAGGGGTTTGTGTTCGCCCCTTTCTGTGCTACGGCACAAACCCCGATTTATTTTCTTCCTCCATTAGATGTAAGGGAATTTCCTCTCTCTACTTCTATTTCATTTCCATCCCATTCTACCGTTTCTTCTAAAGAGTCCGTTTTTGGTAAAAGAGATTACAAACCCAATGACACATACCAATCGGCATTTACCTCTTTCCACTCAGCAGTATGCTCAGGGCAATTCTCCAAGTTAGTCCTTAGCCGAGAGGAGGTATTGTCTCTTCAGGATACAATTACCCCGATAGATCTTTTTGCTGATCTTTTGAACTTGCAACAACCGGGAGCCAAATACCTGATTTTTATTCCTGAGATAGGGTTTTGGCTGGGTGCTACTCCGGAAGTTTTGCTCTGTAGCTCTCCACAAGAAACATATACCATGGCATTGGCCGGTACCAAAGCCCTTGGAAGAGAGTTTGAGATCGGTCAAGACTGTGAAGATTTTTTTGGTGCAAAAAACAATTCCGAACATGAGGTCGTGGTCGACCATATACGTACTGTCCTATGCTCGGAAGGTATCAAACTTGGTAAGACAGAAAAACGGGCACTGAAATCCTATAATGTGCAGCATCTTTGTACCAGATTCGATTTTGACAATTCGGATCATCTTGTTATAGCACGCTTAGTGGATAAGCTCCATCCAACTCCTGCCGTCTGTGGTATTCCCACAGAAAAAGCAAAGGATTTTATCCGAAAATATGAAGGCTATGAGCGTAGGTATTATGCTGGTTATCTTGGTTATTGGCAATACAGGCAACAAACCGAACTGTATGTCAATCTCCGTTCCGCATCCATAGACAAAGAAGGGAGTCTGCAAGCCCATTTGTATGCTGGAGGAGGGATTATGCCAGACTCTGACTATCTCTCCGAATGGGAGGAAACGAAGCTGAAAATGCAGCCTATGCACGCTCTCCTATCCCCATATATTACCCACTATTGTTTGCAATGAGAGGAAACGCATTCTATTCCTACAAATCTCTCTGTATTTTGCTATGAGTTTTTCTGCCAAGCCTCATGTACAACTATTGATAGGCCTACTAAGAGATTATAATATCCAACATTTGGTTGTTTGTCCGGGATCTCGAAATTCACCTATAATAGAGACTGCATATGAGCTACAGGCTTTTCATCTGCATTCCGTTGTTGATGAACGTTCTGCCGGATATGTGGCATTGGGGTTATCTGAGGTTTTGAATCAACCGGTAGCTGTCTGTTGCACTTCCGGAACAGCCCTGCACAACTTGGGCTCATCCATTGCAGAAGCCTATTTCAGAAGGATTCCATTACTCGTCATATCTGCTGATAGACCAAGCCGGGAGCTTTTTCAGCTTGATGGGCAGACAATCCCTCAAACCAATATATTTAGACGAATCACGCTACACTCTCTGGATGTAGAGGAGACGTACAACGATGATGATTTGGGAGCTTTGGCAAGAGATCTCAGCATGGCACTACTTTCTCTATCCCAACTTCCTAAAGGGCCTGTACATATAAACATACACATTCAAGATCCTGTACACGAGAGTGGCGATTGGTTGTACCAAACTGGGAGAAGAGTTAGGAGAGTAGGTCGATCTATAAATCCTCGATTTGAAGAGGTGAATTGGGAGAGCCTCCCGCGCAAAAGGGTGATGCTCCTGTTAGGACAAGAGGGTTTTGATCCTAATACAAGTCTGGCTATACGAAGGTTGAAAAGTCTTGGCTGTGTAGTCTTGGCCGAGCATACGGCTAATTTGAAGCCTGAGGATGATGTCATTAAGTTTTTCGATACGATCCTGTACGTAACAGACAAAAAAGAGTTCCCGTCTTTGGCTCCTGACCTGTTGATCACAGCAGGTGGGCATATCATTTCCAAGCGAATCAAACAGTTGCTCCGCCAATACAAACCTTGCGAACATTGGCATGTTGGGATAGACAGCTCGACTCCCATCCCTGATCCATACTTAAGTCTTACGCATATCTTTGATGTAGACCTGCCAACCTTTGCCATAAGTTTGGAACAGTATTTAAGAGAGAACTCTATCCCCAGCTTAGGTTCTGAAGAATACTTACAGAAATGGGAAGGTCTTCAGCTGCAGGTTCCTATGCCTCCTATCAATAATATCAAAAATGGACTGTCTGCCATTGGTCTGTTCCTTTCTCGTTGCAAGGCCGGAAATCATCTCTTATTAGGTAATAGCTCCATCATCAGGCTGGCTCAGCTTTATCCCTTGCCTTTCTTTTGTCACATCTATGCTAATAGAGGAACATCGGGTATAGATGGCCTTCTTTCAACGGCCGTAGGTATTGCTTTAGGCACTGCCGAAGAAGTTTGGGCTATCGTTGGAGACTTGAGTGCTTTCTACGACATGAACATCCTACGACATGATTTGCCCTCCAATCTGCGTATTATTGTCCTCAATAATGGAGGAGGTGGGATTTTCTTTCAGTTGCCTTCTCTGCAAGACAAGTCCTCTTTGAAGCAATACATTGGAGCAAGCCATAGTTGTTCCATGCAAGGCTGGGCAGAAGAAGCCGGGTTGGACTATTTCCAACCACAAACAGTACAGCAATTTCTGAAAGCCCTTGACAGAAAACATCCGACCAAAGCCTCTTTGATAGAAATATTCACGGATATCCGGAAGGATACCGAAGCTATACAAGACTATCGAGCACACGTATTCGATGCACTAAAACAAACTAAATCCTAATTACATGTAAGTCTATGCAAACTCAATGGACAAGTATCAAGCAATACGAAGACATTTTATTCGATTTTTTTGAAGGGATCGCCAAAATCACGATCAACAGACCTCATGTGCGCAATGCCTTTACTCCGCTCACGACAAGCGAAATATCCGATGCTTTGAGGATTTGCAGGGAAGACCCGAAGATAAGGGTTGTTGTATTGACAGGGGCCGGAGACAAAGCTTTTTGTAGCGGAGGTGATCAAAATGCCAAAGGCAAAGGTGGTTATGTGGGGCAGGATGGCGTTCCTCGACTAAATGTATTGGATGTCCAGAAGCAAATCCGTTCATTACCTAAGCCCGTAATTGCCATGGTCAATGGCTATGCTATTGGAGGAGGTCATGTCCTTCATGTTGTGTGCGACCTGAGTATCGCAAGTGAAAATGCTCGTTTTGGGCAAACCGGACCCAAAGTTGGTAGTTTCGACGCCGGATTTGGAGCCTCTTTTTTAGCCCGATGTGTGGGACAAAAGAAAGCACGTGAGATTTGGTTCCTGTGTCGGCAATACTCTGCCCAAGAAGCGTTGGATATGGGACTGGTCAATGCTGTAGTGCCATTTGATAAGTTAGAAGAGGAAGTGATTAAGTGGGCAAAAGAAATCATGGTACATAGTCCTCTGGCTATAAGGTTACTCAAAGCCGGCTTCAATGCCGAGTTGGACGGGCAAGCCGGTATTCAAGAATTGGCGGGAGATGCCACTTTGCTCTATTACCTTACAGACGAAGCTCAAGAAGGTCGGGATGCTTTTCTGGAGAAACGCTCACCGGACTTTGACCAATATCCCATGTTCCCATAAATGAGGTGGCAAAGGTAAAGGTCTTTAGACAAGAGCTGAAGTTTGCTCACCCGGCTATTACATCCAGAGGGATTTACCGTAGCCGGAATGTTTGGTTTTTGGTTTATTATCCGCAAGATGACAGTGCTGTTCATCATATTGGTGAAATAGCTCCGCTCTATGATCTCTCTCCGGAGTATCACCCGGGGTTTGAGGAGGAAATCATATCCTGTGCACAGTCAATGGAAGAAATATCGCCCGCCACTCTTCTGCAGGATTGTAGAGCCTCCTCCATTCGTTTCGCTTTGGACTGTATATCGAGACAAAATCAAAGCCTCCCTCACGCACCTTTCGATGAAGTACCTATCCCGGTCAATGGCCTCATTTGGATGGGAACTAAGGAACAGATGACTGCTCGAATGAAGGAGAAACTCCAAGCTGGCTTTCGCTGCATCAAACTCAAAATTGGAGGGATCGATTTTGAGGAGGAGTTATCTATACTACAAGAGCTCCGCAATCTGGCCGGCACAGATATCACAATCCGGCTGGATGCCAATGGAGCTTGGCAAGACTACGATACTGCCATGAAACGCTTGGAAGCTTTGGCTCCCTTCGGGATTCACTCCATAGAACAACCAGTATTGGCCGGTCTTACTGAGACAAGTGCAAAAGTGTGTCGACAAAGTCCTGTTCCAATTGCACTGGATGAAGAGCTTATTGGTATTTGGTCAAAGCAGGAGCGAGAGGTTTTGTTAGCCACCATTCGTCCTCAGTATTTGGTACTCAAACCAACCTTACATGGAGGATTGAGTGGAGCGGAAGAATGGATTCGATTAGCAAAGCAATATGCAGCTGGTTATTGGGTGACCTCTGCTCTGGAGAGCAATGTGGGATTGCGAGCCTTGGCCGAATGGATTTTACCTACACGACCCCTCTTGGCACAAGGCCTTGGCACAGGAGATCTCTACCTGAACAATATGCCCCGTAACCATCGGTTACATAAGGGATATTTCTATCTTGTGAGTCATTCTCCCTATTCTGTTTCTGATTTGAAAGGATCTCTCCCTGTATATGGATAGTTGCTTTATGTATAATAGATTGGGTATGTGTTAATGTGGTTTGTCTCTTTGAAAATGCCGATGAATAGGCTGTTCTGAGGGGGGCAAAATTCTCTCCTGAGAAAAATTTTGCTCTCTCCTGTGTTAGCGAAAATTCTCTCAGGAGAGAATTTTTATTTCCTCCTATGGTAATATTTTGCCCATGTATAGCTTCCTTTTTATAACAAGCTTTAACGATGGACTGTGCTAAAAATAGAGATAATCAGAATAAACAAAAACAGTAGGACCTTTGAACTATGAGCTTTAATTCTTTCGATGTTTGACGTGCGTTGTTTTTACAAAATAATGCTCTTTCAACCGATTCTCTATTTCGCTGTCTATATTGATACTTTCGAGCTGCATCATTAAGAGTTACATTGGTCATTCAAATCGATTGAGTTTCTAAATCGGAAAACTTTAGTCTAAATCATGATTACATAGAACCTCATTGATGAAATCATAATATGCTGTTTTCCATATTATTATAATATACTCTGTTGGATGCTTAATTTTCATTTTGGAAAACTTTAGTTGTCTGATCTGGAAGTTTATTATCCAATTTGATTTGTTTTAGTTCCCAAATCTAATTGTTTTCTATCCGTTTTTGTGTAGTTTTGTGGCATCTATAGAGAGGTTCTTCTTTCAATCTTTAAGAGAAAAAGAGCTAAATCCTTGGATGCTAATAGAAAAACAGATAAACGCATAAAACGAACAATGGAAAATTCACAATCTCCAGAGCTATACATCGTCAAGCGCGATGGAAAGGTTCAGATTTTCGACCCCAATAAGATCCGACAGGCGATCATCAAGGCTTATAGAGCTGGTGGTATCAATGAAGACGGCAATAAAGTAGATCGGATTGTAGCCCACATCACCGATCTGGCCAAACAAAGTCCCGAAAGGAAGTTGGCAGTGGAGGAGATACAGGATTTAGTAGAGCAACAACTGATGAGCTGCGACCCTTATATCGCCAAAAAGTACATCATATATAGGGAGTGGCGTAATGTGGAGCGCGATAGAAAAACTTCTCTGAAGCAGACCATGGATGGAATCGTGAAAATAGAAAAGAACGATACCAATTTGGGGAATGCCAACATGAGTGCTCACACCCCATCTGGACAAATGATGACTTTTGCTTCAGAAATCACCAAGGACTATACACGCAAATATTTACTATCTCCTATTTATAGCCGAGCGCATAACAATGGGGACATACACATCCATGACCTCGACTATTACCCCACTAAGACAACCACTTGTGTGCAATATGACTTGGAAGATATATTCGAGAGGGGATTCCGTACTAAGAACGGTAGTGTACGTACGCCACAGAGTATCCGCAGCTATGCAACTTTGGCCACGATAGTGTTTCAGACAAATCAGAATGAGCAGCACGGAGGACAATCCATACCGGCTTTTGATTTTTTCATGGCTCCCGGTGTGGCCAAGTCTTATCGTAAGCACATAGTAAATAATCTCTCTTTCATACTTGATCTGAAGTCAACACCGTCGAACAAGGATCTGTCGTCTTTGGTTGAGAAAATTGCACCCAAACTCACGGAAAACCAAGAAGAAGCCAAGCGAGTAACCACCGCCTTGCAAGCCACCGGCTTAGCCTTGGATTTGCATGAAGTTTCGCATGCCCTAAAAAATGCCTATGTGGCCACGCGCAAGGACACACATCAGGCTATGGAAGGATTTGTTCATAACCTCAATACAATGCATTCTCGTGGAGGAAATCAAGTCGTTTTCAGCTCAGTGAACTATGGAACGGATACCAGCCCAGAGGGGCGTATGGTGATTTTGGAGCTTCTCAAGGCTACACAAGAAGGTCTCGGTCAGGGAGAGGTGCCCATATTCCCGATACAAATTTTTAAGGTCAAAGAGGGAATAAACTATTGCGAAGAAGACTACGAATTGGCAATAAGTCAGTTCGACAAAGCTCTCAATGGAGAATTGCAATACAAGACTCCTAACTTCGATTTGCTGATAGAGAGTTGCAAGGCTACAGCCAAGGCTTTGTTCCCGAATTTCCTATTCCTCGATACTCCATTCAACAGCAATGAGCTATGGAAAGCAGATGACCCCAAACGTTATCTCTACGAGGTGGCCACAATGGGCTGTCGTACTCGTGTATTTGAGAATTTGAGAGGGGTAAAGTCCAGCGTAGGCCGTGGAAATCTCTCTTTCACTTCTATCAATATGCCTCGGTTGGCGATAGAAGCGATACGAGAAGCAGAGGAGTTTAGCCCTGATGGAAGCAAAGAGCAACTCAGGAGAGAGGCCCGCATTATCTTTTTCGATAAGGTTCGCAAAATGTCTGTCTTGGTTGCTGATCAACTTTATGATCGTTATTGTTACCAAAGGAAGGCTTTGGCTAGGCAATTCCCCTTCATGATGCGAAACGATGTGTGGAAAGGAGGACAAGCTCTTCAACCTCAAGACGAAGTTGGTGATGTCATAGCTTCCGGCACACTGGGTATCGGTTTTATCGGGGGGCATAATGCCATGGTAGCTATCTATGGAGAAGGACATGCACATAATAAGGAAGCATACAATACTCTATATGAGGCTATACAGGTAATGAATGAAGTGGCTAACGAGTACAAACGGAAATACAATCTGAACTATTCTGTGCTGGCAACTCCGGCCGAAGGTCTCTCTGGTCGCTTCACTCGTATGGATCGTAAGAAGTACGGTATTATACCCGGCGTGACAGATCTGGATTATTACGTCAATTCCTTCCATATCGATGTGCGTGAACCAGTGGGAATAGCCGAGAAAATCAAATTGGAAGCACCTTTCCATGCCATCACTACCGGTGGACACATTACCTATGTAGAACTTGATGGCGAGGCAAAGAAGAATGTATCGGTTATCCTCAAGATTGTTCGTACCATGAAACAGGAGCAAATAGGGTACGGCTCAATCAATCATCCAATAGACACTTGTCTCAAGTGTGGTTATAAAGGTGTTATCTATACCAAATGTCCTATTTGCAAGTCCGAACAGATAGAGCGACTGAGACGTATCACCGGATATCTCACTGGTAGTCTGGATAGTTGGAATAGTGCCAAGCAAGCCGAAGAGCATGATAGGATAAAGCATCACTAAAAGTCTTTTAATCTCCATATTAGGTACAGCGATCCCGATCGGAGGTTTTGTTTTTCCTCCGGTCGGGGACTTGCTACTTCTATATGCGTGTCCTAAATATATATAAGTCCACTATCAGCGATGGCCCTGGCTTGCGCTATTCGATCTATTTGTCAGGCTGTAGACATGCCTGCCCAGGCTGTCATAACCCTCGGTCATGGGATGAAAATTCAGGCATATTACTCACCCCTCAGGCTTTGGATCAGATCACCGAGGAAATTAATAGTGATCCGCTGTTGGATGGAATTACGATTAGTGGAGGAGATCCCTTTTTTAATCCAGCCGAACTAACTGATCTATTGGCCGAGTTAAAAATAAAAACCAACAAAAATATTTGGTGCTATACAGGCTATACGATAGAGACCATTTTGGCCTCCGAGAAATTGAGTGCTCCTCTCCGATACATAGATACGCTTGTGGATGGCCCATTCATCCAATCTCTCTATGATCCTACCTTACTCTGGCGGGGGAGTAGCAATCAACGTGTCATTAGACTACAATCTGGTAGGCCTTTGCCTTGATTGTCAGCGACCTGCAAAAAGGAAGCGGAAAGCATCTTCAACCTTACTGATAGGTATAAGCTTCAGCCTTGTCGTCTTGATCTCTCCATCACTATCCAAATTCCCCTGAGGATAAAGCATTGTATCGAAGCCCAAGCGTTCTGCCTCGGATATTCGTTGTCTGATACGACTAACGGCTCTTATCTCTCCTGCCAACCCCACTTCTCCACATAGGCATACCCCCGGACTGACTGCAATATCCAAGCTTGAGGATAGTATAGCCGAAATAACGGCCAAATCGGCTGCCGGATCAGCAGTGCGTATCCCTCCGGCAATATTCAGAAAGACATCCTTTTCTATCAGTCTGAATCCACTCCTTTTCTCCAATACAGCCAATAGCATATTCAGGCGCCGTATATCAAAACCTGTAGCCGAACGTTGTGGGGTAGAGTAGACAGCCGAACTTACCAAAGCTTGCGTTTCGATGAGCAAACTGCGAGCACCTTCCATGCTGCAAGCAATCGCAATACCGCTAAGTCCAAGGCTCCGATGGTTGATAAGTTGCTCCGATGGATTCTCGACAGGTCTTAATCCTTTCCCTGTCATCTCGTAAATACCAATCTCGGCTGTATTTCCAAAACGATTTTTTATTGCTCGTACCAAACGATACATATGCTGTTTATCTCCCTCAAATTGGAGCACTACATCCACTGTGTGCTCCAATAGTTTAGGGCCAGCTACTTGTCCCTCTTTCGTTATATGTCCTATGAGAATTATCGGTATGCCCGTTATTTTGCAGAATCGTAGAAGCTGGGCTGCCACTTCTCTAATTTGCCCCACAGATCCGGGGGTGCTCTCGGATTGCTCAGTGTAAACAGTTTGTACGGAATCTATCACAAGCAAGTCGGGCTGCAACTTACCAGCTTCAGCCAGTATGTGCTCGATACGGGTCTCTGTATAGATATGACAATGAGACTGTTCTTCTCCAAGGCGATCCGCCCTCAGCTTAATCTGTTTGGCACTTTCCTCTCCCGACACATAGAGCGTTTGTAGATGTTTTGCTTGCATTACGGTCTGCAAAACAAGAGTGCTTTTCCCGATGCCAGGCTCTCCGGCCAGCAAAACAAAGCTCCCAGGTACGAGCCCCGATCCCAACACACGATTAAGCTCCATATCACAAAGGTCGATTCGAGGTTCTTTTTCATAGGAGATTTCGTTTAACCTCTGTGGTGAATTCTCGCTCATGATATCTGTCCATCCATATCTTTTTGCCGGATTATTTGCCGGAGATGGATGTTCAATTTCTTCCTCAATTGTATTCCATTCTCCACAAGCATTGCATTTACCCATCCATTTGGGATAAATGGCACCGCAATTAGTGCAAGCAAAGACAGATTTGAGCTTAGTCATGATTTTTTATTCCCTTACAATAGGCATAGTTGAGCATCGCAGTAGTCCACCCATCTTGGATATCTCGAAATAGGGTACTGGCTCGACCTGTATCCCCCATTCCTCTTGTAGATGGTTGTTCAATCTGGAAAACCTTTGCTCACTGATGACCACAGAGGGGCTGATCGAGAAGATATTCGTATTCATGTAATAGGCCTCTTCTTCTGTAACGGCAAAGAGATTGCTTTTGCCGAAGATTTCCTCTATCACCCCCTTACTTTCCTGATCGGCGAACCCCTTGGGATAGTATATCGCTTTCCCCGTACCGACCGGCTGAAAGGCACAGTCCAGATGAAGTACGCTTTCGGCCGTGTTTTGATCATGTTTTTTTAGGACAATCGGGACAATTGTCTTATGAGGGAAACGATCTCGCAAAAAATCTACTGCATAACGATTGGTCCGAGCTGTTTTATAAGAGTCAAATGTCCCTTCTGGACAAGTTCCGACGAACAAAATATCATCATACAACAGCACATCTCCTCCTTCTACTCGGATAGGGGCAGGCAGTAACTCCAAGTGATCTCCTACTTGAGAAAAAATGTCTGTGAAAGCTTCTGTTTCTCTCGAACGATCTGCAATAAGATTGGCAACAAACAGAGTGTCGTCTATTGTGAAAGCAACATCTCTAGCAAAAACTTGATTGTAATCCTCTAAAGAGGAGGGGCGAAGGACTTCTACTTGGTATTTGTTCAAAATCTCCAGTACCGCCTGCATCTCAATTTTGCAATCTCCTTCCTTAGGATAAATGCCCTTGACTACAGAGTCATAGCTTTTGGCATCATAGGTTTGCTCTATGCTTGGTTCTGGCCCTTGTTTGTCCGGGAGTCCTAGTACGACAGTACATAGTCTCGAGGTCTCATTGGTCACATGTGGAGTTATCATAATTGTGTTTTTGTTCGTGTTTGGTTTTCTTGAAAGAGAGGGATGTGTTGGGAATAAAGGATTGTCTTACAAAGTATTGAGTACTTGCTCTCGTATTTGCTCCAGTTCGTCCTTCATTTCCACTACAAGTTGTTGCATACGTACCTCATTGCTCTTGGAGCCTAAAGTATTTATCTCTCGTCCTATTTCTTGTGCGATAAAACCGAGTTTCTTCCCTTGACCTGGCTCTAAATTCATTGTATCGACAAAGTAGTTCAAATGATTACGTAAACGGTTACGTTCTTCACTCACATCCAGTTTCTCAATGTAATAGATCAGTTCCTGCTCCAAACGCCCCTTGTCATACACGATGTCGGATGGCAGTTGAGATAGGCGTTCTTCTATTTGACGACGAACGGATTCTATGCGTAGAGGTTCTATAGTCTCTATTTTATCCACCATCTGATTGATGCGACCTATCGCATTGGTGAATACCTGTTGAAGCATTTGACCTTCCTGCTCACGGAACTTGGAAAATTCATTTAGCGCTCTATCTGTTAGACTCAAAATCTCAGACCATTCAGCTTCACCAACATCGCTATCCTCTTCCTCCTCTTTTTCTTTATAAACCTTGGGGATAGAAAGAGCTATTTGCAACAAATTATCTGGCTCTGCCATATCCAGTTCTTGACAAAGCTGTCGAATAAGGTCTACATACTCGGTGGCAGCTGCCTTGGAGAAAGGGGCAAGCTCATTATTAGCATTGATTGGTTCGATGAATAAGGTAAAATCAGCTTTCCCTCGAATTAACTTCTTCCCAATTCGGGTCCTAAGCTCCAGCTCTCGTTCCCTATAGCGTGATGCGATACGTGTACTTAGATCCAGCTGCTTGCTGTTCAGAGAGCGTACAGTAGCTGTCACCTTGTACATTCCAATTATTGTAGAGGCTTTACCAAAGCCTGTCATGGATAATATCATGATAAGATGGGGATTAAGAAAGAAGGCCATCTATAGAACTTTCATTCTGTAGACAGCCTCCTTTCCCATTATGATTAGTTTTTGCCGTGACAATTCTTGTACTTCTTTCCGCTTCCACAAGGGCACAAGTCGTTCCTTCCTACTTTGTTCTCAACTCGGATCGGTTCTCGATGTTGGGGTTGTTGGCCAGCAGAGGAAGAAGCTTCGCGTTGTGCATGCTCATGCTCCGCTATGTCATCTTTTATTTCTCTGTATTTCGTCTTATTCTGCCTACTTTGGATCTCTTCGGCTTGCTTGATGGCGATACGCTCCTGTTCTTCAGCTGAAGGCTCAGGCATCGGAATTCGAGCTCTCATGAGGATGGATACGAGCCTGCGGTTCATCTGCTCCAACATCTTACGAAAAAGCTCATAAGACTCCAACTTATAGATGAGTAGGGGGTCTTTGTTTTCATAGCTGGCATTCTGTACCGAATGACGCAGCTCATCCATTTCACGTAAGTGCTCTTTCCATGCTTCATCTATTGAGAGCAACACAATCGCTTTCTGAAACTCCTTGATAATGCTCTTACCCTTGCTTTCGTCAGCCTCCTTTAGGTTGCATGGTATATTGTACATCCTCTTGCCATCGGTAACAGGGATTACAATCCGCTCATAAACGTTGCCCTGCTCCTCGAACACTCGGTGTAATACGGGATAGGCTATTTCGGCAATCATATCCATCTTGCGTGAATATGCATGATAAACAGCATCGAAGATAATGTCGGTAAGATTTTCGGCTTTCTCCTTCCTAAACTTTTCTTCGCTGAGAGGGGATTCTATTGCAAGTGTGATCATGAGATCGGTCTTAAACTCCTGGAAATCATCCGATCCGGCATAGGTTTCAGCTATGAGTTTTGATGTATCGTAGAGAGTATTGAGCACATCCATCCCCACACGCTCTCCCATAAGAGCATGTTTGCGCTTGGTGTAGATTACCTCTCGTTGCGTATTCATCACATCGTCATACTCAAGAAGACGCTTACGGATACCGAAGTTGTTTTCCTCTACTTTTTTCTGAGCACGCTCCACAGATCTACTGAGCATATTGTTCTCCAAAACCTCTCCCTCTTTGAAGCCGAGCTTATCCATGAGAGAAGCGATCCTATCCGTAGCGAACAATCGCATCAAATGGTCTTCGAGAGAGATGAAGAAGACAGAAGAACCTGGGTCTCCCTGTCTACCGGCACGCCCTCGTAGCTGCCGGTCTACTCGCCGTGACTCATGACGCTCCGTACCAATGATAGCCAACCCTCCTGCATCTCTAACTTCCGGGGACAACTTGATGTCAGTACCACGTCCGGCCATGTTGGTAGCAATAGTTACGGTGCCAGTTTTTCCGGCTTGAGCTACAATATCTGCCTCCTTTTGGTGCAGCTTAGCATTGAGGACATTGTGCTCTATCCCTCGGAGTTTGAGCATACGGCTAAGTAACTCAGATGTTTCTACATTCGTTGTCCCCACCAAGACAGGACGACCGTCTGAGATAAGTGTTTGGATCTCTTCGATAACGGCTGCATACTTTTCTCTTGCCGTCTTGTAGATCCTATCATTCATATCATTTCTTGCTATCGGACGGTTGGTTGGTATCACAACCACATCCAACTTATAGATATCCCACAGCTCTCCGGCTTCAGTCTCGGCCGTACCAGTCATACCGGACAGCTTATGATACATACGGAAGTAGTTCTGCAGTGTAATAGTAGCAAAAGTCTGAGTTGCAGCTTCTACTTTCACTCTCTCCTTGGCTTCTATAGCCTGATGTAACCCATCGGAATAGCGGCGGCCATCCATGATGCGACCGGTTTGCTCATCAACGATCATAACCTTGTTGTCCATCACCACGTACTGGTCATCTTTCTCAAAGAGAGAGTACGCCTTTAGTAGCTGATTGACAGTGTGTACGCGTTCGCTTTTGATCGAATAGTTGGATAGCAATTCATCACGATGCTCCGCCAATTGAGTGCTGTCATACCCCATGTTTTCAAGTTCTGCCAACTCGGATGCTATATCCGGTAGGATAAAGAAAGAGGGGTCGTCAGTTCCGGATGTAAGTAGGTCTATCCCCTTGTCTGTAAGTTCGATGCTATTATTTTTCTCATCAATAACGAAGTAGAGCGGATCGGTAACAATGTGCATATTGCGCATATTCTCCGCCATATACTGCTCTTCTGTCTTCAGCATGGATGACTTAATACCTTGCTCACTCAAATATTTGATAAGCTGTTTGTTCTTAGGCATACCCTTGAAAGAACGGTATAGTAAAAGTGATCCCTCTTCTTGAATGTTCTTCTCAGAGCTACTCATCTTTTGCTTGGCATCAATCAAGAGCTGAGCACAGAGCTTGCGCTGGGCATTGACCACTTTCTCCACGTTTGGCAGAAACTCTTCAAATAACTGATCGTCACCCTTGGGGGTAGGCCCCGAAATAATCAAAGGAGTACGAGCGTCATCAATGAGCACTGAATCGACCTCGTCCACAATAGCATAATTGTGCTTCCTCTGTACAAGATCCGAGGCACTCATGGCCATATTGTCTCGAAGGTAGTCGAATCCGAATTCATTGTTTGTCCCGAATGTGATATCTGCATTGTAAGCCTTGCGTCTGTCATCCGAGTTGGGTTGATGCTTATCGATGCAGTCCACAGTGAGGCCATGAAACATATAGAGTGGTCCCATCCACTCTGAGTCACGCTTGGAAAGGTAATCGTTGACAGTCACCACATGGACTCCATTCCCGGGCAAGGCATTGAGAAATACGGGTAGGGTAGCAACGAGAGTTTTTCCTTCCCCCGTTGCCATTTCCGCTATCTTCCCTTTGTGGAGCACTGTGCCACCGAAGAGCTGTACATCGTAGTGCACCATATCCCAAGTGATTTCATTTCCTCCCGCCATCCAATGGTTCTGATATATGGCGGTATCTCCTTCGACCCGAACAAAATCATGATTGACCGACAAGTCTCGATCAAGTTGGGTTGCATCTACTCGTATTTCCGAATTTTCGGCAAAACGTCTGGCTGTGCTCTTAACTATCGCAAAGGCTTCAGGAAGTATTTCCTCCAGTACAACTTCGATCTTATCTAGAATATCTTTCTCCAGATTATCCACCTTTTTCCAAGCTTCTTCTCTTTCGTTTAGCTCCTTGCTTTCTATATCGGCCTTGATTTTCTCGATCTCGGCACGCTCTTGAGTCACGCGTTCGTTTATCCGCCCACGAAGTTGAACAGTAAGAGCTCTCAACTCGTTGTGAGAGAGGGCATCTATCTTCGTGTATGCCTCTTTTATCTTAGCCACGTAGGGCTTAATCTCTTTGAGGTCTCGTTGCGACTTGTTACCAAAGAGTTTAATGATGATATCGTTGAATCCCATATTGTGTAGTTGTTCTTTATTTTCTATTGATCTTTTTATTTACTGAGGAGTCTACCGGTTATAGCTGGTAGTGGAATATCCCTATTACAAGGAGGTCTAATGCGCAAGACATGTGCAAGGCTTGGTGCTATGCGCCTTACCGAAGGTTTTTCATCAGCATAGATTGCGGCTTTGATACCCCAACCGAAGAATATAACAGGTGAGTCACAAGGCATCTTACGGTATTTCCCTTGTAGACTTGTGTCTCGGATGTCTATTATATTCGGCTCTACATACCAACCTGGAAGGATTTGAAGTATCAAATCGGCCTTTTCCTGCTTATGTATTCCATTGGCCAAACTTTGTTCAATTCCGATATAACTCTTCCTTGACAAAACAGGGATACAACTGGCCACACCAGCCATCTCTGACGTAAATTGGGCAGCCTTGATTTGAACTTCTTCCAAGGAAAGTTTGCGTTCCTCTACCAAGGAACGGTTCAGGTATATGTAATTATTTCGGTAAGACTTTATCCACTGACCCTGACCATATACGGCCATTAAGTACATATTGAGTAGTGCCTTGCATCGTTCTGGACTGAAATTGCGCGTGCTCCGTTTCCCGTTAGCAGAGCGAACAGGGGGCTGTCTGTATGAGGAATAACCTGTACCGCTCAACATCACAAGACAGTTAGATAGGCCTATTTTTCTCTCTACTGCATTTAGCAGTCTGGCGATGTTTGAATCTAAGCGAACATAAGCATCTTGCATTTCAGCTCCTTGTTCATAGTCCATAGCACCGGGATAGGGAGCTGCTGTATAGACCACGGAAAGCATATGAGGAGATGTTCCTAATTCATAACCATAATGTTCTACAAAGCTGATTGCCAGGTTTGTTACATCATCATTTACAAGTGGGGTCTTTTTGTATTGTTCAACACTTTCACCGATTTTGTGATAAAAAGGAGCAAAAGTCCCAGTATAAGGCAATAGTTGTCCCTCTACTTTCCTGCTGTTTTTCCAAGTCTTTCCACTCAATAATGCTCCGATGTTATTAGGAGTGCTATTAGCTTTCTCTACAAACCAAGGTAGTTGTTTGGTATAGTAGGTAGATGTCGCCCATCTCCCTTTATCATTTTCGATCCAGTATGCGGCGTCGGCTTCCTGTCCACCAGCCAGAATAGCTTCTTCCGGATTAGGAGCTATGCTGTATACCGAAGAGCGGCCTGCCGAAGCGTATTTGAGCTCATCCCCGATTGTAGACATTTGCAAAGCCAATGGGGAATATCGTTCCGAAGTATAGTTCCCCATGTAATTGGAATCCTCCACTACGGAGCTGCACTTATTAGTCTCTTCGTCATAAACAAGAGAGGCTCCGATACCATGCATGGAGGGGTATTCCCCGGTGTAAATACTAGCAATGGCAGAGGCTACATCCAATGGGTAAACGTCAAAATCAACAGAAGGGTATACTGCTCCTCCACTTAGTATTCGCCTCCAACCTTCCTGACTATACAGAGGAGAAAAGCCTATCAACAAATCACTTCGTAGCTGATCCACACTTATGCAGAGAAGCAAACGAGGAGTATGAGTTGGGGAAGTTAGCGATCCTGCATACACATTCATGGCAACAGAAAGAACTGCCACCAATGAAGCAAGTATGCCACGAGTTGAGTGACCGCCAGAATTTTCTTTTATCTGTTTTTGCTTAGCCATGTTTGATATATGGATACAGAAGCAATCGCAATAATAATGCCAACGAAAACTGTATTGATCCTCTGAGGCAGCAATAACGCTGTTGGGAAATAAATAATTACAGCTCCCAAAGCAGCTATTGGATAGAAACGGCTCAAAAAGCCATTCTTCCCCCAAAAAAGTAGGGGAAGACCAACAAACAAGTGAAAGGGGTGGAAAAATAGCAGATTGGCATTAGGCCACATAGCCGGATGCTCAGAAATGAAAGATAAAAAGAACAAGACAGACCCAAGCAGTCCAGAGACAAGAAGAATAAATGCACTATAGATATTGACCAAGCACCTGAATCTCGAGCTGCAAGGACGCATAGCCACAACGACTAACAAAGTGGTCAGCAAGGCAATGCCAAAACTGAAAAGGACAGGACTATCGAATGGGACCGTCTCTATATCAGGATCTTTGTAGGGGCTATGATATACCTGCTTTGCTTTTACCAGGCTTACAGCAGGTTTGTCTGCATAACGAATCTCAGACAACGGTAAAAATTCGGCAACCTTGGTTGGTAAAAAAACCTGTGTACGCAAGCTGACTTTTTGGTCTGCGGGAGCCGCAACAGCCAAATCCGTTCCAAGGATGAGCCACGGCATAGGTCTCTCTGCCTCATTGATCAATTGCCGAAGCGTGAGACTGTCCGCCGGAGGGATGTGTAGCTCTCCTCCCATTGCCTGCTCTATCATATCAACAGGACGAGTGGAGCAGTTATCGTAGAAAAAGTTGTAACGATATACTCGATTCTCCGGCTTCATGTTCTCTGTCAGACTCTGCTCCAATCGGAATATTGCCAGACTATCCATATCCAAAGCCAACTCAGTGAGGTCACTGCCACGACAGAGATAGTGGCTCATATATTCAGAAGCCTCAGAAACTCCCACCATATAGTCGGTTTGCCCATATACAAATCGACGCAGAAAACCCGGAGTATGAAAGTCAAAAAGGCCCCAATTATAAACCAAGTCTTCATCTGTATCTGGCTTTTGGATTCGTAAGCCGACATGACCATACAGGGTATATACTTCCTCCGTAATTGGAGAAGCGATCAGCAGACTTACGTTGATTTGTCCTCTATTGTCTTCTCGCTGGGCTGAGAGCTGTAGCACACTACACAGCAGCAATAACCCTAGATATATTACCCGGATACGAACGCTTGTCGCTTTGTTTTTGAGGATATGTAGATGTCTTGTTTGCATAAGAGCGAAGCAAAGGTAAGTTATCTGCATCAGCTACCCAAAGAGTAGAGAGTTAAAGAATAATTCCATTTGCTCTCAAAGATTTTATTATTTATTTAGCTCCTTTTTGCGAAAGACAAGTAGAGAAAGTTTTGTCACTAATGGATAGGAATAGGATTGAGAGCAAGATTTCTTTGATATTTCTTTCCAACGGCATTATTTATCTTTGCCAAAACTCATTGTCAAGTACAAATACACAATAAAATAAATGTAATTCATCATGGCAAAAAAAGTAGCAGAGACTCCTCTCATGAAGCAATACTTACAGATGAAAGCCAAACATCCCGATGCGATATTGCTCTTTCGTGTAGGAGACTTCTACGAGACTTTCTCTACCGATGCCATTGTCACAGCTGATATCTTGGGAATTACACTCACCAAGAGGGCCAATGGCTCTGCCAGTCATGTAGAATTAGCCGGATTTCCACACCATGCTCTTGATACCTACCTGCCCAAATTAGTTCGAGCGGGCAAACGAGTGGCTATTTGTGATCAGCTGGAAGATCCCAAAACAACGAAAACGCTGGTCAAACGAGGAATTACCGAACTGGTAACACCGGGTGTAGTGATGAATGACAATGTATTGCACAATAAGGAGAATAACTACTTGTCTGCAATCTATGCCCTTGCTCCACACGGCTATGGTATTGCCTTTTTAGATATATCCACTGGGGAGTTTATGGCAGGTCAGGGCAATGCTACCTTTGTAGATCGTCTGTTGATGGATTTCGCTCCCAAAGAGCTACTGGTGGAAAGGTCTCAGCGGGAGCAAATAATGATGAATTTCAAACCTTCAACATTCATCTATGATCTTGACGATTGGCTCTTTGGCCCTGAAAATAATGAGGAGCGGATTTGTCGCCACTTCGGGCTGAAAAATCTTAAGGGCCTCGGCTTGGAAGGCAAAATACCTGCAACCATTGCTGCCGGTGCCATATTGAACTATTTAGACCTCACCAGCCATAAAGAGTTGGAGCATATTTCTTCTCTTCGTCAACTCAATGAACAAGAATATGTACGTCTGGATCGCTTTACCATACGAAGCTTGGAATTGATCTCGGCAAACGATCCAAGTGGTATAAGCTTGTTGAATATTTTGGATCGCACTGTGTGTCCCATGGGGGGAAGACTGTTGCGCAAATGGTTGCTTTCTCCCCTGAAAAACATTGAAGCCATCACCAGACGACAATCAATGGTAACAGACCTGGTAGAGCAACCCGAACGGAGACAAATACTGCGTACTCACCTGAGTGAAATAGGAGATTTGGAACGTCTGGTCGGCAAGGCTGCAGTAGGCCGAATTAGCCCCAGAGAGATGCTTCAAGTAGGATTGGCACTTGATTCTATAGCTCCGATTCAAGAGGAGTTGTTGAGATCCTCACAAATCACAAGTCAAGAGATGGGTCAAGCCTTGGAGTTATTACCCGAGTTAGGAGATGAGATCCGAAAATCTATTGTCCCTGATGCCCCTATTGCTGTGGGGCGAGGTAAGGTGATTGCTGATGGTATTTCATCCGAATTGGACGAGCTCAGGGCTTTGGCAGGATCGGGGAAAAACTACTTATCCGAGTTGGTGAAACAAGAGATACAGACAACCGGAATTTCTTCTCTCAAAATAGGCTACAACAATGTTTTCGGCTACTACATAGAGGTGCGCAATGCACACAAAGACAAAGTGCCGGACAATTGGATACGAAAGCAGACTTTGGTGAACGCAGAGCGCTACATCACAGAGGAGCTGAAAAGCTATGAAGAGAAAATACTCGGAGCGGAGGAACGGTCCTTAATTATAGAGACAGAATTGTTTACTCAATTGGTAGGCAAACTTACTCGCTACATAAAGCCTTTGCAAAAGAATTGCAGATTATTGGCCGAATCGGATGTGTTATCGTCTTTTGCCGAAGTTGCTTCAGCCTATAGTTATACTTGTCCCAAGCTACACAATGGCTACTCATTACACATCACTGCTGGACGCCACCCCGTGATCGAACGGACACTACCGGCATCGGAGCCTTATATCCCAAATGATATTTATCTGGATAATGAGAAACAGCAGATTGCAATTATCACAGGCCCCAATATGAGCGGAAAGTCGGCTCTTCTTAGGCAAACAGCTCTCATTACCCTTTTGGCCCAGATTGGTAGTTATGTTCCGGCAAAATCCGCAGAAATAGGCGTTATCGACAGCCTCTTTACTCGAGTCGGTGCTTCGGATAATATTTCTATGGGCGAATCTACCTTCATGGTAGAAATGCAAGAAGCAGCTGGGATTTTGAACAACATCACTGATCGCAGCCTTGTCCTCTTTGATGAATTGGGACGTGGTACTTCCACCTATGATGGTATATCCATAGCCTGGGCTATTGTAGAATATCTGCATGGGACAAATAATGGGCGAGCAAAAACGCTCTTTGCTACACATTATCATGAATTGGGAGACTTGGAGAAGCAGCTATCTCGTGTTGTAAACTACAATGTATCGGCCAGAGAAGTAAATGGCAAAATGTTGTTCTTGCGAACGCTGGTGCCGGGCTGTGCCGAACATAGTTTCGGGATACAAGTGGCACGTCTGGCAGGTATGCCCAAGCCGATCACAGAGCGAGCAGAAGATATCCTCCGAATCTTGGAAAGTGACCAATCTGCAATAGAGACTAAAGTTGATGGTGCCAAGATGGTACACCGAGATCATTCTCACAATAAAAAAGAGGGGGCCTACCAGCTCAGCTTCTTCCAGTTGGAAGATCCCTTATTATCTGACATACGTAGAGAATTACTTGATATAGATATCAATACCCTTACCCCAATAGATGCCTTAAACAAACTGGATGCTGTCCAGCGTCTTTTGCGAGGCCATTGAACAATTCTTTTGAGAGTTACCTCGTGCTACAATTGATAGTTTGCAACAGTTCTGCATGTTGAGACCATTTCAAAGAAGAAAAATGCTCAAGAGATTGTATGGTTGCTCGGCTAAGTTCTTTGTCGAAAGGATTGTAAAGCGTGAGTTTGCTTATCTTTGCCCGATACTAAACCTAAGTTGCATGGCCAATGGCAGTAAAACTGATTGCCATGAAACTATCTAAACATCATAATCTACTAAGTTGTATGGAATGGAAACGCTATCGTTTGGCCAATAATGTCCTAGGATGGTTCTCCTTTTTTGTGGCTGCCGTAGTCTATCTACTGACTATTGGCCCGACTGCTAGCCTCTGGGACTGTGCTGAATTTATTGTGTGTGTCAATAAATTGGAGGTCGGCCATCCACCTGGAGCTCCGTTCTTCATGCTTGTCTATAATGTGGTAAGCCATTTCACTTCAGACCCCTCTCTGGTCGCTTGGCTGTGCAATGCAACTTCGGCCTTGCTGTCAGCTTTCACCATACTTTTCTTGTATTGGACTACGACGGCTCTCGTGCGAAGAGTAGTTGCTCCAAAATATCTCGATCAAGAGCTCACTCTCCCTCAAGCAATTGTAATCTTGGGAGGAGGTTTGGTGGCTGCCTTGACGTATACTTTCACGGATTCTTTCTGGTTCAACGCGGTAGAAGCTGAGGTCTATGCCTTCAGCTCCTTCTTTACTGCTATTGTCTTTTGGCTCATGCTCAAATGGGCCGATCGAGCAGACAATGAGCGCAGTGACCGTTGGCTTATCCTCATTGCCTATCTCATGGGGCTCTCTATTGGAGTACACTTGCTCAACCTGCTGTGTATACCCGCAATGGGACTCATATACTACTATCGACGCTCCTCGAAAACCACAGCCAAGGGATGGTTAGGGGCAATCTTGTTGAGCTGCCTCATAGTAGGGGTAATGATGTATGGTGTGATCCAGGGGGTAGCCAAAGCTGCTGGGACATTCGATCTCTTCGCTGTAAATACATTGGGGCTTCCTTTCAATTCCGGTATATACATCTACTTGGTGATATTGGCTGCAGCTCTTGTTTGGGGTGTGTACGAATCCGACCGTGCTACCAAGGGATACTTCAGAAGCGAGATGCGCGTGAAGATGAGCTTTCTTCTCACTGTATTGCTAATGGGTATTCCGTTCTTAGGCTCCGGTTTATGGCTGGGTTTGATCCTCTCTGTCGCTCTGGGGATATATCTGTTTTCATCCAAAAACATGAGTGTGAAACTGCTACATATGTTGCAGATGAGCCTTATGGTGATTGTGATTGGCTATACCTCCTATGGCGTTATTCTGGTGAGAGCCGCTGCCAAGCCCCCTATGAACGAGAACGATCCGTCCAATGCCTTTGCCATGCGTTCCTATTTGGCTCGTGAGCAATACGGATCCAACCCTCTGTTGTACGGACCTACATTCACCGCCCGTGCTTATCAATTTGAGTATGACAAGGTTTACAAGAAAGATGTAACAGCTGGTAAGGATCGCTATATACCACTGAACAAAGATATTCCCGAGTATAAGTACCGCAGCGAAGATAAGATGCTCTTCCCTCGGATTTTTGATCCTTCTCCCAGCCATGTAGAAGGGTACAATATATGGATGGGTAGAAATCCTAATGACATGAGCACTCCTACGTTTTTGGACAACTTGAGATTCTTTGCTTCCTATCAGGTCAATTATATGTACTGGAGGTACTTTTTTTGGAACTTCGTGGGGCGTCAAAATGATTTGCAAGGCGACGGCTCTCTAACCAAGGGAAATGTGATGACCGGCATTTCGCCAATTGATAATGCTCTCATAGGGCCGACCGATGAGATGCCAGATGATATAGTGGCCAATAAGGGGCATAATGTCTATTATTTGCTTCCTCTGCTATTGGGGCTTTTGGGATTTTTGTACCAGGTACTCAAAGGGGAGAGAGGTAATCAGGCTTTTTGGATCACTTTTGCCTTGTTCTTCATGACGGGCTTAGCCATCGTGATCTATGTAAATCAATACACAGGTCAGCCACGTGAGCGAGACTATTCGTACGTGGGTTCGTTCTATGCTTTCTGTATCTGGATTGGTTTCGGGTTAGCCATGCTGTATGAATTATTGACAAAGATCAAATCTTTACCCCGAGTGGCTGCCGCTTTGATAGCCACGGTTTTGTCTTTGGTGGTACCGATCCAGATGGCAGCACAGAATTGGGATGACCACGATCGATCCGGACGAACTGCTACCAAAGACTTTGGAACTAATTTCTTGGAAAGCTGTGAGCCGAACTCTGTTATTTTCTGTTTTGGAGACAATGATACTTTTCCTCTCTGGTATTGCCAAGAGATAGAGGGTATACGCACCGATGTACGAGCTTGTAATCTCGGTTATTTAGGGGCAGATTGGTATGTAGATCAGATGAAGCAAGAGGCGTACCGAAGTCAACCTCTACCAATGAATACCTATCAATCGAATTTCTACTCTGTCCATAACATCGTACGTCTGAACCCTCAGGGCTCTCCGATGGATATAGGTCAGGCATTGGATGCAACTTATGCCGATAATCGATCTGAGTACCCTCTCTTACCATCTTCTTCGTTAATCCTCCAGAATGATAGTGCTGCTCTGAATATATTGCCCAATGAATTGAAGCCTTACTTTCAGCCACAAATGGATTTGTCTTTGGCTGGGAAGAGTTTTGTCGGGCGTACTGAAATAGCTCTACTCGATATGCTCCGGCACAACCGATGGGAGCGACCACTTTACTGGTGTATCTCTTCTCCAACTGAGACTCTATCAAACTTGAGAGATTATCTCGTGCAAGAAGGCATGGCTTTCCGTATGTACCCGGCAACAGGTCGTCAATCATACGCATTGGGCAACTTGGATAGATCATACCAAGTATTTATGGAAAAGTTTGCTTTCGGTGGGGCTCACGATCCTTCGGTTTATTTCGATGCAAACGTGAGAGGAATGGCTGAAACAGTTCGTTCCAATGCTGCAGCTCCTTTGGCCAAAGCTCTGGTCGCTCGTGGAGACAAAGAGAAGGCTCAAGCAGTGCTTCGTAAGACCCTCAAAGGAATAAATCCCAAGGTAGTGCCTTACGATCGGGTACGCTCATTGTCCTTTGCGCAAGCACTCTATGCGGCAGACATGAGACAAGAGGGCGATGAAGTAATATCATCCATTTGCAACTCTGCGATCAAATCTTTGCGTTGGTTTTTGCGTCTTAGCCCATCTAAGCTGGAGCGCGTGATTAAAGAGGGAGATGTACAACTCTGTTTCCTATCCGCTACCGAGTGTATAGCTTTAGCTCAAGCGATGAATAGCAGTGTGCTCAATGAGAATGAGAAGGAAGTAAGACGATTGTATGCCTTATTTACCGGAAGTCCGTATGAAAACGCTCCGCAGGATAGTCAACAAAAGACTGATCAAGCAGAAAAGGCAACACCAGATGCTTCTCCTGCCGATTCCTCTGCAGAATAAAGAACTCCGATTTTGATAGACAGGATCATATGCCGTGTGCCGATGTGGTACCGGGCACTTATACCAGGTGCCCGGTGGCGAATCCCTGCCCGAGAAGGGAAGAGTATCTATCTGACTTTTGATGATGGGCCTATACCCGAGGTTACTCCTTGGGTTCTGGACGAACTGGACAGGCTGGGAGTAAAGGCAACTTTTTTTTGTGTTGGAGATAATGTCAGGAAGTACCCTGACTTACTGGTCGAAATTCTTCGTCGTGGGCATGGTATTGGCAATCATACTTATCATCACATACAAGGGCTCAAGACTTCCGCAAACCGATATTTAGAAGATGTAGAAAAAGCCGATGCCCTTATTGGTTCTCGCTATTTTCGTCCGCCACACGGACACCTGCGACTGTCTCAAATCAAGAAGTTGAGCAATCGATTCGACCTGATCATGTGGGATGTTGTGACTAGAGATTACAATGCTTCTCTATCTCCCGAAACAATCATGGGCTATGTGCGTCGTTATGCACGTAATGGCTCAATCATTGTTTTTCACGACTCACTCAAGGCGCAAAAGAATATGCGCATTGTGATGCCACAAGCGGTAGAATGGCTCCTAGAGCAAGGGTACCGCTTCATGCGCATAGGGGATGATCTTGATCCCATAGATACCTCCTTGCCCAGCAGAATACGAGAGATCATCTCTATGGGGCAGGATGAAGAACAATCATCATCCTCTCTACTTCTATGACTATGTCCCCTCAAGCAGAAGAAAAGCCCTTTCTTGTCACTACTGAAGATGGTTCCCCAACTCTCTACAGACGGGAGAATAAGGAATATTATCATTCCATACACGGGGCTGTCACGGAGAGTACACACATATTCATAGAAGCAGGCTTAAAGTACCACGTAGCTAAGTTAGGCCCTGGTTGCTTCTTTTGCTCGAGACAACCTTTGCGATTGTTTGAGTTGGGCTTCGGAACTGGTCTCAATGCTTTGCTAACACTTGCCGAAGCCGAAAAACTTCGGCAAAGACTCATTTACTACAGCATTGAGTTGCATCCGATCGAGGTCGACATCTACGAACAACTGGAGTACGAATTGCCTCACTCGGACAAATTGCTCATGCGGGATTATCTAAGAGAAATGCACAGAGCTCCATGGGATGAACCCATTGCCCTAACTCCATACTTCACCCTGCATAAGATCGAAGGTGATGTATTGCGTAGAAAGCTGCCTGATGACATCGACATTTTCTATATGGATGCCTTCTCTCCTGAGTCTCAATCAGAACTTTGGACACTCGACTTATTTAAGCGATTGCAGCAGATTGCCAACCCGGGGGCTACCCTTACGACTTATTGCGCTAAAGGCGATGTACGACGCACTCTGCTCGAAGTCGGTTTTTCTGTGGAAAAACTCCCTGGACCTCCCGGTAAGCGACATATTTTACGCGCCACCAAACTGAACTAATCCTATCCGATGCGTGTTCTGACAAGGAAATCATATCAAGTATAACAACATATTTCTATGGACAACAACCAATCTACAACCTACACCCTGCTCGATGGGAAGAAGGTCTCTCAAGAAATCAAACAGGAGATTTCTGCCGAGGTACAACGGATGGTCGAAGCCGGCCTCAAACGTCCTCATTTGGCCGCCGTATTAGTCGGGCACGATGGTGGCAGTGAGACCTATGTGGCTAGCAAGGTAAAAGCTTGCGAAGAAGTGGGTTTTGGATCTTCTCTGATTCGCTTTGAAGATGATATCACCGAAGAGGAGCTCCTTGCCTGTGTGGATCGTCTCAACAAGGATACAGACGTAGACGGCTTTATCGTACAAGTTCCTTTGCCCAAGCATATCAACGAACAAAGAGTTATTGAAGCGATCTCTCCATCGAAAGACGTAGACGGCTTCCATCCGATCAATGTTGGTCGTCTGAGCATCGGTCTACCTGGATTTGTATCTGCTACGCCCAAAGGTGTGATAGAACTACTTCGTAGATATAATATCCCCACAAAGGGAAAACACTGTGTGATACTGGGGCGTAGCAATATCGTGGGAAAGCCGATGTCTATGCTCATGGTAGAGAAAGCTCAACCAGGAGATTGTACGGTGACTGTATGTCATAGCAGAACAGCCAATCTCGAAGAAATTGCTCGGTCGGCTGATATCCTGATCGCTGCTATGGGACGTCCTGAGAGTGTAACAAAGGAGATGATAAAGCCCGGAGCAATCGTGATAGATGTGGGCACGACCCTCGTACCGGATGCTTCTCGTAAGAGTGGAGTAAGACTGACCGGAGATGTGAAGTTCGACGAAGTAGCCCCTCTTACCTCTTTCATCACTCCGGTACCCGGTGGTGTCGGTCCCATGACTATTGCTTGCCTGATGATGAATACACTGGAGGCTGCAAAGGCTGCTTTAAAGTAAAAAGTAGCTCTCAAAGTATTTAGCAAACAAAGCAAAGATCAATAATGAGGAAATATTCGATCGAATACTAAACTTGCCTTCTTTTTCCCCTCTTTCCAAGTTCCGATGAATAAGGCTTTCTGGAGAGGGCGAAATTATCTCCTGAGAGAATAATCGTTAGCTCCTGTATTAGCGAAATTTCTCTCAGGAGATATTTTTGCTCCCTCCTGTTTTATTTTACGTCTCTCTTAATGGGATAATTTTCGTTCTTTCTCGTGCTAGTCAAAAAAGACTCCTCTCGACATAAAAAAGTTAGCTTTGAAAAAACAAAAACCTAAAATTATCCTGAATGAGGTGACAGTCATCTCTGACCAGTAACAATTCAAATCAGTGACCCTATTTCGAATTACCCCTCCCTCTTGACGATCTATTTTTTCAGTGCACGTTAGACCATAAATGATATATTTAGCTCATGTAACAGTGTAGAATGATGAAAAATATCGGACATTACTTCGCAATCTTTTTTCTATGCCTTGTTGGTATATCCAATCAGTCTATTTGGGCACAGACTTCCGAGGTTTCTTCGGATGACGACTCCTCCCAACAATTGTTTAAGTGGATTTCTCTCTCCTTTGAAACAGGCCGAGGAACTGCCTTTCTGAATAGTGATATTACGTCGGGGGAGAATCAAATTTCCAATTACAGAGATGTGATGAGTGGATACAATATACGAATGGCCCTATACTTCAAGGATAAAACTCGCAGTAATCTGGGGCTTTTCGTCAATAGTCTTAACTATTCCAATCAGTCACCACATAGGAAAGTAGCCGAGATTACAAAGTTGGATTTTGGTTTGGCATCACGTACCCGCATGTACCAAAGAGGAGTACATCGAATCTATTCTGAAAGCGAATTGGGTGCTTCCTACACGACCTTCACTTCAGCTCAGGAAGTGACCGAGGTGGTGCCCTCTTCTCGTTGGGGCCTTGCAGTCGGACTCTCCTTCCAATATGCTCATAGACTTGATTGGGGACAGGAAATTGGTGTTAAAGCCTTTGTTAATGCCTCTCCGTTCTTTGGTAAAACTCCTGCTAGTGTGACTATAAAACCTCTTGGCTCCTACTCTCTAGGGCTCGGTGTTTCTCTTACTCTGTAAACTCCGGAATTTTTATAGTGAAACTAGTCTAATGTAAAAGGGTGTGCCGAATATTTTCAGCACACCCTTTCTTTTTAGTTTTCAGGTTCAATAGAAGCTGTGCAGAGCTCTCCCTCAAAGGCAACATAGAAGGCTTTGGGAGATTTTGCGGAATGTTGTAATCGCAAAGAGTTTTGAAAGCAGGGTAGGGGAGCATCAAAACAACTTAAACCATGAGTTAATCGTTTTTTTTGCGAATGCTGTTCTAATCTCGTGTGTATTACTCCAAAAACAGAATCAGTATCCCATGTGTTAAATACGTATTCGGATAAATGTGATTAACCGAAGAGTGAGCCATTAATGCGGATTTTATTGTCTTGATATTATGCTTCAAAGTATTGTTCATTATACCCTGCACTTCATTGCTCCTTTGAGATTGGCATATATCTTTTTCCCGAAGCAATGGAAAAGGGCCTACATGGCAATGTTCTTGACAATGTTGGTAGATTTAGATCATCTATTTGCGATTCCAATTTTTGATCCGAACAGATGTAGTATAGGTTTCCATCCTTTGCATAGCTATTGGGCGATAGTGGTGTATTTGGTGATGTGCTTTTTGCCTTACAAACGTTGGGGGCTTCCTTGGTGGTTGAGAGCAGTTGGTATAGGCCTTCTATTCCACATGATTACGGATTTTCAGGATTATTACCTATGGAGATACCTCTACAGCTTAGTTTAGTTCGGATTATGAAGAAAATTCTCTCAATTCGATAATTATGGGGAGGTATAGTTTTTTTGGCAGGTATGCTATTATGTTGTATAGTACGTAGACGGGTGCTGCTTCTATTATTCGGTTTATGACAAAAGCGATTGGTTTGGCGGGCTTCATAAGGGCAGAGTAGCTTTAAGAGGCGGTTGTAGCGTATGGGTGCTGCATCTTTGGCGATATTTCTTGGAGTATGTGTAGCCCATATAAGACTACTCTGCGAAAGTACAAATTATCGGCCTTGAGGGGGATGTTGTATTCTGTCATCGTAGGGAACGATTTCTCTTTTTTCTTTCTGCTGATTATTCCTTCTTGCATCTCTTTTGTATCTATATAATTTTCCTAAGAATATTATAATTTCATTTTCTTTTTCTGGTATTTTTTCTTGAAATTGGGGTATTATTGAGTCTGTTTTTCTCTTGTTTTTTTTGTTCTCTATGGAGCTGTTTTTTTCTAACAGGGGAGCGAGCAAAAATTCTCTCCTGTGAGAGCAAACTTTTTCTCCTGTGTTAGCAAAATTTCTCTGAGGAGAAAAAACCGACCTTTCCAGAACGCTCTATTCATCGGCCTTTTAGGCGGTCATTGTAAAGCCTTTGAGAGTTTTTTTTGTTCACTTGTATTTGGCTGCTTTTTCAGGTGTTTTTTCTCTTCTTTTTGCGAGCATGATGCTTAACAAAACATGCCACATTTAGGAGTGAGAGATATGCCCCTTTTCTTCTTCCGACAGGATAGCATTTTCCCTTCTCACCTCTTATTTCTCCTCTCTCGCTTCTCCTCTCTCGCTTCTCCTCTCTCGCTTCTCCTCTCTCGCTTCTCCTCTCTCGCTTCTCCTCTCTCGCTTCTCCCTTCTCGCTTCTTTTTTCATAATCTCATGTGTTTCCATGTTTTTTTTCTCTTTTTCTTGATTTCTTGTTTTGGAGTTGTTTTTCCGGGAAAAAGTTTTGTTTTTGTTTCGTGCTGATTTCAAGTCTGTTAGGCCTCTCTCGACTAATCTTTCGTCAAATATTTTGGTATTTGATTTGGATTGGAAGGAAAAACTGTTTTATCTTTGCATTCGCTAAGCCCGAGCGGGGCGCCACTTGAAAGGAATGGCAGAAGGCGATAGAGCTGTTATTTGAGGAGTGTGTACTCCTTTTTTTTGACAGTGGTCTGCTGCTTGTTTTTTTAAGTTGGACTCGGTTTTCCTTTTTTTTGAGTGGCTTTTTGCAGCTGATCCAGAGGGTTGGCTTGCCGGGGAGCATTCTTAGGAAAGGGGAGTTTAGGTAAAGCGAAGAGATCTTTGACGATATTCATAGAACAAAAGTGTAGTACAGGAATGTTTTTTTCCTCTCCTTTATTTTGGCTGTGAAGTTTTTTTCACGTGATTATTATAGAGGGGGTCATATAAGGAAACGAGACTTTCGTCAAGTACAACCAACCAGGCGAACGATAATGAGCATATAACAGGAAAACAAACAAAACAAGATAACAATGGAGAGTTTGATCCTGGCTCAGGATGAACGCTAGCGATAGGCTTAACACATGCAAGTCGAGGGGCATCGGGTAAGTAGCTTGCTACTTATGCCGGCGACCGGCGCACGGGTGCGTAACGCGTATGCAACCTACCTGTCAGACTGGGATAACCCGGTGAAAGCCGGACTAATACTGGATACACTTATTCTTCTGCATGGGGGGATAAGGAAAGATTTATTACTGACAGATGGGCATGCGTTCCATTAGCTAGTTGGTGAGGTAACGGCTCACCAAGGCGACGATGGATAGGGGAACTGAGAGGTTTATCCCCCACACTGGTACTGAGACACGGACCAGACTCCTACGGGAGGCAGCAGTGAGGAATATTGGTCAATGGGCGAGAGCCTGAACCAGCCAAGTCGCGTGAGGGCAGACGGTCCTAAGGATTGTAAACCTCTTTTTCAGGGGAGTAAAATTAGATACGCGTATTTAATTGCAAGTACCCTGCGAATAAGCATCGGCTAACTCCGTGCCAGCAGCCGCGGTAATACGGAGGATGCGAGCGTTATCCGGATTTATTGGGTTTAAAGGGTGCGTAGGTTGTTTTGTAAGTCAGTGGTGAAACCTGGGGGCTCAACCCCTAGCATGCCGTTGAAACTGCAGAGCTAGAGATTAGAATAGGTAGGCGGAATGTATGGTGTAGCGGTGAAATGCATAGATATCATACAGAACCCCGATTGCGAAGGCAGCTTACCGGGCTATATCTGACACTGAAGCACGAAAGCGTGGGTATCAAACAGGATTAGATACCCTGGTAGTCCACGCCGTAAACGATGATTACTCGGAGTATGCGATATGAGTGTATGCTTCTTAGCGAAAGCGTTAAGTAATCCACCTGGGGAGTACGTCGGCAACGATGAAACTCAAAGGAATTGACGGGGGCCCGCACAAGCGGAGGAACATGTGGTTTAATTCGATGATACGCGAGGAACCTTACCCGGGATTGAAATATAGATGACAGGCAGCGAGAGTTGTTATCCCTTCGGGGCATCTATGTAGGTGCTGCATGGTTGTCGTCAGCTCGTGCCGTGAGGTGTCGGCTTAAGTGCCCTAACGAGCGCAACCCACATTATTAGTTACTAACAGGTTAAGCTGAGGACTCTAATAAGACTGCCGGCGTAAGCCGTGAGGAAGGTGTGGATGACGTCAAATCAGCACGGCCCTTACATCCGGGGCGACACACGTGTTACAATGGTAGGGACAAAGGGCAGCTACCGGGCGACCGGATGCGAATCTCCAAACCCTATCCCAGTTCGGATCGGAGTCTGCAACTCGACTCTGTGAAGCTGGATTCGCTAGTAATCGCGCATCAGCCATGGCGCGGTGAATACGTTCCCGGGCCTTGTACACACCGCCCGTCAAGCCATGGGAGTCGGGGGTACCTGAAGTACGTAACCGCGAGGGGCGTCCTAGGGTAATACCGGTGACTGGGGCTAAGTCGTAACAAGGTAGCCGTACCGGAAGGTGCGGCTGGAACACCTCCTTTCTGGAGTTCGTTACGTTTGCACAGGGAAGGATTTTATGTATAAGACGACTTGTGCTCTCTTTTGTTTCTATGATTTTCGATATAGGTGTTAGTTCTGTTTATGGGCTCTTTCATTTTATCGAGTCTTCTGCGTGAATATTTTAGCGTGGGGGGGGATAGGAGAGTGTTTTGTATAGGTGGCTAACATCATGGAGACCACTGGGAGATGGGCGTTATTATTTTCCGTGTGTTTTCAGGCAGTCGATGCAGTCCTATAGCTCAGTTGGTTAGAGCGCTACACTGATAATGTAGAGGTCGGCAGTTCAACTCTGCCTGGGACTACGGGGGATTAGCTCAGCTGGCTAGAGCACCTGCTTTGCAAGCAGGGGGTCATCGGTTCGAATCCGATATTCTCCACATTTCTTATTAGGGGAGGATCTTCTAATAGGGAAGCGATCTTTGACGTAATGATAGAACAAAAACAATAGAGCAAAAAGAAAACAACCCGTGTGTAGGATTAACCACACACATAAGGCGAATTTGATAAGGGCAGACGGTGGATGCCTAGGCTCTCAGAAGCGAAGAAGGACGTGATAAGCTGCGAAAAGCTGCGGTTATTGGCACATACGAATTGACCCGCAGATTTCCGAATGGGGCAACCCGTCAGGCAGGAGGTCTGACACTGCGACAAGCAGGGCGAACGTGGGGAACTGAAACATCTTAGTACCCATAGGAAAAGAAAACAAAAGTGATTCCCTCAGTAGTGGCGAGCGAACGGGGATTAGCCCAAACCTATATTGTGATTGCAATATGGGGGTAATAGGACTTCGATATAGATTTTACACAGTTAGAAGAAGCGTATGGAAATGCGCACCATAGGGGGTGATAGTCCCGTATTTTAAAGCT